>JBEKVV010000011.1:0-9027 GCA_049513715.1 Bathyarchaeia archaeon | reverse complement strand
AGATGCTTAGGTCTGGAATCTTGAGCGACTTGGCGATCGGCTCCTCTTGGCTAACCGGATTCAGCCCTCCGGTCTGTACAGCCAGGCTATCCAGGATTTGGAAGAACCCATCGCCTTGGAGTTTTGTGAGATCTAATCCGAGCTTTTTCAAGTCATGTTCTACGTCGGCGGGAGGGTGCTGGAATGTATGGTACAGTGCCTTGTGGCCGTTTCTTAGTGCTTGGGCTGCTATCGTTAGGGAAGCTTCGTACCATGCGGAGTCTGGCTCGAATTCTACAAGCAAATTGGTGCCAAATTCAACGCCATCTGGAAGAATCCGTTCAAAGATGGGGAGGAACAGATTTGTCAGCAAATCGCTTATCCAGTATCTAAGAAACCTGAATGGCTTGAATTTCTGTCTTCCGATTGCGGCCCCAATTGTGTGTGTGGGTCAGCTGGTGCGAGCAACGTAATTTGAACTCCGATTTTGTGTGTGTGTGGGTCTAGTGGTGCGGGCAGAGGAAATTGAACCGGTTTATATGTACCGGTAAATTGGGGTCAAAATCTCCTGAGCCATCTCTGAGATATGCTGGTAGGGTCGCTGTTCTACGAGACGAAACTGTAGGCTAAGGTCTTAGTGTTGCGCCTGAGGGTGATGTGACCAAGACCCACATGGCTTGCCCGGGCTGGATCACGTAGGATGAGTCCGCCCTAACCCATGTGCCACTGGGATTGTCGTAGAGCCAAACGTTGCCCACGTCATAGCTGCTAGTGATGCTTGACAGGTAGACGCCAACCGTTTTGGGTTCGGTGGCGTTTGGCTGCGACTTGAACCCGACTAGATTCCATCCCGCAACTAGCGCGTACGCTGGCGGAATGGATGCTGGCGGGATCACGGTGCCGTTCACGTAGAGTGTATCCGCCGACTGCATATACACCCAGTAACCATACCCGTCATTCAATGACGTGAGCGTACTCGCCTTACCAGGCAAGTAGTACTTCCACACGCGCGGTGTCCCAGTGTAACCCCACACTGACGCCAGCTTACTCGACGATACGAGCGAACGTAACATGTTCGTCGCCGTCGGGTCGACGGGGACCACGGGCAGCGAGACCATGTTCCAACCCACAACCAAGGGCACACTATACGCGTACGCGACGCCCCCAACATCCACGATCACCCCATTCGCCGACCCGTCGTCATCATCCGGCGTCGCGCCATCCGTCAAGTTGAGTATGAGCGTAGTTCGATTAGGACGCAGGTCGAAATGGTTGGCGGGCATCTGACGCCAAACACCCCCGTGAAGCTTCCAGTACATCACCGAAGGCCCAACAGGCAACGGCGCCGGCAAGGTCAACGTGACATTCACGGACGCGCCGGAAGTCAAGTTCCCCACCATGAAATCAAACAGGCCGTATGGAAACGTCAAGCCAGCAGGCGGTAGCGGAGACACACTTTTCGGGGTCTTCGCGGTTAGGCTCCAGAGGCTTCCGTTGTTAACGGTGAAGGTTACCTTGCCCATGCCTGTTGCGGATACTAGATCTCCCTGAGGCTTACTCCTCCGCTCAACCCTCCACTCATAATTGTTGCCTGGAGTGTTCGAGTCGGTTCCAACCACGTATACGCCTGAACCATCAACAGCAACACCAGAAGTATAGTCATACCCGCTGCTGACATGTTCACTTTGGGCCCAGATGATTGCTCCGGTTGTTAGGCTTCTCTTCTCAACCCTCCACTCATCAATGTTCCCTACAGTATTCTCATCGCTTCCGACGACGTATACGCCTGAACCATCAACAGCAACACCAGAAGTATCGTCGTTCCCGCTGAGTCCGCTGCTGATCCATTCCGATTCGAACCAAATGATTGCTCCGGTCGTCAGGCTCCGCTTCTCAACTCTCCACTCATACTCGTTGCCAGCAGTGTTCGAGTCGTGCCCGACCACGTAGATGCCTGAGCCATCAACAGCAACACCATAAGCCGCGTCGAAGTCGCTGCTGATATGCTCCGACACAGCCCACATGATCGCTCCGGTTGTTAGGCTTCTCTTCTCAACCCTCCACTCCCACTTGTTCCCTGCCGTGTTCGAGTCGTATCCGACCACGTATACGCCTGAAGCATCAACAGCAACACCACGAGCCTCGTCAGTTGCGCTGCTGATATGCTCGGACACAACCCACATGATCGCGCCCGTTGTTAGGCTTCTCTTCTCAACCCTCCACTCCCACTTGTTCCCTACAGTATTCTCATCGCTTCCGACGACGTATACGCCTGAACCATCAACAGCAACACCATAAGGCCGGCAGTCGTTGTTGTTGATATGCTCCGATTGGAACCAAATGAGCGCGCCCGTCGTGAGGCTCCGCTTCTCAACCCTCCACCCATCACTGCCAAGGTTGTGGTCGTATCCGACCACGTATACGCCTGAACCGTCAACAGCAACGGCATAAGCTGCATCGCTGCCGCTGCTGATATGCTCCGACACAGCCCACATGATCGCCCCGATCGTGGGACTCCGCTTCTCAACCCTCCACTCATACTCGTTGCCAGCAGTGTTCTGATCATATCCTGCAACGTAGACGCCTGAACCATCAAAAGCAACACCCATCGCGGAGTCAGTTGCGCTACTCATATGCTCTGACAGCGCCCAAGTGATGCCTCCAGCTGGAGGATATGGTGTAATGGCCTTGACTGGTTGTGGGGGATTCAAGGAGGGGAACATTATTGCGATCAGGGATAGGAGAAGTACGGCACGGGTTACGGTACCCCGTCTAACCAAATTTCACACCAAGTTAGGCGATTAATAGCAGATTGCGCGGTCATGAGTAATTATCATTTTCCATCCTGATTCACAATCACTACGAAAAGTCAATACTCCACATACTCGACATTACATTGGATAACACAGAACAACAATCGCACTATCCTCTTCCCTGTCGAGGCCTTCGAAGGATTCAGCCGGAAACCTTCACGTTGCTGATGAAGCGAATAATCGTGTTTTGATGTAAGCCTCCTTCGCTACTAGCATGGCGGCGCCTGAATCGTACATTAAAGGATCGCTTAGGGTCGGAGGGTCGCGCCGCTTGGTGATGTGACTAGGACCCACAGGGCTTGCCCGGGTTGAAGCGCGTAGGATGCATCAGCGCGGGTCCAGGTGCCGCTTCCATTACCGTAAACCCAGACGTTACTTGTCTCATACCTCCCCGTCATACTAGAAAGATACTGCCCGACCGTCTCGCTTGTGATTGTGGGTTGATTTCTCTTTCTTGGTCAGAGCATGCTGAGTCCTTTAACTCCCGATAGCGGGGGCTGGCTCATAACATTCATTTCATCTACCTCCGCCACTCTGTCCAATCGTGATAATCTTTGACGCAACCCGTTGCAACAAGCCCTTACTTTGCGTTTCTGAACTTGAGTTTTCTAAGTTCGTCTGGAGGAAGTGGTGGGGGTTTTGGAGTCGCCTTTGGCTTTCCGTATTCGATCAGGGGCAATACCGCGTATTCATTGTAAGCATTAGCGAAGTCGTATCCCGCTTGACTCCTGACTGCGCAGGCTTGCTCGCCGTAGGTGGTCGGCCACGTGATTAGCAACCTATTCTTGGTTCTTAGTTCCTATATCGCGGTATCAATGAAAGGTGTAAGCTCGGGGGGAACTCCTTTCCGCAGGTCGTCAACCGAGATATGCCTTCCGTGCCCTACCCTGTGACATACGTACCCGTGAAAGTACATTTTGTTCAGAATGAATCCTTTTGTCAGCCTTTTTCTGTCAATTGTGAGCATTGCAAGTCGCTGCAATGTCATTGCAAGTATTTAATAAGTCCTTTGAGGTAAGCCGGCTTTAGCCGGCATGAAGGTATGAAGGTAAAGAAAGAGAGAAGAAAAAAGACATACGAAGAAGGGCCATTCAGCCGAGTCTTGGGGAAAATGGCGCTCGCTCGTGTTCTGGATCAAAGTCTCTTTCTCGGAAGGCTGGAATTTACTGTGTCAGTCTTGGCTGAGGCAACAGGCCTAGCATACCACACCGTCAAATCATGCTTGAAGCATTTGGAGACGATTAACTGGGTAACTCCCACAAGGATGCTGGGAAATGCGCAAGCGTACAAATTCAATGTGGAAAATCACATGAGCGGCATAGTCAAGTGGGCATATGAGTACCAACGAAGCCAACTTGACCAAGTCGAATAGAAATCTTCCAAAAGAAAGAAGAAGGCTAGTTTAGTTCTTCACAGCCTTTTTTTGACGCGCTCCGAGCTATGATTTCTCTTTCTTGGTCAGAGCATGCTTGAGTTCGAGTCCACCCGGCGCGTGAGGGTATTTCTCTGCTAAGCAACTGTGCTACTCTCCGAGAACCAACTTGAACGAAGACTTGAATCTCTGGCAGTTGTATTTGTCTGCCTAGCACATGCATCTATCGGCGAGTAACATGTTGTCCCCACAAAGTTGCACCGCTCGGAAATAAGCTCAATGTATTTCTATCCTAACAGCGGGTTACGAGTCCTAGTTAACCTAATTAGGTGTTAACTTGTTAGCTACTACTTGGTGGAGGCGCGCGACTTGACCTTGGAGGAACTGGTCAAACCAATCTATAGTGCGTCTCACGATGTTATCGAGGCGGTACGCACGCTGGTCCAACTAACCGAAAAACTGGAGGAAGAAATCTTGCGAGGGAAATTGCCTGAAGTAGAGCTCTCCGAAAAGGAACTGAAAGACCTAGATGACTCGTTACGCGAAATGCGAGAAGGCGCGGCTATATCGCTTGAGGAGTTCAATAAGAAGCGCGGCCCCTAAGTACGCCGTGACGGTACACCCTAAGGTTGATGAATTCATTACCAATATTCCTGAATCACACAGAAGAGACGATGCCCGTCAATTCATAAACGACTTGCCCGATTATCCGTCTGTTCTCAGCCGCTGGGACATCGAGAAGGTCAAAGGCAGAGAGAGCACTTACCGCCTGAGGCTTGGACGTTATAGAATTGCGTTCGTGATTGATAAGGCGAGGAGAACGATCAATGTTCCCGACGCCGTAACGAAATGAATTCGGCAACATGTTTGAACATTCGTCATTGCTTAGTGTTCTTCGCCTTCGACCCGAAGAAGTCGTGAATGCCTTCTTGAAATTGGACCGTGCAGAGCAGTTGTCGATGACCTCCTAGCCCGCAGGGTTGCAAGAACCTATGGCATCGACTTCGTTGGTACACCGTTCATACTCTTTCTGGCAATCCAAAGCCATCTGCTCACCAAACAAGCTGCTCTGGCCGCCGTCGATGAAATGATCGAGGCCGGTTGGAGATGCGGCCCGGAGCTGTACCGAAGCCCTAGATCACGTTGAGAGAAAGCATCCGCAAAGCATCCACATAGAAGTCGTGCAAGTTTATCGCTCCGAGCTATGATTTCTCTTTCTGGGTCAGAGCATGCTTGAGTTCGAGTCCACCCGGCGCGTGAGGGTATTTCTCTGCTAGGACTCTTTCGATGAGTACGAGATCGCTATTCTTTTTTTCTTTCGACCGGCGTAGCCACGGTGTTTCTTTGAGGTATATTTTCACGTATTCAGGTTGCTTTAGCAGTATGCTCCGTAGGTTCCTGAGGAACATGTAATATCGCCTCGACCTCCACATTATCATGTCATCACTCCAATCCTCGTTAATTTTCTCGCGTGTGACATGTTTGAGTTCCATGGCTTCGGTTAGGGCTCTTCGGTATTGCGGCATGCCGCCCATGATCTTGGCGGTGGCGTTGTCTATTTCTTCTTCAAAGAATCGGCTGAAAGCGTAGTTCAAAGCTATGTCCAAGCCGCTCGCTTTGTCCCGTATCCGGCCAAGAATCGTCTGAAATACGTCAATGTCGAATGGGTGGTAATCTAACTCGTGCGCGGCGAGGATCCAACTGCTCTGCTCGCCGGCGGCAATCTCGTATTCCACATGTTTGTGGCTTACACGGCTGCGCTTGATGACGCCCTCCTTCTCCAGCGCTTTCAAGTAGCGCGACAGAGTGACTCTACTATGGATCACGTCCCCGACCTCGCCGTCCAACCAGATTTCGTTAAATCTCTTAGCTCCTCGTTGAATCGCGTATAGGACCACGAAACGTCGGTCGGCGTCTCCCGCCTTAACCTTCTGCCTTCTGTTCAAGTGTACCTTCCGTCCCTGATAGGTACAATGAGTACATCAATAAACCTATTTCCCACTCCAGTCAGCAACCAGGTGAGCATCCAATTGACCCAGCCAGGACTGGAAGGGAGCCATTATGCAAGCCGAAACGACATCATCCCGCCCGCCAATAGGCTACATCTCAACCCACAGAGGGCGGGCGCATCGCAAACGAATCACAGGACACCCCCGCAGATTCCGAATGCAACTCCTCCTCTCGGCATCACAGTACCTAGCCCTACAGAAGGCCGCCGACTACAAACACATGACCCGAAGCCGCATCGTTGAGGAGGCTCTTTGGGCAAACTTGTCAAAACTAACAATCAACACGAATATCGTTGAACGCCTCCGCTACGCGAACAGCCTCATCCACCAAGCCCTCGCTGAAGCCTACAAAGCCCCACTCCAAGAACAGAAAGGGCCCGTGAACATTCATGAGGCCCAAGCACGACAGGAACGCAGGAACAAATTATCCCAGAAGATGGATACCGCCTTCGACGAGATCTACGAACTCTCACAATCCGAGCAGGTTGCCGCACAGAACCAGATGCGCGCCGTCATGTATGCGCTCTTAACGCACATGGCTGCAACAAACGAGAAGATTTTGCGCGGCGCCGCCGAAGAGGAAATCCTAGCCGAGGTCACCAAGCTTCGTGAGGAGCAGAGAGCATTTGAGGAAGCTACCAGACAGCTCGAAGAACAAGCAAAAGCGTCTACAGGAAAGGCGTAAAAAAGCCTTCGAGGAGATCATCGCAGGGCAAGCCCCTGAGAACAGCTCATCACAACCCCCGCAGCTTTCGGAACAAGACCTTGAAGACCCTGTCCGTTTCGTTCAGAAGGCTATACAGTTCAATCCGACCGAATACCAAAGCAAGCTTCTCCGAGAGACCTCGAAGCGAATCGTTGTCATTTATCCGCGGCAATCCGGAAAATCCACCACCATCGCAGCCAGGGCCATCTGGTTCGCATGCAAAAACCCCAACACTGTAACGCTCATCGTCGCCCCTGGGCTTCGGCAAAGCATGATCTTGATGGACCGCGTCCACTCCTTCCTGATGAAAATGCACAAAGTGCTTCGCAGAGAATATGTCGGCAGAATGCAGCGAACCGTCATCTGGTTTAAGAATGGCTCACAAATCGTTGCTCTGCCCTGCTCCATGGATCTACTGAGGGGTTACAGCGCGAATCAATGTATATGCGACGAGAGCGCCTTCTTCCGTGATGACGAGACTATGTTCTACAGCGTCCTCTTTCCCATGCTGCAAACCACGCAGGGCACTCTAATCGTCTCATCCACGCCTTGGACTAAGAACTCGGTCTTCTACAAGTTCACTCAAGACCCAGACTTCAAAGTCCACAGGATCACCATTGACGATGTAATCAAGGAGGGCCTGACCACAACAGAATTCGTTGAGGAGATGCGGAGGAGGATTCCCCCCGACAGGTTCCGTAGAGAGTTCGAAGCTGAGTTCGTTGAGGAAGAAAATTGTTACCTTACGATGGACCTGATTAACAGTTGCATTGACTGGGATGCGAGCTTCATATCAGACGAATATTTCGGTTTCTAGCAACACCACCTATCGAATCTCAGAAATTCAACTAACTCGCTATAAGTTCCCTCTTTCGTTTTGCTTTACCTATCCTACTGCAAATCATACGCTTGTGAGAGAACTTATCCGTGAACGGAAGGAAAAGGAGGGCGAAGAAAAGAGGAAGGGAGTACTCTACGGGTAGAGTACTGCGGCTGAGTTCATGTAGACCCAGATGCCTTGTCCGGGTAGAATGGTCGTAGAGCCTGTTGCGCGTGTCCAAGAGCCAGCTACGTTGTCGTAGATCCAAACGTTGTTCGTGTCATACGTAGACCCAAGGCTGCCAAGGTACACTGTTACTGTCTCAGCTCCGATGGTCGGTTGCGGTTTGAAGCCAATCAAGTTCCAACCGACTGGAAGCGCGTAGCTTGGTGGAGTAGCGGCCGCTGGAATAATGCTGCCAACCACGAAGAGGTTGTCCGCTCTAGTCATGAAGATCCAGTAGCCAACTCCGTCTTGAATGGTCGTTAAGGTGCCACTGACGACGTGAGTTGAACTTAGAAGGGCAGATTTCCAGCTGCCCCCTTGGTAGGCAAAGATGCTTGTGAAATTACCTCCGGCTATCTGTGAGGCAAGGACATTTGCAATCGCGGTGCTGCCTGGAACCAGCGGTAGCGAGATCAGGTTCCAGCCCTGTACCAATGGTATCTGCTGTACGTAGGGGCCGGCCGTGAATGTGAATGTCCCTGAGGTTAATGTTCCCATCATGTTCTCCCCGCCCACTTCACCTTCTACGGTCGCATTCCATTGGTAGAGGCCTGCTGTTTCAACCTGGTAATTACATGAGAAAGCGCCTGCACTCGTCGCGTTTCCGATTGGGCAGATTTGAGTATTGTTTACCTTGAGTATCACCTGCACGTCTTTCTCAACCGTTGCGGGAGCAGTAACCACTTTAACAGACAGAGGCAGGTAAGTGGCTGTTAGAACGGTATTATTCGCTGGGGCAATGAGACTTACTGAATTTACGAGAGTCTGTGTGAAAGCAGCCTTCAACGTTACTGCATTATTGGGCATCGTGAAGGTGCAAGGATTACTCGAAGAACCACCAGAACAAGATGCGCCCGTGACGCTCCAACTTGAAAACTGCCAATTAGCAGAAGGAGATGCCGTAACGGAAATCGATGAACCAGCCCCTTCAGCGCAACCACTTGGACAATTCGGACTAACAGACCCCGAACCAGAAGCAACATTCGTAGTCAACGTCTGAGTCTGTCCCACATAGACAGTCTGGCCGCTAATTACTACAGAGACAGCAGCCGGAACCGTCTGTGTCGTGAAAGCTGTCCAAGAAGCGGCTATCCAACTATTGC
>JBEKVV010000010.1:0-20247 GCA_049513715.1 Bathyarchaeia archaeon | reverse complement strand
TCTACAAGTCTATGGAAGCCGCAGTTGACGGTATCATAGATTTCAAGCTTGAAGAAGAAGGCAAACGCACGAGAGACTTGATGCGGATCAGGAGCATGCGAAACGTACACTTTGACCGAGAATGGCATGAACTGAAGATAGGGGACAACTTCGAAGTCACACTAGACCAGTAGTCATTCAGTCGTTATTGTTTTCTGTGTGTGTGATACCAGTGGTGCGGGCAACCAAATTTGAACCGATCAGTCCGCTGCTTTTCACAGCTGTAAATAAGACTACGCCAGCTAACTGAAGTTTAGTTCAGAGATGGGACAGGGGATTTTGACCCCAATTTGCCGGTACATATGAGTCACCGGCAAAGCTAGACGCCCACACTGAGAACGCAACCTTCTTTCTCTCGATAACCGATTTGTGACGAACGACAAGCTCGCTGCTAATGAAATCACGATCACTAAGCCTATCTTGACTTAACTCATGAACCCAAGTTCTCGTTCTTGTAGAGACAGAGCCTCGAGATGGATTTGAGAAAGTCGCCCGAATAGGGTGCTGTTGGAACTCTTCCCGGTCACGCCAGACATGGGCTGCTAGAACGTAAGTAGGAGTTCTAGGACACTTGTCCATCGATGGGTTCGACTTGAAGTACGATTTGGCGACCGTTGGCCACATTGTGCTGGATCGCATTGGTCGTGAAGGTCGAGTTCCTCGGCTAGGTGGCCCATGCACCTACGCCGGGCTGGCTGCCGTTGCGGTAGGCGGTAAAGCCGTTGCTGTCAGCAAAGTGGGCTCCGATTTCGGAAAGAGGCGCCTTTCTTGGCTGCGGGCTCACGGCATTTCGACCTCTCGCATTCGAATCGCAAACTCCAACACTACCTGTTTCAGGATCAACTATCTGAACGGGAATAGAACCATGAGAGTCACCTCGGTTTGTGACCCAATCGACGACGAGGACCTGTTGAGGCTTCCGTCCTCTTCGGCAATCCACATAGGACCAGTACTCCATGAGATCTCTCCCTCGCTCGCAAGTCGTTTAACAAGGAGCAATTCGGTGGTCGGTTTGGATCCGCAGGGTTATCTTCGCGAATTGGATTCGGAGGGGAATGTCTACCTTCAGAAATGGAGGGATCACTCGCTCTTGAGGAGAATTGAAGTTCTAAAGATATCAGAAAGTGAGGTCTCTGCAGTCATCGGGGCAAGGTGGTCGAGCAGGAAACTGACCACACTTGGACCTAGCATCGTACTGTTGACGAGAGGCCCACTAGGAATGATTGTGTGGTCACGAGATTACGGGATGTTCAATCTTCCCGTTTATGCAACACCCGTTCATGATCCCACCGGGGCAGGAGACGCGCTCCTCGGAGCTTTCCTTGTTACGTGGGATCGGACAAGTGATCTACTCTGGTCGGCTGCGGTTGGGTCTGCGGTGGCGTCGTTCGTCGTCGCGAAAACGAGGCTTGGGGACTATGGTAGCACCAAACAAATTGAAAGGCGAGCCATGACAATACTTGACGAGACGACAAGAATCTAGGTCGCGTAAGACGTGGAGTTCAAAGAGTTAGGATAAAGTGGTCACAAGATTCCCGTGCTAGGTCTTGGAATTTGGGGGATAGGAGGTGGCTTCAGCCCATCCACGAGTGGCGATGATGAAAGTGTGCGTCCCCAAATGTCAGCTGCTTTCATTTGGGAAATCGGAAACCGAAGTGACAGAACGGGGAATCTCTGTCGCTAGCTGTGGGAAAACTGAGGAAACGCCTCCACAATCCGATTATAACCGAATTATTGTGTCCGTCATCGTCTCTTTTGGTGGCGGTGGTACCTTTGGTGCGTTGAAGCGTACTGCTGCCCTATCTCAAGACTGCTCTAACCGAACTTTCAGCACCTTGTGCAGGGTCTCGGCTCCGATAATCTCCGTTCCATCAAAATCCCATTCTGATGGGGTCATCAAGAAAGGCTTGGACTGATTGCCTCCTAATCCTCCGTGGCTGCCAATCAATTCCTCGAAAGCTGCTACTTCATTCCTTTCAGGGTCATAGAAGCTATTCACCAGGATATCGGGGGCATACTTGAAGCCGTCAGTTCGGCGGATGTGAGCTGCGGCATGGGGACCGAAATCTGCTAGTGGATTCTCTCCTTCAATACTATCATCGGCCAAGTGGTATATGCCCTTGGCACCGATTGCTAAGGCGCCGTATTTTTCAGATCGTACGAGGATGAAGCCGATGCCTTCGTGTTTTGCTAGCCCCGGAATGAGGTCCGGGAATGCTTTGTTCAATTGCTCATACGTCATGCGTTCTTTCCATTCGGTGAAGTACACGAGGCCTAGATTACCTGACGCGAGCACAATAACATGAGCGGTTTTGGACGGGGCTTTCTCGTCCAGTGTTTCGCTAGGACGATGCTCTGCGATATCTTTGAATAGTGTTCCTTTGACCCTTCTTGTCAGTCGCTTTCCTCTTTCGCGAAGAATCCTCTGTCCAATCTTCTCAATTGGTGCGGTCACGACGTGACCAAAGTGATCTTGATTCGTGTCAAGATGGCTGTGTATGATGAATGTTTCTGGCAAAAGTCGCTGGACGAGATCCTTCAGGCTTAATCCGTAGCGTTGCTTGAATGTGGCGCCGTTGCTTTGGCCATGATCTGACAGGATTACAAACTTGTATTTTCGTGAAGAGAGCTCCGTCGTTTTCTCCAAGCGCGCGAAGTGTCTGTCCAGGTGTCTCAATGCGTGGAAAGCGTCATGATCGGCCACGCCGTTATGATGCGCAATTTCATCATAGCCCATGTAAGTGGCGTAGAGCGTATCCACTTGGCCGGCTATGATGTCGCCTACGATCGTGTACGTTGTTATCTCCCGCATGAACACGTTCGTTGTCGCGCGCATTGCTAGGTAAACTGGGCCGCGGTGTATCCTCGGCTGAACGTTTCCTATCCTTTGTCGTAGTTGACCCCTAAGCTCGTTGAGAATATCCCAGCAGTACAGCGACACCGTTCGCGGAAAATTGTAAGGATTGGAGTAGAGGAAGTACCACGCCTTCGTGTAGAATCCTCTTAGATTCATGAACTTACTGTAAGTGAAGATCACGTCTTGGGCGTCGCCGGAGAAGAGGTTCGAGCGAGATGCTCCGTTCGTTGCCAGTAGCCCCTTCCCGTCTGAGATGCGTTTCTCTATCATGGGAGCGTCAGAGGAGCCGTTTGACGCGATTATCTTGTTTCCGTTCTCTTTCTCGACCCAGCGAAACGCCGGCATATTGTCGTTGTTGCCGTGCAGAATGCCTGCTTGGGAGGCACCTGTCTGGGAGGAGAGGTCGGTCTCCCATTGACGCAGCTTGTGGCTGCCGGTCTTCAACCAGCCTGCAAGTGTGGGCATGTACCCTCTCCGCATGGCCTCACGCAGGATGAACTCGGAACAGCCGTCAATCTCCAAGAAGATAACACCCGGTTTAGTTGTCGTGTGAGTCTTTGAGGAACGTTTTGCATGTCGGGCCAAGACTGCGGTGAAATATCGTGCGTCGTCGTCAACTGTTAGGATGCCTGATACCGCGGTGTTAATTGCTGCTATGCCGATGGGTACTAGAATCAGAGCCCAACCTTCAACATGAAATTCGGGAACGGCCAGGCTTGACAGCCAGATGATCAGGCCATTCAGGATTAAAGCGCCTATTCCAAACGTGAAGAAGAGAAAGGGTAATGCAATCTTCGACAAGATCGGCCACAGGATCGCGTTTAGCAGCGCGATCACGCCTACAACCAGAATCCCCTTTCCCCAGGTATCAACCCTCAGACCTGGGACGAAGTGTATCATGAGCACGAGTCCTACGGCTTCGCTTATCCAAACAACGAGCACGCGCGCGATCGAGCGTTGACTTTGGTGTTTCTCAAGGTTCATCTAGTGTGCCGCCTGAAGCGTCAGAACTGTGATCTCTGGAGGGCAGTTAATCCGGAGCCAAAAGGTGTTCGTTCCAAGCCCACGGTTCGTATACACAACCATATCCTCCACCTGATATCTCCCCAGAGGATACTTCTTGAAGTGAGGACCGCGAAAGGGAGTTCCAATCTTTGGCAGCACAAATTGGCCGCCGTGCGAGTGCCCGGAGAGTTGCAGCACGAAACGACCCGTCGCCGCAGCTACATCAGCAAAATCGGGTTCGTGGACAAGCAGCACCGCCGGGCCTGAAGATGGCAACTTCTTCAAAACCCGATCAAGGTCATGCTCCTGGGCCATGACATCATCGATACCCGCAAAGTGCAGTGCGGCTTTTTCTCTGCGCAGCGTGTAAACGTCGTTGCTTAGGTCGATGATGTTACTCTCACGCAGAATGCGACGAACCTTCTCCGCCCCCATCCAGTGATCATGATTTCCCAACACTGCAAAAGTGACGATTTTGGGACATAACTGAGAGAGTGAGTTTACTAAGTCGGCAGCGACTTGGTCAACGGCAAACGAAACGAAGTCTCCCGTAATCGCCACAATATCAGGAGACTGCTCGTTGACGAGACCGACAACACCTGCCAAACGCTCCGGCGACATCCACTGACCAAGGTGAAGATCACTGATATGCACGACCCGAAGCTCGTTGAAGACCTTCTCAAGCCCTCGAAGAGAGACAGACATATGAACGATCTCAAAATCTGCTGGATCAAATCGTAATCCCCCAATCTTCTTCATGAACGAGGCCCGCGCAAACTGCAGTTTCTGCCGCGGCGTCAACAGCCTCGCACCAAATGAAGTTGGATGATGGGGTCTCATTCTTCTCGGCTTCCATCAATCCTTGTGCCTTTGTAAACCAGGTTTAGGCATCTTCTGACATTCCAACGATGTAGGCAAGCAACGCGCAATTCAAGAATGCGCCGACCTTGATTAAGCAAACGTAAGTTATTCCGGTAACTTCCTGCACGTTCAATTTCCGTTGCCGCACTGGTGCGCTAGTTGGTGTGCACACACACGAATCTCAGAATTGATCGTCTTAGTTGCTATGTGAAAAAGGGAACGGGGCGTTAGTTCACGAAATAGAACAGCGGCGGGGTTGTGTTCTATTGTCTAGACTATTAGCCTGCCTCAGCTATGATCCAGAGCGATTGAAGATGCAAATGAAGAAGCGTACAGTCGCGATAGGTTTGGTTGGCTTAGTTGTTTTGGCGTCCCTACTGTACTTCGTCGTCATACCAAGAGTCAATGTCACTGGAACGGGAACAGTAACAGCGTACCCCGACGAGGCGCACTTGCTATTTTCAGTTCGAACCCAAAATCAATCAGCAGCGAACGCAGCGGCGCAGAATGGGGCGATAATGACTAACGTGTTCGCCTCATTGTCTGCCCTGGGCGTGAACAAGAGTGATGTCAAGACAACGGGATACTCACTCTCGCCCGCGTATGATTCATATAATTACAGCAAAGTCGTGGGATACGTCGCCGTCAACTCTGTGGAAATCTTGGTGAGTGGAACTGAGAATCTGCCGAATGTCGGCAAGACTATCGACGCCGTGGTAAAAGCCGGGGTGAATCAGATAGACGGAATCTCCTTCACGTTCAATGATACGAACTACAGTACTCTGCAAATGCAAGCGTATCATAAGGCAGTCCAAGACGCTTACTCACAAGCATCAGGAATAGTTGGTGCGCTCGGCGGAGTCATCGTCGGTGTCGCGTCTGTTTCCACGAACTACGGCTACGGTATCATGCCACAGCCAATTAGCTACGGAGGAACAACTGAAACCAAGCCGCCTACTCCAATAAATTCAGGCCCACAACAGGTAACTGCAACCGTGAACATCACATACCTATACATTTGATCAAATGAACCGTTGCTGTTTGCTTTGGGAGAGAAGAATCTCTCAGAGATGGGTTAGGGGATTTTGGCCCCAATTTACCGGTACATACAAAACTCCCTACAAGAACGATGCGGCTTGTCGTGCCTAGGCTAGTTCATTTTGGTACTAGGCAAAGGAACTTTAGGGCCTCTGAACCTGCTCGAAATTGATGCTTCTCGCCGGGCGGGATCAAAATGGCGTCCCCGGGTTCGATTCTCTCCTCACGGTTCTCATAACGAACCTTGCCTTGCCCTTCAACCAACCACTCTTCAAGGCGGTCTTATTCACCAAGGACTCGATTTCATCAAAGCTCACATTGCAAAACGCAAGGTGCTCCTTCACTGCAACCACGGTAAATCTCGCTCAGCGTCGATTGCTCTTCTTTAGCTTGCAAAATGTGCAGGAGCCGTCAGTCAGTCAAAGTATAGAGACGCCACACGAGATTTCCTAACACATATTTTTTCCTGATTACTCGCCCGGCATAGGAATAGCCACTTACCTTGAATCTTATTGGAAATCTAATGTGTGGAACGATTCTTTTTGTCCCCACCGTATCTCCAGCTCGTCACCGATTGTAAACATGTTGAAGCCCAGTCCATTCAAGTACTTTCGAAGTTTAGTAAATGGAGCGACGATGTCGCTTGTTATTGCTCCAGTGGCATAGAGGTAGACAAGTAGACAATAGACAAACGAAGAATAGAGCATAATCATTAAGAACGGCTCCCTCCTTGCGCAAGATTCGTAGGCAGTAAGCGTCGAAGCATCAAAGCTGAGTGATTTACGAAAGGAACCTTACAGGAAAAGCCCGTGGAACTCGAAAACAGTCCGGATGGCGACTCCCAATGGATCTAGCTGTCCAGACTTTTGGCATTACGAGAAAATTCGGCGACTTTACAGCAGTCGATCATTTGAATCTTGAAATCAAGCATGAAGTGTTCGGACTCATAGGGCCAAACGGTGCCGGTAAGACAACTCTTCAACGTATGTTGGTAACTGTCCTGTCGCCTACAGAAGGTACAGCTTCCGTCGCGGGAGCTGATATTGTGCGGGAAGCAAACAAGGTGCGTGAGCGAATAGGAGTTGTCACACAGGCGTCAACGTTGGACATTGAATTGTCGGCAACGCAAAACATGAACCTTTACGGGATGTATTATGGGATGTCTCGCAAACAACGCCAAGAGCGGATACCCGAACTCCTCAAAGTGGTAGGGTTAGCTGACCGAGCCAAGATCCCTGTAGCAGGTTATTCAGGCGGAATGAAACGACGCCTGGAAATAGTGAGAGCTCTAATTCACGAACCTCAAGTCCTATTCCTTGATGAACCTACCACAGGCTTGGATCCGCAAGCTCGTGCTGCCGTGTTGGATTACGTTAAGAGAATACATGAAGACCACGGCATCACGCTCGTAATCACGACGCATTACCTAGACGAAGCGGAAAATCTCTGCGACAGACTCGCAATCGTAGACCGCGGCAAAATCGTCGCCTTAGGATCTCCAATGGAGCTTAAGCGAAGGGTTACTGGCGGTGACATAGTTGAAGCCGACTTCTCAACCCTTCCCGATACCGCTCTCAAAGCTCTTGAGAGGGCCGATTTCGTTCTGGAAATCAAAAGGCGAAACGGCGGCTTAACGATTCTAGTGAAGAATGGCGCGGAAGCAGTTCCAAAGATAGTTGGACTCGTTGACTCGAATGGGGGAAAGCTTCGCACGATAACTCTTCGTGAACTTACATTGGATGATGTATTCCTGAATTTTACAGGGCGGAGTCTGCGGGAATGAAAGGCAGCTTAGCCATATGTTTACGTGACGTCCTCAAATTCTTGAGACAACCAATACTTATGATGTCAACCATTGTTGGACCATTACTAACTCTGGTCTTACTCGGGAGCGCGTTTGGAGGAGCAATAACGCTTGCGCCAATCGCGGTGGTTCGAGAAAGTTATGGGCCTTATTCATCAAATTTTATTGATGTTTTACGGAATGAGCAGAGCTGTGAGCTCGGTGGAATAAATTGTCAGAATTCGTTTCAGCTGATGGACGTTCCCGATTTGGATACGGCGCAGCAAATGCTCCACGATGGCGTGGTTAAGGCGATCGCGCATATTCCCTTGGGATTTGACGATTCATTAGCTAAAAACTCAAAAGTCTTCGTCACGGTGACGTTGGATAATACTGATCCTCTGAGTACTGCCGCTATTGGATCCGAAATTGCGCAGGCAGGCCAGCAGCTATCACCCCTAATCCAGACATCAGCCCAAGACAGCTCGAACGTGACCATTGATTTGGAGTACGCATATAGAAATGTCTTGTACATTGAATTCATGGCACCGGGAACATTTGTTCAATCAATCATGTTCGTCTCAATCATCGCGGGCGGCGTACAACTCGTAGTCGATAAAGAGAGGGGAATAATCGAGGGATACTTAGTTACCCCTTTAAAGAAACATGAAATCGTCATCGGAGTTCTGCTTTCAGGTGTCATCAAAGCCCTCTTCGCGTCGATAGCATTGTTCGTATTAGCCATCGTACTGACCGGCATTCGCCCCATGAGCATATTCCCAAGCCCAAACCTGTTAGGAATAGTGCTCACGATGTTCACCCTATTTCTGACATCACTGGGCCTCATCGCGATGATGACTGCATACGCTGTTAGATCTACGTCTGCCGATCTGTACAGGGTTACATGTTTTCCAATCAATTTGACTCTGTACTACACGAGCGGCGCGATATATCCGCTGGATGGAATGCCGATGTGGATGAAGGAAATCTCAGTAATCAATCCGGAAACCTACGCTGTCCATGCGCTACGGCTGTTGATGTACAAGGGGGCTGGATTTCAAGCGGTTGCAGGTGATTTCATTTTCATAGCAGCCTTCACTGGGGTGATGGTGGTATTGGCCATAATCGCGTTTCGGCGCGCATTGTGATCTGAATTCCGACAAAGTTGAGATGGTTAACGTTGATAACCGATTAAGATTGAGCAAATCTCACAGTCTCAAATATCTTGCTGTAGCATCCCGCAACACCAGTATGAGCTACAGCAATAATCGCGATAACTCCTTGGACAGGAGTCGTTTCTAGGATTTCCAGCGATAATTATAGTACTTGGGAAAAGTTCAACTCTCGGAACCTACCGAACATGTACGTTAGCCGACGCTATGGAGAATGCTCGAGACTTTGTGGAGGGTTGAGTTATGAGTAAACTCGTATCATGCTGTAAGGATTTCCCTGATGAATGCAAGGGATGCCCGGACTATATTGAAGAGATTAATACTACCCTTGACGTGGCTCTTACCGGCTGGTTTGGGTTCTATTCTGGCCCAACCTATGCTGTTAAGAGATGTACACGGTTCAACCGAAAAGCATACGGCAGAATCCAAGAAATCAAACGCGAACAGTAATCTCACATCGTTGGTGACATCGTCGTTGTGTAATGCGAAAAACCGTTGAGACCGTAAGTGAACTTAGAACAGACGAGAGTCTCGCAGTTTTCCCCAACTGCAATTCTTTCTTTTGCTAGTCCATCGAGCTAACTCAACAGCTTCTTATACCAAACCTGATTTCAGCCTTAGCGACTTTCCAAGTGAAGGGCATGTCCGATACTATGAAGTTTCATTTCCTTGGTCAAAGTGGACTTCGTGTTTCTGAATTATGCCTCGGTACCATGACGTTTGGTGAGGATTGGGGTTGGGGTGCTTCGAAGGAAGAATGCCGAGTGATCTTCAACTCGTATGTGGAACGCGGTGGTAACTTCATCGATACAGCCAACGGTTACACTAATGGCACTAGCGAGCGAATCGTTGGCGGCTTGATAAGTTCTGACCGCGACAAGTTCGTCCTTGCTACAAAATACTCCTTCCCCACAGTAAGAGGTGACCCAAACAGTGGTGGTAACCACCGCAAAAGCATGATTCGTTCGCTGGAGGGAAGTCTGAAGCGGCTTGGGACGGATTACGTTGATCTTTTCTGGTTGCATGCTTGGGATTTCTCGACGCCGATTGAGGAGGTCATGCGGGCGCTTGACGATCTAGTGCGGTCAGGGAAAGTACTCTACGTTGGTGTTTCGGATACTCCCGCATGGATTGTGAGTCGAGCTAACATGTTGGCCGAGTTACGCGGATGGTCACTTTTCGTAGCGCTTCAAATCGAGTATAGTCTGATTGAACGTACCCCCGAACGAGATCTTCTGCCTATGGCTCGTAGCCTGGGAATGACTGTGACTCCCTGGGGGGTGCTCGGAGCAGGCGTGCTCACTGGAAAGTATAACAATGCCCCACCTGCCACGAAAAACGGTGGGACGAGTGGAGGGCACGTTGAGAGGCGGCTAGATGCAGCCAATAGCCAGAAAGCGAACGATCGAAATCTCGCAATAGCACGTGTAGTAGCAGAAGTTGCCAAGCAGATTGGCTCCAGCCCATCCCAAGTCGCGCTAGCCTGGCTGCGTACGCGCCCGGGTTCGATTATTCCAATACTCGGAGCTCGCCGATTGGATCAGATACGTGACAACTTGAGTTGCCTCGACGTAACGATTCCGGAGGAGCACCTTCGCCGACTTGATGAAGCAAGCAAAATTGACCTAGGATTTCCTCACGCCTTCTTAGCAAATCCTGTAGGTAAAGATAGATTGTACGGGGGCCTTTATTCGCGTATGGCACAACATCGCGAACCATGAAACAGCAAGAAAGTTTCCCATCCAACTTGAGTGTGGCGATATTGCACAAACTGGGTTTCTGCTTGGGTACGGGTATGCAGCCGCGTCTGGAGTACATCGAAGTGGTCAAGAAGGTCTTGGGAGCGGCCGCGAAGGTACTGTCAAGTTAATTTCATCCTCCCGTTCACCCTCACTAATATTATTCGGTCATTTTTTATTCTGTAACATCCACAGTTTTTCTTATGCTCTACCCCAGAGTTGTTATTTAGCGTAAGCAGATGCCACTTCGCTGTTAACGATGATCGATATGACCGAATTGAAACTCGATTTAAAAAAGGCAGCGTTGGTAGTGATAGACATTCAGAAAGGCATAGCCGCGATAGGTAGAAAGCTTGAGCCTTATACCGGCAGTCAGGTCATCGTAAACGTCTCAAAGCTCGTTAGAAGATTCAGAGAGCTTGGAATGCCGGTCTTTCTGGTTCATGTGACGAGTATCAATGGAAAGGACATGCTGCACCCCATCACGAATCAACAGCTTCAATGGAGTTCGAGCCAGAGGCCCGCGGACTGGGCTGAATTTGTGGAAGAAATAAGGCCCACAGAGAAGGACATAGTGATAACCAAGAGGCAATGGGGCGCATTTTACGGAACTGAGCTCGATTTGCAGCTCAGGAGGAGAAGCATAGACACAATAGTTCTGTGTGGAGTTTCAACAAACATAGGCGTAGAAACGACGGCAAGAGAAGCATATCAGTACGGGTATAACCAAGTGTTTGTTACCGATGCGATGACCGCCAGCAGCAAAGATGAGCACGAAGTAACTCTCAAATTCATCTTTCCAAGAATCGGGCTACTCAGGACTACTGAACAGGTCTTAAGCACCTTATCCTGAAAGAAACCTGAATTTCATGTGTGCCCAAGCATCAGGAGGAGGGCATGGGCTTTGAAGAGGGCCAGGATTCGGGAAATGTCACATTGATGACGAGGGGCCAATTGCTGATGCGTTCGTAGAAAGCGTCGGTTGATTTCTTCTTGACCATAGATCATGATTTGGGTTCAAGTTATCCATGTTTTCCACAGGTGGATGTTCATCCATCCAGATTATAGGTAACTACAAGCCGTAGTTTATCTGAGATGAGGCCACGTGAACCTTGCCCACCAGAAAGCTTCGATTTCTGGGCTGCTCTTGGCAGTTAGTTTTCTCGCGTTAATGCCGCTCTCTCCAGCAAGTACAGTGCTAGACACAGCGGCATCCGCGCAGAGTTCTTCGTATTCACATTCACGGCATTCGTCGTGGAATCCCAGTTCTTCGTATACAGCTCAAGATCCTAGTTACACGCATTCGCATAGATCGAGTTCGTGGACTTGGAGTAGAACTTGGAGTACGACTTGGAGTAGGCGTACACACTCATATCCGACTTCGTATTGTGACTACTATGGCTGTAACTCGAACTGTGGTTACTACGGATGCTATTCGAATTGCGACTACTATGGCTGTTACAATCAGCCCCCAACCCCATGCTACCCAAACCAACCCAACTATCCAAACTGCTATCCAAGCAACGGCTACCAACAACTAACAACCACAACCGCCACGGCATATTCACTCCTAACAGCGACGGGTTATACAACCCAAACGACAACCCCCGCTCCTGTCATCATAACCGGCATCTTGACCAGCACAACAACCACATCCGACACAACTACAGAAACTTTGTTTGGCTCACTAATGCTGGTCTTCATAGCGCTTTTCCTAGCTACCCTGTTCCTACTGTTGCGGAGTAGAAGTTCAACAAACAGCCTAACGCCAACCCAAACGGCTCCCACCACACTCACACCGAACGCTCATTTCTGTATGAACTGCGGAACGAAACTCCCCAAAGGCGCAGGGTTCTGCGGCAGTTGCGGCTCACAACAACCCTGATCTACTGATCGCTGTACTTGGGGTCGATCTCAGCGAACTTCGTAAGAGTCCGGCGATCACACTTGCTCAAGTTTTCAGGAAAAAATCACAAACACCAAAACCCCGACTCATACCGCGCACTAGGAAACATGGTCCCCTACCGCGCTATGGAGCCAATAAGTTGGTGCGGGGAGTTAGCTTTGCACCCACGTTTGAACCCTCGTAGTTTGTATTCAGAGATGGGGCAGGGGATTTCAGCCCCAATTTACCAGTACATATAAACAGATTCGTGGAACTGGCCTAATTCAGTCGCAATTTCCTTGAATGCACTACACTACTAAAACAAACTACAATTCCAACGAATTAATTCACGCGCGCTTTCGTAGTCCACGTGTCGTCCAAACCTACTACCAGAAAATTCTACGGATGTTCAGTTGCAAATCAACAGGCAGGTTAAATAGCAAAACGTAGGCAACGGGCGTTCCGTTTCAGGTTCGAATCGGTTCATTGAATCCCAAAATTGATGCCTATACGCATAGATGATGACACGTGAAGTACAAGTGGCTTGTTCTAACAGTAACTACCGTCGGAGTTCTGATGGATGGGATCGACTCGAGGATAGTCATCATCGGACTTCCTCAAGTCGCTGCCGCGTTGCATGCAGATGTTGAGCAAGCCATTTGGTTCACACAATCCTACGTACTCGCCACCGCTATTGCGTTGCTTCTTATCGGAAGAGTTACGGACATAGTAGGCCGAGTGAAAATTTACACACTCGGTTTCGCGGTCTTCACTATAGGGTCAGCTCTCACCAGCATTGCCCAGAATCCAACCCAGTTCATTCTGTGGAGAGGCTTGCAGGGACTTGGGGTTGCAATGATGTTCACAAACAGCGTGGCCATGATTGTCGATGCTACTCCGAGAGAAGAGCTCGGACTTTCTCTTGGCGTAAATCAGATTGCGTTCAGGTTTGGCGCAATGGCTGGGTTGACAATAAGTGGGTTGATTCTTTCTTTCTTTGATTGGAGAGCGCTTTTCTACGTAAACATCCCCATAGGAATTTTCGGGACCTTCTGGTCGCATCACAGGCTCAAGGAAATAGCGAAGCTAGATAAGAAGACTCCAGTAGATTGGTTCGGATTCGTGTCCTTCTCGATTTCGATTACAAGTTTTCTTCTGGCGCTAACTTATGATGCGTATGGATTATCTGAACGGTTAACAGTTTACGTTCTCTTGGTCTTGAGCGCGGTGACCCTTGCGACTTTCATTGTGCATGAGATTAGGCAGCGCCATCCGCTCCTTGATCTGGAGCTATTGAAGATACGAGAATTTACGGGGGGAGTGATAGCTCAATTGCTGAACGCAGTAGCATGGGGAGCGTTTCTTCTGCTCCTCAGTCTTTACTTTCAGCTTGTTCTGAACATGAGTCCTCTGGACGCGGGAATAAGGATAATCCCATTTGACATCGCGTTTCTCACTTTCGGCCCATTGAGCGGAAGGTTTTCTGACAAATTCGGGCATCTTCCGTTCACGACCTCTGGACTCGCTCTCTCAAGCGTGGCCCTATTTCTTTTCTCAACTGTTACAATCGCAACTCCCGTGTCGCTTGTGTTCGTTTACATGGTAATTCTCGGAGCAGGCATGGGACTGTTCGTCTCTCCAAACATGAGTTCGATAATGAGCTCGGTCCCGGAAAAAAGAAGAGGAATCGCCTCAGCCTTGAGAGCAACATTCTTTCAAGTTGGATTTGTGATTAGCCTCAATCTTGCAGTGCTGATAATGACCTCCGTGATTCCATACCAAACGATAACGGAGGTAATATCAGCGATAAATCCTATTGCGATATCAGAATCAGATAGACTCCTTTTCCTGAAAGGACTCAGCCACGCCTATTTCTGGCTTGCAATCGTCAATCTCGTTGCGATTGCCCCCTCAGTCCTCAGGGGAAGTTCGAAGAACAACCCAAAGGAAGGAAGAGCGAAATTCTTCGAGCATTCTCCTATTGTTGAATGAAAACCAGATCACCCTCTGGAAGAGAACTTGAAACAGCAACGGTCGCATACCCTATCAGTTTCCCTACGCCGAGAGTTGTGAAGAAATCGACGAGAGCTGTATTGACAAGGGCATTTCCATCGTCATCAGTTAGGACTCGGAACTCATCTCGTAAGTTAGCAATCTCTTGCTGTTTCTCGTTCTTCTTCATGATTGCAATGGAATCTTTCCGTGCATTGAACAGGTGTTCAGCAGATTCCACGAAAGCTCTAATCGTATCACCAACAAGATAAAGACGTTCACAAAACTTCCCAGTGCTTAGGCCCTTCTGAGCTTGCGGACCGTCTCTTCGGTCGGTTGGACTTCGAACATTTGACGCATCACCTTGAGCGAATACGTTTCTGCAGCATCTACGATTATTGGGTGTTTCTTTACAATGCGAATGTCTTACTTGCAAGTTACTCTCCTGTCTGTTTGAGGCATGCGCATTGAGGGCTGAGATTGGGGTTAAAACGTCCCAGGGTAGGCTGCTTGGGCGTTATGAGAATCTCAGGAATGTTTGGGTTGAAGCTGATAAGCTAGGTTTCCATTCGGGGTGGCTCTTTGACCATCTTTTCGAACTTCCGCTCTTTGGGCCGTCACGGGAGCCTTGTTTGGAGGCGTGGACTGTTCTGTCTGCGCTCTCGAAGGAGACAAAGCAATTGAAGCTAGGCGTAACGTGCCTCTGCGTTACGTATCGGAATCCCGCCATGTTGGCCAAGATGTCAAGCACATTAGATGTGATTAGTGGAGGAAGATTTGAACTCGGCATCGGAGCGGGCTGGGCTAAGACAGAGCATGAAAGCTATGGCATACCTTTCGGAAAGCCCCGGGAAAGAGTTCAGAGACTCGAAGAAGCAGTTACGATAGTAAAGAAGATGTGGACTGAGGACAGCGCATCATTCCAAGGAAGATACTACACCGTAACTGGAGCTGTCTGCGAACCAAAACCGGTACAGAAACCGAGGCCACTGATATGGATAGGTGGCGGAGGCGAGAAGTTGACGTTAAGGGCCGTTGCGAAGCTTGCCGACGGATGCAATTTCATAGGCCTAAGTCCAGACGAGTACAAGCACAAGATCGAGATACTCACGAAACACTGCGACTCCGTTGGAAGAAGCCTCAGCGACGTGAGAAAATCTTGGCAGGGACCCGTTATAATTGGGAGAACCGGTGCCGATGTGAAGAATAAGATGGAGCGAGCGGTTCGCAGCGGAGACATTAGAGGTGAAGACATAGAAGGGCACAGTATAGCGGGAACACCCGAACAATGCGTTCAGCTGATTGGTGAGTACGTTGACCTTGGGGTGGATAGGTTGATGCTGTCATTTCCGGAATCAGCCACCGATCTAAGTGGAATAAGATTGTTCGGAGAACAAGTATTACCTCGCTTCAAGTAGCAGCAGCGAACCCAACTCGACTCATGGCTAACACTTTGTGTTGCAATTAACGGATTGCATTTGCATTGCATTTGCCCCATTGACATTGTCAATGTTCCCCGTCACGCATTTTTCTACTTAGCACAGGGAATTACTGTGTTACAACTGGGAATATGCGTGGAAAAACTGGGAAATGAGTTAGGTTATGGATGGTAGCGCACGGTCTCTCTCGTCTGTTTCTTGATTATGCCTGCGTGGGATTCTGACCTAATGCGTTGGCTGCCTTCAGTGCCCAATCTGGATCTGCGAGCAGTGCTCTACCTACAGCAACTAAATCCACTTTGCCTTGTCTAATCACTTCGTCGGCAAATCTAGGATCGGTGACTCCGCCAACTCCTATAACTGGAACGTTCACTGCCTTCTTGATCTCTTCCGCTAACGGAATGAAGGATCCTTGGGGCGATGTGCTCTCGGGTCTGGATCCGATAAGTCCACCAGACACGTCAACCATGTTGATCCCTCGCTCTATGAGTCTTCGAACGAAAGCCTGGCACTCGACAATGGTGCTCCCGCCTTCGCCATCGTAGGCGCCTAGACGGTAGAGTAGCGGAAAGTCTGATTCAACGGTTCTCCTAACCTCCTCGACAACTTTCAGTGGGAATCGGATCCTGTTCTCAAATGAGCCTCCGTACCCGTCGGTTCGTGTGTTGCTCAATGGGGATGCGAACTGGTTCAACAGGAAACCATGTGCGCCGTGAATCTCCACAGCATCGAAGCCCGACCTACGTGCCCGTTGAGCAGCCTCACCGAATAACCTAACGAGGCGCTGAATCTCATGCTCTTCCAGTTCTCTTGGAACCTCATATGATTCACCTGCTGCTATTGCGGAGGGACCAATCGGTTGATTGCCGCAGATAGAGCTACGAGCCTTGCGGCCTGCATGATTGATCTGGATACAAACGGGCGTTCCATTTGCATGAATCGATTTGACCAGAGTAGCCAGGCCGTTGAGCAAAGCATCGTCATGGATCCCAAGTTGTCTGGAGGATAGTTTGCCATCTCTGGAGACATACGAATGTTCGACAATTACGAGTCCTACTCCTTGTGCACGTCGTTTGTAGTGCGTGATCAAAGCCTCTGACACTTCTCCTTCCTCACTCGCCAAGTCATTCGCCATTGGAGGCATTACTATGCGGTTCTTCAATGTTAGACGTCCCGCATTCAGAGGCTCAAAGAGGGTTGGCATGGGCCAGTCACACGCCCCTATTCGTGGAACTCGTTCCTAAAGTTTGACTCAAGACCTCGATACAATGTTGAAATTTCGCATTCCATAGGTAATTGCTCAGCGAACTTGAAATACACGTAAAATACACGAAGACGTGATGTTATCGCGAGGTTATGATATGCTCTTGAAGATCTTGGTTCCTGTTGACGGATCAGCCCAAGCCGAAAGAGCTTTGGATTATGCTATATTCCTGGCAAAAACCTGTGGAGCATCACTGGGAACAATTCACGTGGTTCATGTTCCTACGATTTCTAACGCCAATCCTCAAACGTATCGCAGGATGATTGAGGTAGTTGAGACTGATGGAAATGACATACTAGCAAAGGCAGAGGCGAAAGTCAAAGCCGCTGGATTAAAAGTGGAAAAGATCAAAGAATCAGGTCATCCGGCAGATCGTATAGTGAAAGTCGCGAGCGACAACGGATACGACTCATTGTAATGGGAAGCCGGGGAAATAGCGGCATAAAGAAGTGCTGCTTGGAAGCGTAAGCCACCACGTATGCCAACACGCGAAATGCTCAGTTCTCATAGCCCGCTAAATCTGAAGGATCTGCTGATACAAGGTGTCAGAGCCTCCAACATTGAAGAGGATCTTTATTTTTCGCTTGAGCTCACTCTGGAAGAATACGCTCGTGTTTCTCGGACTGAGAAGTTATCCTGTAGTACAGTATACAGTACTTAGCCTTCTCTTTCAGAGATGGGGCAGGGGATTTCAACCCCAAATTACCGGTACATATAAACCGCCAGATCTGCTGTTGAAATCAACGAACTCTCTCTGCGGGTGCACTCGGTCCCCAACAATAGGATGTGCAGCAAGTCAAAAAACCGCATACGTCGTCAGCTATGGAAGACCAAATTATTGCGTGAACAGCAGCTATCGACCGACTTCTTCGTTGATGTGATTTTACCATTCATCGGGACTGGTTGTGCGTTAGTGGCAGAGTATCTTCGGCCGGAACGATGAGTAAAACGGGCATCAAAGAAATGCTATGCTGCTAATATCTTTCTCCGAAAGGTACATCTCGCTATGGAATTGTCCATTGATACCACCATATTATGGGCACACACACAAAAACGACGGTTCAAATTCTAGTGCTAGTACCACACGCTCAGCCGTAATCCCGTTGGCGAAATGAAAATGGACAAACTCGTATTCATCGCAGGTCTCCTCGTCCTGATCGACGCAGTAGGCTCAATCCTACTGCCCGGCAACACGCATCTCTTCTGGTACAACACTGAACGAGTCGCACGCGGCATACTCGGAATCGGACTCATGTATTACGCGTGGAAATACCTGAAATAGGAAGTGGCGAAAATGAGTCCAGAACAGGATGCCCGCTATAAGTCAAACTGTAGTTATGCGCGATAAGCTAGAGTCGCGAGAGTCATCAACGCCCCCGCGACGATTGGCATTGTGAGGTTGTCATCTGGCACATCGAGAAGTTCCATAATCATAGCGCCGACTGCGCCTAGTAGAGCTATGAAAGGAGAGACGAGAAAAGAAGCCAGAAGGAAAGCACCGGTCAAGCCTGCAGCAAAGCCCTCTACCGTCTGCCGCCTAACAATTCGCCTATGACCGAATCTCTCTCCCACAATGGCAGCGGCAGAATCGCCGATCGCCCCGATGCATATTGACGCGTAAGCGATTGTGGTGGGATAGAGGACCAATGCCAGAATGATTCCAATCGCGAAATATGCCGGTCGTATGATGAAGCTTGTTCTCTCTTCGGGCCGGCTCATCTTCAGTGTGAATGGCGTGATAATCGGCAAGCGGTGACCTTTGAGGCGCAGTACTTCCCCAAGAACATATGCAATTGTGATTATGGAAAGCGCAGCCAGAACTAAAGGTTTCGAGGTTATTACAGAGACGGGGGGGACGAGTAAGGCTAAGAGATGGACAGCCTTGCGCGCATATTCGGCCAAAGCGAGTACCTCTTGGTGCCTCTCAGAGAATTGAGAAGTAGATTTTCAGTGAGCACCGAAATTTGAACTTTCATGTCGTTTCGTTTTTGTGTGTGTGTGCGCACCACTAGTACCAAACACGAAACGACGACGTTTGGATCGGAAACCTAATCGTCAGATATTTCTTGTGCTGTCCCCTTACGCGCCCGCCACAGTCGAATTCGTTTGGTTGTTCATGGTTCATGATGCGGTATCTTTCTTCGCAAAACCACCAAACCCAATGTCAGCGCTAATGTGAGCATGAGTGTTGGCCATGGCGTTTCGGGGACGTTAGTGTATGAGGTGTTTGTCGGAGTACTGACGCTGCTGAATTCTTGACTCTGGGCGAAAAGCGACCACGACTTGATCTTGGGAATTTGGCCCGCATCATTTACCGTGAGTTTGAAGGCCCCCGTTCCTGCTTGCGGAACCGTGTCTGGAGTGGTGGGTGATGTGGCTACAAAGGCAACTGTTCCGTTTGCGTCGTAGAAGGTTCCGACGACCACGGTGCTGTAACTGAGGCCAATTCCGGTGTTTCGAACCTGACCCAACACGTCCAGGTGGCCTTGGCTGTCGATAGATGAGTTTGTGTTTTGGATGGCCAAGTTGTCTGGGAGCGTTTGCTCGGCGGGCTTGTAGTCTACTTTGATTTGGTACGAGGTGAGCGCTTGGATCCTAGCCGGGTTCGATTCGGTTAACTGGAATGGCGCCCTGCTTCGGGAGGGAAGGTAGGTCGCTGTGAGGAAGATTGTGATGGTATCGATTACCGTTCCTTTGCTGTCTTTGAGGTCGGCTGATACGAGCGTGTGGCCGCCCATCGCTAGGGTTCCAGTGTTCAGAACCTCTCCTACAATGTACAATACCTTGTGGTCCGACGAGAAGTATGAGGCGGTATTCTGCACTAGAGCGATTTGGGCGCCTACCATCGGCATCGCCGCTGCCGCGAGCATAACCACAACCAACCCTAGCATGATCGTCTTCACAGTCTCACCTTGTCACATAATGTCACCAGCCCGTAAGCTAAAATCGTTCTGGCCCAAAGCAGAAAACGAACTAGAAAAGCGGTTAGTGGTGCGGACACACAAATCTATGCCGGACATCTAGTTTGTGTATGGTGGGGCCAATGGGGTATGATGGAGAGCCGGGAATATCAGCTACGCATTTCAGGGGTCGCATCGAAGGCAAACACGCTCGTAGTGTTACCCACAGGTTTAGGGAAGACGATGATTGCGATCCTGGTGGCTGAGAAGAAG
>JBEKVV010000009.1:0-20794 GCA_049513715.1 Bathyarchaeia archaeon | reverse complement strand
GCAATAGTTGGATAGCCGCTTCTTGGACAGCTTTCACGACACAGACGGTTCCGGCTGCTGTCTCTGTAGTAATTAGCGGCCAGACTGTCTATGTGGGACAGACTCAGACGTTGACTACGAATGTTGCATCTGGTTCGGGTTCTGTTAGTCCCAATTGTCCAAGTGGTTGTTCTGAGGCAGTTGGTTCATCAGTCACCGTTTCAGCCACACCCTCCTCTGGATGGTGGTTTTCGGCTTGGTCAACTGCTGAGAACGTGTCCTGTTCAACTGATCCTTGCGTTTTCACAATGCCCAGCGGGAATGTTGTCTTGCGTGCCACCTTCACGAGCTCGAGTACCATTCGGCTTAGCTTGTCTGTAGGCTGGAATCTCTTTTCATTGCCTGTGGTCCCGGGCGACTCCAAGATTACGTCAGTTCTCAAGCCCATTCTAGGAAGCGTCAACGTTGTTTGGTCCTATTCAGCGCCGACAAAAAGCTGGGCCTTCTTTAAACCTCCAGGGTCGGGTACGCTGAAGACCATGCAAGATGGAATGGGTTACTGGCTCTACATGAATGCTCCAGCAGTTTTGCCCTTGAATGGGACAGTCATAGCGCCCGCCACGGTGCCGCCCACATATTCGTTGGTATTCGGCTGGAATCTAGTAGGGTTCAAACCTCAGCCTACCGTACAGAACGAGACGGTCGGCCAATACTTGATGAGCATTTCTGGAAGCTACGACCAGAATAACGTCTGGATTTACCAGAACTCAAGTGGAACTTGGATTGAAGGGTCCGGTTCTACGCAGATACAGCCTGGGCAGGCGATGTGGATCCTGATGACAGCACCGGCAACACTGAAACCCTAGCTCTGATGGGTCCCTCCCGCTATTATTTATCAAAGTGCTTCCTGAGTTGGGAGCTTCTCGTCGCCCAGCGGTTTTGTTCATCATAACTGTCGGAGAGTCAATTTCACTCGAACATGCGTAGGGTTCTGAACTTCTCATTCGCTGATTCTTTGCGAGTGGAAAGACTGGTGCGGTTAACCAGCTCTGAAGCAAGGCGTTATCGGTTTAAGCGCTTAAATCGACATCGAATTAAGCGACGCTAGAAATCAGAGTTACCCACTTTTTTGCCAAGCTAGGTTTTTGTTGGAGCCTCGGGCGGGGTTTGGACCCGCGACCTGCCGCTTTCTTGGAAGCGGTTACGAGGCGGCCGCTCTCCAGTGCCCGCACGGCGGGAATCTACCAGGCTGAGCCACCGAGGCATCCGCAATTAGCGGAAGGCCTGTCAGTCTTAAAGTGTATTTCCCGGCTTCCGGCTCCGGATCAGGACCTTCTGTGTCAGCTGCTGATGAGGGAACGTGCGAGAAGGAGAATGTTGCTCTTGTGCTCCGTGATTCTTCTTTTCGAGTAAGACCACCAGCTCTTTCCATGAGGGATGTATTCACTGACTCGATAGCCTTGGGCCACAAGCTCCTGCTTCTTCCGGTCCCTTATTCCCATCAGCATTTCGAACTCAAAGTCTGCGTGGTGCAGGTTACTGAGCCCAATCGCTTCTCGAATCAGTTTCTCGTCGTGGGTTGCCACTGCAAAGCCTCTGCCGCGCTCAAACATGGTGCCCATCAGTTTTGAATAGTTCTCATTGATTCGGCGGCGGTCTTTGTAGACGATTGTGGGGCTTTCGTTGTACGCGCCTTTGCAGAGTCTTATCATGCCTTTTGAATCGAGAATTCTGGTGACGTCTTCTTCACTTCTTCTCAAGTAGGCTTGGATCGCCACGCCGATGTTGTCAAATCGTTTCCGGAATTCAAGGTATGAGTCCACCGTCGCGCTAGTGTACTGATGTTGTTCCATGTCAACCCAAACATAGTTGCCCAGCGACTTCGCCTTGTTCAGAATTGCTTCTAAATTGCGTTTGTACATGTCCTGGTCGATTGAGAGGCCTAACTGGGTAGGCTTGATGGATATGCAGCTGGGAATCTTTCGTGCGTGAAGTTGTTGCAGGATTTCAAGATATTCGGCAGTGGCTGCTTCAGTTTCCTCTCGGGAAGTAGTGTCTTCCCCAAGCAGGTTGATTATTCCAAACACTTTTTGGCGGGACGATTCCTGTGCCCGCGCCAAGGCGTCTTCTAGGTTTTCTCCTGCTATCCAATGTTTCGCGATTCGAAGAAGAAGACTAGTCCACATGCCAGTCGTATCTGCCACCGTTCAGGGTGAACTTCGAGGGTGTATAAACGATTGCTGGAATTCTTCATTTCAGAGATGTGGTTGAGACTAGACGATTCTCAGTTAGTTTTCTCGGCATCGACGTTCACAAGCCCGACGTGCTATAGGACGAGTTCCTCTTTGCTCACAATCCTATTCGTGAGGCCAAGCCGTTTCGTGGAAATCCTGCGGCCATCGTGGAGAACCGCCTCTTCCTTCTTCTCGTATATCGCAGCGACCATGCGGCCCACGGCGTCCGCCTTCATAATTCCGCTTCCACTCATCCCGGTTGCGACGATGCAGTTGCTGACTCGGTCAATGACTGGGGTGGAATCTAACGAGTTAACGTCATAAAGGCCAGCCCACGAGCTGACAGGCCGAAGATTTGTGAAGCATGGAAAGTACTCGCTGAGGATCGGCGCAATGTTGTATGTGTAGTACGATTCTTCAGCGGCAGGTTCTTCCTCCAGCATGAACCCTCGGCCCAATTGGTCTGCGGCTCCCGCCCAGAAGCTTCGCTCACCCCGGACGGGGCGGAAGAAGACGCCGCCTTTCGGCAGGATGATGAATGGCGACGTGTTCTGCTCATTGAAGCCCTTACTGCCCAGCAGCCTCTCCAAGGCTGCCCCGCGAAGCCGGAACACCTGCCGCTTCTTGGGTTTGACTAGGCAGTCGATGCCAATCGGGTCAAGCAGTGCCGGAGTACCGGTTCCAGCAGCTATGACGATTGTGTCCGCACTTATCGCACGCGAGTTCGTTTCAACAGCGCCGAAAACCTTCTCCTGCCAAACGAATGGCTCCCCAGGAAGCCCCAACCGTTCCTCGGGGTCCAGATGAAGGGATTTCGCAGCCATTCGAAACTGGAATTCAACACCCAGCTTCTTGGATTCCTCCTCGTAGAACTTGGCGATTAGTTCTGGCGATACTGTGCCGCAATCCAAACCCTGAACGGCTCGCTCAATTCTCTCCAACCCCATAATCTTGCCCTGTTCCGACGCTGGGTTCAAGACAAGGTCTGGCATGAGCTTGGCTAGTTCTTCGCGTTCGAATTCGCGGAAGCGAACACCCTGTTCACGTATACCCGCCTCCATGGCTGTGAACTTCCTAGATCCCTTCTCAGTTAACAGCCAAAGATAGCCGATCAATTCGAGGTTCAGGTTGAAACCAAGCTCAGATTGAACATGTTTGTAGAAACGTATCGTACTTCCCGCGAGGAGCCGGTTCAGGTCTGAAGTGAACATGTCCCGAATTGCGGCGACACTCTTCGCAGTGTCTCCCTGCGCGGAGGTCGCTCCCCCGTCAATTACGAGAACTGAGGCGCTTGGGTTGCCTTGCTTGATATGATAGGCTGCGGAGAGCCCGATGACGCCGGCACCGATGATAAGCACGTCCCAGCGTTTACCAGCACCATGACTGAACGATGTTTTCCTCCATGTCTTTGTCGGTCCCACTGCAGCGCTTGGTTCGCGTAGTTCTTATCGGCTCTATATGCGTATGCTTGACTCCTGGAATCTGGAACGATGAACGAGGGTCAAATGGCCCATGACGCACCGAAAGGCATACCTACCCATTCAACGCCGTCCTAACCAGGTCAGATTCGAATGAGAATGAGGTACGACAAGAAAACCGACCAACTTCAAATGCTCATAACAAGCGATACTGACACAACCGCCAGAAAACTCGACGAAGACGTAACAGTCGCCTACACCAAAGCAGGCACCATCGCCAAAATCAGCATCAACAACGCCCTAAACAGAATCTTCGACGGCTTAGGCGTCAAGATGCCTTCTGAACGCCAGACAACCACCGAAGAGCTCGCTGGTGGAGTAAAGGTCGAGGTGGACGCCGACAAATGCCTCGGCTTCGGGAGCTGCGTCATTGTCTCACCAGACGTGTTCAGGTTAGACGAGCGCCCCGGCAAAGGGGTCTTCCAGAGCAGCGCGAAACTGGACGTATTAGATGAGGCTGGGGGCAAAGATCTCGAGAACCTCATGATGGCAGCTCAATCCTGCCCAACGCAGGCCATAACAATCGTCGACAGGAAAACTGGAAAACGAATCTACCCGCCTGAATAGAAAGCATTCTACGTGCTTCGCTCATACCTGCAATGCTTAACGCTCTCGGAGCGGAGCGAATACTGATGGGCCAGCTTGAGGAGTGGGCGTTGTGAGTGTTCAGATACTTCTGACAGCGGACAACCATCTTGACCCACCGGCTTTTTCCTTCGGACCGAAACGTTTCGAGCGCCGGCGGGATCATCTAAGGTGCTTTGAAGAAGCCATCGAGTTCGCGAAACGGAACAGGCCTGACTTTGTTCTGCTTGGTGGTGATGTGTTCGATACTATTAGGCCAGGTAACCAGATTCGCGCCAGAGTGATGGAGGACCTCAAGGCCGTTCACGACCTCGGCGTTGAGATATTGGCTGTGAGCGGTGACCATGATACTCCAAAGCTTGCTGAGGAAGGCTCTTCGCCGCTGGCTGTATACGGAAATTCTGGGTATGTGCACTTCTTCTCGAACCCAAGCGTCTTCAGCATCAGGAAATTCTTGGTTGAAGGTTTGAAGGTGGAAATCGGGGGCCTCAGCAGAAATCCGCTGATGACAGCTCAGAACGACCCGCTCAAGACAGTTGCAGCGGCGTTTGATGGTGACGTCAATATTCTCCTCACCCACTACCCAGTTGAGGGTTTTGTCGGGTACGCCCGGGACGACCCTGTCATTCAGCTATCCTCAGTTCCTCAGAACTGCCAACTTGTAGGAGTTGGGCATTTTCACGCGTACCAAACGAAGGAACTGCAACACACCACGATAGTTTACCCCGGCAGCACAGAGCGGGCCTCGTTTCAGGAGGAGAGTGAGGAGAAAGGATTCGCTTGGCTGGAGCTGAGCAAAGAAGGCGTTGTCAATAAGGAGCACATCAAGACCACAGCTCGCGACTTCAAGACAGTTGATGTTTTCTTTCCGGAGGGCAAGACGCCCATGCCGCAGTTGAAGGAAGCAATCGACCACGCAAAGAACCCAAGCGGGATAGTTAGGCTACGGCTGAAAGGCGGGATCACAGCCGAGCAATTAGCAGGGTACAGAAGAAGCGAGCTACTTCTCTACGCGGAAGGCAAATTCTTCCATCTACTCATCGACGAAAATGAGCTAGAGATAGAATCACCAGAGTCGCTGGCCGCTCTTCCGAGAACAACGCCTCTCGAGGAACTGCGACGTCACTTCCTCGCCAGCATCTCAAGCGCCTCCGGCGAGGACAAGGAGATTCTCGAGGAAGCGTTGAGGCTCTGCCAAGCTAAACTGGGGGACGCAGGTGCTTGGTAAGGCTCCTGAGCCTGCACGCGATGAACTTCAAGAAGCTGCGATTAGACGACCCAGTCCAATTCAGCAATGGCATAACCCTCATCGCGGGCCTCAATGAATCCGGAAAATCTTCGGTGCTGGACGCGATTCTGTACGCCCTATTCGGCAGAGTAATCCGCCCGCCCAAGGCCCGAAACGAAGACCTAGTTCGCTATGGGGCCAGTGAAGCTTCGGTCAGCCTAGAATTTGAGGTTGCGGACAGAAAGTTCCGTGTTAAGAGGCGCCTGTTCAAGACCAAGCCAACCCGGGCGACTTTGGACGAGCTTACTGCGAGAGGTTCTGTCCAGCCCATAGCGGTGGGGCAGGAGAGGGTTAATGAAGAAATCGTGAAACTCCTGGGTGGAATAACATATCATGAAATCGTTTCAAGCACCGTAGTAGCGCAGAAAGAACTCAACAAACTCATCGAGCTGAACAAGGACGATAGAAGGAAGATCATCAACGCTTTCCTCAACCTAGAAAGCTTCAACGTTGTCATGGCGGACTTGGCCGAAGAACGACGAGACCTAGAAGGTACACCCAACCGACCCGGGCGGGTTCCTGTTGGAGAGGAAAAGCTCAAGGTCCTCAAACAGGAACTCAATGAGTTCAGAGAGAGCGAGGCTGAAAGAAAGAAGCTGCTCGAGCAAAACGTGAGTCTCAGCGAATCGATCAAGAATTTGGAAACGAAATATGCAGATACGAGCGCCCTCTGCAACACGCTATCCGCATACGACTCGGTTCTCCGAAAGAAAGAGAACCTGAGCTCCCAGGTCGATGGCAAGAGTAAGCTCCTCGAGGAGCAAAAGCGCCGAACGGAGCGACTGAGGATTGAGCTTCAGGGTATCGAGAAAGACCTAAGCAAATTCCGAGACTATGGACAATCCGAACCCGTTCTAGGGAAAATTCAGGCGAAACTGGAGGCAGCCAAAGCAAGCGCAGCTGAACTGACTGCATCAGAACGAACTTGGCGGACTTTGGATTCGGAGGTAAGGGACCTTGAGCGAAAGCACTCGTTTGTTAACGAGACACGCTTTGGGAAGGAGGTGGAGAGGGCAAAGAAACCCATAATGCCCTTTACGCTTGCATCGGTCGTGTTCTTTGTAGCTGCCATTTCTGCTTTCTTGGTCGGAGCCATGCTCCTTGCCATGGCCCTTGCTCTTGCGGGGATGGTTCCACTTGGATTCGCCGTTTCAAGAATGTCGGCACGAGGTTCCATCGTACAACATCAGTCGCTTATTGGAGACCTTCGCTTCCTTGAGGGGAAACGGAGAGATCTCAAGAAAGCTGAGGATGAGCATAGCCGCGCGAAGTTGAGCTTTGTTGGGGCTGAGGCAGAGATGGCCCAACTGTGCGAGAGCTTACCCCCCTCCCAGGGGGGGGTCTTCGAGTCGAATTTGAACCTCGGGAGCCTACAGGCAGCGAGTATGGTTCTGCATGCCTCTTCACAAGACAAGCAAACAGTGAACACGTTGCGCGCGAAGCAGCAAGCGATCCAAGGAGAATTGCAGAAGACTCCTTCCTCCGACGATCTGATTGCGCTTGAGAAGCTGGTCCACGAACTTGAAGGTGAGCTTAACTCGCTTTCATTTCCGAAGCTACCTGATGGTGTGACTTTCTCCCCTGTACTGTTCACGAAAACACTTACCAACCGTGAAACTCTGGGACGGCAGATGGCCGGCCTCCAGGCTGAACTCCAGCAGAACCAGCAGAGAATCCGCCAGTTGGATGATTACATCGCGGAGCATGGCGACATTGTTTCGCGGGTTCAAGCGCAAGAGGGCGCCGTCAAGAAACTGGAGCGTCATCTCCAAGTTGTTTGGCGGGCGGTTGAGGGGCTGCAAGGTACCGCTGAGTCGCTCAGGAACCGGATTAGGCCGAACGTTCAAGCCTACATGGGCGCAATTCTACCGGCGCTGACGTCCTCACGCTACAAAGCGGCCATGCTCGATGAAAACTACAACCTGCAAGTCTGGGATCCTGAGGCAGGCGAGTACAAGCCCCGCGACGTGTATTCCGGAGGAACGGAAGATCAGTTTCTGCTGGCCATGCGGCTTGCATTCGCGTTAGCTCTTCTGCCAGAAGTGAAGGGGCAGAAACCTGAATTTGTGTTCCTGGACGAGCCGCTGGGAAGCTCAGACGAAGTTCGGCGGTCAAGCATCCTCGAGTACTTGGCGGTGGATTTGTCGAAGAAGTTCAAGCAGATCTTCATCATCAGCCACGTAGGCGGCTTAGATGAGCACATTCAGAACGTGATTACGTTGGAAGACGGGCAGGTTCCTCCCGTTTAAGGGGGATCTCTGAATCACCTTTTTTTCCGCGGACAAACCCAAACCTGCCCTGGAACGGAAATCAACCCAGAAATCAACTGCTCCAAGAGCACATAGTCCCCTTATCTTACCTGTAAACGGCCCGAAAAACGCGAGCGCACACATTCACGGGCAGAGAGGGGCACTGGGTTGCAAGCGCTCAACGCTTGGTTCTAGTCGCCTTGTATTGACATGACGCTAAGATATTCGATCTTTGGCGCCTCAGCCTTTTCTTCAGGGATTACTCGCGATGAGTGGCGAAGTAGTATCAACCTGTTCCTTGTACCGGGGACGCTGCCTTTCACAGCAACGTAATCTGAGTTAATCACTCCGTATCGTAGAAAACCGCCCTTCGGTGTGATTTCGCTTCCGTTGTTGCCGATTTTCATGATTAGTTTGTTGTATTCGGTGCGTTGGTGGAAGCCCATCTGGCCTGCTCGTGGGACGGAGTACATGACGTAGTGCGGTGTCCAAGCGCCGATGGATCCGACTTGGCGAACGGTCTTGCGGGCTTTGTGAGTTTTCCGGCGAATTCCCCACCGCTTGACTGGGCCTTGAATTCCTTTGCCTTTCGTTATGCCCACTGCATCGACCGCTTGTCCTTCTTTGATTACGTCGGAAGCTTTCACTTCCGATCCGAGAAGTTTCTTGCCGTATTCGAACCGGTCTTTGATTGAGCCGCCGCCGATCTTCACCTCGACTATGTCGGGAGCTTTCTTTGGGCGTTTCGCGTTGCGGGGTTGAGTGGCCAAAAGCAACCTAAGGTCAGCGATCTTGTCCAAATTGCCTTCAATCTTCTTGAGGCCCTCTTCCGTGTTGAATTTCTCAGGAACCGAGATGATCCGTTCGAAATCTTTCGGGGGCTTCTCCATCCAAGCTTCGCTGAAGGTTTGGAGGCCCTCGTAGGTTTTCCTGTAAGCTCTTAGGGCGCACGCTAGCATTGGTGGCGTTTCGAGAACAGTCATTGAGACGACGATTTCCTTCCCGTACGTCAAGGAGCCTTCGCGGTTGTCTAGGGCTATCGCGTACGTCATGCCGGCTTTGAATCCAGCAAACGCGAGCAATGTCGGCCCCCCTTCAACGTCAGGCCAGTAGCGGATCCTGCCTACCCATCGTGAAGCACGTCCCCTAGGCAGGAATGAGAGAGAACCACGTTTCGGTGCATGAACTTTCCTGTGACCCAATGACTACACCAAGTTAGCTCTGTGCTTCCGGCCAGTTCCGGCCCAGCTCTAAAATACTTTACCGTTACGGACCTGTAGCACCAAATAGGTCCGCTGGGTCCCGTCGGTTGGGGGTTGCGTTGTGTCTTGTTCTCGTTTGGTTGTTGAGGTTGGGGCGGAGTTGGTTCTGCTGTTGGGCTAATGGTTTGTTTCGCTCTGCCAAGAGAGATTTATTTGCATCGGTATACCTGTGTACATTAGGTAATCGCCTTGTCGAAGCAGGTTGCGGCCAAGCTTTCATCGGTCGAGTATGACCAGATAAGACGCCTTGTGCGAACTGGCCTGTACATAAACTCAAGTGATTTCGTTCGGGACGCGGTGAGGCACCGCCTATCCGAACTCAATACAGTTGCCAAAACAAGCTCGGGAAAGTTGAAGCAGGAACTTCACCAGTACATGAGAGAGCGCGGAGGACTCATCTGGCCGGATGAGGCTGCAAAAGAACTCGGCTATTCCGTTCTTGACGTTCTTGAGGCGCTCAGGAAACTCGAAAAGGAAGGCCGAGCAGCAGAACTGCAAGACCTTACAGTGGAGGCGTAGCTCATGCCGGGCGCGAATGAAATCATTGGAAAAAAGATCGTGTGTTACTGCAGGAAGAAGGTGGCAGAGCGAGTAGTTCCCTACACCGGCGGTCACAGAGCACTTGAGATAATCATTGAAGGCCGCGGCATGACGCCTGCGCGCTGCATCGTTCTAAAGCCATGGACATTAACTGGCGGGTAACCTTCCAACGCTCCCACATAACAACTTGAAACAACTTGCTAATTCCTCACCGAGACCGTCGAAAAAACATGGTTATCCCACCGCTAAGATATTGGTCGCTACGACTAATCCCTGAAAGGTGGAGAATCAACGACCGCCACCGGAACAAACAGTACTTACGGAAACCCGCTCCGGGCTCAACCTTAAGCCCTCCACCAACTAAAGAGAATCAGCGGCTTGCGCCACAACATGTAGAAACAATACCGGTCGTTTCGTACACCCTCCGCGGGGCAGGTGAGGGCCTCAAGGTGTAATGCACCCGATGATTGGGTGCAATGCTCCCTATGCAGTACCCCCCTACTGGGTGTTAACCCCCAATCATTGGGTGTTATCGCCCTGCAGGAAACATGAGGGCTTCAAGGTGACAGTCACCTGATGTTTGGGTGCACCTTTCCATCCGCGGGTGTATACACCCAAACGTTGGGTGTATACACTTCTACCTGTCAACGTGATTCCGTCACCTGCGTTGCAGAAGTCCCGCGCCCTCCTCTTCTCGCGCTCTCGTTTGAACCAGTTAGTATCGAGTCTCAGTGGTTTATCGCATGGTAAACCCGGAGGCTCGTAACTTGCCGTAAGCAAGTAATCCACGAAGGGTGGAGAGGATGTGGTTCCTAAGGCAGATTAACAGAGCACACCTACAAAACGCAACGAAAACACAACCCCTCAATACTTTACCTTACGGACCTGTGGCACTAGAATAGCTCCGGTGGGCCCGGTCGGTTTCGGGGTTGTGTTCCATCTAGTTCTCACATGAAGGCAGTTAGAAGCTTCAGCTAAAGAAGAGTTGGCCCTTCTTCAGCTTGCGTGGGTGGCAACTGAGGCTGCTACAGTTGGTTTGTGAGGTGAGTAGAATATGCTGAGGAGTGTTCTGAGGCCTACGGCTCGTACGATATTCAATAGGAAAACACCGTACCCCGAGGCTAGGATAATGGCCCCGATGAGAGCGGCGTTCATGTATTCTTGGAACGGGCCTAAGCCGTTGATGTATAACATGCGTCTCAGCATTCCGTTTACCCCCGCTACCCCCATGCTAAGTCCCATCACTAGAGCACCAGCCGTCCATAGGATGAGTTGCAGATTTGAGAGTCGCTCGTTGAGTTGTTTGCCAGTTAGCAGAGGGAATAGTGCGTAGATGGCGGCGAAGATTGTTGCGCCCAATCCAAGAAGCAGTTGCACGTGCGCGTGGATTCCCACGACCCATTGCGTGTTGTGGAAATAGCGGTTCACTGCATAATTGGCCTGTATTATGCCAGCAGTTCCACCTATTCCGTAGCCCATGATGGAAACGAGCACCCACTTCAAAGGCGCAGTATACTTAACGGGACGGGCTAGCCACAGGGTCATTAGCACCGCGAATATTGTCAACCCCATTGTAACAAGCTCGCCCCATGTTACAATCTGGCCTTCAACGAGAAGCCCGAGGGGTTGTGGTGTATCAGCCATCACGTGATGGCCCCAAACTCCCATTGAAACCAAGAGGTCAGCGAGGATCACAGATCTAACGACGTTCTCGCCGAAGAGTTTTCGATTCAAAAGTAGGGGAATTATGAGGTACCATGTTGCGGCTGTGAACATTAACACGTTTCCGTCAGCGATCATGTCCAGCCCCCACCAGAACACGTTCTTGTAGACGAGCGGGTCAATCAACGTTGGACTAAGCGCAATGGATGGAATTAGGTAGGAGATTCCGTAGGTTGAGAGTAGAACTCCTACCCCGCCCATGATGAGTGCGTTGATGGTTGTATCAACGCAGCCCCTGAAAACGGCTACTACGAACACTGGGAACGCGAAGACCTTACTTACGTAGCTCGGGGCACCGCGAATCTTGGCTCTGAGCACGTCCAAGCTGAATGCGGTCACAAGCAGTTCCCCGGCGATAAAAGTCGACTTCGGCCGGGAACTGGTGGCGGGGCGAAGTGGAAGGAAGACTGTTGCGAACATGTTGAAGAAGAACGCTAACACCGCCACGAAGATGAGGACCATGCCTACTCCGAATGGAAGAATACTGACCGGATTCCATCCGGCTGTCGCAACCGCTACGGGAAGCGGCCAGTAGAGCGTATAGAGTGGAGCATAATGAGTAACGAACGACGTCGTCCAAACCATCATGACCCCCACAATCATGAGCCAGAATGAAGCGGCCGCAGTCTTCTTGCTGTAAATATCCCGGCCAAGCACATACGGGACGAGGAAGTAGAAGGCGCCCATTACGGCCATGTATGCGAATCCGTAGATCAAAACGAACGGATGCGCAGTCAGCATGGCGTAGAAGTGCTGCGGATCCAACCCTAGCAAGGGGACATCAAGGTTGTCAACCCTACCACGCATCATTACGCCCTCTATTCCGCCGAGGCCCAAGAAAAGCAGGGACACAACTACGAACCTTAACGTGAGAATTTTCCGTTCATCTTCGTTCAACGCTCAACCCTCCACGTGGACCGCGTCTGGAAGGTACATGAACGGGCTTAGTGGGCCACTGTACTCTGTGGATCTCACATCATAAAATCCGGGCTGGTCAAAAACCCATAGCAAAGTATTCTTGTATGGTTCTGGAACGACTTGCATTTGGAAGACCATAGTTCCATCTTTTCTGAAGACCCCGAACCCGTACGTAACATCATGAGAAACGAGAATGAACTCGACGACTTTTCCCACGGGGACGGTGATCGGCACCTGTGGCATCATGAAGTGATAGTTCACCACTTGGATTGTGATCGTCTCGACTGGAGTCGACTGTGTCCACATTCCGTAGCTAGCGGATGGAATTAGGGGTGACAGGGTGACGAGATTGCCGATCAAAACAATCGCGAGGAGAAAGTAGAGCCAGCTCCTCTCGCTCCTCTCCATTCCATGTGGTTCGACACTTTCGCCTTTGCTTTCATTATCGACTTGCTTGTTCTTGGGTGGCTTTCCAGATAACATGTAGAATGTTAGGATGAAGGCAATGATTGTTGCAATGAGGGTCAAGTAGAAAATTTCGAAGACGTATTGTATTATCATTGGCGCTCGGCCCGGCAACCTATGCCTCTACGCCTGAAGGCCACATGGATCTTGCAAGAAGATTTCGCAAGTACAGTATATATTGCACTAAGAAAGAGGATGATGCGGGTTTTATGCTCTCTCTGTTGATGGTGCATGTTCTAGGTTTTGCTTGCACCGCATGGTTTCTTTTCGCTTGCCAAGGCTTGCGCTACAATATGTAGAAACAATACCGGGCCAGCTGTGACTGGATGCTGTTATTCGTCGTCGTCATCGTCGTCGGAGTCGTCTTTGTCGTCCCCGCTGTCCGCTTCCGCGGTGACTTCGACGCCTTGCTTTTCAAAGGATTGCATGGCTTCTTGAAGTTCTTCTTCTGTGATTTTTCCTGCTAAGAAGAGAAGGTCGTTGATCCACTCAGAGACGAGGGCGTCAACGTTCGCCTTGGGAACTAACGGGTGTTTGAGCAGAACGCCCTGCAGGTCTGTAAATAGGTTGTCCAGCTCGACTTCGTCGACCTTCTGTTTCTTCCCGAAAGCGAATTTCAAGTACTTCACAGACACTTCCGTGTAACGTATGTTTGGCTTTTTGAAGCTTGGTTCGCTAATCTTTATCAGGTTGCCGATTGCGACTCGCGCACCGCAGCCTCTGACGGGTGAAACTATCCGAGGCCTGGCACCTCGAACCTACTTGCCCCGCAGTTGACCTTAATAGCGTTCACGAATCTGTTTATTCCCGTTGTGCGGGGGTCGCCCAGCCAGGTCAAAGTGGGCTTCGAAAGCGCCCTTGAAAGCGCAGGACTGAGAAGTGATAAGCTTCGTCCAAAGGCTCCTGTCCCGAAGGGGTTCCGGGGTTCGAATCCCCGCCCCCGCACCAACAAAACATGCCTAAGTAAGCAGAGTTCACGCTGATTCTGCGCAATGAAGCTGAGTTCTGGGAGCAAGTTTTCTGCGTGGGTTTTCGTTTCCTGTGAGCGTTTAGACCCACGTTCGTCCGTCCCTAGATCATGATTGCTCAGTGACTCTGAGTTCACAGAAAACATCCTACGTCTTGCAGGTACTTACACAAACGAACATGACGGTTCAAATTCTGTCGCCCGCACCACTAGACCCACACACACAAAATAACGCCTGAACTGACGGTTCAAATTCCAGTGGAACTGGTATGTTACTCGCGGAATAACCTACGAAATGGATTTCGGGAAACGAGATCGTTGCAACTGCGTTTTGGTGGTGCTAGCTTACGCACTCTAGTGGTAAGGTTCCCACGCTAGGGCTGCTCAGAACATTCACCTAGAAGCACTACGTCTCACTGGTCATCTTTCATGTAGCTGGCTGCGCACCCATTTGGTAATGTCGGCTTCTCGGGAGTGCCTTGTGGAAAGAGTGCATTTGCCTCCGGCCAACGTCATTTTCATTGATCCGACGATTGGGCACTAGTTCTGTCCTACAGTAGTTCAGTCCACTTCTCTGGTTTCTCTATGACCTTGACTTCGCTGACCGTTCGCATCATCCTTGACCTTTGAGGCCTTGTCTGGTCGATCATGTCCCAAGTGTTGAGGGTCCATTCCGCTAAAGCGTTGCAGTCACGCATCTTGTCTAAGGAGGCCCAGTCGGGCACCACCCACCAATCCTCGGCATCATAGTCGCCAAAGCTTTGAATCGTGGTGTAAGTGTTAACGTACTTGATGCCAGTTTCCTTCTCTATTTTAGAAGCCAATAGCTTTGCCCGGTCTGAGTTCAACCATTTTAGGTACTCTGTAACTTTCCCTGGTTTTCCATAATAGCTCCTTACCCAATATATTGACATCTTTCCTTCCCCAATATACTTGGTCGAGGCATATGATGTAATTAAGATGCTTGGCCCGCACTACTAGAACCACACAAGAAAAAACTATGGATCCTTACGGTGAGCTAAGCTCTGTTTTTTGAAAGCTTTCTTGACAATCACTATGTAGTCTGCTCAGACTTACAGGGGGTAAGCGAAATGTGAAACCAAAGCAGTTTCGATAGTAGACATTAGAGTGTGACGCAGTAGCGATTTCTTACACGCTAACTCCCTTATTACCATCAGTTGAAGAGACGTTCAAACGATGCCCGATGGGGAAATGTGATCCTACCGCCGTGCAGGGATGGCTCAAGAACCGGTATGTGCTTCTTTATCTGAGAATCAACGAGAGGACAGACCACGCATTTGCAATCGTGGATTTACCAGATCTCCCTCCCAATCCGCCCGAACAGTCTTTTGGTTGTAAGATTTCACTGAGCACTCCCCGTCAAGCCGAAAGCAATTTCCTTCGAATGTCAGACTTCGACCAAGGTACAACCTTCTTTGACAGTAAAGGGTGGAAAAAACGCTTACAGGAAATCGAACATAACTAAGTCCTTAGAAATCGCTGCTGAGATCTCCTTAGAGAAACCTACAAGGTGAAAGCGAAATGAGTAGCCTCAAAGAATCCGTAGTGGAAGGGCTGCTGGATGTATTCGATGTGCATTGCCGGTACAATATTGAAGAGCAATGCCAGAAGTGGGCTGATGGGTATGTTAAGCAACTAGAAGAACACTTGCAAGAGCAACGCTCGTCCATCTCTCCCTTACGCTAATCTCTAAGAAGGAACCCATGAAATGAAAGCAACATTCAAAGAGTATGCGTTGGGACCGAAGATAGAAAATGTAGCCTTCTGCCGTACTGGCATAGCTGAACAGTGGGGAGCACAAAACGTAACCATCCACTACAAAACACAGAAAATAGCTTTCAGAACCGACACCGGACCCTACGAAACAATCTACAAGGACTTAGATTTCTGCCCTTACTGCGGGTCGAAAAACGAAGTGGTAAAAACATGAAGTCTCCTCCGGAGAACATGACTGTTCCTAGTTGTCCGTATTATCCTTCAGAGCATCAGCATTGCATGCTGAATGGAAAAGAGTATTGTAAGGCAAGCGGGGGTTATTGTAAAAATGACTAGGCGATTATCTCTCGAAGAAAAACTACAGGGGTCTGCAACAAAATGAGCATTAAGGTCAGAGAGTGGCTGCGAAAGCTGGGGATCGATACGACCCACGAAGAACGCGAGGAGATAGATCGTGAGATCGAGCGAAGGACAGGGCAATACTGCGACAAAGGCGTTGAACTGCTCAGCGAGGCTGAGTTCTTGACGATTGTGGATTCGGTGAGACGTAGACGTAGAAAGCAGATCGCTGAGCCCCTAGTTGCATAGTTGCTTAGTTCCGGAGCAGAGGTTGCTAACGAGATTCCTCCCCTAACACGTTCCCTCGTCGCATAGGCCGTAAGTGTGTGTGGTACTAATGGTGCGAGCATCGCAATTTGAACCGTCGTAACCGAACTCAGGAAGTTTATAGGTACCGGTAAGTTGGGTCAAAATCCCCTGCCCCATCTCTGAGCCTTCTGAATCGTAACGTTGCACATCGAATAGGTTCCGCGACCAGATGCAGGGAATCGGCTGGTCTTTCTTCTCTTTCCTAGCGGAGAACGATAATCCTTTAGCGAGGTCCGAAGGATTTCTAGTCTTTGGTGAAGACTGACGGCAGTAGTTGGATATTTCGAAGGAACTGATTCGCTCCTCTTGGCGAAGCTTGCAGCCGAAGGCATTGAGACAATTCCAGTTGCGAACCTGTCGGATGGCCACGGAAAATACGTCAGCTATCTCAACAAAGGCGAAGTGAACGTAGTGGTCGGACATCTGCACAAGGTCATACCTGCCGAACAGGAACGCACGGCAATGTTCTCGCTCATGCTGGACAATTTGCTCTCCGCCGCCAAGGTCAACGGCATCCCTTTCCTCCTCATCGTACCACCTACCCACGTCGAGAAAGCAAAGAAAATTCTCGGTGACCGCGCAAACATACACATCGTAACCCCTGACGACCTTGAATCTCAGGTCAGAAAGCATCTCTAAATCAATCTGAAAGAAACGCTAGCAGTTGGCAGCTTACGCGGAATTTGCAAATGGAAAGATGTCCTGCCTGCAAGACTCCGATGAGGAAATATGATTACTTCTGGTTATGCCCTAAGTGCGGGTATGAAAGAAATCGCTAGAACCGCCTCTAAGAAGAATAGGATCTGGCAGATCCTGAGGGCCAGAGGTCGTGGGTGCAAATCCCATTGGCCCCACGAAATTTCATACACACGTTTCGCTTCGTAGGCATCTGTGGAGTGGCTTTCGAACCCTCAATATTCTGATAGGAATATCGGCGCCTGACCACCCACACAATTCAATTCATATTGTGGATTCCATCTTCTGATTTTAGGAAGACAAATTAGACCTATTCGTGAGGGAACAGAATCCTTACAAGTCATAAAGGAAAAAGGAATTGGAATGGTGTAAACGATGACCAGTAGGGAGAGGACTGTGAAGGCCTGTGTTTTGATTAGAGTTCGACCCGGAGAACACTACCAAGTGGCCAAGAGAATAGCTTCCTTCGAAGGCATCAAGTCTGCGTTTGCGGCCATGGGCGGTGCTGATGTTGTGGCAAGGATTGAAGTGAAGGACATGAAAGCACTCACCGCTCTCGGGATCGAGATAGGGGACCTTCCCGACGTTGTAACTACTGAGACATTGGTTGCCGCGGAGGAATGATCAGGAATGATGAGAGCAGTAATGCTGTTTAGAAGTGGAGGCAGAGTGCCGAAGGCCGTGGGCCTAGCAGAGCAACTCAAAGCTCTAGAATTCGTCACCGATGCCTACGCTGTCTTCGGAAGATTCGATATCGTTGCCTACTTGGAAGGCAAGGACGTGAAGGAGCTGTTCAGTTCAGTTTCCCAGGCCACCAAGCTCGAAGGAATCATGAATTCAGAGACTCTCATAGAAGTCGTAGCCAACCAAGACTCACATGACTATGACAAAGGGCCCTTCTCAAGTTGATCTAAAGAGTGCGCGACAGATTCAAGCGCTCTTTATCACCGCAATTCAAGGCATGTTGGAATCTTGGACGCACTTCAGGTTCATAGACTGGGGAATGACGATTGTTCTTGTTGCTGCGCTTTTAGTCGAGAACATCGTGATTGAGAACAAAAGTTCACAAAGTTCCTGAGTTCATCGTCCGTTCGAGGTCATCAGATCCTAGATCCTCTAGTGTCACACGTAAAAATTCGTGAACATGCTCACGGCCAATGGGCCTCGAATTTCGTCGTGATTCTCATACATTGCCAGATGCTCTGCCATGTTGGTCACGGGGTCTGGCTCAACGTGAGGTGCGCTCACTAGTCTGCCGTTGTAAGAGTATACATCAATATGCAATCGCAGAATAACGTCGTCTCCCCATCGGGCTAGTTCGATCTGGTCTTGTGGATACAACGCAGGGAAACCCGCTCTATGCGCCGCCGTGGGACCGTCATGGGTCACGTCTTGGAGAATCACAAACGTATTCCAACCTACTGATTCATAGTGACGGCGAAGATTAGCGAGGTCTGTCTCAGGATGAACGAAAATATCTTCGTTGTTCAAATTGCTCCTCTGAGGTGCATTCCACCAACGGGGATTAACCCATGTTAGTCGTTCTCCAGGAAAAGTGAGCTGCATAGGTTCCGTAGGATAAATCTCGGTAGCAATTTCTAAGTCTTGGACTAAAGGATATTTGATTGTCACGTGATTGTCTTGGTAGTCTTTTTTCTTGTTCTTCGGAGGAACGAAAGTCACAGTCAGCACCTCACCCACTAGCTTCTTGTGAGGACTTCGGAGCTTATATGTACCGGTAAATTGGGGTTCGAATCCCCTGCCCCATCTCTGGATACAAACGACGAGGGTTCAAACGTGGGTGTAAAGCTAACTCCCCCCACCATTCAGTGAACCTTCCCCCTCACTATGATTTTCTCCTTTCTGCTAGCTCGTGATGAGAGAACAGGCATGCGAACAGTTCAAGCAATGCCTCTTATGTCGAAGATGTGGTCACAGAGTGATTGGAATGTGGGAAACCAACAGACAAAGACGAAATGCGTTGCACCTCTCCCAAGTGCAAATGCAAAACATGCCATACTAGCTCTAAAGAAACCATCACCGTGGTTCCATAGAACAACTTTCTAATTGCCTTTTCATCTGGAAACATCCTAGGAATCAACCGAAAGGTAACACTCACAGGAATCGGTTTGACAACCGTTAAGGTAACGTTACCCAACCGAGGGTAACAGTAACGGTTGATGGCAGGCACTTGATGATGTCGGTTGATGGCTAGGACTGTAAAAGTCGGTTGAGGGGCTAGACACGGATTGTGTTGACCGAAACCACAGCACGAAGCTAAGCTATAAGAACAGACAGGCAAGGAACGGCTTCGGAGAGGAACTAGAATTTCATCAGAAACCCCAACAGACGTTCTGGTGCTAAGACGTTCCCTACCTAGGCTTTACAATGAAATCGACCTTCTGATGAGTCGGTCAACACAAAAATTGTTTGGTGCATCAGATGCATTAGTCATTAAGTTCAATACGCTGTTGAAGCAAGCTAAATCGCTTTTCCCAAACGAAACTCAAATAGCAGAAATCCAAGAAGTTGCGCCTTCAGGCGTAACCATCATATCAATTGACGCCCCAGCGCGAATGCAGCTTCCATTGGAGGAAGCAAAGCTGCGAACACTACAGTTGATGGACCTCCTCGACATCGAGGTCAAAGAGAGAACAGCTACACCTCACCAAGTCATTCAAGTGAGCCAGATGCAATATAGCAATCAGTTGGTTAGCATCAATCTAGACCAACTTGTTCAAGCTATTCAGCAGCAAAATGTGGACGCGAGTACTAAGGAGGCCGCCGAGATTGCTGTAAAGGAGTTTGCGGACGAGATTGCAAAACCTAATCCTGATACATCAAGGCTAAAGCAGAGACTGGACACCGTGGCTAGAATAGGAAAGGAGTTTGTAGTGCCGTTGATGCTGAAATTGCTCGAAAACTGGGACAAAATTCTTCCACACTAGGGTTAGCGCCTTAATGCTGTTCGTTTACTCGCGTTCTGTATGAGAGTTATCCATCTGTTCTCTCCCTCGACTTTGATCCTGCTTTTTCTTCGCCTCGACACTCTAAACACTCTTATCACTGACACATCAGAGTGGATAGCTCAGGTCGGCCCGGACGGGTTTTGAGGCAGAACGGTGCGCGTTCTACTGAAGAGATGGCTCGAGCGTAAAGCATAGTGTGGGTTGATGAAAAAATGAGTGCGAGTACGACAACCAGAAAGATAGGGAAAGTCACGAACTGTCCAGAGTGCGGTAGCGCAAACCTCGTTGAAGATTATGATCTAGGGGAGATGATTTGCCATGATTGTGGCCTTGTTCTGAGCGAGCACGCGTTGAACCAAGGACCTGAGTGGCGCGCCTTCACCAAGGAGGAAAAAGATGAACGTGGTCGAGTTGGCCTCCCGACGTCCTTCTCCATTCACGACAAAGGCCTCTCCACTGTTATTGATCATGTGAATCGAGATGCTTCCGGTCGTCAACTTCCACTTGCCACAAGGTTAGAGATGCTCCGCTTAAGGAAATGGCAGATCAGGACCAGGGTCCATTCGTCAGATGATCGGAATTTGGCTCAAGCTATGGCTGAACTTGACCGCTTGACAGATGTGCTTCACATTCCAGCCTCGATCAAAGAACGTGCCGCAATAGTTTATCGTAAGGCTCTGGACAAAGCGCTCGTGCGAGGACGAGCTATAGCCGCAATAACCGCAGCCTCGTTATATGCCGCTTGCAGGATGTCTGAAACTCCAAGGACTCTGAAAGATGTCTCGGCTGCAAGCAGGATTCGTAAGAAGGATGTCGCAAGATGCTACAGATTGCTTGTAAGAGAGCTCGACTTGCGCATGCCTGTTGTGGATCCGGTGACGTGCATCTCGAAGATCGCTACGAAAGTGGAAATCTCTATGCTAACTCAACAGAGAGCAATACGAATCATAAATGAAGCGAAGAAGAAAGGAATAGTCACGGGCAAAGATCCGATGGGGCTTGCGGCTGCATCGCTCTACGTTGCATGCGTCTTGGAAGGAGAGAAGAAGACACAGAA
>JBEKVV010000008.1:0-90446 GCA_049513715.1 Bathyarchaeia archaeon | reverse complement strand
GGCGTGAGGTTCGCGCCATTCGCGTCTGCAAGTGAAGCAATGGTACAAGAACCCCAGCGTAGGGGAACCTTGAAAGTCGATGCAGACGAGTTAACCAAATCGGCGAGTTAACGTGAGCCGACAAGTTGACAGAACCCAAGTTTGCGTTCGAACAGACAGGAATTTTCATGCTTAGAAATCTTAAGGAGTTCATCAAAGTCTTAGCGCTGAGGCTCACGGTTCTCTCGACCACCCAGACGAAAGAGGAGGAGCCCCACAATTCCACTTCCAAGCCAACTCTCAAGGTGCACCTTTTTTACTCGGCAACGACGCGCATGCTTTGACCATGAAAGACCGAAGCTCAATTGCAGTCGCGTTACTGCTGTTAGTTGCATTCACTTCTGGAACGGTAGTTGTGCACGCGTCTAATGAGGCGGTCACGAATGGGGGTTTCGAAACCGGTAACTTGTCCGGATGGACTCAGGTCGGCAGTGCAGTGGTGGTCCACTATATTTCGCATTCAGGCAAATTCTCGCTCCAGCTAGGGTCAAGATTTGACGCGGGGCAGATCTCACAAGATCTCACACTGCCAGCTGGAAGCTCGGGTACACTATCTTTCTGGTATATGGGAGAACCAGGCGACCTTGGCACAGCCACCCTCGCTGCAACACTGCTAGGGCCTGATGCCACAATCCTAGCTCAATGGAACGGAAAGATCGATTTCAAGTGGCACCAAATCACCTTCGACATCGACAGCCAGCATTCCAATCAACCGCTCACGCTGAGGTTCTACGGCCACTCCGATGTTATCTATGATAGTTTTGAGGTTTGCCGCGACGACTCCATGCGATGCTTCATCAAGATCTTTACCTCTCCAGCGAACGTTTTCGTGGATGATGTCAGTATCACGTACTCTTAGAAAGGCGCCGTTCAATCTCCTGAACGACCCGCCTCGCACGTGCCTTACAGTCTTGTAATAGGTCATCTTGGTCAATCGTTTGACTCAGGAAAGCCTGTAGTTCCCTGCTCATAGTTGCGAGCTTTTGCTTTTCCTCTTCCGCGTTCATTGCCTTGTGGCCCTGCAATTTCTCCGGTCCCTCTCGGCCGCCTTCGGCGAAATACCAATCCTTGAATGCAACCCCACAGCCGGCCACGAACAGCAAGTACCCCAAAGGAGTAACTACGGGTGGATATCCGCGGTCAAGGCCGAGTTTCGTATCTCGGTGGACCTTCGCTTCTTTGGAGAAAAGCGAGTATGCAACCATAAGGGAACCGCCAATCGGCACGAGTTGGCCCAGAAGCCCGAAGAGCTCCAAGTCTGTGCCGGTCTCGGTCAGTGAAAAACTGGAACCGTACGGGAAATGTGTGAGGTCGAAATAATCACCGTCCACCCAACCCGCAATGTGCTGGCTCCTTCGTCCTGCACTGAAAAGGCCTGAAAAGACGGGGTTGGTGGACCAAGAATCAGGACCCTTGCCCAAGTAGACTGAAAAGTACGCTTGCTCGGAAAAACGCGAAGGAACTGCCTCCGCCCTGACGGAAATTCCATGAGAGAACATTTTCCCCCCAAAATGGTTGGCGATGTGCTGCGAAGAATCCCTTACTCCATTGTCGGACCTCTCGTCCAATCGCTTCACATCTAAGAGACTGGATGGAATTCGCGGCCTAGACTCCGGGCGTAACTGAAAGCTTCTTGGATTTCATCCTTTTCGAATAGCGTATTTTGTTAAGCATTCAGGGCAGACACAGTCTTTTGCGCTGTTTCGCAGTTCGCTCAAGCCGCTTTGCACTAGAACCATATTCAAACACCAGCAGTCTGGGCTACCCATAGCACACTCAAAATTGGTACCGCAGATTTCACAGCGTAGTTCCCGTGTCAAAGCACTCACCTTCAAATCGACGAATGCTGTATATTTATTGCATTACGAAATATCATAGGGGGTAACGTCCATGCGAATCGTATCCCTACTGCCGAGTGCAACCGAGATAGTCTACGCACTCGGCCTAGGTGACGCATTGGTTGGTGTTTCTCATGAATGTGACTTTCCTCCAGAAGCCAAAAACAAGCCGAAGATAATCGAACCCACCCTCGACACGGGACAAATATCTAGTCCGGAAATCGACCGCATAGTCAGCGAGCATTTGAAGCGCGGCGAGCGATTGTACAGGATAAAGATGAATGAACTTGAAGTTCTAATGTGTGGCGACGAAAATTAAGGCAGTAACGTAATCTCTACGGTAAGCCTTCCCCGGGTCGCCTTTCCAAGGGTTGAGGTTCTCGGTCTATGGGTCTCCACGACGCGGCAACGCGTGAACAGGCAGTGATCATTAATTTCAAATTCTCTCTAATGACAGCTAAGGAGCTTTCAGACCGATATTGACTAGTGAACCTGTAGGCCAGTCACAGGTCAGTTCGCCAGAGGTGCTTGCGGCCCCTGCTGAACCATTTCCTCTGCAACTTTGCTAATGTGCTCGAAGAGTTGGTATGCCGCCGAAATCTGCCGCGACTCATCAAGCTTTGCGAACGCATCAGCCGTTATCGCTATTTTGCCACCGCCAATGCGTGCTTGGAGCTGCATTTGTCCATCCTCGCTAATCCAACTCATTGATAGCTGGGTTCCGTCGTGTGAGTATCCCAACCAACGGAAATTGCTGAACCACCGCCCCCGCAGCTTCTGGAACAGGATTGTGACGTCGATCTGGGCAGGGAGGTATGCGTCGATTACTGGTTTGGCGTAGTGTTGGTTGGTTCGCACAGTGAAAGAATACGCATTACCATGATTCTTCGCCTTGTAACCCTCGTTAGTTCTTTCAATCGCTTGCGCTTCTTCAAGGCGTCTGAGAGTTCGAGTCAAGGTTTCCTGATGAAAGCCCAGTCTCCGCCTTAGGCCTTGGAAGGAAAAGTATCCGTTCTGTTCACTGGATAGGAAACGCAAAACCTCTCGTTCTCGCTCATCAAGGTCGGACTCGTCGAAGTCCGGATTGAAATCGATGTTTGATGCTAACATTGTTGAACGCCGCATTCTTCTTCGCGCGCCTAATATTGACTAGGTCCAACGGTTGGGGAAATCGATTATGTTTTAAGCATAAACCGCAGATACGTTGAGAATTAAGGCTAGCTAGCTCCAAACGCTTTGAGGTGACACGCAGAGTGCCAAAAGCCCACAAAAAGAAGAAAGTGAAGAAATAAGTGCCTAAAAGTAGCCGATAGACGTTTTTCTACGTTTTTTCCCGATTATTTTCTTTTTTGAATCAGTCCGCTTCCCTTCCTCAACCGGCAAGAAGGCAACCGTGGCCAAACAGTCGGCTGCGCCCAAACAAGCAATCCTCACGCCAGAAGACGCCCTTCCTTGAATTGGGATCGAACTCACCCTCAAACGAAAAGCAAGACTCTTCCAAGAAACGACCAACAAATCTCCTACCTCCACAAGCCTCCGCCCGCTCATGTCCCCAAACTTTTGACCCCATCATGGGTGAGCCCACCTTAGGGTCCGCCGCCCTGACTAGCAAGGGGTGGAACACACCCAAGAGAGGATGACGGTTACCCTTGACTAAGAATTTCCGATATCGATAATTCATTTCCTGACCGCGAAAATTTCCTTCAAGAACTCCCACACCACATGACGAATTCTGCTAGAGGATAGGCTGTGATTACACGTGTAGCCGACCGGATGTCAACTTCCGTAAGAAAAGTGGGATCGAACGGGTACGGGCTTTAGAGTGGCCTTCGCACGCCAGTGGGGTTGTGCCGCAGTGTTGAATGAAGTGCCATTGGTGTTCGTGGCAGTTGGAGCACTCGACTTGGTTTTTGTCGATGGGTTTGATGTATCTGGAGCCGCAGGTTTTGCAGGCGACGCGTTCTGCGATTATTCCTGGCCTCATGGCCGATTCCTGGACGGGGCTGTTGCTTGCTAGTGAGCGGAGTAAGTTGATGGTGACCATTGGGGAGGGTTTACCGTTTTTTCGTTTCACGTAGAGCCCTGAGTTGTTTCGGGCGTCGACGAACTCGTATTTTACGAGGAATTTGATGACGCGGCTGAGGCTTTCCTTATCTAAACCTGAACTTTCCCTTAGTGCCTCACATGAAACCCATTCGTGGGTTGGAAGAGCCGCCCACACATCTTCAAGGGACATCAGCGCCGAGCCTCCAATGGGTAGTGTTCTTTCGGTTTGGCACGTAAGCCGAGTGTTACACCTGTAGGCTGGGATTGGTGACTTAGAACCTATCTTGCCGATGTGAGATCCAGTGGGCAAGAGCCGGCCGACATGACGGCTGCCCAAAACGTTATTTGCTGAGGCGTAGCTACGATCTTTTGACCCGGTTTGGCACCGCCATTGTGTGAAGTTTGCCGCAAAGCCCCTCCACGGAGAGATGATATACTATGCGGCGACTGCAGCCATGCCTATTCCATCGTGTCGGAATTATTGGATTTTCATCCGGAGCTTGCCGTTACGGACTTCGACCGCCTCAAAGAAATATTCGACTGGAAGAGCAAGCAGATCAAGACAATCCCAGCGTAAGCAACCGGGCATTACGCGAGGAATTGTGAAACCGGGGCATCTTCCGACTTTTCTGTTTCAGTTCAAGCAGTGAAGCAGCACTAATTTACTGGACCTTAGAGTGGGGGGGTAATTTTGTTCTGTGAATGCTTGAGCATTCAACGCCTGGATGCTTGGATGTACAAATGTGCAGACGCACCACGAGTTCGTTAGGTGAATCATGCCATCTGAGAAGATGCGGCCTACGGGTCTCTGACGCAGATTACCTTGCTTTTCCCCAGTGTGTAGAGGTCGACTTGGTCCAAGATATTCCTACCCAGTAGGATTTGGAAAGGCAGCGCCTTGGGGATCTCGGATGAAGCCACAATTGCATCGTAGCGACCTACCGGGAGTTCTATTGAGGCATTGAAAGTACTCATTTTGACCACACCCGCAGCAGTCGCGACTGTTTCCTCGGCGGCTGGTTGCAGGCCTGCTTCATCGACGATCTGTGAGCTCACCAGGGTCAGACTGGCTGCGGTGTCTGGAGACGACGCAGTGGCCAGCTTCTTCTTGCCAATTATGGTGGCGGGGATGACTGGATAGGATTGCTGGTCGACTGTCACGTATTTCCAGCACTTCATCGCCGTCTGGGCCAGAAAAGCGTAGTGAACTGGTTTGATGGACTTACCCTGACGGGCGACATGAATCGCCTCATCGGGGAATTTGCCTAACGCAGCAGAGACAACATCTGCAACCGAGTCTCCGACCGCTGCAACTGCCCCGCGAACGAGTGCAACATATTTCCCTTCAGGAACCCAGCTCGGGACCTTCGTGCTGGACTCGGCACGCGCAACTTGATGAACTGTGAGTTTCTCCGCTACTGCGCTCTTCACCATCTCGGTTTGGCTTGCGCCCTTTGCCTTTGCGAAGTCCGCGAGTTTTCGTTTCATTTCTTCGGGGACTCTAAGGTTGATTATTGCCACAGCTTCTCTTACCTACGCGGATTCAGGTGCATTTTAGCTATATGTTTTGTGTATACAAAACGTGTATCAATTGCTGGTGTGGGAATGCACCGCCGCTCGGGTTTTAGTGGCGGACTCGGGAAGATTCGGGCCCCATATTGGGTCGAAATGTCCGAAATCGGTACAGGACTTTTAGAACTACAGCAGAATCGTTCTGTCGATTATGAAGGTGGTGTCAGCCAGCAAGTCTACTTCAGTCCTTCAAGGGTTTTGAGGATTCGTTGTGAGCTTTGCTTCCTGATGTACTTGACACGTTTCTCGACACCGGTGGCCTCTGTCTTGGACAAGATTCCTGCAAGTTCCAAAACCGCGCTCCTACGAGTAACCCGCTCAATAACATTCGTGAAGCTTTCCCCAGACTTCTTGAGCGCCTTCAACATCTGGTACGCATCGTCTGAAATAGTTATGTTCTTCCTGCCCATGCCTTACCCCTGTACGTTTGTGTCCAAATTTACATCTTGCTGTAACCTCAAGATCAGGGCGACCCCTCCAACTTTCTCAACATGCAGTATACTCTCACCTTCGCGGATCTCAAAGAGCCTTCACCATTCCTTGACCTGTTCCTCCAGTTGCTTGAATCCGAGACGATCCAGCTTGTACGACCCGACGAAAGACTACTCAAGCGCGCCTATGCTCTTTCTGTCAAGCACCGGTCCCCCCTCTACGACATAGTCTTCATCTCGCTAGCGCTCGATCTGGGCCTGAAGCTGAAAACCTTCGACGACAACCAGAAAAGAATCCTCTCGAAAGAGAAAGGCGATTCTACGCCTGCTCGAGAAGATTGAGAGCGCACATCCCGCTTCAAACAGCCAGGTCTTGTAGGCGAGGATTCGGTCGATTGCTGCCTTAAGGATTCTGACCTGGCCGAGTATCGAGATGAGGAGCTGGATTTCGCAGGGATACCGGATTCGGGGTCGTAGGGGACCGGTCACTCTGCGGCTTCTATTACGATCTTTTTCTTGTCCGCCAGATACACTGCGACTTCTTGCCCTATTCTCAGGTTTGCTTGTTTTACTATCTCCGGTGGCAGATAGATTGATGGTTTTCCAGCCGCTCGCGTAATCTTGCGTATGAGCTTGAGCCTTGGGCTAAGCGATGCAATTCTCAGCCGAATTGCTTCTGCTTGTTCCATCGTGAAGAGTTCTTCGCCATCGACTGGGCACCGTAGTGCCTTCACGTCTTTTAGTATCACTCCAAACTGCTCATAGTTTGTCATCACTGCCTGATAGTTGACACCGTGTTCAGGACATTTCATGATTACCTTCTCCCTACGGTGATCGTAATTACCTTGATGAACTCAGGATATTCCGCGAAGATTACGACTATAGTTCCTCGCTTTGTTCTTTTGCTCGCAGACCATTTTGTCTTGCTCAGGCGTGTCCTCTTGCCATGGCGGATGATCTCCGAAATGATGTCTGGGATCACATTTAGTGATACGTAACGCCGCGTGGCATGCTTCGTTAGCAGGATCGGTCTTTCTGACAATACCGTTCATGCCTACGACGTTCGCAAGCCGCGAAAATAAGGATTACGTATAAAATACGTACGGTGCGCGGAAGTTGCCAAATTTGAACTGCCAACTCTCACTCTTGCTTTCTCTGCGAGACTATTTTGTCGGTCGCTTCGCGGGTTCGGGTCACGTATCGGCTATGCTCCAGTTTGGTGAGTAGCCTGCTCATGGCATACGGTTCCACGCCCAACTGCTCAGCGAGATCGCTCTGTATCTGTGGCCGATTCTTCCAGATGCATGAGTAATCGTACAGTATCGAGGCGGAGATCTCCATGCTTCGGGAAGACCCCTAGCAGCTCAAGCTCCATGTCGTCAAGACCTCGCGAAAGGCTATTAGGTGGGCGTGTCCCACTAGTGGGTCGTGCATTACCCTGACTATTGTAGAACTCGACCGGAAAGGTAGAGCACTTCTTCCTGCCTCTCTTCGACGAAAAATCGGAACAAGAAGGTTCGAGGTACGACTCGTAGATGGACGAATAGAGCTAGTGCCGCTGCAGACCTTGAAGTCATTGAAGGGCAAGTACAGAAATCGTTTGAAGACCCCTTGGCTCGAGTTGGAAGAGAAGGCTGACCAGCTTGTCAGAACAGGGAAGCGTTGAGGAACCGCCCTCACGCATTCTCGTGGATGCGGACGTCTTCTTCTCATATCTTGTCTCAGACGAACTGTCCATGCATTCTGAACGAGTTCTGGACAGAGCGGAGAAGGGTCTGTTGGAGCTCCATGCGGCGTCCGAGATTTATGATGATTTGGTAACGGCGTTGAGAAGCAATAACACGCCTATGAAAGTTGTAATTGAATTCCTACGTGATCTTCGGGTGATCCGACACACGGTCCTACCAACGACTTTGGATGTCGCAGCAGAAGCTTTGAGGTTATACGATCGCTATGGTGGCTCGCGGAAGTTGCATTATTTTGATTCATTCCATGTCTCGACGGCGAAGGCTTACGACCTTCCGCTAATCACAAGCGACCGGTTTGTCCTCCAGAATTCTCAGGCTTTGGGAGTCTCCGCCCTAGATTTGCGCGAAATTTAGCAACCTAGAATTCCAACTATCATAGACCATTCCGGAAAGAGACAGCAAAGTCGGCCATGTTCCACTTGCCTAACTTTCCCTCAAACGTACGTACTTGTCTAGGCCGTCGCGGGTACGAACGATGTACGTGGCTCATGAATGCGAGGAGATTAGTGCAGCACTGGAAACCATTCCCTGCTTCGCAAAATATGTATTGAAAGAGGGATTGATTAAAAATCAGGAAGATCGATTTTCCGATTCTCGGCTCTTTAAAAGCGGACTGGTGAGCCAAATTGATTGACCTTTGGCAAAATCCTCGAGTGACCGCGTCGAAATCGCTGAAGAGGGCGCCCGGATCGGAATCAGGATGCCGTACAACGAAGAGTTCATCAAGAAAATCAAAGCAATCCAGGGGCGAAGATGGGACGCTGAACGACGAGCGTGGACAGTCCCTACGACATCAGAGTATCGTGCGCGTAAGATAGTAAAGGAATGCTTTCCAGCTCAAGCTCCTGAAGCATGGAAGGAGACGGCCGCCGACGAGATCAGAGGGCATGTCCTACTTTACATGCCCGACGGTTCATCATTAAGTTCCAGGGTGATTGAAGAGGAGGATGGTTCAACGGTAGTAAGCCTAAGCCGCCCCGATGCCCCTGAACTTGAAGAAGCGAATATCATTATCGAAGATGATTTCGGACTCAGGGAAGCGATCAATGGAGATGAAGCAGAAGAGATAGCGAAAAAGTTGCAGGAGAGAAAATCTTGTTGGATCGGCTGGGAGTAATGGTCGGCAAAGAAATCTTACACGCGCTCCTGGACGACTTGCGAAAGCAGCTGGAAGCCTTGCGCAGAGAACGCCAGCATCAACTCTACGCTGCAGAGAACGCCCCTAAGGGCGCGGAGGATCGGGCGAAGTGGCTACAGCACCGAGCAACGCAGGAGAACCGAGCTGTCTACCCAACGCCTCAGATTGAGGATACTCGACGAAAGGGCAAGGAACTCAACCGCGAACACATAGAGAAGGCACAGGCAGTGATGGAAGAGAGGGGTAGACTCGAAAGGCGAAATAACCCAAGCTTATCCGAGCTACTCGGCATAATTACATGATTTCTTATCCCCTCAACCTATGAAGTAGAACGAAGAGCTCTAAACGTCCTCTTCACGATGGGAGATTGTGTGCAATCGTAGTATTCTCCGTTGTATTCTAAGGTGGCGAGCAGTAGCTGCTGATAGACATCTTGAAGTGGCCTAAAGCAGCGGGCTCCGTCTCAGGTATCCATTGACGCTAGTGAGGCGCTTGCTGAGTATTCGAGGATCGCCGCTTCGTTTAGTTCGATGCATGACACCAACGATATCATGCAATAGTAACGCATCACCTATTTTCTCCATTAAGTAATACTTTCATGCTGTCAAGGAAGGTTACCGGCAGCCCGAGGCAGCAATATGGGGACTGTGCCATGGGAGCACCGTCTGACGGTGGCAAATTATGCCGGAGTGTGACCATCCCAGACGCCGATGAACGGTCCTCGGTGGAACAAGTCCTCTTCACCGCGGACGTAAGAAATTCTAAACGATTCAGAAATGCGAAGGGAGGTCGATTCGAATGCGACCGAAAATGCGCGCGTCACAGAAGCTTCAGCGCTCAATCATCCAACTATTTGGAAGTCTTTCAATATTCATGGCTTCGCCAAGCGAGAAGGATTTGCTAGCATTAGTACAGTAGAACTGTAGTGCTGACAGAAAGAAATGGCGCCGCATACAGAACTAGTCAACTCTGAACAAAAGAACCGGTGCTGCTGGCGTTTTTTTGCTAGCAGCCCAACACTACTGAATTGACCTTGCTTGGAGCAATTTGGGAGAAAGCGATGAATATCCGCTTTGTAAATCCGTGGCCATAATGGACCCATGACGATAGTTATTGGGTTGTTATGATAACTATTACGCGCATGTCACGTGAACTTTCAGATTCCACGCGCATGTCACGTAAAACAGGTCTAGATTAGGTTGATTCTATGAAATTCTGCGCGCATGTCACGTGAAACCTCGGCAAAAACGACCTTATGGTGAGAAGATGGACGCGTATGTCGCGTGAATTCTCGAACTCTACGCGCATGTCGCGTGAAGTATTGTTCGTCTCGCATCATCTTGAACCAACACGTAGCTGGCAAAAGATCGGAGGCTTCATTGCAATTTACCATTGCAAAGGGGGGTTCCATCGCGGAGCAGTGTTTACCTACAGAGCGTTTACCACCTGTGGAATGGTTGTTTGCTGGTGAGGGCGCTATGTTTGATCTCCACTAGGCATCTGGCCGGAGTTGATACACCTCAGCCTCTATAGTTGCTAGACCTAATCTCCGGGCGACGCTTACTCGACGATGTCCATCGCCTTCCACAAAATACTCGCCACGATATCTAAGAAGAGTGATAGGTGATGCTCTGCTTTCTTCCGGATCGAAACCGTGATTCTTGATGGATTTGAGAACTTCCAAGTCGCGTTGCTCTTCAACAAAGGGCGTCCAGTCAGGATCGTAGTTGCGCCCATTTCCCACGCTGCCTAGTATCTTCATAACTGGAATTTCCTTACGACCTGTCACCTTCACCATTCTGAATTGCTTCCACCATTCCGGCAGTTCTTCATCTAAATCGCGAAGGTGTTCTTTCCCACCGCAGAGTTGGCAGACGGTTCCGTACTCAGCCAAATCCTTCACTTTCGAAGTTTTCGCCCGCTCTTCTCATCCAACTGCAAGAGACCAGGATTTTTGCTGCTTGTCTCTGGCATTTTTGTTCACTCGCCCTTGGTCACAATGTCCTCCACGACGTTGGTACCGTTCTCGGGAATAGGGGGAGCATCTGGGGGGTACAGGAGCTTTCTCCGTCTGTCGCTGGGATCGGGCTGCTCGACCACCAACCCGCAATCAATCAACGCCGGCACAATCTCACGACGAAGCGTCTCATCCGCCAAGTGGCGCCCATAATGCTCGAAATACCTGCTCAGAACTCTCCTCCTGTCAACAACAGGCTCATTATCCAGCAGCGGTTTGATGATGGTTTCGTAGACCTCGTAGATCTGAGGAGAAAGACCCAGCTCGTTGGGTTTGGCTATTTGGTTGTACAGTTCGAAGCCAGCGTTTACATCTTCCTGATTTGCGACAATTGTTCCGTCACCGCGTCGGTCTCGCCACCAAAGGTTCAGTAGAGCATGAGCCTTGATGAGGCTGAGGATTCTGGGCAAGTCCCTTTGATGTCGAGGTGCCAGACGCTTATGTGCATTGACGAACCGCTGGTAGACTTGTTCCTGATCCTCGATTATGACTTGTTTAACGTTCGCGGTCTGGATGGCTTCGATTCTGTCTCGGAGCCATTTCCTAAGTGGATGAGAGTTGATCCATTCCCTGAATGCCTGTCTGTCGCCAACCCTCTTGACGGCAAGCTGCAGACTTTCCTGAAGTTTTTCGACACTGGTTTCAGGTGAGAGGATGAAAACTCGTGTTTTCTCTTGTTCATCGAGAGATAACTTGGCAGCGCAGAGTATCACTGTTGGATAGCCTTCCAAGATGACGTTCTTCGTTCTCATAGGCCCCTTCGTCGACTTGTCGGTGATCTTGTAGAGCAATTCCTTTTGGTCGTGGCTCATGAGAGGGCGAAGTCTCTCCAGCAGCGAGTAGTGTGGTTGGTCGAGGAAAACGAGAATCTTCTGCCTCAGGTCAATTCTTAGGACCTGCGCCTCTTTGTCCCATTTACCGTGATCGTGAAAGAAGGCGGTCGGCGAGGCAGTTGCGATTCTTAAGACCAAGTCTTTGGGCAAGTCTCTGAAATATGCGACGACTTCGAGTGCGTTGTACGTCTTTCCGCCACTTGATTCTCCTGCCATCAGAATGTTGACTTGGTCCTCATCAGTGAATGTTAGAAGACAGCCGCAGAAGAGTATGAGCTTCGTTGAAACATCATGACGGATCGTGGAACCGAGTGCCTCATTGATTTCACTAAACGTTATCGGTCGCTCGACTGTGCGCCAATAGGCATCAGACACGTGCTCTGGTTCCAGATTTAACTTGGTCCCAACGGTCTCTTCGAATTTCGGATCGTAATGGTCCTGAAGGGTGAAGGGTCCGAGTTCTGTTTCGCCTTGCCGATAGTAGTATCCGGCAGCGGTTATTCTGCATGAAACCTTGGGTGGATTAGATGTGTCAGGTTGGGGATTGGATGGACCCCCAGATGTTTCCCCTATATTCTGCATCATAGGAACCCTGCGCGAAAGCGCATTAAAAGGGAGAATTGGAGATTTTCTCTTTCCATTTTCTGCGGTCGCGACGTAAATCCCGTTGTGCCTGACCTTTTTGACCATCAAACTCGCCTCCTACTGGGTTTGGCTGCTGAGGCGCAGCGTTGTCTGAACATTTCGCAGTACTTCGGATTCAGTTCGATTCCGATCGCTCTTTGCCCCAGCCGTTGCGCGATCACATGCGTCTTATCCAAAGGCAGGCTTACGCGGTAAGGACTGTGCATGGGTGATATGACTTCAAAAGTGTCTGATTGTCTTTCGCGCCAATGCTGGAAGGCTGCCTTCTGCCTGATGACCACCTCCAGTTCGGGCAGGATTTCGATCCCTATACTATTCCTTCCAAGCTGTCTTGCGACTTTCATTGATGTGCCTGAGCCGCAGAATGGGTCGAGGATTGTTTCGCCGACGAAGCTGTACAAGCGAATTAGACGTTTTGGAATCTCTTCTGGGTATGCTGCGATGCCTTCCTCTAATCTGCCCTTTACTGGTGGAACGTTTGGTATGAACCACACATTCAGGTTCCATGATTCTTTGTCGAACTTGTTGAGGTCGATTCTGGAGGCTTTGACAACCGCCGGGCTGAGTGCCTTGACGTAGGTGCCATTGTTCAGTTTTCCTTTCTGGAAGATGAGTATGCTCTCCTTGACGTTGTCGGGGAAGTAGTAGGTTGGGAGACCTTGCTTTTTCATGTGTCCGCTTCTGTGGCTGAACCGTGAGTATCCTTCTGCTTTCAACCACGTGATGTTTTCGCAATACCTGAAGCCCTTGTCGCACATTATTCTGATTGTGTCGGCGACGATTGGGTAGAGTTCCCCATTGACGCGAACGTCATCGACCACCCAGGCGCATTTTCGGCCCGGCACTAGCACACGCTTCAACTCGTCCCCGACTATGGATAGGAGATGTTTGAAGGCGGTGTAGTTCTCGAACATGTTCGGGGAATCGAAAGGCGCATTGTAGTAGGGTGGAGAGAAGCACGCAAAATGAATACTGGTATCGGGAATTTCACACATCCTAATGCAGCAGTCTCCAATCATGAGCACGTGGTGTGTCCCCTGCTGCAGGGTCGCCGCGGCGGGAGCCGTGGTCATCGGTTCTGTGCTCCTGCCGGTAGTGGCGCTGGGGGTTTGGGTGGTGGCGGGAGCTTGTTACCGTTCCATCCGTTCTTTTTCAGGTGAAAGACTACTTTGATTTGATGAGGCTCTGTTTTTTCGGTTTTCTTGTCAGAGAGGCAGTAGGTGCAACTGTAGCCGCAGAACTTTTCATCTGATCTGCCGCTGAGGGGGGCGATTCCTTCTGGACAGAGGAATTCGCCTTTCTGCTGTTCCTTCGGGTCTCGTATAACTCGGGAGTAGTTGTCCTTATTGACATCAATGAGGTGGTCAAAGCGCCCTCCGAACGATTTTATCACGGTGAAGTTGGGCAGGTTGATTAGTGACGTGAGGTCGAAGTGTAGCGACTTCGTGTACAAATAGAAGCTGGCTTGAGGGGAGCGGCGTGCTATTTCTGCTATCTTTTGGATGTATGTTTGGTTGTAGAGGTCGCCGCTGACGTGGAAGCGTACCCACCGGACACCGCTCTCTTGAATTTTTGCGACCATTTCGTCGACGAAGTTGTTTGTGAGGCTTGCCCAGAAGTTCCGCCATCGAGCCTGTGGGACACCGTTCCATTTACCGATCTGCGGCTTGAAGGATGTGCAGTACTTTGCGCATACGCCCTTTCCGGGGCATGTCCACCATGCGGGCAGGTCGAAGATTGCTACATTGCTGCTTATCTTGTCATTTCCGAGAGACAGAGGTATCTTGCTGGCAAGCGGTAGCGTTGCGAATATCCTACTGCCTGCTGGTCCAACAACGTTCTGTTTTCCATTGTTCGACATTTTTCATCGAGCGAACCTCTGTCGGGCGCGGCAACTCCGGTTTGGGATATTTTGTGAACAAAATGCACAAGTAGCCTAGAGATAGCAGTAGTTTTGGTTGGGTTGGCTTACAGTTGGCGGAAAAGGTGCAAAAGAAGGATGTTGTGATTCAAGTTGACACGAGCAATGCGATCTTTGCTACTGTTGTGCAGCAAGGCGGAGCGCTTGATATTCGGCTCCATCAAGGCATGAAGAGGAAGGCTGACTTTCCAGTTTTGGAGGGAGACTTCGTCATTGTTCCAGCAGAGTCGGGGGGCGGTTTTGTTCTAGTTCCAGTTGGTAACGTCGTGACGCCCAAGACGATTCAGCAGGCTCTGGACAAGATGAACGTTCGCTACCTCGTTTCCGACCCTGTAGGAGTTATGCGTATGATAGTCCGGTCTAGGAGGCAGTTCAAGTTCCGACGATTGGCTGTAAAAAAAAGAGACGAGCCAGAGGACGCTCGCTATTCTGGAAAGTAATAACCAATCTTCTTCGGTCAGGCCTGAGGTGAGTGAAAAGATCAAGGGGTATGCGGAGCGGCTGGCGAAGCTCCTCGCCGACGGTTCCAGTTTGAAAGAAGCGTTAGCATTGATTGAGCCAGAAAAGCCTGTTCGGCAGGCGCCGCCAATCTTGGTCCGCAGCAAACGCCGCCGAGATGAAAATTAAGCATCTGCAAATACAACTGGCAAGGAAACGTAAAGGTTCGAAGCGACGACGGGCATTGGCATTACAGCTGGCGAGGCTTCACATGCATGTTGCTCGTCAACGTGAGGACTGGCAGAACAAACTGGTTAACGCTATTTTCAAAGAAGCCGACGTGTTGGTCTTGGAGAAGTTGAATGTTGCAGGCATGCTCAGAAACCATCAACTAGCGAAAGCAATCATGGACTCGTCGTGGAGCAGATTCGCGTTGAAGTGCATGCGCAAAGCGGACATGCTCGGCAAACATGTATTGTTCATTGACCCATATGGCACCAGTCAATTCTGCCACCAATGCCTAACCTGGGTTCCGAAAAGCCTAACTGAACGAGAACATCGGTGCCCAAACTGTGAAACCCACCTACCCAGAGATTTGAATTCAGCATTGCTGATCAGAAAGCTTGGCATCTTAAGTTGCTCGCCCTCGGACGGAGGGTTGTCACCCGCAGAGCCAAAACCTCTACCCATGCGGACGCTAAGGCATAGGCAAGCAGCGGCATTGAAGCGAGAAGCCCACAGCCTTTAGGCGTGGGAGGACGTCACGGAGCAACCTACAAGTTCGACATAAGGCACAAACGCGGCCACCCGGTCACAATCAACTACGAACTACACCGGCCGCACGGCAGCCCCTAACAAAACACAGATCAGCCTCACTGGCAAAGTTCTTCCATTTCTCGTACGATTTCAAGGTTTAGAGCAGGGGGTGGGACTGAGAGCACCGGGAGAGAGCACTTAACTGAAAGTTCAGCGCTGTGCCCTTTTGTACCGATCGATTCAGCAGAGCCACCAGTTAGCCGTCTCGGGAGTCTGTCACACATAACTCTAGTCCATGAAGTTACTATTAGTATGGAGTGATGTCCTTGCGGGACGCGGAGACAGCGCCCGCGGTTATCCTGTAATTGCGAAACAATTTTGCTAGTGGATAGCGTATTCCACGAGTCTCCCTCTGCGCCTGTTTAGATATGCTACCCTTTTTCAGGATAGTCCTGGCGATCACCAGAAACCTCTCATCATCGTCGTCAAGTTCGGTAAGTAATGAATACTCACGCACAACAAATGCGGCGGCGTCCTCCAGAGAAAACGATATACTAGGTCGGATAAATCCTGTAACGTCATCTCTGTACTTACCATGCTCGAGTCTTTCTTGTAGATTCTTGAAGTGTGTCTTAGGATTGTAAATCTTCCTCGAGCGGAAGAAATAGTACAAGAACATCTTTTTGATAATGTTCTTGTCCGGACTTAGCTTGGCGGTGAAGTAGATATCGTAGATATCCCTACCGCTGAACCTCTCAAATAGAGCTCGCAGCTTCGTAGCAAGGAGTTCTTCAAGCGAATACGTTAATACCTTAAAGCTCTTCGTTGGGCTGCTTGCGTCACGAGCCACCAAATCGAAAATCGGAATTCTTTCGACATGAGATATCTCAAGTTTCAATTGTTGATTCGCGCCAGTTAAACTGGAATATTCCGCTCTGATGGTAGTTTGATTCCAATTTCGTTTGAAGGATAGTTTGTAATTGCTGTCCAGCACCCTGAGAGTTCTGGTTAGAGCTTCCCTTAGCGTGGATCGCCCTGAAAGAACCTTGTCTCTATCGCCTACGTGGTTGAAATCGACATCGACAGAAAGACGGGAGGTTCCCCCGAGGTACAGCTTGTTTATCGCAGTGCCGCCTTTCATAGCAAGTCCTGTCAGATGTCCATTGCTTGAGTAAATTGATTCAAGCGTCGATAGCAATCTGTAATCAAGTTCAGCGAGCGTAAGGTCTGCAAGTTCGATTTTGTCCGCCCATTCTCGAATCTCTTTTTCCGCGAATTGCATGCCCTAGCCTCTCAAGCCGACGTTGTCAAGAATCTGCCACTTTTCCGAGAGTCTGCCTTTCTTACCTAGATGCGGATCAAGTGGGTATGTGAAATCACTCTTGATTTTCCCCAACAGTGGCAATGACTTTGCGATCCTTCTCTTTCGTGTTCTTTGGAGAATAAACCCGAGCCTTTGAACAACGGCTTTGTTCCCAAACATCCTTGCCTGCTTTGCGAGCATTATCTGATCGAACTTGGGGTGGTCTACAGCAGCAGAGATTACTTGAACGACTTCGACGATCCCGCCACATAGGTCAGGTCTCTCCAGACAATCAAGAATTGTACGGTGCAAGCCAGAGATACTGATTGACACATTCCCGTACTTCATCTGTTCAACACCCCATAAGAAGCGATCTCTCTTTACGGTAACGAATTGAAGCTTCCCGCTTCCAATATCGACAGGCCTCTTGCGGTTTGGAATCGCAATTGTTGTGACGAAAGGTGCCTGCCGCGCAAGCCCTTGAAGGTAAGCCGCACTTCGATAAGCAACATAATAGTCGCTGGAAAAGAGCTCGCTGACAATCGTGATTGGGTCTGCGACGTAGCTTTTCCTACCATACAAAACCTCTGGCGCTATGAGAACATACTTGCCTCTTCCTATCCTGTAAATGACCTGCTTTTTGTTTAGAGAGTCCAAGATGTTTTTGGCATAGGAGACCGGGATGGATAGTAGAGAAGACAGCATAGAAGTAGTCACAATTCCTCTTGCGTCGCGAACTAAGGCAAAGTACGCACGCTCTTCGGTAGGACTCAACGCTTTGGATTTTCTGCGTTCTTGCGGAGTCTGATGACTTGGAAAACTAAGGCCGAGCTCGCTAAGGTTCACTATCCGAATACCTGCTCTTTCGAGCACTTCTCGGACCTCTTTGGCAATGCTATTGCACACAAGGATTAGATCCGCTCGAGGTGAGATTTTCGAAATCAGTGCCTTGTATTCGACTGCTTGACCAATGTCTATCCTACTGAAACCCTTGGACTTGATCTCGATGTAATATTCGTGGTCATTCTCATCTTTTGCGTAGAGATCGACTTCTCTCTTCCCGCCTAGGTTCAATCTCTGGGAGACCACTTTAGGCCTGAGTTCGGGCAGTATCTTCCGCAGGTTCTGCGCTACGAACTGATCGAGCTCTCCCATTGGTTACACCAGAAAACTATATTGTACACAATGCATCAGTGCTCTAGTGCATTACGTACATAAGAACTTCACCATTCCCAAATCAGCTACAGCCATCGGGAGCATCTTTGCAGAATCCTCATCCAACCTCGAGAGGTATGGGAACTGAAGGAGTAGCCTTCAGCCATCTTCCGCAGGAATGGAATTCTCATCTGAGCTCGACGACATACCGGTATACTTCGTCAAGTGGAGACATATCAGGCTCTGACCCAAACCACTTCTCGGTTCTCCCATTGTTTCTAATCCGTACCTGCACTTTTGTGTCACGGTGCTTCATTGCTTCCAGCAGTGTCCTGGGCCATGCTTTCTCGGACCTCTCGCGTCGCTTCTCCTCATCCAATACTAGCTTGCCGTAGAGGGCTACGTCGTCACGGGGATAGTACCATATCTTGTATATCGTTCCGTCCAGAGCGAAAATTCTGACTTCCAGTCGCCCCTCCAGTTCCTCGACCTTGTCTTTTATTCGCTCAAGTTGCCAGATTTCCAACCATAGATCCCAATGAATCAGAGTCTAACTGAGCTTGTAACGGTAGCGATATTCTACGAACAGTACCGCCCCGCCTGGCGCCGCACCCAGAAGCTTGGAACAGGACAACAATACTACGCAGACTACGGTAGCTTCTCAAGGGTAGTCCGTGCTCGTCCTTCCGGGGTTCTCTTCGGGTTTCATTCTTGACCAAAATATCGAACACTTCACTGAAGCGAATAGATGCTATCTAGGCACATGCGAGTTCTTCCAAGGTCACGCTTTCGCCAGCTCTCATTTCCGCGATAGACTTCTTAATCTCCGCTATTTCTCTGGCGCTAGCCTTCGCCTTCGGCAACCGTCTCAAGATTACTTCCTCAACCAAAAAAAATCCGACTTTGCCTAGGACTTTAACGACTTCACGCCATGAGAGCAGAGGGAGCTTCGACAATGACCTCGACTCTTTCTCCTTTCGTCTGCTCTCTCAACCTCTCCGCTTTGACCTCGAGGTAGCCTTCAATTGCCTCCTTTAGGTTTGCGAGAGCCTCCTCTTTGGTCTCACCTTCCGTGGCAACAGGGAGCTCTACGCACTTTACCACAAACCCGCCCTCTTCAGCAGGTTCCAACACCGCCGTATATCTCACCGAGGCCATCTGCATCCTCCCGTGATGATCATGACCTTTGCCTATAAACGGCTCACTTTTCCGGCCCGATGGTGGCTTGGACGGGGCCATCCTGTCCGGCGAGAAGGCGGTGGCGCGATCGCTGTCGATCGTCAACACGTTCGCTGTCCTTTAACAACCCAGGCATGAATTCGCATGCCACCCATCAGGTCGCGCAGCGCAATGGCAAAAACGAATGCCCTCACATCATAAGCGTAATCTGAAGTAATTCCATTAGACTGTACTCAGGTAGTGTTTGGGGGTAATGTCACTCGTGCGGGCGATTAGAACGGATTTGAGCAAGAAACCCCACGTGCTTTTAGCGGTTGGATGAATTGCGTGCGCGGCAGCGCCAAATCCGCGTTGTCGAGACGAGGCACGCCAGTTCTCCGCTGCCTCTCCCCTTCAGTTTCTCTTGGATGAGCCACCGAATCTTTCGATTGTTGAGTTTCACCCTTAGAAGCTTAACTTCATATACGAAATTATTTCCGGATACGAGAGGATGAAAGCGAGCCTGCAACAGATAAATGCGTGAACCATTTTGCAATCGGACATGCTCTCGGCCTATAAGTACCGAATCTACCCGAATTCAGGGCAGGAGATGCGGCTTAAACGCAGCCTACGCGCCCTATGTGAACTGTACAACACGCTGAGAGCTGAGAAAATTCAGCATTATCAACAGCACCGTAAGTCATTAAGCAGAACAGAACTCAGAAGCCTAGCGCTACAGATCAGACGAAACAATCCGAAGCTACGGCATTGAAGCGAGAAGCCCACAGCCTTTAAACGTAGGAGGACATCACTACTATTCCCACTCTTAGGGTGGGTCAGAGATTGTGGGAAATTTGACTCAGGTGGTTGTGGATGAGAAGCACAGAGTCACGCTTCCAAGAAGGCTCAGAAGGAGCCTAGGGATAAAGTCGGGTTCTACGCTCGAGGTCGAACAAGTAGGGGCGAAGTTAGTGATCAGCCCTTCTGTAGCTATCAAGAAACCGACCGAGGCAATCTGGGGGCTCGCGCGGAAGGTTGAAGGTGGAAACCCCAAGAGACAGGTACGGGAGGCTATTGCCAAGAGGAAGAGACTAGGGATGCCAGCAGCTTGAGGTTCGTTGAGACAAACATCTTTCTCTACGTGATAACCGCTAACCCTGAGTTCGGACCTGCGGCCAGAAGAATCCTTGAAAGAATTGGGTCCGGCGAGGAGGCGGTTGCATCAAGCTTGGTGATAGCCGAGGTTTGCGCATGGCTCGAATATCGCAAGAAGAAAACTTACGTGGCCACGTTCCTGAGCGCCCTCGACTCATACCTAACCTTGCAGAAGTCCGAAACCATATACTCCGACGAGAAACGGGCCGGGGAACTCGAGCTCTCGTACCCGCGCTTGGAGTTCTTTGATAGAGTGTACCTTGCACAGATGGAACGCCTGAAACTTACAGAGATCTACTCAAACGACAGGGCCTTCGACAAAGTGAAAGGCATCAAGAGGATCTTCGAATAGTACGAACGCCAAGATAACTCGTAGGCGCGAGGGAAACGACAAGATCGTCAGCCTCTCGCCGTATGGTCCTCTCAGCTCGAGCGGTGACCCAAAGCTGGGATGATGGTCTCTCAATTATGCCCGACGCAATAGACCGGGTCGGTACATTTGCGGGATATCCCAGATTCAAAGCTCGGAACAGGTACGACTCCTTCGCCTACCAGTCAGACCGGTAGGAGAAGGAGAGAGGTTCTCATCTAACTGTCAAATATCACGAAAACGTCGCACTCGCGTCGTTCAGGAATTTCGCTTCTAAATAGGAATTACCTTATAGAGTAGGATAACGTCATATCATGCCGGGACCAGCGTTGGGAGTAGTGGTGAAGGTCACGAGAAGGGGTCAAACAACCCTTCCCATAGAACACCGAATGAGACTTGGCATCAAAGAGGGTGACGACCTGCTGATTGAGGAAGCTGAACACGGACTACTGGTTCGCCGAGTGCCTGACCTCATGGATCTCGCAGGCGTGGACGCAAAGTATGGCACGGTAGAAGCGGCCAGAAAGATGATCGAAAGAATGCGGGAGGAATACTAGAAGATCTTGGAGGTCATCGATTCAAGATTCCTACTCGAGTACTTTCTCTCCGACAACCAGGAGACAAAATCGAAGGCTTCCAAGCGGCTCAGAACCCTAGTGGAGAAGAGAACCGGCATCCTACCCACGATAGTTATCACCGAAATCGTGCGCTACGTCTCCGACAAACGCGGGAGAGAAGAAGCAACCATCAGATACCTATCTCTCAAAAGAAGCGGCCTCACAATCGCCGACCTTACAGCCGAAATAGCAAAAGAAGCAGGCCTCCTGAAGAGCATGCACCCGAACATACCAACCGGCGACTGCATAATCGCCTCCACCGCCCTGGCGAAGAAAGCCAAGATCCTCTCAGATGATCATCACTATGACGAGATCAAAGGCATATCAAGAACCTGGTTCTAGACAGCCACTCCCGGATCCTAATGGAAAGTAAGGCGAACGCAAACCCCCAAACTTCAGTCTGAGATGAGGCCTGCATGAGTGAATCCGCTACCCACGACAATTTACAACTGAAGTCGTCCGGCCACCGGAACCTTACGGTTTCTGACAGTCAGCAAACGCCCTCACATGGGGCTATGATTTAGTGCACTTATGGGTGTAATTGCTTTCTAGCGGTAGACCTTCCCTCGGTGTTCGAACCTTAACAAATGTGTGTCGCCTTAATCTAACTATAAACGATTATAAGTACCTCATAGTCACTTATAGTGGACCTTAGATGACTACGACCATTCCGTTGGAGAAGGAAACAAGAGAACGGTTGCGGTCCCTTGGAAGAAAGGGCGAAACCTACGATCAGCTCTTAAAGCGACTCATCTCGCTGGTCGAATATGAAGAATTCATGGCGATGCAATACGAACGCTTGAAGGACAAGAATGCCTTCGTTTCCTTGGACGAGATCTGATGCCTTACGCGGTTAAGCTTCACCGGGAGGTTGCCAAGACTCCTGCGGGAATGCCGCCCAAGCTTCGCTCCAGCATCATCAGAGCGCTACGGACTCTCCAAATGGACCCGTTTCAACATCGTTCTGGCACAGACATTATTCGGCTAAAGGGAACACGAGGAAGACAAGACCTTTTTCGCCTGAGAATCGGTGACTACCGGGCGGTCTACGCGGTCGAGGGCAATGTGGTCTACGTGACAGACATGTTTCACAGAGGGAAAGGCTACTGAAACCGTACAGCCCCTCCCGTGTATCGAGATGACCAGCGTTGGCTACTAAGCCGATGGATGGTGAAATCGCTCTTAGAGTGGTCTACAGGCAAACCAACGATAATATGGTCGTCGTAACCTTCTACCCTGTGAAGAGGACGAGGTACAATGTCTAGGCTCAAATACGACGCAGAGTCAGACGTCCTGATGTTCATCGTCTCCGAATCTGGCCAACTCTCGCATGCTGAGGAAATGGGTGACATTGTCATCCACCTGGCCAAGACGGGCGAACCTCTTTTCCTCGAAGTGCTGAATGCCAGCAAAAACGTTCCATTAATGGTTCAAGCACTAGCTAAGAAAGAAGTCGCAGCATAGTAGTCAGTGTCAAATTGTCGATTCGTTCTCCAATTTCCCTAGTCGAATTGTCGAAATAATCCTTGTAACGTCGTGCACAGTTCGAAGTCCTGGTTGTGTTCCTGGACAATGAAACTTGGAAGTTGGGAGATTGACATAGGCTTCCTTTACCACAGGCTGCCTGAAGATTGGGATAACCTAGACCTGGCGTTCAACCAATCAAGACCGGTCTGGAACAATGTCGGTATACACCTCTGGCACGAATCGACTGACGAAGCATACATGTTAGAAATCAGGCTCAGCCGGAGCTACGGTGCCCGGGCATCCTACTCTCATATGCCCCCTTACTGGATAACTACGATATGCGGCTGTGTTGATTGCAAACAGAAAAGAAGAAAACTGGGACTTGAACGGAAAAGCATCAACCGACCACGGTCAAGCGCGCGGCGACGACGATGGTGACGATTACTACGTCCTACGCACGAAACGAAACACTGCTACTGAGGTATCTCGGAGCAGCCCCCATCCTCCGAATAGTTGACTTCTTCCTAGACAATCCCCTATCAGACTACTCGAAGAATGAGATCGCGAAGAGCTTGGCAATGAGCCGCGTTACCTTCTTCAAGTATTGGAAGGAACTTGAGAAGTCGGGTGCGTTGACGGTTAGCAGGAAGATTGGAAGAGCTACGTTGTACGAGCTGGATAGAAAGAACGATGTTGTGAAACAACTTATCAAGCTCGACATGGCCCTGGCCAGAAAATCAATGGAGCAAGCACTCGAAGAAAATCAGAAACCCGTTGCTTCGAAGACTCGCCACCCCGAGTTAAGACAAACTTTAGGCTAGACCCAGGGCATCATGAAGGTTTCGTTTCGTGTAGCCTATCAGAGTGCTTGAACCAGTTCTCTTGAATTAGTCCGATATCCAGGAAGTTCGTATCAACATAACCGTCCCCATGGATTTCAAACCTAGTTCATTCACCCGCCAGAATAGTCACAACCCTGATATCAGTTTCTTTCTGGATCGCTTCGCTTTTTGACAAGATATCCTTGTCGAGTGTTGTGAAGGTGTTAAGGTCGGGGACAAGTTCCCTTATTGAGTGTGCGTAAGCCACATGGAGTGCGTCCAGCGTCTTCAAGCCAACCACTGGCGAAGACCTGATGGCTTCGAAAAGTTCATGCGCAATTTCAAAGGTCTGCTTCGAAAGCGGCAGCCGAACGAATGTTCTTTCTGGCACCATTACCTTTACTCTCCATGTTCGGACTGCATGCTCAACGGCCACTCGCACCTTCTCATCGATCGTTAGCTGACCGAAGCCTCTTACGCCATCGAGGGCGCTGAGGGACGCCCCATTGATAAGGCGTGAGAACACGCAATACAACTCCAAGATCGATATTTCTGAAATGTACCTGGGCTCAGACATCCTCTTGAAGAAATTCTCGACGCTGTGAAAGCTCGGATCTGAAGGTATGTAGCGCGCTAAGATAACACTCGTATCGAGATAGGTTGCCGTCACTGCCTACCTTCGGCTACAATCTCTGCCGCAGTCTTCCTTGTGATTATGCGAAGGGGGTTGCTTCCGTCACGCTTCTCGTATTCTAGGAGCTCATTCAAAGCATCCCGAACGGTTTCGTTCATGAGGTATTTGGCTACCCGCTCATCGGCTCCTACTTGGATCATGGCCCTTATCGCCTCCGTCCGACTCCGGTAAATTCCCATCTTAACTAGTCGGTCCAGCTTCCTTGCATCCTGACGGCTCAGTCTGATTGGAACGACAGTCAAGCACGATCAAGGTTCTGTTATACGCAACGTATAACATAAACCTGCTGACACATCATAAGGTCCCACAGAGCCTTCGAAGCGATTTGCGTGTCCGCAAGCGCGACAACATCCGATCCCCAGATCACCTGTCAACGCGAACCTAAGAGATCTGGGAGGCCAAAAATTCAGTCACCCAGCCTGAACTCATTACGATCAATTGTGGAGCCTTGCATTAGCCACCTACGCATCCCAACAACAGCAGACCCGACCAAACTTCAAACCAATCACACGTTCTTTCTAACATCACCCCAAAATAATCCGGGTGGAGAATCATAGGCATTAGGAGAAAGGCGTTTACTGGTTAGATCGCCGCTAGTCTGATCTTCCCATGTACATCTGAGTTGCCTGCATCATGGACCATTGGTGGACTAGGTATTTGTGTAAGGAATCCTTACTTTAGCCAGGGGAAGGTCGGCGGCTGTCAGCCAAGTCGTGAAAATAACCTCAAAGGGACAATTCACGCTGGCTGGGGTCAACTACTTTTCACATCTTACAAAGCGGAAGAAGCTGGTAAGAGCGTGGAGGCAGTGGACCCGTATGGAACTACGAGAGATTGCTCAAGGTGCGGATTCCATGTTCCAAAGAACCTCTCCGAAAGAATCCATGAATGTCCGAAGTGTGGACTTACTATTGACAGGGATTTGAACGCCGCACGAAACATATTGAAGAAAGTAGGTTGGGGCACAGCCGAATCTACGCGTGCGGAGATCAAGCCTCTACTCCAACAACCCGTAGTTGTGAAGCAAGCAGGATCAAGGAACCAGGAAGCCCACGAGCTTTAGCCGTGGGAGGATGTCACATGAGAGTAATAAGACTCCGCAATCTCAGTAATGCGCACGCCCACTTACCACACCACGCTAAGCGCCCCGATAAGATGAGTTGAAAGTCATGTCGTCCGATGAGTTGACCACGATCGCCCAGAAAGCCGGTCAGTATCGAACCTTACTCGTTGAGCAAGCTACTCATCAAACTTGAGCATAGCCGATACGTAGTCCAAACCCGCGAAGCGACCGACAAGATAGTCTCGTTGAGGAAACAATCGTGACTGGCCAAGCGATTTTCTCTCTGACCCGTTCGGCATAAGTCGTCCCCGCTTTAGGTGCCGATGCGACGTCCAAGGACAAGTGATGAAGCCCTGTGAACGAACGAGATAGGCATATATGGCCGAAGTAAGACATATCTTACTAAGTGAATCGTATGGCTCTTGAACTAACCAGGCTTTCACAAAAGGGGCAGGTTGTGATCCCGACCCAAGTCAGAAGAAAGATGGGGTTGAAGGAAGGGACCAAGTTTCTCGTCGTCGGGTTTGAAGACATCATAGTCCTGAGAAAGCTCCAACTCTCCGAGGAGAAGTTGAAACTCAAGAAGCTTCTCGCTGAGGCTAGGTCTTCCGTCAAAACGCACGGCCTCTCAGAGAAGGAAATCGAGAGGCTCGTCCACGCTGTTAGAAAGTCGCGTGAATGAGAGTAATACTCGACACAAACGTATTGGTCTCCGCCTTCATTTCAAGGACAGGGAATTCGGCAAGAGTGTTGGACGTCGCCCTGACCCTTGAAGACATGCAACTTGTTCTCTCTGAACAAATAATCCGAGAATTTACGCGAGTGATGGCAAGGGATGAGCTGCTCGTCAGGTTTGACTACACTCTCGCCAGCGTTGAAGAGTTGGCGAGGCTCCTCAGGAAAACGTCGCAGATGATTGAGGTTAGATCTGAATTCAAGGCCGTGAAAGAAGATCCCGCAGACAACACGATTCTGAACGCGGCCTACGATGGAAAATGCGAATTCGTGGTCAGCGGAGACCATCACCTGCTGGACCTCAAGAAATTCAAAGGAATTAGGATCCTTTCTCCTAGGCAGATGCTCGATTTGCTGTCCAGAAGATACGGAAGCTTCGTCTCAAGCAAAGCAATCAGTGAGTCGCCTTCGGATTGAGGAGGCTAAGTCTCTGGGTTTGGAACCGTATGCCATAAGCTGCAGCGACTTACCACACCACGCTAAGCGCCCCGATAAGACGAGTTGAAAGTCATGTCCTCCGATGAGTTGACCACGATCGCCCAGAAAGCCGCTCGAGGCGGACTATTCCTGTTCATCGGAAACGCTTCCTCAACCGTAATCTTAGCAGTGGGCGCGATCGTTGTTGCGCGTCTTCTTGGGCCATTCAGTTATGGCCTTTACACGTTGACTGTCACGGTTCCTGTGCTCCTTGTGGCTCTCGCGGATGTGGGCATGAACTATGCGCTGATTAGATTACCAGCAAGGCTCAGAGCCGAAGGCGACCACGCGCGAGCAAACAGGCTGATCAAGTTAGGATTTCTCCTCAAACTCGCAATCAGCACAATAGCCTCCGTAGTCTGTTACGCCGGCTCAGCGACGATCGCAACCATTGTACTGAATAGGCCGGAGTTAGCTCCATTCATTCAACTCGCCTCGCTGATGATCGTCTTCCAAGCTATCTACGACGCGACGACCAACATATTCATCGGACAAGATCTGATGCAGTACAGTGCAAGCGTCCAGATCATGCAGGCAACCCTCAAGGGCACGCTTGCGCCTGTGCTTGTCTTTGTTGGCTTGGGGATTACTGGCGCGATCTGGGGATACGTGCTGGCTTATGCCGCGGCTGGGCTGACAGGCGCGATGCTTCTCTTCACGAAACATGCGCGCTCTTCAGGTCGCCCAACTAATCTGGCATCGATGGAGTTGCGTACACTACTTGGCTATGGTTTGCCTCTCTATGCCGCCGCAATCTTATCCGTGTTTCTCACTCAATACCAGAACATCGTGCTCGCTCATTTCGCAAGTAACGTGCAGATCGGGAACTTCAGTGCAACCTGGGCATTCACCGCATTCATGACGATTCTCACCTACCCTATCACGACAGCGATGTTTCCAATGTTCTCGAAGATGGATCCCAAGAACCAACGCGGCGACCTTGTGAGGGCGTTTGTGTTAGCGGTAAAGTACTCGTCGCTGCTCATGATCCCTGCATCCATCGTGGTCATGATCTTCTCGCGAGATCTCATCTACCTAACCTTTGGCAGCAGCTACGCGTTCGCTCCCCAGTACCTCGTACTGTTGTCTTCGCTCTACCTCTTGACAGGTGTCGGTTACTTGATTCTCGGAAGTTTTCTGAACGGAGTCGCCCTGACTCGAACCGTCCTGAAAATAGGCATCTTGACGCTCGCGATTTACGTGCCGTTGTGTCCGGCCCTCACATGGCTTTGGGGGCCACTAGGGCTACTGATCGCGTACATCCTTGCGAGTGCGATTTCAACAGTGTACGGACTGAACCGGGCTTCCGTCTTGCTTGGCGCTCGTCCTGATCTAAAAGCCAGCGGAAGAATTCTACTTGTTTCTTTAGGTGCTGCTGTCCCAACAATCGCACTGATCCGACTAGATACTATGGGAATTGGAATAAGCAATTTGATCGTCGGCGGTTTCCTCTTCCTGGCCATCTATCTGACCTTGGCCCCGATTGCAGGAGCTGTCGATAATGGGGACGTTTCGAATCTGAGATCTCTACTATGTCGGCCCCGCATAGTTGCTTGGTTGGCAAACCCGATATTCGACTACGAAACGAAACTCCTTTCCATGATGAGAGGAGACTAACGCTCAAGGGACGGTTGACTTGGTCCAGAAAGCCGCGAAAAACGTTCCCCGGCAACGAGGTGGGAAAGTATCTTCGGGGCGAGACGACAAGCAAAGGCATGTCGCAGATCACGAGAAACTACTATTTCTACAAGCCATTGACCGACTTTAACCCGGTCTCACGAAAGCAGAGAGGCCAGGTTATTTGATATTGCAGTACCATCTGACCAGTACCTGGTTTCGGCCCAGTGTTCCTCCCAGTCTAATTCACATGTCGCGCAGAAATCGTTGTCAGTAAGAGTGTCGCCATAAGGTGACCGTGCCAGCTTACAGGGATGCGTAACGCAACGCTCCCCGACCGTGTTTTCTGCCGTTGTGCCCACCAGCACCAAGCGGTTGCTTCGCGGGTGTCTTAAACAGATTTTCAGCTTTTGCCGAGGAATTTTGAAATGTCGAAACCATGATTCTTCACAGAATGAGGTCAAACATTCAACTCCCAAACCATCATGGTTGATATCGGGACTGAATCCTACAGACAACATTTGACGGAGTAGTCTAAGAGGCAATGTAACGAACGATAGAGCAATCAACACCAGCGAAGAACCGTCTGATGAACGCTAAGGTGTTCTTTTCAAATTTGCCTCAAACTCAGAGGTCAATGCCCACGCAATCGCGCACGAGAAGGAGATGATGAACCCGGCTTCCCCGAAATAGTCAATGCGAACCCAAGGTAACCACCAAGCTAACTCCCAATACACTGCCTCCGGATTGACGAGTTGCATGGCAACAGAATAAGCCCAGCACAAGAGGCTAAAGAAGGAGACGACCAGAAGACAGAGTCTAAACTTCGCTCTCACTCATCAAACCCCGTAGCCCATTTGTCATCCACAATTTGGGACTCCCAGCTGTGCATTCGGGACGGGTAGTAAAGTGTTGGGATAATGCCTTTTTCAAACACGCAACTGAAAAGTCGCTGGCAGAAACGCTCATTAAGTCCGCAAACGTCGCAAACCAGCAACCTGAGAAATGTTCGGTAGATAGGTGTTGAAAGTTATGACGCGTAAGATCCCACTCGCGAACCCCGTGTTCGACGAGGAAATGAAAGAAGCCGCAGTAGCGGCTATGCAGAATGAACGCTTCGTCCTAGGAGAGAGCGTATACAAGTTCGAGGAAGAGTTCGCAAAGTACTGTGGGACGAGATTCGCAGTTGCCACAGCTTCAGGCACAAGCGCACTCATACTTTCAATGATCGCCTCAAACCTTCGCGGAAGCGACATCATAACATGCCCAATGTCATTCGTGGCCTCTGCAAATTCCATCATCCACGCCGGAGGCACGCCCCAATTCGCTGATGTATCGCTCAAGAATTACACAATCGATCCCGCGAAAGTGAGCGCATCTCTCACCAACAAGACCAAGGCATTGCTGCCCGTGCACCTGTACGGATTCCCAGCGCAAATGAAGGAGCTATCTGAGATAGCAAAGGAACGCGGATTACTCGTGATCGAGGACGCTTGCCAAGCCCATGGCGCCTCCTACGGAGGACGGAAGACAGGTTCTCTGGGTGACGTGGGATGTTTCTCATTCTATTCAGCAAAGAACATGACCGTGGGCGGCGACGGAGGAATGGTAGTTACGGGCAACGAAACGATTGCGGATACTGTGAGAAGCCTAAGGGATTGTGGCAGAGTCAAGGGAAAGAAGTACCTCCACAGTTCAGTGGGCTTCACGGAGAGACTGAACACGATTCAAGCAGCGATTGGCCGCGTGCAACTGAAACGATTGGATGGATGGAACGAGGCAAGAAGGCGAGTCGCAGCTAGGTACGACAAATCCCTCTCAGAAGTGAAACAAGTCACCATACCGCCTGCACCAGATTCTACAGTCAATCCGGTCTACCACATGTATGTGGTCAGGTGTCAGAGGCGAGGAGAGCTACGCGATTGGCTACAAAGTGTTGGGGTGGAGACTGGAATTCATTATGAAGAACCAATACATATGCAACCGATCTACCGCGAAATGTTCGGTTACAAGGGCGGAGAATTCCCCCTCTCAGAAAACCTCTGCCGGGAAGTGCTCAGCCTCCCAATGTACCCAACCATGAATGAGGAAGAAGTGGATTTTGTCAGCGAGAAAGTGCGTGAATTCTACCAGAATAATCTGCAAATGTGAGTAGATTACTATAGAGAAGTAAGGATGAGTTAAGCCTAAGGAAGACCAAAGTTTTCCCTAAATCAAACCGCTTATCAATATGGACCCGTATACTGTGCAATAACAATCTTCCCCGTTCAGATGGAAAGCAAATGACAGATCGCGTAGGAGTAGCTGTGATAGGGGCCGGTTATTGGGGGAAGAAGCTAGTATCTGAATACCTACCAGCAGAGAAGAACGGGAAAATCAAACTCGTCAAAGTGTGTGACCCTTCTCTTGCCGCGCTGGGCGGCCTCCTCATAAGCAAGCAGACCTCATCTATCGACCAGAGTCGCTTAACGCAGAAGATTTCTGATGTAATGCAAGATCCGGAAATAGCGGCCGTGCACATCGCATCGCCAAATCCAACTCATTACTCAACGGCAAAGATGGCGCTGGACGCGGGAAAGAACGTGCTCGTCGAAAAACCCATGACGCTTAATTCACATCAAGCCTACGAGTTGGTTGAGCTTGCGAGATCGCGAGGGCTCGTAATTCATGTTGGTCATGTCTTCAGATTCAACACCGCCTTACATGCAGCACGAGACGTAATGAACAAAGGCGAGCTTGGCAAGCTATTCTACGTTAGAATCCAGTGGACTGATCGGGCCTTCTTCCCTGACAGAGACATAGTGTTCGACTTAGGTCCTCATCCCGTAGACATCTTGAACCAACTCTTCGGCATGTGGCCCCAAGAAGTGAATGGAATCACGAGAGGTTTTCGCGGAGAGCGCGGTGAAGTTGCCTACGTGATTGCAGAATTCCCGAATGACACCTTCGCACATATAGAACTAAGTTGGCTTCATCCGAATAAAGTCAGAGAGGTCACGATTGTCGGCTCTAACGCGACATTGTTGGTGGATTGTATCAAACAAACCGTGCGCAAGAGTAATCACGACTCATACCATGAAATTCCCGTCTTACCCAGCAACACAATCGCTTCGGAAATTTCGAATTTCGTTGACAGCATCGTACGGCATGACACATCATCCGAATCGGGACTTATAGGAGCGCACACAGTTGAAACCTTAGAACACATACGTTCTTCCATATGGGACAGACCGCTTCCGATAATGAAGCCAGCGCAGACTTCAACCGACAGCACGTTTGATGCTCTGGAGTTGATGAGCGCAAGGAAAGTTACGAGTAAGGAAATTGAAGGTAATTCGCAACTTCAACGTTCTATCGGAACGTTGCTGAAATCGGGCCTCGTGACGCGCACCATAGGCGAGGGCATGTATTATGAACTGACCGCGGCTGGATCAAGCTTCCTGGAGCGCTACCATGAGATTACGCTCAGCCCCAGCGAGGAGATGCCCCCAGTCGAAGTTAGAGAACCTGGGCCAAGAAGAGAGAAGCAGCCCAGCTCTCTTGATGAGAGTGGTTAGTACCGTTTCATGGGTCGGCTCAATCGAAGACCATCTCGAATTTCTCAATTCTCACGATAAGAGCAGCTCGGAGCATGCGTTCGCACTGCTCGACAACGAAGGCGTAAGCCCTCACTGACACTATCTCACACCTGGACATGGCCCAACTCCCTGCTAGCCGGGAATGTGTGCGCTACCGAATACATCACATGAAACCGAACCGCACCACCGATTGACCCGGAACTACCGCCAGAGATTCAGGACTCAGGAGTGAAAAAAGAACAGGATTACCAAGGTCAGGCACTAACCGCGGTCTCCACCCCACCAGGGCTAAGGCGCATTCCACAACGCGGGCAATAGTTGTCCGTTGGCCGAATGTCTTTGTCATAGCCACAGGACCCACAACGAATTCCGGTGCCAGTACGTCTTTGCTTGCCCCGCAACAAAGCGGCCATCGCGAACCCCCCAGCTAACACCAAGACAACGGCAACGGCCACGTAGAATGGAATTGGCGGAAACAAGCCAAGTACCATTGCTTCAGTTGGCGTTCCTATTGATGATGTTTTAGAAGAATACGTTGCAGTCGAAATGGCAACTGTTACCGGCGCGGACGTGGACACCGCAGTTGTGCTAGACGCGGTCGTTGTGGTCGTGGTTGTTGTTTCGGTTGAGTTCATGGGAACCAGTGCGGCTGCTTGCACATCATCCCAGAGCATAATCTGGTACGTGGGGATATATCCGAAACCCATCAACTCCAATCCTAAGGTGATTGTTGTTTTGTTCTGCTCAAAGATCTGTAACCCTTGCGGGCCGAACAGGGAATGGAGGTCCTCCCCCACATCGCGATTCAAGTGCAACCATTCACTTGAACCTAAGCCGGCCTGGTAAACGAAAATGGACTTTGACTGGACTGTGTCGTACTGGCGAAGGTGCTGCTCACTGTCATAGGCGACGTAGTAGTTCACTGTAAACTCTCCCACCTGAACCCGCATCCGAGCGGCAATTTGCGACACAGTGCCAAGCATCATGAACCACGCCTCCACATGGAGGCCCCGTAGCTCGCGAACATCAACCGCCTGAAACACCCCTGTCAACTCCAATGGTTGTCCTGTACCCCCACCGAAATTTGAAGACAAGAAATTCAAAGCCAAAGCCGCGGATCCCGAATGAACCAAGTAAGCCGAGATTGAAGGGTAACCGTTCCCCCCGCCAACAAAATGATTAGCGATTGTCCATCCTTGGAGGCCATTTTCGAAGTCCCCGTTCTGAAGAACCCCCAGTTCGGTGAAGTTCTCGGGCCGAGTTGTTCTCGGCTCCTGAAATATGCCGGGAGCCGTAGTTTCCGGAACATGCGCATAAGCACTGCCAAATGCCATGGCTAAGTTCCATGGAGTTCCAACTATCGTAACGACCAAGAGAAGCAGCGCAAGATAGGTTCTACACAATTTGAGTGGCTCGCCAGTTCTTGTTCCCTTTTCCTCGCAGGTATGGAGGTTGCGGTAGCCTATTCTAGAACACTAATCCTAAGCCTTCAGCAAAACGTTCTCTCCAGAGAACTATACCCCACCCCATCCACATAGGCTCAACTAAGCAGAGACGCAACCCTTCTTCTCTTAAATGGCATCCTAGCATTGAGGGTTTTATATACGCGCCTCGAAAGTGGTATGGATAAGAGCTGAATTTTGGGGAAATCAAAGATTGCATAAGAAATTAGTTGCCGTGCTTACAATCGCAATCTTTGTTTTGAGTTCCGTAGCGATCATAGCTCCTGCAAGTGCCCACTTTACGTTGGGCGATTTGACGCCGAACTACAGATTCCACGCGAACGACTATGACCCGCACGTAGCAGGGCCACTCATGTACGTTTCGCCAGGCGCAGGTGCTGGAGCGTTCAGTGGACCGTACACAGGCGGGCCTGTAGGCCTGTTTCCTCCGGGTTATCAATCGCCTAACCCAGGCGGTAATCCACCCGGTCAGCAGGCTAGTGTCTATCAGCTTGATGGCAATACCTACGCACCCTTCGGTGCAATATTGACCTCAACTGACGACCACCCGAACACTGGACCGTTGGTCTTCGCGATCAACTTCAGCGATCCCACAGCCTTCGCAGGCTGGCATACTGGCCTTGGCTACTGTGGTACCCCCGGATTTGGCTACTGTGCAAACTACACTGGTGTAACAATCTACATTCCACCCGAATTCGACTTGACCGCCGCTCTGAATAACCCGGGGCTCGTGGAGTCCACCTTTGGTGCGACCGCCAACGACATGATTATTCAGAAGGCAAACAGCTGGGACGCATTCGGCCCCGGTTGGTGGCAAGTCAACTTTCAGGGTGACATTCACTTCTGGCCACAACACAAGTACCAGGAATGGTACTACTTGAAAATCAACAGTGTAGTGGCGCCGAAAATTGCAGGAAAATACTTCTTCAAAGTCTTCTTGTGGGACGAATTCCTCAACACTAACTGGCCAGGAATGGCTCGCACGTTCCTCACGAACGGGTTCCAATGTGACCCGACCGTTGCAACAGCTGCATGCTGGACTGGCCCTGTACCTAACAACCCACTGTACATTCCATCGTCTGGTGCTACTAATGCTACTGTTCCAGTTGAGAATTATCCAGTTTTGCTGGTTAAAGGTGAAGTTGACCCAGGCATCATAACCGGAACCGTCCGGTATGGTACCTTCAACCAAACCCTCTACCAGCAACCCATTAACTTCCCAGGGAAGGTTTGGGCTGTTGGCACAGGAATTGACCCGTACAAGCCGGATCATCCGTCGACTGGTCGCAACGTAACTGCTATGGGCTACTTCAACGCCTCAGCTCAAGGTCACTTTGAAGTTGAGGGCGTCGCTTCAGGTGTATACGACGTATACGCCGAGGCAGCAGGGTACCCCGCGCAGCTCGTCGCATCACAAGTAACCATACTACCCGGCCAATCGTTCCATTTGGACATCTACCTGAACCCAGGACCAGTTGTCAATGGACAAATCTACAGCAAACACTTGTTTGGTGAAGAACCTTGGCCAAGCAACCCGAGACCGGTGTACGTGGAACTTTACGGCGCCAACGATTACGCTAGCAGCAGTGTTAGAGCGTTCTCACCTCTGAACTTGACGCATCCACCATTCATGGCTTATGATTGGGATTCCTTCCGAGGCATGAATAAAGGCGCCTACCCCCCTAACAGTGCTTGCGAAACTGTTTCAACGAGTACGCATGACGCGTCTGGTTGTCCAACACCCAGGCCCGTGGCCTACCCGTGGTTCGCAGCAAATGCGGCTTGGGGTGGATCGTACTACAGCCAATTCTTCCCAGCACAAAACTATCCCCTCGCCAACAACTTCGCTGAAAACGGAGTGCAATGCGGTGGAAAGAACGACCTATGCGGCAAGCAGAACGGTGTTGGTCCAGCGCAGTACTGGTGGGTTGACGGAGCAGGCAAATTCACGAACGGTGGTGGCTCGAACAGTTTCATCTACCGATTCGGAGTGAAGGGAGTTTACGGTGCACCAACAGACTTTGATGGACACGTTCCACAGGCTTTGGCAACATGGGTCAACGGCTTAACGGCTGGTCGGTACTGGGTGAGGGCGTGGATCAACGGATACACGCAAACACTCCAAGACGGCCAGACGCTTGACGAGTACTACTTTGATGTTGCGAAGGATGAGTGGGCTGGAGACGTATTCATGCCCATGGACCTTCGAATCAGCAGTACCATCAACAAGACCGTTCACTTCCACGACTTGCCAGGCACGCTACAAGAATGCGCGGTGAACGGCTGCCTTGGGCCCAGTCCGAAGAACGGCCTAGCAGCAGGTAGCAGATACCTGATTGCTGAGGTTCGCGATTCGAACGGAGTGCTGTGGGGCCTGAACTTCACACATGTCTTGGGCACTGATGAGAACAGAAGCATACAGATCAACGGGTTCGGCATGATGGGACCCGACACGTTCGGAATCAAATACTCTGACTTCATCCCAGCAGGCCATCGTGACTACGGATTACCCGCAGGCACATACACGGTTTACGTGTATATGCGTGGGTACGTTCAGCAAACCTTCGAATCCGTTTCGCTTACGTTGAGCGGCAACCCTGCGCAGATCAGCAACCACCTCTACCGTGGAGCCATACTCAACATCACCATCTACAGTATCGACTGGGAGCACCCCACGACCGCAAAGCCGTGGGAGCTACCGGGCACTGAGTTGCGAGGGTACGTGTTCGATCAGAATGGATACGCGTACGGAGACATTGACGTGCGTCAAATAGCAGGGGCTACCAACGTCGAGGTGCAAGAGTTCGACGGTGTCAACAACCTCGAATCGGATGGAGCTGACAACGGCCCTGGCTGGGAGTTTGGTGGTAATCTCCAGTACTGGGACATAGGCCAGTATGGTGGCGGCTTCTTGGCGAATCCCTCACTCTACAGGCGAGGTGCACCCCCCTTCACGACGAGCATAGGCTTGGAAACTGGAACCTACACGGCGTTCTGGTTCACGCCAGGATACGTGCAGCACCAGGAGTTCAGTGTCTACGCACCGAAGGGTGGATTTGGCGACATTAGAGTGAACCTACTGCAAGGTGTCAACGTCACCATCAACATACCCTTCAAGAAAGAGGGCATCTTCACACCCACCGACTTCAACATGACAATGCGAGTAAGACTCTTCGACGATGCCGGCAACTTGGTTGCCACGCAATCATCGCAGGCAGTTGACCAATTCCACCTGAAGGATGCAACCGACGCGGTTGGTCGCGGGAGGGACGCTAGCGGCATTGGCAGCGGTTACACTTACTACCCCGACCCGTTCTCACCATCGCCTGATGTGGGCAATGGTTTGAAGAGTGTCGACGGTGGCACAGCTAACGGTGATGGCTTCATTTGGTTCGGTGACTATTATGGGTCATCGTCCCCAGGCATCGCCGTTTGGCAAGGTTTCGACAGCAACCAAGGGCAGGCAAGCCAAGTTTGGTCTTCGTTCTACAACATACAGAAGAACGTGAAAGGTTGGGGTGAAGGCTACTGGCGTGGAGCCATTCCGGCTCGGACGCAACAAGTACGCGTCGAATTGTACGGAATGTATGACTACGACGGTGACCCACTAGATGGATCTGGTTCCAGTATACTGCACACTAAGGCATGGGACGGTTCAAGCGGACAGAAAGTCGACTCGTACCTCTACGGTATTGACGGCTTCTCAACCACCATACCCAGCAGCTACAGCGGTGGCTGGACTGCTGAGGTTGACACGGTGAACCTGTACCCGAAGAACAACTTCGGCGCTGACGGGTTCCCGCTTCAGTCGAACTGGTTCCCAGCAGCTGAAGGTCTACTGGAAGGCGATAGCTTCCACACGATTCCGGGAAGCCCAGCGGGACCCTTCGGATACTCGGGTGACAGCTTAGCTGCAAACGGCTTAGGTCCATATGCTCAACGCCAAGTGTGGAGTATACCCAACGCTCACCTAGGAGCAGAAGCCTCAGCAATCTACGAACTTGACAAGCGCGGGTACATCAGCGGAAACGTCTACGGATTCACGTGGGCGAACGACTTCCGCACAGAGTCCTGGGACACGATCCAGTTTGCATCAGCCACGGGCAACCAAACCTTCAGCACGTGGACTCGTGACGGATTCTACGACGCCTACCTGGACGCAGGTCAGTACAACATGCAGGTCATCGCTTGGACTCCAAGCGGTAACCAAGGCTTCACCACAGTAAGCCAATCCCTCACCATCAGCAGCGGACAAAGCTCATCGGGCGTCTCGTTCCAACTGGAACGAAGCAACATCCCGGTGCCAGAGTTCACATCAATAGCGGTTGTAGCATTCTCAGCGCTAGCAGCATCACTCTACGTACTACGACGCAGACGCCTCTAAGCGTCGAACGTTGTAGAACTTCCCCCCTTCTTATCCAACAAACACCAACAACAAGCATATTCTATCTTAGTCCTTTGGCGCTCATTCCAGCTTCCACATATTGTTGCAATAAAGAACCGAAATGAGCCGCAGTTGTTTCGCTCCAATTTTCCTTGATGAATTCTTCTTCAGAAACTGAGAATGGAGCACGGATTAACCCTCTCTCTAGTCAATCAGAATTCCAGTGGATCTTCAGGCACATGGTCGACAGAACGTCTAAGAGCCTTAGCAGAAGTCGATGCGTTGGATGTGTTAGAGGAAACATAAACCTGAGACATTAACGGTGGCTGTTGGTCGCACGGGGCAGATTCATTCGTCCAACTTCTTTCGTCACAGTTTCCGTTGAAATGTGTGGTTAGCGCATATTGTTTTGGGCATTCAACTGTTCAACCTGGAATATCCGGTGAGTTATGGATTTGCTAAGTTTTTTCTTTCCACGCAGTTTTTATATTGAAACTGAAACAAGCATAGACCTTCAAGCGGGTCAAGTTCGTAGTGCTTCATCTAGAAGAGAGCCAGGAACAGTTCGGTAATAGGACACGAGTCGAAATATTGGGCAGCATGTTGAAGGTTGCGGGCAGCGGAACGCTCAAAACGCACATCATGTATAAGGCGAATTTGAGCCACAGGCAACTCGAAAAGTACCTAACGTTTCTAGAAAATAAGGGCCTGCTTATGAGGTTCGTGGACGAAGAAACTGGCACAAACATGTTCAAAGCCACGGAGAAAGGAATCGAATTCCTGAAAGAGTATACACATCTTTCAGAGTACTTCGTCCAGAAGACACCTTAATCGAATCCTTCTCGATCAGCGGAACCGTGCGACCGCTGATCTGTTGGTAGTACACGATTTATAGAAGCTGGCATGGCAACTTTCTTGTACATCAGCTCATCGATGTTTTTAGTTTAGAGACTTCAACGCGCACTATGCCGATGTCGAAATGGGTTCAACTCTGCGCTTGTCAGCAGGGTCAGTGGAAGGCGCGTTGAAACTGTCGCGGCTCGCAACCGTTCTTGACGAGTTGTGGTTCCTGGCTAGGGATGGGAGATGGCACACGAGACAGGATCTAGCTAGTGAGTCGTCTTTCGAACCTGAAGCGGTGAATGCGGCGCTGGGTTTTCTGGTGAAGTATGGCTTTGCCCAATCGTTAGGAGGAGCGGAGATGATGATTAGAGTGACTGGGGGCCCCTCACCTAACGAGGTGGCGAGTGTGCTCTCAGTTCTTGCCTTGGACAATGAACGAGAGTCTATTTACGCGTGAAGCGGACTGGATTAATGTTCTAGAAAAGACTTTCACAACTGCCTTTTCAGCCTGTACCCTACCCTCCCACGCCCTTCGGGTGCCAAATGGGGTTACATGGAACAGTCAAACGGCCGCAGAAGGCCTTACAGAAACCGGATGGAGATAACCGCAGGCATCCTTGAAATCGCAAAGAACGGCTCCCGAAAGACACGAATTATGTACCAGGGCAACCTTAGCTTCGACCTTCTCCAGAAGTACCTAGAGATGCTTGTGAACCTCGGCCTTCTGCAAGCGCGAAACGAGAAAGAGAAGATCTACGTGGCCACAGAGAAGGGCCGCCAGTTTCTGGAAGATTTTAGTGAACTGCAAAAGCATTCCGAAGTTGTTGAGGCAAAGAGACGGTCGCTTGAGAAAAGTTTGAGCGTTTCCGAGTAGCGCTTTAGCGGATTCGGGCCCGATGGCCAGCAGCATCATCGTGCTAACGATAAATAGTGTTCCTGTGCTCGAACCTGAGCAAATAGAGAAACGCACCCTAGATCATAGTCTGACTCACATGCCTTGGGCTAAAGGTCACGGTTTGATGACTATTTCGTAGACTCTGTAGGCCACGGTGCCCAAGAAGACGAAGGCGACCATAAGAGCTACGAAACGCAGTCGACGTCTGTTTATCATGATCCCTGTCATTCCGTACTGGGGCGACAACAGCTCGGACGTGATGAGCAGTATTATCGCCACGACGGCAGTCCAGAGGCTGAGATCCCCGAAACCCAGCGGGAACCACATTGAGCTTCAAGCCTCGAGGATGCGATAAGAGGATTCGAGTGACTTGCCGTCTGCGGAAAACTTGTCCCCTTCGAATGAAACGGGTCTGCCTGTTGATATGGCGAGCACGCATGCCATGGCGCTGCACATCGGGCACCCCAGACCTGCACAAACCCTCGTGCTGTTACTGAGTTTGTGGCAGAAGTCGGAGTAGATTGATCCATCGAACTTGAAGCGCACTTCGTCGCCGTTGACGTGCATTTCAAAGTTCTGTGCTATCTCCAGATCCTCAATGATCAGCTTCGGCAAGCGTTCGTTCAGAGCTTCCAGGCTGCATTTCTTCAAATCGACGCCGAGTTCCTTTTCGATCAAGTTTGCCAACGCGAGACCGGGAGGAATCATAACAATGCCCTTTGGGTTCTCGATGAACGTTTGATCCTCAATCTCCTTGGCCTTCGGAATTCTCCCAAATGGTTCGGAAGGGACGAAGACGACCGCTCTTTCAGGATTTCCCCCCGGGATGTAGATGCCCTTCTCAAGATAACCCAAGCTTGTCATGACACGGTCGATCGTTCTCATGGACGAGAGCGCGGTGGAGTCCATGAGCGCCGATCTCACGTACTTCTGAGGCCTGATAAATAGGAGGAGGGCCCCCCAGAACGTGAGCCCCAGACCCATGAAGACGAGGATTGTTGATGAGACATAGACTGACAACGCTAGAGAAATAACGCCCGTGGCAACCATGGTGTAGCCCGCGATAGTTGAGGGTTGAATTCCCTTTTTCCGAGATTTGGCGCGAAGGTTGGTCGTCTCTAATTCTTTCATCTTGACGATTAGTTCCTCTTCTTCCGGGAGGCTCGGCGCCAACTCAAAGTTCGCATCTTGCCTGTGAACTTGTTCAGTTTTGGTCATTACTTCTCCAGACCGAGCGACCATTGCCACGTTTGGGTTGGCGTCGGTTGTACTATTGATTGCGGAGTTGTTTTCCATAGTTCTCATGACAGGTCTTCTAGTCTCAATTTCCATTCTGGCCCCTAGCCGAACAGGCACAGAGACATTCTGCCTTATCCTCCAAAGCATAGGGAGATGGCTGATCTTTTTTCCGCAGGTTCGGCAGTAGTTGTCGTGTTGGGCGGGTCTGGTACCGCAACCGTTGCAATAAACCAAAGTGGCTTCCCATTCAAGGTTAGGTCGTGGTCGGCGCAATAATAAAGTTCCCGACACGACTTCTAGAGGAGCTGTGCTCTCTGAACGAGGTTTGACAACAACAAGTAAAAAGAACAAGTCTCATAGAAGACCCTTGCCTGTATTCTAGTGTGCAACTCGCAATGAATTATAACCATTGATGGTTCTTTCGAGTTCAAGGTGCTACAGTTTCCGTGTTCGCGGCCACTACACAATCGCATCATTCGGGCCGTAGATCAGCTAAGGATTGGATGAGTGATTTGCTTGAAGATGGTAATTCTATCACTTATCCTTGCTTGGTTGGTTTCCTGCGTAGGGGCCTCAGAAACGGGAATTGGGGACACCTTGATACTGCGGATAGAGCGCTGTTCCGGTGCGCTTTATGGGTAGCCAAGGCTAGGGGCAAAATCAGCAACACGAAACTAATGGTGCAGGCCCTACGCGTTGCATTGAAGATCGTTCAGATGGTTAGCCGCATCGGAAGAGTCGGAAGAACAAGAGCGACGATGATGCTTCAGGAGTTCGCCAAGCCCCGTGGAGTGTTCAGTTGGGCTCCAAGAGTGCGAGGTTGGTTGCAAGATCCACGATACCAGACGTATCTTGGATTGTTAGAGGTAAACACGTAGAATGAATAAAGACAGAGCAATCGGCACCGCGCTCCTTGTCGGCAGCGTGGTTGGGATCATTGTCTACGCATGGCTCGTCTACGCTTTCCCGGTTATGGTTCTGCAGGTTACCGCGTTCGTCGCTGTGGCAGGGGTGCTCATAATATTGGCATGGATTGGGTGGACCATGGCAACGACACCTCCACCAGTCCCACTCGAGTCGGAACCCGCTTTGACTCAGACGGACACTGTAGCGGGCTCTGAGCGGAAAGGTCAGTAGACGACGAGCTGGACAGAATTAGTCAGCGCCTCTTACACCGCTGTAGGAGTTGTCATGTTGAACCAGACTTGCAGCCAAGCCACTCGATGCTCGCCGCCAGTGACCCAGCCGAACTGAAACGCTCCCGTGCCCGTATCCCATGTCCAAAGCTCAAAGATCAACCGAAAGTTGTAACCGCCACGAGCGGAGCAGTCAACTACCTGAAAGGTCTCACCGTTGATCTCAAGCTCCAAGATCTTTGCAGAGTTGTTCGCGAATCTGACGTTAGTGACGCGCCAGACAAACGGGAATTCCCACGTCTCATTGTCTTGCGTGAAGCGTTTGAATTCTGTGACGAGTGGCGCCGGAGACGGCAGCGCCAGTTGGTCATCGGGCGGCTTTATGGTCTGGTTGCCTAGCTTAACGCGAATCTCGGCGAACTGGACGTTGCCCATGGAGTTCGTGGCGCCCAGGTACCAGGTGACCATTTCGCCGCGCGAAATATCGGTGTCGTTGTTTGGATAGTAATCAGCGGCCATTCTCTTCGAGCCGAGAACATAGAGCTGGAAGAACTGTTCGCGTGGACGTGGAGTCGTGGCCACGTACGCGATCATCTCGAAAACGACTAGAAGCGTAATGAAGACTATGATGAATGTGCGCTTGTTCTGTGATGATATTAAGCTCATTTTGCGGTGACCTTCATTTGGGATGTGCGTTTGATACGGTACCGTCGATAGAAAACCATGAGGACCGCGTAGGCGAATGTTCCAACTGCAGCCGCGATGCCGCCGTAGACGTACGCGAGCAGGGTATTGGTGCGAGTTCTCTGGGAGGCTACAGTCTCCAGCTCGCTGGCCCTCGTTTGCACATCGTTCAGCATCGCATTAACCTGGGTGAGAAGTTCTGCGCGCCGCTGCGCGTCGTTGGGCGACGTCAGCTTAAGTGCTTGCTCGTTCAGGTCGAGCGCCTTGTTCAGCGGTGTGAGAAGTTCAGTGATCTCGCTCTGCGTTGCACCCGACGACTCGGCCAAGCGGACTTGCGTGATCGCCTGGTTGAATCCGGGTTGAATTTCATTTGCGCGAAGGTACGTGAAATTGTTCGACTGCACGGCGACAAAAATAAGCATCGTGGCGATCGTGAGGATGAGAATTCTCCAGGAGCTGCGCATTCGCGGATCAATCCGTTTGCATCATCATTCTCCATTCTATATAGCAGTGGCGACAGCCGGGCGTCGTTGGCATGAATGGGAAGAACGGCAAGCAGCCGCATCTCGTTTTGTCCACGGCGAAAAGCCTAGATGATCAGGCGCTTGACTATTTGAGGAAGAACGGCACAACGACCGTCCCAGTGTTATTGGATGCTCTTCAAGCGAAGAACCCGTCCTTAAGTGACACTGAGGTCACGGATCTGGTGTGGCGTCTTGTCGAGCGGAATCAGGTTGAGGCTGAAGATGTGCCACCGCATGTGAGATCCCTGAGGGAGTATCTTGGACTTTGGGAAAGAAACGTGTGGTTCTATGCGTCAGTGGCAGCGTCGCTGATGACGGTGCTTGCGATCTACACGCTTTCGGCCGAGCTTCCGCTGGTGGCAGTGCGATGGGTCTTGGGCTCCGTGTTTGTTCTATTCCTGCCGGGCTACGTGACAGTCGAGGCCCTCTTCCCGAAAGGGCGCGACTTGGATGGAATCGAGCGTTTCGCGCTGAGCGTTGGGCTAAGCTTGGCACTGGTTCCGTTGGTCGGGCTCGTGCTCAACTACACGCCATGGGGCATCAGACTCACCCCAACTGTCATTTCGCTGACGATCCTCACAGTCGGACTGGCCTTGGTCGCGCTCGGAAGGCGGTTTTCGGTCAGCCTCGAAAGGGTCCAGTCAGAGAGGTTAGCGTAGCATGAATACGGATCAGTCCGCCGAGGCAACTGTGAACGCCCACCCGCCGAGACCGAAGATACCGCTAGCAAAGTCGGTTTTCGACGAGGAAATGAAAGAGGCAGCGGTTCATGCACTGCAGAATGAACGCTTCGTCCTCGGAGAAAGCGTGTACAAGTTTGAAGAGGAGTTCGCCCGATATTGTGGAACGAAGATCGCTGTTTCAACAGCCTCCGGCACGGCAGCTCTAGTTCTTTCGTGGTCTTGGAAATGGCGAGTAGTGGTTCAAAGCCAAGCAATGTCTCGAATAAGGAAAGTGCTGACAACGCTACACTTGCGAGGTACGCTGACATGCTCGTGAGATCGGGCTTTGTGCGTACCGTTTCAACTCAGGAAGGAATTAGCTATGAAATCACCGAGTCTGGCTCAAGATTTCTGAAGGAATACCAAGACATGCAACGTGATGTTACTCGCAGAAACCCTCACATTCGAGAACCAAGTTAGTGCGTGGTAGGGAAACTGGTCAATAACAAGCATGTAGGGTTCCTGATCCTACTAGCAGGCCCTCTCTGCATGGTGGCGTACGCTCTGGGATTACTGTATGCCACAACCTTGACCCTTCAACTAACCGCGTTGGTAGCTCTTCTGGGAGTGTTGGGACTGCTTACGTGGTTAGGGTACACAATGGTCACCGAGCCCCCTTCGCCAGAGGTAAGTGATCCATTAGAGTTGGATGACTTACGGCCTGAGACGATTAGCCCTACCGAGGGAAATCAGGCCAGCCTGAGACAGCCAAAGTTCTCGAAGATTGTAGACGCTGAGATCGGGGAGGGTACCGAGGTGAGGGACCATGTTAACCTGTACAAGTGTAAGATTGGCAGGAATTGCAGGATCGAGTCCTTCGTATATATAGAGGAAGGCGTCACGGTGGGAGATAACTGCAAGATCAAACCCCATGTGTACATACCGACCGGCGTTATCATCGAAGATCAAGTATTCCTAGGTCCAAACGTGACCTTCACTAATGACAAGTACCCTCATGTGAAAGGCGATTGGAAGCTCCTCAAGACAATTGTTGGGAGTGGCGCATCGGTAGGCGCCCATTCAGTTATCCTCCCAGGGGTGAGGATTGGAAGAAGCGCTATGGTAGGTGCCGGCTCGGTGGTGATCAGTGACGTCCCCGACGGTACAATTGTCTGCGGCAACCCAGCTAGGTCCCTAGTCAAATGACAGTTCAGTTGTCCGAACCACAAGTCTTCCCGACTGCACCAAAGGTGGGTGCTGTGATACCCATCTATGGTCAAGACAGCGATACGGTCTGCTGGGTTCTGAGTGGCTTCAGAAAAGGGTCGATCAGCGCAGTCTGTCTAGTGGTAGATATTCCCCTGAGACGAGATATGAACAAGATCAGAGAAGCCGCTAGAGAGATCGGTGTCACTGTCCACATCATCAAGAATGGGCGACGAACTGGGGTGGGGTCCTCATTGAGACAAGGTCTAGAGTACCTCCTAGAGACCGGCCATGATCTTGCAGTGATCATGGCTGGGAATGGAAAGGATGATCCAGCTGAGATTGACCGAGTCATCGAACCTGTGGCTAGAGGCGAGTGTGACTATGTGCAAGGTTCCAGATATCAGCCAGGCGGGAAGAGAAGCAGAATGCCGTTTAGCAGGGTATTGTTCAACAGACTCTACCCACTGGTTTGGACACTGCTTACCCATAAGAGGTGTACTGATGTGACGAATGGTTTCCGGTGCTATAGGCTCGACATATTAAGAGATCCTAGAATAAATCTCAATCAGACTTGGCTCAACGGTTACAGCCTTGAGTACTATCTTCACTACAAGGTTTTGGCCTTGGGGTATAGAATGAGAGAGGTTCCGGTTTCGAAGACATATCCATTCAGCAACAGGGGAGGCTACTCCAAAATTCAGCCGCTCAAAGACTGGTGGCCAATAATTTCACCACTCCTACTTCTATTCCTCGGCGCGAGGGACTAGCTTCTAGCAGTTGAATGATTTGACAACTTTGCGCGCTGTTTCAATGGTCGTCGCCAACACGTTCGCAACCGACACCAGAGTCAGACGTGAAGCAAGTACGCTGGCAAACTCCGGGTTTGATGTTCAAGTTCTGTGTTGGGATCGAGAAGGAAGACGGCCAGCCGTAGAGAGAATCGACCAATGCCTTGTTCACAACATGAAATTCGGCAGGACCACAGTGCTGGTCTCTTCGAGGCTGTACTACCTGATGGCGGCACTTTGCTTCCAAGCAATCAGTTTTCTATGGGTGATACGGACGATCGCGAAAGCTCGCGCGTTGATTTTGCATGCACACGATTTCAACACCCTACTAGGATGCGTCGCAGTGAGGCAGCTGTTGAAGGATCGCGTACGCCTAGTCTATGACTGTCATGAGTTGACACCGGGTGCATATGAAGAGTGGTATGGCTCTCTCGTAGCCGGAATAGTTGGTCGACTCGAGTTAGCACTAATCTCCCGGGTCGACGCAGTCGTAGCCGCGAATCAGGCTATTAGCAACTACCTGAGTCAGAAGGCGACAGTGCCCGTTGTCGTAATCTATTGCTGCCCTGCCACTTGGGAGATCCCCCAAATTCACCAACTAGCTGCAAGGAGGAAACTAGGGCTTCTCCCGGCTTTTATGGTTCTTTTTTCAGGCCGGGCGAGGCAGGACTATGATCTGGCCATGATCCTAGACGCTGCTCGCGACCTCAAACGAGACAGCCCTTCAGACTTCAGATTCGTATTCACGGGCCCCGCAGAGACCATGGCACCACTTATCAATACAGCAGTTAGCGAAGATATCGAGAGCCTGTTTGATTTCAGAGGTTGGGTTCCCAGCGAAGATTTGTTGTCATACTACATGGCTAGTGACCTGTGCTTCGCAGTGACCCGCGACATAGGTCCGAACACGAAGGTTCTCACGCCGATCAAGCTTTTTGAGTCAATGGCATGCGGGGTGCCGGTGGTCGTAAGAGACGGAACGCTAGCCGCCGAAATAACGCGAAAGTGGGGCTGCGGAATAGTCATCCAGAATGCACGGACTCGGTTTTCAACTGAACTTATGCGACTCAAGGGCAACCAGCAGTTGCTTCGTGCTCTCGGAAATGCAGGTAGGAAAGCGTTTCTCACTGAATACAACTGGGATCGAATGCAAGCCATACTGCTTCATCTGTACACGGGACTGGAATTCGCCGGTAACTAGAAATGGTTCTTCTTCGAACCATCTTGTCATGATAGTGAGGTTGGGCAAGTGAGAAGAATACTGATTGTGGGATATGGTGAAGTGGGCAAGCCTCTCTTCGAGGTAGTTCGAGGTGTCTATCCGGAAGTAGAATGGCTGGATGTTGAGGACAAGAAGGTCGAAATGAATCCGGACATCATGCACATCACGTATCCGGAGCAAACTCGAGCAGACTTTGTTTCGTCCTCCCTTCGATACATTGAACGCTTTTCGCCTAAGCTCGTGCTGGTAGAGACCACGGTTTCCCCTGGAACAACCCTTGAAGTAGGCAGGAACCTAGGAAAGAAAGTCCTGCTATGCCATTCACCGGTGCGAGGGAACATCTCGGAAGGCATGAAGAGAGGGCTTCTTCAATATACAAAATTCATCGGCCCGGTCAGTCCGGAAGCAGGCGCAAAAGCAAAGGAGTACTACGAAACTCTGGGTATGAAAACGTACATCTGTTCCTCGCCGCTCGAGACTGAGATGGGCAAAATCTTCGAAACCACCTATCGAGGGCTGATGATGTCTTGGTTTCAGGAGATTCACCGAATATGTCGGCAACTAGAGGCCCAGTACGATCAGGTCGTCGAGTTCGTTGGCTCGACAGAAAGGGAAGGCAAGCAGGCTAGACCAGTGTTCCATCCCGGCGTCATCGGAGGACACTGTATTATTCCTAACGCGGAGAAACTCCTCTCCGTTTGTCGCTCGGAGTTTGCTGAAGCTCTCCTCAACTCCAACAGGAAACGGCAACAGGAGCTGTCTCATGAAGATCGAGCAACTCATGATATTGATTGAGAATCCAAACCCCTTTATGACACTATTGAGTGAGATTGAAGGGCATGCTGGGGCGACCGACGCTGGATCTTGAAATCGTGGAGATTTGGGTCAATGTCCTCTGATATCATACCGCCTACCAAACCGTACTTTCCCCAACAGGACATTGAAGAGATGAAAGAACATCTCGTGAAGATTCTGACATCAGGGCAGTTGACACTCGGCGAGTACACGAGAGATTTTGAGCGGCAATTTGCCAATCTCACTGGCGTACGACGCGCGATTGCTGTGAACTCCGGAACAAGCGCTCTTGAGATAGCTCTTAGAGCTCATGGTTTGAAGAAGGGCGATGAGGTAATAGTTCCAACAAACACCTTCACCGCTACAGCTGCTGCCGTAGTTTATGCAGGCGGCAGACCTGTCATGACAGACATCTCTCCCAAGACAATGACAATTGATTCGAATGCGGTAAAGCAAACGATTACGGAGAAAACTAGAGGAGTCATTCCAGTTCACATCGGGGGCATCATCTGCCCAGAGATCGATGCCATCAGAGAAATTTGCAGTCAACGAGGCTTATTCCTGATAGAAGATGCTGCTCATGCTCATGGCTCTAGGATTGGTGGAAAGCCCGCTGGGTCCCTCGGGTTGGCTGGTTGTTTTAGTTTCTATCCTACGAAAGTAATCACCTCAGGAGAGGGAGGCATGATCACGACTGATAGCAAGGATTTGGCTGATACTGCTGATATTCTTAGGGATCAAGGGAAGGAAAGTTACACCAGCAATCGGATAGTCAAGTTAGGGTACAATTGGCGGATGCCGGAGATATCCGCGGCATTGGGCATACTTCAGCTCCGCAGACTCTCCGAGTTCATTCAGAAACGAAATGCTATCGCGAGGACCTACGACGAAGGTTTCAGTACGTTGGGACTCGAACGAGTAGTGACACCTGCAAATCAATTGAACAATTACTACAAGTACACATTTTTCCTGCCAAAGAACGTGGACAGAGATAAATTCAAGGCCTTGTGTAGAGAACGCGGTGTAGCTTTTGGGGGAGAGGTCTATTGGCCCCCACTGCATCTACAACCTGCCTTCAGGGAGTTCTTGCATGAACAAGCGCGATTTGACATGGCTGAGGAGTGGGGAAGGAGAATGGTCAACCCACCGATGTTCAGTCAGATGACGGGTGAGCAAGCTGGACGCGTGGTTGACGTGAGTCGTGAGGTCCTCTCACGGATCGCGAGTTGAAATAACCTTGGTATTGTTGGTAACAGGCGGGTCAGGGTTCATAGGGAGCCACGTGGTCGACGCCCTGCTGGCAGAAGGTTTCACCGTCCGAGTCTTCGACAAAGTCAAGCCCCTGAATGATAAGGCGGAATGGGTCAAAGGCGATTTGCTTTCGGAAACGGAAGTTCATGATGCAACTCAGGACGTCGAGGCGGTCTTTCACATCGCAGCTATCGCCGACGTCAACGTCGCTGCGACTGACCCAAAGCTATGCCTTCAAGTCAACGAAATAGGTACACTGAACTTGATCCGAGCCTGTCTAGGACGAGAGGCAGAGAGATTCATACTCGCATCCACAGTCTGGGTCTACGGCAAAGCAAACGGAACGGTCACAGAAGAGACCCCGATTCCGTTCCCCAGCGATGTCTATACCAAGACGAAAATCGGCCAGGAACATCTAGTGTGCTCTTTTGCCCAAATCCATTCGCTTCCCTACACAATACTAAGGTATGACATACCCTATGGACCAAGAATGCGAGCGAACACTGCTATTGCAGCGTTTGTGCGAAGAGCAATTCGGAAGGAGCCCATAACAGTCTATGGTGAGGGTGAACAAGGACGATGTTGGATTTACACAGCCGATTTGGCGCAGGCCCACCCTTTAGTCCTAAAACAAACCGCGAAGAACCAGATCATAAATCTCGCTGGCAAGGAGTTCGTGACGATATCACAAATAGTAGACATGCTCAGTGGGACATTCGGCCCAATTCCCGTCAAACATGAACCGCCTAGACCGGGAGACTTCAGAGGCGTGCAGACGAGTATAGAGAAGGCAGATAAGCTCCTTGAATGGTCCCCGAAGATACCGTTCACTGAAGGTCTTGCTGCCTACATTGAGTATGCTCGTGGCTCCCAAGAATAAGCCAATCCGGCACCTTTCATCTAACCACGGACTTGACCATTGAACAAAGCTAGTTCCACTCAACTTCGTCTAGTCTTCGCCCATGACGGGACGAGCCCGTACGACTCATTCTTCCTCAAACGCCTTTCGTCGCAGTTCCAAACCTACTTATTGACCTTCACGACTCCTGCGAACGTTCCAGATGGGACGCGCACTGTCCGACTCTCGGATTTCGGAAAGCCCTCAAGAATTCGCAAACTGGATAAGCTAAGAATAGCAGTTGGAACGTTCTGGCGCATAGTTCAATTCCGCGTCTGTCTTGGTTCGTTAGAACCTGACATAGTCATAGGTAACTACGTTACGACCTACGGTCTCTATGCATCAGCGTGCCGATGGAGACCTTTCATACTATTCGCGTATGGATCAGACGTCGTAGTTGAGCCGGGTTACTCGCCCCTTCATCGCTGGATAACAACCCTCATCGTTAGATCAGCCGACTTGGTGATTGTTGATAGCGAGGTTCAAAGGAGGGCCGTTCTATCCCTGGGCTGCTTTCCAGAGAAAATCGTGTCTTTCCCATGGGTCGACTTGAACGACTTTCGCAAGACAACTTCCGACCCGAGTTTCCGCCGAAGGTTGGGCTGGAATGGAAAGACGATTGTCGTGAGTGTTCGCAATCATGAACCGCAGTATGCCGTAGATACCCTGATACGAGCAGTTCCGAGTATGCTGAAACGTTTTAGTAATCTTCGATTCTTGATCTTCGGAACAGGTACACTTTCTGCTCAACTCATCAGGCTGGCACACGAATTAGAGGTTGAACAGTTTGTCCATTTTGCAGGAAGTGTTCCAAGGGGGAAGCTTTTGGGATATTTGAAGGACTGCGACATCTATCTATCCACATCGCTGAGCGATGGCACCTCGGCAAGTCTTCTTGAAGCCATGTTTCTAGGAGTCCCCGTAGTGGTCACATCCGTCGATGGGAATGCAGAATGGATATCCGAAGGTATCAATGGGCTTACATTCGAAGCGCGAGATTCAGATGGACTTGCGAGAGCAGTTCTTCGCTTGGCAAACAATCCCGCTGAGCGCAAGCAGATCGCTCTAAAGGCAATGGAAGACATAGTAGGGAGAGTCGATTGGCAACGAGCATCAAGCGAGCTGGTCAGAAGAATGCGCGACGCTTGGGCCAAGCAAGCGCGGTCATTGCCACAAAGGCGATCGTCATGACCGACGGATCATGACGATCAGTTCAAATGTTGCAGAGTGGGAACTCGCCGAACTCCGCGCTCCTGCGATTGCATTTCTCTGCAAGAGTAATCATTTCGGGACCAACCGTAAAATCGCGACCTATGGCAAAGGTTTGTTGATACTGCTGAAATACTAGATGGACGAAAGGAATGAGGGCTTGGGTTTGATGGATAAGCATTCTCTGAGCTGGACATTGGTCGCATGCGCGGGAGCACTTTCCGTAATGCTGTTAGCAATTACTACGCAAAGATCCTCCGGCTACGAACTCTCTATCTACGCTGGGCTGAATGCTTACGCATTTGTGCCGCTTGCGCTAGCCGCGGTGGTCTCATACGTCTGGGTGATAAGGGGACGTTTGTGGGCATTCAACACCATCACCATGATTTTCTGCGTAATGAATGTCATCTTCATTTCTTTGCCTTCCATTAAGGGTTACTACATGTATGGGCAGTATGATAGTTCTTCATTCGTCGGTTATGTGGTAGATATACTCAGAAATGGCACCACTTCCTACAACGACTTCTATCCGCTCTCACACATACTGGTCTCACAGTTATCTCTCATACTTGGCACGGAACCTCGCTTGGTGCTCGCGATCTTGAGCCCTGTCATGTGGGGCATTTTCGCGCTCGGGACGTCATTAGCAGCGAAGCAAATCGAGCACCATCATGATCCTCTTACAGCGGGAGTGGTGCGCGGCCTTGCTTGCGTTTTCTGGCTCCCCCAGTTCTTCGGTTATACGATTCCATTCTTCATGACACTGGAACTGAGCGCCATAGTAGTGTATCTGCTGCTAGGGACCTTCACCACATCGAGGACATTGGTTCTTATCATACTCCTCTTCTCAATGCCGCTCTACCATCCTCTGACTGCTGTCTTGCTCATGATATCACTGTTGGCAGCCTCGGCGCTCGTAACAAAGCCGTTTTCCGTAATGTTTCGGCGCATGTCCGTGCTGATAGCAGTTACTCTGGGGGCATGGATTGTCTACTTCGCTTGGTTTAGAGACGTAGTCACGGCCGTGTCAAACATGTTCACTGCCGAGGCGCGAATAACTGATGTGGTTCAAACACTAGGAAAACTGAATCTGACGCTGATAGGCACAATTGAGCTCGGGGCAAAACTGTATGGTCATGGAGCCCTCGTGTTGGGTCTTGCAGTGCTAAGCTATCCAATAATGGCGAAATATGCGAAAGGTAACGCGAGACTGCGGACCAAATTGAGGATCCTGTATCCCTTCGCAATCGTGAGCTCAGCGTTCACGTTTGTACTTCTTCTTGTTGGCAACATAGGATTTACGCCCTTCAGGTTTTACTGGTTCGCGGTCTTGAGTTCCTTGCCAGCAGCGATCTGGACGTTTCTATACGTTGTAAGGAGGATTCGTGATGTTCGACTTGCTCGCTTCTTGGCCCTGACTATTATTGTTCTTCTGTGGGCCTCGTCTTTGGCTTTGCTCTACCCATCGCCCTATGTGATCAGGCCGAATGACCAAGTCACCTACGAGATGATATATTCGGTGCGGTGGATCCAAGAATACCACCCGAGCTACAGGCTTGCGGTGGCGCCATTCAACAGCTACAGCACAAAGGACCTGTACATATCTGTATCAGGCTGGAGTGAATACGAAACCGAAAGAGGGTATCGCGAACTTGTTCCGACCCTGCCTGACCATCTCGCCTACGGGAACGTGGATCAGATAAGAGCTCTCTACGCTAGTACTAGAGGCCCAATTTATGTCACATATGACACGAGCGTTACGCGGATCTATCAAGAATTGTATCCCCAGCTACAGAGATACACTCCAGAAGATATTCAGGTCTTTCTTTCAAACCCCTCGGTAGGAAAAATCTGTGACAACGGGGAAAGTCAAGTGTCCGTGATTTTTGCAAGTTGAAGAAGCTATTGCTGATATCGTACGAGTCGCCGCCACTTCTTAGTGCACCGAGCGACAGGATCTACGGGTTTATGAAATATCTTCCGGCTTATGATTGGGAACCCTTTCTTCTTACCGTAAAGAACCCGTTTCCGTATTTCGGGCACTCGAGGCTCGACGCTGAACTTTACCGTCCGTTCGATACCCATCACGTGTGTAGAGCTGTTGATCTGCAATTTGAAGTGGTTTACTTTGGTTTGAAGAAGCTGGGTGTAGATCCTAGGATCTTTCTTGCTTTTGACGAGACGCTTGGATGGATTCCTCATGCTTATCTGCTCGGCCGAAAATTGATCGAGAGGGAACAAATAGATTGCATTCTAGCCTCGTACTCTCCGCCGTCGAGCTTGATTATTGGAGCCATGCTAAGCAGGAGGTACGGTGTACCCCTGATACTTGATTACAGAGACCCTTGGAATTCCATCGTTGCACATCCGTCCGCACTGCACAAGAAACTTGAGATGTCGTTGGAGAACGCCGTCCTGACATGTTCCGATGGGATCGTGACTGTCGGTGACGGTGTAAGAGATATGTTGTTTGACGACTTCCCTATCGCCAAAAGAAAGAGAGCAGAAATAGTGAGAAACGGATTCCTCCTTGATATCCTTGATGCTAAACCTTGCACCTTCGCGGATCACAAGATACACATACTTCACGCAGGTTCGCTATATCGAGACAGAGTTGGTCACATGCTAAGGTTCTTGGAAGCGCTTACGATTCTGTCCAAGGAAATCGGCACGCTATCCGACAAGTTCGAGGTCATACTGACAGGTTTTGTTCCTATCGAGATTGCGGATCAAGTGAGGAAATCCAATCTAGACTCAATCGTGAGAATCATTGGCCACATGCCTCGTCGTGAAGTCTGGAGCTACATGAAAGGTGTTGAGTATCTCCTGTGCATTCCTGGATGGAACCAAACACTGACGTGGAAGATATACGAGTATTTGGCTGCCGGAAAGCCAATAATAAATGTCGGCGAGGAAGACGGGGAAGCAGCCCGCCTGATAGCCAAATACGATGTCGGCGCAACTGTAAGACCCGACCCGGTTCAGATCAAGAACCTCTTGAAAGGATTGCTTCGATTCCCACTTGCGATTAAGAGATTGAACGATATCAGGTCCTTTTCCAGAGAGAAACAAACCGAGAAGTTGGCTATATTCATGGATGAAATCGTCAAAGGAAGCAAGAGACGTGTCCAGTAACGACCGTCTGAAGGATAATGCGGGAATGATAGGACACAGGTTTTCGGAATACCTTCGAGTATGGCCTATGAGAACACAAGGTGGGCGAGCTTTCGCAGGTTTCACAGTCGGAAAAGCAAGGCCGTGGGCCGAAGGTAAAGCTGGCCTTTACGAGCTATCAAATGAGGGAAGGGAATATGCTTTGCTAGCTGATTTGAACACTCTGTCGGCAGAAGGATTGGATACGACGGGACAACCGCTGCTCTACGAGGAGGAAATTTTCGTTCCAATGTGGAGCACCAAATTCTATACAGATGGGTTCTTGGGATTGGCCATCGTCTCATGTAATGTTGCAGATCCGAAACCCGAGATCAGATACTCCAATCACATGTACACGTATGCGAGTCATTTTTTCCGCAATACTAGTAGACCGGACGAGTTGTTCTTGGGAGTAGGGAAGGGTGGTGGAGGAAGGCGGGGGAAGATACGAGTCGTACCTGACTCAGGCGTCCTCCTCAAATCGAGTGACAGAGGGAAGACTTGGCGCTCTGTTTTCACTAGCGAAGAGGCATCCGCGATATACGACGGTATAGCCATGAATGACATGGTGATTATAACCAGCAGAGACTCAGGTGAAATTCACGTGCTCAAGGAGGAACCCTCGGGAACGTATAGCATACGGAAAACGTACTTGCTGGCATCCCCTGCAAGAAATATCTCGCTGCTGACTTGGAAGAATTCGAGTACGATTGTAGTTTCATCCGATAATGGCTTCTACGCTGCAAGATTCGATGGCGAGAGTTTGGAGATCAAGCGCATCAGCATGCCCATAAGGGGATTTGCTTTAAGATATCCCACGATAATTGATAACAGGTTTCTATCATTCATAGGTGTCTCTTCGACCCTCGGGAGATCCGCACTTCTGCTCTATGGAGCCGAGAGCGATCTGTATTACGTCGACCTCACCCGTCTCACAGGTCTACGAACCTTTTCCAGGATGGCCTTGTGCGAAAGCAGCAAAAGCGAGCAGCTTTTGCTTGGTACGGAAATGGAGGGCTGCCTACGGGTGTGTGATACAAAATGGCTACTGCGCCTGCGTAGGAGGGTTGGCACGAAGGCGTGGTTCGAAACGACGGTAAGGTCCCTATACAGTTTTGCGAGTCGGCGGGCGCGAGATGCGCTGAGCGGCATCGTTCCGCGAGTGGACTAGAGCCATGGGACAAGCCAGCATGAAGGAGTCATCTTAGAAGATGCGATGTAGTCCATGCTGCAATGCCATTGTGAGGCTTCATCACATCAACAGACGACCTTGGGCTCCTAAACTCTATGCTTGTACGAAATGTGGTAAGGAATACGATCTCCACCACGAGATGAAGGCGAGACCATCCTCACTTTCAAGGTTGAGAAGCTTCCTAATCGAATCGAGATACGTTTTCCATTCGAGATGGGGTCATCACGGCACACACAGTGATGAGAATATTGCCGCCAGCGGCCATTGTCAAATCTGCCGCAAGCGGGGAGCGACGAACACGGTAAACGGGAAGTTGGTTCATGGGAAGCCACGTTGCTTGACGCGCGCAATGATTCAGATTCCTATCTGGATAAGAGTCGTCGCACCATTTTTCGCGTTGATCTTGGGGATGGCGCTTGGCCAACCCGAAGTCAAGTGGATGCTCTTCGCGGTCGGGTTGGTGGCAAAAGCATCTGACAAGAAGCCTGTCGACAGGAACTTTCGCAAGTTTCTCAAGTGGGCAATCGGGATCGGAGCCGGGGCAGCCGGAGTGTTCCTTGGCGGCGAAGCGATTGAAAACCTAGCATATACCAGTGGTGACCGTTCTCTCCTAGGTCTGAAACCAGCGACCAGCATCATATTCATCGACCGAACAACAATCAAGTCACTCAACGGCATAACGGGGGCAGTTGAGTATTCAGAGATAGATGCCGCTACCGTCATAAACAAAACTTTGTCTGCTCTCCCGACAACCGGCGGTCTAGTGTTCATTAGGGCAGGGTCTTATTCTCTAACCGCCGCGTTAGCTGTTGCGCAACCTTCAACCATAATTCAAGGTGAAGGGCAATCCACTCGGCTGCTCATTCCTAAATCAACATACATCAACGCCATCACCGTGAACACCTATAATTACGTGGAAATCAGGGACCTCTACATTAACGGCAACACGGCGAACAACACCTTTCAAGGAACTTGGACGAACCAGTGCGGAATATTCATCACAGCGTCCAGTTACTGTATCGTTCAGAACTGTTTTGTGACGGGGGCGGCTTCGTGCGGCATCGTTCTGCAGAGCAGCAGTGCATGTCGAGTTAAGGGAAACGTGGCTTGGAGCAATGTGGACGCAAACATCCTAGCAAGGGACGCCACAAGTGCCTATCATATCATTGAGGGAAACATTTGTTACAGTTCGGCAAGCGGCTCCGGCGTCTACATCAACACCGTCACAGACTCCATAATCAGCCACAACGTTTTCTACAGCAACGCTATTGATGGCGTTTACGTCTATACGAACTGCGACCGTATCACAGTCACAGGAAATTACTGCCACAACAACTCGCGAGACGGGATTATGATACTTAGCCCTCACGTTGAAATCTCCGGTAATACTGTCTACTCAAACACTCAAGCAGGAATAGAGTTGAGTGGACTTCAGTGCAACGTGTCTGGAAATTTGATTTATGCTAACGCAACATACGGCATCTACGTTAAGAATTCAGGGCAGAACATAGTAGGAAATAAGATTTACCGCTCAACCCTTGCCCAAATCTACGTCTACAATGCACGAGACAACTGCATCACTGGCAACAATATACAGAACGGTAGCTCCTACGGAATATACCTCTACTCGGACGCGTCACGGAATCTAATTAGCGGAAACGTCATAGACTCAAACGCAGGCATCGGAATCTACCTTGACACGAACTGCAATTATAACAAGATATCCTCAAACGGAACCTACAATAACTCAGGTGGCTGCGTTAATATCCACAGCTCGGATTGCGTTAACAATATTCTCACCGAAAACAATTTCGAAGAAGGCGACATACGCGACTCGGGAACCAACACTAGGGCTTTTCTGAATTATGACCCCTCGGCAAACGCCTTCATAACCGCGATAAATGCTCCCAAATGGCCAGCGTAGGAAAGAAAGAGATAGGCCGCCCCTTCAATGTCAATAATACCGAGCCGGGTGCTCGCCAGCCCTATTGCTCCTATGGCTCCCACTCGAAAACCTTCATACCGAGCGCGTGGGTCATGTTCCATAGAAAATCGGCTCATCAACTTCAGCGCGGAATATGCTGACCGCAATTGCTGCCTGAGGGAAGCCTATCCGACTGGTGATGATGATCGTCTAGACTGGAGCGTTCTTGCATAGCTAGGAAAAAGACCATAAGCAATTCTCTGAGATCATAATGAATATAAGGTAAGCGAACCCCGCACAACTTGTCTTAGGAGAACAAATTTGCCGATTTGGGAAAGACGGCTAGCAGCCTACCATCCAGTGATCGGTTGGTGGTTCGTTCCTAATCTGAAAGCAATGATTCTTCATGAGGGGCGTCGCATGTACCTTCACCGGACCAATTCAATTGGGATGCGCGCTGACAAGGAATATCCTTTAAAGAGCCCAATCGGTCGGCGTCGAATAGCATTATTCGGCGATTCCTATACTGCTGGTCATGGTGTGACAAATCGGGATCGTTTTTCTGATATTCTGGAACAGTCTCATCCCAACTTGGACGTGATGAACTTTGCTCTTTCAGGAAGCGGAACAGACCAGCAGCTGCTGATATACGAGACATTCGCAAAAGAATTTGAGGCAGACGCGTATATCCTCGCTCCATACTTTTCTGACATTCAGCGAATAGTCACCGACGTTTGCCAGTTCGGTTCTCGAACGCGTGTTGGCGGTATCAACGTCGTCGACGTCTTCTTTCGTCATAAGCCATACTTCACACTTGATGATGGCGATTTGATTTTGCACAACCAACCGGTTCCAAAGGAGATCATTTCGGAGAAAGAGACCTCAAGCCGACTTGGAGCAGCAAGCGAAAGGGCTCTCGTATATGAAAAGATTTATCCGCTGATTCCACGGTGGATGCGCCGGAGTGCGGTAAGCAGTATGGTTTCTCGTGCTTTGATGGGGGATGCTCAAGAAAGCTTTGAATCCGAAGACAGTCCGTCTTGGCAGTTGATGCGCGCGATTATCGAACGGTTCATTAGACAGGTTGGCGGGAAACCGACATTCATTGTTCCTCTGCCAAGCAATCGTCACTTCGTCAGGGACCTGAAACCGCTCTATTTGGTTCGGTATGCGAAACTGCACGATCCCGCAAAGGATTGTTTCGTCGTAGATGTCTTGCCATATTTCAAACAATTGCCACGCAAGAAACGCATAGAGTGCGTTTTTGCCGATGACGTACACTATACCTCCCTCGGTCATAGAGTTGTGGCCGAGGCTCTCACTGACGCCTTAGAAGAACATTGTCCGGCGATGCTGCGCTAAAAAGCGCTGGAGGCTTTGTCGAATGCCTGCCACTCTTGGGATCTCCTGTTTCTACCACGATGCAGCAGCCGCCCTTGTGCGGGACGGAGAGATCATCGCCGCGGCTCAGGAAGAACGTTTCACACGCAGGAAATTCGACGCATCCTTCCCGACCAATGCTATCCTATACTGTCTCGAGGAAGGGGAAATTCTTCCTTGCGATTTGGATTCGGTGGTATTCTATGACAAGCCGGTCCTGACATACGATCGTCTCCTGAAATCCTATCTTGCCGTTGCCCATCATGGCTCCAAATCTTGGTCAACCTCCATGCCGAGGTGGATCGCACAGAAATTGCGCATTCCCAAGATCATTCGGGAATCGCTTGGCTACGAAGGACCTGTCCTGTTCACACCGCACCATCTTGCCCATGCCGCCAGCGCATTCTATCCTTCCCCTTATGACGACGCGGCAATCCTGACAGTTGACGGTGTTGGAGAATGGGCCACCGCCTCCTTCGGTGTCGGTGTAGGAGAGGAAGTGCGCATCCTGAAGGAAATGCACTTTCCAGACTCGCTTGGGCTCCTGTATTCAGCCATCACATACTTCTGCGGCTTCAAGGTAAATTCAGGAGAATACAAGCTGATGGGGCTGGCTCCCTATGGTCAGCCCAGATACCTGAACGACATAAAAGAGCAGATTGCGACAATCCACGAAGACGGTTCCGTGGCTCTTAACCTAGAATATTTCGGTTTTCTAGACAGGCTCGAGATGACCTCACCGAAATTTGACGAACTCTTTGGCGGACATCGTCGCCTTCCTGAGTCACGCATCACGCGTAGGGAAATGGACCTAGCGGCCTCAATCCAAGCGTTTACGGAAGAGGCGATGCTCAAAATGGCTTGTTACATTCACAAGGAAACGCGCAAGAGATTCTTATGCTTAGCTGGAGGCGTCGCCCTGAACTGTGTCGCAAATGGTCGCATCCTACGCGAAAGCCCATTTGAGGATATCTGGATTCAGCCTGCAGCAGGTGACGCTGGCGGAGCTTTGGGCGCTGCGCTGGCTGTTCAGTTCGGCCACCACAGCGTAAAGAGGACGCCGTCGGATGGGTTTGATAAGCAGAAAGGTAGCTATCTTGGACCTGCCTTTTCCGAACCTGAAGTTGAGGCGTTTCTCCAAAGAGAAAGGCTGTCCTACAGGCACTTGAAAAAGGATGAACGCGCAATCACAGTAGCCAGAGCCTTAGCTGATGGGCATGTTGTTGGCTTCTTCTCTGGACGCATCGAATATGGACCACGAGCTCTGGGCTCTCGTTCAATCCTGGGTGATCCGCGGCGCGAAGACATGCAGCGAGTGATGAACTTGAAGATCAAACCTCGCGAATCTTTCCGACCGTTTGCTCCTGCTGTCTTGATTGAACGCTTGAAGGATTATTTCGAGCTGGACCGCGCGAGCCCGTACATGCTGCTTGTTGCGCCTGTGTGTAAATCACGCCGGTTACCACGAGAAAGCGCTCTTATCGTTGATGACGACTTACTTCCAGCAGTCAACCAGAAACGTAGCGACATTCCTGCTGTGACACATTGGGACTACTCCGCTCGAATCCAGACGGTTCATCGCGAGACGAATCCGCTCTTTCATGAAGTTATTCTGCAGTTTGAATCATTGACCGGCTGTGCGGTTGTCGTCAACACATCCTTCAACGTTCGTGGGGAGCCGATTGTCTGCACCCCCGATGATGCCTATCGTTGCTTTGCGCGGACTGACATAGAGTATTTGTACCTAGAGGGCTTCTGGTTGGACAAGAAAGAGCAGCCGCAAACAAAGCTTACCGAAAAGCAGGAGGAATTTGCTCTTGACTAGTCTAGGAAGGCGCATGCGTGTCAATACTGTGAAGCTGATGCTTTCAACGGTGTCGTTCTTGCACTCGGCAGGCGTAGCCTTGCGAGGGTTTGTGGACTACATCCGTTCCTGCCTGGTGACGGCAGCACTCTCAAGCATCTATTTCTTGATAGTGACGCCGATAGCATGGCGAAGACGGGGGCGATTAAGAATGCACACAAATGAATGGAAGGATTGGAGGGGACGCACTGGTTGGCACACGAACGAGCAATCCACATCTGATCCGCAGATCTACACGAACTTGTCGTCGAATCTCCATGACCTAGAGGCTAAAGCGCGACAAGATGGTGACTATTGGATGCCAGTTCTTAATGACATGATGCTGGCTTTGCGGCCTCTAGTAGAACCGCCCAAAGAGAAAGAACTGAGCACTGACCTATATGTGATGTTCTGATTGAGGGGCACCAGCAACGAAGCTATGTCTATGCCAAAGAGGAGTTTCCCTTCTCGGAGAATAGTGCCAATTGTCCTAATGCTCACAGTTGTATTCGCTAGCCAACTCGCAGCAGCATATGCTTCTCCTTTTCAAGTCAACGCTGGCCCGCCGAGTCCAATTTATCGTACAGACTTCGAGAATGTGACTCTGAAATACCCTGAACCACATAACGATAATGGACTCAACATGGGGATTCCAAATTCGCTTGTGTATGGAAACTATGTTCAACCCGGGGGAGCAACGGCGTGGATGGAGGGATTAGACAAGAAAACGCCAGGTTTTACTTGTCACAGTGGCACACGCTGTCTCGGAATGGAGCTGTTCAACATCACGAAGTCTAGGCGTGATGAGTTCAACATCGAAAATCTGAATGCTTTGACTGGAGATCAGGCGTTTGTTTCTGTTTGGTTATACCTGCCAGCGAACTGGCAAACCTACACGCCTTCAGGCAGTTCTTGGTATGAGCTTGTGAACCCGTACTTCACATCGTCAGGCAGCTACTCAGCAATCTACATAATTCAAACACCTCCTTCACACAACTTCGAATTGCAAGTTGCCTATCAGGACGCTAACAATGTCGAACACTGGCTCTACGACAACCTAAATTTTCCTTTGCCTGTCGGTAGATGGTTCCAAGTTCAGTATTATGTTTTGAAAAGCTCAACTAATGGTATTCTTAGAATCTGGTTTGACGGACAGTTGATTACAGATAGAAGTGGACTTCAGAATGTAACTATGGGCTCGGCTGAAAAATGGTCCACCACTCCAGCGAAAATCTACTACAGTACCAATGACATGTTTTCGCCTTACAGAATCTGGGTTGATGACCTAGAAATATGGAAAACACAGCCGCAGACTTCAAGTTCCACATCATCCTCAACAACTTCAACCACTACAACACAGCCAGCGATTCCTGGCTTCCCATGGGAATCGATACTTGTGGGAGCCACAATAGGTCTAGGAGCACTGGCGGTAATGAGACGCCGCAAGAACTTGACTCCTTCGTATCGCTTCCCTTTCAATCCACCCTTAAATCCATCCTTTTCAAGAAAACACTGCTGATAGACATGTTTTGCTCGGGAAGAGTAATGGCAGTCATACTTGTTCTCGTTATTCTGACCGGCGTCACTCCGATGGCCTCCCTGGCCTTACCAAAACCGACTAGGCGAACCATAGTCAACATTAGTGCAACGAATCTAAACGTGCCCTGTAACTATGTAATATCCACCGACGGAATCTATTACTACGCCAGAGACTGCACGACAGACAGCGTGGTCTATGGAGGACCGAACAATGCAAGTAGAGTAGACGGACTGGTGTTCGCCGATGTCATTGAATCTACAGTGAGACACTGTTCAGTCGGGTGTCATGTCGTCATCAAAAATGGCACGTACGTAGTCTCCCGGACACTCGTGTTTGACCCAGGACATGACAACGTCAACCTGGAAGGAAGCGGTTTGGGAACGAAACTTGTCCTTAAGCCGAGCTTCAATGGTCAGGCGGCGTGGTTTGATGAGGCGAACTGGATTGTTGAGAACTTCATGATTAACGCGACGAATCAAGTGAAAGGAAAGAGTTACGAAACAATAGGCGTAAGGGGGCGCAACAATACTGTATCTGGTCTTTACATTGTGAATCCCGATCATGGGGGCATACGGTTGAGCGGTGATGGAGACGCCGCTCTCAATAACACGATCTTCAATGCCACCGATGATGGCATAATTCTGTCAAAAGGAACTCACATGATTGCCTCTAGTAATTTCATTAACAGAACGACCAACCACAATGGAATCTCGCTCGTCACTACCTCTGACGACAGTGTAACGTCAAACGTAGTCAATTATGCCGGAGGAAGTGGAATTGCGCTCGAGAACCTTGGGAGCGGCCCATGCAGAGACGTTTTGATCAGTGACAACCTCATCCAGCATCCAGGATATGCTGGGGTCACTATTTATTCACCGGATGCGGCTTCTAACGTCACAATCGTGAATAATACTATTGTTCAGAGTCAAAGGTACGGAATATTTGTGCCAGGTGGAAGCGATTATGTGCTTTGGAAGAATCGCATTCTCGATGCTCGGCTTACGGGCGTATATCTCAGAAACGTTGATTGCACCCTGATTTCCACCAACGATATCGAACGACCCAAGACGGGCATATACCTCGCGTCAGGAACGGCATGTGCGCATCTTCTGAACAATGTGATTGCGCAGCCCGTGAACTCAGGCATGGAATTGAAAGAGCCACATGGCACATTGGTTTCGGGGAATCGGATCGAAGGAATCGCTTCTTCAACCTACACCGTCGGGATAAACGTCACAAGCGGAAGATCTGTCATCCTAAGCAACAACTACATCAATGGGTCCGCAAGATATGGCATCATCCTCACAGATACGTCACAGTCTCTAATAGCGAACAACACTTTCGCCTATCTCGGTCAGAATTCTATCGCGATCGACGAACAAGGCGGTCCCAAGAACAACCAAATCGTGGGGAATCAATTCTCAACAACTTCAACCACTACAACACAGCCAGCGATTCCTGGCTTCCCATGGGAATCGATACTTGTGGGAGTCACAATAGGTCTAGGGGCACTAGCGGTCATGAGACGTCGCAGGGACTTGACTTCGTAACCCCTCCTGTTTGATGCACCTTTTTCTAGGAGGAATGTCAGGGGGCACATCTGTAATATCTGTGCTGTCGATTCACAGATGAGACGGTGGTACCAACTGGGACGTTTTGTTTGACTGTGCGACGCAGCTGTCCCCTCAAGCGATGCCTCTAATCCTGAGCGTTATCGTTTCTTGGATATTGGAACCCAGACGCCCTAATATCGGAACATTAGCACACCAAAAACCAATATATTATATATAATACAAACATCAGCGTTATATTGGCACATGCATGTTCCAATAACGGAACGTTGCTATGCCATTCCACACTCTGTCAAGTCACGAAAACAGTGTAACTCGGAATCGAATTCGGGAGTTACACCAGTTTGATGGCTCCTACTCGAAAACATTCATACCCAATGTGCGAGCCATGTTTTATAGAAAATCGGCGCGTCAGCTTCTATTGGGTGTATCAGGCAAAAGGACGAGATTCCTTTCTCGGAGAATAGTGCCAATTGTCCTAATGCTCACAGTTGTATTCGCTAGCCAACTCGCAGCAGCATATGCTTCTCCTTTTCAAGTCAACGCTGGCCCGCCGAGTCCAATTTATCGTACAGACTTCGAGAATGTGACTCTGAAATACCCTGAACCACATAACGATAATGGACTCAACATGGGGATTCCAAATTCGCTTGTGTATGGAAACTATGTTCAACCCGGGGGAGCAACGGCGTGGATGGAGGGATTAGACAAGAAAACGCCAGGTTTTACTTGTCACAGTGGCACACGCTGCCTTGGAATGGAACTATTTGACGCAAGCAAGTCTAGGCGTGACGAGTTCAACATTGACGGTCTCAAGGAGCTGGTTGGGGACGAAATGTTTCTTTCTGTGTGGCTGTACTTGCCAGCAGATTGGCAAACCCATGGAGTCGGGTCGCCAAACGGCTGGAACTCATTTGAGTTCTTCAACCCCTTTTGGACGGCGCAGTCTCCCTACACAAGACCTTATTCCGCGGTTGACGTATGTCAAGCAACATCCCCGTCCCCGTCGATTCCGTTTGTGGTGGCAGTTACCTGGAACGATTTGAACGATGTCCAGCATCCGCTGGGGGCCTACCAGAACTTTCCGCTGCCCCGAGGTAGATGGTTCCAAGCCCAATACTACGTCCTGAGAGACCCAACCAATGGCATACTCAAAATCTGGATTGACGGAACTCTAGTCCTAGATAAGAGTGGACTTCAAACCAAAGCAACAAGTAGCCCTGAAGAATGGTTCACCACGCCAGCGAAGATCTACTATAACACGCAATATGATACGTTCTCACCTTACCAGATTTGGGTTGACGACTTAGAAATATCCAACACCTTACCAAGTTCAACTACGACTTCTCCAACAACCACATCTTACTCAACAACGTCGACTACAACAAGCTCAACGATCACAACGACAACTACATCGTCTTCGACAACTCAGACGTCCTCTTCAGCAACAAGTTCAACTACTACAAGTTCAACATCAACAAGTTCTTCGACCACGACAAGCTCAACCATCACAACAGCAATCACAACGACAAGTAATAGCACATCGTACCTCGTCGTCAAACGCAGACGGTGACGCAAAACCTCCCAATTACGGTGACCCAGAACCTCCCAACTTCAACCACAACAAGCTCAACCCTCAAATCAACTACTATGAGCACTGCCGTATCGACTAAACAGTGCATAGGTCATAAGTGGTGCAAGACGCTTCGCGATAGTGGATTGCCATGAATGCGCTCTTCATGAACAGCTCAGCATCTTGAAGGCGAGTCAGATCACACTCGTTGTGTAGAAAGTCATTTCTTTTCACGTCTTGAGTTTTGTGAATAGGCGCAGCTGAGATACCACATCAAGAAACCCAGCGGCGCAATAGCGAAACCTATCATCCCCACGTCGTCTACTCGCCAGTTCAAAAGTGGAAAGGCATGGTGACTAAGGGTGTCTGTCAGCCAACATGGGTGAGTTACCTGAATGACAACAACATATCCCCAAACCAAGAGCCCAAATATGAAAATCGTTAGACCAAATGCCTCACAAAAAATCAGCCACGCTTTTGAAACCAAGTGCCGCGTCCCCCGACGCGCCAAGTCATCAACCATACCTGCCAATAAAACTTCGGACTGAAACTGCCAGATGGTCAAAAAGCCCCTTCCAGAACAATTCCTCACAGGCATCTTGAGAGCAGTTGATTCAAGACAAAGACCGCAGTGAGCCCTCGCCGTGGCTCCTTTGGCGTTGGGGCTTTTCGCAACGGCTAAACCCGCCTTATCGCTTTTTGTGGGGCGAGCCTACGTGACGGGTTCGAACCCGCTAATGATATTGTCAGGTGTCTTTGGGGTCACTGTGATTGGAATAGTGCTGAGTCCAATGCTCTTGGCTCTTGCACACACGCGAGTGGCCTCAGCGATTACAGCGGGATCCGTGATCCTGAGCATAACGACCGCTCTCCTGCTCGTCCCCACTTGGGGAATGCTCGGCGCCTCCACGGCTCGGGCGCTCCGAATGATTACAACCACAACCTTGACCATTCTCTTTCTCAGGAAGAAGCTGAGTTTGAGGCTCGACCTTGGAATGATGTCCAAAACCCTAGCTGCTGGCGCTATCATGGCGGCTATTGTTATGGTAGTTCAGATCCCATTCTACAGCGCATACCTTCTCCCACTGTACATAGTGATCGGCGCAGTCACATACCTCACGGCACTGCGCATCCTCAAAGCCGTGAAACAGGAAGATATTGATTTGCTCGGAAAATACTTTGGACACAGACTAAGGTTCGCGACAACTATGCTCAAGTGGATCCTACTGCCAACCGTCAAACGCTGAATCCACAAAACAAGAAATGTGCCTGCTATTCCCAGCAAGGACAACATCATGCTCTTTTGGCCGACTGAGTACTTTCATCATTCTCCCTGCTGTGCTGGGTTTACGTGATCGCTATGGAGATTGTCCATCTCGATTCCGTCTAAGAAGAAGATAGATTCGGACGAGTAGACGTGACTTCGAGTTCTGCTTCGGGGCGTTTAGGTTTCTGACAGGTCCTTTGACATATCTTCCAAGCGAAATTGCCAAGCTGGGCTTGTCAGAACGATGCCTCAACAACGATGGATCTGAAATTGCCAAAACGTGTCCATTTCACGGTGCTGATGCGGCTAAAGCTGCAATATCTGCGCACATTAGTAAAAGACTCGAAACCGACTCATGACAGGTATCCTCAAGTGGATCTTACTGCAAAAAGCCAAGAGCCGTATCTCCCAGAACAGGTTTCAGGAGGCGTGATTGCTATGAACGGGGCGACGTGGAAGGCTCGCGCTATTGAGTGGGCGTCGCATTTTCTTGCATACGCTTTCGCGTTGCATTTTCTTTTCGGCACAGTTGCGATCTTGAATGCGTTGGGATTGGGCTTTTTCTTCTATTATCCCAGGAAAATCGATATCATACTCGTGGATCCTCGCATTGACGTTCTTGTTTGGGTGGCCTCAGTTGCCTGTCTATCCATTCTAGCGATATGGTTCTCGAGTGGTCGTCAGAGGAGAGTCGCCCAAGTCAGCCTAGCCATTCTAGCAATAGTTCTGAGCACAGTAATGATAGTGACCGTAGGGAACGGCTTCCTCGGCAAGATTGGCGTCTACATGCTTTTCATTGTTGGCACCGCAGAGCTCGTTCCTCTAATCGCCGGATCCAAGCCTACTCTTGGACCATCGCGCAATGCTTTGGCATCGAGACTTCTCATTTACCTCCTGGGCAGCTTAGCGGCTATCGAAAGCTCATCAGCAATACACTATGTCCTGCAATCCTTCGATCAAGGGACGCAGATAGGGGGTGTGGATGCAGGAATCGAGTTGCAGCTCTCCTATGCGCCCTACGCCCTGATTCCTCTACTCTATGTTGCCTTCCTCTTCTCGTGGGCTTGGGTTCCACTAGTTCGACGATTGCTTCCAAAGAAACTCATTGCACGAAATCCAGACATCACCAGCACCAATCAGAATCTGCCCCTTCAATCGTTACACGAAAATCGTTTCACGAGCTTGCTCGATCCGAGAATACTCTTGGCGCTCGCGCTTGCTGTTTTCATAGGTTACTATCCGTACTTTCAAAATCCGCCATGGCTTGTTGGGACTGACGCAAATTGGAGATACTACTACCCACTTCTTCGGATGAACGCGATGGGAATCTTCGGTGGGTTTGTTCAGGCACTAGGTGAATGGCATCCCATGTCGTTGGCCTTGATGTATGCTGTGCAATTGATCTTTCAATCAACGGCTTTCGAAGTGGTGAGACTGACGCCGCTCTTCCTCGCAGTGACGTTGGGCTTGGCAATGTGGTGGTTTCTTGGTCGTAAGAAGGGCATTAGCCTCGGCCTACTCGTCTTTGCACTATCAGTACTGTCGGTGACAACAACGGTCGGGTTCTATGCAAGTATACTTGCAAACTGGATGGCTCTCCTCGTTTGGGTGGTCTTCTTCGCCTACGTAGCATTCAGGGGTGATGAGGGATTCAGGATCATTGATCTGATCGTTCTGCTTGCGCTGTCGACCCTCCTTCTGTTCATTCACCCGTGGACTTGGGGAGTATTCGCTGCAACCGTCTTACTGGCTGCCATTGTAGCTTTGTTTCAAGAAAGACGGAGAGGTTTGCGTGGGGCGGCTACGCTTGTTTCAGTGATTGTGATAGATTTGTTCGCTGCCTTGCTAAGTTTGGTTGTTCTAGGAGGAAGCACAAGATCGAACCTTGCCAGCGCGCTTCAGCTATATGGTTACGTGATGAGGAATCCGTCAACTCTGACTTTCTTCTGGGGCGCTTTGACTCGGCTGACTCAGATCTGGGCACCGTTCTTCAGCCCGTTATATCTTGCCGTCAGCATCTTGGGCGTCTTATCTGTTTGGTCTATGGATCTCGCGCCTTGGCGTCGGCGACTCATCCTCGCCTGGATCTGCGTATCAGCGATAGGATCTGTGCTCGTGGCTCCAATAGGCTTCACTCCTACACAGCCGACTGCAAGCAGCAGCGAATTGTGGCGACTCCTCTTCCTGACACCGTTCCAGCTCACAGCACCCTTCGGCATAACCTGGCTGGCCGAGCGCTCTCGTCGAATACCAGTGACTGAAGATTACAAGCAAAGTGCTGGAAGCGCGGTTGGGAATGCTCATGTAGTCTGGCTTGTCGCAATCTTCGTGATTGGTGTACTGTTGGCTTGGACGCCTGCCGGGTATGTTTGGTTGAGATTCTTGCTACTGCTCCTCTTCCTTCCAGCAACAACAGCGCTTCTCCTTCAGAGAGGCGGGGGAGTGGAGCGCGAGTTTCTGAGCACCATTATTCTTGCAACATTTCTCCTAGTAGCCTTCAACAGCACCACTCGCGCCGTATCCCAGTTGCTAGTCGACCCACACAACTGCAATCAGTGTTGATCCGCAGCGTTCGCTTCAGGATTCTGGACGCCGAATGACCGTCAGCCTGTAGAATACAGACGTATTAATTCTGCTTCGCAACATCAGAGCACAAGCATTGCATCAACATGCCTGTGATGATCGTGATGAGGGCTACTGCTTTTCCGGTACCAGTGGATGCTTCCGTAGTCTATCCAAACATCTGCACCAAGAGCCCTTCAGTGGCTGAATGGTTTACTACTGTGGAAAAAACCTATTACGATTCGAGAGGCAGATTTTCGCCTTCTAGGATCAGCCGCGATGCCAAGAGTATCGCTTGCTTGAAGTGTACTGTTCCTCTCGAAAGAGGTGAGGCCCAGTGACTTTCGCCCGCTCTTCTAGGCCTGATTGTTATTGGGACCTCGACTATTCTGGCTCCCCGCCTCTGCGCTTCCAGTACAAGGCTCCCGCAGAGACAGAATCCCCAAAGCCGAATATTGTGCGCTAGGTCCCTTCGGAAAGCTCTGTAGCCTGTCCCAACATCTTCACATCGCACACGAAGGCTAGTGAGTGCTGATATTACATGCTCTGAAAAGGGACGCCCATGCTCTCTTTTTCCAAGGACGAGATCGGCAAGTCCCTGCGCGATAGGACGGACCAAAACTGGTATTTCGGAGGGGTCGTGTTGGCCGTCAGCATCTAGCGTGATGATCACGTCTCCAGATGCCGATCTAAGGCCAACCTCAGTACTCCACACGATTCCCTTGTTTGAATTGTTTCGAATCACGTGCGCACCGGAAGCCCTTGAGATTGCACACGTTCCGTCGACGCTTCCGTCGTCAACTACAATGACCTCACTGCAATACTGCTTGCAGTAACGAACTAAGCGCCCAACAGTACTCGCTTCGTTGTGCGCTGGAATCACCGCAGATACCTTCACCTTCTCACCACGAAGATACTCCAATCAGTGTTGATCCGTAGCGTTCTGGTACCATTGGATCGTCGCGGAGAGGCCGTCTCTCAGAGAAGTTCGCGGGTTGAATCCCAGCTCTCTGCGAGCCTTGGTGATGTCAGCCACACCTCGGTATGGGTCTCCCAAACGCGACGGCAGGAACTTCACGCCTACTCGTCGCCCGACAATTCCCTGCATAGTCTCAGCAAGCTCCTGGATTGTTGTCTCGGTTCCGCTGGCGATGTTAAACACTCTACTCCGAAGCGTCCTCTGCAATGCTCGAATCGTTGCGTCTACAACATCGTTGACATATACGAAGTCTCGGGATTGAGTGCCGTCGCCGAAGATTCTGAGCGGTTGCCTTCGGATGAGCCTACTCGCGAATATGGAGATGACGCCACTGTATTGGCCTGGGAGTTGTCTTGGGCCGTAAACGTTGAAGTATCTCAATGAAACCGTCTGAATCCCACAGTTCCCTTCAAATGCTCTACAGTAGAGTTCCGAGGCGGCCTTGGATGCGCCGTATGGAGAAATCGGGGCCGTACTCGCATCCTCTCTGACAGGGAATTGCTTGATCATGCCGTAGACGGCTGCTGATGATGCGAAGACCACGCGTTTGGCTTTGAGCTTTCTCGCAGCTTCGAGCACTCTCAGTGTGCCTATCAGGTTTATGTCACTTGTGAGGATCGGGTTCTTGATTGACTCTTGAACGTCCGTCACAGCTGCTAGATGGCACACTCCGTCAACTCCTCTCAGTGTCCTGACTAGCGAGCTAGGGATTCGTCGGACGTCCGCTTTGACGATCCTGAGATTCTTGGATCCAATAACTCCGGACAGGTTCTTCATCTTACCAGTTGAAAAATCGTCCAGCACGCATACTTCATGTCCGTCCGCGATCAATCGATCGACCAGGTGACTTCCTATGAAGCCCGCCCCTCCGGTCACCAACAGTCTCATTCATTACCGTCCCGTTTCGTTGCGTAGAAAGAGAATGATCATGCATTTTTCGACTTCGAGTCTTCTAGTGGGTGGGATCTTTGCAGCCATTCCTCCCTCCAGAAATGGAAGGAGGACCTAGTGCAACCCCCGTGAAATTCTCCGTCGCAGACTACTCCTTCTAGGATGACTGTCGGCGTCTTCATCGTTCTGATTTCACCAGTTGTTTCTATGCATATCTTGTCCAAAGCCTTGAAGACTTTGAATCGTTTTCCGCAGAATTTCATCATTTCTCGACTGAAGATCAACCCCTTGTGTTTACCGTGCTCATCCAGCGTGGCGAAGATTTCTTTCGCAGACTTTACCTGGACCCAGTCGCCGGCTTTCAGGTTCAGAGTAGAATTGCCGGAGCTGGAAGTAGGGGATTCCACTGGGGTGTGACAACTATCCAGTGCACTATTTGACTGATTGGGAATATTGGAAGCAGCAGTCTTGGAAGGCCGAGATCTATCCTTTCCTCCTCGAAAGATCAATCTTCCCAACCTTGTCGATGGGAAGATTCTCCGATTGAATTCGCGCAGGCCGATGACGCTGGCATACCATCGGTACTTCCTTAAAGTCCACCAGACTCTCCGAACTCGTAAGAAGCTGCGACTGTCAGGCGAGCTGTACTCAAGCTCGCTCTGATAGCAAAACTGACAGGGATCCCATGAACGTTCTTCCACTGCTTCTAGCCTCCTTTCAACCACTCCGCAAGACAAACCTCAAGATTAGTTCTGAGATGGACATTCGGAAATAGCCTTCCATCCTCGTTAAGGTATGTATGTATGTCTCGAGTCAATGATCTCATCGCGTAGAAGAATAACGTCTGCCTTCATGACTGCTTGGCTCCCGAGGAGTATGGGCAGTACTTGCATAGGAACATGTAAGCGCGTCCCAGTGCCCCCCTTGCCCTAAATTTCCTGTACCTAGTTGAGAACCAGATCTTAACGAAAGGATTCTCTGTGATGTTACCAAATTGGACGCGCGAGTATTGCCCTCTGGGCATCATTTGCGTCAAGATAGGACACGGTAGAACCTTGCCATCGAACGTTATGTAGCATTGGCTATATGATCGGCAGATCAGCGTTCTGTCGGGAGATGGCATGGAGTTTTCGACCACAGCCAGAATAGTATCTTTGCGACTGGGCGGGACGAACAGATCACTATAGTATTCGTTTCCAGGCACGAGTTGTGGAAAGAAAACAATGCCATCAACGCCTAAGGTTTCTGCGAGCCTTATTAGCGCCGTGGATTCTCCAACGTTATACTTAGAAATCGTTGATCTGAACAAGAGTTTTGGCACATCAGTATTCTGATCCTTCCTGGTCTTGACAAACAATCTCACGTTGTCTGTAACTGTTTCAAAATCAGCCCCTGCCCTTATCTTCTCAAAGGTTTCTCTCGATCCAGCATCAATGGAGACATACAAGTGATCGAGTTTGGCCTTGATTAGGTCGGTCGCAGTCTCTTGACTCATGGTGGTGAAGTTGGAGACGAAGCTCACTTCGAAATCGCGTCGTTTGGCGTATTCTACCATGGACAGAAGCTTAGGGTTCAGCAGAGGTTCTCCAAGTCCTGTTAGGTCAATCTTTCGACTTGAGAGCCTTGTATGCTTGAATTGGTCGATAATTGACTTGAAAAGTCCAAACGACATGTCTTCCCCTTTTTCCCCAGGCCCTATGCATGTCTTGCATCTAAGGTTGCATCTCGTGGTGGTTTCGATTGTAAGCCAAAAGGGAAGGAATAATTGACTAGTAGCGAACAGCCGCGCAGAGAGAGCTATCTTGGACATCAATTCACCCTGAACACTCCTTCGTTGCCCCCGCCATGGGATCAGTCGCGTGCACCGTCCAACTCGGGCCAGAAACAGAAGCATGATCTGTCACATTTTCCGTGCGCTTCTCCGTCGCAGAACACCCCTCAAGCATGACCGTGGGGGTCTTTATTCTTCGTAGCTCGCCGGACGATTCGAGGATCATATTCTCAAGTCTCTTGTAGACCTTGAACCGCTTTCCACAGAACTTTGTCATCTCACGGGTGAACGCTAGACCCTTGAGTTTTCCATGTCGATCGAGAGTGTCGAAGATCTCCTTTACTGATTTGACTTCAACCCACTTGCCAGCCTTCAGATTCGGAGGCTCATGGATTTCGCTGAAGGGTTGGGATTCCTGAACTCTTTGTGAGTTGTCTGCGTATGCGGGCTTGGCCTGATTGTTTGCAACATTTTTGGAATTGGTTGAGCTCTCTCTTCCTCCAAAGATGAATCTTCCTAGTGTTGTTGATGGCAGGATTTTTCGATTGGATTCGCGTACGCCTAGCACGCTGAGGTACCACCAGCCCCTCCTTAGCGTCCATATGGTTCTTCTGCGAAATCGCAGGAAGCGGCGAGAGTCAGGTGTGGTCATCTGAACTAGGCTGGTGTAGTCGAACTGGCATGTGTCCCACGGCTGTTCATGTATCACTGTTTTCTAGGCTCCTCTTGAACGATTCGGGAAGGGCATTACTAAGAGTGGTTTTGAGAGCGACATTCGGAAGTAGCCTTCCGTCCTCATTAAGGTGAGCAATCCACTGATCGCTTGTCGCTTTGAGCCCGACGTTTATGGCGTAATCGATCACTGAAGGGCATAATCTTATCACAGACTCCACGTTCTCTAGCAACCCGAGATTTCTCGCTAAGCTCGAAAGATCATTCTGCTTTCTAATCTTCTCCTGTCGGGCTCCCAAGGCCTTGATCTTCTGGGCTTTCTCCTCCGTTGCTAGTTCCGATGCTTTCAACCTACTCTTCTCCAATTCAAGTTCGGCGATTTGCTCTTGGAGCCTGTCGATTTTTGTTCGTATTGTTGTCTTGAGAGTCGGACATTGTGATAGGTCGAATGTTCCTGAGAGCGCTCTAAGAGTCATCAGTGCTTCCAATTGACCTATGCCGAGATATGTGTCTAGAGGACGCCAAACTAGAATACGGGGAAACATCACTCCAAGTTGTTGCGCAACATACTGGGCCTGACGCAAGTACTCTGTTCCTCCGACTCCGCCTACGTAGCAGATGGCCTTAAGCCCATTCAGGAATACTAGGGGCATCGCTAGGGATCTCGCCGATATCCGGTCCAGGATTCCAGAAAGCTTTGATCTATCCGCTGAGTCAAGGTCAATTTCATACGTCTGGTTGCAACGCATACATTGGCCGCTTGCAATTAGAGGGTCTGACCTAGCTGCGGTTAGCCTTGCTTTGCTCCCGCAACTGCAATGGTACCAAAATGGTATGGTGAGATGCTCCTGCTCATAAACGCCGCCGACCTTATTGCCCCCAGAAACCGTCGCTTCCTTGACATATTGCGAGTATCTCTCGAATCGCGACAGCAGGAAACCGAACTCATTCTCGAATATTCGCTGGCTTTCTGAGAACCTACAGAAGAGAGTATCATATCCCCAAACCTGATCAACAATCTTTGATAGCAGAAAGGCATTGAAGTCTGCATAGTTCCCTGCCTTCCCGTACGCGTCCTCAGCCAAAGTCCAGAACTCTTCAAAGTCCCTCGAAAGCTTTGGGCCAATGTCGAAAGTCATGCCCGAGGATCTGAGGAACTGTTCGACTGCTCTCAGTTTCCCGTGTACCCAGCCCTCAATGCCGCCCCGCCAGCCATCTAACACCTTCCTAGATGGTTTCGGCACATGGTTCAGCATAATTTTCTCAGGCAGCCCAACGCGTAGCTCAAATGTGCCCCCTCTTCTTTGAACATCGGGAACCTGGGACGACTTAACCCATCTATCATCCGTGAAATCTTGATCCGCAAGCGCGAACAAACTGACCGCGGGCAAGCCCAGCGCCGCCGCGAGTTTCTGAGCTAGGACGTAGGCCAGGGTTGCTTTGCGAATCACACCGCCATACGGGAAAAAATTGGGCTGGTGAGCCGTGACAACAACCAAACATGGGTCCATTCTCAATCTATCTAGTGCTTGTTGGACCTGTGGAGTTATGGTTCCACACTCCCGATGAAACTTAGCGATCCAAAAGGACAATTGTTGCCGTCTGTTCAGTGTCTCAGACGTCTCTGCTTTCTTCAGATGGCTTCGATAGAATTCAACAGAGGCTATTACTGCCTCCTGCAGACTCTTGAAAGCAGGATCATGACCTGCCAAAATCTGAGTGGGATCCACTTATTGTTCCCACAATCTACACGTCAAGCAGAAATTTGCCAACCTCAAATGCTTCCGCCACGGAAACTCCTGCCTGAAAACCTCTGAACAGCGCCAACCCTTCGCTCGCGTTAACAACGCGCGTAGATTCGGAATGCGAATTCGTGCTGCAAAAAGGCCGTTTTGAAGCCTGCGAAGCATAGGCCTCCAGCGCTTTGAGCTTGATATTCAAGGTTGAGTCTATGTTCACAAAGATTTGGGGGCAAAACTCTCTGAAAGCCGCAGGAGACTCGTATAACAGTACTTTTTGCACATTCCTAGCGGCGGACAAAGATGCCAAGCCATTGTTTCTGTGGTCTTGATGTTGGTCCTTCTGGCTGTTAGAAAAAACGATGTCGGGTTTCACCGAGTTTATCACGTTTTCAATCTCCATTATGGTTTCGATCCCCTCAGTGACTTTCGTATCATGCAAGCCTCCAAAAAACACTTTGTCTACGCCAATCGTTTTTGCTGCCTGTTCGCATTCTCTCTGTCGGACAATCGGGTCTCCCGAAGCTTCCCCTCGTGTTAGCACAAGAGTGTAGACTTCATGTCCCTTCTTCTTGTATAGGGCAAGTGTTCCACCGCACCCCAGTTCGATATCGTCCGGATGCGCACCGACGGCCAACAATCTCAAAATGCTTCACCCTCAAATCCTGTCCGAGATACGATAGAGTTCCCACTTCTGCAGCCTAAAGTGACGACACGATGCTGTATAGTATTGTGGAACCGTTTTCAGCAAATCAGATTGTCACTGTTCTAGGATTTGACACAATTTGGATGTTTCCTCAAGACCGGTGTGATCGTTAGCGTGTTATGGCCAAGCCTGAGTAACAGTGAATCAGCCATCGACGTGTGAACGAGCGCTAGAAGAAACCGATCAAGGCAGCTGGAAAAATGATTTCAGATACGGACGATAACTCAGGTGCCAGTGTGACTCATTGCTGAAACAGGAGCGTTCCCGATGAAGCCTGAGGGTTCGGCAGCGACAAGACCGGCACCGCAGGCTAGCGTTTGCCGCTGTGTAACACTGCATAGTGGGACACGTACAGCACAGTGACGTTTGCTGTCAAAATCACGTAGACCCTATCTGGAGGAAGCAACCCACCCAAGATATTGATCGAGAAAATGTATGTCTGCCCCGTGAATGGTATCAGCATGAGAAACTTGCTTGGCCCAGCTCTCAGCCAGTTCACGTTCACGCTGGGACCGATTAGAGATGGATAGACCTGCAAGTCCTTCATGTCGATTGCGACGGGCCATGGTCCACGGTTTCGCAATTCCAGTGTGAAACACGCTGACCCAGTGGGACAGTCGCTGTTTATGCTGGGGGTGACAGTCAAGACGAGAACGTAATCAGGATTTTCTATGAAGATCGGGAAGACTGCCCATGGGAGTACTACGCAGAGAACTATGATACCGACAACAATGGTTGACGATTTCGGACATCCGATTGCATGATCTTTTTCAGAAGATTTTTCCCCAGTCATCACTTCATCGACTTCCTTGCTCACGATTGAGAGCGAGTCGCTTCCGTAGACGCGTGTGTCTTTTTCTTTGTTGCATAGGAAATAGGGTGTCTGTTCCCATGGGGCGCATATGTACTAAAGACGGTACATTAATATACCATACTCCATGCCTCTTAAACCAGGGAAAACACATGACTCATAGCGTCACATCAACCATCGTCACACCTGCAACAAGGCTAGACCGATTCGAGCTCTCTGCAACGAGAATACGAGCGCCCACCGTATTCCGACAACCCATTAGACCAGTAACCTTGCCCGTGTCTATACTCTCATCCCCTATCGTAAGCGAGATCGACACAGAAGAGATCGCTGCGCTGCAGCGGCTGAGCCTGACGTTATACGAGGCTAAAGCATATCTGACCCTGGTCAAAAATGGGCCGCTCAAGGCAAGCGAGCTTGCCTTCCTCTCCCATCTACCTCGCACCAAGCTATACATGACGTTGCGTCTTCTCAACCAAAAGGGACTGGTCCATTTTGCACCAAGCAAGCCCGAGACTTTCACAGCTGTGTCTCCCTCAGCAGTCTTGGTAGCCAAAGCCAAGGAAATGTCGAATCAAGCAGAAACCACTCTGGAAATTCTTCAGAAGCTTGAAGAGCAACACGAGTTCGGAGTTACCAATAACGAACAAATTGGATTGCCCAAAGAAGCAAATGAATTGTGGCACATCGATGGGCGAAAATACATTTACCGCAATGTCGCCGACATTTTGAATCACGCAGCCAATTCAGTAAGCTACTATGCCACAGCTGCAGGCTTGGTGAGACTGTACAAAGCCCATGCCGAATGCTTGGAGAACGCGCGCAAACGCGGGGTGATCGCGCGAGTGCTAGTACAAATGACCAAAGATATTCGCTCGGTCGCCAGGGAGTTGGCTACCGTCGTCAAGATCAGGAGAACAGCTTCACCGCTCAGTGTGAATCTTGTATGTATTGATGGACGGGAGCTTGTGGTCATCGAGAACTCACCTGGTGACTTCGATGTCGAAAAGGGCGGAGACACAGCGGCTTGGACAACGAACAGGCTGCTAGTCGAAGTGTGCGAGAGTCTTTTCGACAGGGAATGGGAGAATTCATCACCACTTCAGTAACGCAACTTTGTTTTTCCTTGTTATTTGTTTTGTTTCTTTCTTCTTTTCCACTATTGTCACCAGTTACTCCCGACTTAGAGTGACACACTCCTGAAGGGAGAGCACGTCAGCTCTTTTGATCGTAGCGATTACGGTTAAGGCGAAAAAGAGGGCATCGACCATTAATGATCCACATAAAGGCGTCACCAGGCTACCTGGCAATCGTACTATTGATCACGCTCTTTGCGCTGACGTCCCCCGTCTACGCTGCCTCGCCAGACCTCACCGTTAGCAGCATCTGGCTTGAGAAAGCCTCAGCTCCAGGCATCCCCGTTACCGGCAACGACCTGGCTCCCAACGACTCTTTCAACATAGTTGCGAATGTCACAAACCTCGGGCAGGCAACCGCTCAGGGATTCTATGTGGATGTATACTATGATAGCAGCTACGGCCGCGGCGGACCCGATAATATTGCTCCAGGCGAGGTTCAGCAATGGTTTATCGGACCCCTCACAGCCACGCCAGGCGCCCACACTACACGATGGGTTGTAGATCCCGATAATCAAATCGCGGAACTTAACGAAACGAACAACCAGAAACAATACACATTCACGATTAGACAACAGGTCGGACTCACTGCGAACTCGACCACGACTGCATCAGCTATTTCCAACTCAACGATCTTCGTAACCACAACTTCGACAGTGACCAGCAGCTACACTACCACGGTTACTGCGACCACATCCAACGGGGCGACTTCAACGGTTACCGTGCCCAATTGGAGTACAACGGTGACATCGACAACAACTACAACAGCAACTGTCTCCAGTTCCAGCACAAGCAGTTCGAGTTCTAGGATCGTTTCTACTACTTCAAGCAAGACTGGTTCTACTACTGCGCAAACCACTTCCGGTCGCACGAGACCCGGTCGCAATGAGATCTACTACCTGCTTCCAACACAAGATGCGTCCTCTTGGTGGGATTCAGTACTCTTGTTGATTATAGGGGCCTGGCTAGTATTGCGTCTCCCGCATCATGTAACCCGAGGTCTAACAAGTGCCTCACAATTTGCTAAACTAGGCGGCAGGCGCATTTCAAAGCAATAGAAGAACATTACTTTCTCAAACGATACTCGTCCGCGCGAACAAGCCGCATAACAGTCACATTCAGATAAGGAGGATAGCCCCGAGTCGAATGTTCTTCAGTTGTGAGATGAAAACTTGTGCCCAAGGGATATTCACGATCTCTTCTGAGAGAGTCATTGATTCATAAATGGAGCAATCATGTTCATCAGTTTTGCATAGCTTTTATAGTGTGGGTACGTGTTTTTGGCGACAACAAATTTGGGGACCTTGAATTGAAGAAAGCCCTCATACTCTCCGTCGTTGTAATGCTCATGGTTGTGCTTGTTCCTGGTGCTAATCTTGCTTCCGCCGCGCCGGGCGTGCAGCAGACAAATCCTGGTTGTCCAACATATCAGACAAATTTGGCAGTGGACTTCGTTAATTCGATCCCACACTTAGCGCTCGTTGGGGACACTGTTGTCACAACGTTCCATGTCGTCTATCCGGACGGAACTCCCGTTACGTTGTCTCCGGAGACTGCTTCATTCAACTGGACAGGGCCTTCTGGTTCGAAGGAATTCGACAACGTACCCGTGGTCTTCAATGGAACGGCTGGCTTCTACAACTACACTCAACCATTCACTCAGGACATAGTTCAAGCCACAGGCGCTGGAACGATTACAATTGCAGCAGTGGTCTGCAGTTGTCAGGACGCACTTGGAAACCGAGGGCCGACTGGGCTGATTAGCTCAATCCAGACCTTGATTACCAGCGATGATTCGCAAATAGCCCCACCGACACCCACTCCGACACCCGCACAAATGCTGACGAATTACCTAGTCCCAATAGCAATCCTCATACTCCTCGTCCTAGCATTCCTCCTTCTCCTCCTGCGCAGAAGAGGAAAGAAGAAGTAGCACACTACTCTGCAAATAGAACCAATTCTGACGACGATTGACGAGACATGCCCCCCGTCGCCGGCAAGACTCTGGTTACAGGCGGCGCGGGTTTCATCGGCAGCCATCTCGTAGCTCGCCTCGCAGCAGACCACCAACCAGTTATCATTTACGATAACATGTCGAGCGGACGTATCGAAAACATTCAAGCAAGCCTAAGACAAGGGCGAGTCAAACTCGTTGAGGGAGACGTTCGAAACGAATTAAAACTCGCTGAACAAATGTCAGGCGTAAACTCGGTCATTCATCTCGCAGCGATCGCCGACCACAACATATGCCTCAAAGACCCTGCGCTCGCAAATGATGTTAATGGGAATGGGACGCGGGTGGTTCTGGAGGCGGCTCGGCAGCATGGAGTTAGATGCTTCATTTATGCCTCTTCCGCTGCACTGTACGGTGAGCCCTCAAGCCTTCCGGTATCAGAGAACGCTGAACTTTCTCCTCTCGCTCCGTATGGGGTCAGTAAACTTGCAGGCGAGCGTCACTGTCTCCAATACTCAAAAGACTACGACATGAGGGTGGTTTGTCTTCGTTTCTTCAATGTCTTCGGTCCTCGGCAAACGGCAACGCAGTATAGTGGCGTCATTACTGAGTTCATGAACCGACTCCGCAAGAAGAAAGCACCTCTAATCTACGGGGACGGCCTTCAAACCCGGGACTTCGTCAACATACGGGACATCGTTGAAGCAATAGTCCTAGCATTGGGCTCCAAGACTGCGGAAGGAGTCTACAACATCGCGGCCGGACGTGAAACGACAATAAACCAATTAGCCGCCACACTTACAAAAATCAGCAACCAATCAATCAACCCCGTCCACGAGGCCGCTAGGATAGGCGACATTAGGCGAAGCGTAGCCGATATCAGCAGGGCCCAAGCTGATCTTCGGTTCAACCCCAAAACGAACCTAGAAAGCGACCTCCGCGAACTATGGGATTGGCATTTGAACCCCTAGGGGCTTGCTAGCCGCAACAAAACCCAAAACACTCCACTTCAGTCCGCCCATCCTCCTGCCAAAATTGAACCAACAATTCTGTCTGCCATCCTCTCATCGGTGGCTGACACCCATCCGCCCCTTGTTACGGTGCGGGACACGTCCTCATGGGTGCGGGAGGCTCGTGGAGCATGCCCGACGCTTTCGTTCAGTGATGGGGCACAAAACTGCCCCCCTGCCCCCCACCCCACACCTCACAATAATAGAAAGGGTGAGCCACACCCATAGCGCGTATTTCTCCACCAGCCTTAGGGACGAGTAACATGTTATACCCACAAAACTATACCACATATTGAGATCAACAAACAAGCACGCGCGCGCCCGCAACAACGAAATCTTTCGCCTTAGGTTGCATGGGAAACCTCTAATGGCACATCACCGATTCAATGCTGAGATGACTCTTGCCACGAAAGCACACCCTCCTGCGTCCTATCACGTTGACGATGTTCGTTTTCGGTTTACTAGTTTGGGTGTACGTGGTTGTAGTTCAGATCACGCATCCCCAGTGGCTTTATGAACAGTTTTCTCATGTTCAGGTTCCTCCCTTCAATTGGCGTTTGGATGAGGTGGGCATGATCGCTTTCGCGGTCTCAGCCTTCGGGTTCTTCGTGTGGCAACTCGAAGAAACCGATTCCAAACGATAATCGGAACCAAAACCAAGGGCAAGGTTCGATTCAAGCGGCAGGTGATGTTGCTGCCGGTGGACACACGAATGGTTGACCTCCTGCAGGAACTTGGTTTCAAGGTTACTGCGCCGAAGACCGTTAATGGGATTTCAGGCATGGAGCACACCTTCGACATGTACGCTACGAAAGATAACGACCAGCTGGTCCTAGACTCTGTCATCGCACCGGCTGAGGTTGGGCCCGAAGCCGTCGCAGAATTCTTCGCGAAAGTCGTTGACGTAAAACCCACGCGAGCCATCCTAATCTCCACATCAAACCTGACCCCAGCAGGGCAGAAGCTTAGCGCAATGTACAAAATAGAAACGATTACAGGCACGCAAATAGACGAAATCACAAAGAAACTGAGGCTTTCGCTAACCAGCAATATTACCGCTAAGACGGCCTGACCATCAACTCATAAGGGACATCTTCTCCCCCACAAAGTTGCACCCCCGGCACTCCAACGAACTGGCCCCTTACATCACCGTCCCACAACCGTAGGAAGCGTTCATGGTTGCTCGCTCCCAGCCCGAAACCCAGCAAATCAGCCAAACAGGCACGCTATCGAAACCATTAAACACAATCAGCCATCTTCTGATGCCGGGTTATCATGCAGAGGAAAGAAATCTTCAGGCGACTCGCTGTATTCGCCACGGTCACAGTCCTGTCTGCGTTGGTGTTGTCACTTTACCCGTTCTACCCATTGTACCTCACAATCATCCTAGCCTTGGCACTGGGGGTTGTTGCTTTTGAGTTTCCAATATTAGGGCTGATTGTAGCCATTCTCCTCTCAGCCCTAGGGTCCATGTATCAAGACGCAATGATCGGACTCACCTTCCTCTTCATCCTCATTCTCACCGTAGTATCAATGACTAATTGGGTTGACTTGGCACTCGTAGCGGCCAGCTGGGTTCTCGCCTTCTTCACACTCCCCACCCTAGCCATCGTCCCCACAGTCCTCGCCGGGCTAAGCCGCGATAGGGAGACGGCGCTGAAGATTGGTGCGGTCTCCGCGGTTTCCGTATTCGTCCTAAGCTGGACTAGGAACATAATGCAAGCTGGCCTAATGATCGTTCCCAACCCGAACAATTACGCACCGAAACCCATCCCAAACCCCTGGCAGTTCAACGCCTTCATACCCACAGCCGACATGTTCTCCACAACACACATCACTGACTACTTCGCCCCCCTCACCGCGACGATCGGGGACTATCGAATTTACGTTCTGATTGCTGCTTGGGCGGTGGCAGGCTACTTGGTCGCTTTGTTGGCGTCGAAGTGGAAAGGGCCAAAGTACATAGGTGCCGCAATAGTCGGAGTCCTTCCACCCGTGGTTTTATCCATTGCACTCGCCCAGGTTCCCCTGCTTGACGCGGCGGAGGCATTAATCGCGGCCGCAATTCTGGCAGCCGGTTACATGGTCATAAGTCCTCGGATTTCAGGTCCATCCCTCGGTGTCTTCACGGGCCTCGACGAGCTCGTCCCGACCGGAATCCCGCAGAAGTACAGCCTCCTACTAGGAGGCCCAGCCACCGACGAACGAAACCTGACAGTTGAACAGTTCGTGCAATCTGGGCTAAAGAAGAAAGCGCCATGCTTCCTCCTAACCACAGACACAGGCTTCGCCAACGCAACCCACACGAAATTCGGAGACAAACTCACAGTCCTCGTCGCTAATCCCCGCGCAACTAGCACTGACAAGAACCTCATTCCTGTGCAAACCGGAATCCAGAACCTCACATCCCTCAACATTGAACTCGTCAAGGCGGTGAAAGACCACGCAAACCAAGGAGCAAGAATATGCCTCGACGTTCTCTCTGAAATCCTCCTCACCCAAAAGCTCCTCACAACCCGCAAATGGATAACTGACATTCTACCGCGCCTAGAGAATTGGGGGTTCACCACACTGGGAGTATTCAACCCAAGCCTGCACACCACCGAAGACGTACAAGGCCTCGCGGAACTCTTCAGTGGCTACGTTGAAATCTTTGAGAAAGACGTCGGCGGCAGATCCCGAAAACTAGTCGCTGTCCGAAAAATGACTAACCTACGATACAATGAAAACGAACTAATAATCGACAGGCAACAACTCAGCCGCTCAAAAGGCGGACTCAGAGAGAGACTATCGCACTAGGCAAAAGGAAGTCTAGCAGGAAATATTCAGCCAACACACAAATCTACGTTTTCGCGGAGTTGGCTCGTCTCTGCAATTCCTTCTCAGCTGACGCTGTTAATTCTTGTTCAAATTCGTCCACGGGCATGTCTGAACGAACTTTCAGGTACATCCAAATCACGAGAACACGCCTGTTCATCGAGTTTGAGGGCACGGCGAGTTCCATCAGCTCACCGTCTGAGAGGCATTCAAAGTTCACAAGCGCCACACTCACAGTCATGCCTCCATACTCAGCCTAAACCAGCTTGAATTCTATTGAATTCCATTCACATCCACGCCTATATACGGGAATTACCTCCACAGCCGACCGTCACACGCGCTCATTCCCAATTAGGCGCTTCCTGAACCTGCCTATTGCACCGTTCAATTGAACCCCTTTTCTATGTGACTGACCGAAGTGGAAAATATAGAATAAGTCATACAAACTGTGAACAAGAAAATCCGCCGCTGACATGTTGAGCGATTTCAGAAGAAAGAAACCCCACGACCCTATTTTGTCGCCTCAGTTGTTTCAGATCCTACGACCATGCAGACCATCGTAGCCCGAACTGAAACTCCAGGAGTTGAGACAATTGTGTTGACTATGCTCTTGAGTTCAGCTAGGTTCGGACTCTCGATTTCGCAAATCAAATCAAACTGTCCGACGGCTGTACTTACCGCGAGTACACCGTTGATATTGTAGACGTCGGTTACCGTCTTGTCAAATTGCTCCCGCGACTGCAATTTCCCTGATCTGAGGAAAAAGAATGCGGTTGGTTTGTTAGGTGATTTGGGACCGGTTCGTTCCAATACTAGGTAGGATGAAGTGTTTTCAACGATGGGCGCGCCGTTTTGTGTTGTGAAGAGGATGCCATCAACTATTTTCCTGAACTCCTTCAGGTCTACGAAGGAAGGCAACCTGCAGATTACGTCATGGACCCCTAGCGTATGAAAGACATCGATGTTCCGTTCCTTCAAGATTCTGTAGAGATTCCTGTGGAGGCCCGGTTTTGCTTCCAACCCCATATATGCTTCCAAGACGAAACAACCAAACAGAACTTAGGACCGCATGTACTCATTTCAACCATTACCGCACAGCTTCAAGCGTAACTCCGCATCTCGAAAAACCACGGTCACCCCTGACACGGGCGAAAATCTCCCTTCCCATCAATACATCCCTGAAAATAAAGACTAAACTCGCATCGCTCAACCTATCCCCCCACAACAGCCCAATCGAACAACCAGAAAAAGAGGAGGTGCGACAGCCACATTAGCTGCGCATTTACTGCTTGCGTTCGAATTCTCTTAGGTACCGTCTGACAGCTTCCCGAATCAAAAACGAACGCGATGGAACCTTGTCGTTATCTACAAGTTCGTCGATCTTGTCCAATACCAGAATCGGAAGAGTGGCGGTTATGCTCGCCATTCTCTTCGATCTACCTCCCAGCATTACGCATGCCTTCTCTGGATTGGGTACATTACCACCGGCCGCGCCTGAGGCCGCCGTCGCCCGACTAACAGCAGAATAAGAACGACTGCTACAGCAAGCGCTGCCACAATTCCGATGATTATTGGAAGTATGGCGCCACTTGAGCTGGGTGGTGTAACGATTGTAGTGTTCGTACTAGTGATAGAGGTCACTATCGTTGAAGTGCTTACAGTCGAACCGGTCAGGAAAGTTGTTGACATTGATACTGTCGAGACGATGGTTGTAACTGAAGTTGTGACCCCGAGGACGAGTGGCGGGGACATGCGTAGTATCGCTGAAAGTTCTGTTGGGAATGGGTGAAGTGGATCGCCGTAGACTGGCGTAGACGAAGTGTAGGAACGGCTGGAGCCAACGATCCAACCGTACCCCGGTGAGGTCAAGTAGATTGAGCTAACGATAGGCGGATACACGACTCCACCAGATCCCGATGGGAGGTTCTGTCCCAAGAGAGCTGGCGAGGTCGTAACTTGGTTCCATGCAATGCCGTCCCAATGGAAGAGTGTTGCGACAAGTTTGCCGGGCCATCCGCCAGTCCAACAATCATCAGGCCCAGTGCAGTAAACGGACTTCAGCAAAGCACTCGTTCGGCCATAAGGCGAAGTACCACCCGGGATTGTCGGAGTCGCGACGGGGGCCCATTTCGTTCCATCCCAATTGAGGATGACCGGACCGGCCGAGAATGCGCCAAATGAATCTAACGAACCAAATTGAATGCCGCCGACGATCCAACCGCTCGTTGGGCTCAGCATGAAGACGGAGGTCAGGTTTGCGTATTGAGAAAGGAATGGAGTGCCACTTACGCTGACAGTGTTCCATGTGCCCACGCCGCCTGTAACCGTGTAGTGAAGAATTGTGGAGTTGTCTCCAACAGCCCAGCCCTCATTTGGACCGAGCATGAAGATTGAGTTTAGTGGTGGGGTGGGTGAGGGGCTCGAAGGGGCTGGAAAGATTGCCCAAGTTCCAACTCCTCCTGTAACAGTATAGTGCAGTAGGATTCCAGTCGGATGCGGTGATCCTACCTGTTCACCGACGGCCCAGCCTTCAGACGAACTGACCATGAAAACTGACTTAAGAATGTAAGAACCGGGAGGTGGGGTAACAGTATTCCACGAGCCTCCAGCGAAGTGCAGAATTACGGGACACGGCACTGCTGAACACGAAGCAGTAGTATGAAATCCTCCGCCAACGGTCCAGACATCGCCGCCTGATAGCATGAATACGGAGTTCAAGTTGTTGCTTGTTCCGATCGCAACTCCTTTGGTCCACATGAATCCGTTCCAATGGTAAATCGTCGGCTCGCCGACTTCTGAAGCGTTGCCTACGGCCCAGCCATCATTCGGATTAATGGGCCCGGCCAAAGGCGGACCAAAACTGATAGATGTGAAATTATCGATGGTGGGGCTCGTTACTGTGCCCCAGTTGACCCCATCCCAATGTAGAATCACTCCTGCTGAGCCAACAGCCCAAATATCCGTTGCCGAAGTTGCGAAGACCGAATTGAAGTTGAATTTTGATACGGGAGCGGTTGGGATTTGATTGGTTGGTAATGCGGTCCATGTCCCTCCTGAATAGTGAAGTATTGTTCCAGTGGTGCCCGCTGCTCCACCCGCCCATCCTTCTGTCGATGAGACCATGAAGACAGAGAGTAGGTTGTTAGTCGTAGTGCCTGGGCTCACGGGGCCAGTCCAAATCCCCCCAGTATAATGAACGATCGTTCCGCCATCGCCAACAGCCCAACCATCAGTCGCACTCGTCATGAAAATCGAACGGAGAGATGCTGTGACGGGGGAAGAAATAGCCTCCCATTGGCCTCCGAAGTAGTGCCATATCGCACCTCCCGAACCCACAGCCCAACCCTCCGTGGCGCTGACCATGAAGACGGAATAGAAGAAAATGTTCGGAACGGATTGGGGCATGTTCCACCCACCACCCAAACCTGGGATTCCACTCCAATGCCAGAACACACCAGCTGTTCCGGCTACGTTTTGTCCTACGGCCCAAACATCGGTTGAGCTGACCATGAAAGCGGACCAGAGAGGGCCTGCGTTTAGTCCAGTCAACCCGGGGGTCATGACTCGCCACGAGACGCCATCCCAGTGCAGGGCTACGGAACTGCATGTGGGAGATACTCCGCCACCACACGGAAAAGGCGGTCCTGTTCCGGTGATGGTGCTGTTGAATCCAACGGTCCAACCATCGTTCCCACTGATTGGATTGCCAGGTGGGCCGAATGTTACCGATGTAAGGTTGTAAGCAGCCTGATTGGACGGAAAATCAGGGAACTTGGGTGCGGGAACTAAGTTCCAGCTGAACCCATCATAGTGCACTATCGCGGGCAGCCCCGTTGTTATGTTGGTTGTTGGTCTACTGTCTCCGACAGCCCAACCCTCGGTGGCAGATAGCATGTACAAGGAGTTTAGGCTCGGATTGGCAGGCGGATTGATGTATACAGTGGGATTGATGTCATTCCAAATGGTCGCAGCATTGGCCGCCGGCATGGCTGAAACCGACAATAACAGTAAAGAAGACAGAATAATCGCAATCGAGAACTTCGTCTTTCTCATAGTGCACAGCTCGTTGATGGACGCGGAGTCTGGGCCTTTGACATGTAACATTAAGTAAGCACTACGTGTCAAAGCCCGCTGAAAAGACCGAATTTTCTTACATACTAGTGCCTAGTTAATCACGGTGACTTTCACCGCTCCGACATTGAGAGGTAGAAAGTTTGTTGGATGTCTAGTTGATAGTTAATGTTTATTGCTCGAGCATTTGCCCGTGAAAACGGAATCGCGAAGTTGTACTCAATCCTGCCAGCTGCTGCACATCTCCAATAGATAGGCAGTCGAATTAGCGCTAGGTTTGTGCTCTCTAGAGGGGCGCCTATTAGGAACCAGAATCATTCCTTGAAACACAACAAGTACAAGTTATGAAGAGTTTCGAACGAAAATGAAACTAAACAAAATTCGCGCGTTCTTCTTCGACCTTGACGGTGTTCTCTCGGTCGGAAAGGAAAATCCACGTGCCCTAGGGGGGCATGCAGTGGTTGCCAAGATCAAATCTTTGGGCAAGAAGGCGTTCGTCCTGACGAATGATTCAACCCACACTCGTGAAGAATTACGCGCCAACCTCTTGAGAATGGGGTTCGACTTCTCCACCGATGAAATCCTGACATCGAGTTTTCTCACGGCGCACTACCTTACGCAGAAGATCGGTAAATCAAATTTCTTTTTGGTGGGTGAAAGGGGGTTGTTGCTTGAGCTTGAAGCAGCCGGCCATCAACCTGCGGAGGATAAACCCGATGTTGTGGTTGTGGGGCTCGATCGACACTTAACCTACGACAAGTTAGATCGAGCTATGCGGTCTGTGAGGAATGGGGCTACCCTGGTGGGAAGTTATGGTGGAGCAGTATACATGAGCGACCATGGGCCTGCGCTGTCCGCTGGTCCAATAGTCAAAGCGCTCGAGTTTGCTTCAGGGAAGCGAGCAATTATGATCGGCAAACCGTCCCCGCGTATGTTTAAACTAGCTCTTACACTCTCTGGCGCAAAGGCTTCAGACGCCGTCATGATTGGTGATCAAATCGAAACGGATCTTTCAGGAGCTCGCCGAGCCGGAGTCCACACAGCCCTAGTCCTGACCGGCGTCGAGACAATGGAGACTATTAGAAACTCGAAACTCAAACCTGACCTCGTATTGGAGACGGTCGACGAGCTCGCGGACTACATCTAAACAATCTCCACCTCCGAGGCATCAGCTAATCTGAATCTGAGTCAACTGAATCATAATGCTTAAGACTGCCACGGCTGTGTGTTTCACTCACCGTTTGGACAGAAGTAGACGAAAAATGTCAGAGGAAGAAAGACATACACAAACCGGCGCACCGGCACCTAACGTAAAAGTCAGCGAACTTGGCCCATACTCAAAACAGGTCAACACCACTGTCAAAGTCGTCCAGAAAGGCGAGGCTCGCGAAACCGTGTCCCGACAAGACGGCACTTCACACCGTGTGTTGGACGCTCTTGTAGGCGATGAATCGGGAGCTATCTACATGACCCTCTGGGACGAGAATATTGACAAAGTGAACGAAGGCGACTCAGTAAACGTCAAGAACGGATACGTGCGACCATTCAAAGGCTCTATGCGTCTGAACATCGGACGCTACGGATCCCTTGAACCCGCAGAGACCCCTCTTGGCGACGTAAACACCCAGAACAACCTCTCCGACAAACAGGTTGAAGAAGAACGACCCTACCGACCCTACGGAGGCGGCGGCGGGTACGGCCGCGGAGGCGGCGGCGGATACGGCGGCGGCCGCGGAGGCGGTTACGGAGGGGGCGGCGGTGGTTACGGAAGAGGCGGAGGCCGAGGTCGGGGCGGATACGGCGGCGGCAGAGACCGCGGGCGCGACCGATACTAGAAGCCAATATTGCAGCTCAAAACGCTGCGGAAAATTCCCACCAAGAGATTTTTTCTTTCTCTTTCCTTTCACCTTTGTTATGTCACCCACGATAATACCTTGAGAATACTATGACGAATTTTCGTGGCCGCGATTTCGAAAAACGGCTAATGTGAATAGCACGATAATTCCTTCGGCATCTCAACCAATGGAAACATCGAGGAAGTTCACAAGATCTACTATGCGATTGCATCTCTGTTCTAAGCTGAATGATGGCTCCGGGGCTTTGTGATACTCCTAGAGCAAAGCGGGGAGCAGATAATGCGTCACGAAGTAGAGCAATACCACGTAGACTAGGAGTAGTCCGATCGAGATCAGTAGATTCTTCTTCCATTTCTCACTCCACGCAATCCCGAATGGTACGCCTATGGCGAATCCGAGAATATGAGAAATGTAAGCCACGTCACTCTGTTGGTTCAAGTAAACCGCCAGAGCATTGTAAAGAAAAGCTCTGTTAACTTGTCGGCTCATTGCTTTCACTGACCTCTCGTGCCTAAGAGAGGCGGATGGTAGAGGCTAAGTTATGCGGGCGGTCAAAGCAGTTCAACAGCACTACGCGCCCGGGCCTGAGATTCTCCATATGCTTGAGCAGTTCCGCCAAATGCTTAACGACTGCGTACGGATTGGGCTTGCGGAGAATGTGACCAGCCTCAAGTCACTCTCCACGAAGGCTTACGATCAACTTGCAACCTACGATGTCATGAGTTACTACAAACTCTGTGCGATCAGCAAAGCCACAGGAATTCTCAAAAACTATAGGAAAGCTAAGCGACAGGGAATACGGGTCAAGGAACCATATGCACGGCAGCTGCAGTTGACAACATGCTATGGTTTCAAGATTAAAACGATAGAAAAGGCGCTCTTGCTGCCATTCAAGCCTAAGCAACCGTTATCGATCCCGTTGAACGCGCATGTGCTACGCGTTCTCCTTGAACCGAACATCGAAATCCGCTCCGTCACATTAACGGATGAACAGTTGAGCATCTCCTACGCGAAGGAGGTTGAACCAATTCAACCTCGCGGCCTAATTGCCATTGACCGAAATCTTGACAATCTGACCATTGCAGACTCAGATGGACAGATGAAGAAGCAGAATTTGGCAAAGGCAACGGAAATTAAAGCTATGTACCGTGAGATTCGATCGCATATGCGACGCAACGACACGCGCATACGCCA
>JBEKVV010000007.1:0-93141 GCA_049513715.1 Bathyarchaeia archaeon | reverse complement strand
ACGGTCAGGGTCGAACGTATCGTGGCCGAATGAACTCTTGGAGCTACGCAGAGCTTCAAAGACAAATCGAATACAAGGCCAGATGGGAAGGCATACCTGTCATCTATGTGAATCCGTACGGGACTTCAGTGAAGTGTTCGATATGTGGGTCAAGAATGAAACCCGAAGAGAACCGAACGCTGAAATGCCATTCCTGCGGATTCGCGGTTGACCGAGATGTAAACGCGGCCAGAAACATTCTGGCGAGAGGCATGAGGTTCGTGCCCATCGCGTCTGCAAGTGAAGCAATGGTAGCAGTTCAAAGACGCCCAGTCGATGCAGATGAGTTAACATAGAGGCCCGCAACATGAGCCGACGAGTTAACAGAACCCGTTTGTTCTTCGTACCCGGGATGTTTTCCTTGCTCGAACATCTTCATTGCTTCCTGGCGTTTACGCTGCATTTCCTCCTTGGACATGGGTATGCGTTTTGAAAGTGACCAGGAGTGGCCGAACGGGTCTGTGAGTTGGCCGTACCGTTCTCCCCAGAACATGTCATCGAGCTGCATATCCACCCTCGCTCCCGCCTCGACGGCCCGCTTCCACAATTCATCCACATTCTTCAAGTAGACATGGAGTGTAACGGACGCGGCGCCCAAGTCGAGCGGGCTTTTGTGGAGGGCCCCTGGGAATATGTCGGACATCATGATGATTGAGTCGCCGATCTTGAATCTGGCATGCATTAGCATGCCGCCCTCGACTTCTCCAGCTCTTTGGCGCCGAAGGCCTTCTTGTACCACTCAAGCGCCTGCGCAGCACCCTTAACCGCGAGAGGAGTCACTGTATGGAAACCTACGGGTACAGCCTCAAACTTCTTCGGTTTGGTTTTTTTCCGTGTCGTCTTCCTTTTTTTCGCCATTTGCCATTTCAACCCTTTCCCACGAACATTCGGCATAACATTCGAATGTTGAGATATCCAATGCTCGAGTGTTCTAGGTTTAAACGATATCCCTCGTGCCCCGTGAACACGACGTTAAGAACCTTGAAGCTTGCAGAGGCGTGGATGAGTAAAACTATTACAGGGATAAATGAAATGAAACTCATAAGCAATTGCATGGACGAGAATTTTCCTTGTTTAAACAAATTGATTACGTAATGGTGACTGTTTCGAGCATGTCGCGCTCGGTGGAGTTCTACCGTGACAAGCTCGGGTTAGCGTTGAAGTTTGAATCCCCTGAATGGACGGAATTTGAGACCGGATCAACCGTGCTTGCCCTGCACGGTGGGGGAAGATTACGTCCAAACATGAACGAGAAAACAGAATCCTTAGCGGGCACTTGCTCGATTGGGTTCACAGTTGACAACCTCGAAAAGAAATTTGAAGAATTGAATTCCAAGGGCGTCGTCTTCGTCATGCCCCCTACTCAACGTGAAGCAGAAGGAATCAAACTAGCCGTCCTCCTAGACCCAGACGGCCTACCTATCTCATTAGCAGAAAACCAAGAAGAATAGAAGAACTGACGTCGACTCGCGTCCCAGTATAGGTTATCATAATGGCCGTCTGTTCGTTCCAAACGATATCACGACTGACACGGGTGACTTAATCATACTGAAAAAACCTAGATAACAAGAGTTGTAGCCAGACCATGGATCCCGAATACGGTAATTGGGTATCCGCCAAATTGATCTACGGCTCAGGCGCGATGAGCATTCCATTCCTTCTGCTATCGATTGTGTCCCCCCTACTCATCGTTGGAGCGGTTCCGTTTCTTTTGTCATTCGCGTATTTTGCGTATGCACGCCAAAGGTTCTCACAACGAGGGGGAAACCTACAAGTCCCGATTCGCAGCCTAGTGATTGAGCACTTGGAATGGAACGGAGAAGGCAAGGCGCTCGACATCGGGTGTGGGAACGCCCCATTGGCAATCGAACTGGCAAAGCGGTATCCCAACACTCACGTTACCGGAATTGACCACTGGGGTGGCACATGGGAATACTCGAGAGCGGTCTGCGAGAAGAATGCAGCGATCGAAAGTGTAGCGAGCCGTATGACGTTCCAAAAGGCAAGCGCAGCCTCCCTGCCATTTGAAGACGCATACTTCGATGCGGTGGTTAGCAACCTCGTTTTCCACGAGGTGGGCGGCGTCAGTGACAAAAGGGAGCTCATCAGGGAAGCCTTGAGAGTGGTCAAGAAGGGGGGCGCGTTCGCGTTTCAGGATCTATTCCTTGTGAAGAAATACTATGGTGACGTCGATGACCTAGTTGCGACGATCAGGAGTTGGGGCATCAAAGAAGTGGCGTTTGCGAACACAAGTCATTCAGAATTCATCCCGAAAGCGCTGAGACTTCCGTTCATGCTCGGGAAGATAGGCATCATTTACGGAAAGAAGTGACGTCACTGCAAGCCCATCCCGGCATGCAAGAACGCGGGTAATTCCCTTTTCCCGCTTTGTTACTTCCGAAGCGTAACCTCAGATTTCTCAGACATCGTTAGCTCGTGCCATTTTCGGTCAAACGCCACTTTCCTTAGGGTTCTGATTCGCATAAGGTCACGGGTTTCTTCGCCTTGATCCTCGACCTTGAAATCGACGATGCCCTCCACCGCTGCCTCCAGTTGTTTATACGCCCAACCACTGTGAACTCCATCAAGGATGCCTATTAGCTGAGTTACTTGTCTCAATTTCGACATCGGAATAGGCCGGGTTAGGAACATTTCTACCCAATTTCTCTCATCGTTGAACCTGTCAAGAACGGAGATGTTGTCAGCCAACACGAGAAATTCGGGAGCCGAGGAATCAACCATCGCCTCTTTCGCAATCCATAGGCTCACGTCGGCGACCTTCAGCGATTCAGGTGCGAACTTTTCCTTGGACTTCTGGCCCAGAGAGAGCGTGTAGAAGTCAGTTATCCATAAGCGGTCGTTCCGTTCGAGTTCCTCTGCATCAAGCCCGAACTGTCGGAGTTGAGAACGGATGTCGTTTGGTGATTGAGATTGCGCAATATAGCTTACGCTTCCCCCAGTCTTCAACCACCCTGCTGCAATTGTGAGGGAGGCGTTGTACCATTGCGATGCTGGGTCGAATTCAACGAGAATATTCGTGCCTGGAGGAATTGATGTGCGAGTCAAATCCTCAATTAATGGAATTCTAGGCATTGATCTAATTCACCGTCCCCCTTTGAATCAGTGAAGTGGTTGATTTCGTTTATGCGAGCACACGAATGAACCCCGTACACACGTGACGCTGGTAGGTTACGCTTCCGAATCTTTGGAATTCTCTAGCCGTCGGGATGCTTTCATACCTCATTGAGGATTCGTTGTGGAAACGGTTCGACACCGAGATTAGGGGGATTGCGCACAACGAAGACGCTTGAGCGCCTCTGCAATGTCAGTCACGGGAGATTCCTCTGAATGAATTTCTACGTTACTCTGACCACGAACTGCAACCAGAGGTGCAAGTATTGCTATGGAAAGTCTTGCGAGGATTTCGGAAGCGATTTCCACGGCCTCACAATCGACTATTCAGTTCCTTCCTCTGTGAACTACCAAATTGACGCATTACGGAAATTCCTAGAACATGACGGTGACCCTGTCCTCATCTTCTATGGAGGCGAACCCCTTCTCAAAGTGGACAAGATGAAGGAAACGATGGATGCGATTCCGAACGCCCACTTTGCCATTCAAACGAACGGCCTCCTACTGGATAGATTAGAATCGAAATACCTGAACAGGCTTGACTCGATTTTCGTCTCCCTCGACGGCGACGAAAAAACAACCGACCATTACCGGGGAGAAGGCACATACAAGAGGGTAGCGAGCAACTTGAAGGCGATTCGAGAGCGAGGGTTCTCAGGCGAAATCGTCGCCAGAATGACGGTTGCCGAGGAGACTGAAATTGACACACAGGTCTTAGCGTTGATTAACGGAGACGATGTGCCAATTTCGTCTGTTCATTGGCAATTGGATGCGCTGTTCTTTCAGAACGATTACCCAAAACGTCGGTTTTCGGAATGGGCAGCGGACAACTACAACCCACGACTGAGAAGACTAATCCGGACTTGGGTAGACCACATGAAGGATTCTGGGGAGGTTTGGCGATTGTACCCGTTTGTGGGTGTCATGCAGTCGATGCTCAACAGGGAATCAAATCATCTTCGTTGTGGTGCTGGCTGGTGTGTGTTCAACATTCAGACCGATGGAAACATCACGCCGTGTCCTGTCATGGCGGGCATGAAGGACTTCTACTTAGGCAGCATTCGAGACGCATCTGTCGACAGGTTGAAGGATGCCGCATTCGTGTCCGAGCCTTGCACTTCATGCGAAGTTTTCGACATTTGTGGTGGACGTTGCCTCTACGCAAATGTAACAAACCTTTGGGGTGCGGAAGGATTCAAGGAAGTCTGCGGCACGGTCGTGAACATGATTGAAGCACTCCGTGGCGCTGTTCCAGAAATCAAATCACTAATAGAAACGGGCAAAATTCAACAGAAAGACTTCGGGTATCCGAAATTCAACGGTGCCGAAATAATCCCTTGATATGCGTGACTTGCTCCTCATCGTGGTAGGTTTGCCTTTCGATGCGTTTCTAAGCGGTGCCGTGGCAGGATATGGTATCGCGGTGCCAATAGGGCCGATTGCTATTGTAATCTTGGAATTAGGCCTCCGTCGTGGGTTTCGGGTTGCTTTCAGTGCTGGAGCTGGTGCGGCGTCAGCAGACTTAATCTACGCAACCATTGCCGCCCTCGCAGGCACATTCTTGATTTCAATCCTCTCGCCCTTCGCATCTATCCTCCGTGTTGCAAGCGCCTTAGGATTGATTGCCTTAGGCGCGTGGTTGCTATACCGCGGAAGAAACCCCTCAGGGTCCGAGCACAAACCTCGAGTTGAAGGTTCGAGTTGTCCACAAGCCTACGGAATGGTTCTAGGATTGACTCTCCTCAACCCTGTCACTGTAACATACTTCACAACACTAATCTTAGGGATGGGGGCTGACTTTTCGCATTCTCCTGCAGACGCAGTTCTATTCATCTCCGGAGCGTTCCTCGCATCCCTATCCTGGCAAAGCCTAATCGCGTCAATCAGCGGCATAGCACACAAACGGCTTCCTGCGAAAGCACAGGCAGTAACTTTCGCGGCTGGCAATCTCGTGATAATAGCACTGGGAATTGCGATTCTGCTGGGACTCCGTATCTGAGACGGAATGCGATCCCTGTTCGCTCGTTATTCAGGTCTATGGTGATTTTCAAAGAGCTCTTTTACTGTTGAGGCTTATTACCGGCCCACGTTTCCAGTTTGCGCCTGTTTCAAGACATTCGATCGTGACTTGCGAACTCAAGATGAAAGGGTATGGCTGTAACCCCAAGCTTAGTGCTTCAAATCCTTGAAAACGTCATAGCCCCGGTTTTCATCATCATCGCCACTGGCTTCATCATACGACGACTCACTTCGATAGAAACTGGGTCCCTATCCGAGATCATACTTTACGCGTTCACGCCATGCCTCGTCTTCACGGATATCATTCAATCATCGTTGGGGGTTCGTACGTGGGCTGAAATCAGTTTCATCACTGTTGCCACGGCCCTCGTGATGATGTCTGTCTCGTGGAGTATCGGCAAAGCACTCGGATTGGGCAAGAAGTCGATGAGCGCGTTTGTACTGTCAACGTCCTTGGTTAACACCGGAAACTACGGGCTGCCAGTTAACCTGTTAGCGTTTGGCCAAAATGGGCTGGAGTTGGCCGTGGTCTACTTTGTTGTGAGCAGTGTGCTCTCCTACACGTTAGGGGTCTTCATAGCCTCGCAAGGTACTCAAAGCCTGAAGGAATCTCTGCGCAGCGTAATGCGCCTTCCTCACATCTATGCAGTTTTCGCGGCCTTTGCCGTGAGACTTCTTGGGGTTGCGGTTCCCGAGCCAGTTTTGCAACCTTTGAACCTCATGGGCCAGGCGACAATACCTGCCATGCTCGTTGTGCTTGGTATGGAGCTTGCGCAGCCCGCGCTAAAGCCAAACTCCGTCGATTGGCCACTTGTGAGTCTAAGCTCGGCATTGAAGCTTCTCTTCCCAATCATTCCTGTAATTCTTCTTTCAACCCTCATTGGATTCGGAGGCCTAGGGAGGAACGTGACTTTGGTTCAGGCATGTATGCCAACTGCAGTGCTTGCGGTAATATTTACGGTCAAGTTCAAAGGCGACTCGCAGTTCGTAACGAAAGTGATCATACTCTCGACTTTGGTGAGCATTGTGACACTAACACTTCTCCTATCCTTCATATTGTAGAGTTGCCAAATGTTCACTTCAACAGTTCTGCGACGGCCGTAGAAGAGGACTAGGGCAAGAGTTCCGAGGAAAACATCATGGCTGAAATCGACCGCACTCGAGCGACGACAATCATACAGCGCGAAGAGAAACGGTTCATAATAACTCACCCAAAGTCGAGGAGAATGTTTGAGCGTGCTCGGAAGTCGATGATTGGGGGTGTGCCTATGAACTGGATGATTGAGTGGCCTGGTCGCTTCCCTATTTTCGCGAAGGCGGGGGTGGGCTCCAAGATAACGGATGTGGACGGCCACACATACGTGGACTTCTGCCTTGGGGACACAGGAGCTATGTTCGGCCATTCCCCGAAGGCCACTGTCGACGCTGCGGCTAGGCAGATGCGCAAGGGAATCACGATGATGCTTCCCACGGAGGATTCAATTCGGGTTGGGGAAGAACTGGCGCACCGTTTCGGGTTGCCGTACTGGCAGATTGCGATGACGGCGACGGACGCAAACCGGTTCGCGCTTCGAATGGCACGCGAAGCCACCAGTCGACGGAAGATTCTCGTTTTCAACGGCTGCTACCACGGAACCGTAGATGAGACCTTCGTCCGACTCGTGGATGGGAAGGTGGTTCCGCGCGAGGGCGCGATGCCACCCCCAGTCGACCCTGAGCTCACAACCAAGATTATCGAGTTCAACGACCTCCAGGCACTCGAGCAGGCCCTCATGGGAGGAGATGTGGCTGCGGTTCTAATGGAGCCAGTAATGACCAACTGTGGAATCATATTACCGGAAGAAGGTTACCTAGAGGGCGTGCGTGAAATTACTCGAAGGACCGGCACTGTCTGGATTATCGACGAGACGCACACATGGTGCGCTGGCCCCGGAGGGTATAGTGCGGCCCACCACCTGAAGCCTGACATGATAACACTGGGGAAACCAGTTGCAGGCGGCATACCTGCCGGAGCGTTTGGGGTAAGCCAAGAGATTTTCGACAAAACAATCGGCAATATGCTCGCTGAAACAACAGGCGTCAACGGACTCGGCGGAACCCTAACCGGCAACGCCCTCGCCCTCGCTGCGATGCGTGCGACCCTGGAGAAAGTGATCACTCGGAAAGCCTACGACCACATGATTCCTCTGGCGGAGCGATTCAACGAGGGCGTCGAGGGCACGATTCAGGAAACGGGCCTACCATGGCACACAGTCCGATTGGGTACGCGAGTTGAGTACCGCTTCGGAGCAACCCCACCGAAAAACGGCGCTGAAGCCATCGCCGCGAAGGATCCACTGTTGAACAAATACGTGCACCTCTACGACCTCAACCGAAGCATACTCCTGACGCCCTTCCACAACATGGCCCTCATGTCGCCTTACACCACGCGAAAAGATGTAGACGTCCACACACGGGTCTTCCGAGAGTCAGTAGAAGAGCTCACGACCTAGAATACGGTTCTAGCGCGAACACTACCGCAGAACTTCGACGTTAGCTTGCAGAATTACGAGAGGTAGGAAGCAGCCGCGAGAAAACTACCCTACGATCTGAGTTATCTCCTTGATTATCTCGCCTTCAACATGCCTTGTCCAGAGCATCTCCGGCACATCTACTGCGAGAAATAGTACTGAGAGAAGCAACGCCTCGGCAGCAGCCACCGCTATGTTCTGAACCCACTTTCCAATCCCGACACGTATTGTGAAGTCGTTCGGCTGCCCCGCTACCAATATTGTGAATGCTCTGTCTGCTGTGATAATATCACGCAAGATTCCCGCCTTCTGAGCCTGAATGACTATTCCTAACGGCGGCGAAGTGGACTGAACCTTATAGCCCTCCGACTGGAGTTGTCCCGCTATCTGCTCAGCCAGCTGCTTCAAATCCTTGTTCTTACCCTGAAAATGCAAGACCTTCTCAGAGACCATAAGCTTCCACAGACTCCGTAGGTCATCATCGCTTTAAATCTCTTTTGTGTATGGGTCTGGATGTTGCGCGCACACAACATGCGCTCTAGTCAACACGCGCTAAAGTTTCGCTGGATCGGAGATTTAGTAGACCCGCGATTTGTTGAAATAAAGACGAAATAGGGCCTTTCACAGTCTCGTTGTGCGCATCCCAGTCGTGGTGAGTGAGTTGAACCTAAGTGTGGTTGGTGAGTCCGCTGCGTTGGTTACTTCCTGCCTCTGGACCATTAGTTCCCTAATCTTCACTTCGGCTGGGAAAAAGATTGGTTCACTTAGCGTCAACGCTTACCGTACGTTGATGGCGATTGGTTTCCTTGTGGTTACACATGTGATTTTGTTGGGCACCATTTTGCCATTAGCGAGTAACGGGCAATGGTTCTGGATGGGGGCGAGTGGGGTTGTTGGTTTGGGGGTTGGGGACTCGGGATTGTTCGCTGCCTACGTTACGATTGGGCCTAGGCGCTCGGTTCTGGTCATGGCGTTGGCGCCGATATTCGCGTCCGTTGGCGCGTATCTGATGTTGGGGGAAGTAATCTCAGCATTGGCTATAGTTGGAATTGCCATAACGCTAGGCGGCGTTGTCATGGTCATATTGGAAACGGACGAACGTTCTGGAGAAATTCCACTCTCAAAGAAACTGAAAAGCTACGGCGTCCTCTTCGCTTTGATCGGAGCAATTGGCCAAGGCGTGGGTTTGGTCCTCGCAAAGAAAGGAATCGACTTGAACCCCGCAGTGACATTGAATCCCTTGTCTGCGACATTGATGCGCATGATTCTGGGAGCACTGTCTCTCTGGATGGTCATGCTAGTTGTAGGGAGGTTGCCTGAACTTCGCAAGGCCATTAAGAGCACGATAGGGATGGGACACACTGCTGCCGCTGCCTTCATTGGGCCTTTTTTGGGCGTTACACTCTCAATGGTTGCAGTAACCTACACCGAAACAGGCATCGCGCAGACCCTGATGTCTTTGATGCCAGTACTCATAATCCCATTGGTGTGGATAGTGCACAAGCAAAGAACCAGCTGGCGAGGAATGCTGGGCGCAGTAATAGCCGTGATTGGAGTCGCAATCCTGTTCCTAATCTGACCCATTCTCGACCCGAGACACTGCAACTCTGACATGAGGTTAGTGAATTTGGAAATTGAGTTTCGTATGAGTTCTGTTCCTTTCTCTATGGACAGCCGCAACGCATCATCCATTCTCTTGCTTCTGCGGACTTTGACAGCAAGATTCGGAGTCAACCTACTTATTTCATGACACCCAACAACTTGCTAGTGAAGTAATGAATGTTCACAGAAAAGCTCTCAGGCTGGGCACGAATGCTAGACATATGGGGAAAGCTCCGCTACATAGTAGCCCTGCAACCCCAAGTAACATCGCTTCCATCAAGACTGCGCGCGATCACATTTCGCAGATCACACATCCGCTTGGGTATTCGTCAGGAGTGGTTTTCGAAAACTGGCAGCAGAACCTTCGAGACTGACCTATACATAAGACGGGTGTACCTGGAATCGTTGGGAAGGCTCCCCATAGCGAGGTGAGCGGAAGTGTCACAAGTTCCAGTTACAGGAGATCAGCCAGAAATGCGAGAGCAACCAGGCCACAGAAAGATTCTGACTGAAAATGAACAATGGAACGCTGTGCTTACTCGGAACGCCAACTTAGACGGCGCGTTCGTTTTCGCTGTACGTTCAACAGGAATCTACTGCAACCCCTCATGTCCCGCCCGACGCCCCCGTAGAGAGCACGTAGTGTTCTTCTCTTCGCACGATGAAGCTGAGCGGTCTGGTTTTCGGCCGTGTCGGCGATGTAAACCTCAGGAACCTACGCGTTCCCTTCACGTGGAGCTCATTGACCGCATCTGCAAATACATGGAGGATAATCTGAGCCGAAAACTCACTCTCTCGACTCTTAGTTCTTATGCGGGCATCAGTCCGTTTCATTTGCAGAGAACATTCAAACGAGTTGTAGGAATTTCACCTCGCCAATATATCGAAGCTCGTCGTCTAGCCAAGATGAAACGTTCCCTTAGGAATGGGGAAACAGTAGCAAGGGCACTTTACAGATCTGGTTTCAGTTCCAGAAGTCGGCTGTACGAGAAGGTTCCAAGCAGATTCGGTGTGAATCCGGGCACCTTACGCCGAGGCGGCTTGGGTTTGCGAATTGATTACACTATCGTTGACTGCCCACTTGGGCGTTTGCTCGTGGGATCCACGGAGCGCGGAATATGCGCTGTGTGTATGGGAAACACAGATACGGCAGTCAAGGCCGCGCTCTCTGAGGATTATCCTTCGGCAGACCTGCATCGTAACGATGGGGGTATGCACAAGCGGGTTGCCGCGTTCGTGGATTATTTCGCCGGACAACCCTTCTCCCTCAACTTACCCGTTGACGTACAAGCGACTGCCTTTCAATGGAGAGTCTGGAAGGAAATACAATCCATACCCTACGGTCACACCACAACCTACAGCAAAATCGCCAACATCATGGGTACACCTCACGCATCCCGCGCAGTCGCTAGAGCCTGCGCAACGAACCCGGTCTCACTCGTAGTTCCATGCCACAGAGTCATTGGCAAAGATGGCGAACTACACGGCTACCGCTGGGGGAAGAAACGAAAGGAAACGCTACTAATGCTGGAGCAGACGACACGTCATGAAACCCAACTCTAGGACCATTCTTGAGAGACCGGCCAGAGTTCCTGTCAAAAACCTGGTCTTCAACTACGGTCTTGTCATAACCCTCAGTGTGATTTGGGGATTAGCTTTCGTGGCAATTAGAAGAGCAGAGTTCGAGTTAAGCCCGGTCAACCTGACCATCCTAAGATGGCTAATAGCCTCGGGCGGCTTCCTGCTCTTGGCCCCTGCATTTGGCAGGCCCAAGAAACCGATCGAAAGACGTCACATTCCACGAATACTCCTAGTTTCCTTCGCTAGCGTTGTCGGGTACCATCTTTCACTGAACTACGCCGAAACCATCGTTTCCTCAGGCTTGGCGGGGCTTCTGATTTCCTTCGGACCAATTTTCATTGTGTTGCTCTCCGGGGTTTTCCTAAAAGAAAAGATCGGAGCGAGATTGATGCTCGCGTTGGCGTTGGCAGTTGTTGGCGCATTCATCCTTTCAATCAATGCGGACCTCAGCTTTCTGCAAATCACGGGCCCCTTTGCGGTGATACTAGCAGCTTTCATGTACGGTGTGTTCTCGGTGGGTTCGAAGCCGCTCGTCGAGAATTATGGTGCGCTACCTACTGCAATTTGGGTCGCTGTAATAGGTACGGTTTTCACATTGCCTTTGATCTCGTGGAATTTTGTCGTTCAGGTTTTCGCTCTGTCACCGTTGGGCTGGTTTTCAGTAATCTATCTTGCAGTTCTGAGCACGGTGCTTGCTAACATGATACTCTACACACTGATTAGCAGTCGAGCTGTGTCGAGGCTTTCAATACAACTCTACCTGATTCCTTTAGTGAGCTTAGTAGGCGGAATACTTCTTCTCGGCGAGAGCTCTTCAGCGCTGACAGTGATTGGTGCATGCTTTCTGTTCGCTGCAATCGCTCTCGCGACGCGCAAGCATCAATCCTAGTTGAGTTTTCACTGTCTCACGGCATAAAACGGAGAGCTGAGCATAGTGCGAGGTTTGACGGCCAGAACCAGAAATATTCGTGGTCGATTTCAAGCGGGCATAATCGCATTACCTATTGGTTATTTCTTCTGCGTCCAGTCGTAGAAACCCCGCCCAGTCTTCCTACCGAGCAGGTTGCCGCGGACCATCTGTTTCAGCAGGCTGCTTGGACGAAACTTTTGGTCACCAGTTTCGTTCACCATCACATCCGCAATGAAGAGTGTAGTGTCAATGCCTACGTAGTCGAGTAGTTTCAGGGGACCCATGGGCCAATTCAAGCCAAGGACAACTGCTTTGTCAATATCCTCAGGATCAGCCACACCTTCAGCGACCAAGAACGCGGCCTCATTGAGCGCTGGGATCAGGATCCGGTTCACTATGAACCCTGGCGTATCCTTCTTCACAACCACCGGCTCCTTACCAAGTTTCACTGAGATTTCTCGAATCGACTGGATAGTTTCATCAGAGGTCTTCAAACCGCGGATAATCTCGATGAGCTTCATCAGTTGTGGTGGGTTGAAAAAGTGCATTCCGCAAACTTTCTCAGGTCTCTTGGTTGCGGCGCCAATCTCTGTGATACTGATTGATGACGTGTTTGAGGCTATGATTGCGTGTGGGGGCGCGTACTGGTCAGCCTCCGCCAAGACCGCTTTCTTGAGAGGTGGATTCTCCGTGACCGCCTCGATGACCAAATCCGCGTTTTGAACAGCCTGCTTCACATCTAATGTGGGGTGAATTCGGTTCAGGATTTCTTTTGATTCACCTTCACTAATGGCTCCTTTCTTGACGAATCTTTGAAGACTGTCCTGAATCATCTTCATGCCGTTATCGACGAACCGTTGCTCGATATCTCGCATCGTAACATCGAATTTGCCGGTCTGCGCACAAACTTGGGCTATGCCGTGCCCCATTAGGCCGGCGCCCAGAACTGCAACCCGCTTCACTTCCATAGCAACCACTCTGGCCCTAATCCAAGCTTAAGGGAACATATGTCTTACCGTGAGGGTTGTGGAGTCCAATCAGAAGAAGTGGACCTTCAGCTGGGAAGTGAGGTTCGTCTATCTGCGCCTTTTCTTGGCAGTCTTTGCCTTCGGTTTCTTCTTTGGCGCCTTGTCGATCTTGTAGACGTCCAGCCAAATGTCGTCCACGACTTTGACGAAGGCGAAATGCCATTTTCCAGCTTTTGTTGGACCGATTAGGGTTGGGTAGCCTGCGTCGTTCAATTGTTTCAACGCCCCTTCGAAATCGTCCACCTCAAAACCTAGGTGGTCTAATTGTTCTCCTTCTGAGTAGGGGCCTGCGACGGGGCTGTCGTCTGCGTACCAGTTAATCTCCAACCAGTGCTTCCCGTCCCCTGTGACTAAATTGACGAATTCTCCCTTGTTCCAAGGGGCTGGAACGCGAGCTTGAACCTTCATGCCGAGAACCTTGGTGAAGAACTCTACTCCTTTGTTGAGATCGCGAACCCTAATGCCAGTGTAACCAAACTTGGCTTTCATGACCGGCAATGCATCTGTCTCACCATTTCAATATTAGTATAGAAATGGGTCAGGATTGAGATTGACCGCGTTTTTGCGCATGAAAATTAAAATGCAGATCTGACATCTGTGAAACAGGGAAGAGTAGAATGCAGCAGGGAACCATTCAAACGGCTACACTCGGCGGTGGCTGTTTCTGGTGCACCGAGGCCGTCTTCTCTGAACTGAAAGGCGTGGAGAAAGTTGAGTCAGGGTACTCAGGCGGAACCGTACCCAACCCCACTTACGAACAAGTATGTACGGGAAGAACCGGGCACGCGGAGGTCGCTCAAATCACCTTCAACCGAACAGTAATCTCCTACAAGGAAATTCTGCAAATCTTCTTCACGGTCCACGACCCAACCACCCTAAACCGTCAAGGGGCGGACGTGGGAACCCAATACCGCTCAGCAATCTTCTACCACAATGAAGAGCAAAGAATGATTGCAGAACAGGTTGTGAGGGAGATCGAGGATGCGAAAATCTGGGATGCACCCATCGTGACCCAACTTGCTCCGTTTGAGACCTTTTACAAAGCCGAGGACTACCATCAAGAATATTTCAAACAGAATCCCTACCAATCCTACTGCCAAGTTGTCGTGGCACCCAAGGTAGCCAAGTTCCGGGCGCATTACCGCGCGAAACTGAAAAAGTAGAAGGGGGGTCGGGGATGACCGAGGCCTCTGCTTGATTACTTGAGTTGTGCTGCGACTTCTTTGACTGCGCCTTCGAACACTTCTAGGCCTGCATCGATGGTTTCGTGTGAGATGATTAGTGGTGGGGCGAAGCGCATGGCGCTTTTACCAGCGGTTATGATTGCCACGCCGCGTTGGAAGCATTTGTTCATCACGTCCAGTGATTCTTGGGCTGCGGGTTCCTTTGTTTCGGGGTCCTTGACGAGTTCTACTCCTATCATTAGGCCCCTGCCGCGCACGTCGCCTATGATTGGGTACTTTTGTTGCATCTCCTTCAACCGTTTCATCAAATAGGTGCCTTGCTTGTTTGCGTTCTCCAGCAGCTTCTCATCCTTGATGATCTCGATTACTTGAAGCCCTGCTGCACAAGCGACCGGGTTTCCGCCGAACGTGTTTGCGTGCGAGCCGCCTTCCCAGTCCATGAGTTCCTCTTTGGCGATTGTTGCACCTATCGGCAAGCCCGAGCCTAGAGCCTTCGCCGCTGTCACAATGTCCGGTACGACGCCGAAGTGCTCTATGGCGAACCACTTTCCTGAGCGGCCCATGCCGGACTGGATTTCGTCGTCCACCATCAGGATTTCGTATCTGTCGAGGATTTTCTTGAGGCGTTTGAAGTAATCGTCAGGCGGAACAATATACCCGCCTTCGCCTTGAACAGGTTCGATGAACATCGCGGCTGTGTCTTCCGGTGGGTGGTACTTCTTGAGAACCTCTTCCTCAATGAAGTCGACGCACCACATGTCGCATTCGGGGTACTTGAGTCCGAACGGGCAACGGTAACAGTAGGGGTATGGAACGTGGGTCACCTCAGGGACCAGGGGGAAGAAGTGCCGTCTCTGAACGGGTTTGCTGGCGGTTAGGCTCATTGTTCCAAAGCTTCGGCCGTGGAACGCGCCTGTGTAGGCTAGGAATAGTGGTTTGCGGGTGTGCCACCTAGTCATTTTCATTGCAGCCTCGACTGCCTCGGCGCCGCTGTTTGAGAAGAAGACCTTCTTCGGGAACGACCCGGGCGTTATTTTTGTGAGCTGTTCACCCAAGTCTACAATCGGTTTGTAATAGAAATCAGTCCACGAATAATGAATGAGTTTCTCAGCCTGATCCTTAATCGCTTTGACAACGCGCGGATGGCAATGGCCAACGTTCAACACCACAAGACCGGAGTTGAAGTCAACGTATTCATTACCGTCAACATCTTTTACGATGCACCCGGACCCTGATTCGGCAACTAATGGGTACCACCTCACCACGGAATGTGAAAGAACATTCGTGTCCTTGGCGAGAAGTTCTCGTGCCTTAGGGCCTGGCGGCGTAACGACTATCTTCGGTTTTTCAACTTTCGCTGCCATCGAAAATCCCTTGAACGTGAGGCGCCTTGGAATGTGAATTGTAAAAGGGTTCCGTTCATCTGTCGCGCGTGCAACTAACTCGATAAACGCGCAACAAAGCAAGTTTTCATTTTTCTGAAGCGCCCTTGAGCTTTCTGAATGAACCTGATTTTGCGTTGCATCACTTTATCACAAGCCTACCATCTGGGTCAATTCTGACTCTGATGGCGGCGACCAAGTGATGTCCCCGAATCCTTCCGCCACGTTTTGATCGGAGAGCGGCTAGAATTGAGTCGGCATTCATCTTTACTTTGATTCGTAGCACATCAGCTCTTCGGAGAATAATTGATGTGGCTTCGAAGACGCTTGTTCCGCTTGGAATGACAAGCTCCTTAGTCTCGGACAGTTGCTCTATGGCGGCGAGTGTTGCTTTTGCCGCATTCAAGTTCTCATGGGCTCGATGCTCAATGATGCTGATGTTCTCTCTCGTAGTGTGAAGCCTCTTCGCCACCTGTGACTGAGTTAATCCTGTTGCCCTAAGTCGCAGGACCTGCCATTGTCTGTCCGTTAGCAGGGTGCCCACGGGCTTCAACCTGGACATCGCAATCCTCAACTCCTAACGTTTGGGAGGAATGTAAGCGTTGACGCTTACCAAGGCTTATAGAAAGCTGACCCCTGCAGATGCCCGAAGTGGCGTCGATGGAACGAAGTCAGGCGGCCCTCGTCGCCATTCTACTGGTCATACTGGCTGTGTTCGGCTCACTGTACTACGCCTGGAACGCTAAGTTCATGGGTTCACAGTCAGGGGGAACTGTTAACGTCCTGTACGCTGGCTCACTCCTTGATACGATGGAACATGGAATAGGTCCAACCTTTGCGACAATGGGTTACGACTACACAGGCGAAGGCCATGGCTCCGTTCAGAACGCAAACTTCGTGATTGACGGCCAGAGATCCCCCGACGTTTTCATCAGCGCAGGCGTGCCCCCAATCCAAATGCTGGAAAATAACATTCCTCCTCTCGCGAAATGGTACGTGGTCTTCTCGTCTGACGAGATTGTGATCGCTTACAGCAACAAGAGCAGATTTGTGGGCCTATTCAACGAAGCAAGCCAAGGAACAATCCCCTGGTACCTTGTGCTGGCTACTCCTCAAATCAGATTCCTTCGAACAGACCCTGAGCAGGATCCGAAGGGATACTACATGATCATTGTCGCTAAACTTGCGAATGGGTACTACGGAAATTCTTCAATCAGTTCCCTTATTCTGCGTGGAGATAGAAACCCGAGTCAAATTAGGCCCGAAGAGGTTCTGAGCACTCTCTTGGAGAGTGGTGAGTGTGACGCGATTCCGCTTTACAGACACGAGGCCGTTGAAAGAGGTTTACCTTTCATAACGCTCCCGCCGCAAATCAACCTAGGAGCCCCAAGCTACGCCGACTCCTACAAGCAAGCAAGCTATACTCTACAGACAAACAAAACCGTCTACGGTCAACCAATCGTGTTTGCGGTCACAATACCGACCACCGCCAAGAACAATGATGGAGCGGTGGCGTTTGTGAAGTTCTTACTCTCAGACACCGGCCAGCAGACGCTGAGAAAGCACGGGTTTTCGCAGGTTCATTTCGTTGCTGGTGGAGATCCGAGTGCAATTCCGCCGGTCATTGCAGCTATCGTGAACTCGCAATCTTGAGAAGGGTGCAAACGAAATGAGCTTGATCTATCGTGCCACCATCTTGGCCCTATCAGGCTTCCTTTTCCTCTTTGTAATCATACCGCTGCTCGGAGTGGTTGCTAGAGTAGGCTCATTGAACGTACTTGAGGCACTGAAGCGGCCCGAACTGCTTTCGTCTATAACACTCAGCCTCGAAACCGCAACCGTCTCGACAACGATTTGTGCACTCACTGGCATTCCCCTTGGATATGTAATGTCGAGAACTGCGCCGAAACTATCTGCTCTACTGCGTATTGTGATGGCAATCCCGTTGACGATTCCACCACTGATTGACGGGGCTCTTCTCTTGAACGTCTATGGTGCTGCCTCACTATTCGGACGGGCTGGCTTCGTGTTGACCCAGAATCCGGTGGGCATCGTTCTCGCACAGACCTTCGTTGCGTCTCCGTTCGTCGTTTTAACGGCTGCGAGCGCATTTGAGAGGCTTGACCCAAATTACGAATACGTGTCGAGAACTTTGGGAAAGGGACCAGGGCAGACATTCCTCAAGGTCACCCTTCCCTTAACGAAGACAGGAATTGCCCCTGGCATTGTTTTGGCGTGGGTGAGGTCTCTGGGTGAATTCGGCGCGACTGTCATGATGGCTTACAATCCGAAAACCGTGTCAATCCAGCTTTGGGAGGACAACGCCATAGGTGGAATGGCTATGATGCTTCCCGGTGTCTTCCTAGTCCTAATAGTGTCCTGCTCCGCCCTCGGGTTGTGGTTTTGGCTCTCGGGACTACAAAATCCTCGGAAACACTGGTTGATTTGAGATGCTAACCGTAAAAGGACTCACAAAGCAATTAGGAGCCTTTCATCTCGGCCCAGTCGACTTCGAACTAAATGATGAGGTTTTGGTTGTTCTAGGCGATAATGGAAGCGGAAAGACAACTCTACTGAACCTGATCACGGGTATACTGAATCCCGATGCGGGCACGATCATCAAGGACCATAATGTGATTAACTCGGTGCCGATCGAGAGGAGGAAGATTGGGTACGTATTCCAGAATACCTGCCTTTTCCCGCATATGCAAGTGCGCAGTAACATAACTTACGGACTTCGTGATCCAACAGACAAGGCGAGTCTACAGCGCGTTGACCACCTTGTCAAAATGCTAGGCGTTGCGGATCTCCTTAACAGAGAAGTGTTCGCTCTAAGTGGAGGTGAACAGCAAAGAGTCGCTCTTGCTAGAACGTTGGCCACACAGCCCGAAGTGTTAGTAATGGATGAGCCCATGAAGAACCTTGATTTCAAGACGAGACGACGATTGGTTTCAGAGCTGAAGAATCTATTCACCTTGCTTCAGTTACCAACAATCTATGTTACCCACGATCCCCGAGAAGCGCTAGTTCTGGGAGATACTTTCCTGACCTTGCACAAAGGAAGATCCGTCCCCGTAGAAAACCTGAGTCAACTCGAGAACTTATTGAGACAAGAATACGGCCTTGAACCAAACGAGATTCACCAACGGATAAAACCTCCACTCCCTTTGCAGAGAAAAAGCGCGGAAGAATAAACATCAGGTGTTAGAACAATGCAGCGAAGGCCGCGCTTCATTTAACATTGTAATACTATTATTGCCCGGATAATGCAGGTGATTTCTCACTTCGTCTCTGCTACAGGTTCGACGGTTTCTTCTTCGTATTCTTCTTCGTCGGATTCTTCGCCCTGTCTGAAGAGAGTGATTTCTATTGTGGATATGTTCCCTCGGGTTCCGTCGAAACGGGTAACGTCTTCCGATCCCAGGTTGATGCTCTCAATCGAAACGTCTTTCAGAAAACTTCGCTTCAGCAATTGCACCGTATCAATTGCCCTCTCTATGGCCTGGCCTCGCGCTCTAACCATTACTTCCCCGTTACCTGAGTTGAACAGCGTCACACACGCGGTTACATAATTCATAATGGGTTTCTGGCCAATTCGAACAAGGTTCGGTTGACTCATATTGCTACCACCATTGTTCGGTTGTTGTGTTAATTGTGAGAGTTGCTGGTGTTCAGGGTTTTCGAGAGTGAGACCGTAAACATCGTATTATAACATTGCGGCAGGAAAACACTGCTTATACGCATCCGAATCTCTTCCAGTCTCTTGTTAGCCACCGATTGTATGCATTGGCCGAACGTGTTCAAGCCCGTGGTAGTTTTTCAGAAGTGTTTCGACACCTGGAGCTTTGCGGGAAACTGCGTCCCTAATGAAACTGAACAAGGCCTCATCAGATGCACCGTCCCGCAATAGCGGCATCATGTCGAAACCGGTCTTGTCAAACAAGCAAGGAACTATCTTACCATCGGCGGAAAGACGGACCCGATCACAATCAGAACAGAATGGCTCTGTTATCGAAGTGATTACACCTATCATTCCCGGACCGTCCGCGAATCGGTAGACCTCAGCGGTGCTTCCACTCTCGCGCGGAACCTTAACGAGTTCATATCGCTCACGGATTTTTTCAATGATTTCTTTGCCGCTGACGACCTTTTCCATTCCCCACATGTGTTGCCCGTCGAACGGCATGTATTCGATGAACCGAACCGTAATGTCGCCAGCTCTTGCGAGCGACGCGAGGTCCGCTATCTCATCATCATTGCAGCCGCGTATTATCACCGAGTTAATCTTGAGCGGACTGAAACCATTCTTCTTCGCAGCCTTTATTCCCGCGGCCACGACGTCATAGACCCCGCCGCCGGTGATTTCGCTGAATCTTTCCGGCTTGAGGCTGTGGAGGCTCACTGTTACGCTCTGCAAGCCGGCTTTCTTGAGCGCTGCAGCCTTCTCTGTCAACAAGAACCCATTCGTGGTCATACTCAACGAGCGTATTCCAGGGACTTTGGAAAGCATTCCAACCAGTCTTTCGATGTCCCGACGCATCAATGGCTCTCCGCCGCTCAAACGAATCTTTTCTACGCCCATCTTGGCGAGGATTGATGAGATGCGGGAGATCTCTTCGTAGGTTAGAATCTCACTTCGGGGCAGCCATACAGGCGTTTTGGGCATGCAGAATTGGCAACGGAAATTACACCTATCCGTCACTGAGATTCTGAGCTTGCGCGCAACGCGCCCGAAGGAATCGGACAAAGGTGTCACTAGTGATGAGGCCGCCTAGGTAAGGCAACGAGTGTCGAGACGGAGCCATTTAAACGATTTAGTTCACTTGCAACTGTTGAATAAGGCATGATCTGAGCACTCGGGTAGCGGGTTTAAGCTCATGGAGAACAAGGACGCTGTCAATTCCGATGATCAGAAACCCGGCTTTTCGAGACGTTTTCAAAACGTCATTCGTCTGGGTTACGTCAGCCTCTTCACAGACATATCGACCGAAATGGTCCTAGGCGTTTTACCGTATTTCATAGTGCTAGATCTGCACGCAACAGCAGCCGTCCTCGGTCTAATCGAGGGCGTTGCGGAATCCGTAAACGACATGTTCAGGGTCTTCTCAGGCGTTCTGACAGACAGATTCGGCAAACGAAAGCCATTCGTTCTGATAGGCTACGGTCTCTCCACCATAGCCAAACCAATCTTCGCCCTTACCAACTCATGGACCCAAGTTTTCGCGGTACGGGTTGTCGACAGAGCCGGAAAAGGAACGAGAACCTCGCCTAGAGACGCTTTGATTAGTGACTCAATTTCGAAATCCGAGTCCGGCAAAGGTTTTGGTCTTCACAGATCCTTTGACCAAATCGGCGCCGTGGTGGGGCCCCTCTTGGCGTTTGCCGTTTTCCCGTTCATCGGGTTCAGGGGTGTGTTCTGGGTTTCATTTGTTCCCGCCCTCATAGCACTCCTAATCCTAGTTCTCTACGTCGCCGACTCGAAGGCACTCCCTAGACACAGTAGCCCATTTGAAAACGCGCGTGCCGTATTGACCCGCGATTTCTCGCTCCTGCTTGTTGTCTTGGGCATATTCTCGGTCGGTGCTTACAATTACTCCTTCGTTTTGTTGAAGGCTAGCTTGCTTGGGATTAATCAGGATGACATCGCAGTTGTGTATGCAACTCTTAACGTCGCCACGGTCATTTTCGGATTACCAGCAGGGATCCTGGCAGACAAGATCGGCAAACTCCCAATACTTTGTGTTTCCTACGTCGCGTTCTTGGCTACGTCTTTCGCGGGGTTATGGCTTGTGGGCTATTGGGCGTACGCTTTCTTCATAGCCTTCCTGTTCGGTAGCTACCTTGCCATCTCGGAGACAGTTCAACGAGCAATGATTCCAGACTTCACCAAGGCGGAGCTGAAGGGAACAGGCTACGCGATTTACTACATGCTCATAGGGGTGGGTTCTCTTCTTGCGAATTCGATCTTCGGAACTCTATGGACTAACATCAATCCTGCGTCTGCGTTCGAGTACAGCATCGTGACATCCACACTTGGAGTGGTGGCTTTGTCCATTTTCACGATAAGTCGGCGTAAGAGCCGCGCTCAGGCAGCCATAGCCTCTAGTGCCTCAGGCCCAACCTCTACTAATTGAAGTTCGAAGAGTTTCTCGAACTGCGTTCGAACCTCGCGTTTCACAGCATCGAAGTCCATCTTCTTGCCGAGCAAAGCTTGCATCGAGGTCATCGTTGAGCCAGGAAATCCGCAGGGGCTTATCAAGTGGAAATAGTGCAGGTCCGTGTTCACATTTAACGCGAAACCGTGGAAGCTTGTCCAGTTCCGAATCGCAGCCCCAATAGAAGCTATCTTCTTAGGGCCGACCCAGACGCCCGTCTGCTCACCCCGCCCGGCTTGTACACTGAATTTGGTGAGTGCGAGTATCAGTGTTTCTTCCATGTTTCGCAGAAAACGGTGTATGTCACGTTGGCGGGCATCGATGTCCAAGATCGGGTAACCGACCAATTGACCTGGCCCGTGGTATGTCCAATGTCCGCCGCGTTCTATTCGAACGACTGGAACGCCGCTGATCTCTGTTGGAACGTCGCCTGTTACACCTTTGCCGATCGTGAAGACATGCGGATGCTCGACAAGGATTAGAGTGTCCGGAATCGCCTTCCTCGCTCGAAGTTCTACGAGTTTCCGTTGAACACTCCAGACTTCAACGTACTCTCGTAGACCAAGATCTAACAGGTTTCCTGTGGTTTTCATTTTTGCAGGATGTGTATGGCTTTTCCTTTCGCCGCTTCCGCTGCTTCCATGATGCTCTCGGGTAAGGTTGGGTGTGGGTGTATTGTGAACCCGATATCTTCCAACGTCGCGCCCATCTCAATGGCCAACGCCGCCTCGCTGATCATGTCGGAGGCGTCGGCGCCAACTATATGCACGCCTAAAACCAAATCAGAACTCTTGTCCGCCACGATCTTAGCGAAACCCTCGGTTTCTCCAGCCAAGAGGGCGCGTCCCAATGCTGTAAATGGGAACTTGCCTACGACCGGCTCGAAGCCTTGTTCCTTTGCCTGAGCCTCTGTGAGGCCAACGGTTGCGATTTCAGGGTCGGTGAAGATCACGCCTGCGATTGCGCGGAAATCAGCTTCGCTGTTCATGCCCGCCACAACTTCTGCCGCTACGATGCCTTCCTTTGAGGCCTTATGGGCAAGCATCGGCGGCCCAACAACGTCTCCGATCGCGTAAATGCCAGGCACGTTGGTTCGCATCTTCTTGTCGACTTGAATGAAACCATGCGGATCAAGCCCGACGCCCGTCTTCCCTAGTCCAATCAGGTCGCTGTTTGGGCGCCTTCCAACCGTAACCAGAACTTTGTCGGCATCGAAGAGGCCTTCCTTCCCATCCTCGAGGGTTGCGTATACCTCTCCGTTGCGGTACTCATTCGCCTTCGACTTCACGTGGTAGTCCACGGAGAGTCTACGCAAACCTCGTTCCACAACCCTGACGAGATCTAAGTCCGTGCCAGGAAGGAGCTGATCTAACATTTCGATGACAGTAACCTTACTCCCCAGCTGAGCGTACATGGTTCCAATTTCCAACCCCGTCACGCCACCACCAATAACAACAAGATTCTTCGGAACTTCTTGCAACGCCAATGCCTCAGTTGAGCTGATAATGTGGGTTGCATCGAACTTGAAGCTCGGAAGTTCGAATGGCCGCGAGCCCGTCGCTATAATCGTGTCTTTTGCCTCGACAGTTTCAGTGCCAGCTGCGGTTTGAACCTCAAGCTCATGGGAACTCTTGAATGCGCCTTGGCCTTTGATGATTTTCACGTTGTTGCCTTTGCACAGGTACTCGACTCCCGACGTCAACTTGTCTACCACGCCCTGCTTCCAAGCTTGAACCTTGGGCAGATCAATCCTAACTCCGGATACATCTACTCCGATTTGTTTGGCGGCTTCGAGCTTTTTCTTGAGTTTCGCTACCCGAATGAGAGCCTTGGATGGTATGCACCCAATGTTCAGGCATACGCCCCCTAAGTTGTCCTTTTCAATCAGAACTGTTTCCTTTCTCAATTGGCCAAGCCGAATTGCTGCAACATACCCGCCCGGCCCACTGCCGAGTACAACTGCCTCTGTCTTCAGAGTCATTCACGATTCTCCTGTAGAACCGACACGACTTGCACGGGAGAAGCAAAAGGACCTTTTGGCCTTTTTGGGCGAGCAAGGCCAAGGAAATTATCTAGTTCCAATGCCCATTGGACACGTTCACTCGTCCTTTTCCAGTAACGCTTGAAAGTTATTGAAAGGGAACCTAAAGTCATAAGTCATAGGAAGCATACCATCAAAATGGCCTCTCCTTTGCCAGGGTCTTTATCACCTGAAGGCGTTTTCCGTTTACATCCAAAGATAAGATGGGCCGCTTACTCACAAGATGGTAAAGTAGTATTTTGCCAAATGCGGCCTGGTATCGAGAGTTACACAACAGACGCGGAAGACAGAGCTTTCATGGAATTAGGGCCACTTATCCTGTCAGGCGTGGCGGAACGATTGACATCAACCGGCGGCGCTGGCAAACTCCACAGCGTGGTTGTCAACATGGAAAAGGATTCTGTGTTACTCACAAGAGTTGGAAACGGTTATCTCGCAATCTCGGCAAATAGGGCAGAGGCACTTGGCGTATTCCAAGAGATCGATTCATCAATTCAAAACCTCTAATGAAAGCCGAGAATGATGAGATGGGAAGTTAACTGTACGCCAAGCGTGGCGTTGACTGACATTCTGATGGAAAGCGATATCGTAAGGGTCGCTTCAACAGTCAAAGACCTACTGCGTGCCTGAGCTTCTAGCTCTTACGTATTATCAGCTAGCGGAGCCCTTAGTCTGTCTCCAAGAGGAGCAGCTTGGGGTCCTCGAGGTATTGCTTAATCGTATTCATGAATTCGGCTGCCATCGCGCCATCTAGGACGCGGTGGTCGAATGAGACTGAAAGGTATGTCATGTCTCGGATGACTATTTGGTTCTCTTTAACAACTGGTCTTTTCGTAATTTTGTGTACGCCGAGTATCGCGACTTCAGGGTAGTTGATGATGGGGGTAGCGAACACGCCACCGATACCTCCTATGTTTGTTATCGTGAATGTGCTCCCTTGAATCTCATCCAGGCTTAATTGCCCTGCTCTAGCTTTCTCACTGAGCTTTTCAATCTCTTCGGCAAGTTGTGTGATTGATTTGTGTTCGGCGTCTTTGAGGACTGGAACGACAAGGCCTTGGTCTGTGTTTGTGGCGATTCCAATGTTGTAGTATTTCTTGAGGACGATTTCCTCTTTCTCGTCATCGAGGGTTGCGTTGAGGTACGGGTACTGTTTCAGGGCGGGAATTAGGGCTTTGATGATGAATGGCAGATAGGTCAGTTTGACGCCACGTTTCTCAGCGGACACTTTAGCCTTGTCCCGGACTTGGACGATCTCGGTCATGTCCACCTCATCCACATGCGTGACGTGGGCGGCGGTGTGTTTCGATTTGACCATTCTTTCCGCTATTTTGCGGCGAATTCCACGCAGCGGAACTCGTTCCTCGGAACCACGCGGGCCTGCGACGGTGACGGCCGCAACTGTAGGGGCCTTTCCGGGTTCCTTGAACTTCCGTACATCATCTTCTGTAATTCGTCCGCCTGGGCCTGTGGCTTGGACCAGTGCTAAGTCGACGCCTTGGTCTCTGGCTAGCTTGCGGGTGGCCGGGGTTGCGAGGATCTCGTGTGGTTTTCTTTGAACGGGAGGTGCAACGGCTCTTGAAGGCGGTTCTTCTGCCTTCCGTGCAGCGAGAGTTGGGGGTGGCGAAGCTGTGGGTGTGGGCGCAGTTGATGCTTCGCCCTTCTCTGCGATTGTTATGAGAACTTGTCCGACTTTTACGACTTGGCCTTCCTTCGCGTTTAGTTTGAGGACGGTGCCTTTCCTCGGCGATGGAATTTCAACGTTGACTTTGTCGGTCATTATTTCGACGAGGGGTTGGTTCTCGTTGACTTCCTGGCCTTCCTTCACAAGCCATTTCACGACCTCGCCCTCGGCTACGCCTTCGCCGACATCTGGGAGTTTGAATTCGAATACCAATTCAGTTCATCCGCTTTCCTAGAAGTTGTGAACTTTCTCGATGGCGTTCAAGACACGGTTCGCGTTGGGCATGTAATTATCTTCCAGCACATAGGGGAAAGGTACGTCGAAACCTGCTACACGCACGATGGGCGCCTCCAGATGCAAGAGGCCGCGTTCTGCAATCTGCGCAGCAATTTCAGCACCGAAGCCGCACGTCTTACATGCCTCGTGAACAATTACGACTTTTCCCGTTTTCTTCACTGAACTCATTATTGTGTCGATGTCGAAGGGGGTTATGGTTCGAATGTCCACGACCTCGACCTTGATTCCTTTGGCAGTGGCGATTTCCGCGGCCTCCATCGCTACGTGCAACATTGCACCGTACGCGAAGACTGTGACATCGTCGCCGTCCCGTGCAACGTTTGCTTTGCCGATCGGAATCGTGTAATCCTCATCCGGCACTTCCCCTCTCACGGTCCTGTAGATTTTCTTTGGTTCGAGGAAGAGGACAGGATCCGGGTCTCTGAGGGCCGATGTGAGGAGGCCTTTTGCGTCGTAGGGCGTTGCTGGAATAACCACTTTCAGCCCGGGGGTATGAGCAAAAAATGCTTCCGTGCTTTGGGAGTGGTAGTGGCTGCCTTTGATTCCCCCACCGTACGGTGTCCGTATCGTGACAGGTGTTGTGAATTGGCCCCCTGAACGGTACCGGAATTTGGAGAGCTCACTTTGGATTTGGTCGAAGGCGGGGTAGATGAAGTCCATGAATTGAATCTCCGGAACAGGCTTCAATCCGTATAGTGCCATCCCAATGGAGACGCCGATTATGCCTGATTCGGCGAGGGGTGTGTCTATGACACGGTTCGGCCCAAACTCTTGGAATAGGCCCTCAGTCGCACGGAATACGCCCCCGTCAACACCCACATCCTCTCCCAACACTACGAGACGGTCGTTGCGGCGCATCTCATCGCGCAGAGTGTGATTCACGGCCTGAACTAGGTTCAGCATCGCCATCTTTTACTTCCCCCCGGCCCGCTCCTCACGGAGCTCCCTCAGCTGCTCTTCCAAGTTCCAAGGCATGTCTGCGTAAACATCAGTGAAGAGCGTCTCAAGGGCAGGTTTGGGCAATTTTTCAGCGTAGGCGACTGCTTCATCAATCTGCTTGTTCGCGTCTTCCTGCGCTTTCTTCTCGTCTGTTTCACTCCAAATTCGCTTCTTCTCCAAGTACTTGCGGAATCGGATGATTGGATCCCTCTTCTGCCATTCCTCAAGCTCTTGTTCGGTCCGGTATTTCTTGGGGTCATCGGAGGAGGAGTGTGGTCCCATGCGGTATGTGACGGCTTCAATGAGTGTTGGGCCTCCACCCTTCCGGGCCTTATCAACCGCCTCCTTCGTGGTTCTGTAAACAGCGAGAATATCGTTGCCGTCTACGCGGACGCCTTCGAAACCATACGCCTTGGCTTTGATCGCTATTGTCTCTGAAGCAGTCTGCTTTTCAACCGGTACCGATATGGCCCAGTGGTTGTTTTGGCAGAAGAATATCGTTGGCGTCTTGTAGACGCCTGCAAAATTCATTCCGGTATGGAAGTCGTTCTCAGAAGTTCCCCCGTCGCCGAAGTAGGCCAAGGTAACAATCGGGTCGCCTCGAATCTTAGCAGCCAAGGCAACACCCACGGCATGCGGAATCTGTGTCGCAATCGGCGCGGAGCCAGTGACGAAGTTCACTGCCTTGACGCCGAAGAGGTTCATCAGCTGGCGCCCTTTCTCAAGGTCCTCAGCATTCGCAAAGTACTGGTTCATCAACTGCTTGAGGGTCACTCCACGCTGGAGCGCCGTCCCAAGCTCCCTATACGCTGGGAAAACCCAATCCTCAGGTTTGAGAGCGTAACCGCTTCCAATTTGCGCCGCCTCTTGGCCGAGACAGCCTATATAGAACCCGATTCTGCCTTGGCGTTGCAGTTGAAGGCCACGAATGTCCAGATTCCTGGTGAGCACCATAAGCCTGTAGAGCCGTTTCAATTCGTCCTTTGGTATCTCCGGCTCCAACTTCTCTACATAATCGCCAGTCGGTTTGATGACCTGCAGAAGTTCAAGACTCAAGGTTTAGCACCTTCAGAGCTTGCATGAAACTGACCCGAAAACAAGACCAACCCTACTAAATCTTGCCCTTCAAGGCAACAGAGGTTTTATCGAGATCCTGCCTATGAAAAGCTCAGAAAGCAGTCGTTGCTGCAGAAAGGAAAATCAGTTTGCGGCTTCCAGCCTCTTGCTGCGAACTAAAGCCTGAACGAAGAACTCCCCGGCCCTGTAGGAGCTGCGGACGAACGGGCCAGACGCTACATAGAGAAATCCGAGATCTTGAGCAATCTGCTTGTAGTACTCGAAGCGTTCCGGTGATACGAATTCACTAACTGGAATGTGTCCCTTCGACGGCCTCAGGTATTGCCCCACTGTGAGGATGTCCACATCGACATTCCTCAGGTCTTTCATGGTCTTGGTAAGGTCGTTTTCACTCTCTCCTAAGCCGAGCATGATAGAGGACTTTGAGTAGACTGACGGGTTGAGGTTTTTGATTCCCCTTAGAACCTTGAGGGATTGCGTGTAGGTTGCTCTGGGGTCGCGCACCTTAGGGGTTAGGGGTTCGGTGGTTTCGATGTTATGTGCTATTACTTCAGGTCCAGCGTCAACGATCTTCTTGACGTGATCCAAATTGCCTTGAAAGTCCGGAATGAGAACTTCAGTGATCACGTCTGGGTCGTGTTGCTTGATGGCTTTGATGGTTGATGAGAAATGGTTTGCGCCACCGTCAGGTAGGTCGTCGCGGTCGACGGACGTTATTACCACATAGCGCAACCCCAAGTCGGCTATGGTTTTAGCAACCTTGAGCGGTTCGAAGAGATCCAATTCTCCGTGTGGGTTTCCAGCCTTGACCATGCAGAACCTGCAGCCGCGCGTGCACGTGTCACCCATCAACATGAAGGTGGCTGTCCCACCACTCCAACACTCAGCCAAGTTGGGGCAATGCGCCTCCTCGCACACCGTATGCAAATCATGCGCGCGCAGTATACCCATAATCTTCTCGTAATTTTCCCCTGTTGGGTACTTCACACGCAACCAGGCAGGCTTAGTTACCTGCGCTTGTTGAATCTGGAGCACACGTGAGTACCTAGGCATGCGCGGACACGAGCACGAATGCTAACCGGAATCGGTCTTTTTGGCTTTTGCTTTGTTGTGGCAGGGTAACCCAATGGCCCGCGTTCAAGAACGAATTCTGAAGGCGAAACCCTCCTTAGGGCCAGCGTGCGACATTCTCTTCTTCAGATCTTGAACCCGAACGCTCCCGCGAAAGATTCTACTCTACGGAAGTTGTTGAGGAATTCAATTCCTTTCTGTGTCAAACTGTACACCTTATCATCCGTCCCAGTCTCCTGAATTACCTCCAAGGTCTTCAACTCATCAAGGTACTTGAGCAACCTATCATGCGACAGGTTCGCCCCATACAAAATTCTGGTCGGTTTGGCTTGGTTGTTTTCGCGTTGAATCACTCGCAGGATGTCCACATAGATTCGCAGCTGAGATCGGTACTTTGCCGCGGCCTTTGCTGGTGTAGCCTGTTCGCCCGGAATCATGTGGGCTGGTTCACCCGAAGCAACATTGCCAATAGGAGAAGGAATCCGAATAGTTGCGCAATATGAGCAAACGCAAAGAACAGGGGAGCTAGAGTGAAGAGTAGAAAGAACATATGGCTGAGGACAAGGGAAACAAAAGCACCTAAGACCAGCAGTGACGTAGTCGTTTTGTTAATGCTATAGTTAATCAACGTTTGAATCGCAATGTAGGCCAATAGAAAAATCAGAATCAATTCTGTGAACGCGTTACGTTCAAATAAAAGAAGGGGAACAGCAGCCATCGCCACCTCCACCCCCATCTTCCTAGTTTGTTGGACGTATGTGAATATGAGAACCCCGTACGCCAAGACCTGGGTGATGAAATTGATCGTGTATCCTATCGGCGCAAGGATCAGAAATCCTCTATGGAACCTTGCTAGCACGACTACAAGGTTCGAAAGGCCCTCAATCAGCAGACCCGCGCCAAGCAAAACGAAGCTGAGGTTGAGATATAGAAGCGTTCTCTCCTTCGACAGGCGGTAGCCCTTCAACGCCTGGTACGCAACCGCGATGGCGATCGTGAAAGCGATAAACTCCATCAAGGAATCGAATCCAAAAAACCACGCCGGAGTAGGCAAGAAGTTTCAGCTCCACGAATTTGCTACCAACCTGGGGCATACTTTTCAGTGTTATGCATCAATCGTTCACCTTACCTTCGGAGAATTGGAATTGCTGTTCGAGACGAGGGGCATGTTGTCAGGTTGTGGCGAGCGGCATTAGTTTGTCTTTCATAAAGAACCCCTTAAGCCCACATTCCTCGCAATGGGCCCCAAGCTGCAAGTCCGAGCCGTCCTCGTAGTATATAGTTAGGGTTCTTAGACCACATCTTGGACAGAGGTCGCCGTTCGTTGTATCCATCAGTTACCACGTACTAAACACATACACCGCCATATAGGCTTGAGAGGTGGGTGAAAATGACATAAACCTGCCTATCGGCTGCCACCGGGGGAATTTACCTCCCGGACGCAAGGCCTACCGCGGTCAATACTACCCCACCAAGCGAAAGTAACCCCTCTGAGTAAAGTCATTATTCGCTATCACCACCGCGAAAGTGCACAACGAAAACTACGCAAACACGATCGCTGAGCTTGCCACCCATATCAGGAGCTACGATCGCGGCGTTTCCACATTTCCGAGCAGATTCCGATAAGATTCCGTTGGATTTCAAGAGTCCGAAGGGACTCCCCATCATGTGATGGAGGAGCCACTTTCAGATTCGCTCGATGGTGGGGCCGAAGGGTTTGCTAGCGCATCGCAAGCTGATTTCTTCCTGCATCCTCCAAACTTCATATCCGACCAGTTCCTAACGGAAGTTCGGGAAACGCTCGCCTTGGCTTCGCCCAAAGAAACCAATGACATGCTGCGTTGCCCAAGCTGCGACGCCGAACCTATCGTATCGAGCCAGAGCGAATACAAGGTTGAACACTTCGGCTCAGTACTAATCATAGTATCCACATGCCAAAAATGCGGATACAGGCACACTGACGTCATGACTCTTACAACACGAGAACCGGCAGCGCTCTCCGCAAAAATCACCACCGTCGACGACCTGAACATACGCGTAATCAAATCAGGTACAGCAACCGTCAGTATACCAGAATTCGGTGCCACAATTACACCCGGCCCATACAGTGAAGGTTTCATAACGAACGTGGAAGGAATCCTCGAAAGAATCGAAGACGCACTTACATTCATGCTCACATCAACGACTGGAAAACGATTAGCAAAAGGTGAGAAAATGCTAAAGCAACTAGAAATGATGAAAGAGAAACCGAGAAAATTCACACTTGTAATCAAAGACCCATTCGGGAACAGTGCGCTTGTTTCTCCTGATCCCACGAAGATTCAGAAACGCAGGCTCACAGAGCAAGAACTACTCAAGACAAAATACGGGCAATATGTGGTAGACCACAGAACCATACAGCAATGACCAAGTGGTCCTAGGACATCTTCGAGAGAAGGCCTGTCGTTGCGCCAAGAGAGAGTTGGATGGGCTGACGGAGTAGTGTTTGATACTGGAGGCCCTCGCCTAATCTTTGATCCGACTTCGGGCAGGCCCTTGCGTGGCGATTGGCATGCCTTCGTCACTCACGCTCACTCCGACCACACCTATGGCTTCGCCACATCAGCAAAGAAGTACTCAACTCAGGAAACACTGAGAATCTACGAATCACTGAAAGAGAAGACCGTCAAGAACACTCAGCCTGTCAAAGTAGGGGAAACGCTCCGGTTCGATCAAACCGAAGTGAAAGTTTTGAACGCGGGACACATGCTCGGGTCATGTCAGTATGAAGTCGTCGCCCCGAACTTCACAGCGATCTATACTGGCGACATTAACTGCGTAGACACCCTTACAACACAGGCTGCTGAGCACAAGTCATGCGATTACCTGGTTGTTGAAGCGACCTACGGGCACCCTTCCTATCTCTTTCCAAGAAGGAGCACCATGTATGCGGACATTGTCAGGTGGTCTGTGACAGAGATTGAGGAAGGAAAGACCCCCACATTCCAAGTATACTCATCCGGGAAACCCCAAGAACTAGTGAGGCTCTTCAACGTTTACACCAAGATCCCCGTTCTTTGCAGCCCAACTATCACCCGCGCCAACCAAGTCCACGATGAGAACGGTGTCAAGTTGGACTACCATGATTCATCGACGACTGAAGGAAAACGCATGATGAAGAAAGGCGGATGCGTTTACATCACCACCGGCAGAGGGGACGATACCCCGAAGAACGCCTCGCGCGCAGTCACGACCGGTTGGGCGCTTCGGCAGGCGTTCAGAAGATCCACTTCTTTTCCTCTCAGCAGCCACGCTGATTACGATCAGCTGATGCAATTCGTGAAGGAGGTTAACCCGAAGAAGGTCTACATCTTCACGGGGTACACGGACATCCTAGCGTCCCAGATCGAACGAAAGCTAGGAATCAGAGCGGCTCCTCTGCCAGTGATCGCCCAAACTAAACTATTGGATTTCAAAGAGACGGTTACTTGAACGTCAAGTACATGAAGAGGCTTACAGCGATGATGCCGATGGACATCATAATGACGACTTCAGGGCGGACTTTTACCCCTGGCGTCTCTTCCTCGAAGAACCGGAGTAAGCCTGCGCTCGCAGCGGGCATTGGCGCTTCCCGCTTACGCCTTTTTTCACGTTTCGACAAGGTTCAGCGTTCACTGTATCTATTTGGCCTTTGCTGAGGCAATTAAACTTTCATTTCCAGAGTGCTTGTGGAAGCCTCAGCTAATCTTGATGTATTCGTATGCGTTCCTGGCGCTCTCGAAGCAGTAGTGAACATTCTGGAAGTTTTTCCTGAACTCTGCAACACTCTGTTTGACCTTCTTTGGCTCCTCTTTGTCTACTACGACGCGTTTGATGAACCGCGCCACTTCGACCATATCGCTTTTCTTCATTCCTAGGCGAGTGACCTCTGAGGTTCCAATGCGAATGCCGCCGGGGTTTTGGTAGTGCCTTCCGGCTTGGATGTCACCTGGTAGCAGTTGTCGGTTAACGATTATGTTTGCGTTCTCAAGGGCTCGCTCCATGTCTCCGCCCAAACCATATTTCGTCACATCGACGGCGATCTGGTGGGATTCCGTGAAACCCTTGTGCTCCGCAAGACCGGTCAATCCTATATCGTTCAATGCTTGGCCGAGCGCCTTGGCGTTTGTGATGACTTGTTCTCCGTATTGTTTCCCGAATTCGAGCATTTCAGCGAAGGCAACGGCTTTCCCAGCGAGGTTGTTAAGGTGGTGGTTGCTTGTGTTTGATGGAAACGTTGCTTTCTTGATCTGTTCAGCGTATTTTTCGAATGAGATGACCGCTCCTCCTTGGGGGCCGAACAGCGTCTTGTGAGTACTCAACGATACGGCGTCCGCGCCTTCTCTTAGGGGGTCTTGGAAATGGCCTCCAGCAATCAACCCAGCAACGTGGGCTGCGTCGTAGGCGACGCTTGCCCCAACGCTGTGCAATGCCTCAACCAATTCTCTGATAGGTTGCGGAAACAGGAACAAGCTGCCACCAAACATAGCTAGCTTGGGTGGTTTCTTTTCCTCCACAGCCATCTTCTGGATCTTCTGTTTCGTCTTGTCGACATCGATGTTCATCTCTTTCCGGTCAAATACAAAGTAGTCCACATCTAAACCGCGGACTGCACCTGCGGTTCCGGAGAAGTCCTTACGGCCTGTGGAGATATGGCCGCCGTTAGGTATGGCCAACGCGAGCATTCGGTCACCGGGGTTTGTGAAAACCGTGTAAATGACCAAGTTCGAGCAGACACCTGAAACTGGCCTGACGTCAACAAATTCGGCGCGGAAAAGTTGCTTCGCCAAGTCTATGCAGAGTTGCTCAACTTGGTCTATGTATACGCAGCCCGCGTAGACGCGCTCCCCGACCCATCCATACGGAGGCTTAGGCGTTTGTGCCTAGGCCTTTTCCGCGTACCGGTTCCCGAAGTCTGAAACGATGGCTTCGCGAACCGCGGGGCTGGGAACGTTCTCCGATGCTATCAACGGGATTGATTCGGAGAACCACTTATGGTGCTGTTCCAGGAGCTGCAGCACCTTATCGTGGGACTCCTTTGGTGAGGCTAATTCAGACACCCAACCCAATCAGAAACGCATTATCTCTTAATTTCTTTGCCCCGATTACACGCACTGAGATTAACAAGCCCAAGGAACCATGAACTAGCTAGTTGAGGTTGAAAATGAACCGAGTGACCTAGACGGGCGTAGAGCAAGCAAGTGCGCTTCAATGTGAATCAAATCCAGCCAAGCAAGCTCTGCAAGAACCGTCCTGTATTCCGACCCCTTTCGCGCCCCATAAGTTGGAGGAGATCCATTGGCTCATCTATATCGAACCCAATCCCTTCCAACCGCACGACTTTGCAACTCAGACCTTTCCTTTTGGCGAGCAACATGTGCCTTTCGCAACTGTTCTTGCCGAAAGCAGGCCGAATCATTCTGGCTCTTTCCAAGAGCAGAGCATTGGTCCCAGCTCCATCCTTTGATGGGTTCAGTGTGACCGCGTAACCACTGGACTGTTTCAGGAATTCATCAACATCTCTGCCCGTAATCAGAGGCAGGTCCGCGTGCACGATCAGAGTTGCCGATGTGTCTCCTCTGTCTGTCTGCATGATTGCGAGTATCAGTGCCTTGTTTAGACCGCGCCTCCTCGCCTCCCAGACGAACCCTGCGCCAAACTTCTCCGTGATTGCTCGCAGTTTCCTATCTGCGCTTACAACAGTGACGGACCCAACTCTCCGAGCCTTACCCAAAGCAAAGAGTACGTCTTTGAGCATGGCAACCGTTAGGTCTGCTCTCCCCTTGGAATCGAGCAGAGACGAGAGGCGAACCTTTGATTTGCTTAGGACTTTTACCGGGACGATTGCGTGCACGGCCCGGCGTTGGGGTGACTGGGAAGTCAACTTTCTATTTCACTTAATGCCAGCCTAGCCAATCTGACTTTGTCAGCCATTGTTTTCATGAGTGCCTGTGTGACGGTAGCTTTGATTCCGAGAGCCTCTATCTTTGGCGCGAGCTTTCTGTCAACACGGTCTATGATGATTGTGTCAAGAAAGTCGCGGTAGCATTCAGCTACACCAAACGCGCTCGGTTCAACACCAAGTGATTTCATCAATTTGTCAGCAGGTCCCTTCACAGTTTTCCCACCAATGATCGGACTAACCGCCACCACTTTCGTTTTGGCACGTTGTAGAGCGGCCCTGATTTTTGGAACTGCGAGAACCGCGCCAATGCTGACGATTGGATTGCTTGGACAAACAAGGACACCTTTTGCCCTGGTAATTGATTCAAGAACCCCATCAGCAGGTTCGGTTGATTTTGCGCCCTCGAAGATCACCCTATCGATCCTTGGCCTCGTTCCTCGTTTGACCATATATTCCTGAAAATGCATGCGCCTTCCCCGCGAAGTTACGTATGTCGTTAATTGATCGTCCGTGGCAGGCAACAACTTCACTCGAAGCCCAAGGCTTCGGACGAGGTCATGTGTTACTTTCGAGAGCCGACTTCCTCTGCGAAGTTGTTGGGTCCTATACAGGTGTGTGGCCATGTCCCGGTCGCCAATGTGGAACCAAGTCTCGTATCCATATTTGCAAAGAATTTCCTGACAATGAAAAGTGTCTCCGCGAAATCCCCATCCTTTGTTTGGATCCACTAACCCGGCCAATGTGTACGCAACTATGTCCAAGTCTGGTGAAACATGAAGCCCGTAAATCTCAATGTCGTCTCCGACATTGCCTATGATTGTGACTTTTTCTTGCGGAACCACGCGGACAAAGCCCTCGAGGAACCTTGCCGCTCCAACTCCCCCGGCTAACGCTACGATCAAGAATTGGCCCTGTTCGATTGGTTACAGCTACTTTCTGGAAAATCTGCTAATCCATGGGTGCTCTGAAGCAATCTCAGGAACCCTCAATGTCAACGGTGTGAAGATTGTGTACGGAACAACGACCGAAAATACAGCGTGCATCGCGTTGAATATACTCGTGAAGAAGAGCATCGACATCAGAACCTGCCACGGTCCTGCGAACCGCAAGCCTAGAGTCGCTTGGAGTGTACGTTGGCTAAAGCCAAGGTAGTCTATTCCAAAGATTACTGGCCCGATAAACGTGAAAACGAAATAGTTCACAATCAGCAACACCCCAACTCGAGCCACAGTTGCCAACCCGAGCATGAAACCCAAGGCTAAGGATACACGCCGAAAACGCCCGCCAAACTGACGGTACAGCGCGCTGCCTACCCAAAGTCCAATTAAAGTTGACAAGACTGCCGCGAACTTTACAGTCGGGCCTAGCGGCGTGTCGATTCCTGTAGCCATAAGGAATATCCATTGGACTGTGGCCGAAATCAAGGCCGCTATCGGACCAAATATCAGGAAGGCCAATACTGAGAACAGTTCGGCTGGGTCAAAGCGCAAGAATGGCAGTATCGGGAAGAATGGTTGGATATTGGCTGGAATGATAATTTCCGAAATTGCGGCTAGGCTTCCTAAGATCGCAGCTCCTGTAAGGCCGACACTGCGCTTTGCAAACAACCCCTCCGCCATCTAAACCACAAAAATGCGCACAAAAGGCCTCAACTACTTAACCTTTCCATTATGACAAACTTACGAAATAAACATGGTATTATGAGTTATTTATTATACCATCAATGTTTCTTTGTGAAAGTTTTCGCTCTCGCAATCATATCGCGAAGCAACTCCACGTTCATAGGTGAAAGGACACGAGACCTTCCCACTTCGTATACTTGAAGCAAACCCGCGTCCCTGAGGACTTCAACATGCCTGTACACGCCTCCGTAATCCATCTTCAGGTTGCTGGCGACTGCGGTTATGTGCAGAGGCTTCTTACTGTCCATGAGCATCAACAGAATTCGAAGCCTAACCGGGTTTCCGAGTGCCCCGAAAATCGCGGACGCAGACTTCAGGTCTTCGGTGGTAGACATTTGAATAATCCAGCTTAACCGGGGCTTGCTATTAGGATTGTCAACAGTTAATCCTTCCCTAAGCCCTTTCTCACTGAGTATTCTTTCATGTGCTCTTCGGAACAGAAGTGGAAGGTCTTCAGCTGCCCATCTTCTTGAATGGCTAAAGATTGCGACTGCATAAGGTTGAGTATCTTGCCGCACTGGTTGCACATTACCTTCATGCTCAACCCTACGGGGGAAACTCTAGCTCACGTAGTGGAGTTCCCTGTCTCCACCTTTTTTGCCCTCGTGCGGGAACGTTCCCCGAGACATGTCCTTCGCGCGCCGCACCGCTTCATTATTCTCCTTTGCTTGTTTGTCGAGTGCGGTTAAGTCAATCGACGTGTTGAATAGTTTCATCGACAATCGCAGAGCGGCTTTCGCTGCATTGGCGTCAAGCGTGAGATAGCCAGGTGTCTCGGCAAGAAGGCAAATCGCAGGCAGATTGCGCGTTTTTGCTAACCCGAAAATCAAGCCGTTGCTTCCAGTGATTGCTCCACCTGCAAGTTTCACTGCACCATAACCTTCCAACTCCTTCACGAGGTCAGCATCGGTTGCTCCAACGTACACTTTCGGTTCTTCAGTGAACTTATCCGTTGCCATTCCACCCATCGTAATCACCCTCGCGACTTGGAACTTGTTGGCGAGCTGCAGAACCACGTCCGCCAACTCATATTGCCCTTCAGGCGAATACGGCTGCTCATCCGCGGTGAAGAGCAGCAGGTCTGGTGCAGGACTTTTGTTCTTCCAGAAGTAGAACTCACCTTTCATCAACTTGACGATACCATCGTCTGTTAACCAAACCTTAGGCGAAAACATGGGAGAGAAAATCTCGGCGAAAAGCTCCGCCTTGAGTTCCTTCTGGAGGTGGTTAACCGCCAACCAAGCGACCGAGCCGATCCCCGGAAGCCCACAGATCATTACTGGTTTGCTGAGTTGGGGCTCCTGGTAATACCGAACCTCTGTTTGCATCAGGCATCGCTCACGTTTGGACCTGCATACCAAATTGAGGAATAGAACGGGGCGGGTAATTAGTATGTTTGTGGATCTGCCCAGATTCAATCATTCATTGTGTGGGCAGTCTTTGTTGTCCGTACGGGGTCAGGCTCCAAGTAAATGGCCTCGTCTTCGATCCTCTTTCCACCAAACGGTCTTTTTTCATACTTTTGAGATGATAAGCCACGCAGTTGTATGATAGCGTGGTTTCCTTTGCTATTTCAGGTGTAGTCATGCGTCCCCGCTCGAGCGCGGACAGAATCTTTGACCGCGAAACCAAACCCGCTTTAACATTGCGCTTTGAAGTCAAGTAAGCCTTCGGATTAACTCCAGATCGTTTGGACATTGCACCAACTCAGACGAACTGCGCCAAAGATGGCTGTTTCCTCTTTTCCTCCTGCTGGCTAAAGAGGGATTTGATTTCCTCCCGAAGGAGAAGCACGCGTTGCTCGTGGTATTTTCCGATGTTGTATCGTTTGATCAAGTCTTGGGCTACGGTCAAGTATTTCTCCACACCGCCCCTGTAGACCGTGAGTGAGAGTTTTCCACCGCACCTAGTGCATATTCCCTTTAGTGGGACGCGCCTAAATTTCGAGTTGCATTTGGTGCAACGAAACTTTTGCCCTGCGAAAGCTTTCAGGTTCCCTGCCAGATCTCTCATGAAATGCGTCGAAAGAACTCGTTTCGCAACCTCCCCGGCTTCTACGGCTTTGATGGACTCCGCCAACTTCAGCTGCAATGTAACTTTGTCCAGCATTGAACCCAGCTTCTTGTACACGCTTTCCAGGTTCCCACTGTTAACATCGTTCACGCCATGCGTGAAGCCAAGTGACTCCAACACTCCTTCGGTTCCGAGGCGGGCCTGAACGGTCTCAATGAGTGCGGCCAAACCCTTTGGGTCGGCCCGTCGCGATGCTTCTTCGTAGAACCTAAGAGGTAAGCGTTCTTGGGTTTCAATATTGAAGGCTTGGCGCGCAATTTCCCTCGGTTTCATCGCCACCGTGAGAAGGATAGGTGCATCCATGATTCCCCCAATCCTTGATGGAAGGAAATGCTTCGAGAAATTGAGAAGTACGTCAAGGGCGAGGCTAACTGAATCTTCGTCGCCATCACAATCTCTTCTCTTGGCAGCATGCCAAAACGGGTGGGCGAAACAGACGCTTGCCTGTGTGAACCCCACTATTCGGCCGATTACCCCAACTGAGGTGTGGGGAGAAAGCCCGACAACAAGCTGACCTACCATGTCCTGCCTACTTTTTGCTCGGTAGAAAGGTTGCACGCCGTAGAATGTTTGAAGCATTTCATCGAGGAATTTTGCTACGCTGACGAAATAGTCTCCGCACTGTCCAGGGACGATTATGTCGTGAACTTTGAGGTTAACACATTGTGATTCAGATTCCAAGGGTCTGCCAGTTATGTCGTGGGTGTAACCTAGGTGCCTTAGCCTGTCTACTGGAACTCCCACTTCTTTCGAATTGAAATGGGTGAGCGGCGCGTTCGTCGCGTCGAACCGAATTGTCCCATCCTTGAAAACTGACACATCATGCTTTGCTCGCAGCAGCCCTTTCTCTAGGGCCTCTGGGGTCTTCGTGTCGTTTGTGAGGCCCCGCACTCCTTTTACTGCTTCCGGAACGACTGTGAGCGCCAACCTTCGTTCGGCCGAGGTCAAGAGGTCCCGAAGCGCGACACTCCGTCGATCATAAGCTTGGGCCTTGCCCTTGCACGATGGGCAGGTTTTCTCCTTACTCTCAGCCCCACACCTCTGACACCAAAATGCCTGATTGGTGGGTTCCCCGCATTTTTCGCAGAGTCCCAAGTGGGTCACGTTGCCGCATTTGGCGCATTTTCGGAATGCAATGTCAACCGAAATCAATGAGTGCGCATTTGCGGCTTCGATTACGTTCCGCCTAACCCCTCCAGCCAAGCCCAACGGGAATAGGCAATGAACGACGGGGCGCATGTCGCGCCTTTTCGCTTTTTCTGGCCTACCCATTCTGGCGCCTACGTATACAGGGGCTTTCCGCATTACTCGCATGCCGCTTGCATGCAGTATTTTCTCGAAGACATCCTTACCCTCTATAGCTCCTAGAGGGGAAGATAGCCCCAGGCAATCGTGCATAATCGGAGACTCGTCGTCAAGGTGAATACTGCCGTCTTTGACTTTGTGCGGTACGCACAGGTTTTCCAGAATCGCCTTCACTCGTGACTCGTTCTTTGTGGAGATGTGTTCCCGTGATAGATTGGTCAAGTTTGAATCCGCAAATCGGGCCCGTAGGTAGTCAAAATCGGCGGGGTCGATATTATCCCAGAACCAAGTGTACTTGGGGTGCAAAGGTACCTCTGAACCCTTCGCGAACCGCAGCGCCTCTTCCACAGTGGGTGCGAAGTCCGCCGGGTTTTCCATGAATCCCGATAATCGCTCCCGGTCGATTCCTACGTGTTCTGACAAATCCTTTACCCCGCCGTAGGGTGCGGTCGAACGCAGCTTGACTAGTTCAGCCCACCATTCCTCAACAAAACCTGATGGTAGGAGTGGACGGTTGTTTTCAAGAAATTCTCCAAAGCCCACCAGCAGGTCACCGAGAAATAGAATCATCTCAATGGAATCAATTGCCTCCTCTGCCTCATGTGGGTCTGAAAGTCTGACAACGGAGCCATCTTTGAGCTTGACAATGGGGGGCTCTATTGTATCAACCGATGCCGCTATGCCCGCTTTTCCTGGTTTCTCCAATCGTAATTGCGTTCCAACTGCGATGAACTTGCCTAGGGCGATCATGGTTGATGGGTGTAATCCAATGGCGGCTAGTCCAGTGTTTCGTGCCCTGCCATATCTGAGACGGAAACCGCCTGGAAACTGGGGGAATGAGAAGATGGGCCGCCCTCCCAAGACATCTTCCATGAACATGAATTCACGTGCTTCATCGGCCTCCTGTACTGGTGGTTTGATTTCCCTCAGCCAGCCCCATCCTTCAATGCTCAGGCCTTCCACAACTTTGAGGACCTTGTGGCTCCTCCCAATCAGTCCATCATGAACAACCCTCAGAGCCCCGCCTCTCACTCTGTTTGTGTCTATTCTTGGAACATTGCGGTAGGCGCTAACCTCAAACGGGTCGGTTTCAACGCCGTTTACTTCAACAGGCAGACGCATGATAGCGTTGAATAGCTCCTCGTCTGATACTTTGAACTGGAACCGTGCAACCTCTCGTTCATAGAGACGCAACTCTTCTACGAAACGCTTGGCCTCCAGCTCAGTGGCCTTGTACTTTCCCAAACCCAACTCGTGTCGAACGAAGTCTGCGATTACCAGAATGAGAGCCATGTCGGTTCCGCCGGCAGACCGGATGGGGCCGGCAAAGTAAACGGCTAAGTACTTTGATCCGTCTTGATTCTGCTTTATTCTGACACTCGAGATGCCTTCAATCGGCGCGGCGGTTATACCTTCGTCCAATATCGCGGAGGCGGTTCTCACAGCTTGTTCAGCGGCTCTCTCCCCATCAACAGCATAGCCTCCAAGAGAGATTTCCTCCGCGATTTTCAGCGCCACAAGCTCTCGTTGCATGAGAAGTGAGAGCTCGCGGATCCTGGCCGCGATTCCCGCTGGTCCTACTGCCTTCTCAACCCGCTCCGCCACATCATGTGTGACGAGTGATTCCGGTTCACGTGAAGGGTCGAACCCTTTCGCACGTGCCTGTCGCGCAAGGTCGTATATTTCATCGAATTGGCTCTTCAATAGTTGGAAATAAGCATCATTTCCACTGAGAACCGTTTCCCCCATTGAAGTGGCCTAGTCTAGAAGATGCCCTGCCCCGATTTAACACTGAGAGGCCATTTCGTAAGGGCCAAACTGATACTAAGCAGTTTGCTGGGGATTCTCCGCAGGAGACCTATCTTTTCCATAGAAGGTGTCAGTGAACTTGCAGTATATGTCCACAATCTGGCTCGATGGTGTCGCCTCAAATTCTTGCTTCAAGCCACACGACCCGCACTGCACAGTTGCCATACCGGCACCCGGGGGAAGCTTCACGCGGATCGACTCTTCGCCGCATGAAGGGCAAGTGAATACTGTTGGAAGCTTCTTCTTGACTACTTTGACTACCCTTCTTCGCCGTCGACCCAACTTAACTTCCACTTCTCTAGTTGCAGAGTGTGATGATGGAGCGGGTTATTTCAAGCTTCCATATTGTAGACATCAATCTTCTTACTGGTGATTTGGCCGCGAGAAAATCCGTGATGGGACGTTGACGATCGATCGAATGTTGGGAGCCCTCGTCGCGCGAACCGGAACCAACAGGTCATGCCTGCAACTTGGGTGGCGGAAAAGGCCTTAAATGAATACAAAAGCGTATCCACTGGGGAGTACCAACCTCGGAACAACCAGACATGGCTTCAGATGCCCGCGAATCAATTCGCGACCAGCTACGTGACCCCGTGACGAAGCTCCTTCTGACGAACAGTCAACTGACCAGCGCCCAACTGGAAACCTTACTGGCTGAGTCCCTATCAACCGACGCCAAAAAAAGTAAGAGACCCCTTTTCAGGCCGTCAAAGACGAGAATTAGCCGTGGCGCCTATAATCGAAGCCTATTGCAAGCCCAAAATAACGTAATTCGCTCAATATACACCGTTTTACTGCTGGGGTACGTTGGTTTGTTCGACAACGCGGCCCTTCAGCCATTCATTGAGTTATCCGACACAATCCAAAGCTACGCCCAAGAATTGCGTAAGAACACTCCCACAGATCGAACCGCCGTGGAGCAACTCAATCATAGACTTCTGGAAGGCATCTCAGCCCTCGCCAATCGACAAAGCTTCAAAGACATCCTGTGACATCACATTGACATGTGAGCTCCGCTTTCCCGATCATGAACCCAGGTGTGACATCACGTGACATGGCAACTCACTGCTTTGAATGGTGGAAAGGTTTTCAGCCACCGATTTCAACGAGAAACCTCAAAACAAGGCGTTTCTGTGCTGCGAAACTCCTGGCAGTTGGGTTCTGTGACATCACTGTGAGATTACGCTTCATCATCGCTTCGTCACATCACCATCACGGTGATGTCATTGATGCCGTGTGATGTCACGTTGTGCGAAGAGGTTAAAACACTCAGGGTGACGTGATGTCATTGAGCCTTGGATCCATTCGCTGTTGCTGTTGACGCCGCTTCAATTGTAGTGCTGATTTTCGTCTTGGCCGTGGGCAGAAAGACGGTACGTTATTTCAAGCAGAGCAAGCAAGCGGTTACAGAATCAGCCTCTCTGATCAGTGTAGTTGTGGACGCGTTATCATCGCGGGTTGAGGTCTCTGAATCGATTGTGAACGAGGTCAAATCAGGGTTTGAGGCGCTAAACCAGCGCAACGGCAACTTGGAGGAAGACCAAGCCAAGCTCCGGACTGGATATTTGCAGCTCTTGGACCGGCTTGAGGAGATCCTGTCCAATGACAAGAAACTGATTTCGGAGCTTGAGCAGTTGAAGACGAAGGTCGCAGCAGCTCAACAGGCGCCCCCCGTTCCAGCAAGTACATCTCAACGTGAAAGGACTGGAACATTCATCGGTGGCGGTGATATTCTGAGTTCCTTGACATCGACTGAGCGACAAACGCTTGAAATCCTTAGCCTGGAAGGCCCGAAGGCAGCGCCTGAATTGGGACGGCGACTTGAGAAATCTCGGGAACACACATCACGGCTAATGAAGAAACTGTACCAAGAGGGGTATGTCGACAGGGAGTCGAATCATGCTCCCTTTAGGTATAAGGTGACTGATACGGCACGGTCGGCGATTGAGTCTGCCGAGAAAACACTCACTGCGAAAGTGTCGGAGAAGGCTTGAGCCTGTACAGCCAGTGTGATGTAGACCCACTTCTCTCAAGAGTTCCCCGATCCACTAGGCGTGAAAGGTATGTTGAGACAGCTCCGAAGCTGAAATCGTCTCCCCAAGTTTCACTGTAGGTTTGCCAGAGCTCCTTCGAGTCGAAGCTATGGTCCGAGAGTTTTGTGTTAATTACGTCCAAGAGCCGGTTCATTTTGCTTTCGTGTGGGGTATGAGGAAGAGTCGTGGTTGGGTTTGACTCAGCAACAATCTCAGCGTATTCCAAGAGCCGGTTCACTTTGTCTATCGTAAGGTCTCCCTCAATCGCGACGCTGTGCTTAACGCCGGCGCGATCGAAAAATTCGAGTTTGATCTTTTTTTTCATGGAAGACCAACTGAATAGTAGCTGTCCACATGTAATAAGTTGAACATAGTTGTTGATCCATAAGTATGGTCATTTCCATCGGTAAAATAGACCGTGCACTGGAAATGAAGGGGTAATTGTGCTGTTCAACTGTTGTCCACATGTTTTGCGAACAAGTACTTACTGATTAAGGGTGTATAGAGAAGCCTAACCCCTCTGTTTCAACTGGACTATTCAATAAATTCTATCAATGCACTTGATTCATTCAGCACTGGAAAAATTGAGTATGTTGTATACAGAAACTGACACATTGTACTTTAGGCATCTTCTGCGCAGCTACTAATGACATTTTCTTTCCCCTACTCCCATCCACCAAATGACATATCGTGTTTGGAGTGGAAGCGTAGGGGTGCGGGGGTTCTTTCATTGCTCTTGTTAATGGTTTACAACAATTTTTGAGAGTAGTACCCACGGTTCATAGCACGTCATTCCAGTGGTTTTAGTTGGTTTTCTTGTACAAGAATGGTTAGCAATGTTTCAACATGCAATGGTGGCATTACCATTGGAGGTGGACTAAATCACAACCACAACGGACGCCCTAGAAAGTATATTCGACAAATATCTCTCGCCAGCGAGGATTTTCGCAGAAAGAGATGTTCTTAGGCATGATTACATGCCTCCGCACCTGCCGCATAGAGACGAGCATATTCAGCGTCTTGCGGGTATACTTGCGCCAGCACTTCACCAATCTAAGATATCGAACGTTTTCGTTTACGGCAAGACTGGGACCGGAAAGACGATCGTCACGAAGTTCGTTCTCGACAAGCTGGAGAAGAAGGCGAATGAACTAGGGGCACCAGTGAAGCTTGCCTACATTAACTGTCGTTTGGCTGGAACGAACTACCGCGTTCTGGCAGAAATCTGTCGAGCCATTGGCGTCGACGTTCCATTTACAGGGATTGCTGTTGGGGAGCTGTTGGACCGTTTTTCGAATGGAATCAACGCAGATAGAACAGCGCTGTTGGTTACCTTGGACGAGATTGATGCTCTCATAAAGCATAATGCTGATGATTCTCTACTATACGAGCTGACCAGGATAAACGAGAACCTCAACTCGTCCTGGATTAGTGTCGTCGGAATATCTAACGACCTTCACTTCAAAGAATTCTTGGATCCGCGGGTTCTAAGTTCGCTCAGTGAGGAAGAGGTTGTCTTTCGCCCGTACCTCGCAGATGAACTGTTCGATATTCTTCAAGAGAGAGCTAGTGTTGCGTTCTTGAAGGGAAGCGTTGAGGAGAACTCTGTCAGGCTATGTGCGGCCCTAGCAGCGGGCGAGCATGGTGACGCTAGGCGCGCCTTGGATCTTCTGCGGGTTGCTGGGGAACTAGCGGAGCGAGAAGGGGGTGCCCATGTGCAAGAGCAGCACGTTCGCTTGGCGCAGCAAAAGATTGAGCACGACCGCGTTTCGGAGGTGTTGAAATCTCTGCCTGCCCACTCAAAGATCTTGCTTGTTGGGGCATATCTCCTGAACAACCATTTGCCGGCCCCGGGCGGGGCGATAACGGGAGACGTTTACGAGGTTTACCATGAACTCTGCTCAATGAGTGACTTGGAACCGTTAACACAACGGAGGGTTAGTGGGTTAATCAACGAATTGGACGTGATGGGCATACTCAACGCACGGGTCGTGAGTTTCGGCCGTTACGGGAGAACCAAGAAGATCAGAATCGGGGTCGCTCCTCGCGTAATCGCCGACACATACGCCGAGGATAATCTTGCTGGCAGATTGTTTGGTTACGTCCCGAAATCGTTACAGAAACACCATGCATGACTTGCGCATTGTCGGAGTCGACGATGGCGCCTTCCGTCCGAACAAACAAACGATACAACATACGCTTCTAGTGGCCGTTCTATTCCAAGGCCTACGCGTACAGAGTGTTAAAACGAGTCGCATAGAAGTTGACGGTCGAGATTCCAATGCTAAGATGGTGGCGCTCTTGAAGACTGTGCCACATAATGTTGCCATGTTGTCAGGAGTTTCGTTTGGGGGGTTCAACGTTGTGGACATTGCCAAACTTGCGCGGGTCACGAAGAGGCCTGTTATCGCGGTAAGTGGTGAAAAACCACACAATGCGGCAGTCTACAGGGCACTACGTAAGCACTTCAAGGATTGGAAGGAACGCTGGGAAGCCGTGCAAAACGCAGGGCCACTTTACTCATGTAAACCCCTGCGAAACGAACCAAAACTCTTCTTCGAGGTGAAGGGAGCATCTCCTGCCCATGCGAGGAGCATAATTCGCTCCACAGCCACAATCTCACGCCTACCCGAGCCAATCAGGGTAGCAAGAATCCTCGCTCGGACATTGAGCTGCCTTGATTAATCTAGAAACTTGATGGGACGGACCTCGAGGGTGCTCAGATTAACTGCAGTTAGGATCCCAGGCGTGGGCACAAGCCCCACTCGTTTTTGGTAGTCGGTCTGGGCTTGCCAAGCGCCGGAATTCACAATTTGCGTGCCCCGGTAGTTCTCGAACTTGACCACATGAATGTGGCCGGATTGGAATATGTCTGGGACGTCCTCTATGACGAGGTGGTCAACTTTTTCTGGCGAAATTGAGGTTCTGTTGCCATACTCTGAGGCAAGGTGCCGGCACTGTAGTTGAAGCCTCATCGCCTTTTCAGGTTGCGTGAAATCGACGTTTGGGACACTCGTGATTACGTCGTCTAGGCTTCTGCCATGGTGTAGAAGTAGCTTGACATCATGGAGAGCGACCTCGCAGGGGTTACCGAGGGAGATTAACGCCCGGCTTTCGTACAAGGGCTCTCCGAAGTCTTTCGGTATGGCTGGTTGTGGGAGCGCCTGCCTAACTGGGTCGTGGTTACCTGGCAATATTATGGTTTCAATGTGGTCTGGAATCTTTCCGATATATTTCGCCGCTTCCTTGTACTGTTCGTAGAGGTCTATGATCTCCAGCTCGTGTTCTTGGCGAGGATAGATTCCGATACCGTCGACTATATCGCCGCAGATCGTAACGTATTTCGTGCGTTCAGCCATAGCCCTTTGATCTGGTGCGCCGGTTTTCATGTTCAACCAGTCGAGAACCCGGCTCAAGGCGTCACCTAGAAACTTCTTGCTCCCAATATGCAGGTCCGACAGGAGGACTGCCCACACTTCCTCGTCAGCCAAGTGTGGCTTATGGTCGGGGATGTCGGGAAGCAGGATCTCCTTGGCGACAATAAGGTCACCCTTTGCGCGGACGCCGGAAATGCAGACCACCTGATCTAGGGGGGTCTTTTGTGCCACTTCATAGGCACTGCGCTCTTCGGGAGAAACAAGTACGGTTGTGCTGTCTTCCAAATCGTCGACCTGCAGGAATATTCTGCGTTGGCGTTCGCGTTTTTCCATGACCATGGCAAGGATTTTGACTCTTTCGTTTTGTGCGGCCTTCATTGCCATTGCGATGCTGCCCGCGTCACGTGAGTCCGGGCGCTCGCGGAATCTTGAGGATAGTTTGTGAAATCTGTCGCGGAAGTAATGCGAGAAGTCTTCGATGCCGCTGCCTGTTCCGATTTGCTTCGATGGGTCTTTGAGGATTTCAAGCCGAGGGGAGATTTGTTTGGCTGGTATTGTGGGCGCGACTGATGCTAAGACTTGAGATGAACCGAAGGGACTTGGCGCGGTGAATTCCACTAAGTTCTCTTTTGTCAGTATGCGGCTGGCCTTGGGTTCTTCGCCGATTCTAGAAAGTAGGGTTTTCTCGAATTTGTCGGCTTGGGGATCGTCTAGGGTCTTGATGTAGTCAAAAGCTGAGCGGTCGAGCTGATATCCTGCGGACGCAAGGTTTTGGATGAAACGTCGCAGGTTTTCCATCAGCGTAACCCTTCTGCTTGAACTTTGGTAGATTGAGTCCACGAAGTTATTGATAGTGCTTATTATCGAGTTGGCCGTCCATTCTGGGCACGGAGGTCTGGTTCTAGCTTTGGATGAGCGAGTTAAGACTGGGATCAAGGGGTTGGATGAACTGATTGAAGGCGGTTTGCCCAGAGGTTATAGTTTCCTGCTACTTGGCGGCCCTGGCACTGGTAAGACAACTTTCGGTGTTCAATACCTCTACAAGGGCGCGACTGAGTTTGGGGAGAACGGAATGTACGTTACTTTTGACGAACCACCCTATTCCATCGCGAGCAACGCTCAGAGGTACGGTTGGAACATTTCCGAAGAGGAAAAGACAGGAAAGTTCGGATTTGTTGACGTCTCCCCCATTAAGCGGGAGAGGACGGGGACGTTCGTTCCAACCGCGCTTCAGCAAAGTTTCCTTGGTGCAGCCAAATTCAACATCGACAACGTTGTCAACGCGATCGCGGAAGTAAAGAAGAAGATCGGCGCGAAGCGTTGTGTAATAGATTCGATTTCAGCGCTTACCTTGCAATACAAAGAAGATTTTGATATTCGCCAGCAAACGCTGCGCCTAATTAAAGAGCTCACTGAGATGGACCTCACGACTTTCATGTTGGCGGAGAACTCGGAGGATAGACAGGACGTGACTAGGTTCGGTGCCGAGGCTTTCCTTGCCCAAGGGGTCATTGTCCTGCATATGTACCGTGTAGAAGAGTCGAATGTTAAGGCACTTGAAGTCAGGAAGATGCGAGGCGCTAAACACACTGATAGGCTCTGCCCGTACCGGATAACGTCTGAAGGCATCGAAGTTTACCCGGAAGAAACCGTCTTCCGCTCAGTGTAAGGCGGGAAGATTCTGGCAAGTTGTCGGAATTTGATTTGACCGATGAAGAAGAAAGGAAACTGATAAACAACATTGCAAGGCTCGTTGTAGATAAGGGGCTTGAAGCCCCCGCAATCATGTTCCTTGAAGCCACGCGGCCATTCTCTTTCATTGCGTCCCAGTTCGCGATCCTCGCCTTGGGACCGCTTCAGTGGTTATTCGAACTAGAGGGACCCAAGTACACGGGATTGTTCATGAAGAAAGAGAACGTGGGCAGGATCATTGAGCGGATAGAGGAGCTTTCGAAAGGCAAACTGTAATTCATGTTTTCTTGACGTTGTTGGGTGGTTTCCCGCGCTCCCGATATAGGTAGACACCGAAAGCTATCAGAAAGAAGACGATTGCAACAGGAGCCAGACTACCATCCTGCGCCGTTCCCATTCTCAAGGCAGGCCAGGGAAACGCCGGGTCGCCGGCTAGAAATTGGACGCGTTGTATGATAAGCGCCATGCGGCCGAGCACAGTGCTTCCGAAAACAGCTCCAAGTGTCGCGAGAACGAAGTATTTTCCAATTTTCGTGGCGCCACCCCACGCGCCCGTCTGTTCTCTGTGTAGAATGAAATATGACAATGAGAGGATTGTTCCCAGAACCAGGACGAGGGCATCAATGGTTCCAACGATGTCGCCGGTGAAAATTGGGATCATGGTTGCGCTGATTTGTCGCACGAAGTAGGTTTGCATGATGCTCCAGATTGTAATTCCCAGCCCGTATCCAATGGCGAGGCTTAGGGGAAGGCGGTAGAGGGACGAGTACTTCTTGCTGAACTGCGTATACCACAGTGCGCCCAGTATAACTGGGATAATGAAATCGAAGCTGCCATTAACGAAAATGGGGTTCAAAGCTTGGTTGATGAATAACCTGATAGAAGCTGCGAAAGCATACCCGCTGCTTAATCCGATGAAAATGTACTCCGTTAAGCGGAAGAACGGATTCTCCTTGTAAAGGAAGCTCAGGACCATCAGTGTGAGGAAGACTGCGACCCAGACCCCGATGACGTTGAAAATGTTAACCATTTACTTGGGGGCCCCCTTGGTGCGTCGGGTTCCGACAAAATAGGCTACGTTTCCCACAATGACCATAGCAACAATGAGCATTTGAGAGCTTGATTGGGCGACCATTGCTGACGTAGCTCCACTTAATCCAATAGGTGTGTGGTATTCAGCGGTGAGTAGGAGTTCGTATTCTGCCGCCGCCCGCATGCTGATGAGTATGCCAACGATCTGATGAGAATTATAGAACGGCTCATACCCAGGCGCGAGGGTAGCCGGGGAGCCGGCGGCAGTCGGAATACCATAGGGGGTTTCCCAATACTGAAGGTACGTCAATAAACCGGGATCTCCTGCCGAGAACGAGACGAGTAGGGACGTCATCTTTGCGGCTGGAAACTCTCGAATGATAGGGAGGTCGTTCGTGGAGGTGCCGCGGGTGTCCACGGGGAAGTACTGTTGGAGGTTTGTCGTCATTCCTATGACTGTTGCAGAATTCGGAATATACCCTAGAGTGGCGTAGTCGACGCCATATGTCTTGTTGCCTTTGTTAATCGCGTCAAGCACCGCGTCTGCGAGGGCTGGACCGTCAGTGTACTGTGCCACAAACAGTACCTTCAGCGGTCGTAAGAACACATGTTGGGTCACGACTATTGCTTGCGGATGAAGTTCTGGAACTACGCTGGTAGAGTAATCGAAGCTCAGAACAACTAAACTGTTGGCAGGTAATTTGTCAATGTAATCGAAGACCGCCCGCGTTGTGTCACTAATAGGAACTGGCAGTACCGAATGGGTGAGTATCGGCACAGTAACCACCAGTGCCAAGAGAACATAGATCATTCGAGGATCAGAAGCGACTTTGTATTTGTTCATTCATCTTCCCCACGGATAGCGAATCATGCGCCGAACACTGAACGCGAGAATACCGAGTGCTGCACCAATCAGGATTCCCCTTTGCCCTGCTGTGTTTGGGTATGCTAGGATCCAGTCCCGTATTGTGGCGAAACCTGGCCAAGCAACGTCCGCAACAGGTGCTTGCCCTATGACCACTAAGAGCCCTGCGAGTAGAAGAATAGTTGACTCTAGTGATCGGGCTTTGAATGCCCTGTAGGCGGCTGATGCGATGAAGAAGGCTAGGAGTGAGAAGATGCTGGAGTTAATTGTGACAAGGACTTTGTAGTACAAGAAATCGAAGATTGGGTTGAACAAATTGATGACGCCTTGAGGTATAACTGCGGCTTGTGGATCCAATGCGAACGGCGACGAAATCAAGCTAACTATGGCCATTCCGTACAATGAAGCAATGAGTATGACGCTGAATTTCCAGGTCGCTCGCTTCCGCTTGATGTTGATCCAGTGAACGCGGGTGAGGTTAATCATGCCGATTGCGAAAGCGGCGGTAAGCATTGCGGTCAGGTAGGCGAACAGTTGTTGTGAGACTGCCTGCAAGTCTATGGGTTCTGATACCCTAACGTAGTAGACAAAAGCGAAGAAAAACCCTAACGAGAAAATTATGACTTGAAGAATTAGCTCCTCTCGGGTCATTTTGCGTTTAGTTGTAGCCATTTTTCAAACCTCACAGGTCCAGTAGGCTAACCAGAATTTGGTTGCCGAACGTAACGAGGATGGCCCCGACGAGGATCAATAGAATCGCTATGATTTTTCCTGCATCGGGCCCAACATATGTCGAAATGGTATCCGGGTCATTTTTCAAGTAACCCTGTGCAGTGAATAGCTCCTCACCTATGAGCGTCAGGTCGCAGGTGGCCATGAAGAAGGGTAGTTGGTCCACGTTCGTTGTGCCACCGAACTGCGCAATCGCATCGGATCGGCCCGCTTCAGCGATTGCCAATGCTTCTGCTGAAAAATCCCCAACGAATATGTTAACGGCAGGTTTCTCACGACGCAGAATGCCCATTACGCCCGCTGCAAAAGCGAATTGCCTTCCGGAGATAAAGCGGACTATGTCCGGATTGTATTCCTTTGCTTTGCCTGCTTTGGTGTACGCCGTCTTTACAATGTCCTCTGCGACTTGTTGCACGTTCAAATCCGCGTTACCGACGATTAATTTGACGTTCTGCTCGACACAACGTTCTGCCACATATTCAAGCAACGCCAATGCGGCAAGCGTGTCCGGGTACGTGACTGCACCAGTCCCAGGAGTGAAGAATACACTTCGATCTAGGGTCCCTGCCTGCTTAATCCACCCATCTAGCCTTTCCAGGCCTGGGATGCCCCGTGTCTTCATTTTTCGTCCGCGGGCGATGCGTGTTACCTCATAGATAGCGGCTAGCACGATGATGAGGAGTATGAGCTGTGCTATGCGCCCTTCGATTAACTCAATCATGAGTTGAGCACACTACTGGGAGTTCGGCTACGTATGTGTGATTTAGTTTAAGACATTATCCATATGGAAGATGTGGCCTCGATCGCCAGAGGAATTAGGAACTTACCAGAAAAAGGGTAAATCGGGAAGGTTCCCGAAGGAACCTCGTTCAAGCAGCATTAGCCTCGTTGGGCTTATGCTACGTATTCGCTGCTGCCCTTCTCGGATCTTGGAGCGTCTGCGTTAACTCGCATCTTAACCTTGCGTTTCTTTGCCATTTTTCATTTCACCTCCAAGGTTCAAAATCTACACTGAACTTACAGAAGACATGCAGTACGTCTTTGTATTTAAGGTGGATTGGAGCTGTAGTAATAAGAGGAGAAATAATAATAATAGGAATTAACACCACATTTCTACTAGGGAGAAATAGTGTCGAGGCCTTTTGAGCAGAGCAAGAAGAGGCGGCTGAGTCGTAGCGTTAAGATAAGCTCTGACATGTACGAACGCCTGGTCAGCCTACAGGGCTTCCTGCAGCTCAAGGAGAAACATAAGCGTAGCATGGATGAATTGATCGAATTTATCCTGTCGTTTGTGCCGGACCTTGAGATAGACGTGGACGAGAATTACTATATCGTCCAAGGCAGAAAGAAACCGACCACCTAAGCGACAAAGCCACTGACTTGAGCCGGTTTCGCCCCACATGGTTAGGTTTGGGGCATAGGGATAGCTGGTGCCCTGTTACTGTACCGATTGAGAGAAGGGGTTCTGAGATCTCGCGATGCCAGTGGACGAGGGAGCATGCGCTGGCGATTTGTTATTTCCTCTGGAAACCTAGGGGTATATAGACCTGAGTAGCGAGGTTGCCAAACAACTTGAGGGGAGGGATCGGGAACTGACCTTACAGGTTTACAATTCGCTTTCACGGCGAAAGGAGGTTTTTCCCATGCTCGCCGGCAGCACGCTGAAAATGTTCGTTTGTGGGCCCACGGTTTACGATTACGTTCACTTAGGCCACGCCCGCACGTATCTTGCCTTCGACATGATTGTTCGGTATTTGGAGTATTCAGGGTTCAAAGTCAACTACCTGATGAATATCACCGACGTGGCCGAGAAGGTTGCGCAGCGGGCGAGGCAACTGCACAGGGAACCCTTGGAGCTCGCGCACGAGTTCGAGGTGGCCTTTCTGGAAGATATCAGAAATCTCGGAATAAGGAACATTGACGACCTTGAGAGGGCGTCTGACCACATGCCGGAGATTCAAGCGCAAGTTGCTGGCCTCGTCGGCAGGGGAGTCGCTTACGAAACGGATACCGGTGTCTACTTTGAGGTTAGCAAGTTTCCCAAGTTTGGTGAACTGTCCCAGCAGAGCCGAGAGGACCTGGGGTTGAAGCGTCTTGAGTTGTGCTCGTCTAAGCGTCACCCTGAGGATTTCTCGGTGTGGAGGAAGCTTGAGGGTGGTTGGGGCTATGATTCCCCGTGGGGGTTCGGCCGACCGGGGTGGCATGTGGAAGACACAGCCATATCCATGGCCAAGTTCGGCGACACGTACGATATTCACGGCGGCGCCTCTGAACTGATGTTTCCGCACCATGAGGCTGAGATTGCTCAGGCGGAGGCGTTGACGGGTAAGGCGCCGTTTGTTCGGCTTTGGTTGCACACAGGCCTGCTGAGTGTTAACGGGAAGAAGATGAGCAAATCCTTAGGAAACATGATCCGAATTCGGGACGCTTTGAAGGACTACAGGGCGTATGAGTTGAGGTACTATTTCGCCTCAGCCCACTACCGAGAGCCAGTGGTTGTTTCGGCGGCTAGGCTCAACAAGGCCAAAGGAAAGGCGAACTCGCTGGCGAAGGCTTTCGAGGTTTTCACCACAACCAAACTCAACCCCGGAGTCAAAGGTAATGCGAAGCTTGCGGCTCTGGTTCATAGAGCGGAGTCGGATTTTCGGGGCTGTATGGATGATGATTTTGATACCCCCAGAGCCCTAACCGTGCTTGTGAACTTGAGTAAGGCACTGTCGGGTTTAGCCAAACGTGGATTATGGGTGGATGAAGGTGCGAAGGCCGATGCGGAGAGTCGGTTTCGCAGCATGGCTGGGGTGCTTGGTGTTCTACCCCCCCATAGGGGGGGTGGTGTGATTTTTGCGGGCGCGCGCGTGCTTGTTTGTCTTTCTATTATTGTTAGGTGGGGGGTGGGGGGCAGTGGGGCAGTTTTGTGCCCCATATTCGCCAAATCGCCAAATCCTCGCGCAAGTTCCTCTTTGAAAAGGGGGATGGGCGGGTTATTGTGGAGTGTTTTGGGTTTTGATGGCGTTGCGTAATTGGCTTTGGATTCGGTGAGGAGTCTGAAGTGTCTCCGACAATGGAGACTCGCGGTGGAGAAATTCATGCCAAGAATCTTGAACAGTAGACGGGATTGAATGCGAAAGCAAGCCAATGCGAATGTATTACTAGGGTTCTACATTCGAGTTTGTGGTGCTGCCTGGCCTTCAGGCTGCCTGCGGAAACGTTGAATGGCTTGGAGCAAGGCGTTCTCCGCCCTCAAATACGTGGTCAGACCAATGGTCAGCAGCCTTTCACAGGCGTCACTCTTCGGCCCTGGTTTTGGTGGGAAGGGAGAAGCAGATTGAGTTTTTTCTTGAACGAGAAAGTCCAAATTGTTCGTTGAACTGACGCTGGCGCCCTGACTTCAGTGGCTTGGAGGAGAATGGGGTTGGTTATGCAGATCAGTTATCTGGGGAAGAGGGTTTTCTTGTGTGAAGAATGCGCTCACGGGTACGAGGATGAAGGGACGGCGAACGAATGCGAGGAGTACTGCAAAGTTCATGGGAAAACTTCGCCACAGCTAACGAGGAGGGCCGCCCTCAAACCCGAATTGCTCTAGACTCCTTGCAGTTCTCATGAACCATGCCGCACTAAGGATTGCGCAGACACGACCCCAGGGAACCGCAAACAATTCGTACCCCAATGCAACATGTTGCGAAAATACGATGGACAGGTGGAACTCTTGCGAACTAAATTCATCTACACTGGAATCCACGTCACGGACCTTGAGAAGTCAATCAAGTTCTACCGTAAGGAGTTGGGTATGAGGCTGCTGTTCAAGACGAAGATCGTGGAGACTGGAGGGCGGGTGGCGTGGTTGACGTCGAAGGGGTCTAAGCAGATTCTTGAACTGAACTGGTACCCAAGAAAATACAAGCATGGCGGAAAGTCCGGTTTGGATCATCTTGCGTTTGAGGTTAAGGATGCGGCCGTGGCTTATGGTAGACTCTCCAAGAATCGCAGAGGAACCATCGCACCTTTCAAGGAAGGAAAATGGCTGCTCGCCTACGTTAAGGATCCGAACGGAAACTGGATAGAACTAGGCTCAAGGATAGTCAAGAAGAAGCGAAACACATAGGCCTCTGTCTTCAGATTTCAGTGTGAGTTTTTTGTGTACAATCGTGCCTTCCTGATTTGGATGGCCTTCCCTATTCGCCCGAAAGCCTGTGTGGCTCAAACGTAATCCTCACAAGTTATATTCGAGAGTTGGTAACGGTGGCGGAACAAGGTAGTTTCGTATGGACAAAGTTGTACACTTCGAAATACCCGCTGACAATTTGGCGCGAGCGAAGAAATTCTACAGCACTGTGTTCGGCTGGAACATGATGGATATGCCCGAGATGGAGTATGTCATGGTTGGAACCGCGCCGTCCGACGAGAACGGCATGCCAAAGGAACCCGGGTCCATTAATGGCGGAATGCTGGAACGACAGGACCCAGTCAAAGTACCCGTCGTCACAATAATGGTTCAAAACATTGATCAAGCGGCCGCAATGATCGAGAAGAACGGCGGCAAAATGGTTAGAGCAAAAATGGCTATCGGTGACATGGGTTTTGCAGCGTACTTCAAGGACTCCGAAGGGAACGTAGTAGGACTCTTCCAACGCGCTCAGTAGATCTACGCTTAAAGAAAGTAGTCAAAGGGGCCCTTTCAGTACAGCCAAGCTCGTAGGGGCTTCTTTGCTTCTTTCTGAACGAAGTTGAAGGCTTCCCTCGACGTGTCGAAGTAGTACCATTCGTCTTTCTCGCCAGCCACGTATTTCCGTAGTTTAGGATTCCAGACTCTATCGCAGATGTTGACGCAGTAACTGCCTCGGTAGTACCCCACGAAAATGAAACCGCCATTCTCATGGTTCTTCACGTCACCAATTATCCTAATGCCCTCATCCTCGTCCAGGGCTTTTATGAAATCCAGCATGTCTCGCGGCCGCCTGATAGGCCGTTCCGAGTACAGTTCGATGGTGCGTTGGCTGTGGCGCTTCGCCTTGGGCAAGGGTAACCTCTTCACGCCCTACTTAACAGAACTCTCAAATCTAGTTTTTGAGGCAGTAGTCAAGTTCACTCGTAGGGATCCTCGTGTGGGGCGCTCTATGGAACGTGAATGATTGCCATCACTCCTACTGTACTACGAAGATCAGAAGATTAGGAGTATCAAGCTTGGTGGCAACCTTCGCTCTTTGGCTTGGGATCCTTCAGGCTCGTATCTCCTTGTCGTGGGTGACCGTGGTCGAGTTCTGAAAATTACGGAGGGCAAGCAAACCCGCATCGACGCCGGAACCCAACAAAACCTGCGGGCGGTGGCAACGAACCATGCAACAGGAGAGGCCCTCATTGTCGGAAACGCTGGGACGATGCTTCTCCTCAATGAGAAAGGCCATTCAAAGAAGCTGAATTCCCCTACAACAGAAAACCTCCGCAGTGCGGAGTGGAATGCGAAAGGAACCGTTGCCCTCGTGGCAGGAAACAAGGGCAACCTAATGAAATACGACGGAGGGTCTGTGCAGACTGTTGACGATGGCAGAGCCAACCTACGCCATGTGGCTTGGCATCCCACATCGGAACAGGCATTGGTGACCTCGAACTGTTACGCTGAAGAATTCATTCCATCACCAACATTGTTCCAGTACGACCTGAAAGCAGAGCTCCTGAAGGCCGTCAATGAGGGGCGAGCTGATTTGATCGGGGTCGATTGGAAACCAAACGGAGAATCAGCTTTAGTGGTTGGTTATGATGTGGTCTGGCATAACGGATTCATCGCAAGCTTCGATGGAAGGTCGCTTTCGCCGATTGAATTCGAAAACAAACGAGTTTACCCCGTCGCGGTCGCCTGGAACCCCGCGGGAACGGTTGCGGCCATAGTAACGGCAACAACAGAAGCAGGGGTCGGCCGCGGCTCAGTCTACTTGTTGGACACCCACTCCCCGAAGGAGATTTACGCCAACCCAGATTGCTTCTTCAACGCAGTTGCATGGAGCCCAGATGGAAAACGCTTAGCGGCCTTAGCGTCAAAGGCGACGCGAACCTTCAACTGCTAAGGAGGACAGTTATCTTGATAATCAAATACTCTCAGATCTACGCAAACACAGTTGTTCTTAATCCGATAGATCGAGAGACTTGGCAGGTCATTGCAGAGACAAGCAATCTGACCGAGTCCTCACGTGTAATTGAATTAGCGTCCGGAAAGGGAGCATTCGCTCGATTCCTAGCTGAGAACTTTGCATGCAGGGTCGACGGCTTCGACGCTAACCCAGAATTCGTGGAGTATTCGACTGAGACGGCAACGAAGCATGGATTAGACTCAGTACTCAATTTTCGCTGCCATGACGTCAACAGCTTAGGAGTCGACCGTCATGTATACGATCTGGGCGTGTGTTTGGGTGCACTCTATATTTTCAGAGACGCAGGCTGGAGAGTTCTAACAGACGCAGTCAAACTTGAAGGTTACTTGGCCATCTCCGATATCTACTGCAAGAAAGTTCCAGCCCCGAAAGCCGTTATGGACATTTTCTTCGAAGAAGAGGGGCAACCGCTGACCCTTGAGGACCTGCGGCGTTGGTACACTGAACGCGGCTTCAAGGTTCTCAGAGAAGAAGAGTGCAGCCGAAAAGCTTGGCTGGAATACTACAACCTAACAAATGAAACGATTCGAACCCTTGCCAAGGAGAATGTCTCCGATGAGGGCGTGCAAAGAGGTGTTGCAGAGGCAGCCAAAGAGGATGAGCTCGTTCGAAGATTTGGCGAGGAGTTCGTGGGTTACATGACCTTCATAATGAAGAGACCCTGACCGAATTTCCGAGTCTTTCCGTATCTAACCATTCTTACCGCGGTCTTTCGAGCGGTTCAATTCTTCGAACATATGCGGGTGGGAATCGTTTCGCTTTTGTCCTCTTCACCAACCGGGCGAGCTGCCGTTGGGCTTCGAAGGCAAGAGCCCTCGGGATTTCACCTCTCCGCAGCCCATGTTTGAACTCGTCCTCATCAAGAACAGTATACCGCCCGTCCGGCCATATCCACAGGTCGAGGAAGAGGTCCGTTACAATCGCCGTTCTTGACGATCCCCTTAGCAACTGTTTGGTTGGCTTTACCATGTCGCAGTAGTAGCCCACGCAATTCCTCGCTCGGTCGAAGAATTTGCCGACATCATACCCCCTATTTCTGTAAACGAACCAAATCGCCAGGTAGCCGTTATCTGCGACAATTTTGCCGGATTCACGCATTGGACGGGAAACCACGATGGGACTTTCGATAACTAATCTCTGCGACGTCGCCGCGCGGAGCACGCCTGGGATTTCGCGAATGTCGTTTGGCAACCGCTTGTAGACTATTCGGACGGGACGCGGAAGACGGCCTCTCACGGCCTCATTCCCCAGAGCGAGTTGAACATTTTAGGGCACGTTCCTGAAGCCGCAATAACTGGTTACCTGACGTATGGCAAAGCGGTTGAGAAGGTTTTCGAGGGTTATCTGCGCGGAAAGCGCCACGTCTCGCTTGAAACAGAAAACTACGAATATAGGTGGGTGCAAGTTGCAGGGCTGCAATGAGCATAGGATGTGAAATCTGTGCCGAAAGCATACGTCGAGATTAGAACAGTTGCCGGCTATCAAGGAAGCGTGATCAGGGATATTCGAAATATGAAAGCCATGGAACGAGATGGCGCTGTGAAGGACTTCGATGTTATACTTGGCGATTATGATGTCTTAGTCGTACTGGAACACAAGGATAGAAAAGTATTCCACAAGGCGCTCGGAGAAATTGCCAGGTTAGCGGGCGTGTCGAGTACTAACTCTCGAGTTGTCATGGAACCAGAAGACGTTGACGAGAGTCTGGGTTCATCATCGCTTGCCTCAGGCAAAGGCCACCTTACAACCTGAAACGTTCAGTCGATCCTAATGTCCGCGCCGATGACGTTGCGAGCAGCAACGGCTGCCGATTTGCCGCGAATCATTGGCCTTCTAAGTGAGAGTGAATTACCGGTGAAAGGAGTCAGGGAGAATTTGGAGAATTTTCTTGTTGCATTGGATCAGGGCGGAGGCATCATTGGTGTTGCCGGATTCGAGCACTACGGCGAAAACTGCTTGCTGAGGTCTGTTGCCGTGGACAAGCGATTTCGCGGCCAAGGATACGCTAGAGTCTTGACCGGGACGGTCTTGGAAAAAGCACGGGCCAAGGGGGTAAAGAAGGCTTACCTGTTGACTGCAACTGCCACAGCCTACTTCGAGGGCCTCGGATTCCAACCGATTGATCGAGAAAACGTGGATGAGCCGGTGAAGGCTTCGATTGAGTTCGTTGAGTTGTGCTCGGAGTCTGCGGTTGCGATGCGCAAGTTCCTCGAGTAAGCCGTTCCCCTATGGAAAGCTCCAAATTCCCTGCCGCTGTATAATCTAATGTGAAGAACACCTGCGTAATTTCTACTTTGTCTTTCCTGGTTCAATTTTTATTTGAATTCGACTTCACTGGAACCAAAGGACGAGCCATACGACCGTAGTCTAGCCTGGTCTTGAGTACGTTTAAACGCAATCTATGAGTGCGATTGTTTCCTTTCTTGTCGCTATAGTATCGGATGCGCAATGGGTAAGCGAAACTCGTGTTGCCTGCACCACTGGACCCACATACACGAATCGCTGGAGGCAACTGCACTATGGCTAACTACCAGCTTCAATGGCGACAGGCGGTAGTATCGACATGAAACCTCGGGAACGAATCCTGTTTGGATTGGTTCTGACTGCTGTAGGCGTGATCTGGTATGTTGCCACATTCTACGTGTTACGTCCATGCATAGTGCTCTCCGCTTCTTGCCTACCACCAAGTGCTGAGGCTAGTCAGACACTGCAAATCATTGGACTCTACGTTTACGTTCTCGGATTCTTCTGTCCAATTCCTCTTACTCTTGTTGGCGTCACAATAGTGGTTTGGGGTTCCGTTCGTAGGTAATCGTGTGTGCGCACCATAAGATCCACACACATATTCATATGTCATCACCGTGGCAACGAAATGTCAGCGGCTAATGGTGGCAGGTCGTATACGAATACTTCTCTGGTACCAAACGCTCCCTGCTGAAGTTTCACATTACCAAAGATATCTGCATGTATACCACCGGAACCTTTACGCACCATGACCACTGTCATCAGAGGCATATCACCAACCATCTCCTTTTCCTTGAGTACCCATTCTGCATGGGTGGAATCAATCCCAGCTGATTCAGTCACCATCGACCTCCAAGTGTATGAGATCGGGACGCTGATCAATGCACTTACTTTGACGGCATGACCGGCTGGTGGCGTTGGGTTTGGAAGGACGAATTGTGGAGCAGAGAAGTATCTACAGATAGATAGCTCCAAATAGATAGTTTCAGCTATTAGTGGACGGAGGATGTGCGCGCTAATTGCAGTTAGGTGCCGAAAGAAGCAGAAAGAAAATAACTTCAACCAAAAGGAGGTCACATTCATGACTGGATATAGATTTGGAAAGCACCCACCGAAGCAAGACTATCGCACGCTGCGCTTGGAGAACTATCTGACACCTGCACTTGCAGCGCCACCTGTTTCCTACGACGTTCTACCCAGGGTCTACCAGAAACTGAATACGTCGGACCCGACAAAGTTGTTCCCTTTGGACGGTAACGATACCCTGGGAGACTGCACTATCGCTGCTCTGGCCCACGCGGTCACGACCTATCGTGGCTTGGTCGGCCGGCAGAAGATCATGTCTAAGCAGGATGTGGTCAAGTTGTACATGCATCTGACGGGCGGAATAGACTCCGGCCTGAACGAGCTCGATGTGCTGAGCTACTGGCGCAGTCACGCTGCTTCCGGAGACAAGATCCTGGCTTACGCCAGCATCGACAGGAAGAATCACACGCACATTCAACAGGCAATTCAGCTTTTTGGCGGGGTCTACCTGGGGTTTCAGGTGCAACAGAATTGCATTCAGGAGTTTGACGCTCGCCAGCCTTGGGCTCCGGGTCCGCTGACCCAGGATGGCCACGCGGTATTTGTCGTCGCATACGATTCGACTGGCGTGACCGTCCTCACTTGGGGGAATACCCAAAAGGCGACTTGGGCGTGGTGGGATGAATGTGTCGACGAGGCGTATGCAATTCTTCCTCCGGAAGCGAAGAAATCCGACTTTGCGCCAGGGTTCAACTTCGATCAGCTACAAGCCGATTTGGGGACGGTGGCGAACTGACTTAACCTGCCTGACTTCGACCGAAACCGAAGAACCGGAAGAAGAACGGCTATTTGTTCAGAATGAAATAAACGTCGGGAGTGTTCTCGGAGTTCTAACGTTGATGCGTCTCCAATCAAAGGTTGCGGGAAGGTAGAAGTATACTACTGTTGGGATTCCGGCTAGAGTTTTATAGTGCGATCTGATGCATCAGATTGCTTGGTTGCGGCCGTAGTCTAGAGAACCATCCGGTTCGGATAGCCTGGTCTTGAGTACGACACTACCAACGATTCCGCTCAGTGAGTTCATAGCGACAGTAAAAGGCAAGTAAACTCCGCTCGGTCACGTGGGAGGATTTTGCGCGCTTACGATAGGTGCTGCAATTTGTGGCGGCCTAAGGTTATATTTCTCGGTTCCAGTGTGATGCGACTGCGCAACGAATACACAGATTCAGGCGCCTGCCATGGCTTCAAGGAAAGACGTCTTCTACCTCAAACTACAGTGGATTTCTTCGAAGGATGAGGATGAAAAGAAGAAACTGGCTGAGAAAATCAAGCAGGAACTAGCCGAGAAAGGCAAGAGCTAAAACAACAAGAGAAGTGGCCATGTTGATGACAAAGGAGCGCCCGATCGGGGTCACTATACTTGCCGTTCTCGAGGCTATCTTGGGTGTCATGGTTTTGCTGGGTGGCCTCTCGATTGTTATTGAGGGGTTCATTCTTTCAGACATGATTCCGCGTGTCAGATGGTTTCCCACTAGGATAATCGGCGGAGGAATCGCCCTGCTAGTTTTCGCCCTGATTGATTTCGCTCTCGCCATAGGCTTGTGGGTTGGGAAGCGGTGGGCATGGATTGCTGGTTTGGTTTGCGCCATTTTGGGCATAATGCTCGGAGTCTTCTCCTTGTTCGTTAGGCCTGGGATAGGTGAACTGGTTGCGCTGGTCTTGGATTTGGTGATAATTTACTATTTGATGCAGCCCAAGGTTCAAGCGTATTTTCCGAAAGGGCTGAAGGCTGCTGCGGCTTCGACGGGATAGCAAGGGCGATGAGTCAGCTTCCCGTAACTTTGAGCACCATTCAAGAAGCAAGGCGCAGAATCGCAAACGTGGCCTACAGGACGCCATTGTACTATTCGCCTAGGCTAAGCGCGTTAACGAAAGCGAACGTGTACCTTAAACTCGAAAACTACCAACCCATACGGGTCTTCAAAATTCGCGGCGCAGCGAACAAGATCCTCAAGCTTAGCCCAGAGGAAAGAAAGCTTGGGTTTGTTGCAGCGTCATCTGGCAACCATGGGCTAGCCGTGTCCTACATGGCGAAACTGGTTGGTGCAAATGCGACTATAGTCGTCCCAACGAACGCTGTTCAGGAGAAAGTAAACGCCATTGAAGAGTACGGAGCCAAAGTAATCAAGCATGGGTTGTTTCATGATGAGCGGTTCAGTAAGGCGCTGGAGATTCAGAAGGCCACAGGCACCCTGATGATTCCACCGTTCGATGACCCGGACATAATTGCTGGGCAAGGGACAATTGGCCTGGAAATCCTTGAAGACCTACCAAGCGTGAATACAGTCATCGTACCGATCGGGGGTGGTGGGCTCATCTCAGGTATTTCCACGGCTATCAAGAGCCTGAAGCCTGCAGCGAAGGTTATCGGGGTTGAACCCGAGAAAGCATCATCCATGTACCAATCAATCAAAACAGGAAAAATCACGCGCCTAGCTGATACAAGTTCAATCGCAGATGGGTTGGCAACTCGGGCGCCGGGTCAACTGACCTTCCAAATCGCAAAACAGAACGTCGACGAAATCCTACTCGTCAGCGAGGAACAAATTCAGAACGCTGTATTCACAGTAATGAAGGAGTGCCACTTGGTAATCGAACCCTCAGCAGCAGCCGCCATCGCTGCATTACTTGAGAAGGCCAAGCTCAAAGTGGGAGAGAAAGTAGTGGTGATTGTAAGCGGCGCCAACATTTCTCTGAACACCCTACGAACAGTTCTGTCCAAACACAACTAGCCACTAGTTTTTCGCTGTGTGGCAGATCTTCGGGAGTGAATCTGCGGTGCAGGGAGTTCAGCTTTACACCCACCTTTGAACCCACATAATTTGTATTCAGAGATGGGGCAAAGGGATTTTGACCCCAATTTACCGGTACATATAAGGCCAACAGCCCCGCCCCGTGTCTGTGCTAAATTGAAATTCGGCTCCGCGGGGGGTAATAAGAGGACGAAGATCTTTCCCTCCTCCACTTGTTTGCATGAACTTCAACTCGTGATCCCAAGCGCTATGAGACCGATAATGACGAGGACGAGCGGGATTATGTGAAGCCGATCTAATTTCTCGTGCAGCAACACTACAGCCAGTATTACCGTTACAAGGGGGTAGGCTCCGGTAATCGGCCCTACAAGCGATGCAGATCCCACCTTCAGAGCAAATGAGAAAGCGAAAACACCGCACGAATTGAGGGCAAGCCCGGCCGCACCATAAATCCAAGCAGCTCGTGGAGGTTTGATGTCTCCAGATTCTCGAGGCTTTGCCAATCGATAAATCGCATAGATGGATGGCGCGGTGAGCGATGAGATGATGTAGAATCCGAAGATGTTCCCAGCACCCACCGCGCTGATCGCCATTTTGGATGTTAATCCCCAGACTCCCCAAAGCGCGAACGCGAGCAACGCAAAGAACAGAGATCTCCTCGGCATAGAATGCTCTGAACTAGGGTTCGGCTCATACGACAAACCTACTACACCACCAATAATGGCGACTATAGCTGCTAACTGGAAGATTTTCAGAGTCTCCGACAGGAAGAAAATTGCGCCGAGCACGGTCAGGGCAGGGTAGCCCGCTGATATTGTCCCTACAGTCGCGACCTGACCATCCAAGATGGATTCGAAGAAGCAAAGATATGCAACAGCGCCAACAACGCATGAAATTCCAGCCAACCCAGCATCTTCGAGACCTATGCGTAGGTTGTTGCGCCAGCAAAGGAAACCTAACAGATACGTCGTCCCGCTGACGACAGCCATGAGGATTGCAACGCGCATCACACCAAGTTTGGGAGTGCTTACTTTGGCAAGTATCCCGTCGCAGCCCCACAAGAAGACAACTGCTATTGCAAGGACGAACCAGAGTTCCAGAGACAAAAACCGCCCGCGCATCATGCTCCAGAAGTCGACCAGCTCACCATGCCGGCCGGCCCTCGGATCATAATAGGCATGTTTCGTTTTTCTAACTCCTTGAATAGAATGGTCGGATCGACACAGTTCTCTGGTGGAAGAACACCTGCTTTCTGGATTTGGCCTTCGCAAAGCATCTGTGAGACAATGGATGCTGGTATGCCCACGCCATACTGCGCAGAGCTAGCCTTCCATTCCTTCTTGGCCGAGTAGAGCACCTCAAGTTGCATTTCCGCGCTTTTCCCGTTTTTCTTGCCAAGCACTTCTACTCGTGAACATTCCCAATCATCTGGGACAACGTCTTCAGGATGCCCTAGAAGATTGTTATGTGCCAGCTGTTTCAAGAAAAACTGCCTCGGAGAAACAAAAACTCGGTCTGCTACTCTCAACGGTTCATCTCTCATTAAGCCAAGTGCGACTATCAGTTCGTAGTCGAGATGCCAGCCTTTCGGGCCACCTTCTTTCCAATTGACGTTCTTTATTCCCTTCTCCTTGAATGAGGTTGGAAAAGTGGCGAGCTCGGAGTGAAGTGTTGTGAAAGCTTCTATTTCTCCAATAGGAGGAGGCAGAGCAACCTTCTCCGCAAGAGTTAGGGGAGGTATTTCTCTCAGTTGCCCGTTTTCGAATATTACGGCATTCTGCGTGAACTCATCTGTAAACGTCTGTATCGACCAAGTCGCCACAAATCTCGGAGCATTTGGAGTGAAATCTCTCCATCCGTCCCTGATTCGAATCGTATCGACCGAGTCAAGCCTATCTACGGCCCAACGCGCCATTGCATTGGAGATTCCTGGTACGCACCCCATTCCCACAACGGCTGTGAGACCAGCTTTCCTGAAATCCTTGTCCAGTTCCAGCTGTCTCTTGGTCATGTGGTACAGGCCGCCTAGGTCGACGTAATGTGTCCGTGCCATCAAGGCAGCTTTCATAACGTCCAGATTGAAGTAGTACTGAACCGCATTCACAGTAACATTCGCTCCCTTTAGCAGTGAGACCAAGCTGTCGTGGTTTCTCACGTCTACAACCTCCGCCGTCACCTTGCTGCTCCCGAGGATGGAGACGAATTTCCCTAGCCGTTCTGAGTCTACGTCTCCTACAAGGACCTCAGAAACTTCAGGACTCTCAATCAAATCTCTGACGGCGCATTTGCCGGTCAATCCTGCCCCTCCCAGAACAACGACTTTCATGACGATCAGCGCTGCGTTACACGCACGCTTGAAAACGGTGTCAGAGGAGTAAAAGAATATTGTAAGAACAGTATATTGTTGATTCTAAGGTTCTCCGGGAGGGATCGGTACGATCTCGTAGGTCTCGGATCAATTATGAATAGTATCTGTAAACAGCGCGGCCGATTTTGGCGATAGCGTCCGAGCCATAAGCGTAGTGTTTAAGGTCATTACACATAACCGAAATTCCGATTGCCTTTCTTAGATAGATAACAGCCACATCATTCGATACACCTTTCACTGTTCCGCTCTTTGCTGCAAAGACAACATCCTCTGGCAAATACCGTGGGATGTTTTCGGTGAACTGCTGCTCTTTCATAATATCCAACATGGAGTCGCATGAGTTCTTGGTCAAGTGCTTTGCAGAGTAAATTTCTTTGAGAAGCAGAATTGAATCAGATGGACTCATGAGATTGTCCTGATCATAAGGAACATCGCCGCCTGCAAGGCCAAGCATCTTACGTTTGAGGGTTGTGTGCCGAAGACCTATGCTTTGCATGGTTGAGTTGACATCCTTCATGGAGACGAGATCGATCAATTCGTTGGTCGCGCTGTTGTCGCTAACGATTATCATCAAGGTGGCAAGATCTTTCAGCGTTAGGTTCAGCGATCTGTGCAGGCTCCTGATAACGCCACTCCCAAGGCAGAGGTTACTCTCGCTGACGTCGTGCGTGGCCGCAAGATTCAGATTTCCATTCTCATGCTTGCGGTACAACTCGTAAAGGATTGGAACTTTGATGACGCTTGCGGCCCGGTAAGGCTCCTCGGCGTCGATCATGATTTCCGGCCCGTCGGGCAACTCGGCGACGGCGACTCCTATCTTTCCTTTCAAGCCATCAATTATGGCAGTAACTTCTCCCTCAAGATCCGACACGATTTCACCCCTTTATGAATAATGCCGTGATTTGTTTATTTCAGAGTTTGTAGAGATTGCTTCTTCTCTGGTTCAGTAGAGGGAGCCGGTTTCTTACTTCATTGATTCTATGCCTGTTTATGTTGGCTATGATGAACGATTCGGTGTCAGTCGCTCGACAGATTGGCACACCCATCGGATCAAAGATGACGCTTATTCCCGTGTAAATACCACCAATCAAAGCCGATATTGCAACGTACATCGTATTCTCGATACTTCTAGCCTTTGCCATTGTCAAGAGGTGCTCCTCTTTGAGAAGCCCTCTAACCCAAGCCGTCGGAATCACTAGGAGGTCGGCTCCGGCAAGAGCGTATGTTCGCGCCACTTCCGGAAATCTTACCTCGTAACAAACGCACAGGCCGAACTTGATGTCTTTGAGAGTTACAAGATTGAGGGGACCATCGCCGGGCGCGATTTCGTCAGATTCTTTGTAATCAAAAGCGTCATACAGATGCGTTTTCCTGTATACGTGCTGCAACTCACCATTGGAATCCACATACACTGTAGTGTTGAATACACGCCTCGTCTTCTCCTCTCTCTCGTACGTTCCCACAATAATGGAGGTATTGTGATCTTTCGCGATCCTCGCAACTGAGCGGACCCATGGGCCATCCAAACTTTCTGCTTTTCGGTATATGACCTTAGGGGATTCGTCGACAGAGTAGAACATGTACTCTTCCGGGAAAACAATCAGGTCGGGTTCGAATTTGCTGATCTTTCCGACCCACTTCCTCATTTTGGTTAGGTTTTCGCCCTTAATCCTCGAGGATTCCAGTTGTACAGCAGCTAACCTTATCATACAAACTCATCCGCATTTCTAATCATGTTCGTGTTACGTATTTGTCTGCTCCGCTTATCGCTGCAGGCGATTCTCCCCTGTCCATGCGTGCTTTCTCTGCGATTTCAGATCTCTCCGCTTCTTCAATGATATTATGGTAGCTCTCAGCGTTCCTTTTGTCTAAAACTGCTATACCATCTTCGTCTGCAAAAATCAGGTCTCCAGCCCTTATGGATACCTGGTCTACCGCAATCGTACCGCCAATCTCGCCCTCCAGTCCCATTATCCTAGTAGTCATAGGACTCGCCCCTCTGCTAAACACGGGAAAGTTAAGGGAATCGATCTCTCTGAGGTCGCAAATTCTGCCATCTATGATTGCGCCAGCCACCTTTTTCTTGACTGCACCGTATGTCACAAATCCACCCCAACAAGCTCTCTCTATGTCACCCGACATGCTTACCACGACGACGTCGCCAGGTTTTACGTAATCAAGCGCAACATGTACGGCAGTCGAGTCCAGATGTGGGATCTTGACAGTAAGAGCTGGGCCGACTAATTTCACTCTGTCCCTGTTCGGTCGCAGGCTCTTAATGAACAACATATCTGTAAAATGACCCAAAGTCGAGACGGATAGTCTCTTGTATGCTTCAACTAGTTTTCCATCAACCCGCTCGAAATTCCTGTTGATCCTTAGCATAAGCGAACAGCAACACCCTGATGGTGTTTTGCTTTTCAGACTTCCGATTCGTTCTTATTCACGAACATAGACGAAGCCCTTAGAAGCACCTCTCCATTGGAAAAAACTGATCATCGACGCACGTCAGGAAGTAGTCTATCTTCTAACAATCAGCATAACGAGTCGGATGACACTCCGTTCAAAACACAAATGCCCGGGTCATTGTTTCCACACCTTCTCGAAGATCCGCAAGAAGTTGGCCCCCAAAATGCCCCTTATCTCCTTGTCTGAATATCCTCGGCACACCAATCCTCTCGTTATGTTTGGAACTTGAAGATGGCTTTTGAGTTCCGCAGCATACTCCATTTCAACTGTAAGCCAAGGTGGGATGATTTGCGGATACTTCGCCTTGTAGACTTCCCACTCCGCTTCTCCCGCGCCCGAGAGTTGACTTCCCGTGCCCTCTGACAGATCAAGCCCAATTCCAACATGATCTACCCCAATCAGGCGGACGAGGTAATCTATGTGATTCAGGAAGTCGTCAATCGTCGGCTGCTGCCTTTCCTTCCTCCAAATCACAGGCCCCCAAGCGTTCGCCCCAACAAGACCTCCTTTCTCAGCGATCGATTTCAATTCTTCATCGCCCTTATTGCGAGGGCTGTTGCAGAGTCTTCTTGTGCCGGCATGCGAGAAAACCACCGGATCCTTTGACAGCTCGATGGCCTCAATACTCGTTCTACTTCCACAGTGAGAGAGATCGATGAGGATCCCTAGCCTATTCATCTCCTCAACGACTCTCTCTCCGAAAGAGCTCAGTCCACAGTCTGTCTTCTCGCCCGCACCATCACCAATGAAGTTGCGCTCGTTGTAGGTGAGCTGAATAATCCGTAGGCCCAGCCGATGCAAAACCTGTAGGATGCCGATTTCGTCTCCGATCGGCTTAGCATTTTGGAGCCCAAAGATTATCCCTACCTTCTTCTCCTTCTTTGCTTGTAGTATATCGCGAGCGGTGACGACGAATGTGGTTTTGTCTTCGTTGCTCCTCAGAAGGGAATACCAGCTTGTGATGTCGTGGATACATTGTCTAAAGTCGTGTTCTGGTTCGGCGATGGTCCAATTCGCCGCGTTAACTCCGCCCTGAATCATCTTACTGAATTGCTGTCTTGAATGTGAACTCACCGTTAGTCCGTCTATCACGAAAGCCTCAAGATGAATAGCAGTGGCCCTCTCTTCTTCATCCCTAGTCAATCTCGGAAAGGGCTTCATGTAGTATCACGCTATTGTCTTTCTAAATGCATGTTGAGACTGAAGAATATCCTAGGTTGAGACGCTCGCAAATTCAGTGTCGCCGTTGTCTGACACGCCCGTTGCGTACTGAATGACTTGGTCTGGAGTTATGTTCTGGACTTCTAACATACCCAAGTCGATCCCAAACTGTCGGGAATTCCTTCCTAGAGTAACGATGTGCAATTTCTCTTGTCTAAATTGCAAATGGCGCCTTGTATAGATCCAGGGTTCTCCCGAATCCTCTCTTGAGTGCCTCTTTGTACACAGCGCAAGCCCAAGCTATGTCTTCAATGGCCATCCCCTCTATACAGAGGGTTATCTTCTCTTCATCACTCAGTCTGCCTCGTTTCGAGCCTATGGCTACGGCTCCCAGTTCAACCAAATCATTCCATTTCATCCGTCCTTGGATCATCAACGTGCAAAGGAGATTTTCTGGAGAGTAGGGTGCCATGGCTCGGTGCATCTCTATGTCATCGACAACAACTCTGTCTGCTCTCAGGAGAATGTCATCCGATCCCACGAAGTCGGAAACGGCATCAAGAACTGAACCTTCCCTGAACCATCTGGACTCAAGAGTCGGATCACTTTCCCCAGCGGTGGCAAGGTGGCATACGTCTGAATCCTTGATTGCCGCTTCCATGCTGTCTGTGCATTCAATCTCCAGCCCCAGCCTCCTGCTCATTTCCTGCGAAAACGCTTTGGACTTCTCCTTCCGTATGTCGAAGATCTTGACTTTCTTCAAGTTCTTCATCGCATGAATGTCACACATGAGCGTGGTTCTATTAATTACTCCTGCACCCAGCATTGCCACCATCTCTGAATCAATTCTGGCCAGGTACTTGGCGCCCACAGCGGCGGCAGCGCCGGTCCTCATAGCACTTATCAACGTACCATCCATCACCGCAAGAGGGATACCTGTCTCGGGATCGTTCAGGGTTATGATGTGTGACGACCTTGGCAGATTATGTTCGGTGGGGTTTCGAACGTTGGCTCCATACCATTTGCAGCCGGCCATGTTGAACTCTCCTCCAACCCAGGCCGGCATGGCCATCATACGTTTGCCTGTCGAAATGTTGACACCTGGCCAACTCAACAATATTCCATGTTCATGACGGCTCGGCCCACCCATTAGAGTCTCGCCCTTCGCGTGAAGCTTGAAAGTTTTGTCTATCGTCTCCACACATTTGCGCGCGTCAAGACCTCCGCATTCAATGACATCTTCCTGCGAAAGAAATAGAAAACTGAGAGAAGTCATTTCGAATCCCTTTTCCTCAAAACGGCGAAATCAACAAATGATGCGTAGGTTAAGAGTTGTTGCGCAATATCAAACATGACTTTTTCCGAAAGCGAAAGCGAAAGTGCGCTATGTGATAATTGGAAAGACTGAAAGCGGCATCCGCGCGCTCAGTCGATTATTCCTAGCAGGGAAACAAGACTAGATCCGGCGCACCACGAGCGAGCCCTTATCCCACTCGAGATTGTGGTCTGCTACTCACCAGTTCACGGCAAATCGCAATTACGTCTTCGTTGGAGTGAGGATTTCCGAGGGTTCCCTCAGCCTTTTTCTTTCCGCTTCAGTAGCCGCAAAGTCTACCTGAAAGTTTCGAGAGTCGATCAACACACCATATTCTTCTTTTGCAGCCTTCAGGCTGACATATTCGTTCAGAACGTCCCACATTACTTTCTCGGAATCTCGCGTTAGTGGATCGCCATATCCGCCGCCTCCGTTCGATTGAATGTACATCTTCGAACTCGCTGGAACACTGTTGTTCAAGTAGTGTCCGCATATCTCCTCCCCGTCCGGGAAGATGATCCCGCATTTTGCCGTTCCACCAGGTTTTCCACCAAAAAGCCCGTATGGGCCTGTGAGTGTTCGGTACACATCGGCACTGGATTGAATTTCGTTCGCTAAGATCGTAAACTCACGTCGCATAGCGCACCCGCCTCTGAAGCGACCGGGGCCACCCGTATCTGAGACAATTCGGTATGCATCCACCCTCAGCGGATACTCGCTTTCGATTATTTCGACTTCAGCATTCCTCGTATTTGTCATATGCGTATGATGTGCGTCTGCACCGTCATCGTTGTATTTTGCGCCGCGCCCGCCACCATATGTTTCTATGTAGGCGAAGAACTCGCCCGTCTTGGGATCAATGCCTAAGAAGCTGGCCGAAGGCCAGTGCCCATCACAGGCACAGACCCTCTCAGGCAATATCTTGCTGAATGCTCCAATTATCGCGTCCACTATTCTCTCGGCTGGTTCACTGGTACATCCTCTCACGGCGTGTGGCAATTGGGCGCAAAGCATGGATTCCTTCTCAGGCTTAATCACGTGTATTGGTCTGTATGCGCCCCCGTTAGTCGGAACAGTCGGTCCCACGACCGCCTTGATGGCATAGTAGCAGGCGGAGAGTGTCAGTGACCAAGGAGAGTTGACGCCTCCCGCACCCGGTGGCGGGGGGTCTTCGAAGCTAACATAGACCTCGTCTCCGACAATTCTAATCTTGGGCCTGATCTTGAACAGATCCTTCCTGAAGTTGACCCCATCAAAATCTGAGAAGTCCTCAAACTCAGTTTCCATTGAGGGTAGTTTGCTTATCGCGGACCTCATACCCCTTTCCGAGTAGTCCAGAAGTTCATCGAAGTATTGCAGCGTCATCTCGGCCCCATATTCGCCGGCCAACTGCAAGATCCTTTCTTCGCACCTATTGTTCGCAGCGCATTGTGCTAGAATGTCGCCTTTCACTATTTGCGGCGTCCTTACGTTTGTAGAAATTATTCTCATGACATCATCTTGGAGCTCCCCAGCTCTGAAAAGTTTGATGGCGGAGAGTCGTATTCCCTCGGAGAAAATCGACCCCTCAGAAAGAGCGTCAGGTGTTCCTCCGACATCAGGGTGATGGGCGCAAGTTCCGGCTATAGCTATTGGTTTGCTCTTGTAGAAGATGGGTTTGTAGAGTATGATGTCATTTAGATGCGTTCCCCCCTTGTACCCATCATTGTGGATAATGACGTCGCCGGCTCTCATTGAGTCCAGATGTACTTCCTGGAGCACTTCCTTAAGTGCAATCGGCATCACCCCCAAGTGGACCGGAACGAACGCACCTTGGGCTAACATATCGCCGTCTACCTTGTAGATCGCAGTCGAGGAATCTCTTCTGTCCTTGATATTCGTGGAATAAGACGCCTTGACGAGATACAGGTTCATTTCTTCGGAGATCGAAGTCAGTTTGTTCATCAGTATGCTTAACGTGACCGGATCGATTTCGCTCATTTGTCCAATTCTCACCTGTCGATTATGATATTGTCGTAAGAGTCTACCCTAGCCCTCATGTCGGGGGGTATGACGGTTGTTGATCCATATTCTTCAACTATCGCAGGGCCTACAACTGTGTTTCCAGAAACCAGTCTTGTCCTATCGAATATTTGGTACTCGATGTGACGGCCCCCACTGAAAACCTGCCTGGAGTCCGTCCTCGCGGCGCTCGAAGTATTCTCGCTTTCTGAAGTCCTCTTCTTCATCCTGACGCTGGGAACTTCACCAATGGCTGCAGTTCTCAGATTCACGATTACGACTTGCTCGTCTTTCATATCGTAACCGTAAGTCCGTTTGTGAATTGCGTGGAAATCCTGAGCGATTCTCTCAAGATCTTGTGGAGAACGAACAACACCTGGCGTGGGAACCGTCAGTTCCCACGTTTGTCCTCTATATCTCATATCTGCAGTCGAAGTAAACAGCACGTTATCCTGTGAGAAGCCTTCGACAGCCATGTCCTTTGTGCCGCGGTTCTTTATCCTTTCATATATCGAGTTGTATTCGTCTACACCAAGATCGTCCACTGATTTCAGGCAAGTTGTGACGTAGTCGTATCGCACGTTGGCAAGGACAGCTCCAAACGCACAGAAGTTGCCAGGGTTGGGTGGTACGATTATTCTTCGAATGCCTAGTTCTCTTGCTAAGAAGGCTGCATGCATTGGCCCAGCACCGCCGAAGGCGACTAGGTCGAATTTCCTCGGGTCGTATCCTCTTTGTACTGATACTACCATTATCCCTTTGACCATGTTCGAATTTACGACTCTCAGAATACCCTCGGCATTTTCCACTGCGTCCCCTCCTAGGATTGATAGGTGTTCCTTGATCGCGGAATTCGCCTTATCGGGGAATAGGCGGATTTCTCCGCCCAAGAAGTTGTCTTGATTTAGGTGCCCGACCAAAAGATTCCCATCTGTGACGGTCGGTTCAGTACCGCCGGTGTTGTAACATGCGGGGCCAGGGTCAGCTCCAGCGCTTTGTGGCCCAACTATTAACGCGCCTCCTTCGTCAACCCATGCAATGCTGCCGCCGCCAGCACCTATCGTATGAATATCAATTACCGGTACTCTTATCGGAAATTGGGCGATTTCACGTTCGGTTGTCAAATAGTATTCCCCACCTTCCATCAAGCAGATATCTGTGCTCGTGCCGCCCATATCTAGAGTGATTAGATTCCGTTCTCCTGTAAGTCTACTCAGATACTTCGCCGCGAGCACACCAGCGGCGGGCCCAGAGAGCAGGGTGTGAACGCTTCTCCTGCCAGCGACCTTTGCATCCATTATGCCGCCATTGGATTCCATCACGTGTATCGTTGGTCTAATGCCGAGCCGATCCTTTCTCTCAAGCAAGTTCATGAGATATCGTTCTACTCGCGGGAGAACGTAGGCATTAATCGCAGTCACACAAGTCCTTTCATACTCTCTTATTTCGGGCAAGATCTCTGAAGAAATCGATAGGTGAACGTCTGGCAGCTCTCTGGAGAGTATGCTCTTGAGTGTTTCTTCGTGCGTGGGGTTGGCATAGGAATGCAATAAACAAACGGCTACGGATTCGACGCTGTTTTCCCTTAGCTTCTCAGCAATCTGTTTTGCTTCGTTTTGGTCAAGTTCCTTCAGAACCTTGCCATCGAACTGGACCCTTTCGGAGACTTCGAAGACGAGATGCCTTTCGATTGGAGGCCTAGGTCTTTTTGCCCAGAAATCGTACAGGTCCGGGCGTGTTTGTCTTGCTATTTCAAAAATGTCTCTGAAGCCTTTGGTCGTGATTAATGCCGACTTCGCTCCTTTTCTCTCAAGTAAGGCATTTGTTGCCACTGTGGTTCCATGGACAAACCTCGTAATATCGCCGTAGCTGATTTTTGACTTTTGTGAAATCTTCTTTAGAACTTCCTCAACGCCGACCGATTGGTCTTTGGGAGTGGAAGGGGTTCTAGTAACTGAATATTCTCCTGTCTCTTCGTCCACGACCACGACATCAGTAAATGTCCCTCCTACGTCGACTCCAACTCTGTAAGGCAAATTCATCCTCCGCATCTATAGTCTGCAGAACTCGATCTCGAATCTATACGAGACGGCGTAATTATGTTACGTCCTCGATTTTCATGTTGCCTGTTGTCGTTCATTCGTCACGCTTAGGAGAACGCTCCGCGATTCTCAAACGATCGCTGCATAATATTGTTTACTCCTCGCCCCGATTTTGGACAATCTCGCATTTCGTATTTTCGTGCCCGCAAATCATGCCTTTGATTGCTGAAACTCGCGTGTGAAAAGTCGAGGTATGACACATATTAACCCATGATTCCTCTAGCACGAAATGAAGGGAGCCTCACGCAGTGGCTGACCAAGTCGAATTGTCGAACGTCACCAAACGCTTCAACGAAGTCGTAGCGGTCGATTCAATCTCACTTCTCATTAGGCCTGGCGAATTTTTCTCAATGTTGGGTCCTAGTGGGTGCGGCAAAACAACAACATTAAGGATGATCGGTGGATTCGAACATCCTGATGATGGAACAATCAAGATCGGGGACAGGATCGTAAATTCAATGCCTGCCTTTAAGAGAAACGTCGGAATGGTCTTTCAACATCTCGCTCTTTTTCCACACATGGACGTTTACGGAAACATCGCTTACGGTCTAAAGACAAAAAGAGTTCCAAAATCCGAGATTACAACACGAATAAAGGGCGCCCTGGAGCTGGTTGGTTTGTCAGGTTTCGAAAAAAGGAGAATCAGTCAAGTCAGCGGAGGTCAGCGCCAAAGAGTTGCACTTGCAAGGGCCCTAGTAACTGAACCGAATGTTCTATGCTTGGACGAACCCCTAGGAGCCCTTGATTTGAAACTTAGGCTTCAGATGCAGGTTGAGATAAAACGCCTACAACAGAAAGTGAAAAACACTTTCATTTACGTTACACATGACCAAGGCGAGGCCATTACAATGTCCGATAGGGTGGCCATAATGTCAGGGGGAAAGATCGAGCAAGTCGGAGACCCGCGTGAAATCTACGAGCACCCTAAGACCAAGTTCGTCGCCGACTTCATTGGAGAAACTAACTTGTTTGAGGCTCATGCTGCATCAGAAAACACAGTAGAAATAGACGGGATAGTCATAGAGTCGGAAGTGAATGCTGAGCTTGTAGGGAAAAAGGTCTTCGTCTCCATTAGGCCAGAAGACATCTCTTTGGGACGGACAGAAGACAACTCAATCCCGACCAAACTTGAAGGCGTCATTGAGATAGCAATGTATAGAGGGTCATACGTCACCTACAGGGTCCGCGTTAGAGAAAAACTACTCCTCAACTTATCCGGACCGAGCCGCGGAGAACGGCTGAATCCCGGAGACCGCGTTCACTTGGATTGGAAGAAGGAAGACGCTGTAATTCTCCCTGCGTCATAGGAAGTGTGGCTGATGGGAAACGTCCTCCTAGGCGAGCTCCCGTGGCCTGAAGTTGAGAAGAGACTCAAAGTGGACAGAGCAGTGATCGTTCCTATAGGCGCGACCGAATCTTACGGACGCCATCTCCCACTGGGAACAGATTTCTTGGTAGTTGCTGAGATCGCCAAACGTCTCGGAGAGATGACGGACACGCTTGTTCTCCCAGTGTTACCATTTGGCGATTCGAGCGATATGATGGGCTTCACTGGATCCATTTCTCTGAAGCCAGAAACAGTTCTGTCGGTTTTGAAAGATGTGTGCGCGAGCTTGATAGAACATGGCTTTACCAAGATCATCTTTCTAAACGGTCATTTGGGAAACGTATGGCCAATCACAGCAGCTGTTGAAGAATCAAAAAGAGAGAATGTGCGCTTCGCTCAGGTAGACTGGTGGAGGCTGGTTGAGGCATTATGCGCAGGTATGATTGAACACGGTGGCCACGCAGGCGAGGTTGGAACATCCATCGTGAAAGTTCTTCGTCCAGAACTGGTCCAAGAGAACGAAATGGTTGCCGAGAAGGCTCGTGACCTAGGGTTTGCTTCGTTCGCATTGATCGAGACGTACCCTGAATATCATGAATTGACAAGCTCTGGAGTGCTTGGAGATCCCAAGCTGGCCTCGGTAGAGCAGGGAAAGAAAGTGCTCGCCATGAGCATCGACTATTTGCGGAAATTCATCGAGGAGTTCAAGAAAAGTTGACATCCGGGTTTGGTGAATACTAGTGAAACTGCTTGATTTGTTGCGCGAGAAAGAGGAACCTCGCGCTTGGTTGTTGTCGAGCCCGGCGTTCTGGTACGAGATCCTGTTATTTGCTGCACCAATCACGATCGTATTTGTCTTCGCATTTTCGATCTTGGACCCGTTGGGTCGTATTCCTCTTGCGTTCACTCTACAACCCCTGCGGGAGAGCCTAAGTCCACTCTATCTAGGTTTCATTCAGAGAACGATGGTCTGGTCCCTCGGCGTGACGGCAATGTGTCTACTGCTCGGTTATCCGACGGCCTATTACATAGCAATCGTCGTCAAGAAATATCGGACCCTACTCTTGATGGCGATAATCATACCGTTCTGGACAAGCTTCCTGACAAGGACTTTCGCCATGATCTCCATGCTGTCACACGATGGTTTTCTCAATCAAATGCTGCTCTTCTTGCACATCATTCAGGAGCCCCTTGTACTTCTTAACAACTGGCGTGCGACCATCTACGGATTGGTATACGTTTTTCTTCCGATGGTGGTACTTCCGCTATACGCCTCGCTGGAGAAGTTTGACGTATCATTATTGGAGGCCTCTTCAAGTCTGGGCGCCGGCGACCTTGAAACGTTTCTAAAGATTACATTGCCCATTAGCATGCCTGGCATCGCTGCAGCCTCAATTCTTGTCTTCGTGCCCTGTCTTGGAGCCTTCCTAATTCCCCAGCTTCTTGGAGGCACTGAATCCTACATGGTTGGAAATCTGATCTGGACAATGTTTCTGGATTCGCACGTGTATTCTCTTGGTTCGGCATTCTCCATGATACTCATAGGCATAGTAATGATAATGCTACTCATCTACCTGAAATTCCTCTCGAAGAAGGGTGCGGTTGCGTTTTGATGCATCTCAAACGCAAGATAATGACGCTCTGCATTCTCGCCATTTTCGCTTATCTTTATTCCCCGATCGCGTTTCTCGTCGCGTTTTCTTTCAACAAAGGCATAACAGTAGGGGGGAGAGTGGTTAGCTCCACTGTCACATGGTTAGGTTTCAGTTTGGAGTGGTACCAGGCACTTTTTGCGGAACCGGACCTCTTGCGTGCGTTTTCTCTAAGTGCTTCGATAGCATTACTCGTTGCTATCGTATCAGGTGCAGTCGGCGGACTCGCCGCATACTCTTATTCTCGTTACCGATTTCGTGGCAAAGATGGATTTGATGCCTTCTTGCTCGTACCTGTCATTATTCCTGAGATTACACATGCACTTGCAATGCTCCTATACTTTCGGCTGGCTGGCGTGAACTATGGTGTGCAAACCATCATAATGGGACATCTGACGTTCGCTATTCCCTACACATATTTGGTCATGAAGGCCAGGTTCGCTGGCTACGATCGAGCAATTGAAGAGGCTGCTTACAGCCTTGGAGCAAATGAAGTAAGAACGTTCCTAACGGTTACTGTTCCACTCATAATGCCCGGTATCCTAGCAGGATCGATGCTCGCTTTCACACTCTCCTTCGACAATTTCGTAATATCATCATTTCTATCCGGTGCAGGAATCAACACTCTGCCTATGCTCATTTATGCGAGAATTCGGTTTGGAGTAAACCCAGACATCAACGCAATAGCAACTATTACTCTCACAATATCTACAGTGTTGGTTCTGGTAAGTCAGATCTTATCTCAGAGATCAAAAAGATAAGATGAGCATCCCCACGGCGAAGAAGAAAAACCATAGAAAAAGAAAGGGAGCCCGGGCGGGCTCAGAAACGGCGTGTTCCTATGCGGCTTGGATCTCAGTCCACAGTTTGCCCATGTCAGCGACGTCTTGATCCGTGTAGTTAGCGTTGATTTGAAGCCTCTTCGTCGCCTCAGGGGTCGGGAATAATGCTGGATCATCCGCTATGTCCTTCATTATGTATCCGTTGTCAAGGGCGTACTTGTTCGGGTCCCTCTCGCCGACGAAGTTGCAAATCAGACCCGCACCGCGTGGATCTATTAAGTTGTTGATGAGGGCATGGGCGGAATTTACCTTCTTGGATTCTTTGAGGATGGCAAAGTTGTCGACCCATACAGATGCGCCCTGCGATGGGATGACGTAGGTGAGATTAACCGGCGGATTCGTTGCCATGCCTTTCATCCTTGCGATGTGAAGATTCCCGCTGTAGGTTTCTGCTAGAACGTAGTTTCCTGCCACGAGATTGTCTGTGACGCCGTTAGTATCGAAGGCCGCCAGATACGGCTTAATCTTGATGATAGCGTTCTTTGCCTCTTCCCAATGTGACCGATCCGTGTCTTGAATAGTGTAGCCCAAGTACAATAATGCAATGTTGAACACTGCGCGGTCATAGTTTAGGAGGGATATCTTCTTCGAATATTTCTGAGCATAGTTAGGGTCGAAGATCATTCCCCACCCAACCTTCTCAACGTCGTCCTTGACTTCATCTGTGTTGTACCCGATGCCTGTCGTTCCTGTTACAAGAGGAATACTGTACTTGTTGCTAGGATCATAGGTGGGACTCTTGAATTCATCCAGAAGATATTTGTAGTTGGGGATTTTGCTCAAGTCGAGTTCCTGAAGCATTCCCCTCTGGATCATGTCGACTACTGTATGATCGGTCGGAACAACCACATCGTAGCCAGACGTGCCTGGGGCCACTTTTGCTTCCATTGACTCATTGCTCTCAATCGACTCATCGTAGGTCACAGTCACTCCGTACTGTTCGCCGAAGAGTTGGGGTAGACCCGGAGCCATCTCACCCGACCACGCGTAGGCGCTTAGCGCAGGTTCGAGCATTGACAAGTTGGAAGCCGTTACTGTCGTAGTTTGTTGCTGGGCCGGAGCCTGGGTTTGCGACTGACCAGCGAGGTAACCGCCCACTCCGCCAATCGCAACTCCACCAACCAAAGCGCCGGCGATCTTTAGAGCATCTCTCCTGCTGACTTTTTCAGACATTTTCGAGAATACCTCCGACGAGCATTTCAGTTAGCTGTGAAATTAACTGCTATCTATTTAGATAATATAGTAGACAATCCTGACTCCCCGACGTATCTGTAGAATATACTTCGCAAAATAGGCCTGTGAAATCAGCAATTCGACCGGTTTCGGAAAAGCTGAAGCTCTCGGTTCCCAACGCGGCTGCATCGTCGGCCTGTCCTGGAAACATCAGCTTAGTGTGTACTTTTCGGTCTGACCAGACACATCGCAAGGCGTTGTGGCGGTACACTCTTAGCAGTGGTCAAAGGCTGAGAAATCAGCCTTTCTTTGGGTGCTTTGAGGCATACTCATGGTAGAGCTGACGTAGTTCATGGGCTGCGCTCTCGCACTCAAGAATCCTAACTTGCTGGCGGTCATAATGTAACAGTTCGCTCATGATCTTGTGCGATTTGTCAGTGAGCACAACCGTCCCATCGTGCTCTATTCGTTCTATTCCATCGTATTTTTGGGCTTCCTCGTTGATATGTACGGCCTCTTCGAGAGTTAGCCCCGCTGGAACTACAACCTCTGCTCCTTTAGAACTCAGGCGCACAGGATATCCGCCGGGCAGTCCTCGCGGGCCCGGAGCATGAGTCAATTCTTTGGTGTCATTTATGATCGCCAGTATGTTCTTGACCGCGGATGACGCAACTTGAGAATCGCTACCAGTAAGCGGGGGAGTTGGAATCGAAGTGAGCAACATCTTCTCAGCATTTACTCGCTCAGTCACATCCTCGCCATCGACACAGATTCGCAGGAAATACGGTGCTCCCCCTGTGGTACCGAACTCTTCCACTCTGACATCATGGTAGTGATGTCCCAACATGAGAACTGTCACGGCCTTCATAGGGACACCGAGTTTGTCACTTACTCCCTTCTTGATTCGAGGAATCAGTAGATCGAAGTTGCCAATTCCAACCGTAGGAGACAAACCTATTCTTGACAGCATGGGGTTCACAGCATCAGGAAACGAGCAGTTGACTACGTGCGTCATTATTCCCGATTTCTGGACAGCTTGCATCAGTTTGTGAGTGAGGGTAAGATGCACGGGTATCCATGGTCCTAACCCCGCATCCAGCAGTCTCAGGTAGGCGTCCTCAATCAGTTGAGTACCGATCACCCACCAAGACTGAAGCGTCGTCGCATTGACCACTAGCCTGGGCTGTTCACTTCGCAGGATGGCAGCAGTCCCATCAACGTCGTTCAAGTCGATTTTCAGAAATTTCATCCGAGGGTAGAAGCCCATGTTTGCCGCGCCGAGCATTGCGTTGTTCATCTTCTGCAATCCACGTTGCTCATCCGCATCTGCGGCGATGATTTCGGTCGGCCCGAAGGACCTAGCTAGAAACTCAACAACGTAGCCGCCAAGACTGCCCAGACCAATGACCAGAACTTTGCTCAACTTGAGCCTCGCAGGACGACGATGACTCGTGCATTAAGTGTTATTTACGGAATTCAATCCTGAGAATTGCGTTGCCATATCAAGGGGTAGTCGACCGGGCAGCATAGGGAGTCGTCATAACCGAATCGCAAGCGGACAAATGTTTATACTTTGTTCAGAATTGCATCCGCGAAAAGAGTTGCCATTTCCAAGGACCCTGAATCCCAGAGATCGGGAAAGATTGCCATAATACCTTCCACGCCAGCTTCTTTAAAGTCATTGATCTTTGAAATGCAGCTATCTATTGTTCCTATTACCGCCCGAGTTGGATCCAACCGCAACCGCTTCACCATTTCTTTGAGCTCGCGTTCATTTCGCGCAACGCAGATGTACCCGCCCCACGTCTTCTTTATTTTGTGAAAATCGCGACCAGTCTTAAGGCAATGGTCTCTTAGTTTCTTGAGCAGAGTCACGTATTCCTCGGGCGTAGGATTTGGACCTGGCCCCGCTGCGTTGTAGATGTCGGCATAAGCAGCTGCAATGGACAGCATCCGATCCCCTTTGCCTCCAATACAAACGGGGGGGTGCGGCTTCTGGAAGGGCTTTGGTTCATTTACAGCCCTAACACATTTGTAGTATTTGCCCGAGAAAGAATACTCTGGTTGAGTCCACATTCCGAGGATTATTTGTACAGCCTCCGAAAGCGCTTCGATTCTCTCAGGCGGTTTTCGAAATGTGAAACCGTATTTTGTGTGCTCTTCCTCGAACCAAGCCGCTCCGATGCCGAGATTCAACCTACCTCTACAAATGCAGTCAAGAGTCGAAGACATCTTGGCTACCAACGCAGGACTTCTAAAAGAATTACCGAGTACGAGTGGGCCTAGTCTAATGCTCTTGGTTGCGCAGGCTATTGCAGTCAACATCGTCCAACACTCCGGAAAAGGGTTCAAAATCTGACCATCAGTATCGAAGAGATGATCCGTTACCCACAAGGATTCAAAGCCGAGTCTCTCGATTTCTCCAGCAGTCTCTATTGACCGCTCAACTTCAATTGCTCGTGGTAAATAGACGCCGACAGAAGTCATGAAAATTACTGAAGTCTCCTAGCGTTCCGCACCACATCGATGTGATTGGGCCCACGCCGGATAACTATTTCTACCTTGCTTTCTATCACCCGAAACCTCGTTGGTAGGTTGTCCAGTATTCTATGTTCTGCGGAAACGGATAAAGCGGAAAACTCAATGTCTTTTCAACAGCCTAATGTGCCTCAGAGATGGGGCAGGGGATTTTAACCCTAATGTACCGGTACATATAACGAGCTCGTAGGCCGATGGTGGATAGTCCCACCAATTCTGTTAGCAGCAGAATGCGAAACTACTTTGTATGTTGGTCCAGAAGCCCTCTCAACCATTTGTCGAATATGCATTTGCCCATTTGCTGGTAACCGTTTGTGTTTAGGTGAAGTCCGTCGGCAGAGTAATCCTCTGAGAGCCTATTGTTCCTTGGGTCGGCAGTTGCCGTGAAAAGATCCACGAATGCTATGCTTCTCATCTCTGCTTCCGTGCGGATCATTCTGTTAAGGTGGAGTCTTGGAGGGATCAATTCGTCGAATCCAAGAATTGATGGCACCGAGCATGCCACGGCCGCAATGCCCTTGTTCAGAGCCGCGTCATACATGGTGGTCAAGCTGTGGGCGATCATTGCCGGATCAAAACCCCAACCCAAGTCATTGGCTCCTCCAAGTATGACCACGTAATCCGCTTTCTCATCAACCACATCCCTCGAGAACCTTTCAAGCATACCCGAGGTCAGATCACCGTTAATTCCCCTATTCAGAACGTTGACCCTCACGTCCGAGCGGAGACTAGTCAGATGTTGTTTAGCAAGGGTCTCAAGATATTGCGTATACGAGGCAGATTCATCAGAATCAGAGAACCCGGTTTCTCCAACCGTCAGACTGTCCCCGAGGGCCACGATCTTCATGGTTCATTCAAGCCTTAGGCTCGGTCTCTTGACTCTCACAGCAGACTACGGTGGCGGGTGGATTCACACTAACGGCCGAGGTACAATCCGCAACGCCAACAGAACCTAAAATCATACTGTTGCGGTGCGAGGCATCGTGGGCAAAATGCACCTGCTGCAGGCACGTATGGTATGCGTCGCTGAGGAGGATAGATGAATCCCAACGATCGATCATCTTCCAATAGGCAATTCTGTCTGACCCTAATAATAACGATACCTCTAAAACAAAACCCTCGTTTGAACTTTCGAAATTCATCTGCGCGTGTTCAGAGATGGGGCAGGGGATTTTGACCCCAATTTACCGGTACATATAAGGCCCTTGATGGGAATCGTAAAGAAGTTGAAAAACAGCTTTCTGGAACGAAACATAATGACATACTGAACTCGTTTGAATCGACGCCGAAGGATCTTCAAGCTCCTGTTAATTGCTTCTTTAATTGGAACAATCGCGCTTCCCCAAGTTCATGCTCAAACTACCAACATCACGAATGTGGAATATCCCAGGTACGCGGTCTTCGACCTCGAACAACGAACAGCCGACCCTCCCCTCAGTGTGAAAGCAACGGTCATGTATTCGGACGCTAAACCGGGCTACTATCTTGGCGTCGGAATATTCGACTTAACAACTGGGAATTTGGTAGCGGGTTCAGGCAGCGCTCTGCCGGGTGTCTGCGCCCTTGGTTACGGCTACGCAGGGTGCATAGTTCGACTGACCAAGACTTCTGGTAGTGAATATGCCAGCTTCTCTCTCAGTCAACCGCAACCGATCATGAACTTGGCCCTTGTCGCTGGTCTCTTCGACAATAACACAAAACAAATTCAATCGTCGCTAACCGATTTCGAGTTCACAATAAGGTTGACCAGCGCCCTGACACTGCAATTGAACGTTCCAAGCAATGTCCGAGTTACTGTGGACAGTGAGATTCAACCGGCGGGAAGTGTACGTTTGAAACTTGTCGTAGGCACGCACCGAGTCTCCGTACCGGACACGGTCCAAATCGACAACACTACGAGACTAAAGTTTGAGGCGTGGTCGGACGGCGTCAATCAACCTAACAGAACCGTTCTACTGAACCATGACGTAATTCTGGCGGCCAATTACACGGCACAATACTTGCTTGCTGTGAGTGGCTATCCGGTCAACGCAACAGGAACGGGATGGTATGATCAGGGAACCACAGCATCGTTCTCCGTCCCCTCTGTTGAAGAACCCATGTCAGGCTTCCTCGGAATTCTTAGAGGCGTGTGGAAGTTCCAAGGCTGGTATGAAAACGGTACACTGCTCACCATCACAAAAGATGGTTCAGTAACAATGAATACCGCCCACGCACTCGTGACGCATTGGCATGGAGACTACGCGTTTCCTATGACCATCATTGGACTCGTTTCCGCAGCTGCAATTCTCACAATTGTTCGCTTCAGAAAACGACAGACGCCCAGACGGCGAGTAGCCGGGGACAGAAAGAAGCGAGCAACTCACAGAAAAAGACGAGGCGGGAGAGAAAGAAGCTAGGGTTGGAATGTTAGGGGTGGCGTGATCTTACTTGGAGCTGCGCTGCCTTCGCTTTCCTAACTTCTTCCGGTTTAGCATCGCTAAAGCTGCTCCAATGGCGACCACGGCGAAGATGACGACAGTTATGGCATAGTCGTCTTTCCAGGTCGCTGTCGTCTGCATTGGACCAGTCATAGTAAGCACACATTCAGGCTGGCTCGAAGAGCAGTCCCCGGCCCAGCGGTCAAACACTCGACGAACACCCAGAAAACCAAGGAGGCCTTCATGGAAGAAGACTGTGGGTTGAACTGTCGCGTTTGCTGTTTCACCTACGAAGTACCACCCAGAGCCGCCAGTTGTAGCGTAGGGCGATGTTACGTTGAGGTGGTATTGACGTCGGTAGTTAATTCCAATTGTCTGATTACTGCCGATGTTGATTTCGCGCACTGATGAGCTGACATTGTCACTCCAACTAATGAGAAACTCCCTCACACCATTCCCCTCAGCGATTACTTGAGGAGCAGAGACATGGTGTACTCCCCATAGAAGAGTCGCCTGCAGTGTTCCATTAGCGTCGGTCTCTAGCGTTCTGTTGTCTACTGTTACCGAAAGGTGAGGGAAGGGTGCAATTAATGTCAATGTTGGTTCGCGGAAGTACATATCAAGCTCAGGAGTTGTGGTAACATTTTGTGGGTGTTCCTTTGAGTCAAACCACGCATAGTTCTTCCACGATGTGTCGCCAGCGATTAACGCAAAAGAGACCGTCCCACCGGTTTGTAGCGAACTGCCCACATCATCCGTAATGTTCCAACGATACCAAGCATTGGCTGTGGTAATTTGCTGTGTTTCAAAATGACTCATGTCGATGGATGGCATGTTGTCCCACGTTAGCGCAGACTCGTTCCAATCATTGGTGGGAACACGATAGACGCTAACGCTTGCGTTCTGGAAACCGTTGACATACCGAGAGTACAACCAAAGCGATGCATTGAAAGGCTTAGCGTGAGACGTCAAGATGGCTTGCGGAAGCACACTTGTGAGGTTAAACCTCAAGAACGCATAATTCCTAGAGACCGGAACACTTGGCGTATTCTGGACAATAAGGACGGAACTAGCTTCTTCCTCCATAATCTCTGTTGGCAAGAGGTTATCTGTGAATGTGTCATCGCTCGGGAAGATCCCACATCCCAGAACGGTTGAGAACGTATGGCAGCGGCCGGAGCTGCTCTGAGTCGAGGCATTAATCTGCCCCGCTGATGCCCCAGATTTTGCAACGGTCGAACCAAATGGAAGAACCAGCGTCATCATGAGGCATGTTAACGCAAGAACCCTGCAACGACCCATAGGTGATAGGCTCGGAAGCAATTACTTAGCAGTTTCCATGTCGATTGACAAGACCACTACTGTCGTTCTCTCCTGTTTGTGATGTTTGGGATCATTTTGAGTCCTCTTTTTGTTTTCTGACTCTTCAGAATCATTCAGGTTGTGAACCCGAATCTTTACGCACACCTGATCGAAATCTGCTAAGTTGTATCCTTTCGCTTCAGAGATGGGGCAGGGGTTTTCAACCCCAATTTACCGGTACATATCAGCAAGTGTAATTTGTTCTTTCGGACATTTTCATTTGTCGTATGAAAGTTGTCATAAGTCAAATTCCTCCCCGTATGTAGGAGCGCTCACTTCCCAACCCTTCGAATGGACATAGTCGCTCATGCGTAGGATCGAGTCGTCTTCGCCGTGGGTCAGGAAAACACGCTTAGGCGGTGATTTGAAATTGTCTATCCAGCGGATAAGGTCGTTCATGCCGGCGTGCGCGGAGAAGGCGTCGATCCTTTCGATCCTCATCTTGACGGGATAGGATTGTCCTAGTATCCTGACCGGTGATGCCCCTTCGAGGATTTCGCGCCCCAACGTACCAACCGCCTGGTAGCCAACGAAGAGCAGCGTGGATTCCGGACGAGCAATATTGCTGACTAGGTGATGCTTGATGCGTCCACCAGTGATCATCCCCGAGCCTGCCATGATGACCGTTGACCCTCCGGTCGTGTTGATCCCCCTAGAAGCTTCAGCGGACTCGATGAGTCTCAGGCCTGGAAAGTCAAACGGGGACTGACCATCCTCGAAGAGTTTCCGTGTTTCATCATCCAGATACTTCTCGTAATGTTCGAAGACTTTCGTAATTTCGACGGCCATGGGACTGTCAAGAATAATCGGAACGTAGGGGATCCGTTTCGCACGCGCCAGATAGTTGAAGTGGTACAGTAGTTCCTGGGCGCGTTCGATGGCGAAGGTTGGAATAACTACATTCCCACCCGCACCCACCGTATCGTTGATTACCCTGGAGAGCTTCTCTTCCACATCCTGTGTATTGTCATGGTTGCGGTTCCCGTAAGTTGACTCCATGATAACGTAATCCGCACGATCAAAAACCGAAGGGTCGTTGAGAAGCGGCTTGTTCCATTGGCCAATATCACCCGAAAAAACCATGTTCCGCGCCCCTCTCTCGTCCTGAATCTCCATCTCAATCATCGCTGAGCCAAGAATATGTCCAGCATCATGGAAGCAGACCTTCACATGTTCATTCAGCGGAACATATTCTCTGTACGGGACTGGTTTGAGGAGCGGAAAACAGTCCCTAGCATCCTCTACCGTGTAAAGAGGAATCTCCGGAAACGGCCCAGTCCGGTTTTCTCTTTCGTGACGACTCTTCTTGAAAGCCGCATCTTCCTCTTGGATCCTAGCAGAATCCAGTAGCACGATGGGAAGCATCTCCTTCGACGGAGCCGTCAACAGAATGGCCCCACCGAATCCCTCCCTCAAGAGTTTGGGGATAAGCCCCGAATGATCCAAGTGGACGTGCGTTAGGAGGAGATAATCAACCTGGTACGGGGGAACCTGGAAGGCCTCCCAGTTCCTGCACGAATAGTGCCGCTCCTGAAACAATCCACAATCCACCAGGATCTTCAAGCCCGCCACGTCTACAAGGTAGCTTGACCCGGTTACCTGATGCGTTGCGCCCAGAAATCGAATCTTCAAGATTCGCCCAGCTTTTTACTCATTACGACTGTTTACTCATTACGACTGTTCTATTCTACCGTTGATAAGCATGATTACCTTCTCCCATCATCGTTCTCGATAACTCACGAAGGGCTCAGGGGATTTCAGCACCAATTTACCGGTACATAGACCCGCGAAAGGGCATGCGTGGGTTTTCATTAGTCATAACTTGTTTGAGGTTTTTTGGTAGGTACTGAGTATTAGGTGAACGTATCCGAAACCGCTAAATCATGATATTGCTCCCCCAAGCAATGACCACTACAACCTCAGTTCCAACTACAACGGCAACAACAACTCCTTCGTGTATTGCATCAACAAGAAGTGCAACTACAGCAAGCTAAATTCAAAATCCAACATCAGTAGACTGGCAGTTGTATGTCGTACTGGTTTTAGTGGGCGGAGCCTGTGCGGCTCTATTTTTGATCCTCAGGCATAAGACCCAGAGTTGAATTTGCAACAAGCGCAAACATGTAGATTGAATTCAGAGGTGGGGCAGGGGATTTCAACCCCAATTTAGATTTGGATTTTGACCCGAACTTACCGCTACATATGGTACACCTGAGTTCAGCGGTTTGTGAGGACGAAGTTACTCTTCCTGTAAGAAAGGTCCCCATTCCTAAGGCAGTCGCCTAGTCATTCCATTTCTTAGGGCTTCCAACTTACGCCTTTTCCGAATGATGATCATCGATCCTAGCAGAGCGAAAACGGCAATTACACCAAGTATCAAGGCCGTTTCTTGATAGGACGTCGCCCATTCGGCAGTGATTACAGAAGGGCCAGTCACAACGACATCCGTAACTGAAGAAGTTGCAGAAGACACGCTAGGACTGTCCCACCTATAGAATACTTGCTGAACAAGTAATGGAAAGGACGAAATTGAACTTGGGACGACGGAGATCCTAGCGGTGGACCCTTCGTCGTACCACCCTGTACCATTTACAAATCCAAATTCTGACTTGACAGTCAAGAGGTATTGGTGCTTCCACATCCCTGTGATCGACGTAGGCCCGTTAGCGACGATTGCAGTCGCCGGCGAATCTGAAGAGACAGAGCCGGTCCAGCCAACAAATCTCATGCGCGTGTCATTCTTGACACCCGCGATTGCCGGGACTTCGATCGAATGTTCCGAGCCATGCCGCCAACGTAGAAGGCGATTGCGACAATGACGGATTGGTGAAGAATATAGAATGGCAACACGAATTCATTTGACCGCTGCAGGAATTTGTGATTCAATGAGAGATGCTTCCGCCCAAAACCAAGCAACACCGTCACCCAACACCAACCATTCAATGCCCACAAAGTAGATACTGAAAGATAGTGGCTGGACATTCCAGAGGGATCAGCCTCCGCAATCAGTAATGCACCGACCGCCAAGACACTGGTGAGGATTCCCAGCAAGAGTGCAGGCATTCTGCTCTTACTGGACTGCTTTTTGAAGTCGGCATTGCTTCCAGCCTGGTTCCATATCGCTTTGTTCTGCTGGGGTTCGGGGTCTTTGTTGGGGTGGGGCTTAAGGTGTGTGTGATACCAGTGGTGCGCACACACACACGAAAACGGAACCGTCACAACTGTCTAAGAATCGATTCAGTTTAGACATTTTGTGGTTCAGCGTTTGATTAACCCCGTGCGATTACCATGAAGAGTACGATAACTGGTAATCCTATTGGATATTCTGGATATCTCAGGAGATGCCAGAAGCTGTACGCCCGGAAGGACCACTAGCTTGACGCTAGCGGCGCCCACTGAAGCTTCGGGGTCTTACTTTGGGTTGTAGGCGGGTGTGAAGATGGCGTGGGTTGGGTAGATTTCTACCTGAGGTTCGCCTTTAAACCCGAGCTGTTTCACGCCTGGCATAAGCCTGCTCTTGACGAAGTCGTTGAAGTTATCGGCGGTGTCCCAGATATCGGTGACGTGTGCCCCGTTCGCGTCGAACGCCGCTACGTGGAATCGCAGCCCTTTGGGTACGTTTCCTTCCCAGTTGATGGGTTTCCTCATGGCCTCATACTGTTCGCGGGTGAGGCCTTTCCAATTCATTATCATGACAATAGACATGATGCATCCCGCCCTAATCAAGTTCAGCACTATATGTATCTGACGCTTTTACAGCAGGCAGGTTTCGTACGTGTACGAGTTGCAGTTTTCGCTTCCTTACTTCTCCAGAGTAATCTCAAAGTCTTCTCCGATCTTCAATGGGTGCCATCGCGAATCGAAACAAACATTCAGCATGCCTCGGATCCCAACGAAAGTTCTGCGTTCTCCGTTTACTTCATCAACCTTGAAATCGATGATACCCTCAACCGCAGCCTCGAGTTGTTTGTACGCCCAGTTGCTGTGAATTCCCCCGATGATGCCATGGAGATTAGTCATTTGCCTTCGTTTGGTCATCGGGATAGGTCTCGATAGGAGGAATTCGACCCAATTCCTCTCGGGGTTAAATCTATCGAGAACCGAATTGTTATCATCTATTATGAGAAATTCAGGGGCAGGTGAATCAGCCATCGCCTCCCTTGCTACCCAAATGCTCAGGTCCGCGACCTTTAGCGACTCAACGGCGAACCTTTCTTTGGATTTCTGTCCTATCGACGCGCTGTATACATCGGTAGTCCATAACCGATCGGTCCGTTCGAGCTCCTCAGTGTCAAGTCCAAGTTGTCGGAGTTGAGAACGGACATTATCTGGTGGCCGGGAGAACGCAAGATAACTAACGCTTCCGCCAGTTCTCAACCAGCCGGCTGCAACAGCGACCGATGCATTATGCCATTGCGATGCAGGATCAAATTCAACAAGAATATTGGACCCCGGAGGAACAGGTCCCTTAGTCAAGTCTTCGATTAACGGAATCCTCGGCAATCAGAACACACGAGAATCCTCTGTTCTAGCAGATTTGTAGTTTTCGTGCGTGTGATATCAGTGGTGCGGGCGTCGTAATTTGAACCGATGGAAATACGTAGAAATGGATTATGTCTAGTCGGCTTCCATCGTCTCAAGTTTGCTTAACAGAACTTTGCGTCTCTCCTCTTACGGAATTTCTTTTTGATGGCTCAATTAGCATCCAACTTGATTGAGAAAGCAACTCTATTCTTCTTCTCGAAAAACCCAATAATTCTATCTCCTAGCGCCTGCTTAGAGTTTACCAGCTTGACGATTCTTTTGCCATCCTCTCCATCGATCCGAGTAGCTTTTCCTTTGAGCCAGTCCCCCTCTATTCTGCCGAATCTTGCACAAGGTGCTAAACGAACGACAGGATTCCTTTGAAGCCTCTTCACCTTCCAAGATTTTGCCGGCGAATGAAAATAAAGCAAGCCGCTTTCCTCTACAAACCAAACGGGAGTCCTAACTGCTTCGCCGTTTCTCTTGTATGTCTCAAGACTAATGAATTTGGCTTTCGATAGTTGGTTAGTCATAGTCAATGATAGCCAACCTCCCGCTTAAATGAAAGTCTGTGTGTGGGTCCAATAGTGCGCACACACACACGAAAACACCTGAACCTGTGGTTCAAATTGTGATGCTCGTGGGACTTTGGTTCCTGGTCAGATGTGGATGACGATGTGGAAGATGTTGATGATTGCTGCAGCAAGACTGAGCACGGCTGTAAGAACTAGGTTGATTGACTTGCCATCCTTCAGAGCACTCTTATTGCCAGCGTTATGCCGGTCGATTTTAGAAACCTTAGCAAGTCTATTCAAGATTTCTTGGTCTCCGACTAGACTGATCAGTGAAACCAGAATAAAACTAGCTGCGAATGCCGAAAAAAACTTATCAACGCTAAAGCCAATCAACCAGGCTGCAAACAGATTCAGAATCACTGCACCCGCGAAAGCGAGTCCCGGATAGAAAAGCCTCAGTTTCGCCAGTTTCAGATCCCAATGCAATTCCACTTGGTAGGGGATAGAGTACGTTGCCCCTGTCTTCTCGTCAAAAATCTCGTTAGCGCTCAATACTAGTCTGTCCAGATTTGTGTATAGCTGTCGGATACTTGGACTCTTAATCCGTGCTATTTCATCGACGATTGATTTCGTGTGGCTTTGTTCGAAAATGTGGCTGAGTTTCTCTCGTTTCCCGCTAGCTGTCACCCTATCTTTTACTGCGACGGGCGCAACTGCGTTAAACCAGATTTCGTCCTTATCTGTTAGAATCCGGGTATCTGCCGTCTGATCGGAATAGTAGTTTACATTAACTTCCTTCACTTCGCCTTCCACTTTTTCTTCCTTGGTTTCTAGACTTTCCTTGGTTCCCATAACTCAGCTCACCAGCTTGATGATTGCTACAAGTAATGGTTCACTACGATTTCACATTTTCCATTCAGGTATGCGGGCAATGAAAATCTGAATCCCGAACCGCCGATGCCTAACCAAGTGTGGGTGCGCACCACAGTAACCATCCCGGCCCACATAGGACAGTGGACAATGAAGCTACTGCCTTCTTAATGTCCGAATGACTCTGATGTATGCTGTGGCGTCGCCCACCAAGCTGACAGCCGTCTCGCTGCATGCCTTAGGATGCATGGGGTGCGCGTGTTCTATCATAGGTACGAAATGGCGGAGCTTTGGGGGAAGAACTTGTACGAACACCTAGCATGGGTGTACAAAGATGCGGCGGAGTATTGTGTGATGTTGGTTTGGAAGCACTACGCGGAGAGATTGTGGACAAATCATGAGCGCAGGAACGCTCAAGCGAGAGCAAAGGAGAGGAGAGAATACATCCTGCCTCTCCGCTTGGATGATACGGAGATACCTGGATTACCGTCCACAGTCGGGTACATTGACCTACGAAAAGCATCGAATGACGAAGTCTGCGCGTTGGTTCGTCAGAAGTTGTCACGCACAATTTGAACCGTCGTCGTTCGTCGTTTGAAAGTGTGTGTGGGTCTAGTGGTGCGAGCAGCGGAATTTGAACCGCCGTTTTAGTGTGTGTGCGCACCATCAGTACCACACACACAACTGGGATGCGTAATCGGAAGACAGAAATTCAAGCTACTCAGGTTTCTTAGATACTGGATAAGCGATTTGCTGACAAATCTGTTCCTCCCCATCTTTGAACGGATTCTTCCAGATGGCGTTGAATTTGGCACGAATTTACTTGTAGAATTCGAGCCAGACTCCGCATGGTACGAAGCTTCCCTAACGTTAGCAGCCCAAGCACTAAGAAGCGGCCACAAGGCGTTGTACCATACATTCCAGCACCCTCCCGCCGACGTAGAACATGACTTGAAAAAGCTCGGATTAGATCTTACAAAACTCCAAGGCGATGGGTTCTTCCAAATCCTGGATAGCCTGGCTGTACAGACCGGAGGGCTGAATCCGGTTAGCCAAGAGGAGCCGATCGCCAAGTCGCTCAAGATTCCAGACCTAAGCATCT
>JBEKVV010000006.1:0-110581 GCA_049513715.1 Bathyarchaeia archaeon | reverse complement strand
ACGGTCAGGGTCGAACGTATCGTGGCCGAATGAACTCTTGGAGCTACGCAGAGCTTCAAAGACAAATCGAATACAAGGCCAGATGGGAAGGCATACCTGTCATCTATGTGAATCCGTACGGGACTTCGGTGAAGTGTTCGATATGTGGGTCAAGAATGAAACCTGAAGAGAACCGACAACTGAAATGCCGTTCCTGTGGATTCACCGTAGACCGAGACGTAAACGCCGCCAGAAATATTCTGGCGAGAGGCGTGAGGTTCGCGCCAATCGCGCTCCCAACCGAAGCAACGGTACAGGAAAACCGAACTGCGGGTAATCCTGAAAGTCGATGGGAGTGAGTTAACTCAAAGGCACATGCGCCGACAAGTTAACAGAACCTAAAGAAAGTACAGCACGGCCACAAGCCCGACGGGCATTAGCAACAGCCAAGAGAACCTCAGTGGTTTCAGCAGCATCACTACAGCTGTTAAGGTGAATATTGCAGCAGAAGCTCCCACGAAAATGGCATTGGAGGGAAAGAATGGAAGGCTCAAAGGAAAACTGAGCAGTCCTCCCAAAAAGAACGCGAGGAGCATGCGCCTGGAATTTGTGACGCTTTCCAACGTGTTTCCGAAAACGTAGAGGAATATCATATTCCCCAGCAAATGAAGCAAATTGGCGTGAACAAAGATTGCAGTGACAACGGTCCATAACCTACCCTCTAGTACGTTCTTAAGACTGAAGGCAAGGTTGCTCTCAACAAAGGCAGGGTCCACCGTCCAACTGTAAAGACTAACCAAAATGCAAATCAGAATGAGTATGTTTGTGGCCCGCATGGCGACCTACATCGACTCAGGAGCTCCTCCTGCGTACACTCAAAAAGATAACCAATGGGGCGCCCGAGTCATGCTGATGATCCCAACGCTGGATGAAGAGGAGGCCATTGGTTCACTGGTCATTGAGGCACGTGCTGCAGGCTTCACAAATGCTGTCGTAGTAGATGGCTTCAGCTCCGACCAGACCAGAACCATAGCGGAACAGTCCGGTGCAACAGTAATCCTTCAGGATTTTGGAAAAGGAAAAGGTTGCGGCGTTCGAACTGGGATGAAGGCATTTCTGGATGGAAAAGCGGAATTTCTCTGCATTATCGATGGTGACGGAACCAATGTCCCATCATTCCTTAACCCGATGGTGAAACTGGCGACCTCCGACCACGCCGATGTGGTTCTTGGTTCGCGCACTCGTGGGCCAAGAGAGCGAGGCGCGATGCCTCTCTTGAGCCTTGCCTCCAATCTTACAGTATCCTTCCTCCTCAGCATGAAATTCGGAAGACTGTTCACAGACATTCAGACTGGATACTGGGTTTTCACAAGGGAAGCAGTAGAACGGCTGTACGAAAACATTCACGCCACGGGTTTCGAGATTGAGTTAGAGCTTTTCGTGAGAGTACTCAAAGAACGTTTGCGCGTTTGTGAGGTTCCAGTGGGATTCAGATTACGAAAAGGTTCGACGAAATTCAGTTTCATGTTCCGAATGAGGAATTTGTACTACGCTTTCAAGTTCTTGGTTTCATGAACCCAACATGAAGAATCATGTGCGTCTTCGATTTCGATGAGTTGCGTCGTCCTACACCGATCGCTGAATTGCAAGCGCGTATAGGCCAGCGCCACCCAAAATGAACACTGTCGAGAAGGTGAGCAATTCGAGCCAGCTGAGCAATGTTACTGGTGGGGTTCCCATCATGTAGCCCCTGAGCAGGTCGGAAACTGTGCTGAGTGGGTTTATTCGCGCGAACAAAATCAAGGGCCCGTTCAGGACCTGTTGAAGGACTGAAATGGGGTAGAAGACGGTGCTGCAAAAGACGAGCAGTAGGTAGAGCAGACTTCGCGCAGTGGTGAATCTCTCAAAGCTTCTCAGGGCCACTGCGAGGCTGATGGCTAGCCCTGAGATGCCCATTCCTAGAAGGTACATTGCGAACAAGATTAGGCCTATCTCTATTGCGGAAGGAAACCTGAGAATCACCATGGCCAAAATGAGAAGTGGAATGGCGTAGAGAAGTCCCCTAGCGCCACCTGCCACCATGCGCCCGAAAACAAGTTCTGACCGCCTCAAGGGGAGACTTAGCAGGTATTGGTTGTAGCCCCGCCTGGTTTCCATGTTAACCTCCCTTCCTATCACGAACGCGGCTGCGAAGAGCCCCATCGTTGCAATTCCCGGCGCCAAGAACTTGAAGTAATTGAATGAAACCATCTTCGTGAAGACAACCCCCATAATGAGCAAGTCTGCAAGGTTCATGCTGATTAAGCCAGCAAGAAACCATCTGTACTTGAAAAAGACACTAAAATCGTGCGCTATGACGTAAGCCATCCCGCGTAGCATTTCATCACCTCCAATTTCCGCCCTCAAGGTTATGTTCGTACATTATGATTCCAGCGAAGTTGAAAGTCACAAGGAAAAGCAAAAGCACAACCAGCGCAAGTCCTGGGTTCGCCAAGTAACTCACGTCGAAATTCAACGACCACCTGAATAGGTCGGTCGCGTATGTCAGAGGGTTGAACTGGGACATTATCGCTATCGGTCCAGGCATGAATGCCTGCGGGTACAGCGCTGAACTCAACCTGACTATGAATGCGTCCAGCGCGCCCATTATGATGTCGAACCTATCGCCGGACTTCAAACCTACAGCGAGCGTGATACTCAACCCTGACACGCCGAAAGCGAACCCGTAGAGGGCCACGAGCGCGGTCAATATCTTGAGTGGATCCTCAATACCGATTATGATTAGAAAACCGGCAATGATAGGAGACATGAAAATGAAACTCCGGAGCCCCCCCGCAAGTGAACGGCCTATCACTAGCTCGCGTCTTGTGATCGGAAGACTCAGTAGGTATTCCACGTATCCTTCGTCAGCTTCATCGTAAATCTCGTAGCCAAGAAAAATCGCCACGGAATACATCGTCATGACTATGACGCCCATGGCGTAGTAGTAATAATAGTCCTGCATTGCAACGACTATTCTCGAAACAGCCAATCCGAAAATTCCAATCTGCACTATCACGAAGAACCAACGCATCACCAAGATGCTCTTACGTCGAATCAGTGAGCGCATGTCGCGTTCTATGACTAGGAGAAGCTTGCTCACGCACTGGTAACTCCCGGGTTTCCGTTATCCTCATCGAGAACGGTTCCAGTGTAATGGAAAAAGACATCATCGAGGGAGGGTTCCTTCATGTTAATCGAACTAATCCCAACACCCAAGACAGAGAGGACGTTCATGATCTTCGGTAACATCTTCTCCGCCCGATTCAGGTAAATTCGCACGTGAGTAGGTTTGACGACGACAAGATCAACGATGCCGCCTATGCCCTTCAGCTCTGAAAGAGCCTTGTCCTCAATAGGCGCATCAAGTCGTATGTCAATTACGTCTCCGCCCTGTATGCTGTCCTTCAAGTTCCTCGGTGTATCACAGATTCTGAGTCGGCCATGGAACATTATTGCGACTCTATCGGAAAGGCGGTCAGCTTCGCTCAGCTCATTCGTGGCGAGAATGATTGTGGACCCATCGTTTCGTAACGCACGAATCATATCCCAAATCTGATACTTTCCGCCCACATCAATCTGAGCAGTGGGCTCATCAACAATTGCCACTTTGGGGCGTTGAATTAGGACTTTGGCAACTTCTACCCGTTTTTTCATTCCCCCGGAGAGTTCATGGGAGAGTTTTTTCCTTGCATCCCAAAGCTCGAGTTCTTTGAGCATGGTCTCGACTTTCTGCTTGGGGTTCTTGACGCCGCATACTCTCGCGTGCCAATTGAGTATCTCCCAAGGCGTGTTCATCCAGAAAAGCTTCGGCTCTTGGAAAGCGATTCCGATAAGTTCTCGGACTTCGTACGGATTCTTGCGAACATCGTAGCCTCCCACTTCAGCTGTGCCCGCGGTGGGTTTGATTATCGTCGATAAAATCATAAGGACGGAGCTTTTTCCGGCCCCATTCGGACCTAGTAGGCCGAGGATTTCGCCCTCTTGAACCTCAAGGTTGAGGTGGTCTACTGCCAACGTTGAACCGTATTTCTTGGTGAGGTCAATTATTCGCACAATTGCCATGCGCGAGGTCACTCGATCTTGCAGAAGCGCATGACAGCTAATCTGTTGAATTTACGTGTAGCGACACAATTCTGTCAGATCAAGTACTTTGAAATCCAGGTTTCTCGCGTCTATGCTTCGACACGTATTGGCAGTCTGCGATGTAGAATCTCCACAGGCGGTCGGTACCCTCTCTGATTCCAACGCGAGTCGAGCGAACTATTTTCAGCGGTTCTCCGGAGCCGGGCGAGATGAAGAGCGGTCCTGGTTGCGTCAAGTCGACTTTGTTCAACGACTTGTCTATTCCAAAAGCTTTCGTGAGTTTGCCGGGGCCATTCGTCAATTCGATGTCAGAGACTTTGGGGCGCAGCCACCTCATTGTGACAAGCCCTTGTAGCGGTTCTAAGGCGCGAACTAGTACCGCGCCGGGTGTCCCGCTTTTCTGAGTCGTCACATTCAGGCAGTAATGGTTTCCATAGGTGAAGTAAATGTACGCATGGCCGGGTTCACCGAACATCGGTTCATTTCTAAGCGTCAATCCGCGAAAAGCATGGCTTGCCGGATCGTCACTACCCCTATACGCCTCGACCTCAACTATTCTACCCACCATCCGACTCTTTCCTTTCACTCGAACCAAATATGTGCCAAGCAACTCCTTGGCAACCCGTACGGTGTCCCTGCCGTAGAAATCCCTAGTCAAGGTCAATACTTTCAATCCCTGCCCACTCCTGCTCTCATCTCGCTCAATTGCCCTTATCCTCAGTCGACAGGGCTCAGATGCCACTCTGCGACCCGCAAACGAACGTAAGGCTTAATTCCAAACCGCAGATAGCGGTTGCTCGCTCGCCGATCTTGGCAGGCCCGTAGTAATGTATCAAGTCGGATGCGAAACTTATGGATAAAGCTAGAATGCAAAATCTGACAAGGTCCTTACTTGAGGAGATGGGTGAGGATCCGAAACGCGAAGGCCTCCGTGACACACCGAGGCGTGTGGCAGACATGTACGTTGAACTTACAGAGGGCTACGCGATGAACCCGAGAGATATCCTTGCGCGCGAATGGAATGAGGTCTCTGGTATGGTCGTGGCCAAAGAAATCGGGTTCTTCTCTCTCTGTGAACATCATCTACTCCCATTTTACGGCAAAGTGCACATAGGGTATATTCCTTCGAAGGCGGTGGTGGGGCTTTCTAAGCTTGTTCGGCTCGTTGATTGTTTCAGCAAAAGGCTTCAGCTGCAGGAACGCATGACCAAACAAATCGCGGACGCACTCAATGACATCTTGCACCCATACGGAGTTGTGGTTGTTGTTCAGGCGAGGCATTTGTGCATGGAAATGCGCGGAGTAAAGAGCGGCGCGGACATAATCACCTCAGAGATACGCGGCCAATTCGAGAAATTCGAGACCCGAAATGAGTTCTTCGAGATGCTTCGAAAGGAGCTGTAGGCAAACTTGGCACCCTCCGAGCCAGACATTGCGCGGCTTTACAAGCGTGAATTCGCTGCTGCCCACATAATTCAGGGCCATCCCAAGTGCGGCCGCATGCACGGCCACAACTACCAGCTCCTAGCAAAAGTCTATGGAAACAGTGACGAGTGGCTGGATTTCGAAAACATCAAACGCAAGGTGGACCAGTTCATCGACGAACAATACGACCACAAGGATATGGGAAATATGAGCTGTGAGAAGTTGGCAAGGCAGTTACAAGAACAGCTCAGTAACTTCTTCAAGACCCCCGTCAAGATTGAGCTATGGGAGACTGGAAAGTTCGGCGTTGAGACAGTATAAATTCGGCTACAAACCCAGCAATTTTGGGTACGTTGACCTAGTACTTTTCGACTTCTCCGCGTATGTTCCCTGCCTTCAGTAGGGCGAAGTGGTGGACATCGGTTGGTACCCGGAGCTTACCTGTGTTCTGGATGTGCTCAATCTTTTGGAAGGCTTCTTGGTCGACGTCCTTGTCGAACGTGAGCTCCCCACTGTTCTCCAAGTGGAATTTGCCGAGCTCCTTGTGTAGCCCTAGGATGTCTGCCTTGGATAGGAGTACGGATCCGGCTATCACTAGCTTCTTTGTGTCAAAGACATCGTGGTTCTCGCCTGGAGATTCATCCAAGTATTGGCGCAGAGCTTCGTTTACGAGCTCTGCGACGTTCTTTCCTTGTTGTTTTGCCTTGGCTATCACTGTGTTGTAGATATCTCGATCCATCCCGCGAATCAAGACCGCATTGTTTGCCATGATAGCCAACTCACAAAGTTACCGTGCTTAATCTGATATCCTGATAACACTGTTAACGTTGCTTTCTTATAAATCTTGTTAATTCTTTTAACACCCCTTAACCTGTAGTACATGCTTGCCTAGTTTGCACACGCAAACTTGGAACATGGGCTAGAAAAAAGAAGGAAATCAAAATGGTTGAAGACCTCGAAAGATTGCTGTTCGAAGAAATCCCTGAGATGGAGACCCCGAGAATCAAACGGTGTGAGTGGTGCCACCAGGCACTCCCCAACGATCGATATCACTTGAAGATCTGCCCTCAATGCAGAAAAGATTCGATCGCTACGTTCATGAAAAGCACACTAGCACCAAGAACCCGCCCCTCTCCCTAGGCGGGCTCTCGGTGGCCTCCACTCAGAGACCTCCCTAAGTCGATCTTGGGGCAATGGAACCCACCTAGTTGCACGGAGAATTCTTACTCTTTTCAGTCTCCCGGTATGTGTTCGCCGTTCATCTTAATGCCGAGCAACCCTCGTCTCTGCCCGAGAGTGGGCAATTGCACGGAGCTGTCGTCCTTCTATCCGGAGGCATAGATTCAGCGACTGCACTCTACTTGACAAGACAAGAAACAGACGAAATCTACACATTGAACATGATCTACACGGAGGCCCATGACAGCGAGGCCGAAGCTTCAAAGCGCTTGGCGGCTGCGGCCCAAGTCAGAGAACACTTGGGCATCTACCTCCCCTTCTACAAGGATCTTGAGAAACGGTATCATCCCTCGCCTTCCACCGAGATCAGCCCAGCCTACATCCCAGCACGCAACATAGTCTTCTATGGCATTGCAGCGGCATACGCTGAAACTCTCGGCGCTGACAGAGTCGTTTTTGGCTCCAACTCGGACGATGCGAAGGAGTTGCCAGACGCCCGGCCCGAGTTCGTTCGACTCATGAATGAGTTGCTCAGAATCGGAACCAAAACCGGCCACGAGGGCGGCACGATCGATATCGTGAACCCACTAATGGGATACAACAAGAACAACGTATTGCGGCTAGCTTTGAAGTTGAACGTTCCACTGGAATTAACGTGGAGTTGCTATGGAGACGCTTCAACTCCCTGCGGAAAGTGTCGGGGATGCCGCACCAGGCAGAAAGCGTTTCACGACGTAGGTGTCCCAGACCCACTTACGTACACAAACGTCTCGAGATGAAGCGGTTGACCACGCAAATGAACTTCCCCAATCTTCGACCTGCTAAGACCGACAACATGAGAAAACGATTCGAAAAATCTAGGCCGTTCCTCTATCGCAGTCCGTATAATCAGCAAAAGTCTTCTCGGAATGTTCATGGCTTGGGATGGAAAACTACTCACTTTCCAGTAGGTCTAGCCAAGGTCTTTGACCATGGCGACGCATTTTCCGTCCAAGGCAATACAATATTTTATACAATTCTGTCGAAAACTATTAAAGTGCATAACTGAACTAGTTTGTTTTCTAACCTTTTGGGGAGCAAGAATCAAATTGGCAGACCGCGCTCTAACATCGAAGAAGGATCCCTTGGCCTTGAGAATTACTCAGATACGAAAGAGGGATGGGCGTATCGTCCCATTCAACAATGAAAAAATCACAAGCGCAATTTACCGCGCTGTACTCGCAACCGGTGGAAGAGACCGCTCACTAGCCGAATCATTATCAACTCGCGTCGTCGAGCTACTTGACGAGAAGTACGGGTCCGAAGCGATTCCTGCCGTCGAAGATGTTCAGGACGTTGTTGAGAGGGTGCTAGTTGAAAACGGCCATGCGAAAGTGGCAAAGGATTACATCATCTACCGACAGAAGAGAGCTGAGATCAGGCTCGAGAAACAGCGGGTGCTCGAGAAGGAATCAATTGATGAGGTCGATAAAGCATTCGACCTAAATGCACTGCGGGTGCTCAAGGCAAGATACCTGAAGAAGGATGAAACGGGCAAACTAACCGAGACACCCAAACAGCTGTTTACAAGAATCGCAGTCCATGGATCCCTTCCAGATCTCCTCTACGACGATGAGGTTTTCGACGTAAGCAAGAAACAGGAAGCTCACGATTCCGAGAACTTCGACCCGATTCAAAATGATGGAAAGGTCACCGTTGGCCAGTATGCGCTGAACCGGTACCACCTTGAAGCCTTGAAGCGCATGTATGACCGCTTCAACCGCGACCACACGATGAAGACCTCGTGGTCCCGATTCTTCGAATTACTCAAGACAGGTTATTTCAGCAAGTACGAGCAAAGAATCCAATCTTTCTATGACATAATGGTCTCCCGCAAATTCATGCCGAATACACCAGCCATTGCCAACTTCGGAAACGTTCTCGGGATGGGCTCAGCGTGCTTCGTGTTAGGCGTTGATGATTCCATCGAAAGCATCATGGAGACTCTGAAGCAAACCGCCGTCGTCTTCAAGGCTGGAGGGGGAATGGGTTACAACTTCTCGCACCTCAGGCCCGAAGGCGACTACGTAAGCTCCACCTCAGGAGTTGCATCCGGTCCAATCAGTTTCATGATGCTATTCGACACGATGACCGACGTCATCAAACAAGGAGGGATACGAAGAGGAGCCAACATGGGGATTCTGAACTGCCTGTCCGGGGAAATTGTGGTTTCGACCCTAAACGGCCGCTTCATGATTAGGGATCTTGTCGGTCAAAAGCCATATTTGTATTGTCTGAACGATAAAGGCGAGGTTAGGATAAGACAGGCGGAGCTCATAGCTAAAAGCGGCGAACAGAAACTTGTCAGAGTCCACTTCGACGACGACACACACATAGACTGCACCCCGAATCACAGAATCATGATGTCCAACGGAAAATACGTCGAGGCAAAGGAACTACACCAACTCGATAGCGTAACCGCTTTCCACAAGAAAATCCTGAACGAAAAATACTTCGTAGGTTCGACGCGCAGCGATCTTGTGCCAGAGCACATAGTCGCCGCCGAATGCTTCACGGGCAAACTGATCTCTCAAAACGGAAAGAGAAGGAAACCTGGCAACCTCTGCGTCCACCACCTCGACGGAAACTCTCTGAACAACAACCCCGAAAACCTGAAAATCGTGACGGTTTCGGAGCACGGCAAAATCCACGCCGATAACCTGGCGCAGCTGCAAGAGGAGATCGCCTCTAGGAGAAAGGGCAAGACTCTGGAAGCCGTCTATGGAGCAGAAAAAGCCAGAGAATGGAGGATGAGAATGAGCGATGCCGCCAAACGCCGCACACCGTGGAACAGCGGACTCACGGGCGAAGACTACAAGCGACATTATGAGGACGGGTTCGGCAACCAGTTCTCCCGACCAAACCACAAGGTCGTCAGCGTGGAGCCACTTGATGGAATCCATGAAGTGTTTGACATTGTAATGCCAGACTGGCCGAACTTCGTTGCCAACGGCGTATTCGTCCACAATAGTAACCACCCAGACATTGAGAAATTCGTAACGGCGAAGAAAGGGAACAAGGCGCTACGTAACTTCAACATCTCAGTCCTCATAATGCCTGAATTCTGGGACAGCTTCAAGAACAACAAACCTTACCCACTCATCAATCCTCGAACAGGGCAGGTAGTTCGTCAAGTCAACCCGCGCCTCCTGTTCGACATGATTGTATACCAAGCCTGGGAAAGCGCCGAGCCTGGTGTGATCTTCTTCGACCACGTGAACGAGCACAACCCATTCTACAAACACCTCGGCCCAATAGTCACAACGAACCCGTGCGGCGAAGTCCTCCTCTACCCGAACGAATCCTGCAACCTAGGCAGCATCAATGTATGGGCGTTTGTGAAACGCGATGAGAACGGCAAAGTCACATACGATTGGGACGGACTACGCGAAGCGGTCTACTTAGCATCTAGATTCCTTGACAATGTCATCGACGTCAACAACTTCCCACTCAAAGCAATAGAGGAGATGACACTCGCAACCCGAAAAATCGGATTGGGCGTAATGGGCCTTGCCGACTTGCTCCTAGAATTGCGTTCGCCTTACAACAGTGACGAAGGCAGGAAACTCATGGAGGAACTCATGGAATTCATCAACTATCACTCAAAAATAGCTTCCGTTGAGATGGCTAGGGAACGCGGCCCACTACTATACTACGACAAGAGCTTCTACCCAGAAGGGAAACTTCCATTTGCCGGGTTCTATGACAAGAAATCTTGGCATTTCGAATGGGACAAGATAGCGGAAAAGATCAAGAAACATGGTATACGCAATGGCTACACGACGGTAATCGCGCCGACCGGCAGCATATCCATGATAGCCGGCTGCAGTAGCGGAATGGAACCCGTTTACTCCATGGTCTACGAGAAACATGTGAAGGTTGGAAGCTTCTACTACATAGATCCCGTCTTCGAACGCGTCATGACAGAGGAAGGACTCTTCGGCGATGATCTGCTCAGGGACGTTAACGAGCACGGTGGGTCTATTCAGAAGATAAGCTACATACCAGAAGACCTGAAACGAATCTACATCACGGCCATGGACATCCGCCCCGAGGACCACATACGGGCACTAGCAGGATTCCAGAAATGGACCGATTCATCAATCTCAAAAACGAACAACTTCCCCGCAAACGCTACGATAGAGGACATGCGTGATTCTTACTTACTCGCATACAAACTGGGCTGCAAGGACGTGACTGTGTTCAGAGACACTTCTATCAAAGAACAGGTACTAGTTTCCCCCCGCAAGAAACAAGAAGGGAACAGCGAGTCTCACAACTCAGAAGGAGAAAACACTGTTCGAACTCTTCAACTTGTGACAGTCCCACTAGTGGGTGGGTCTCATGGGGAAACTGAGCAGCTGAAACTTTGTCCACAGTGCCAAACCACTGTAGTCTTTCAGGAAGGATGCTACATCTGCCCCGAGTGCAGATGGGGCGCCTGCTCCTGAAAAGCCCCCATCATATCTTCCCCATGTCTTCTTGGGAGCGAAGCGATCACCTCAGATGATTACAGAAGCAACCACTCAACCGTTCAATGCCACAGCGATGACGCTTGCTGAGCCTTTGCTCAACTTTATTTGCCAAAGCAGCAACTGACGCTTTGATTTCTTTGGACAAACGCCTACTGAAAATAGTCAACAAAATCCAAGACAAGAAACTGCGCCAGAAAGTGTACGAACTACTAGCCCATCCCTCCACTAAGATCGGCGGTAAAACCTTTTCCGGAATCCCACTTAACAGATCGCCTGCGAGCATCGGGCACCATCACAACTATCCAGGCGGATTCATCGAGCACACCATGGCCCTATTCCAACTCAGTATGGCCCTGTCACGAATTGTCCAGACGATCTACAAATGTAGGGTGGACAAGGATTTGGTGATTTGCGGCGTTCTGCTACACGACATATTCAAACCCGCCACGTACGCTGAGCGAGATGGGAGTGGATACCGGCGCTCTCTTCTTGCTGAGCGCCTCGACCACTTGACGTTGGCGAGTGCCGAGTTGATTCGGCGCGGCTTTCCTTTAGACGCTGTTCACGTTGTGGCTGCCAGCCACGGCCGCGAGTTCGGGCCAATTGGACCTATGACTATTGAGGCATTGATATGCCATATTGCGGACGACAGCGAAGCCAAACTCAACGGCGACGTGCTCAGCGCAGCGCGGTTCATGATCCGAGAGGTAACAGGAGAAGAACCGAGAACTCTCAATGGAAAAGATGCCTTCGCTGTCGTAAGATCCAAGACTGATAGGGGGTGGCCTGGAGTCAAGAGCTATCTTTCGAAAATGCAGCAAGGCGCTTAACTCCCAACCTACCAGAATTCAGCTCACTAAGCAATCCCCGCGAACTGTACTGCTACAGTCCGATAACTCCCCAAGCGCTTGACCATGGTCATACTCGTGCGGTGAACTCGGACAACTTTCTCATGCCTGCCTCTATTTTTTCCTCTGGCTCACTGACAAAAGTAAGCCGGACATGTCCGGCTCCGTTGTCGCCGAAGAATCGACCCGGTATGACAGCGACCCGAGTTTCCTTCAGTAGCCGCGCGGCGAATTCCTCTTCATTCATGTGCATCTTGGTAAGGTATGGCCGGATGTCGACGAAGTAGTAGAAGGCTCCTTGCGGTCTGACTGTTTTGGCTAGTGGCAGATGCTCCTGCAGCATTTTCCCCATGAAGTCTCGTTTCTTTGCGTAGTATGGTATGACTGTATTCATGTACGGTTCTTTCATGTTTTCTTTCAGGAATTTCACGAGGGCAAATTGCCCTAAGCTTTCAGGGGCTAATGTGCTGTATTGTTGCATCTTCTCCATGGACTCTATGATCTGAGCAGGAGCCAATGTGTAACCGAGCCTCAATCCAGGGATACCGGCTTCCTTGGAGAAACTGCAAACCGTGATGGTACGCTCTTTCGCGCGTGGAAATCGACTAATCCAGACGTGCTCGCCCTCATAGATGATGTGTTTGTAGATGTCGTCGCTTATGATCCAGAAGTCATAGTCTTGTGCGAGATCTACGAGTGCCTTGACGAAACCTTCATTCAATATCCTCCCGGTAGGATTGTCAGGAGACAAGACCATCACAGCCTTCGTCTTCTTAGTGACAATCTCCTTGAGCCCCTCAGCGCTGGGCTGGTAGCCTTCTTCTACAGTGACAGGAAGCCAAGTGGGTTTGCCTTGAGCCAGTTGAATTATCTCGCGATAGCCGAGGTAAGTCGGGTCGGTTAATACGACCTCGTCGCCGGAATCAACATGAGACATGAGCACGTTGAAGATTGCCTCAGTCGCTCCAGAAGTCAGAATGATTTCAGTAGATGGGTCAAAGTCAACTCGCCCATATTTCTTCGCATCTTCCGCGATGGCCTCGCGGAGTTGTGGAATACCACGTGTCCCGGTGTAGCCGCAACTTCTTAACGGGTTTTTCTTGAGTAGGCGTATGCATTCGTCAAGAAATGGTTGTGGGGGCGGAACGCTTGGGGCGCCTCCGCCGAAAGAAATCATGTCGCCGCGTTCGCGGGCCTCATCAAGCAGCCCGGCAACTTTACGGATTGGAGACATGTGAGCGTTTTCTAGGCGCCGCGAGGGGTTTCTCATTATGTCTTCGTTCAGTCGTAGAGTTACTGTGAATATACCATTTACTGTTACGTTGCAGGCTCGATTCTAGTGGCCCCGCCCATGTACACTTGAAGCGTCTCAGGTATTGTGATTGAGCCGTCTTTTGTTTGATAGTTCTCCATAATCGCGACTAAGGCTCTTTCTGTGGCAATCAATGTGCTGTTCAGAGTGTGAACCCATTTGGTTGGTTCATCAGGCCTATCTCGGAACCTAATCTTGGAGCGTACTGCTTGATATGAGGTACAGTTGCTGCAAGAAACAACCTCCCGGTACTTACCCTGCCCCGGAAGCCAAGCCTCAAGATCGTACTTCTTAGCCGCAACCGTCCCAAGATCCCCTGTGCAAACGTTCACAACCCGATACGGGATCTTCAATTCCTGGAAAAGTTGTTCAGCATTCGCGATGAGCTTCTCGTGCTCTTGCCAAGAATCTTCGGGTTTACAGAAAACGAACTGCTCAACCTTCTCGAATTGGTGAATCCTGAAGATCCCCTTAGTATCCCGCCCGTGCGCGCCAGCCTCTTTTCGGAAGCATGGACTAACGCCAGCGTACCTAAGCGGAAGCGATTTTCCGTCAAGTATTTCGTCCATGTGCTGGGCCAGCAACCCATGCTCCGCTGTGGCGAGAAGGTAGAGGTCTTCACCTTCGATCTTGTAGATCACGTCCTCGAAGTCAGTTAGGGCGACTGCGCCCCCAATCGCGTCGCGCCGCATCATGTATGGGGGCTGAATCAACCTGAAACCTTTCAAATCTATGAAGTCCAATGCGAACTTGATCAGGGAGTAATTGAGCTTCACCAAATCGCCCCTTAAGTAGTAGAACCTAGCACCGGCGACTTTCGCTGCGCGTTCCAAATCGACTAGGCCGAGCTTGGCGGCTAGGTCAATATGGTCTTTCGGTGTGAAATCGAATCTTGGAGGCTCACCCCATCTCTTCACTTCCACGTTATCGCTCTCATCCTTTCCAATAGGAACACTTTCGTGTATGATGTTTGGTAACTGCATCAGCGTAGTCGTGATCTGACCTTCAATCTCTTGGGTCTGATTTTCAATTGCTTTGATTTGGTCAGGTATTTGTTCAGCTTGTTTGACGAGTTCCGCAGTATCGGTCTTTTGTCTGCGTAGCTTGGCGATTTCCTCGGTGAGCTTGTTTCTCTTGCTTCGAAGGTTGTCTGCTTGGGTGCGGAGGCTCCGCCAATTCTTGTCATTCTCAAGTAGTCTGTCTACCCAAGCAACCTGTTCAGGGTTGCCCCTGCGTTCCAGGTTCTCCCTTACGGCACCTGGGTTTTCGCGAACGAACTTCATCTCAAGCATAATCCTCACCTTGGTTGCGCACAGCGTCTGTGTTGTCCCATCCAAGTTGTACAGAACGGTTGCTTTTGAAAGGTTGCTTTACCCACCAAACTGCGCCAACAAGTGGTTCGCCTGTCATGGTTAGCGGAACATCAACACCCACTCAGCAAACGCCAATTCTCAAGTGCCCCAATTAAGCGCAGCACCCTTTTCGGTGATAGAATGAATTTTCGTTGTCGCGAATTCCAGAGTTGTAAAGGTGAATTCCCGATGATCATCCTTTCTGTAGGCTGGTGACAACTATCGCGACCGATACTAGGACTAGTGAATATCCACCGATCTGCGCGAGAGTTGGAATTTCGCTGAATAACAAAACAGCCAGAATAGAAGCTATGATGGGCTCGAGGAGCGGGAAGAGATTTGCAGTAACAACCTTCACCGAACCAAGGGAGTAGTTGTAGAGTGAATGCCCAACTAAGGTAGGTACGATTCCGAGACCCAATATCGCGACTATGTTGACCGTATTGTAAGACCTGAACGTGCCACCGCCTAGGAGTTGAGTCATGGCTAGTGATACTAGAGTCGCAGCGGCGTAAACATAGGATGTGTAACACTGGGTGCTCACACCACCTGTGCGTAGGTGCCGGCCAACAAGCGAGTACACAGCAACCAAGAAGGCCGCCGCGATTGCAGAAATATCGCCTAACCCGAATGTGCGGAAACCGTTCCCCGCATAAGCAATCAACAGAACTCCTAAAGTCGCGACGACTACCCCAACCACTTCCCGTGAAGTTGTCCGTTCTTTGATTACGATCGGGGAGAGAATTGCCAGCATTACAGGGCCCGTGTTCACGAGAAAAGTCGCGTTAGCCACGGTGGTCTCCTTAACCGCTAAAATGAACGTAGCGAAATGCAGGCTGAGAAACGCGCCCGCAACAGCGACAAGCATTAAGTCGTGCCTATCTAGACGCCTTAGGCTGCGACTGGAAAGGGCAAGGAGAATCATGGCGAAAGCTGCAATCGAAAGCCGAAAGAACGTCAACGAGACTGTTGATGCCTCGGTTGCGAACCTGACCAAAATTGCGCTGGAGCCGAAAGAAACCGACGCAACTAACAGTGCCCCGATACCCTTCGATGGAAACATTTAGGGACAGCCCTCATTTGCGTCTAAAGTTCGCTCGACCCTAGACATCCGAATGGCTATTTAGAGGTCACAATTCCAAACTGTTCCCGGGCCCCATTGAGGAAGTTGCATTGAACAATCAAACCAGAGGAGCGATCTTGGTTATGGTGGCAGGTTTACTCTGGGGAACAACAGGCATACTTGCGAAATGGACCTACGCCAATACCACCATAGGGCCGATTTCACTTGCGTGGCTACGAATCTTAATTGCCCTACCAATGCTAGGCCTTCTCGCAACAACACGGCACGCTTCATTCTCCCTGAACCGCCGCGAGCTCTTGCTATTCCTGGCCTTTGGATTCTGCAGCCTCACCGTGTTCGAGTCTCTCTATTTCACCTCATTTGCTTATACAAGCGTCCAACACGCCGCCGCTTTACTGTATACCGCTCCGGGGTTTGTAGCAGTACTGTCATGGTTTGTTCTGAAGGAGAAGTTGACCCGACGGAAGATTGTCGCAGTCGTGCTTTCCATTTCAGGTGCATTTCTGATCATGGGTTTGCTTCGAGGAGAGCACCTGTTCGCGTCCAGAACCCAGGTTGGTGATTGGCTCGCCTTAGGTTCAGGCTTGGCCTATGCCACTTGGTATATTTTTGGTAAGGTCCTGGGAAGAAATCGCGAGGCCGCGGTAACGTCATTCTTCGCACTATTATTCGGGGCCGTATTTTTCGTCCCACTAGTGGTTGCGTTGGAGGCTACTCGATTGCCTCAAAGTCTGCTCGCGTGGGAACTTGTGGCCGCGGTTGGAATCATACCTACAACAATGGCTTACATGTTCTACCTGACTGGGTTGAAATTGGTTGATGCGACCAAGGCGAGCGTCTTCGCTATCACGGAACCGATTGGAGCAGTTTCGTTGGCATTCCTGTTCTTTGGAGAGACACTTTCCTATGACTCACTCGTCGGCCTAGCGTTGATAATCAGCAGCATTCTACTAATCTCATTCAGCGAGAAGTCGAATGAAAACCGTTAACAGCAACCACGGCTAAATCGCCTCCGCGGGTGACGTTGAATGTTCAAGTTAATCATCCTCTTGAACAAGAAGGACAATATGACAGAGGAACAGTTCTCAGAATATTGGCTGAATATTCACTCGCCCATCGCTAGGAAAATGCCCGGGCTTAGAAAGTATGTTGTGAATGTGGTCAAGCGTCGGCCGAATCGGGAACCAGAATACAACGGGCTCGTTGAGCTGTGGTTTGATGACACGGACAGCATGAAGAAAGCTTTCGCCTCGTCAGAAGGCCAACTGACGCAGAAAGATTCGGAGACTTTTACGAGCAAGATGACAACGCTATTCATCGATGAATACCCGATCAATTGATTGCCACACATTGATGAATGTGAAGCTGTGCGTTACGGGGAACACCTAACGTCCAGCATTTAAGTGAACTTGAAGTGTATGCTGATTTGGAGTGAAGAGCATACAATTTGTTACTTGAGTATCCAGTGATTTTCGCAGTCTTTTTCGGAGGCGCGGTAACGGAAACTCAAGCATGTCGACTGCAGTTTTTTGAAATCAGTATGTTTGGTATCTTACTCTACGACCTGCCGTTTACATTTGTTGTTGTGCAAGTTGGATTGACAGGTATGCTACTAGGGTTAGATAGAGTGCCAGCTCCAATGTGTCTGGAAGCAAGTAACTGAACGACCTTGCGTTAGTAGCTATCCAGTTCATCGCCGCATCAATCTTACCCCACACGCCAGACATGCGTTCTCACTTCTCCGAAGGAATCAGAATTGCATGCGCTTTAAGCGCTGAGGATGATTCATCCAGTCGAATGATCCCAAGCATGCCCACGCTGGCGCTTTCAAAGGCGGTGTTCCGATAACCATCATCGAGGGAGCCGGGATGGCCATTGCTCCTGGATTGCGTTTCATTTTCAATCCTCAATATATCGCCTCCGGAAAACAAAAACGTGTTTCTACTTAGTGGAGCACTCTGCGCTTTTTCATCGTGCCTCCATCACTCAAGGATGGAATGCGGAACGTGAGCTAACGTGGCAGGCAACATTCTTCCGTTCGTTACTTTAGGCGGAGTTTGTTAAAGAGAACAAAAATCAGAGATTGAAGATCTTTCCATCATTGCGACGCGGCAAGCGACCAGAGAATCTCCTTTTCGGTTGCTTCTTATGAATTGCATAGGTGAATACTGTAAGCTCTCGTAATTCTACATGATGTCCAGTGCCTAGACGACCTTCCGTAGGTGGCCAGGGAATGTGTTGAGGGCTGTCTAGTCAGCGTTTGGGTACCCATGTTCTGCGCTATTTGTTGGTTTTCTTCGCGATTAGCCCGTCAATACTCAGCAGCGGGCTTCCATTCGCGAGCAACACCAAAGCGCCAGCCAACAGGCCGAAGTCCTTGGCCAGCCCTGCGCTGCCGCCCATGACGCCAGTAGTGCCCGTTATTGCGAATTCCACAATTGCCCAGACGGAGGTCAGTCTTGTGAGTAGCCCTAGGATTAGGGCAATTGCTCCGAGAGTTTCTAGGGTTGTGAAAAGGTAAGTTAGAGGTACAACCATGCTGGCTCCGAAGAGGTTTCGAACGATGCCGTTCGCTTGTGGGTTTCCAGCAGCTAAGCTAACCCAACGTGGCAGATCAGAGTTGAGCCAAAACGCGGCAATAGCCAGCCTGAGAGCGACGTATGCGTATTGACCCTTACTCGTGGCTTTGGGGAACATGAATGCCATTAGTTTCGAGGTCATTTCTCATCAAGTGGGCCGAATGGATTTTCATGTATTAAAATCTTCCTCCTACGTCTGTAGTAGCAATCGGAACATGCTGGGCGTGCAATCGCCAAAGCTACCCCATTAAAGAGGAAAGATACATGTGAATCAGCTGGCTACTACCACTAGTAAGGAGAAACGTTATCTTGTACAAACGGCGTCTCTGCACCTGGTGTGCGAAGCATGGCATCCGTCCAGAGTAGGCTTACTAGTGAAGCAACGAAGAGTGTACTGAATCAGTTGCGTGATTCAGGTCTTACAACTTACGAAGCCCAGGCGTACCTAGCCCTTACTCGGAACCAAGATGTTTCTGCGACGCAGTTGTGCACTGAGGCAAGCATTCCAGATTCAAAGATCTACTTCGCCTTAGAAGAGCTTCAGAAGAAAGGCCTAGTTGTGGTCAGCGAGGGTGTTCCGAAGCATTACAGAGCTTTGCCCCCAAAAGAGGCCCTTGGCAAGTTGAAGTCCATGATGACTCAAGATTATGAGAGCCGAGTTGACAGACTCAACAAACTTACGATTCTTCTTGAACCACTCTACACGCGGAAGGAGCGGAACGATGTTGAACTAGCGTATGTCGTGAAAGGGCTCGAAAACGTACTCACCAGAACAGTTGAACTCCTCAAGAGCGCTACCCACGAGGCCATCACATTCATCCCTGAACTGGCCATCTATGACAGGTTAGAACCACATTTGGCCAACCTCCACAAACGTGGGGTGAAAGTGAGGCTCGCTGCTCCAAAGAAAATCCTGAAAAAGGTCGACCGAGCGCGCTTCACTGAAACCCGAGAGACGACATCGAATTGTCAGGACTGTTGGATCACTCTCGTCGATGGCAGAACTGTGATCTCCTCGTCCGAGTGGAAGACTGAGCGATGCCACGCCATCTTGACTCAGGACTCAGTTATCGTGCACATGAGCCGCGAGTATTTCGAGAGCCCCCGTTGCTGCTACAGGAGCTAGAAGAAGACCGGAGTTCTCCTTGTTCTCCGTAGAACCAGTTGGGCAGGCTTTTTATCATCTTCTACTACCTGTAAGCAGTAGGTGAATTCGCCCTTGGCAGAATTAACCGAAGTGCAGATCAAAGAGGCGGTAAGGCGAAAGTATGCTGGGGTGGCCCGCAACGAAGCTTGCTGTGGTGAGCAAGTGATCACCGCTGGCGAAAGACTTCCAAAGGAGTCTGTGGCGTCGGCCGCGAGCTGCGGAAGCCCAGTATTACACGCATCACTACGCCAAGGCGAAATTGTAGTTGACCTTGGAAGCGGTGGAGGAATTGATGTCTTCCGCGCATCAAAGTTGGTTGGCCCAACCGGGAAGGTTATCGGGATTGATTCTACCCCTGAGATGATCTTCAAAGCCAGAGAGTTAGCCAAGAAGTACGCTTACGAAAACGTGGAATTTCGTTTGGGCGAGATCGAACACTTGCCAGTTGAAAGCGACTCGATAGATGTTGTGATCAGCAACTGTGTCCTGAACCTTGTTCCCGACAAAGCTCTTGCATTCAAAGAAATCTATCGCGTGCTCAAACCCGGCGGCAGGATCGCAGTATCTGACATGGTAGCTTCGAGTAAGTTCACACAACCGATCGATCCTGACGAGTGGGCCGAATGCATTGCAGGCGCGGTGACCATGGAAGAATATGAAAGATTGCTGCAGGAAGTAGGGTTCCAGAAAATCAAACCTCTCGACGAAAGCCCTGCTCTTCCTGAAAGCTGTTGCTCAGGTGGCGTCACTGTAAAAAGCGTCGCTTGGTTAGCCGAAAAACCCCCACGCTGACCTGCGATCTGGCCCCAACAAACGCACCCTTATTTTTCCGTACTTCCAGTCGGACGCTACTCCGGTTGGATGTGTCGTTGGTTGACTAGGAGATTGTCCACTAATCAGGCCGCTTGGATTCGACGAACCGCGAAGGACATGCCCTTTTACAGGTATCTGGGAATAACTCTACAGAGAGTCAGTTACGGCCAATCCACGATCCAAGTGAATGTGAGAAGAAATCTCACACAAGGTAAGGGCGCTGCTCACGGAGGCGTAGCCGCCACCCTCATTGACTCAGCCGTCGGATTGGCACTGTGCACGATGCTTGCTGGCCCCGAGTTCATCACGACCATAGAGTTGAAGGTCAATTTCATCGCACCAGCCAAACCTGGGCTCCTCAGAGCAAAGGGCCGAATCTTACACAAAGGAAAACGTACAGCGGTCGGCGAAGCTAACGTTAGAGACAAAGCTGGGTTCCTAATCGCGAAAGGCCTTGTAACATACATGGTACTTGGCGACCATGATGGACAAGCCTCTGAGCCTTAACGCCCCAGATTGGTTAGAGGTTCTAGGGGGCATTCATAAAGAGGAATTTTATCCCACATATTGACTCATTGCGAGTGAATGTAGTTGGCTAGATACATTCGTCGAGTAAGCACACTAATTCCTAGCGCATCTACTATTCACCAGTCGCAGCATTATGAGACCGAGGTATTCGCAGGTAGCATGATTACCGGCAACCCTGATGCGTCGGGCAATTTCTGCGGAAGTCTAGCTAGAATCAAGCCTGTAGACAACGGCCGACAGACTGAGCAGGTGAGAATTGAAGATCTCAAGAGTGAGACCACCGATTCAAAGTCAAGAAAGCTGGGGCTCATCGTGAACCCGATTGCCGGAATGGGAGGGAAAGTGGGTCTTAAGGGGACTGACGGCAAGGCAACAGTTCAAAAAGCAAGAGAGCTTGGCGCAATTGAGGTCTCACCTGCGAGGGCTGTTGAGGCTCTCCAAAGTCTCTTACCCCTGAGGGGCGATTTCGAGATCGTAACTTGCCCCCTCGGCATGGGTGAGGATGAAGTGAGAGAATGCGGATTTGATTTCAAAGTTGTGAGTGGAATATCATCGGGTGCAACTTCTGCGGCAGACACAAAAGCGGCGGCCAGAGAAATGATGAACATGCACGTCGAACTAATCATGTTCGTTGGGGGAGACGGGACCGCGAGGGATGTATACGAATCAGTCGGGCAATCAGTTCCCGTTTTGGGTGTGCCGGCAGGTGTCAAGATCCACTCGGGGGTTTTCGGCGTCACCTCACAAAAAGCTGGAGAGCTGGCAGCGAAATTTCTACGGGGTGAGACTAAACTGCGAGAAGCTGAAGTGATGGATATTGATGAAGAAGCATTCCGAATGGGGCGCGTTTCGGCGAAACTATACGGTTACCTGCGCGTTCCTTACGAGGAGGAGCTCATTCAATCGACGAAAGGGGAGAGCTCCGCACTACTCGACGAGAAAATGAGTCAACAGATCATTGCTGATTATGTTGCGGAACTGATGGAGGACGAGTGGTACTACGTCTTGGGCCCAGGAACCACTGTAAAAGCAGTTGCTGATCGTCTCACGGCGACAAAAACACTCCTCGGTATCGATGTCGTAAACAGAGGAAAAACTGTTCTGTCTGATGCGAACGAGGAGCAGTTACTGAGGGTGATTGAGGGGAGGAAAGTGAAGATTGTTGTTTCGCCTATTGGGCGACAGGGGTTCATCTTTGGGAGGGGAAACCAACAAATCAGCCCCAAAGTCATACGAAAAGTCGGCGTCGAAAACGTGTGGATTATAGCGACTCGAAACAAGCTCTCTTCGATTCAAGGAGGAAAAACACTTCGCTTGGACACGGGCGATGTCGATCTGAACGAAATGCTGTCGGGGTACAGGCGGGTAATCACGGGATATAAAGAAGAGATCGTAACAAAGGTTGTAGTCTGATCACCGAGGGCTGTGTTGAGTCCTCATCGCTCGAATGTAATTACTTACACCAACGCTGTATGGCATGCAGCCGGCAGAACAGAACCGCGTCCCCACAGTGTTAGCCAACTCTCACATTTCTTCTTTCATGCAGCCTAGGGCGAAATTGAAATCCTTCATCGTTGATGGTTATAGTTTCCTTGAATTCGGCGTTGAGAGTGTTGACGGATTAGCTGGTCCTGTTCACGTGCTTCATGACTATGTCTGCGAGTGCTGCGATGAAGGTTGGTGTTGCGTTTAGGGAACCTGTTCTGCTGAGGTTCAACCCGTGAGTTTTGGCGAATTCTTGTGCCTCTATGTCGATGTCGTACAGGATTTCCAAGTGGTCCGCCACGAAACCGATCGGAATCACTAAGATGTTTCTTGTCGCGTTAGCGTTGGAGTCTAACTGGCCGAGGTACTTTAGGATGTCTGGCCCTAGCCATTTCTCGTCTGTTTGGCCTGCGCTCTGGTAGGCGAAAGCCCAATCGTCGAGATCTAGAAGCCTCGCTACACCTTCGCAGGATGAGCGCAGTTGGTCTGGGTATGGGTCGTTTTTCTGTAGTATTCGTTCCGGGAGACTGTGCGCTGTGAACACCATTTGAACCTCAGAGGAAGCTGGGAACTTCTTGAGACCTTCCTTAACCTTGTCGGCGACTGCTCTACGAAACAATGAGTTGTCAAACCAACTCTCAATAAAATCGAGCTCCACTTTCGGGAATTGCCGCAGGGCTTCTTGGAGAGCCTCCCGATAACCACCGATGCTGATTTCGGAATAGTGTGGTGCTAGGGCCAAGGCGATTATTCGTTGGAAGCCATCATCCGCAATTTTCGGAACGACTTCTTTGACGTAGGGGTGCCAATGCTTCATGCCAACGTAGACGCGAGCATCAAGCCCACCTGTTTTCAGTGAGACTTCCAACGCTGAGGCCTGGTTGTTTGTGATTTCGAGAAGGGGTGATTTCCCCCCAATCTTGCGGTACCGTTCCTTGAGCTCCTCCACCACTTGTGGGGTTGGTTTCCGACCCCTGCGTATGTTGGTGAGGTACGGCTCAATCTCGGCTGTTGAGCGTGGCGTCCCGTAAGCCATGAGAAGTACGGCTGTCTTGGACAGACTGTTCACCTTGGATGGTCTTTAGTTATGTTCGTTTGGTTGATTCGTGAACGAATTTCACTAGCTCTACAACTTTCTCGGTTGGGACTTCTGGCAGCATACCATGACCTAAGTTGAATATGTGCCCGGGCCTCCCCCCGACCCGCTTAAGGATTGCAGCGGCTTGAGATTCGATCAGGGTTTGGTCAGCCATAAGAACCGTTGGGTCCAGATTTCCTTGAATTGCGACATCCGTACCCAACCTCTGCCAAGCTACATCGATCGGGATTCTCCAATCTATGCTGAATACATCCCCTCCCGCCTCTTTCATCTCGACAAGGAAGTTTGATGTCCCAGTCCCAAAATGAATACGTGGCACACCTGTTCCCTCAAGGTCCTTCATAATCCGTCGTGAATACGGGAGCACGTATTCCCGGTAATCTTGCGGGCTCAGGCAGCCTACCCAACTGTCAAAAAGCTGTACGGCGTCAACACCTGCACGAATCTGGGCTTGCAGGTAGAGGGACATTCCAGTTGACAGTGCATCCATTAGGAGCTGCCATGTTTTCGGATCTCGGTACATCAAGGTCTTCGTGTTCACGAAATCTCGAGATGGCCGGCCTTCAATCATGTAGCTGGCTAATGTGAACGGTGCGCCGCAAAAACCGATCAGCGGAACTCGGCCGCCCAAACGCTTCTTGGTTTCCTTGATTGCTTCGAGTACGAATGGAACATCGTTCTTCGGATCGAGATCACTTAGGGACTGAGCTGTCTGCAGGTCTCGGATCGGTTTTTGGATAATTGGTCCCACGCCTTCCTTGATTTCAAATTCCACGCCCAAGCCTTCGAGGGGGAGCATTATGTCCGCGAACATTATGGCCGCATCCACGCCGAGCACGTCAACGGGAAGTGTGGTGACTTGGGAGCACAAGTCAGGGTCTTTGCAAATGGACACTACATCATGTTTCTCCCTGATCTTCCTGTACTGCGGCAGGTATCTACCCGCTTGACGCATGAACCAGACAGGTGTTTCGTCAACGACTTGACGCCTGCAAGCTTTCAGAAAGCGATCATTCAAGGCCTACACGGCTGTGTTCTTCTTGGTAGTTTTTTCGTGCACTGTTGTACCGTCAAGGGTTTCACAATGAAATTGAAGTGGTGTAGGATTCTATCCGAGTAGGTTGAGAATTTCGTTGATATCCATCGCTATGCATGTGAACAATGGAGTTTCAAGGGCGGTGTAACGGCCTGCTTCGCTGCTCCGAAGCTCCATCACGAGTTCAGAGAAATCTGCAGGTTTGTCGGTTTCGAAGGCCAACACGAATTCTTGATCGTCGAGTCCGAATGAATATCCTGTGTGGATTTTCACGGAGGGGTATTTGTGGCCGATTTTGAAGTGTTGGGCCATCATGAGTCTTCTTTCTTCATGTGGTAGGAAATACCACTCGCGCTTCTTGACGAACGGGTAGACGAAGAGGTACTTCGAATCACTCGGAAAATGGGTGGGGGCTTCTTGTCCTTCATGATGGTGGCTCCCGAGGTATTCGGATTGTCTAGACATTGCAAGGTACGAGTACGGAATTTCAAGAAATTCACCCAACCGTGATGCAAGGAGCTGCGAAGTGAAGTCCTGGAACGCTTCGAGCTCTTTGCTGATTCTCCACAGCATGATATCTGCATCGCCACGAATGCCGACGAGTGAATAACTCTTCAGAAGATTCTCTTCCGCGAAATTTTCGACGATGGAGGTGAACTGTTGCTTGGAAGCTTCCTTCTCACTTCTGTCCAGTCCACGCCATTGAGAGCCGACTTTGAAGAACGTGTACTTGAGGAACTCTCTTTCTGTCGTCTCGACAGGTTTTGTTTCCGTTGAAATCTGTGTTTTCATTACTTGTTTTCCTGCAACCATCGCGATGCTTGCTTCGCGAAATATGTGATGATGATGTCTGCGCCTGCCCGCTTGATGCCCGTTAGGATTTCTAGGGCGATGGATCTTTCATTAAGCCAACCATTGCGGGCCGCGGCTTTGACCATGGCGTACTCGCCGCTCACATTGTAAGCGGCTATTGGTACTTGGAATTCGGCTCGCGCGGCGTGGATCACGTCCAAGTAGCTCAGAGCAGGTTTAACCATGACTATGTCTGCCCCCTGGTCGATATCCATTGCGATTTCTTTCAGGGCCTCTCGTCTGTTTGGCGGATCCATTTGGTAGCTTCGCCTATCCCCCCAGACGGGGGCACATTCAGCTGCCTCGCGGAACGGTCCGTAGAATGAGGATGCGTACTTTGCCGCGTAAGACATTATGGTAGTATCCGCGAACCCCCCCTCGTCTAGCCCTGTACGAATTGCTTTGACTTGGCCGTCCATCATTCCGCTAGGTGCCACAATGTCCGCGCCGGCTTCAGCTTGAGAAACCGCAGTCTTCGAGAGTAGCTCTAACGTTTGGTCATTGTCTATTTTTCCGCCTTGAACTACGCCACAATGGCCATGGTCAGTATATTCGCAAAGACAGAGGTCTGCGACAACGATCAGCTCGGGAGCCGCCTTTTTTATGGCCCTGATAGCTTGCTGCACAACTCCGTCCCAAGCGTAGGCTTCGGTGGCCATCGGATTTTTCTGGTCCGGCAACCCAAAGACCAGTACCGCTGAGATCTCTAGAGACTTGACTTCCTCAATTTCGGCGGGGATGTCCTTCATTGCGAGCCGGTATATCTCAGGCATCGAGGATATTTCCTCGCGCTTCGCTAGACGCTGGTCGACAAAGATTGGATAGACAAAGTCTGCAGCGGAGAGTCTGGTTTCTTGCACGAGGGCTCTGAGTAATGGAAGCTTTCTCAGCCGCCTCGGTCTCTCGGTTAAAGCAAACTTGAGTTTCGTTTCATAGAGTTCAGATTTCATTCGCTATCGCCTCAACTAAACCATTGACCGTGTGTTCTCTACTAATGATTTCAACATCCAAACCCAACTCTCTTACCGCTTCAACAGTCACAGGTCCAATGCACGCCAGTTTCACTTTACTCAAGAACTCTACCAACTCATTTTTCCCAACAACTTGAACTAGGTTTCTTACGGTGGAGGGGCTCGTGAAAGTCACTAGGTCAATGCCGTCAGCGAAGAGCCCTTTGACTCTTTCAAGGGTCAGCTCTTGTGGGACAACTGTTCGATACGCGGCGACTTCAGCAACTATGGCGCCATTCTCTCGAAGTAAGGTCGGAAGCACCTTTGATGCTATGTCAGCTCGCGGGAGGAGTATTCGTTTTCCGCGCACGTTGCCTAAACCTTGAACTATGCGTTCGGGCAGGTATTCGCTAGGCACGTACTTTGGCTCAATCGCAACGCTCTTGAGAGCTGAAGCTGTCACAGGCCCAATTGCTGCTACCTTCGTTAAACCGAGATTCCGAATTGGAATATTCAGCGACTTCAACCGCGAAAGGAATGACCGGACGCCATGCACGCTCGTGAATATTACCCAGTCATAGTTCCTCAGATTCTGGGCAGCGTCGTCCAATGGAGCTAGCTCAGCTGGCGGCAGGATTTCGATTGTGGGAAGCTCAATCACAGTGCCCCCTAGCGCTCGCAGCTGTTCGGAGAGTTCCTGTGTCTGTTCTTTGGGGCGCGTGACCATGATCTTGATTCCAGACAGTCGCTTCATGGACGCAGTTTGCATCATGAGGCCTCCAGAACAGATGCTGCACCTTTGCTGAGCATATCCTCGGCCAATGCCTCGCCAGCTTCCTTTGCGTCCGGACTGTCGAAAATAATCCGACCTCGCACGAGCATTTTCCCGGTCGGGGCGGCCACCATGCCTTCGATGCTTAATTTTCCTGATTCTAACTTAGCATATGCAGCTATCGGCTTTTTGCAATCGGCACCCAATTTCCGTGCGAACGCTCTCTCAGCTTCAATTGCCATGTGGCTTGGTTTGTCGTCGATTTTCGAGAGAAGCCCTATCGTTTGTTCGTCAGTTTCTTTGGCTTCAATCGCTAGTGCTCCTTGACCGACTGCGGGCAACATGACGCTTGTTGAGATGAACTCAGTGACTTCCCTCTCCAAGCCTAGTCTGATGAGCCCTGCAGCTGCCAACACAACGGCATCATATTCGCCGTCCTTCAACTTGACGAGCCGTGTACCGATGTTCCCGCGCGCATCTAGAATCTCCAAGTCCCCGCGTGCGGCTAGGAGCTGCGCTTTCCGTCTTGGGCTGCTTGTCCCAACTCGCGCCCCGCCTGGAAGATCGTTGAGCTTCCGTTTGTTCCGAGAAATCAATGCGTCCCTTGGGTTAACCCTTTTCGGAACGGCCGCTATAACTAAACCAGGCGGCAACTCAACAACTAGGTCTTTCATGCTGTGAATAGCTACATCGATCTCTGCTTTCGCGAGAGATTCCTCTATCTCCTTTGTGAAGATGCTCTTCCCCTCGACGGTTATTCCTGTGTCGTGCAGTTTGTCTCCCTTTGTCTTAATCGGCACAACCTCGAACCGCATGCTAGGGGCGACATTCTTCAACGATTCAATCACTTCATTTGTCTGTGCGAGCGCAAGAGGGCTCCCCCGCGTGCCCAGAAGCAGACGAGTCTTCATTCTGGTCTTCCCTGACTGATGTCAACTCTCTGCCCGTTTCATGGCCTTCAAGAAGAACTCAGACAAGTAGGAGGCCGCTTCTGATGGGTTGTAACCACGTTGGAAGTGGATTCGCTGAAACACGAACCTATGCATCATTCCAAGTAAGCATTCGGACGCCATATTAGCGTCAGTCTTCCTGAGTTCCCCAGACGCAATCCCTGAGCGGATTATCTGAACGAGAATTGATTGTATGCGCGCGAACTCGGACATCAGCGTACTTGCGCCCACAGCGTCAAGCGCAGTTGAGCCTTTGAGGTAGAGGCCGGTGTTTATCAGCTTGATAGGAAACGAAGACAGATACATCTCGGTGAAAGCCTTAATCTTGTCAGTGGAGTGCAATGCCTTTCCGCACTCCTGCTCTAATTCAGAAGTGAATTCGGCCATGGTTACTGTTTCGCGAACCACCGCGTCGAACAGGCCTTCCTTGTTTTTGAAATGATAGTAGACTGTTGGGGCCGTCACGCGCGCTTTGCGACAGATATCGCGAACTGACACATTAGCAAAGCCGCGTTCCGTGAACAATGCTTTCGCGACTTCGAGTATGTGTTGCTCAGAGGATTCGTTTGGAGTCGTGAGTGGTCAACTCGACGTTTCGTTTTCTGGAATGGCGTTCTATATAACGTTCGTTATATACTTCTCGTGCATTAAGAACCCGAACGAAGCCCAACCGCATTCGATTTCTATTCAGGCATAAGAACTAGCTCTGCTTGGCGAGGCATGTTCTTTCGTGCTCCACGATGCAAAGCTCGCACATCGTATTGGCACAGTTCTTGCATGTCTTCAAAGGAGCTTCTAGTGCGCGCCCACAGAACCCACAGAATTCTCCCGGCAGCAATGTTGACCTGCCCAATTCATCGGCATCTTGCTCTAAAGGCTCCTGTTCAACTCATGCGGTCATCGCTTGGGTCATGTCTACAGAATTGGGGGTATACATGCAGGCCGGGTCTTCTCCGAGTGGGTCGCCGAATTCGGCGAATGCTCTTGACCTTGAGCCGCCACAAATTGTGTTGTATTCGCATCTTCCACAACGTCCTTTCAGCTGCGAAGGATCTCTTAGAGACACGAAGAGGGGGTTGGTTCTGTAAATCGTGGTCAGGTGAGCCTCTGGCACCTTGCCTGATTTGATTGGGAGAAAGCCGCTAGGATGTACTTCCCCATTATGCGCGATGAATACTATGCCTTTGCCATCTCTTGTCGGCGTCATCTTCAGGGAGGGTGGGTTGGTGGGCTTCCCCTCCAGGTCCAATAGTTTCGCCTTGAGCCGCTCGTAAAGTTCCCCGTTTGGAGTGGCCTGATTGCTCTCACGCTGAGCCCGAACTCTTCTGAAGTGTGGGCCCTCCGCAGTCCTCACTGGGATGCCATACTGAGCGGCCTCGTAGAGGAAATGCATCACCTCTTCACACTCAGCGGGTTCGAGACTCTCTAGGGCCGCGCCTCGGCCTGTGCGTATGAGGAAGAAAACTTCCCAAGCGACCGAACCAGCCTCTCTCACTATGTGGAAAATGTCAGGCAACTCCTCAATGTTGCTCCGCATTACTGTGGTGTTGATCTGAGCTCTCAACCCTCGATCCCTAGCAAGTTTGAGGGATCTTACTGTCTCGGCCCATGTCCCTGGGACACCTCGGAGTTTATCGTGAGTTTTGGGTGTTGATCCGTCGAGGCTTACGGACATTATGTCAACGTCAAGCTCCTTCATTCGCTTGATTGAATCTTCGTTCAGTTTTGGTGTTACGCTAGCCGCTACTGCAACGTAGATTCCAAGTTTCTTGGCGTGTGCGATGAGGTCGAAGAAATCCTCACGCATCAAAGGATCCCCGCCCGTCAAGAGCAGTGCCGGGTATGGTTCCCCGAATTCTACCAATTGGTCAATTAGGGCTATTCCCTGCTCGTGGCTCAGTTCTTCTGGTAGGGATTTTCTGATTGCTTTAGCCCTACAATGCCTGCACGCGAGTAAACAGGCTTTGGTTGTTTCCCAACAGACGAAAATCGGTGCCTCACTTAGGTTCGTGCGCATGGTCCATGGCGGCCTTGTCAAGTTAAGTTTGTCAACTCCGAGCAGCGTTTGAATCCTCGAATGTTTCAGGCACGGTCAAGTACGCTATTTAACGTTCGTTATATAGAATCCGTAGACTGTCTCTGACCATCCGGACACCGGACCCCAACACAAGCAATCGCCTGCGGGCAGGTATTGTTTATGGGTAACCGCTGGAACCATTACTCGCAAATTTACGCTAAGGGAACCTCCGATTTGAAAGTGACAGTGAAATTCCTTGCAGCTGCCCGCGAAAAAGCCGGGGTTCGGGAGGAGACATTGCAGCTTGAAGGCGCCACCACAGTCCTAGAGATTCTGAAAGCACTCGCCGCTAGGCACGGCGACAAGCTGAAGGAGTACCTCTTTGACCCTGAATCTGGCAACCCAAGACCTCATCTTCAATTTCTTTTGAACGGTCGGTCAGTTTCCATGATGGGCGGGTTCTCAGCAGAAGTCACAGAAGACGCCACCATGATGATTTTTCCCCCCACATCAGGGGGTTAGGCTCGTCGTCGCAAAGACAACACGTTGTCAAGCATCCTGGGCAAGGTAACAGGTTGTCCCCACGAAAGTAAACCCCCCCCCCCACCTTCCTCCTCTTCAAGCGTGCGGGCGCGCTCCTAATCTCCACGACCATTTTCTCTGCGAGACAACCTGTCTTTCTTGGCAAACAATACTATGAATACGATGAATTCTTTTACCGGAAACCGAACCACTATGTCCTGATGTATATGTTGAAAGCGGGCCGCGCATATTGCGGAAGAATCCTATCCGTTGACCTTACGAAAGGCGAAACGCGAGAAGAGCCACTCCGATTTGACTGGGCGGAGCAATTCATTGGAGGAAAAGGGCTTGGTATCCGATATCTGTATGACCTCATCAGGCCGGGAACTGATCCTTTCGCCCCTGAGAACCCCATCATTCTGATGACTGGGCCGCTCACAGGAACAGTGGCCTCCACAATGTCACGCATGGCAAATGTGACCAAGTCACCCCTGAGTGGGACTATGAGCGACAGTCACTCCGGCGGGTACTTCCCCGCTGAACTCAAATTCGCAGGATTCGACGGAGTCATTATCAAAGGACGATCGCCCAAACCCGTACATCTAGCAATCAAAGATGGAAAAGCGGAATTGAGAGACGCAAGCCATCTCTGGGGCAAAGGTGTGTTCGAAACCACCGATTTGATTGTGAAAGAGTCAGGCGAGAACCCCCGCCACTACGCAGACGGCCCCAAAGTCGGCTGCATTGGACCTGCAGGGGAAAACAAGGTGAGATTCGCAGCAATCGCATACGACGGGCACCACTTTGCCGGCAGAGGCGGGACCGGTGCCGTCATGGGTTCGAAGAACCTGAAAGCAATTTCCGCGCGCGGAACGAAACAAGCCAAGGCCCTTAGCATAAACTCTGACCCAGCCTTCCTAACCATGGTCAGGGAAGTCATCAAGAAAGACATCCGTGAAAACCCCGATGAAGAAATGCTCATGAAAACAGGAACGCCGGGAATAGTGGCTCTGAGCCAAGGCGCAGGCCTACTTCCCACAAGGAATTTCCAAGCTGGCACCTTCGCTCAAGCCGATCAAATAAACGCTGACGCGCTCTCCGACCAGATACTTGTCCGGCATACAACAACTTGCTACAGCTGTTCAATAGGATGCCGCAACATTACAAAAATCAAAGACGGCCAATACGCGGGCTTAGAAGGCGAGGGACCCGAGTATGAAACGTTGGCGTTATGCGGCTCTAACATGGGCATCGGAGACATACGAGTCATTTTGAAGTTCAACGAAGATTGCTCGAACATGGGCCTCGACACAATATCAGCAGGCAATGTCTGTGCATGGGCAATGGAACTCTTCGAAAGAGGAATCTTGACCAAGAAAGATACCGGTGGATTAGATCTTAAGTTCGGAAACGTGGAAGCAGCGGTGGCACTTCCTCAACTCATCGCTACGAGAAAAAGCATCGGAAACGTGCTAGCTGAGGGCGTCGCACAAGCATCAAAGCAGATAGGAAAAAGCTCAGAAAGATACGCAGTGCACGCGAAAGGGCTGGAGTACCCTGGCTACGACCCTCGAGCAACATTCGGAATGGCCCTAGCCTATGCAACATCTGAGAGAGGCGCGGACCACAATAGGGCGTGGCCGGTTGGCTACGACGCTTTCGGAAAGCTTGACCCATTCACACCAGACGGCAAAGCCGAGATCGTTCAAACAGATCAAATTCGAACGAGTGTGAAATGGAGCATAGAAATGTGCGACTTCCTCGCTGCAAACCTCGCCCTATGCGCAAGACTCCTAAACGTAGCATGCGAAACCAACTACACCGAGGAGACCATGAAAACCATGGGGAAGCGTATCTGGACATTGGCGCGGCTCTTCAACGTGAGAGAGGGCTTCTCCAAGAAGGACGACATAATGCCGCCTCGGATGTACCTCGACCCCCTCCCCGATGGCAACGCGAAAGGAAAAGTTGTCACCACTCAAGACTTCGAGAAAATGCTCACCGAATACTACCACATCTGGGGCTGGGACGACCAAGGAAAGCCCACGGCGGTCGGAATTCAGGAACTTGGGTTAGCTGAATTGGGAGCTCAGCATCGGCAGAAGTGACAAACCGGGAAACGCGGGCTACTGGAATTCACAAACATTAAAGCGATCTGATGGAACGCTACGTGAGGAAACCACACGAAGACCACCAAGATTCACGATCCTAATGTCTATCGAAAAACACTGCAGGTCAACAAATTGGAAAATACAGTGAATAATGTACAGCGAACAGAGGCGATGATTGCGGAGGCAAGACGCATAATTGCTGGAGCAAAGGAACGCAACCTACACTTGCGCCTTCTAGGCGCCATAGCATTCCAAATTCAATGCCCAAAATACAACTATCTGAGTCGAAAGCTCAACAGGATCCTTACCGACCTCGACTTCGCGGGGTACAGCAGGGAGGGAAACAAAGTGGCTGAAATGATGAAAGAATTCGGGTATGCCGACGAACCAACCGTCACAGCCCTGTTCGGACACAGGCGTATGATTTGGGATAACAAATCAAATGGACACCATGCCGACATCTTCTTCGACAAGTTGGAGATGAACCACGACATTCCCTTCGAGAGACGCCTGGATATTGACGACCTAACTATCCCGCTTGCCGACATGTTGCTAGAGAAAATGCAGATTGTCCACATCAATCAGAAGGACATCATAGATACAATCATGATTTTGCGTGAACACGCGATTGTGAAAGGTCACGCTCAGAGGACTATCGATGCTAGTTACATATCCAAGCTCCTATCAGGCGATTGGGGCTTCTACTACACCATGACCACGAACCTTCAGAAAATCGAAAGTGGACTGGCCCAACTCGTGGAATTGAGCGTGGACGATCGCGCCGATATATCCGGTAAGATCGAGGAATTACTTGCTGCAATAGAGAAAGAGCCAAAAGCGCTTTCATGGCGGCTGAGAGCTAAAGTCGGGCCAAAGGGTAAGTGGTACAAGGACGTAGAAGAAGTGAATCGTTGAACAGTTACAGTACATACTCCCTCAATGCTTGTCCCTAAGTTCTCATATCTCTGTTTTTGACGCGGCTAACCTCGAATTCTCACCTTCGCGCTGGGAAAGTGTAATATACGGAATCGACCGCAATCGCCCGTTCATGAAAAGTACCCAAGTATTCGCAAGAAAGTCATCCGGCCTCGTCAGAGTGATGTCACCATACTCAGCATTCGCATACAATGTCCTGAACATCGGCGTAATCTTTCCATGGGTCTACCTCCTATCGCTAGGCGTCTGGCCCGACGCAGATGTCCCGACGGGGATAATGATCTGCGGAATCCTCACAGCATTCTTGGCCGTTGTCTACTCAGGCCTCGCAGCTGCAATGCCCAGAACTGGCGGCGACTACGTCTTCCAAAGCCGCACGCTCAAACCTTGGATCGGCTTCGCAATAGTCGCAACAATGATTCCCACCTTCTTCCTCCACTGGGAGGCACTGGGAGGATGGTTAACCTCGGTCTTGGGATTGGCACCAATGTTCACAGGCTTAGGGCTCTCGACAGGCAACACGCAAATGCTGGATCTAGGACTCTGGTTCACGACACCTTATGGCATTTGGATCACTAGCATAGTCACATCTTTGGTCGGCGCTGTTGTTCTGATTAAGGGCTTCAAATTGTTCGTTCAAATACAATGGGTCATGTGGTACGGTTTCCTACTTAGCTTCGTCATAATGGTAGCCCTCTTCCTCATGACGCCCAAGGCGGTGTTCATTCAGCGATTCAACCAAGAAATGAGCGTTATAGCGCCTGGCACGGTCGACTTCTACCATAGCGTTACTACGCAAGCAATCGCAAACGGCTTCGCACCAGTCGCAGGCATCTCCCTCATCTCAACACTATTCGTCATCCCAGTTGCATTGACAAGTCTGGGTTGGGTTGGGTATACGCAAGAACAAGCTGGTGAAATTCAGGGAGCTTCAAGCTTCAAGAACCAACTCTTCATCAACCTGGGCGGTGGACTCTTCAGCACAGTTCTAATGATGATACTGGCGTATTCCTTCATCCACACGGTTGGGCAAGATTGGTTGGCCAGCGCAGCATACGGGAACTTCATTACGGGAACCGTGAGCATGCCAATTCCACCATGGTTCAGCAACCTCGCTGCCGTGCTGACCGATAACCCGTTCCTGATCTTCTTTATGATCATAGGAATCTTGCTAAATGCAGTGCAGGTTGTCTGGAACGTCATAATTGGTTGGACAAGAGTATCCGTAGCCATGTCTATCGACGGAGTCTTTCCCAAAGTCGTCAGCGCAGTTAACGAACGAACTCATACCCCAGTGAACGCCCACATATTCTTCGCGGTAGCAGGCGGAGTAGTGTACAGCTGGATCTACAACTTCGTCCCAGGCTACATCCTATTAACGCTCGCAGTGACGGCGGTCGCTACCGTGATGTATATTGGAACAGCAATGGGCGGTGCAATCTTCCCGTGGACAAGAAAGGAAGTCTACAATACATCTCCGATGGCGAAGTACAAGATTGCGGGAATTCCGGTGATAACGATCTGCGGAATCATCGCCACAGTGTTCAGCGCTTGGATGCTCTACTGGTACATTACAGTTCCAGGACTCGGCGTGATTAACTTCCAAAACCTGACATCAGCCATAATAATGGTAGCAATCTTCCTGTTCTGGGTTGCCTACTTCTTCATTAGACGTTGGTGGCTGAAGAGGATCGGCATCAACCTAGACTTAGCTTTCAAAGAAATTCCACCAGTCTAGATCCCTCGATCCCCTTCCTTTTTCTCTTTTTTTTCTATTCTATCCTGATGTGAACTGATAACTCAAAACCTTGTCCTTCAGCAGGTTGACTATGACTCCGCGTAGAAGCCCTGATGCGTATTCGGACCCTGGGTTTATGCAAGTGGTTCGCTTTATTTTGACCGCATTCTTCGCTTCGTGAATATGTCCGCAGAGCATCAATAGAGGTTGCACTTTTTCAATCGATGTGCGAACGGCGGTGCTACCAACAGGAATCAGAACCTGTTGACCACCTTGAATGATCGGTTTCGGAGGGTCATAACTTTCGTCGAGCTTTGCCGCGATGTCTAAGGACGAATCGAAAGGCGGTACGTGCACGTTGTAGATGCAACTCGAAGACTCCTTGACCTTACTCACGAGGGGTTCGAGTTTGGCAGCTATTTCTTCCTCCGTACATTCCCTGGGGGTCTTCCATGGGGTTCGATTGCTCCAACCAACGTTGATCATTTCATGCCCACTTTCTAATGTTACAACTTTGCCGTCTACGTTCACGTAGTGTTCGGTGCTCTTTGCACCTTCAAGTACGTCCTGCCGGTCATCATTACCACCTGTCCAATAACACTTCACCCCAAGCGGAGCCAAGTTCTCCTCAGCCATGTCCGCCCAATGCGTCAGGCGGTCTTTCATTAGTTTCTCAAAAAGCACCGTGACTTTATCCGGGTTAGATTTCAACGAATCGTACTCGCTTTCTGAGACCCTAGAGGGGTACAGGCCGGCGTTCATCATTCCGGACTCGTGATCCGCCAAAGCCTCAGCAGGAACGTCGTTGAATTCTTGCCCTTGGAAGTTGAAATGGTACCTTCCATTCGGAGCTTGAACAAGAGGAACCACGGTTTTCCCAGTAATATCTCCACCCATAACCAGAGTGTCGACCTCGTAAAACTTGGCTGCGCTAATGAACTTCCTGAAAGCGACCTCAGAAGCATGCACATCAGTTGAAAAGAAGAGTTTGTGAAACTTCCTGTTCCTTTGCTGTTTCGACATTGCGGACCCGGCCACGATTTGGGAATGCTCAAGTTGTTGAAAGTTAAGGCTTTGCATCAGGCCACTCGCCAGAGGAAATGCGAGCTATCTTAGATTTCCCGCACAGCGACCTAATTTACGCCGTGATAGTTGCGGGCGATAGTCATCCCTTAATCATATAACCCCGTTTGATACGTTTTCGCTCATTCTCGTGAGGGTTTGTCTTGGTGACTATTCAGGAATTAAGTGACGAAGACGCGCCCCGGATACTTGTAACACCGCCTGGGCCAAAATCGAAACAACTCCTCTCGAAACAATCGCAATTTGAAACCCGAGCCGTGATTTACAGCAAGGCTTTCCCGTTCGCGATTGATTCAGCTCGAGGGGCAACCATCAAAGATGTTGATGGTAACACGTTCATTGACTGGTTGAGCGGCATTTGTGTCCTAAACGTCGGACACAACAACCCAGCTGTGACCGCGGCTGTCAAAGCTCAGATGGACCGAATCTGGCATGCGCTTGAAATCCCCACTGAGATTAGAATTCAATTTCTTGAGAAGGTGAACTCTGTTCTCCCAGGGAAATTGCGAGGCCACTCGAAAGCGCTCATAACGGTTACTGGAGGAGACGCGTGTGAAGCGGCGATCAGCCTAGCAAAACATGTCACGGGAAGAAGCACGATCGTCGCATTCGGAGGATCATATCATGGCATACACCAGGGCATCGTGAGCCTCACAGCCAGCCGAGGATATCTGAAAAGCTCGGGAACTGTTAGGCACGGAGTCTTCCACATGCCCTTCCCCTATTCCTACCGCTTTCCGTTTCCAGTCGAGCACAAAGGAGACGAGGGCAAAGTGATCCTTAGGTACCTAGAGAATCTGCTATCTGACGAACACTCGGGCCTCGACATGCCCGCGGGCATATTGGTTGAACCAATCCAAGGTGAGGGAGGCTACATTATTCCACCAAGCGACTTCCTTCCAGGATTAAGGGAATTAGCGGACAAGTACCAAATCCCGCTCATCATTGATGAAGTGCAAACCGGATTCGGAAGAACAGGAAAATTCTGGGGCTGTGAAGTAACAAACACTTCCCCGGACATAATGTGCATCTCAAAATCTGTCGGGGCCGGATTACCACTCTCACTAATTACCTACCGCGAAGAATACGATCAGAATCTTCCAGATGGATTCCATCTCGGCACTTATCGCGGAAACCCTCTCGCCATGGCAGCGGGAGCAGCAACCATCGACTACATCAAACAAGAGAACCTACTCAGCAAAGCTGAGAAGCAAGGTGCGAAGGCGAAGTCGGAATTTGAACGAATTGCCAATGCCAGCAAGAATGTCGGAGAGGTCAGAGGAATAGGATTCATGATCGGCAATGAAATCGTGGGATCAAAGGACAGCAAGGTACCCGCGAAGGATTTGGCGGTGCGACTTCGGAAAACAATGTTCGAGAACGGATTGCTAATGCACACATGCGGCCACTTCGGGAATGTAATGAGATTCATGGCTCCGCTTATCATCAGCGAGAATTTGATGCAAAAGGGACTCAACGTCTACGAGAAAGCGGTAAAGTCAATCTGAACCTCGCTTGACCTCGGAATAGACGGTGATCTGAGATGACCGTCAAAACGACGAATCCTTACACAGAAAAGATGCTACACGAATACAAGGAAGAGTCCATCGAAGACATCAAAACGAAAATCGCTGGCTTAAGGAAAGCTCAGCAGCAATGGAGGCTCGACATCGACGAGAGACTGCGGCAGCTCAAGGAAGTAAGAAAGAGATTCGAAGCCAACTCAAAGGAACTCGCTCAACTGATGAGTACTGAGATGGGAAAACCCGTAACTCAGAGCGAAGCCGAACTCAAGAAGTGCATTTGGACAACCGATTACATTGTAGAAAACGCGGAAAAGATGTTGGCGCCCGAGCACGTGAAAACTGAGGCCAAGAAAAGCTATATCAGGTTCGACCCACTCGGAGTAGTCTTTCTGATAATGCCATGGAATTTCCCCGCATGGCAATTCATACGTGCAGCGATTCCAGCCCTAGCAGCAGGCAACGCCGTCCTCCTCAAACACGCATCAATAGTCACCGGCACCAGCCTCAAGATGCAGGAAATCTTCGACGTGGACGTCTTCAAATCGACGGTTGCTCGCGGGCCGGTAGCATTGGAGGCGATCAAGTACTCCGATGGTGTTTCATTGACGGGATCCACTGAAGTTGGCGAAATGGTAGCCGGAGAGGCAGGAAAACACCTCAAGAAAGTAGTGCTCGAGCTCGGCGGATCAGATCCGTACATTGTTCTCGACGGCTCGAACCTTGACCAAGCGATTAAGAACTGCGTTTACGCACGAATGCAGAACAACGGTCAATCGTGCATCGCTTCCAAAAGATTCATCGTTCACGAGAGTGTGTTCGAACAGTTCTACAAAGGAATGAAAGAAGAATTCTCCAAAGTCAAAATCGGCGACCCCCTCGACACCAACACGTTCCTAGGACCACTATCCAGCAAAGAACAAAAAGACACAGTGGCTGAGCAAATCAAGAAACTCAAAACAATGGGCCCAGTAGAAGAACTCGCACAAGGACTCAAAGGGAACTTCATTCCGCCAACCGTGGCAAGGATTGAACCCCTATTCGATGAAGAAGTATTCGGGCCGGTCGCAGTGCTCAAGAAATTCAAGACCACTGAAGAGGCTGTCAGAATCGCAAATGAGACACCGTTCGGCTTAGGCGCTTCGATGTGGGGGGAGGCAGAGAAGGCGGAGAAACTCGTTCCATACATCGAAGCTGGCTTGGTCTTCATAAACAAAGTAGTCGCTTCAGACCCACGTCTACCGTTCGGAGGCGTGAAGAAGAGCGGAATTGGATCAGAGCTATCTCGCTACGGGTTGCTTGAATTCACAGCTAAGAGAACAGTCTGGGTGAACTAACCCAAAACTCACGACACCCGTGTAGTCATCTAGGAGTCATTTCCTACATGACTCCCTAGAAGACGGCGCTAACCCTGTGCAGGAATACAGGGGCGAAGGAGAACTCGCTTTCTAGTGTTGGCACCTTTTGGACAACGCGAACACGCGCGAAACGTTAAGTCTGCCCTTCAGCAGGCAGTGGCGGCGACACTGCATTGACGAACGAGACACTGACAGCTGTTGACGGAGTGAAGGTTGGTCACGCCCACAGCGACCACGCCCGCACTGGTTGCACCGTAATCCTCTTCGAATCTGAAGCAGATGTTGGATGCGACCCGCGAGGTGGTTGGCCTGGAACCTACGACACCCACTCAGTCGACGTGGGAAAAACGTACGTCAAGAAACACGCGGTGTTCTTGACTGGTGGGGATATCTTTGGTCTTGACACAGCAATGGGTGTAAGAAGATTCCTCATCGAAAAGAAATTGGCAGCACTTGGCGGTGCGGGAAAAGTTCCGGGCATACTGGGCGCGAACATTTGGGACCTGGAATTCGCAAACATACATGAGGCAAACTACCCCGACCTAGGCTACTCCGCAGGTCTGAACGCGTCCTCCGACCCAGTAGCTGAGGGTAACGTGGGTGCGGGAAAAGGAGCGACCGTTGGCAAGTTGAAGGGATTGAATTTCGCGTGCAAAGGCGGCTGCGGATCCTACGCCGCGCACTTGCCGAACGACATCGTAGTAGGGGCTTTGATCATTACCAACTCGGTTGGAAACATATACGACCTTGATGCTGACGGTAAGATTGTGGTTGGAACCCGAAATGCCGGCGGAGGATTTCTCGAACTCGACGACGTTATTCCGGAATATTTGCGTGAAGAGATCCCGCGAAGCAAAACCACGATAGGTATCGTTGCGACCAACGTGGACATATCACATGAAGGCATGATTCGAATTGCGCAAATGGCCCATGATGGGTTGGCGATGTCGGTTAGGCCGGTCCATATGTCTCGGGACGGGGACACGCTCTTCGCCGCCTCCACGGCAAAGATTGCGGGAGTGCGCGAATCCAAACGCATGGTGGACATTTTGGGTTACACGGCAACTCGTTGCGTTGCACGAGCCGTTGTCAGAAGCGTGAAGGCGGCACAAAGCCTCAACAACGTTCCAAGCTGGATTGAACTCACACGCGGGTCCGCTAGCACTGCGTGACTGTTTTCGGTGAAGCTTAAGTTCAATAAGCGACGACCATGTGTCCGGCGTAAGGTTTGAATTATCAACACATACTCGCAAGTAAAGAGGGACCCATCGGAATAGTAAGACTGAACCGGCCCAAAGTTCTCAACGCGCTTAGTTTAGACATGGTGCGCGAACTTGTTGAAGCTTTGGAAGACTTGGACAAGGACCACAGTGTCTACGTTGTCGTGCTCACCGGTGACGAGAAGGCTTTCGCAGCAGGCGCGGACCTGAAGGAAATGTCCGATGCAACCCCCGTAAGCCTGCTGCTGGGAAGACGCTTCGAATACTGGGATAGGTTCAGGAAGATTTCAAAACCCATCATAGCGGCCGTCAGCGGTTACTGCCTAGGCGGCGGAAACGAGTTGGCCATGAATTGCGACATCATCATCGCGTCGGAGACAGCTAGCTTCGGCCAGCCGGAAGTGAACGTGGGAATAATGCCCGGTGCAGGTGGCACACAACGACTACCTCGGCTTGTTGGGAAGCAGAAGGCAATGGAGATGATTCTAATCGGCAAATCGATCTCTGCAGACGAAGCTTACAGAATCGGCCTCGTAAATCGAGTCGTCCCAGTCGAGAGCTTGATGGATGAGGCGAAGAAGATGGCAAACGAAATTGCCTCCAAACCTCCCATCTCAGTTAGGGCTGCAAAGGAGGCGATTCTCCATGCGCAGGACACAACGCTAGAAGTTGGTCTGGACTTTGAGCGGAAGGCCTTCTACACACTCTTCGCCACCGAAGACGCCCGGGAAGGCATGAAAGCGTTTCTGGAGAAACGAAAACCTGTTTTCAAAGAAAGGTAGGCCAGACATGTGACGGCTTCGCCAACTTCTCAGACCATCATTTACGAAAAGTCACAGGGCATCGCAACGATCACACTCAACAGGCCGGATGTTCTCAATGCAGTGAATGAGAAGATGGGGCAAGAGCTTCAAGAAGCCCTGAAGATTGCTGAGCGGGATCCTGAGATTCGATGCCTGATCATAACAGGAAAGGGACGCGCGTTCTGTGCCGGAGAGGACATCCAGGCCTTGAAGGGACAGTATGAGCGAGGTGAGAACCCGAAACTCGGCGAGAGACTTCTCTACAAATACAATCCGATAATTCGCCGAATCCGAGGAATGGAGAAACCGGTCATTGCAGCAGTGAATGGTGCTGCAGCAGGTGCGGGAGCTGGGATTGCCTATTCATGCGACCTTCGCATAGCCTCCGACACAGCCAAGTTCTTTCAAGCCTTTGTCAAGATAGGGCTTGCCCCAGATTCTGGAACAAGTTTCTTTCTTCCACGACTGGTTGGGTTCTCAAAAGCTCTGGAATTGGCGCTTTCCGGAGACGAATTGTCGAGTAAAGATGCTGAACGGTTTGGTATAGTCTCGAAAGTGGTTCCAGCGGATCAACTGATGTCCACTGCCCGCGAGCTTGCAGCGAAATTCGCTGCAGGGTCGCCTAGGGGCATCGCTCTCACGAAGCGAGCCCTCAACAAATCCATATCATCAGACTTGGAAACGGTGCTTGGGTATGAGAGTTATCTTCAGGAGATTGCTGGAGCAACTTCGGACCATATTGAAGCTGTGAAAGCGTTCTTCGAGAAACGGAAACCAGTCTTCACGGGCAAATGATGGCCTTACCAGGAGTACTTTGCAGAAAGCGCCTAGAATGGTGTAGCCACTGGTTCGTCTTTTCTAATGTCCACTTCTTCTCCTTCCAAGTTGATTTCGTGAATAGCTGGAATCAGGACGCCTAGTTTTTCGATCTGTTCCCTTCGTCGCTCTATTGCTTTCAACCAGCCCTTCGACTTTTCGTCCATGGTGGGGACGCCTAGGCCCGAGTTGCGTGCCACTTCTTCCATTTCTCGGTCGATTTGTTCAAAGTCTTTTGGTAGTTGCCAGAATATCGACATGGGTTTGTAGAGTAGGGGTGAGAGGAAGATGAAGCCGTGTTTCATCTGGCGGGTTATCATTAGTTTCTGTTCAGCTGGGAAATCTCTCACGAGATTATCGAGCAGAGACATGGTTCCTGCTAGGTGGCGGGATTCGTCGATTGTGACGTTTTGAAACGCTTCTTTGTAGAGTTTAATGTTTGATAGATCGCTTACGGTGTTGAAGATTAATTGTGCCCCGATTTCGGCGAAGAAGAAGCTTGAGAAGATCAGTTCCAGAGGATATTTGTCCCAGGCCATCATGAAGCCTTTCCAGTAGCGTTTCCCATTTTCATACAGGGCTTGAATGTTCTTCAGCGCCCTTTTTTCGAAGTTGGTTGTGGGATTGTATTTGTAGGGGAAGTTGGGGCAGAGTTTGTTGCATGCTCTGCGGCAGACTTCGTCGTGCCTGCATTCGTCGAAGGTTACGGCGGCTAGGAATTTCTTGGTTGGGTCCTCCATGTCATACATGGCTGCTTTCAGCATAGCTGTGCCGAAGGCTCCAATGCCGGATTTTTCGAATAATGCGAGCTTCGCCATCCAATAAGCCTGAGCAACCCGTTCCTTCAAATCCAAACCCGTCGGGTCCAACGAGTCCCAAGACAGGGTAACCGGGTTCCAGTCCTGAACGAAAGATTGCTCGTACATGCGCAACAGTTGTTGTGTCTTAACCGTCCAGTTGCCGGGGAAAATGTTTGGCTCAGCATGGGGGGGCGGACAAGCGAAATCATGGTACGGGGAATTTGCTGCGCCTTTAAGCGTTCCCTAGAATTTTACGGGCATCTGCACTGCAAGGTGCTGGAGAATCTACTCAGAGAACCACTATCACTTTTAGCTTGGAACAATCGACATATGAGACGTGGTGACCTTCAGGTTGAAGTTCGAGGAGAAAGTCTGGAAACTGATGGAGAGAATCCCAAAAGGTAAAGTTACGACTTACGGCCAGATTGCTAAGAAACTGAACACCAGAGCTTACCAAGCGGTTGGGAACGCTTGTCGACACAATCCCTACGCCCCAAGAGTACCCTGCCACAGAGTAGTAAAATCCGACGGGTCAATTGGAGGTTTCTCAGGGAAAACCTCCGGAAAAACCGTGGAAAAGAAGATTCGAATGTTAAGAGAAGAAGATGTCGAAGTCAGTGACGGAAAAATCGTAGACTTCGAGAAAGTCTTGTTCAGATTCTAGAACACGAAACCTGTTCGGATCGTGGATTCCACTCTGCTTCAGTGTATAACATAGGCTAGACATCATTTTCGTGCAAAGCAACCTGCTAGGTTCATAGACTTCTGTGGGGTTTGCTGTAGACTAAAGTCTGCAGACAAGCCAAGCTCAATCCGTAGACAGTTCCCTTCGGATACTGGGCTGGTGAGGGTGTGTATGCGTAGAGACCACTTTCCGATGAAGTAGGCCCATTTCGTGTAGAAAGAGGGCCCATTTCATCTGTCCGATACGGCTTTCTCAGTTTGCTGCATTTTCGGCAAAAGGGTGGACCCCCCCCTTCATTCTCAGTTTCACTCCCCGTTCTTGTGGGTCGAGGTTTTGATGCCCAAACGACAAAATCGTGCATGTGGAGACTTACGCCCCCTCTGATGGGTCAGCTGTTGCACACACACCAATAGTACCACACGCAGAATCCTTCTTCTTGTTAGGAAGTATTCCAAGACGGCGCCTGCAACACTGAAACCGTAGCTCTGATGATCACCTACGGCTGACATCTGTTGAAGCGCATTCTAGCACACCAGCAACCACACACCACGCAACAAGAAACCGCGACCACTCGTTACCGTTTTTTCGTCGTCGTCGCACCATCACACCAACACATTCTGCCATCGGAAGAAGTTTCGAAACCTCATCATGGCCTCTAGCCTGTCTTTCATAGATATCGGCTCATTCAAATAGAACTCCGTCTCGCGATGCCCCCGCCCTGCGAACAGCTATACTGCAACTTCACGTTCAGCCAATGACTTCTAGCGGCGGTATTATTTGCAACGGCCAGACTTGCCATAACGTGACCCACTCATGAAAGACGGAGACGTGGAGACTAGGGCTTTCTTCCGCGTTTTCTCAAAACGATTATGCCCCCGAGAACGCCAGCTACAACAGCCGTCACGAGTAATCCAATCTCGCCTTGCCAAGAGTACTGTAAGCTTGGCATCGTAACAGATGATGTTGTTGCAAAACTAGACACCGAGGCGCTAGTCCTTACACTTGTCGTGGTCAACGAGGTCTGGGTCGAGAGCGTACAGCTGACGCTCTCGAAGACCGACGTTGCGTAGTCCGGGAATGAACCGGTGAGGAAACTGCTGAAATAAACTCGCGGTGCCGGTCCCGCGATGGTTGGGTCTCCGGTTTCGCCCATGAGGGTCGGGTAATACAGTGTGCGGCCTGCCTCGTGATATGGGGCGCCGATCGGTCCGGACCAATGGATCAGATCGCTTGAGGCTCGCAGCTTGATGCCGGCACTGGACTGGTAGACGGCTAGGTACACATCGAAGCTGCTGTCGTAGATCACTTCGGCGCCTCCGGGCTCGTCGGTCCAGAGAGGCGCGTACTTCCCAGCGGTCCCCGACAGGTCGGGCGTGTCGCTGGTAGCGGGCTGGGTCCAAGGGTTCGGTGAAGCTCCGTCGTACTTGTGGAACACCTTCGCGGCTTTGTGCGGGTCGCTGGAGAGCGCGGCCGCTATCACGTCGGCGTACGGTGCACGCGCGGCACCCATGCAGATCGCATTGGCGCACACGCCAGGCAACCCCGGCAAGAGGTCAGTATAGAAGAGATAGAAGTAGGCACGGCGAGGGTCTGCTGGCGGATTGTCGAGGTGTTTGCCGTTCGCATCAGCGACGACCAGCGAGCCGTAACCGACCGCCATGTTCTTGCCTCCGCCGGTGAAGACTGACATGGGCTGGCTCGGCTGGAGGATCTGCCCCACAACCTTGAAGGTCTTCCCGTCATCGGTTGACGCCGCCAACCCAAGCGATGAGTAGAAGCAGTTCACGTTGTTGCATTTGTGATCCGGGGTCGCCGGGTTCTGCCACCAGACCTCGCCGTGGAAGGGCATCAGCCACCCCTTCTTTCCTCCACCCTCGAAGCGCACGATCTGACCGCCGCCCGCATAGTCCGCGTCGAAGACCCAACCCGCCGGGCCATCTCCATGACCAAACAGCCTCCTACAGCCATTGCTTCCGGTCACATGATCAAGCGTGCCCGCGAACGTAAATGCGCCCTTGACGTTTGGAGTTCCGGCGCACGAACGCGTGGAGCCGGCGGTGCCGTAGAAGGTGTAGCTCGCGCCGCCCGCGGGGATTGCTCCGAACTGACCGTCTGAGGGGCCAAAGGAGAAGCCATAGCCCACGAGCTCGGTGTGCGTCGCGAAGGTGACGGGCGAGCCGAACACGTAGCTGATATCCGGAACGGTAGCCGCTGCTTGCGCCTCAGACGTTGCCGAAAAGTAGCACGATAGAACCAAGATCAGTAGGAACAGTGCAACTAACCGACGAATCAATCTGAAGCCTTGCAAAAAACGCTATTACGAGAAATAAATACACTTCTGTGGATCTGCCGGTGCGCGATGATGACGATTATGCTGGTGCGAGCATCCAAAATTGAACTCCAGTTGTGTGTGTGCGCACCATGATGATTGCACACAAGCAAATCACTTGAAGTCAGAAGCTTGAGATATAAGCCAACATACCTTACGTCGGCATCAAAGAGACGATGGACGAAAGTTTATGAAAGCAAGCTCCAATGGACGCGTCGATCACGTGATCGCGGTCACCTTTGACACAGACAAAGAAGACCGAACCACGCTCAGCAACGTTTTCGGCAAAACGGCTCAAGTTGTGTTTCTCCCTGAACTTCGACAAGAAGAGCGACTGGTGCAACTTAGAAGAGCTGACGCCATCTTGACATGGTTCCCCGACCGCGAGCTGAGAAACGCCGAGGAATTCGCAGGAATCACGGGTGCACGAATAATGCAACTTCTCTCTGCCGGAGCTGACCAAGTACCCTTCTCCAGGCTACCTCCCAACATTCTAGTTGCGAGCAACGCTGGAGCCTATGCAGAACCTATGGCAGAACACGCCCTAGCAATGATCTTAGCCCTCGAAAAGAACCTCTTGGACCGGCATAGTAAACTCAAAGCCGCCAACTTCGACCAACACAACATGAATCGTATGCTTCACGGCTCTACTTGCGCAATCTTGGGCTTTGGTGGAATTGGGAAAGCTACAGGCCGACTCTTGCGATGCTTCGACGTCAAGATATTTGCGATCAACACGACCGGTAACACAAGTGAACCCGTGGAATTCGTTGGAACCCTCAAAGACCTTGAGCGAGTGTTGCGGGTGGCCGATATCGTCCTCATCGCCCTTCCTTTGACCAGCTCAACTAATGGGCTTCTAGGAGTCAGAGAACTGGGATGGATGAGGGAAGACGCCATACTGGTGAATGTGTCTCGCGGTGCGATTATTCAAGAAAAGGCGCTATTCGAGCACCTCAAGACTCATCCCCGGTTCTCTGCGGCGCTGGACGCTTGGTGGCATGAGCCGTACACCACGGGAGACTTTCACGTAAACTACCCGTTTTTCGATCTACCGAATTTTCTTGGTTCACCACATAACTCGGCCATAGTGCCAGGCTCCCTGCAAAATGCCATGATTCATGCCGCGGAAAATGTAAAGCGATTTCTGAAGGGCGAGCCTATCTCGGACAGGGTCAATTGATTATACGTTTTCGTGTGTGCAGTATAGCTGGTGCGACCGGCAGAAATTGAACCATGATTCTAGTAGTTTCTTGTGCGTGTGAGATCAATGGTGCGGACAAGAGAATTCTAACCGGTCGTTAGTTCAATTTAGTGTGGGTGCGATAAATAGAGGAGCCGTTTTCCTCGACCATCCGCTTGCAGGTCTTGAGTTCTTGTATTCCACCTCGTGAATGTGGAATACGAAAACTGGCCTCTAGTCGGCTGCAATTAGAAGAATGCCCAGTCTGCCCAATTCATTAGTGATTGAAGGAGCCCTGCAGCGCCGAGGACGTAGACTGCGAGCGCATTTGCGTCGACCACAATAAAGGACAACTGGAACAATATAGCTCCCAGCGTAAAGTTCTGAAGGCTGGGTGCTGCTTGGTTTCTGTTGGTTAGCTTTGGAGTTCGATTTTCTTTAAGGGTATGTTTTCTTTTTCGCAGATTTTCTTGATGCTCTGTACGATGAGACTTCGTTCTTTGAGAAAACTTTGGGTTGCAACATGAACCCAGAGTTCCATGTTCGTTGAATCTTGATCTAGACCCTTCACGTACAGGCGAACCTCGTGCATATTTTCCCCATTCGCGAGCATTGCCGACTCAATTTTGCTCTTGAAATCATCTACGGAGACATTGCGTTCGAGTGATATGTTGAGGACAAGGGGGCGGTGCTCGAAGACCGTGAAATTGCTAATCGGAACGGCGAGCATGACTGTGTTTGGGACGGAAATTGAAACCCCATCATTAGTGAAAATCCGGCTTCGCAGGAACGATATCTCGTCAATCGTTCCCTCTATGGGGGCTCCGGGCATGTTGACCTTGATGTAGTCACCCTTCCGGAAAGGCTTGCTAATCAACACCAAAACTCCCGAGATCAAGTTCCCAATGGTAGCCTGCGCAGCAAACCCAATCACAACGGCACTGATTCCGAGGCTCACCAAATATCCCGAAACGTCGACGCGCAGGTTCACCAGGGTTACAATCAAGACTGCAAAGATCAGTGTCACGGTGACCACCTTGCGGGCCGTGGACGCGCCTCGGGCTCCGATGAGCGGTGCTGTCGTGGTCTGAATCGTACGGCCAACCACATACGCTCCGACGAGCCCCAACACTGCCCACGTTAGAGCAATCGTGACTTGCGGGAAGGGCACTGAGATGCCGTACACACTCTCCAGAGTGTACAATGCGAACCGGAAAACCGCGAAGACTGCGATGAGAATTAGGATGACAGCCAATAACCCGAAACGGGTCTTGTCATCCTCTACTGCGTGATTCATTCAATCCCAGCTCCACTCGCAGTTTCGTACCACGTTAGTGAAGTGTGCTCCCACCATCGAGGACTATCGTCTGCCCATTTAGAAACGAGGATTCGTTGGAGCAAAGAAATACAATACTCTTAGCAATCTCTTCTGGGGACCCAAACCTTCTGATGAGGTTATCCTGACGCTGCTTGCTCAGCTCTTCACTGCTCAGCTCGCTGACCCATGTGGTCTCCACATTTCCCAGAGCCAGAGTGTTCACGCGCACGTGAGGGGCGAGTTCAAAGGCGAGGGCTTTCGTTAACCCAATCACCCCTGCCTTCGCAACAGTAAACGCAAAACCTCTATCGTGACCGCTGAGCGCGGGTGTCGAACTCACATTCACTATAACCCCGCTCTTCTGTTTCAGGAAGTAAGGGGCTGCTGCTCGGGCGCAGAGGTAAGAACCGAAGAGGTCAACATTGATGGGTTTGAAGAAATCCTCAGGCGATAGATCCATGAAGCGTTTGTTCCACTCACCCTTTGCGGGGTAGCCGGCTAGGTTTACTAGTGCATCGATTCTGCCGAGCTGATCTATGGTTCCATTAACCATCTGCTCAACTTCATTCGGAGCTGTTCTCACGTTTGTAAAATCGACTTGCGCAAGTATTGCTCTGCGGCCTAGGGCGGCAATCCTCCCCGCTAGATTATCCGCTTCAACTTTCTTCGACCTGTATTGGAGAACAATATTCGCACCTTCCTTCGCCAATTCCAACGCGGCAGCATGGCCTATTCCTCCGGTCGACCCTGTGATGATGGCAACTTTGCCTGATAGCCGCAGTGTGAACTCCTGCCCCATGAGACGCGAGCCTCATTAGATGATGGAGACCTAAATGTTCCTTGCTCCGTGAACTACCCCATCAAACTGCACAGGTTAGGCTGAGTTTCGGGCGGCTGTATATTTCATATATATGCCGTATGGAAACTGATGTTTTGCGCTAATCGAGGCGAGAACCTCGGCCAGCCTAGAACAGCTCGTCCAACTCAAAAGACGCGTGCCAGTCCTGATTTACGAGCGAATCAGAACTAGACAGTACCTGCATTTCATTAGACGGTACAGAAAGAAGCTGTTGTTCGTAGGAAGATTGACCGTTTCTGAAATACTTCTGTTAGGTTTGAATGGGTTCTGGTATCTATCGGGTACAAAATACGATTCACCAATTTTACAGGGGCTTTTGAGCTTACTCACATCCGCAAAACTGGACGATGGGGGATACCAAGTCACTGACTGGTTCCAAAAGAAAGGCCAACTCACGCTATACCTCAGTAATGACGCGTAATTGATCGACGTCTTGCGGCATGCATGACCTAAGTTCTGGATAGCTTGGGCTGAGCCACCTGATTTGAACGTCGAGTTTCTTGTTAGCGGAATTTTCTGTTTGAAAAATCATTTAAGCGATGCCGTAGTATGGTTGAGAGGGCTTCGTGACAGAGAAAAAACCGCAAGCAAGCGAAGAACAAATAGACGACGAGTATTTGCCAGCTTGCTGCCGTAACGGGCGACCACACAGTCACCCGGTTTGAGTTCTAAACTTCATAGGCTCGTCTGCGCTAGGGTTCACGCTCCTCGAATTCAGTACAACCCATCAATCGTGCTCTGTTTCGGTTCTGAAAAGAGTGTACGACAGGTTTCCATTTGGAAGCTTCGAGGATTTCAGCTTCAATTTCATTCCAATTGTGACTTCACCTTCGGATATCGATTTGTCCATCCATGCGAAAACCTTTGGGCCCTCAACAAATTCTGCAAGGCCAATCACGTACGGCGACTGTTCCTTGAATGCGGCTGGTGAGGCCTCGACTTTCGTGAATGTTATGAGAGTGCAGTCGCCTGACAGTTCTTCCCATTCATACTTGCTCGATAAGCACCGATTGCAATGTGCCCTTGGAGGAAATTGAAGACGACCGCACTCCTTGCATTTGGTGCCGTAGATTTTTCCATCCTGTAAATAGTCGACGAATTTTGCTACCTTGGTTTGGCTGGAGAAAGATATGAACCCAAACTTCTCGAACCCCATACTCTAACAACCTCCCATCTGGTCAAAATCAAGTTGCCCGAAGCACTGTACAGACGGCGTACATTCCGATTCCGCCAATGTTGTGTGCCAAGCCGACGTTCGCCTTCGGAACTTGGTTGGGGCCCGCTTGATTCCTAAGTTGCTTCACAATTGAGATTATGTGGGACGCGCCTGTTGCGCCAACAGGGTGGCCTTTAGCCAGTAACCCCCCATCAACGTTTACGGGAATTCTTCCTCCAATGGATGTTTGTTCATCCTGGATTAGTTTCCCTCCCATCCCCTTTCTGCAGAAACCCAAGTCTTCATAATCGATTATCTCGGCAGAGGTGAAACTGTCATGAACCTCAGCCACATCCAAGTCGCGGGCCGTCACTTTGGCCATCTTGTAGGCCTGTTTCACGGCGTGGACGCTGCATTCGAAGCTCGCAAACTCGCTACGGCCTGTGAGGGACATGGGGCTGGACGCCAATCCTAGGCCCGCAATCCAAACCGGGTTATCAGTCGTCTTTCTGGCAAACTTCTCTCCTGCCATTATCACGCAAGCTGCACCATCGGCGTTCGCGCAACAATCAAGAAGCTTCAGTGGGCTCGCCACAACCCGAGACTTTAGCACATCTTCCACTGTGATCTCTTTCTTGAACATCGCCAGCGGGTTCGTGGCACCATACTTATGGTTCTTCACCGAGACGAGGGCGAATTGCTCCTCCGTTGTTCCATACCGTTTCATGTGAGCCCTCGCGTGCATAGCGTAATATGCGGGCATGGTGGGGCCGAAAGGGGATTCCCACATAACATCGCCCGACCGACTCATCACGTCTTGAATCTCAGCTGCGTCAAGCTCAGTCATCTTCTGAAAGCCGACAACAGCGACGGTATCATGCAAACCAGCCTGTATCATCGACCAACCGACTCTGACCCCCACGCCCGAGGAAGCACAAGCTGCTTCCACATGGAGCGTCGGGGTTGGGTTCAGGCCAACGTACTCCGCCATAATACCCGCGGGGGAACGTTGCCTATCGTACTGCGATCCTGAGCATACTATGAGTGTGGAAATATCCTTCCTAGCTAGGCCTGCGTCTGACAAAGCCTCCCTGAAAGCGTCGGCCACCAGTTCACGACTTGAAGAATCCGAAAGTTTTCCGAAAGGTGTCTGTCCTACACCTACAATGCCGACTCGCAATTAGCACACCCGGATCTGACGGGCATTAACGATGAGCTTATTTTACGTTAGCTTAAAAGGCATACAACCAAGCTTACTAGCCTGATAAGCAGCGGATTAGGGCGCGCCTTTGATAGTCAGCGAGGAACCAGCAAAGCAACGAATTCTCTCAGCGATGGCTGATGAGTATTCTAGGAAAATACTCACTGCGACCATCGAGTCCCCAATGAGCGCCTTGGAGCTGAGCAAGAAGTATGAAATACCGATTACCACGGTCTACCGCCGCATTGAAGAGCTGGTCGAGGCGGGGCTGATTGCTGCTGTCAAGTCGGGGCGTACGACGGACGGCAAATGGTACGATCTGTACAGAAGCCTGCTGCGACGCATAGATGTTAGCTTCGAGAAAGGCGATGTTAGGATCGATGTAATCGTGAACGACCACGTGGCGGATCGATTCACGCGAATGTGGACATCAATACCAACGGTATAGTTTTGAAGGAAGCATTAATGATTGAGTTTACCGTGGACGTATGGCTCGCAACTATCCCGAAGGTTTTGGCTCTCGTCTTGGGAGCTTTCATAGTATACTTAGCCTACAGGGGCTACAGACGGAACAGAAGCGAACCTTTGCGATACGTAGCCTTAGGCTTTGGTCTCATAACCGCTGGAACGGTCGTTGAAGGGCTTTTCTATGTGATATTCGGTGAAGCCCTTCTAGCCGCAATCGCGATGGGCACAATGGTCACAAGTTTAGGTTTCGCCGTAATTATCTATTCAATCTACGCATTCAAATGAAAAAACGGTCGACGGAAATAACTGCTCGGCTGTAGCCATCTTCACAGGAGACCGCACTCTTGAACGGTGCCCGCTGCGGTGATTACCCTGATGACGATGATTATGAATCCGACTGGGGAGTTTATTCTTCTGCAGCCACGGCGGTTCTAACGCAGATGCACTCGTCCTGATAATGGCCACAGTTGGGGCATTTCACTCGCCCTGCAAAGGCTTCGATTCTTGGGTTGTGAACAAGGTTTCGGATCTCGGGTGGTAGATTGGGTTCGTAGAAAATTCGAAGGACCCATCGGGTGAGGTCGTTTTCTGTAACAATTCCGACCAGCCTGTCATTTTCGACGACTGGCAATCTTCTGACTCCGGTCTTCAAAAGGATCTCAAAAGCACGCCATGTCTCCATGTCCGGTGGAGCCGTCTGTAACGGCCTAGACATCAGGCTTCGTACCGGGAGTTTGAGCAGGCTGTCGCCTCGCAGAGCTGCCCTTGTGACGTCCCTCTCAGTAACAATGCCCACAGGCTTTGACCTATCAGTAACGATGACGCACCCCACATCAAACCTAACCATAAGCCGCAACGCTTCCTCTACCCGTTCACTAATGTCCACTGTGACGACTTTACTCGTCATGATTTCAGAGAGAGAACTATGCTCTGGCCTATTCATCACGATCATGGAAAGTAACTTCTGCGGCGTATAATAGAACCGTCAACAATTACCACAAATGAGAACGAACATGGTGAAAGAAGAAACGCCTATGGAAGCAATTGCCAGTATTCACGCCTGATAACCACACACGCCTCTTTATGTACCGCAACCAACGGCGATTTCATGGTCATCGATTTATCCCAATCATGGCGAACCGATCCCGTAAGTGAAGCCATGACGGGCAATGCCATACGAATTCCTCACGACGCAACCCTGGTTTTTAGTGTGTGTGCGCACCACTAGCTCACACACACGAAAACAACGGTCCGATTCAGGACACCTTTACTCAAGCTTACCCGCACCATCTTGGAGTTATGTCAGGCTAAGTGGTCCGACTGGACCTGGTGGTTAATGTGAAAACCGCGCACGAAACCTAGATCAGAACACAAATTTCTCATTTCTTTCTCTTCTTTCCCAACGTCAAGGTCAGAACCATAGCCGAGACGGCAATGATCGCTATGATTGAGAAGGTCGTTGTCCGCTGATTACTTCCAGCCTGCCTAGCTTGTTCTAGAACGGATGCCTCGACCTTTCTGGCTTCGCGCAGCAAGTCCAATGAACGCTGAGCCTGAACTAGTGCCTCGTCAAAGCGATTCGTATAGAATAAAGACGTGGCATTCTGCAGGGCTATGGCTGCTTGCTGACGAAGCTCCAGAGCCTCAGGAACTGTGAACGACGAGTTGAGCAACAATTGCCTTGCTGAATTGATCATCTGGTCCGCTTGCTCGTATGAGGATGGTCGTGTTGCCTTTGCCGCGAGCGTTGCAGCAGCTGTTGCTAATCGGTCGGCCTCTTCATAATGAGTGTTGTTGAAGGCGTCGAAGGAGGCCAGAAAGCTTTCGCGAGCCGCTTCCAGTCCCTGAATTCGTCCTTCACTCCATGCCCATTCGATCGTTGCGTTAGCCATTTGAATATGCGCGGACGCCGTTAACGCAGGTCGTGTAGCCGTAAGTTTTCCTATCAAGAGCTCTCTGGACGAGCCGTGCGAAGATATTACTACAAGCCCGAACCCGTGTAGCTCGTCCAAGAATCCGGGGACCTTGCCTGGACGCATGTCAAATGTGGCATGTTCAAGCGAAGAGGTGTTGTATTGTACAACACTTAGGACAGATTCTCCCCAGTCAGTCTTGCGCTCATCAACAAGATAGGCGACAACACCTTGGTCTGGTAACACTGAATCGTAACCAATCTTAGTTCTCAATTCTAAGAGATAGTATGCATTCGTGCTCGGTAATTGGACTCTTATAGCAAGCACTCCATTGGATTCGACCTCTTGAGCGTCGAGTCGCAATCTTGTTACGGCGGAGGAATCTACGGTGAGTACTTGATTTTGATGAATCCATCCCATCTTAATCTTGCTCCAGGCCGAAAAGTGTTGTGGACTGCTGTAACATGTGCATGACATCAGATCCCATGGCCCAGCGAAGGCAGGGTTGCCGCTTGGAACTGCATACATGTCCGGAAGGTAACCGAAAAGGTGACCAAACTCGTGCGCGTAAACGCTGAGGGAATGCCGTTCAGAGAGAATTGCAAAATTCCGAGATAGCGGTCCCTCCTTAGTGACGATTTCGTATGGACTGATTAATCCCCATGCTCCGTTTAGTTCGCCTGAGTGGACGATTACAACATAGCGGAACTTCGAAAAGTCAACGTCATGATCCGCGATCGACACTACATCTCTAACGAGCCGCTGCATGTCTTTCCACGGATTACCACGCCCTAAGGCATTACGTTCGGCATAGGAGGTAACTGTACCAGATAGACGGTACCAGCGATCGGTGACCTGGCCTTCAATCCAGGTCTGGTTGAACGAAGCCTCTCTAAAATATGAACTCACTTTGGAAAAGATCATGTCTTCTACGTAGGATTTGGTGACTGAATGCTCTGTGTCAGAGAAGTCAACAGTAATAACAAGTATCGTTTGCTTTCCCAAAACATGTTCGAAGGGAGGCCAATCACCATTAACGTTCCCAACATTATGGAGCAATAGGCCTAGAAATAGTGTGATTAGAATCAGGCCTTCCAGTCGACACATAAACCTGCGAAGCAATCGGTGTCTACAGCAAAAATGGATCCGACGTTCTCGCATGCTCAACATGACACGACAAGACTAATGCGTATTGTTTCTTATGACTTTCTAACGACACGCGACATGCGCATAATTGAACCGTCGTTCGTCGTCGTTTATGTAATTTTGTGTGTGTGGGTCTAGTGGTGCGAGCATCCAAAATTGAACCGTCTATTCTGGTGGCTTTTCGTGTGTGTGCCTTGGGGGTGTCGCACCCCTCGTGAGGGTGTATGCCACCCTCTCATAGGTGGCTGCCACCCATCCTCCCTTGTTAGAGTGTGGGACACACACTCATACTTGTGGGATATCGTGCGTGCAGTTGCCAGGTAACTCCGGGAGGGATTGGAAGGCTATTTTACCGATGAAACAGTTAGCACGCCATGTGTAGCCGCGAATTCACCTGAGTAGTTTTCCTTGAAACTGAGTTTATACAAAACAATCGCCAAGCCAGCGATGTTTCTTACACCGCCAGAGACCGCACATAGCATTGCGAAGTGCTTCTTCAAACGTTCTTGGTTATGGACGCTCTTGCGTTCCCGTTTCTGCGTTGACGATGAACGGTTGAACGCTTCGGTCGGCCATCTGGAATTTCCAAACCCTGTTGGGCTTGCGGCCGGGTTCGACAAGAATTGTGAGATGGTCAGGGCACTTTTCAAAATGGGCTTTGGCTACTTGACTTTGGGCACGGTTACATTGAACCCCCGCGAAGGTAACCCCAAGCCGAGGGTGTGGCGGTACCCAGGGAACTCCCTAGTAAACTCGATGGGGCTCCCAAACGACGGAGCTGAAAAAATCGCTGGAAATCTCCAGCAGAAGAAGAACCATCGTGGACGAATCATAGTAAGCGTATCGGGGTTGAGCGTTGAGGAGTTTACAGGCTGTTACCGCGTCATGGAGCCATTAGCAGATGGAATTGAGTTGAACATAAGTACGCCGAACACTGTGGGTGTGAGAGTTTTTCAAGACCCAGCGGTTCTCACTAGCCTGCTGGACGCCACAAACGCGGTTAGGAGCCGTGGAAAACCAGTTTGGGTGAAGGTTCCACCGTATTTCACTGAGAAAGAGCGCGAGAACGTCCTAGACCTCGTTGAAACCTGCGTAAAGAACTCTGTGGATGGTATAACCGCGGCTAACACAAAGATGATCAATGAACCGCGAGCCAGCATTGGAACAGGTGGGCTCAGTGGCCCTCCAATCTTCGAGGACATGCTTAGAATCGTAGCAGACATTTACCGAAACACGGAAGGCAAGATTCCAATCAACGCATGCGGCGGCATATCGTCTGGACTAAACGCTTGGCGTGCCTTTGAAGCAGGCGCCTCCTCAGTACAACTTTACACCGCCCTAATCTATGAGGGCCCAAGTGTAATTGCTAAGATAAACAAGGAACTTCTCAGCCTTCTAGAAAGCTCCAAGTCAAGCTCCCTTAACCAAATCATCGGATCCGGTCTGTAATGATGACTGGACAAAGGAATTATATGCAAAACCTAATTTGAAATTGCCCACACTTCAGTGAGATGTGTTGTGTTGTCAGAAAATCAAGCGAGCCACGCTGCCGGGAAATTTGCTGCTGATTTCATTCGAGACCTCCGGCTGGATACCAAAGCAGAGCAAAAGTGCGAGTGGTCATGCCTGCTCTGGTCCAAGGATCATTCGGCCTCCGAAGCACAAAGGGCGGTGATAACACTACAGCAAACCAAGGCCCAAGCCAGCACGGCCTCACCCAACACCAAGTCCGTTGAAGAACTCTCCTCGGACGCGCAATTCCTGAACACCGTGGCTCAAATCTATGCAAGACTCTTCGACGAAAGGAACCAATCCTGCAACGTCAAAAAGTTCGCCAACTGTCCCTTCATGAGTCAACGACAAGACTTGCTCGAGAGAGGTGGACTGGCCGGCGTTTTCGTCACGATTCTACATAAAGCAACATTCTATGCGATGCTTGACCGGCATCCAATAGACAGCGGCCTGTTGCATGAGGAATATTCAGATGTCTACGGAATCGACCTCACTGACTACGCGGACTTAGAAAAGGCGTTGACCGATGGAAGGTTCGAACGACTTTACGAGACGGTTGTTAAGCGAGCGTCAGAACTCGCAGGATTACAGAAAACTTCTAACTAGAACCCGCCCGAGGACACCGCAGCTTGAATAACCGAGCCACAATCTGCTGGTGGTCTGCAGCTTCTAGTTCAGTTGCAGTTCTCCGTGTTTCAAGACGGTAGAGGTCCTTTGATTATTGTAGGTGACATCGATCGTGGGTTTGCCGATTAGGAAATCTGTGTGTGTCCGGTAGCTTCCAACCGCAACATGGCATGTTTTCTTAGCTTTTTCATCCTCGAGAAGGTTCCCCGTACCTACCCTAGCTTTGTCGTTCAGGCCTAATCCAAGCTCTTGAGTGTAAGGCTGGACATTCCACTTCGCCGAGTCCTCATCATAGTCCTGCTGGATCCGCCTGAACCTCTCGTCAGCCGAATCATACTTCTTGAGCCACCCATCCTCACCTACATCGACCACGACAGGCTGTGCCGGGTTGACCTTGGCGAGGATGCCTCCGACACACAGGTCACACACTATTCTTCCGTGAGACCTTATGCGGGCCGGGACAATTCCCGCGATGGGTACGTTCGAGAATGATTCAACCCAGACCTCCCCTGGAGGCCAATTTCCCATCTTTCCCGGTGCCTGTAAGCCGGGTGGAACAATTATGGCATCTGTTTCGAACTGCATTCCCGGGTCAAGCTCTAAATGGAAATCTGTGCCTGCAGGCGCAATTACATGAATTGTCCTGGCTCCGTCGAGGACTCTAAGCAGATGCTTGGCACTTTCAGCCATTTCTTTGAAATCGCACTGGAAAGAGCCGTTGGACAGCATGTCCAAACTGAGCCCGGGTGCGTGAGCGTACCGCATGGGCTTGCTTTGAATGAAATTAATCAGATCCATCCGGAACGATAACTCAGACCTGTTCCAGTCGTCGTGCCCTTCGTAATTAAAGAAGCCAATGACCGCTTCATGGTCTGAAATTCTCTTCGAAAGCTCCGTTGGAATCGACCCATACGGCCGGTTCGGACCCATATTGAGAATTTCCGTGGCGTAGCCTGACTTGTCAATTGCCGGCTTCAACAGGTTGAGCAGGCTTTCGCTCGTGCTGTCATGGATGATGAGAAGCCTCTGGCCGGGCTTAAGCTGCAGATTGTACTTACACGCCTCCAGAAACTTTGCTTGAACCTTGAATTCAGCAGACATTTTGCCCACTCTCATTCTGGCTGACTTCTTTCTAAGATGCAAACCCAGTTGGTATGTTTAATTCTTCTTACACGAGTACTTTCATGATACGCGTTGGAATTTGTGGAGGTTTTAAAGCGTAGGCGTTCAGTTCGCGCATACAAATCCCAGATGGTTGAGGAGGACAAGTTGAAGTCCATATTTGAGGCGGCGAATTTGGCTCCCTCCGCTGGTAACTTGCAAGCCTACCAAGTCTACACTGTCAAGGAGGAAGCCAAGCGAAAGGCTCTGACGAAGGCCGCCTATGACCAGAAGTTCATCACTCAGGCCCCAATCTGCCTCGTCTTCTGCGCTGACCCAGAGCGCTCTGCTGAAAGATATGGCAAAAGGGGCTCGGAACTGTATTGTGTGCAGGACGCCACAATAGCCGGCGCCTTCGCAATGCTCGCAGCCGCAGATCTAGGGCTCGCAACAGTGTGGATAGGAGACTTCGATGAGGACAAAGTACGGGAAGTTATCGGCGCACAATCAGCCCGCCCCGTAGCTATGTTCGCCGTAGGCTACGCAGCCGAAGAACCACAACCCACCCCACGCAAAGCCATCGAGGAAATCTTTCATGGAGACTTCCCACAGACAGATTAGTGGCCTTCGATCCCATGTCCGTCTGAATCAATAGGCCGCAATTTTCTCCGCGCCGGGTTCCTATCCGATTCTTATCGTGACCTTCCCCAACAACAGGAGAACGACGAAAAGTCCCAGAAAAATCGCCATCATCAGGATTTTGGCGAGCTGGAGGTACAATTCTGATTTCTCCAAATCCTATTCCTCTGCACTCTATTGAGCATACACACTAGGGCTAGTTACGAAAGAATGTGTGGGTTAGCCTTCGCATACCTGTGAGCGCGGACGATTAGATCTAGGCCAGCTCTTATTCTATTTCTTGCGTGCCCCGCCAATCGCCAAGGCCAAACCGGCAAGGAGCACCAGGAACCATTCTGCGATGTACGCTGTGATGAAGGAGAAGTCCGATGCCCCCCTCGCCAACATTCCTTGGAGGTTGATTCCAGCGCCGTAAAACAGTCCCGTGAGGCCAGCCAAAGTGAGTAAGACTCCTGCAGCAACCATTGTTTTGTCCAAGAAATCACCTTCTGAAATTGTTTCGGGTCTTTCGCGCAAGAGGTATATTTACGGATTACTTCCGACCGTACGAAGGACTCGACTTCTCTCTGAGCTTCTTAGGCTGCTACACGGACGGCTTTTCAGAGCCGTCTCTGGTTATTCTGGAATTTTCGGTTTTGGTGCTTAGGCTGTAACTCTCTTGAAAGCAGCGCCTTAGATGGCTTCGACTACTTCTGCGGGCTTGTCGTATTTCTTGACGTAGCCAACGACTTCTTTGAATGCTTCCAGATGCTCGTCAATCTCTTCCTTCGTGTGGACAACTGATACTGTCCATTGTTCATCTGGTGAAGGGCCGGCTGGGATTATTCCCCGGTTCATCATGGCGAAGCAGTAAGCGAACCACTTGCCAGTATCGCCCTCTTGGAAGCTTCTCCAGTCCGTAATGGGCTTCTGGGAAAATGCGATTGCGCCACTTAGTCCTGCCTGTGACATGTGTGCTGTAAGACCATTGTCTCTGATTAGATCCTGGTATCCTTTTGCAAGGGTCTCACTGAATCTGGCAGCCTTGCCCATTGCGTCTTTCGTAAGGACCTTCGATAAGGTTACGATGCCAGCGGCAACGCATAGTGGGTTCGAGTTGAATGTCCCTGCGTGACTCACAACACCAGGTACTATGGTTTCCATGATCTTGCGTTTACCCGCTATCCCTGAGATTGGAACGCCGCCTCCGATTGCTTTGCCCAAAGTAATTAGGTCAGGCTTCACGTTGACGTAGTCTCGCATTCCACCGTAGAATTTTCCACAGGTTTTGATCTCATCGAAGATCAGGACGAAACCGTATTGGTCGGCCAGCTTCCTCAACCCTTCCAGGAAGCCTGGTTTGGGAAGTATGTAGCCCATATTCATGGGTATGGGTTCCAGGATCATTCCCGCAAGATCGGAGCTGTTCTTTCGTACTATTTCTTCGACGGCTTCCAAGTTATTGAACGGCGCCACAAGTGTATTCTTGTAGTATCCTTCAGGAACGCCCTGTGAAGAAGGCACCGAGTTGGGGAATCGCGCGTCACCTTCTTTAGCTTTGGATGGCTTGACGCTGACGATCAATGCATCGTTGCCACCGTGATAGCAGCCCTCAAACTTGATGATTTTGTTCTTTCCTGTGAAACTCCTCGCGAATCGGACAGCGTACATGGTCGCCTCCGCGCCTGTGTTGGAAAGCCTCACTTGGTCAACGGCAAATCTCTCGCAGATCATTCTAGCGAATTTCGGGGTTTCCTCCCATTCGAAGCCGAAGTCTGTGCCTTTCTCAGCTTGCTCTTTGATTGCCTCAACAACGAGGGGGTGGGCATGTCCCGCGACTAAGACGCCGAAACCCATGTTGTAGTCTGTGTACTCGTTTCCGTCTACGTCCCATAACCTCGTACCTTTGGAACGGGTGAAGTAGAGTGGGTATGGGTCAGAATACCTGTAGGTGCTGTGTACACCAAAGGGCACATCGATCTTTGCCTTCTCGTAAATCGCCTTAGACTTGGGTGTTCTCTTTTCGAGTTTCGCCATTTCTACGTCTTGCAGAGCGCTCAAGAATAACTCCGACCCAATAATGCTCGCCCTATCTATAAAATGTCTGCAAAATCTGTAATTGATTCTCTGCAAAGCAATTACAGTATAGGCTCCCTCACCAAGCCGATGAAGAAGAATGGTTCAATGGAGATGGTTGGGATTGGTGAACGGATTATTGAAGAGCGGACCGAGATAATGAAGATCCGCCAAGGAACGGGATATCTTGATACGTTGATACGCGCGACCAGGCGTTGCTAGTCGACTTTAGATCGACTTATTCAGGCGGGATTTCTGCGAAGACCAATCCTAACGGTAGTCCTCTACTCCTGTTTCTGAGGTAACCTACGACCAGGACGATTACACCGAGACCGTAGATTGTACCGTACATAGTCATGGAGACATTGTCTATCGGCAGGCCCCCTGATTGAATGGAGAGGTACGTTGAGTAAGTAAGGTAGACTAACGATCCTATCCCTAGCCAGCTAATGAGGGGAAGCACCAATTTCTTCTTCACGACAAAAGCGGTTTCATAGAGCTGTTTCTTCCTGAATGGAAATAGAATCGCGGCAATAGCGGGGATTATGAAACCAAACGAGAACATTGTGAAGCTCAACGTTGCGAACTCTCCCGAATCAGCTGCGAAGGCCATTATTCCAGCTGCAACTATCGCCCCAATAGTCACAAGTACGGTGGCGACCACGGGGGTGTGGAACCTCTCGTTCACCGATGCTACACGATCTGGCAGAATTCTGTCAAAAGCCCATGCGAACAAGTATCTAGTCTGCGATATCAGTAGCGGCGGGAACTCAAAGAAGATAGGGAGCCAGAGAGCTAGGAACATCACACCGAAAAGTGCAGGGCTCTTGTAGACCAGAAGTGCGAAGAACGGTATGAATCCTCCAACGCCTGAAACAGGTTCACTTCCATTTGCGGCAAGGCTGCCCCAATTCTCAAGGAAGGATTGTCCAAAGGCATGTGTAACAATTAGGACGAGCAACACGTAGAAGATCGCGATCGCGGTCAGCGAAGCTAGAATTGCAATAGGCATAGACCTTCTCACATTCTTCATTTCTCCGCTCCATGTTGTTGGGAGATTATACCAAACGTAGTAGAACCAAACAATTGGAAGCGCGGCTGCTGTGGCCAGCATCGCATTAGGAGGTGCAGTAATCCCTCCAGTTTGTATTACGGCATCGTATGCTGTAGAATTACCCATGAACGAATTATAGCTGGCAGCAAAAGTGGAGGCATCAATGCCCGCGAGCGCTACGAACATGATTACGGTAGCAATCAACGAAATCACTCCTGACCAGAAAACGAGCGCCCAAGTAATTCGCGGCCTTATGATCGAGAGCAAGCATGAGATAACTAACACCACTGTGGCCAAAACAAAGGAAAGGACCGGCTCAGTCAGGGACGACCCTAAGGCAGCTATGCCGGGGTTGTTGTAGAAAGCTCCTAGGCTTGCAAGCACGTACCCAACATAGTTACCCGTGTAGAATGAGAATATGCCTGCATTGATAACGAAAGCCGCCGCGATTCCCCAGTAGTTAACGAATCCAACATAAGGATTGACTCCTCGGGTTGTGAAGACATAATCTCCTCCGGATCTTGGCATCGAGATTCCGACTAAGGTGAACAAACCGGCCATCAAGAGACTTGGGAAGTAGGCAACCAAGAAGGCTAACGGCCAATTTGCCCCCGGCGCCTCGTACATTAAAGCAACCCAGAGGACAGGAACACCTCCCGTCACAAGTGCCAGCACCGCCATAAAGGAAGACCAAGCACCAACTTCCCGAATGAGGCCCGTTGCCTCCCTGACGAAAACCGGTGGTTTCTTTTCCAAATCACAACGTCCCTATGATGAATTCTCAACAGTAGGCTTTCAATATTTAGCACTATGCAACATATGCTACCTTACCCAGGCTCACGGTAAGTAGAAAAAGGAGAATTCGAAACGCTATCACGGCGTTTTTCGCGCCTCAAAATTCCTCAAAGCCTCTTTAACTCGATGGGGCGGGCTACGGTGAAACCCAAAAGTTCCAGCTGATTTTTCGCTATCCTTGTGTTAGCAGATAGCTCTTCAAGCCTTTTTCATCGATATTCAGTAGCGCTCCGCGCAATATTCCTTCGCCGTATTCGCTGCCCGGGTTTATACATAGAGTTCGGCCAATTTTGGCGAAACCACGTGCCTCATGAATGTGTCCGTGCAACCCCAAGAAAGGTTTGTGTTTTTCAATTACCTGCCTTACCGCTTTGCTCCCAACATGAATCATACTAACTTCCCCGCCGCTGCGAACGATGGGTTTCAGAGTCTTGTCGAGTTCCGGCGCCAAATCCAGGGGAGTGTCAAATGGTGGAGAATGGAGGTTGAAGATACAGTTCTCCATTCGCTGAACCTTGGAAATCATACGATCGAAAATCTCCGTTAGCTTCTCTTCAGTGGTTTCGCGTGGGCTATTCCAGGGAGAAGCATTGGTCCACCCGCTGGTGATCATTTCGTGGTGGTCATCAACCCAGACCACTTCATCCTCAGGACACTGAACCACCGACGAAGACTTCAGAACCTCGTCGATATCAAATCGGTCATCATTCCCGGGGCTGATGTAGCACTTAGCTTCCGACCCTTTGAGTCGCTCTTCCGCGATGGAAACCCACCGCCTGATTCCGTCCACCATTATTTTGGAGAACAGTTCGTCTACAGTTTTCTTGTCGGCCTGAAGCTTCTCCACTTCAGCCGGCGTGGTCCGGTATGGGTAGTAACCGCTATGTCGTATGTTCTTCTCCAGTGCATCACGCTCTTCATGCGTCTTCATGATTTGTGAGTTGCCTAGAAAGGTGGCAGCGAAGGTTCCATCGGGTTGTTCGACTATGGGGACTATCATTTTTCCGGTTATATCCCCGCCCAATATGAGCGCGTTCGCCTTGTAGACCTTCGCGGCATTAACGAACTTCATGAAACCGACTTCGGAACCGTGAATATCAGAGGTAAAGAAAATCCGTGTAAATGCCATGCCATGACTTCTGCTTTTTCGCCATTTAAGTGGTTGCTTCACCGCCGCGTAGCCTTCCTCCTTACTCTATAGTCTTTACATGCGTCAAATCCTAAACCAATTAAGTCTCCGCAATCAGTTCAAATCATAGAGGGCGATCCTAACGCCGCTTTCAGACATAGTCCAAGAAGCACAACGAATTGTTGACACCGCGGAGAAGAATCAGATAACACTTCGACTGTTCGGTGGAATAGCGGTGCGATTTCACTGCCCGAGCGCCACTCATAGGCTTCTAGCGCGGAAGTACGCGGACATTGATTTCATGGGCCTTCGAAAGCAAGGTCGGGGCATGAAGAAACTATTCATAGATCTGGGTTATACTCCGCGCGATATCTTCAACGCTTTGCATGGCGACACGAGACTGGTTTTCAACGATATCGAGAACGGGAGACGGATCGACATCTTCCTAGATGTTTTTGAAATGTGCCACAAGTTTGATTTGAAAGACCGCCTCTCGGTGAACAAACCTACGATCCCCCTAGCGGACTTAATTGCAACCAAGTTGCAGGTTGTAGAAATCACAGAACGTGAGTACAGAGACACGATATCTCTACTCCACGATCATGATGTGGGTGATTCTGACGGCCAAGAAACCATAAACGGCCGATACCTTGCGCAACTCTGCGCGGAAGAATGGGGTGTTTACAAGACTTTCACGATCAACCTGGCGAACGTCCTGACTGCATTGCCGAATTACAGCCTAGATGCGGAGTATCAGGATATTGTGCAGAAGCATGTTCAAGATCTGCGGGACCGTATCGAGAGCGTGCCCAAGACGACTCGCTGGAAACTCAGAGCACGTGTTGGTGAGAAGGTTCGATGGTATGAACTGCCTGAGAAAGACAAAGAAGTCGTTGATTTTCGAGTCACAACTCAATCATCTCCGACGGCCAATACTCAAGGCTAGGAACACACGGGCTGTTCTGGCAGTCAGGAGGCATCAGTTTTCGATACTAGGCTGCGGTTGGGTTCACCATCTGGTTATGATTACTTTATTGTCTGTGAAGAAATCCATTGAGCCTATTTGGCCGTGTAGGATTCCGTAGAATGAGTCCCGCATTCCCCCGAACGGGAAGAACGCCATCGGTGCAACTACGCCTACGTTTATGCCTACGTTTCCAGCCCGAGCTCGACGGCGGAACTCTCTTGCATTCTTGCCGTTTTGCGTGAAAACGCTTGCTGCATTGCCGTAGTTGGTTCCGTTGTTGATGATCTCGATCGCTTCGTCCATGTCGGCCACTTCTTTGACGGCAGCGACTGGGCCGAAGATCTCCTCCTTGGCAATCGTAAAGTCCTGCTCGACTCCGTCGAAGATTGTAGCCCCGAGGAAGTAACCGTCTTCGTATCCTTTCGCATGAGCGCTGCTTCCGTCAAGAATCAATTGTGCTCCCTCTGACTTGCCTTTGTCTATGTATTTCAGGACTCGTTGCTTCGCGTTTTGCGAGACCATTGGTCCAATTTCCGCTGACTCATCTAACCCATAGCCGAGCCTCAATGTCTCTGACCGGTTGGCGAACTTTTTCAGCAGGTCTTTTCGAATTTCGCTTGCCACCAACAAGTTCGCTCCGGCAAGGCATCGTTGCCCAGCATTCCCGAAGAAGGATGAAACGCAGGATTCAACGGTGTCTGGCAGATTAGCGTCTGGCATGACTAGAATGGCGTTCTTCGCGCCAGCTTGAACGATAGCACGTTTACCGTGATCCCCGGCAAGTTTGTAGACTTGCTTTCCGACCGGAGTTGACCCGACGAACGTAACGCCCTTGACGAGTGGATGCGAGATCAGGGCCTCGACTGTTTCTTTGGCGCCATGAACGAGGTTCATGACGCCAGGGGGAAGCTTGACTTCTCTCTGAATTAGCTCCGCTGTGTACGTGAAGGGTAGGGGCGTGACCTCGCTGGGTTTTATGACCACGGAACATCCGGCGACAATTGCGTATGGGAGGAACCAGAAGGGGATCATTATTGGAAAATTAAACGGGCAGATTATGCCGAAGACGCCTAACGGTTCCTTGACGGTTCCCTCATCGATTCCAGCGGCGATCTGGTCTAAGTGCTCACCTTTCATGAGCGTGTAGGCTGCACCTATGGCGGCGTCGACGTTGTCGACCGCTCGTCTGACATCTCCCCTGCTCTCGGACACTGTCTTGCCATGGTTCTGCGTGTTGATCCTGGCGAGGTCCTCCAAGTGTTCCTCGAGAACATTCTTCATCCTGAACAGGTATTGTACTCTTTCAGGCAGCGGGACCTCTTTCCATTTCTCGAAAGCGTTCTGTGAAGAGGTAACCGCTTCATCCACCTCTTCCTTAAGAGCCATGGGTACGGTGGTTATTCGCTTACCCGTTGCGGGATTAATTACAGGTAGGAGTTCTTGAGACTTGGATGGTCGCCACTGGCTGTCTATTAGTAGTTGCAGGGCGTTGGGTTTGTAGGCGATTTCGGAGAGAAGGGTCATGCTTCCACTTCTTTGAGCGATTGATCAACAGCATCAATCGCAATGTCGAGCTGGCTCTGTGAGATGACCAAAGGTGGCTGAATCCGCAGTACGTTACCGAGAACTCCGCCGCTTCCAATCAACACGCCTTTGTCCCTGCACAAGGCTCTGACCTTTGCGGTTTCAGAGGACGCTGGATCTTTGCTTTCCCGATTCTTCACAAGTTCAAGCCCTATCATCAGCCCCTTTCCTCTCACGTCGCCGATGAGCTTGTGTTTGCTCTTCAATTCCTCTAGTCTGTGCATCACGTATCGTCCACTTTCCGTTGCTCGTTTGGGCAGGTCTTCTTCCTGAATGAATTCAATGTTCGCCAACGCAGCCGCGCAGCATACTGGGTTTCCGCCGAAAGTGGAGAGGTGGTCACCAGGCTGGAATGAGTCGGCTATGTCCGTTCGAGCTGTGCATGCGCCAAGGGGTAGCCCGTTTGCGATTGCTTTGGCAAAACACATGATGTCAGGGATCACGTTGTAGTGTTCGATCCCGAATAGTTTGCCGGTCCTCGCAAAACCTGTCTGAACCTCGTCGGCTATGAATAGGATCCCGTACTTGTCGAGAATTTTCTTGGCTTCCTTGAAGTAGTCTTCTGGGGGCACGATTATGCCGCCCTCCCCAAGAATCGGCTCAGCGATGAATGCTGCGACGTCGCCCGAGGTAGCGTATCGCACCACATCTTCAATCATTTTAGCGCATTCGATCCCGCATTTTGGAAACTCGAGACCGAGCGGGCATCGGTAACAGTAGGGTGTCGGGGCAAAGGCGATTGACCCTAGGTAGGGCCCCATCGAGTAGCTTCTTCTCCCAGCCTGCCCAGTTACACTCAGCGTCCCAAGTGTCCGGCCATGAAATGAACGCATTAACGCAATTATCTCGTGCTTCTTGGTGAACTTCCTAGCAAGCTTCAGACCACATTCAACTGCTTCCGCGCCGCTGTTTGAGAAGAAAGTCTTCTGGAGTCCAGAAGGAGCTATCCTCGCGAGTTTTTCCGCGAGTTTCGCAACAGGTTCCGAGTAGTATACGTAAGCACATGCGTGGGTGTAGTTGTCAAGTTGCTTCTTCGCGGCCTCGATGACTTTCGGATTGCTGTGCCCTGTATTTACAACTGAAATTCCAGAGAAACAGTCTACGTACTCTTTCCCTTCCGTGTCAGTAATCGTGGCTCCACTGGCTCTGCTGACCACAACAGGTTCAAGCTTGCTCACACAGTTAGTTATTACGTGCTTTTTGTACGTCTCAACAACTTCAGTAGTCTCAGACAAGAACGTAGCACTTGCCGGTTATACTAATAACCCAATTAAACCCCTTTCCAGAGGGAACTGAAAAGGACGCGCATCAAAAGAACTTAATTGTGAACGAGCAACCAGTACAGGCAAGGAACTGTTTTGGCAGAGAACTTTTCGGAAGTTAACCGTTGATATTCTCAGAAAGCATTCTTTTGGACACCGCTCACCGTTTTCCCTCTCGCACTGCTCCTGGCTTTCCCTTTCTCGCAGCAGACTACAATGTTGGTAGAGTCGGCATAATGCAATCCCATCGGAGTTGATGTAATCGTCTAGCACTACCGATGATGAGCTTCTGAATGTTGACGGCCTCACAATGGATTACGCGACTGTCGATGGTAGGGTGCGTGTCCTAGAGAATGTCGCGTTGAGAGTAAAGAAAGGAGAGATAATCGGTGTTGTTGGCGAGAGCGGCTCAGGGAAGACGACGCTTGGGCTAGCGATAATCGGTCTATTGGACTCCCCGCCCGCAGATATCATTGATGGCTCCATAGTTTTCGAAGGGCATGATATGCGCAAAATGAATCCCGTTGAAATATCACGATTTAGAGGGACCGGAATTGGCATGGTATTCCAAGAATCTCTCGCAGCGCTGAACCCTGTTTACAAGACTGAAGCACAACTCCGAGAGTCGATAGAAGTTCTACGAAAGGCCCAGAAGTTGGATCTCACTCCAAGCACTGAAGCCAACATGATGATTGAGATTCTCAAAGATTTGCGCCTTGACAAACCAGAAGTTGTCCTGAGGAAGTATCCTCACGAACTGTCGGGCGGAATGAGACAGCGCATATCGATAGCAATGGCCATAGTAGAGAAGCCAAGACTGCTGATATTGGATGAGGTAACCACTGGACTTGATGTTTACATTCAGAACAGGATGTTGAATATACTCAAGGACTTGAATCGCCGAACAGGAACAACTATGATACTCATCACGCATGACTTGACAGTTGCCTCACAGATTTGTGACAAGTTGTACGTCATGTATGCGGGCAGGCTGATGGAAGAGGGAAAATCTGAGGACGTGATCAATGCCCCCATACATCCCTACACCCAGAAACTCATGGCTGCGATTCCGCAAGGTTTCATTGATTCCCCACCGCTACCTGCCCCTACTGGTGAGGCTCCAGATCTCAGAAGATTACCAACCGGCTGCAAATTCCACCCTAGGTGCCCATTTGTGATGGACAAATGTGCGCAGAATGAACCGCCCCCTCTTGAGCTTGCTGACGGTCGCCGGGTTTCATGTTGGCTGGTAGAAAAGAAATGAGCAACATCGTTGAAGCGGATAACCTCACTGTTACCTTTAGAGCAAGGGGAGGAGGCTCTTTCTTATTCGAGAGGGGTTCGAGAATGATAAACGCTGTTGACAATGCCTCTTTCCGTGTTAGGGAAGGAGAGAGTTTCGGGTTAGCCGGGGAGACTGGTTCCGGCAAATCGACGATAGCCAGAGTCCTAGTTGGCCTATACCGGCCCAGGTCGGGATCCATCAAGCTGCTGGGCAAAGAAATAAACTTCCGAAGAAAGGAAGACATAGCCTATCTGAGACGCAACGTCGGAATAGTTTTCCAGGATCCAGTTGGTTCTTTGAACCCACGTTCGAAGGTTCGAGAGATATTCGCTGAAGCTCTACTAGCCTCGAAAGCTTTTGCGAGAAGAGACTTCGGCAGCAGAATAGAGACAATGATCGAGATCGTTGGCTTGAGGAAGAGCAGTATCGAGGCCTATCCGAGAGAGCTTAGCGGCGGTGAGAAGCAGAGAGTGAGCCTTGCAAGAGCGCTTGTCGTACCGAGAAAATTGCTGGTGCTTGACGAACCCACAAGTTCATTGGACGTGTCGATCCAAGCCCAAGTCTTGAACACACTCCGTAAATTGAAGTCAGAGTTGCAGCTCTCTTTCTTGTTCATCACTCACGATATCAATGTCATCAAGTACATGAGCAACTCGCTCGGAATCCTCTACTACGGAAAACTTGTCGAAGTGGGAAAAACCGTTGATGTAGTCACGAATCCTAAGCACCCGTATACAAAGAAACTGATGGCGAATGTTCCGAACCTCAAGCGAGCTGAACGCAAGCAGGAGGTTTTGAGTGAACAGGGGCCAGCGCCAACTGGCTGCATATACAGCAAAGTTTGTCCCGAGGCGTTCGAAAAATGCGTGAATCCCCCACCGATGTTTAGCCTAGGTTCAGACCGATTTGCCGCGTGCCATCTATATGACGGAAATGGAACGCGGAAAGAGCAACTCAGGTCGCACCCGGCTGGGTAACTGATATCGGCTCTTTTTGGGGTGCTTTCGCCTTCTGTTTGAACGCTTTACCTCTAAAGAGAATGTAGGGCCTAACCTTCACGTCAGAAGCTTCTCTTGCGCCCTCTCCCATGAAACTGAAACCAACTGCAAGAACCATTGTCACCAAGGCTGGAAATATAGCCTCCCATGGGTAACTATACAAATTGTAGCTGATTGACCCCACCATCACACCGAGCTCAGGAGTCCCGGGCGGAATTCCAACACCGAGGAAGCCAAGGATAGAGACTTCAAGAAGTGCGGTTCCGACATCAAGAGTTGCGTAGGTCAGGACTGCCGGCAGGATGTTTGGAAGAATGCCTTTCACCATTATGTAGGGAAAAGATGAATTCAATGCTTTCGAGATGGCGATGTAATCTTCGGCAGCTACCTCGAGCACGCCACCTCTAACTAATCTGACGTAGGGGGGCCACCAAACGAACACGAATGACAGCGTGGCATTCACGAGGCCCGAACCAAGTGTCGCCGCGACAGCCAGTACCATTATTATGGTTGGAAAAGCCATGAACAGGTCCGTAACTCTCATGATGACCTCGTCGACTGCGCCTCCTAAGTAACCAGCGGCCATCCCGAGAAATATGCCCAACACGGACGAGAGTAGGACGATTGCAATCGGTATGCCGAGGTCGACCGGCAGGGCTGCGATTACTCTGGAAAATATGTCTCTACCTTGAAAGTCCGTGCCAAAGAAATGGGACGCGTTTGGGGGTAGATTGGATTGTTGGAGGTTGAGGGCATACGGGTCGTAAGGTGTGATTCCTCTACCAAAAACACTGAATAGCACGGCAAATGTGACCGATATGATTACGATGACCAGACCTAGCGTTGATAGACTGTTCGAAAGAATTAATTGCCTGAACTTAAGCGACTGCGCCACTTTGAGCACCCATTGCTATCCTTGGATCGAGCAGTGAGTAGAGTACATCCGCGGCAAAATTGGCCACGATCACTCCGAGTGTAAATACCACAACTATCGGGATTAGAACCGGGTAATCGTTGGCGTAAATAGCTTGGTAGGCAAACTGCCCCAATCCGGGCCATGCGAACAGCTCCTCTACAACAACGGTTCCCGTCAAGAGCCACCCAAACAAAACGGCGCTTAGACTTGTGGCGTCAATCAATGCATTCCTGAGAATGTGTTTTCGCTTAACTTCGGCTTCACTCAACCCTTTTGCTCGTGCAGTTTTCACATGCGTTGACCATCTCACATTCAGTATAGAAGATCGCACTGCTCTCGATATCAAACCGAAGTTCACAAAAGCAAGCACCGCAGCCGGCAGCACGAGATGCTGAAGGCCAGATAACAGAGCAGGCATATTTAGTTGTAGAAGAGAATCTACGATATAGATCCCGGTTATAGGGTGGACTGGTGTGAGAGACAGCGAATACATCCCACCAGACGGAAAGAGGGGAATGTAAGTTGCGAAAACCAAGATTGCAAGAATTGCCGCGAAATACATTGGAGTCGACCACGACGTCAGATAAATGACTCTGATTATGGAATCGGCAGTAGTGCTAAAGCGCATCCCAGACAGGTATCCCAAACCAATTCCAACGATTATCAGGATCACGAACGAAACCAGTACCAGCTCAAGTGTGTTTGGAAGGTAGAAGACTATCTCAGACAGAATCGGCTGGCCACTTAATGGATCGATTCCGAAATTCCCGGTCAGGAGATCACGCAAGAAATAGTAGAATTGAGTATAGAGCGGGTCGTTCAAGTGGTACCTCGCTGCAACGGCAATGACGGTTGAAGCCTTTGCCCTAGGTCCAGCCCAAAGGCGAGCTGGGTTTGGGCTGAGCACGTGTGAGATGAAGAAAATTATTGTAATTGTTCCGAGCGAAACTCCTATTGATCCCACTATTCGTTTTGCAAGAAGTGATAGAAAGTCCTTGAGGTAAACCAGGAGCTCTCATCTACGAGGTGTAGTGTATGGTGTTGTAGAACATGAAGTACCCCATACCAGAACCTGCAGGATTGGGGACCATGCCGACTACGTTGCTTCTGTTCGCTGCTATGAAGTAAGGCACGTACAGCCATATGTCGGTGTAGTCGTAATACATGGCTCCAGTGATCAGGCGGAAGTTTTCGATTATAGTGTTCTCGTCGAGAGCCGTGGCCGCTGCAGTCGTCCAGTCGTAGACAGTCTGGTTGTAAAACGCTGAGAATCCTATCTGTCCTGTCTGGGTTTCAGCCGAAACGTAATCTATGCTCGCGGTGTAGTCTTCACTATAGTAACTTATGCCAAATGGGTAGGTGGTGCTGTTCACGTCGCTAGAGGAGCTTACAACGTTTGCATACTGCTTGAATGTGAGAGGCGTAAGCGCAATGTTGACGCCGATCGAATGCAGTTCAGTTGATATGATTTCAGCAACCTGTGATTGAGTGGATGAATCTGCGTCGTAGAGGAAGTTAACCGATGGGAAAACTTTGCCGGCTGCATTCATCACAGTGCCATCTGGAAGAGTGGATTTGTAACCGGCTTCAGAGAGTAAGGTGGCAGCTTTGACGGGATCAAACTGGTAGGGTTGCAGCCCCTGTATCGATTCATTGTAGTAAGGGAAGCCTGGTGGAACAGGGCCTATCCATTGAGTTGCCAAGTCATTGAAGACTGTGTGAATTATGGATTTGTAGTCAATCGCGTAGGAAATTGCTTGTCTGACCCGGCGGTCTTGAAAAGGCGGAAAGGCATAGGGGTCCATGTATACGAAGACGATGCTCTGTGATGACCCGAATGCCGTCGGCAGAATTGACACGCTAACACCTTGTGTTTGTTTCAGAGCGCCATACTGTGATGAAGGCGGAAGGATGATCTGAGCAGTGTTAGCCTTCAAATCAGCAATCATTGTGGACGTGGGTTTGTAGTAGAAGTTTACTGTGTCAAGGATAGCGGGTTGTATCGCATAGTTGCGCTCAGCTACTGGAACATTCGCCCCCCAGTAATTCTGATTTCTAATCAGCGTTATGCTCTGTCCTTGAATCCACGATTGCAGTTCAAAGAAGCTGGTGCCAATTGCGTGAGTTTCCATCCAATTGTTCCGCTCGTCTGCAAGCACTCCGCCATTTGCCTTCATAACCTGTGGGTCAATGGCCATGGCTATGGGTGTACTAAGAGTGGCTAGAAATGCGGAGTAAGGAGCCATCCCATTGTAACCGTAGCCAAGATGTATTATCAGTTGATTTGGCGCGCTAGCTTGCACGGATTGATTCGACGCAGTCATATAGGCCAAGTCTTGGGAAGATGGATTCGCGTAGTCTATGGAGTTGAGTATATTGTCGGTTATGTTGAAGTCTGCACCGTTTCCGTGGGCCAAATTTTGACCGAGAATCCAAGAGGGCTCTTGATTCATCAAGAGAGCCCTGTAAATTGAGAACCACATTACATACGCGTTGAATGGATCCCCATTGCTGAACGTCACGCCTGACCTCAATGTAAATGTGTAAGTCATTGCGTCTGAGGAAACTGTCCAGTCTCGCGCGAGAACCCCGATGTAAGTGTTGTAGCTCGTGCCATCTGGAGCTACGAGTCCTTGATAGACTTGCTCAACAATTTCCCAGCCAGGCGTTGTGTATGAAACTGCTGGGTCCATTGAATCTGGTTGACTTTCCTCTTCCACCACCAGCGACGTGGGGGTTTGACCGGTTGAAGTTGTCCCTCCTGTTGAAATCTTGCTTGTGGAATAGAAGTAAGCGGCTCCGGCGATAGCAACCAACAGCACCAAGATAATTACAATGCCTTGGGTTCTTCCGATGGCTGCACGGCTCAAACGAAACTTGACTCGCATTTGAGGCCTTCCAGTTGAGCATGATTGTTGGTATCTGGCCTTTAACAGTTTTCAGGCGAGTCGACAAACCGTGAGAACTTAATTATCAAGCTCCCGCGCTTCCAAGGCGTCTATATATGGTATATCGCCGATATCGACGCTATCTAGGGTACGTTCACGCGTCTACTGCTCAGTAGAACTTCTTTGTTTCCGTGAAGTGTTCCTCTACCCTGATTTTCCTCTTTCCCATCTCCATGAAGAACGGTTCAGGGTTAACTGTGGCTTCAGCGGGAAATACTCCTGATTCCTTGATTTTCCCAGTCGCCTGCCATTGTGTGACCACCGCAGGTGGTACTGATGTGTCTCGTGCTGAAGGTATTCCTCTCCGGGGATCGTTCCAAGTGATTATGTGGTACGTAACTGTTGTAGGAGAACCTCCGCGAGTTCCAAAAACATCAATCTTGAACGCGTCGTATTCGTATTCTTCGCGTCGCGGAGCGTCTTGCCTCGATTTTGCGCTGGCTCGTTGATACATCGCCGTCAGATAATCGAGGGGCGAAACCTGAATGCCGCCCACTTGGACTCCTTCGGTTTCTGCGAAGCCTAGGTTCTTGAGGGTCTTGAAGGTGGCGAAGTCGGTGCTTGGGAACCCTATTCGGAATGTTACGTTTCGGCAGCCCTTACCGACATATTTCCCCAAGGTTGCAGGTTCGGAATGTTACACGTAATAGGCTGTGATTTTGCCGACCGGCTCTTGCATGGTGACCGTCGTCTCACCAGAAAGCACGGGTTGCTTTACGTGCCGCCCGTCCAGCCACATCACCGGTTCTTGGGTGAATTCGTCCATCACGGTCCGTATTGAGTAGCTAGGCCATCCTGCCTCTTTGACTGGGAGAGTGTCTCCCCACGAGCAGTAAATGTTGATCGTGTCGACCCGCTCGAGTTTTGCTGCACCGGCTGCTGAGGCAATATTCGTAAGCCCAGGCGTGCTACCTAAACCGATGGTGGCATTGATTCCCGCTTTTCTCCACTTTTCATAAAGCTGAAGTTGTTTCAGGGTTGTGTCGAAGAGACCGCCTAGGTCAGTGTAATGGGCGCCAGCTCGTAGACATGCCTCCATGACGGACAGGTTTGTTTGGTACCAAGCGCAGTTTACGACTGTTTCGATGCCTTCTGATTTCACGGCCTTTGCTACAGCGTCGATGTTGTCGGCTTCGAGCTCCATAGTTTTGATTTTGTCAGCGAGTTCCAAGTCGACCATGGCTTTCTTCAGGTTCGCTAGCCTTCGGTCGGCCGCTATGATGTCCGCGTTATAGAACTCAACCAAATCCTGAACGGTATATGCCCCTATCTGACCCGCAGCCCCGATAACGAGAGTTCTCATTTGAAGACCAAACTAGAGCCCTGTCTTCTCAACCTAGACGTAGGCCCACACCACCTGAGCGCCAATTGTTGAGAACTTTAACGGGCAATCGTAGTCAGGAAGGGCTGCGCGGTAGATAACGAGTGTGAAGAGCGCTCAAAACAAGATGAACGATCTCACCCGAATCTGTCGAACTGTAGCAGAGGGGACAGTGCTTTGTTCTGCTTTTGTTCAACTTGATTTCCATCAATTACGAACAGTTCAATCTGAATTGTATAGTCAAAGTTTCACTCGAAAGATTCAACTTCATCATGAATTCTCTTGGATTCAACTTTAGCTGTACACTTTTGAGCCAGAAAACGCAGTTTTGAGGCTAAAAAATGCTAAAAATGAGCGAGCGTACCATAATACTAACCTATATGGTAGGATAAGGTAGTCTTTGGTGTGAAGGAGATGTTAGAAGTGCCTCAAGTCGTCGTACGTCCGGAAGAGCCGAAGACTGTTACCGAGCGCAGACTTTTTCTCCCCGCAAACGTTGTGCGCGAGAAGGCATTTTCAACGCAAAAATCTGAGCTACTGTACGAAGAGGCGAAGAAGTATCTGCCTTCGGGCGCGTCCTCGAACGTTCGAGTTCATATGCACGATCCGTCCCCGATAATCTTCAGTAGAGGAAAGGGAGCCAGAGTTTGGGATGTCGATGGGAACAGATACATCGATTATCTTATGGCTTATGGGGCTTTGATTCTCGGTCACCGGCACCCCAGGATTATTGCTGAAATTGAAGAACAGTTGCAAGAAGGAATAATGTTCGGAACCACGACGGAGCGCGAGATTGAGCTTGCGAAGTTGATTACGACCATAGTTCCATGCGCTGAGATGGTTACATTCGCTAATTCTGGAACAGAGGCAACAATGGAAGCATTGCGCATTGCAAGAGCGGTTACTGGTAAGGACAAGCTGGTTAAGTTTGAAGGGCATTATCACGGCCATCACGACTACGTCCTGTTCAGCGTAGACTCCCCGTCACCCGTCTCGGGGCTAGAATCCAGTCCAGCTAAGCTTCCGTACTTCCCAGGTATCCCTGAGGAAATTGCAAAAACCGTCATTGTGGCTCCATGGAACAACGTAGCAGGCCTTGAACGTTTGCTGAAAAAGAACAACACTGACATCGCAGCCGTAATAACCGAACCCGTAATGTGCAGTCAGGGCGTGATCCCACCTGATGCTGACTACCTCAAACAATTGCGCGAACTGACCATCAAATATGATACTCTTCTAATCTTCGACGAGGTCCTCACCGGCTTCAGGCTCGCGAAAGGAGGCGCACAGGAATTCTACGGAGTCAAGCCTGACCTCGCATGCTATGCAAAGGCGCTAGGAGGAGGCGCCCCGATTGCAGCCGTCGCCGGACGGAGAGACTTGTTGAGCCAAGTCGGACCAGGCAGAATAGGCTTCGGCGGAACATACAATGCTCACCCTCTGTCTCTTGCTGCTTCAAAGGCTACTTTGCAAACCCTGCTCGCGAATGATGGTGAAGCCTTTCGCCGGATGGCTGACCTCGGTTCAAAACTCAAGACGAGACTAGAGGAAACCTTCCACGCAGCTGGTTACAATGTCGTGATCAATGCTGTAGGTCCTTTGCTATCAATTTACTTCACCAGGCTAAAGAAAGTCTCAACGTACAGGCAAGCAATTCAAGCGGACGGCGAGAAGTACAAACGCTTTAGGAACGAGATGCTAAAGCACGGCGTGTACATGCATCCAGATGGGTTAGAACGACTGTCCATTTCAGCAGTTCACACTGAACATGAAATTGATGAGACAATCATTGCCGTGGAGGAATCTCTGAGAGCCCTTCGCACACAAGCCCTATTTTGAGCCCTGACCCCCCCCTACGATATCAGACCAATCGACCAGAAGCTCCCTGCTCAAGGAGGGGGGCGTCTATGTTTCAAGCTGGGCCTTGTCGGTACAGCCTTGAGGTCATAACATAGCAGACAAACATATCTGAAAGGCTGCTCCGCCAAACAGATGATTCACATTGGCCCAAGGTCCCACGACTGCAGTTGTCATGCGTCTGAGCCTGCGCTACGTGAAGGCAAGCCTCCTCTACCTTGTCGCCGGCGGAACATTGATGCTTCTTTCTTTCTCTCGCTTGTTGCCTTTTGAGATGACGGCCTTCTACTTCATGCAGCTATACGGATTCGTGGCCATGATGGTCTTCGGCTTATCCTACCTATTCGTTCCCTCCTTTGCCCACGGCTTTCTTCACAGCCTCAAGATGGCGAATCTACAGTTCTGGTTGATGAACATCGGAGTCATCGGCCTCACATTGTCATTCTCAGGGATTCTACCATTCAGCCCCGACACGAAATACATAGCCACCGGCTCGCTTCTGATTCAAGTCATTGCCTTGTACTTGCACGCATACAACCTGTGGCAGACGATGCGTGCATGGAAAGGCTCACCGGGCGAAAAGTTGGCCCGAGAAACCGCCGCCGCGAAAACGTAGGATGTTGAAGACAAGAGCGCTAGCACACATCGTTTTGAAGGTTTACTCGAAAAGAGTTTCGCGGTAGTACTGCTGTTACTTGGCGCAGTTGCGCTCTCATTATTCTTGATTTTTTACTTCATTGCCACAACTCAAATCGGTGTCCTGACGGGTATGTCATTATTCGTTCTCGTCACAGTTCTTCTCATCGCAGGATACATGCTGGGCATCGTCGCAGTGGGATTTCTTGCGATCCATATTCTCCCCCGAATACTATGGCAGAAGTAGGCAGGAAATCAAAAAGTCGAAAGACCAAGGCCAAGAACCCAAAGCTTGCCCAAGTTAACGGGAGCCATGGGCGCAAAGCATTCATATGTACGGTTTGTGGTTCTGGAAACCTACCTTTCAGGGCGTGCAACATAGATGGTTGATGGTTGGTCGCCCCCCAAGAATGCAAAAATCTGGGGTCACCTGTTCAACGAGGTAGTTCGCGCCAACCACTGCATGATGTGCGGAGCCTGTGTAGCCTCCTGCCCAATCAATGTTCTGAACGTGAACACTAACGAGGAACCAGTCATCAAAGGACCGTGCGCAGCATGCCAGGTGTGTTATTACAGCTGCCCGAGGCTTGAATTACCACTGGACGAGATCGAATACTACCTCTTCGGAAGAACCCGGAAACCCGAGGAGGAGTCGTTGGGTATCTACAGGAACATTTACTCAGCGAGGGCTTTGGACGAGGAGATTTGGCACGCTGGCCAAGACGGTGGAACTGTTATCGCACTAATGACGCATGCGTTGCAAATTGGCATGATTAATTGCTTCGCCACGTCGGACTTTACGAAATCCAACTCGGTCTTCGTTTTGGGCAGCGGAATGGCTCTAAAGACTGTTCCAGTTGTAGGGGATACTGCAGCTGACCTTGTTCGCACTGCCGGCTCGAAATATACGCACGGTGGTGTTCTCGGAGTTCTATCAGATACGGCCGCATCGTACCCCAATGGGCGAGTAGGCCTAGTTGCTCTCCCCTGTGAGTTGCAAGGGCTTTGGCGGATGTACACAGCAATGCAGGCGACGGTGAAGTTTGGTGGCTCTTGGATTCGAGGCGGCCGCCCAGTTTTCACCGTTGGCTTATTCTGTTCGAAGGTGTACACGCACGATAAACTAGTAACAGAGTTCATCCAGAACAAACATGGCATCGACCCAGCCAAGATAACGAGAACTGTGGTCAAGCGCAACCGCTTCAAAGTCTACGTGGGCGCAGACAAAGCACTGGATGTCGACATCAAGGAGCTCGAATCCTACATGAGCCATCCATGCTCATATTGCATAGACTACGTGGCTGAACTCGCCGACATTTCCGTAGGTGCCGTAGGCTCTCAAGATGGCTGGACCACAGCAATTGTGCGTTCAGAACTTGGGCAGAAACTGTTTGACAGTGCAGTCAGATCCAACCTAATTGAGGCCGTACCAATCGAAACAGTGAAACCGGGCATTTCATTCGTGGTCAAACTCTCTAACAAGAAGAAACGAGAACGCAACGCATACTACCTGAGGCGTGGGTTGCGGGAAGCATTCCTCGAGCATCGCAAAAACGAACTTCTGCAGATCGCCGCAAGCCCCGAAGCCAAGTGAGACTCTTTAGGATTCTAGACGTTCTTCGTGGGTATCTTATTCAAGTTTGGAATTCGCCTGTGCCACCAGTTCCGCTAAACCAGTTTCTTTGCAGAGTTCTGGCGGCAACCCTGAAACGCATAGGAGAGCGGCTATGCAGCTGGCCTCCTCGTCAATTGTCTTCCTGATTTCAGATTCGGATTTCTTGAGTTCAGTCTCTGTCTGCCTGAAGGTGTGCCCTATGAAAATCTTGGGCGTGAACCCGGATCCAATCTGCATGAACCTTCCCCCTATTAGAATGAACGGTATTTCCTTCTTGGGGTTGTACTTGTGGAGGAGTTTCTCTTCGGTCTTCAATAATTTCTGAAGCGGTTTGAACTCACGGTCCTTCGTCTCGCGGGAGACGAACTCAATGTGAGTACTGGTGTATGTTGCCTCAGTGAAGTCGTACGTGGGCAAGTTAAGGAACTGCTCATCCCGTGCCGCACTCATTGTCTGGTTCAGACCACTCCATTGGCCAAACTTCTGGAGCGCTCTTACAATAGCCCATCGTTCGGCGGCGCAGTAGGGACAGTATTCAGCCCCCATGAAGAACACAAAGAGTTTCCCATCTCGTTTGATGGCATCCTTTGAGACCTCCACGAACTTACCTAGCACCTTGACACGTTTACTCATGGCTGGACTGCGCCGCCAACTGATGGCAGCGGTCATCATTTATCCCTACCTGTGCCCCTGAGCAAAAACACGCCAACTTTCAGCTTCCGGCTCGTTTTACGAGCCAAAAACGCACATCCACGTTCCCGAACTGAAGGCCTAGGGTTCATTGGACACCTTGTCTTTTGTGACCGGGTTACACGCTCCAAGTCCAAGGATTTCAGGTGCTATTTCTTGTGGCGAAGGCGCTTTATGATGAAGTAGGCCGCGATAATCACCAAGACTGCCAGTACGATGTAGACAAGCATCTTCTCTACAAGCAATATACACCACCCAATGAAGGGGGTAAGGTAGCAAACTCCACCCGGCTCACATGAACCGTACACGAAAAAGTTGTAGAACGAATAGAGAGAGTAGATGAGGGAAGCGAAGAAGCTGATTGTGAATGCCCACGATATGATTCCGAAATTCCTGTAAAAAAACCGCGCAAGAGCGGGGACAACTAACAGCTTAGCCGTGACTTTGCCCTTAATTCTCTGCTCCAAGCCCACATCGCAGGGGCTTAAGGTCAGGTTCTTGATGACGCACCTTAGGGCCTCCCGTGCCCAACGCCTGTATTTCGCTGACCAGGTGCTCATAACCGAGAAAACTACGAGCGCCACTATGCAGAGAACCATACTTCTGGGCCAACACCAGGTTTGTTAGTGATTCGGAAGCTTGGTCGAACTATATTCGTGCTGCCTGTTTTCCAATTCTGCTAGCGACTCACACCCGAACTAGAAACGGATTCTGACGCGCAATCGAAAACTCAGGGAAACCAGCTAGGCAGCCCCAAAGCCATATCCAAGAACAGTCACTCTAACACATCGTGCACGAGACATGGGCAAGCTCACAAGAGTCTGCAGCCTCAACGAACTAAGCTCAGGGGACAAGCGGGCTTTCGAAATAGAAGGCCAGAGCATTCTAGTCGTTAATCTCGACGGCAAAGTCTACGCCATGTCCAACATTTGCACGCACGAATACGCGGAGCTTGTTAATGGGTTCGTTTTGGAGGATACAATCACATGCCCTCTCCACCTATCCCGCTTCAAAGTTGAAACTGGGGAAGTGCTGAATCCCCCTGCAACAAAACCGCTTAAGACCTTCACTACGGTTGTGCAAGGAAACGACGTCTTCGTGGAAACCTAGACAAGGCCCTCAACTTCGTTTGCGGCGTGACTTTGAGGCTCGATTCTAGCAGAACACCAAAATCTACAGCCCTGAAAGAAATCATCAAATTGGTTGGCAGCATTGAGCAAACGATCACCCAAGATTCTGTTGAGATCTTGATGCACGCAACTATCAGTTTTGATGCGTTGACGCGGGCAGAACGTTCCTTTCTAGCTTGCCAGCTTCAACCCTACTGACGGTCCGCAACCGGCAGAGCGCTTTGAATTTGAGGTCTGCGTTTCGACAGACTGAATGTGTGCGGCAGCGACCACATTTGATTTCTTTTCGGCAGGTTTACTTCTGCGATGGGAAAAAGAGCCACGTTGTCGCAGGTGCTTTCAGGTTTGAGGATAGCGGTTTTCGGCTCAGGTTTGATGGGTTCAGCCATAGCCCAAGACTTGGTCGGGGCAGATGATGTCGACGAGGTCACCGTCTACGACATAGATCGCAAACGATTGAACTCAGTTCAAAGAAGAATTAGGTCATCGAAGCTTCACGTGAGGTTTCACGATGTCCGCCGTCAATCGGATAATGTGAGGGTTCTGAAAGGGGTTGACGTAGGAATTGGCGCCCTTCCCCACGAGTTCAGTGAATACGTAATCAAATCAACAATTCTGGCAGGCGTGAATTTCGTGGATTTGATCTTTGGATGGCGATTCGAACGGGGCAGAATTCACGCCGCGGCAAAGAAGAAAGCAATAACGATCATCCCCGCGTGCGGGTTGGCTCCTGGCTTGACGAATATACTCGCAATGGAAGCTGCCGAAGATATGGATAGAGTCCAAGAGGTCCACATCAAAGTAGGAGGCATCCCAGAGAAACCGAAACCACCTCTAAACTACAGGATCGTCTTCTCCTTCGAGGCCGTGTTAGAGGAATACTTACGCGAAGCAAGAATCGTCAAGAATGGAAAAATCACAGATGTCCCCGCCCTTACTGGACTTGAGAGAGTGTCCTTCCGCGAGCCCATTGGTGATTGTGAGTGCTTCTACACTGACGGCCTCTCATCCCTGGTCCAAACGTTGAAGGGCGTGAAAGAAATGGATGAGAAAACGATCCGGTGGCCCGGCCATGTTGCCCAAATAAAGACCTTGATTGAGTGCGGCCTACTAGATACCGACCCAGTGGTTTTTGATGGAAATCGCGTGGTCCCCCGGCAATTTGTTGCCAGCGTTCTATCCGACCGAATCAGTTTGGGAAAGGAAAGAGACCTTACTCTCCTCAGAGTTGATGTGGCCGGCCGGAGAAAAGGTAACCAAGTCCACCATCGGTATGAGATGATAGACCATTATGACCCTAGGCAGGGTTTGACTTCGATGGCCCGCACAACCGCCTTTCCTTGCGCTATAGCTGCGAAATTGGTTGGGGCCGGTGAAGTTGATGCGAAAGGCCTTGTTCCACCAGAACTGGCGTTCAAAGGAGATGTCCGCCGCAGATTCATGCGCTACTTAGCTGAAAGAGGGATGATGATCACATCTAAGCTAACCATAAGGCAGAACTAACTACCCAGCCTTCCCCGATTGCTGATTTTATCCCACAAAATGAAGTTGCCACAATACACTAGTTACTTTCTTTTGGATATCAAAACCAGCTCTGAGAATCATTAAAGTCACTTATATCAAAACCCGAGCTACCGAGCGAAGACACGTTCTAAGAGCGGGAATATCCTTTTGACGCGAGTACAGACTGTACCTCAAATTGATACAGTCCACGATATCATGACCACACCAGTCTTCACGATAAACCCAACCGACTCATTGCTGAAAACGAGAGACCGAATGACGAAAGACCGCGTCTCGCAACTGGTTGTCATTGATCAACGCAGCCGCCCGATTGGCCTCATATCGAAAAGAGATATTGCTCGCTTTCTCCTAGAGGACGACACATCTCGCAGCCTCGAGGAAATCCAAGTTTCAGAGGCCTCCGTGCAATCCATTCCGACGATTCGCCCATACCTGCCTGTTTTCAATGCCGCACGGTTGTTTGATACAGAGAACCTCGCGTACACCGTTGTTACTAATGAAAAACCACTCGCGGGTATCGTTACGGAAACAGACCTCTGTCGGTATTTCGGAAAGAGGTCGACTGCCAAATTCAAAGTGAGTGAATTCATGTCCAGCGACTTCATCTTCGCCAAGAGCACCTACCCTATTATTCATGTGGCACAAGCCATTTTGTTTCGGCAACCCGGAGTTCCTGTCATCGATGAGGAATTAGTCGGCATGCTGACGCTTTCAGACCTGTTGGCAATTAGGGAAAAGACTCCGAGAGCATTGCATGGACGACTGTCCAAGAGGGAAAGTGACGCGGCATTGATAACCACCGGCAACTTGATGTCGAAAAACCCTGTCACAGTCCCTGAGGGCATGGACCTTGTTCAAACAGCCCAACTCATGATTGAGAAGGGAGTTAGCAGCCTGCCTGTGCTCGATAATGGTAAGAAAGTGGTCGGCCTACTCACCAAGCACGATATTGTAAGAGCACTGGGAAGATCCAGTAAGGGTATGAGTATAGAAGTCTGAACCCCACAGTTGTTGCTCCAGTGGGGACTGGATTGTTTAATTCCTCTCGCAAATCTCGCGAACGCCAAATACCAACGCCCCGGGATTTGGAGGCGCACCAAAGGCTTCACAGTGCAGGGTCACGGATTAGCGACGTGATTTTGGGTGGGCAGGATGGCATAGTTAATGTTCTCGGTGTTGTGCTGGGTGTCGCTGCTGCTTCGGGAGTACCGAGAATCATAATTGCCGCAGCTCTTGCAACGACGTTTGCCGAGTCGCTCTCCATGGCGGCTGTTGCATATACCTCGACGCTAGCTGACCGAGATTTATTCAAAAGCCAAGTCGAACGCGAAAAGGAGCATATTCGAAGATTCTCAGCGATAGAACGTGAGGAGATTAGACAAATTTACCTAACGAAAGGTTTCACTGGCAAACAACTCGACGATATCGTGGATACAATCACGTCGGACGAACAACGCTGGGTGGACGTGATGCTTGCTGAGGAGCTGAAGGTTTCACCGGTCGAGGACAAGGGTCTGCTGAGAACCGCCTTAATCGTTGGATTCGCAGCCGTTATCGGTTCTCTGATCCCAGTGGCCCCATTCTTAGGATTGCCAGTCTCACTTGCAATATGGGGTTCGATAGCATTCGCAGGCGCATCACTATTTGCTGTTGGTGCCTACAAGGCGACTGTCACGGTTGGCGTATGGTGGAAATCTGGCCTACAACTGCTCATCATAGGCTTGGTCACTGCACTAGTGAGCTACGGCATAGGTCTCCTGCTATAGAATACCCCTCGGAAGAACCACACACCTAAACCATCGACACTCACAAGTTCGAATTGTCAGTACGACTGATTAACCGCCTCAACCATACAAGGTGTCAAGTTTCAAGACGCAGCAAAAAAAGAGCATGAAACTCTCTGAGAAACTTGGGACAGTACTGACGCATGGACTTGCTCAATTTCATAATCACAGTTGTTGTCGTCACCGCGTCCGGTGCACTTGCCCCTGGACCGTTGTTCTTTGGGTTACTCGTGCAGGGCAGTAAGGAGGGGGCGAGATCCGGATTCTTTTGCGCGATCGGGCACACCCTCGTGGAGTTCCCCTTAGTAATGGCACTTGCCTTCGGCTTGCTTGCCGTAGCAGCCCAACCAGCAATAGAATTCGCAATCGGCCTCGCTGGGGGTATCGGACTGATTGGTTTTGGTGTGTTGCAAATCTATCAAACCATCAAAAGCAAACCGGCTCCAGTTGGAAAGAACGAAACCAAAACCCTACGCACAAGCTCACTAGTACTCGGACTTGCCTTGACAGGCTTCAACCCGTACTTCATCTTATGGTGGTTGACAATTGGGTCCGTGATGATAGTTGAGGCGTTGGCGTTCGCGGCCATCGTCGGCGTCTTGATCATGTATGTGTCCCACGTCTGGATGGACTACGCTTTCTTAACAGCCCTTGCTCACATGGCGAAGAAGGGCAAGAGCGTCATAGGATCGAGGTACTACAAAATCGCGTTGATTGCGTTCGGCCTGATTCTCGTCTACTTCGGAATGACCTTCGTCAGAGGGGCTATTGGCCTGTAGGATTCTGTTTGGCTCTCCGACCAGAATCGTGTTTATTTCGCGCCAGTAGAGAAAGAGGGGGCATGTCAACCAAAACCGCTACCGCTCCCGTTAAGCCAGTTGTAACTCTCGACGTGCTTGAAAGAATTGATGTTAGGGTTGGAACAATCCAACGTGTTGATGACGTGGCTGGCTCGGAGAAATTAGTGAAGCTCACTGTGGACTTTGGAGACCGCAAGCGGACCGTAGTGGTTGGAATGAAGAAAGAACGGCAAGACCCAAAGGAAGTGCAGGGAAAACAGGCATTGTTTGTTGTTAACCTGGAACCCAAGTCGATGATGGGAGTACTTTCCGAGGGCATGGTATTCGATATTGGATATGCCGATGGGATAACACCTGTGCTCGCAGTGCCTGAACGGCCGGTTCCCAATGGTGTGCGCGCGGGCTAATTGCACTGGTCCGGTTAGGTTCAACGGCCGACATGATCTCAGATTCTTGATGGCCCTTGCCGAATTCTCGCACGCATCCTTTCCGGCGAATCCTTAGCTCCGTAAAGGCTCTCGAGCCACCAAGTCATGCCCGCTTCGACATAAGGTCGAATCTTCTCAGCATCCTTGCTTCTGTCTTTGCCGGTTCCCCACCCGATAACTGCTGCGTCTAACGGAGCGTTGTTCTTCCGATGCTCCTTGATGTAAGCGAGAATGTTCCGTAAATCCTCTGGGCTAGGCCTGATGGGGTTGGGAGTGTGGAGAGGTAGGACGCCGTCCCATCTCGCAGCTCGTCTGAACGGGCCTTTATGTGGCCAGAACCCACCAACCCAAATTGGAATTCGCGGTTTCTGTTTTGTTGGGGGAAGGAAAAGGGTTCTCTTCACTTGGTAATGTTTGCCCTGGTAGCTGAATGGCTTTCCCGTCCAAAGGCCTGTGATGATCTCCAAAGACTCATCGAGCTTCTCAGCCCGTACTCGATCATCGCTGACCTCTCCGAACGTTTCATAGTCCTCGCCTTTGGGGAATCCTAAACCGACTCCGAGTATTAATCGCCCATTCGAAAGATGGTCCAGTGAAGCTGTTTCGCGCGCTACAAGCCAAGGCCTGCGGCGGGCGAGGGGTGACACCGTGGTTCCAATCCGTATGCGTTTGGTATTCATCGCAATCGCAGACAACGCTGTGTACGTGTCGACTGTCGGATGGTGCCTTGGGCCCTCGTCGACGAGGTGGTCCCATAGGAAGAACCCGTCCCATGCATACTCTTCAGCCTCACGTGCGAGCTCCGCCAGTGTGCGCGCATATGACGCCTTGCCAAAGTTGGGAACATACAACCCATAACGAACCGCGCCGTTCTCTCGACCTTTCATAAGCAGACAACCGAGCGTCACTATTTCGAGAGGCTATTTAGCGAATGGCGGTACTCAGGAGACAGGAGAATTACAAGTTCAGCACCTCTACCGCGTGAGCTCTGATTTGATGTTAAGCAGAGAATCTAATCTGCTCCGTTTTGCCGGGGGTCAATTCAACCTGGCACTTCTTTTGTCCCTTTGCTCTCAAGTAAGTCGAGTAGAGCCGGTAGATCATTGATTGAGCCTAGAAGGTAGTCGGGCTCAGCCTCGATTAACCGTGCGCTGTTGAATGGACCGGTTGTAACAGCAACAGACGATAGGCCCGCGGCCTTCGCCGCCATAATGTCCATCACGCCGTCGCCAACTAGAATTCCCTCCTCCGGTTTGACATCTAGATCTGCCATGATCTTTCGAACAGGGTTGGGTGATGGTTTCATATCTTCGCAGTCGTCTCTAGTTACGATGGCATCAAAAATCCCTTGCAACTTCAACCGTTTGAAGGTCAAATCGGTTCCCGCATGGCCGTTGTTTGTGACTATTCCAATCTTAACAGGACGGCGCCGGATGGATAGGAGAGTTTCACGCGCGCCGGGGTAAAGCGCGACCTTCTTTGCTGATTTCAACTCCATTTCTTCAAGCAATTTGTAGAACCTAGAACGGACCGTTGCGTAGGTTTCGGAGTTCAGTTTCTCTTTGAGCGATGCGAGAATAAGATATAGGCTGACTTGCTCAGTCATGTCTGGAGTTCGCAGGTTCATTTCCTCAAGAATCCCAAGTGCGTGCTTGCGGGCTTCCATGAAGTTGAGATTGAATTTCGTTATGGTTCCGTCCATGTCTACGACGATAGCTTTGACCTTCAAGCACCAGTCTTCCCGTGGTTCCGTTAGCGCCTAATAGTTCAGTGATTTTCCTTAAAGGTTGAGGGCGGGTCTCATTCACCGGAACGAAATCGAACTACCCAAGTTCCACAGGGGCTGCAGGCGATTCTTTCGGTGATTATTGGGATTTTGCGAAATACAACCCGCCTCTGTATGCAGGAACAGTTGATGGTCAAGCGCGTGCCTCTGAAACAGAGGAAGTGAACCTGAACTTTCTCGAATGGAATTGCTCTAAACGCGCCTCCAACTCTCTGCCCCCTTTTCGAGAATCATTGTTATGCAATTGGATCTGAGGTGTGACTAGAACGCTGCTTGCAGTATAGGGCGCAAATGATATTCGCCTCGAAACTAAGGTTGGCACAGGAGCATACACGACGTCGCGAAGACCCGGATACGCTTAATTTGGCCGCTGGAAGTCTCGTTACTCAGGGCGTTTGATGATGTCCAACTGTTGTGGAACATATCCGTACAACCAACCCTACCAATATCCGTACTTCGGCGGTGGTTACAGCCAACCGTTCGGCGGTGGTTACAGCCAACCGTACACTTTCGCCTCGCCTTACCAGTACGCCGGCCTGAGCTACGGTATGCCTTACGGCTACCCCCAAATGTACGACTGGGGCTGCAATTACTACGGCCTACCATTTGGTTACGCTTACGGTGCACCTGGGTTTGGTGCCGGTGCCTTTCCTGGGCATGCACGTGGCGAGTACAAAGTCGGCAACTGTCTAATGATCTGTCAGTAAACTTCGCCCAACCCTCCTTTTTTAAAGTCTCAATGGCGATAGCGAAAGCCATAGACCAAGGAACCTGTAATGTCACCTAAATCCACCTGAGGTTTACGGCCTCTTGAGTAGCAAGGAAACGCACAGTCGACGCGACGTTAACATGTTGCTACTCGCGATGGGCCTTAATTCTTTGCCTCTAGGTTTCACTCTAGTTGTTTTGCCGATCTACTTGAGCGATATTGGATTTTCAGGTGAGGTTATCGGGGCAGTGTCTGCGGTTTCGGCCTTCGCGAATACCGTGGGACTCATTCCATTCGCGATCGCTGCCGACAGATACGGACGCAAGCCCTTCACAATGTGTGGCCTCGTGTCAGCTGCTGTAGCATATGTCTTCTTTGCTTTCACACATGATTTGAACTCGCTGCTGTTGGCCGCGGCAATAGGAGGCGTAGGCTTGGCTGGTGGGTTCAGCTCAGCGGTTTGGGTTCCCGCGTGGACGGCATTGCTAGCGCAGAAATCTACACATGAGAAACGAACGAAGGCCTTCGCTTGGTCGCAGGGTATCTGGACCATTGCCCTCACAGGAGGGGCTATGATGAGTATACTCCCCCTCCTGTTTCGAACGCATTTTCAAGTACGATTCTTCGCGTCATACCAATACGTATTTCTGATTTTCATCGGCTTCTCGATCATCTCGGCACTGGTCTTACTTCCTATGAAAGAAGATACAGGATCATTGAGAAATTCGAGTCCCAAGAAATTCTTCCCAAAGAAATCGCTTCGTCAAATATGCAAATTCTCGATTACTTTCGGCCTCGTGGGTTTCGCCTCCGGCATCTCGTATCAACTGCTTGCATTGTGGTTCAACAGAATGTACGGGATCAACGAGGCAATCCTTGGCCCTTGGATTGCGGCAGCTGAAATCACATCTCTAGTTGTCGTGCCAGTAGCCCCAAGACTGACACGAAATTTCGGAAGTGCGAGGAGCGTGCTATGGACACAGGGTTTTTCCGCAGTAATGTTGGGGATGATGATCTTCGCCCCCACCTACCAGCTTGCGGGCTTAATCCTCGTCATTCGCACTTTCTTCATGAACATCTCATGGCCTGTTCAACAATCCTACTTGATGGGAACTGTGACGCCTGACGAACGCGCCTCCGCCTCCGCGATTACCTATACAATCTGGGGAGTCGGGAGCTCCATCGGCCCCATACTGGCAGGCTACCTTTTGAGCTCGAACAGTTTCATCTCGATTTCTGCTCCTCTCATAATCGGCGGAGCCGTGTACCTTGGTTCGGCAGTAGGTTTCTATTTCCTTTTCCGCGGGCTGCCTCCACCGGAGGAAGCGTCACTTGTTTTCAGGAAGCGGCTACCAGTTTCTTTCCGTCCCACTTGATACCGAGCTCCTTCAATTCTTCAAAGATCCATGAAAGGCTCTCCTTAGGTTCGTGGAACCTCTCCAATACTTCCTTCACTACATATCCCAAGAATGATGCAAAGAGTTGCTTATCCTCTGTGTACAGGCGGTTTAGGAACAGCGACAGCCTGTCAAGCTCGTAATCACCCGTTAGGACGTCTGTGTATACTTTGTCCCATATGCCTTCCAAGGCGAATTTGCGAACCGCCTCACGCATGTAGGGGAAGAGGTCTGTGAAATATTCCCGCATCATTCCTTGCGAGCGGAACACGGCTTGAACTAGTTTTCGAATTCGTATGTCTACCTCTGGAACACCGCTCAAGAAGCTCAACACTCAGCTAATTGGAATCGCAGCTTCTCGCACTCGCTAAGTATAAAGTTCTCTCAGCAGAACCCGCATTCGTTCACCAACTTGACCCGGCGTTATGCTGCCGAACTCCGTCATGATTCTCGACAAATGCATGCTCGGCGTAAGGTCATACAAGCTCGTGGAGTATTCCGGGTGCTCTCCGAGAAAATCGTTTGTGTCGAACTTTGTGGTTTCACACGAAACATAGACGGGTACACCCTTTGCATTCGCGCTAGCCGCAATCCTCTTTGTACCAACTTTGTGGATCAAGGAGCCATCTGCCAAGACGCTATCGGCACCAACAAGTACGAGGTCCACATCTGGCACAATGGAGGTGGCTGCGGAGTCAGTGATGAGTTTCACGGATATTCCCAAGTTGACCAAATCCTTCGCTAGTTCCTTCCCTTCAAAACCCGGATAGGATTCAGTTGCGTAGACCGTTAGTTTTCTGCCACTTTTCATGCCGAGTTCAAGTGTCCTGCGTACAGTGCTACTGTAGCTGTGAGTTAGAACAACGCCCTCCTCCGGAAGCAGGGCAACAGTACTCCTAGCAGCATCCTCGGACGCATCTGCCGCCTCGACGGTTACCTGCTTGGCCATCGAAATGACCATGCTTCTGAATTCTTCCAAGGATGGACCCCGCCGGATTTCACTATTTATTCGATACAAGACTCGTCCTGTAAGGTTTCCAACAGTCGCCATTCCTGGCTGCGCTTTGCGCAACTTCCAAGTTGTAAGTAACATGTCGCGAAACAATTCCTCCGGGGCGCTTGCATCGGAAGCCCTGGCTGCTTCCGCGATGATTTCAACCGCGCGACCGCCGAGGAAGCTTGCACCGTGGATTCTGTCCTGACCGAATTCCATTACTATCCTGAGAATCTTGGACAATGCTGCGGTATCGGCGCCTGTGTCCCAGCGAACGCGGTCATACGTTTCCTTTAGTTTCGGGACGGATTCAAATGAGGCTAGCTCGTTGGGTTTGATCCATCGGTACTCAGTGTGCTCCCAATCGAGCCGGAGGCTATTGCCCATTGTTTTGAACAAAAATGGGTGAACCACCCACAGAGCATTCACGTCTTCATCGAAAGCGCGAAGCACGTTGCCACCACGAACAAAACTGACTTGCTCAGCGCCCAGCCCCAGTTCTTGCATAATCTCCGTTCTGGCGCGTTTGAGCGGGTCCTCGTCGCCCTCCAGATAGCCGCTCACAGTGGCCCATCGGCCTTGATAACTTCCCACCTTTCCACTGCGACGCAAAAGCAGGATTTCGTCACGCCATTGCAAGAAAGAGGTCACGACGTGCCTGCTTTCCATGAGCAATCACCTATCTGTTCGTGACTCCAGCCTAGTGGGCCAGGCACTCAACAAAACTAAGGCCCCCACATATTTTGAATTCCAATCTGCTCTTGCGTTCGGCCACACATCTCAGGAACAAGTCCGATGGATGGGATTACTTTTTGAGTGGGTCTACTTGGGGGCCACTCGATTCCAGTCGAGTCCAGAGTTTCGCAGCCGCATTCTGCGAGATGGATTGAGCTTTCTCCTCATCGAAGGTTGTGAGACGTTTGTTCTTGACTACGGGTGCACCTTCAACTAACACGTGCTCCACATCGTCGCCATCTACAGTGTTGATCAAATGCCCGACGACGCTGTTTGCATTCAAGGGTGTCGGCAGAAGTTGCGGTTTGATGATGATGATGTCCGCTTTCTTCCCTAGCTCTATTGACCCAATCTCCTTTTCCATCCCGTAGAGCTTTGCTCCATTGATGGTGACCATTTCTAGGAGCGTGTATGGGTCGATGGCGTTAGGGTTCTTGTGGTGAACGCGATGAATCAGGTATGCCGTTCGCATGTTTTCGAACATGTCGAAGATGTAGCCATCATTCCCCAGCCCAACGTTAACGTTCTTTTCAAGCATACGCAGAATTGGTGCGACGCCCACCGCGTTCAGCATGTTGCTCATGGGGTTATGGGCGACCCCGGTGCGGGTTTCTGCGATAATATCAATTTCATGCTCGCTTACGTTGACGCAATGTGCCAAAACAACATTGGGCCCAAGTAGACCCACATCTCGCAGACGCTCTACAGTTCTCTGGCCATAGTTCTCTAGGTTATGGTAGAGGTCGCCCAAGCCCTCGGATACGTGAATGGTGATTGGGGCGTGATACTTTGATGCGAGCTTCCTGACTTGCGTGATTAAATCGTTGGAGACGGTGAAGGAGGCGTGAAGGCTGAACAGCGGCTTGGTTTTGCTCGCTGGGTTCGTACTTATCTTCTCGGCAAAGCGCACGTTCTCTTGGGCACCTTTGAGACCTTCGTCTTTTGAGTGGCGTTCGGTTGCTTCGAAAGCTAGGAACCCTCGAATACCGACCTCGTCAACAGCCTTTGCGATGTGGTCAAGGACCCCTGAGATTGAGTTGGGGCCTGAGTATGTGTCGGCGAATGTTGTTACGCCAGCCTTGGCGAATTCAACAGACGCTGCAAGTGCGCTTGCATAGGCGTCCTCGAAGGTTAGCGCTTCGTCAACTGGCCACCACACCCTCTGAAGGACTTGGGTGAAGTCTGATGGGGGCGATATCTTGAGCGAAGCTCCCCGCAGTAGCATTCCGTAGAGATGTGAGTGGCTGCATATGATTCCGGGCATCACGATGCGGCCCGTGGCATCGATAACCTCCGCTGATGCGTGTTTCTTCTTGAGATCCCCCGTTTTGCCGACCTCAACAATTCGGCCGTCTGCGATAGCGATGGAGTGGCCCTCCAGAATCCGCCGCTGACCATCCATTGTAACTACAACGCCGTCTTTCACGAGAAGCTCTGGCAAAGGGTGAGACCAAGCCAAACGTGGCGTCTCAGTCGATAAAAAGGGTTAGGAGATGCTCACGGGAGGCCTATTGGGTTGATCAACCCGTTTCTTCGATGTTGTAGTTGACTTGATTGTTTCGACTGGTCGAAAAAAGCGAGGAGGACGCATCAGAACTTCCGACGGATAACAGACAGAGTCTGAAGCACAATCCTTGAGGTAAGCAGGCCTGAAAGAGCGATTGTAGCAAGAACCAGCACTGAAGCAGCTAAAACCAACACAGTGGATGATCCTCCGACGAATTCAGCCAACGTGAGAGTGACAAGTCCCGCAACGACCGCAACAGCCGCTGGCTTTTGCAACCTCTTTGCGGCAAGTTTCGCTTTGCGGGTGCGCGTCAAAAGGAGTGTAACAGGAAAGGCGATGTAAGTTGCGCCAATAAGTGAACTAATGATCAGCCCCGAGATTACAGCGCCCGCTTCAGGATTACCTGGGACGACATTGAACGCGCTAGCTCCGAACTCGAGAATTGAAATTACTGGGTAGAGCACATATTTCATGCCGGTCTTGAGTGCGGAATTTCCAGCTATGGATTGGGCAACAGTTGGGCTGAACGAATAGTACCACACGTTGAAGGCCAACATGAAATTGGAGCCGACGTTAGTCTTCAGAATCATGTTGTCACGGAAGTTTCGGAGAAACCGAACCTCAGGTGAAAGCTCAGAGCCGTATGTGGCTGTTGCAATAACACACTTCGGAGCATTGATCTCCACAACGACGTCAAAGAAATCAGTGAGGACCCCACTCATTCCTACTATTCTGACCGTGAAGTTTCCAATTGGAGCACTGCCACCAGCTGTTATGGTTAAGGTTGAATAAACGGCGCCGTTTGGTGCAGGCACGACTGGGCTGAAGATGTTCAGGGTGACACCTGCGGGACTTGTTGACAGCCACGAAGTTGACAATGAAACAGGTGAGCTAAAGCCATCATGAGAGTTCACTGTGATCGTGCCTGTGCTACTCTGGCCTTGAGCCACCGGTATGACCGCATTCGACGAAGATAGTGAAAAGTCCGGGGTTGCCGCAGAAGTAACGGTCAAGATTAGGCTAGTGCTATGAAAAATCGACCCGCTGAGGCCAGTTACCATGATCGCATAAGTTGTTGGATTGACCGTTGAAGAGGTCGTAATGGTCATGGTGGATTGTGTGGTTCCGCCGGGGGCGGGTGTGATTGAATTTGTGCTGAAAACCACTGAAGCTCCGACCGGGACGCCCGAGGTTGAAATGGTTACGGGCGATGAGAAGGTTCCCAGAGATTGTACGGTCACAATTACACTGCCCTGTGAACTTTGAACGATCGTAATTGATTGAGGATTTGTCGTAATGGTGAAGTCTTGATTGGGTTGAGCCGCACTGGTGATTTGAATGCTGATGTCCACGCTATGGGGAATCGGGCCGCTAACTCCAGTGACACGGAGAGTATAACTTCCAATTGAAGCAGTTGTGCTTGCAGCAATCGTAAGTGTTAGGGACACTGGGCCATAGTTTTGTGGCGGTATGGCCGAGGGAGTGTAAACAGATACTCCATAAGGCGTCGAGCCGACCCAAAATGTTGAAAGCTGAATAGGAGAACCGTAACCGTTGTATGAGGACAGCGTGATAGTGGTCGACGCGCTTGCACCTTGCGTTAATGAGAGTGCTGTTGGATTCACGGTGAGTTGGTAATCTTCTAATGGGGCTATGAACAAGCCGAGGGTGGCAGAGTGAGTGAGGCTACCGCTCGTCCCAGTCACCTTAATCGAGTATGGCCCCGGTGCAACCCAAGGCTGGAGTATTAGAGAGATTGCGGAATCCACTGAGCCTCCAGCTGGCGGCACCACCGGATCTGTTTCAAAAGCCAGGTTTAGACCTGAAGGAACCCCTGAGGCTGACAAGCTTACTGGAGAGGAGAAGGCGCCCACTGAGGTTATTGTAGCAGTCGTCGTGGTCGACACACTTTCAGGGATTGTGATGGTCGACGGCGAGATTGTAATCGTGAAATCCGGAGACGGCCCTGATGATACAACGGTCAAAGTCAAGACGGTTGAGTGGGTTAGCGTTCCGTTTGACCCGGACATTATGAGGGGGTAACTTGTAGCTGGAACACTACCTCCAACTCCAATGAGGAGGGATGAGGATGCGGTAGCTCCTTCTGGAGGTGTAAGCGGGTTTGTTCCGAAGCCCGCCGAAACGCTGGCGGGTAACCCTGAAATCGTTACGGTGACTGGTGCACTGAAATGAATCAAAGAAGTAATAGTGACGGCGGTTGTCCCTGTGGAGCCCTGGTTCACGCTCAGAGTGTTTGGTGAAACAGAGACAGAAAAGTCACCAGTGTCAAATGTGCCGAAATGCGTGGCGCTCGCACTGTTGAAGGCTAGGACTATTACCAGCAAGATTACAAAAAGAACGGACAATAGCTTTGACTTTCGAATCAAACCAATACGCTGCTCTAGTCATCTGTGGCCCATCTATTTCTCCGTTATTTATGATTCACTAGCGTGAAGCGTTTTGGCCACACGGAAACTACGCGTAGTTGCAGTGGGAGATTCGACGACGGCGGGAACACCTGGATTTCTGTCTCCGCTTGAGTCACCCCCTAAGGGTCTAGGCAACCCGGAGAGCCAGTACGCATACTGGATGAGCGCTGTTCATCCTGAATGGACTGTGCTAAATCGAGGAGTCAACGGCCAAAGAACCGACGAAATTCTAGAGCGATTTGAGCGAGACGTTATACGGGAACGACCAGATTACGTCATAGTACTTGCAGGCGTGAACGACGTGTACCAAGGCGCCCCACAAAGAGCAGTCAAAACTAACCTTCTCGCAATGTACCAAGAGGCGATTAGGGCTAAGATCATTCCTGTGGCCGCCACAGTCTTACCCTACAATTCAACTTCAGAGCCTGAAAGAGACGCGGTCCATGAGTTAAATCGCTGGATAAGCGACACAGCCATTGGACTTGGAATTCCAGTATGTGACACAAACCGCGCTGTTGCAGACCCAAACAACCCTGACCGCTTGCGCAGTTCGCCTGAAGGACTCCACCCTGACGCATCAGGATATCGAGCAATGGGGGAGGCACTGACTCACACAATTGAAGATCACCTTCTGCATGGTGGCTTACGGCCCCACCATAACCCCGCGGCGCCGAAGAATAAGAAGTGAGCATAATTGACACGCACAGTAATTGGGAACGGCCGAATGATTTCTGGACGTCAACTCATCAATGCCAACATTTTGATCGAGGATGGCAAGGTCAAAGCGATTGGCAAGAGTGAGTTTTCCCAAGCCGATCACATCATAGATGCCGAAGGTAAACTGGTACTGCCTGGCTTGGTTGATGGGCACGCACACCTACACGACCCCGCGTTCACTAAGCGTGAGGATTTCACTAGTGGCACAACTGCTGCAGCTGCAGGCGGCATAACTAGTGTGGTTGAGATGGTACTATCCACGCCCGTCGACTCGCCAGATCGAGTGGACACCAAAATCGCTGAGGGCAGGCGAAGATCAATTATCGATTTTTCTCTTCACGCCGGAATGATGAACAGAGACAACCTGATCAACATTGAAGGAATCTCGAAGAGGGGTGTGCGTTCTTTCAAGACTTTCACCTGCAAACCCTACTACGCTGACGACCACACATTGATGTCTCTTCTACGCGAAACCGCCAGGCGCAGTTCGATTTTGAATGTGCACGCAGAGGACGAAGAAATCGCTGAGCGTAACTACCAAGCCCTAACAGCCGCCGGCCGAAAAGACCCGTCGGCTCACTCCGAGTGGAAACCTAACAGTGCAGAAGAGAAGGCTGTAAGGAAAATGGTCGACATGGCAGCTGGTATTCGAGGAAGGCTTCACATTTCCCATATGTCAACGGCAGAAGGCGTTGATATCGTCAAGAAAGCTAAGAGACGACGAGTCAAAGTGACCGCTGAAACATGCCCTCACTATCTGACATTTACTAGGAAGGACATGAAGAAGCAAGGCCCATACCTCAAAATGAACCCGTCCCTGAAAGGCCCTGAAGATGTTCAAGCACTGTGGAGGGGCTTGAGAAACGGAACGGTGGACATAGTTACCTCAGAACACGCGCCCGGTGAACGCTGGGAGAAGGAGGTGGGACGGGCGGATATTTGGAAAGCGTGGGGGGGCGTCCCAACCATTGAAACAATGCTCCCCGTGCTCCTCAGCGAAGGGGTGAACAAATCCCGCCTGAGCCTTTGTGATCTTAATCGGGTTTGTTGCGAGAACCCGGCGCGAATCTTCGGCCTCTATCCGAGGAAAGGTGCAATTCGGAAGGGTGCTGACGCGGATTTAGTTATCGTTGACCTGAAAATGAAGAAAAAGGTCCGTGCCGAGCATCTGCATTACAAGGTCGGTTGGACGCCATACGAAGGGCGAGTTTTGAAAGGTTGGCCCGTTTTGACTATGTTAAGGGGAGAAATTGTTTTTCAAGAAGGAGAGGTAGTGGGCAAACCTGGCACAGCACAATTCCTGCCCATGTCACTGTAGAATGGAGAGCACGACATTATGCTGTCCCTGATTGTTTTGGCGGCCGGAAAGTCAACGCGAATGCGTGGTAGGAACAAGCTTCTCGCGAAAGTTGCAGGCAAAGCAATGGTCAGAAGGGTTGTTGAAACAGCTCTGAGCTCCCAAGTTGATGAGGTGATAGTTGTGCTTGGTTGGGAAGAGGCCAAAGTGCGGGACGCGCTATCGGAACTTCCGTGCCGTTTTGTTGTCAACGAGAGTTACGAAGAGGGACAGAGCAGCTCTGTGAAAGTTGGGCTGAATGAGGTGGCAGAAGGTACGCGCGCAATATTGATCCTGCCCGGGGATGTTGCCAAGATAGATACTCGTTCAATTAACTTGGTTGTGGAGGAATACAATCGGGAAAATGGGCCGATAGTTGTCGCGGCTTACCAGAATAAACCTGGACACCCGATCCTTCTGTCAAAAGAGCTATTCAAGGAAATTCAAGGGATCGATGAACAGACCTACGGTTTGAAGTCGGTCTTGACGAATCATGCTGCAGACGTACGACTGGTTGAGACGAACTCTGAGAATGTTCTCAGGGACGTGGATACACCAGAAGACCTGAAGCAACTTTGAGACGGGTTTAGGCTAGCGTACTCTTCCGGTTGTAAAGGAACCAGCGAGGACCAGCAACTCGACCTCGACAAGACGTAACCTTAAGCCTAGTCAATTGGAAACTCGATGGATTTTGTGACGAAGGACTTTGGCTATTTCGCTGACAACGAAGCCCAAAGAGCCCAGGGCGAGTACAATTAACCATTCAATTGGGGAGAGCGCTGTGATGCTGAAGAGATTTGCCAGAATTGGAATTTGGAAGAGGAACGGCATGATAATTGCTTGGCCAACGACCACTAGAACGAGTGATTTGTTACCTAGTGGTCCTAGGGAGATGAAGGTTCGGTCGAAAGACCGGCAGCTGAACGCGTAGAAGATTTCGAAGAATACGATTACAGCGAAGACCATGCTTCGTGCTTTAAGTTCAGCCAATTGGACTGGATTGCTGAACGCCCACCCGTAGCTGAGTAGCCCATACGCAAACGCAACGGTCGCGACGATTAGCAGTAAGAGAGCGATTCCAGCTAACCAACCACGCACTGTCTGGAATATAGTTTCTTTCGGGTTTCTCGGCGGCTTCTCCATCAGGAGTGGGTCTGGTGGATCTGTTCCCAAGGCGAGAGCGGGCAGACCGTCTGTGGCCAAGTTTACGAAGAGCAAGTGTTTCGCTAAGAGCGGGAGTGGGAGCGCGATGAGGCCTGCGAGAGCCATGATGAGGATTTCGCCAATGTTCGCTGAAATCAGGTACGTCAAGTATTTCCGGATGTTCTCGTAAATGCCCCTGCCTTCGTAGACAGCGTCGACTATGGTTGCGAAGTTGTCGTCGGCCAGAATCATGTCCGAGGCTTCTTTCGTCACGTCGGTGCCAGTTACGCCCATGGATATGCCGATATCTGACTTCTTCAGAGCTGGGGCGTCATTGATACCGTCGCCCGTCATTGCCACAATGTGCCCCCTCTTCTTCAGAGCGGCGACAATGCGCATCTTATGCTCAGGCGACGTGCGGGAGTACACGGAAACCTTCTCAATCATTTGCAAGAACTCGTCGTCGTTTAGTTTCCCCAGTTCCACCCCGGTGAGTGCTAGGTCGCCCTCTCTCAAAATTCCGAGTTCCTTCGCGACCCATGTGGCTGTGAGTTTCTGGTCCCCAGTTATCATGACGACCCGTATGCCTGCTTTACCGCAGAGCTTGACGGCCTCTGCTGCTTCTTCTCGGGGCGGGTCAATCATGGCGAAGAGGCCGAGGAGGGACATCTCACGTTCTACTGCTTCATCCAATACTTGTGGGAGTTGATTGAGTAGCTTGTAGCTTACAGCGAGTACCCGAAAGCCCTCTGCCGCAAAGTTCTCGTTAGCTTTCAGAATTTGTTGCTTCGAAGCGTGGTCTAACGTTGTGCTTGATGTTGGGCCGCCGACTTTGGTGCATTTGTCAAGAACCAGTTCAGGGGCTCCTTTAGTTGCGAGGAGAAACTGGCCTTGTTTCGTTTTGTGGACGGTAGTCATCATTTTTCTTTCTGATGTGAAAGGAATCTCCGCGACTCGTGGAGAATCAGCCCGACCCGCCTCGACGTCTATGCCTGCTTTGGTTGCAGCCACAACTAGGGCGCCTTCGGTTGGGTTGCCAATAACCCGCCATGAGCCGTTCTGTTTCGTTAGTCTTGAGTCGTTACATAGTACACTGCAGATGCAGGTGAACTTGGCTAACTCTCGATCTGTGCCTGTGGGAGCGGGATTGAACTCCCCTTTTGGCTCGTAGCCGACGCCTGTGATATCGTAGGTTTGCTCGCCCGTGAAGATTCTGCGGACGGTCATTTCTCCTTTCGTCAGGGTGCCGGTTTTGTCGGAGCATATGAACGAGGTTGAGCCGAGTGTTTCTGTGGCAGGCAGGTGCCGGATTATGGCGTTTCTCCGAGCCATTCGGTATACGCCAACCGCTAGGGCTCCGGTAACGACCGCTGGAAGAGCTTCGGGTACTGCAGCCACGGCTAGGCTCACACCCCACAGGAACATGTCGATTAGTCCGTTGCCGCGAAAAATGCCGAGGAGTGTGACTCCGGCGACGGTTACAAGGAGGACCTTGATCATCCAGTTGCCAAGCTCGTCCATTCGTTCCTCTAGCGGTGTTTTCTCCTTCTCGTTGGATTGTATGAGGCGAGCAATTTTGCCGAATTCTGTTCGCATGCCGGTTGCGTAGGCAACAGCTTTTCCGCGTCCGTACGTCACCACTGTCCCGGAGTATGCGATGTTGCTTCGTTCTGGTAACGGGGTTTCGGTGGGGACTTGTTCGGGTGATTTGTTGACGGGAACGGATTCGCCGGTGAGCGTTGCCTCATCAACCTGGAGATTCATCTGCTCGATTATTCGCGTATCAGCGGGGACCTTGTTCCCTGATTCGAGGAGTATGAGGTCGCCTGGAACGAGTTCCCTTGTGGGCAGTAGGAGTTCTTGCCCGTCTCGGATTGTTGCTGCGGTTGGGGCTGCCAGTTTCTTGAGAAGTGCTAGGGATTGTTCCGCCCTGTATTCCTGGTAAAAGCCTAAGCCAGCGGATGCGATTACGATGGCGAGAATTACTGCTGAGTCTATGGCTTCGCCTATAGCTATGGAAACTAAGGCTGCCACAATTAGGATTAGGACTAGGGTTTCTTTGAATTGGCCTAGGAGGAGCTTCCAAGGTGAGATTTTTCTTGTTTCTTCAATCTCGTTGGGCCCGTAAATTGCCAGCCGCGCTTTGGCCTCGGCGTCTGAAAGGCCTAGTTTTGGGTCCGAGTTTAGGGTGGAGAGGACGGCTGCGGGTTCCATCGCATGCCAATTCAACTCCTGCGGCGCGGTGGTCTCCGTCAACGGGCCTTCGCGTACGTAGCGAGTCCTCCGCGGTATAGGTGCTTTGACCTGGACCGCCTTAGTGGAGACTGGTTCTTAGGAAAAACCCGAGCAGGGTTTAGGCGTTAGGTATGATGGGGCCCAGTTTGTTGGAGCGGGGGTGGGGGGATTCTGTTAACTTTCAGGCCGCACGCCGCCCGCCTATATGTACAGGTAAATTGGGGTCAAAATCCCCCACCCCATCTCTGAATACGAATTATGAGGGTGCAAACGTGGGTCTAAACCTAACTCCCCGCACCATGTATTCGCGTATAACATATGCTAGGCATATTTTTCATGGGACGGACGCGTGCTTGGGTGTGGGTTTCAATATGTGGTATAGTTTTGTGGGGAAAACACGTTACTCATCCTTACTCGGGGTGGAGAAGTGTCGGTCAAGGGTGTGAGGAAGTGAAACTAAGAGATCTCGCCGAAAGAATTCTGACAGTCGCTCTTGGTCATTGGGAGGCTCAACGGATGAGAGAGCTCGGGAACAAGTCGGAGAGAAAATTATGAGTTTGCCTGAAAAAAGGGTCGTTGGGACGGTTCGGAAAAGAATCCGTCCAATCATCTAGCCTCGTTGGGCTTATGCTACGTATTCGCTGCTGCCCTTCTCGGATCTTGGAGCGTCTGCGTTAACTCGCATCTTGACCTTGCGTTTTGTTGCCATTTTTCATTTCACCTCTACGGATATCTTTCCTAACCTTACAGGGGCCCAAGTTATACTTAAGGGAGAGTGGCGCAAGTTCCACTATTCCACCCAGTGGTTCCCAACCCCCAAAAGTGGTTGAATTGGAGCTGAATCAAAGCCAACGTTCCAAACCGCACAAGTACCGAAGTTAATAGTAGGTTTTGAGTGGGCCCGACCCCTATCGAACAATCAATGTAATTTGCTCGTAGGTTGCGTTCAACGTTTGGAGGCTTTCATGCGTTCCACTGCTTTTCGGTCTCGTTCGATCGCACCGCGAATCGTTTGCAGTGGTGTCACATTCCACTTAATCAACCCCCAGAAGGGAAGACTGCCTAGCGTGGTGTCGAGTTCTTCGTTTGATTGAACCTCAATTACGAACGCGCCTGCTCGTTGACCAGCGAAGATGCCGCCGGTAAGTTTCTTATCGTCCCCCATTTTGGCCAGCGATTCAAGGCTCGGGCGAATTACTGTTTCCCAGACCTGTGGAAATGCTTCAGGAGGGACAGAGTTCTCGATGAATTCTCCAGTCACAAGATACGACATAACAATCGCCCCAATAGCTCCAATTTTAGTATATTAAACTTTCAATTTTGCCAGACGAAAGAACTACGATTCTCGCAGGTTTTATTCTCCGAGTCCGTTCTCGCTCTATCTTCGGTTTGTCGTCTTTGGTGAGGATTTTCCCTCAGTCTTTCCAAGAGCAGGCTCGGTTCTCTTGATCCCATGGGCAGCTTTTATGTACCGGTAAATTGGGGCCAAAATCCCCTGACCCACCTCTGAACGCCAGAACGCTGAAGGATACAGGTCACGATGTTGGATATACTTGGCACAGTACCAAGACAAAGCAAGCAGCAACGTTTTTTCCAGTTAGGACTCAATTTTCTTGAGCGATCTTAGTGACCACAAGAACATGACGATCGCGAGCAAAGTAATGATGCCGAATCCTTCTATTATGTCGACACTATAGAAATTTCCGGCGAATAATGCGCGGGAGGCGTTTACAGCATAAGAGAATGGATTAATCATAGCTACATCTTGGAGCCAAATGGGGGCGAGTACAAGGGGAAGAATTATGCCTGACAAAAGGGAAATTGGTAAAGTTATGGTGTTCAGAGTGGGAGCGAGATTGTCCTCGCTCTTGTAGATGAGCGCGAATGAGTACGACATTGAAGCCATGGTGATTCCGATCAGGCCATATAAAATCAGAGAGAGCAAGAATCCTACAACGTTAACGCTTAGTCCGAAAGGAATCGCGACAAATGTGATTAGAACGCATTGCGTAACGAGCACGAAAGCATCCCTCAGAACTCTGCCCAGCAGGATTGAGGATCGTGTGACAGGAGTGACCAAGAACCTTTCTATCACTCCAGTGCGGAGCTCATCGATGAGGGTGAATCCCACAAACGCAGAGCCGAAAAGCGCAAGCATTACCAAAAGCCCCGGTATGAAAGTCTCCACCGTTTTTCCAACGGGCAAACCAGGCACGCCTCCAAGGTTTTCAAGCAGCGGCATGAACAGAAAGAGATACAGCAGCGGTTGGAACATGCTTACCAAAATGAAAATCGGATTCCTGAGCGTATGCTGCATGTTTCTTACGAACATCAGTTTCGTATCGCGTAGGATTCTCATTGGTTATCGTCCTCCCTGAGCGAGCGGCCCGTATACTTCAGGAAAACATCGTCGAGACTCGGCCTAGAAAGCGTAATGTTTTGTGCCTCCAAGTTGTTTGAGTCGAGCAACCTAAGCAGTTCCGGCATCCTTCTTTCTCCATCTTTGATGGACAGGTGGACGAGGTTGTTGGTGGTTTGGATTCTTTCTGCGCGGATTTTCTCTGCCAGCAAGTTTTCCGCGCTGCTGGCAGTCTTTCCGTCGTGAAAACCAAAAACTACAGTGTCAGCGCCAATGGCGCTTTTTAACTCAGTTGGCGTTCCCTTGACTATGATTTTGCCGTTGTCTATTATCGCCATAGTATCGCACAACTTGTCCGCCTCGTCCATATTGTGGGTGGACAGGAATATGGTGATCCCTTCTGCTTTCAGCTTCTTGAGCTCGTCCCACAAATAGGCCCTGCTTTGTGGGTCAAGCCCGGACGTTGGTTCGTCAAGGAGGAGCAACTTTGGGTGGTGAATCATTCCAAGGGCAACGTCCAGTCTGCGCTTTTGACCGCCCGAATAGGTCGAAGCCTGTCTTTCGATGAATGATCCCATTTGAAAGCGCTCGACGAATTCTCGGGCGTATTTTCCTGCGGTATGAATATCCAGACCGTAGAGTTGCGCTTGTAATATGAGATTCTCGAACCCGGTGGCGGCGGGATCAGTTCCGCCTGTCTGACCAACGTATCCAATGTTTTGTCTTATCTGTTCCTGTTGTTTTGCCAAGTCATAGCCGAGTATCTTTGCTTCTCCGCCGGTGGGGGGTAGCAATGTTGACAGCATCCTCTGTGTTGTTGATTTTCCAGCGCCGTTGGGGCCGAGAAAACCGAAGATTTCACCCTTTTTGACAGCAAGATCTACGCCCCCGACCGCTTCCAATTCTTTCTTGCCGTTTCTCGTTTTGGAAATGAATGTTTTTCGAAGCCCTTTCGTCTCGATAATGAGGTCCTCAGCCATTTCGTTTTCACTTTTTTCAGATTAACCTATGTCAGAGAGGTCCACCTTGAAAGTCTTCGTGACGGTAACCATCTCAGTTGCGGGAGGCATTCAGTAGCACTCTAATCAGCGGCTACGTATTCTCGAACTACAAGATCGGTTGTTATTCGGGCCCCCTGCTAAGTCTAGGCTTCGCTGTGTTCGCACACAGAAACAGTTTCCAATTCAGTTCGCTTTCGTCATTGAGAAAGAAGTTCGAGCGTATCAATTGCCCTCCAAACGCTTCCAGTCAAAAGCCCCTGAGTCATCCCTGAAACAGTAGAGGCCGATCGTCACCTGAATTGGTTTTTTTTCGCCAATTATCACTCGGACAAAAAAACCCGCACCAGACCACAGGTGCGAAGGCTCCGTTTCAAGTTGTCATTTCATGAGTACTCTCGCCATGTTCGGCTGCATTTCGTACATCTGAAGAACTGGGTCGAGGCTTCATCGCCACCGCGAGTTTGTACCGTCCAATAGAAGGCTTCTCCATGCCCACATTTTTGGCAGCTAACTTTCATTTTCGGGAGGATCTGTAGGTTCTTCTCATCTTCCTTACCGATTACCACGACGGATTCCTTGGCCGTTTCGAGTTTCTGTACTATCGGATCCGACCGTCTAGTTTCTTCTCCGCACTTGGGGCATGCTAGCACAACAATCTTTTCCTTCTTAATTGGAATGAGCGCCAGACTACATTTCGGGCAGAACTGCATGCTAGATTACAACCGAATTGCGGGCGTGCTGTCATATACGCATTTAATCCTTCCTTTCTTACTTCGTTGAGACTTCGTCAAAGAACCATACCCACCTCTAAGAAAACGCAGTAGCGATCCTATGTCGAACCAGGAAGTGAGGCACGTTTGCTTTTCTTCTGATCTTCCATCTTCAATTGTCACAAGGTATGAGCACGGAATCAGTTTTTATGGTGGTCTTGCCTATTGCGCAGGCAGTATACTGGAGATCTTACCTGCGTGGATGATGGGAGAGCCGTCAAGCTCGTACCGATTATCGCGGCGAGTACTATCTTTCGTATAACTAGAAAATTGGGACGGTGGAAAACGAAATGGGATATGAGAATAGACGCTCTGGTGCCCCGAGGCAAATGACGAAAGTCAAATGCTCCGACTGCGGCGCAGATACAGAAGTACCGTTTGTGCCAACATCGGGTAAACCGGTCTACTGTAGAGACTGCTTCCAGAAGCACCGAAGATACTAGGCACACAGCCTAGGACCGGTAATGACGGGAAATCTCAGTTTTTTGTCAAACGTTTTCGTGTGTGTGGGTCTAGTGGTGCGGCCGCCGGAACTGGAACCCACCTAGGTGAATCCTTGGGACCCAGAGAAATCATCTAACTCGTGCGGGGGAGGGGATTTCAGCACCAATTTACCGGTTCATATAAGCTAGCAATGCAACGAGCAACGTCAGTTCAAATTTCGTTGTCCGCACCGTCACTGCCACACACACTCAAAATGACGGTTCAAATTCCACCGCTCACACCAGTAGACCCCCACACACACAGGAACAAGTCCCGCTCAAACGACGATAAGACGCCACTAGTTCACAATAGTGATTGATGTCATTCTTATATGACATGAATGTGGTGCAGGAAATTACTATCCCACCAACTGAGGAGAAATGTATAATGGGAAAACGAAATCAGGTTCAGCACGTTATTGAGTGGACTATCTCTGGCGGAAAAGCCGATGCCTTCAAACATAGTGTCCCAGTGGTTTCAATTGTGATCTTGGTCATTATTTTTTCCACTTTTCTAGCAAGTCAATTAGGCAGAAATGTCTGGACGAGTACAATTCTGATGGTTCTGTTTGGGGTCATCGGAATAGCTGGACTTGTTAAACTTAGAAATCCTGTAATCTTAGAACTTGGTGCTATTGGTTTCGTGGCAGATATCGTGTGGGAGCTTTATGGAACTGGAAATCGATTGTGGAGTTATTATCATTCGCCGTTTTACATGATAGGTGGAACTTTGCCAATAGAAATAGCAGTGTTATACTTTTTCTTAGGGATGACTGCAGCGGTTTATGCACTATACAGATTGGAAAAATAGTGAATAGTGAAGCATCGCATTCAATCTGTTCCTCTCAGTCACATAATCCGGTGGTGTGTGTGATCTAGTGGTGCGCACACACATGATACGAGCCCGGTGTCCACGGGCACGCTTGTGTTGTCAGGCCACTCATGCCACATCGCAGGATACTGTTTTCATTGAATTCTTTTGTCTGAAGTTTGGAAACTGCTGAGAGTCGCCTATGACCTTCCCTAACATTAGCAAGCCGCAGACATTTCAATTAGGCGCGAGACACATCTCCCGCGTCGATCCTAAGATTCGTGAACTGGTAAAGAAACATGGACCGATTAAGTTCACAGTCGATGGTGATCCGTTCGAGTCACTGGTCGAAGCAATAATTTCCCAACAGTTAAGTGGGCAATCCGCGCGGGCAATCTTTGGCAAACTAAAGGCTCTGCTCCAAACTGAAGTTATCGACGCACAAGCACTAAACAACCTTACTGCTTCGAAACTGAGGAAAGCAGGCGTTTCCCCACAAAAGATCCGCTACCTCAAAGACCTGAGTTCACGGGTCGTTAACGGTCAATTGGATCTTAACCCTCTCAGGAGGAAGTCCGATGATGAAGTAATTCGGATACTCGACGAAGTAAAAGGTATAGGTCCATGGACAGCGCAAATGTTTCTCCTCTTCGTGCTGGGGCGACCAGATGTTCTTCCCGCCGATGACCTCGGAATCCAATTGGCAATTCAAAAGGTCTATTCCTTACGTAAACTTCCCAAGGCTGAAAAGATTGAGGAGATTGCGACCAATTGGCATCCCTACTGCTCCATCGCATCATTGTATCTCTGGCACGCAAAGAAAAACCGCTTTGACTGAACTAAAAAGGGATTACAAAGTTGAAACTCTTGATGGCGACATCAGTGGCAGACATTAAGCCTTAGGCAGCAGGACGAAACAAACCGGCAATAGGTTTCAGAGATACAGAATCCCCCTCGGATCTTCCTTCATTGAACGGACATCTTCTGCGCAACCTTGAGCGCCTATATGGACCGGTAAATTGGAGCCAAAATCCCCTCCCCGCACCAATTTTCCTTTCTATTATTGTTAGGCGTGGGGTGGGGGGCAGTAGGGTAGTTTTGTATCCCATTATCGTATTTCGGTACAGGGTGGACTTCAACCTCTGTCTGTCCAAGTGGCTGTAGTTGGGAAGGCGGCAATGGTTATGATCGAAGTCTATTCTTGGTGACACCATTCACACCTCAAAGTGAGCAACCCGGATCCGTTCATGATGGGTCCGCCGCATTGTGAACAGCGCCGACTAACCGCATGTTTGAGTTGGGCGTTGTGGATTCCGGTTGTTTCAGCTGCTAGGTTTCGTTGAGGTTGTTTTTCGGTGAGTTGGTTGTCTTTGAATTGATATTTGCGGTTGCACGATCCCCAAGAGAAGTTGAATTCGTGAATTGGGATTTTCTCCCAGCGTGTACTGTGACTCAGCCAAATCAACTGTTTCTGGCACTTGGGGCATTGCGTCGACTTGTCCTCAACTTCATTTCGGTTACTTCGCTCCCGTAATTCTCACGAATGCGTCGAGTTTCAGTGGAACGATTGGTCCGTCAATTTGCCGTTCAAACCAGCAGTTGCAGCTGTCACAACGGTACAGAGGAAACCCGTCTTGACCGAGCAGCATCAATCCGCAATACGGGCAATCCATTTTGAACCACAATTGCTGCCTTGGCTGATTCAATCGAATAAGGCGCAAGGTGACCTCAGGCTCAGACATCAAGCAAAGTGAACTGTAAAATTCAAGAGAAGAGAGAACAGCAAGCAAGTCTGGCCTTAGATGTATGGGCAAATTGGGGCTGAAATCCCCTGCCCCATCTCTGAGATCGAATCGAGGTTAACGCATATAGCAGCTAGCATGCGAGTTGAGTAAACCTCTAGAAGCTGCGCTGATGCTACGTTAGGCAGGGAATAGCTATGAGCGAAGAGAAAACCGATGTTCTAGCTAAGATGGACGCTGCCGCGGAGGAAGCGGAAAAAGACCTCGCAACCTTAGACAAGGCGGCTGTTGAGACTATCGCGGCATGGTGGTTGAAATGGTATATGACTGCGGGACACAAACGTTTAGGCAGACTGCTCGTAAAGATAGCAAAGTCTGGAGCTAACAAATGAACGCTGCTGGAAACACAGTCAATACAAAACTAACAACGGTCTGAATGCGCCCCTACCACAAATACGACTTTGTGAAGCCAAAGCAGCTACAATCCATAATCACCAACCACAGAAGGCCGCATCCCCAGCAAAAACGAGGGCGTCCCAGAGAAATCATGTCTAGCATATGTTATACACCACAGAAAGAATACAATGGTGAGCTACGGTCGTGAACCCTGATGGAATCTAAGCCTAGATGCGGGTTGGGCTGTGGGAGAATCGGATTGGACTCTATTAGGCGATAAAGGCGCCCAATTGAATATGCGCCTCACGAAGATCGTTAACCAAGAGTTTGACGAAGATAAAATCGGAGCCTTGATGGACAAAGTCTGAACATATCGCGAACACGAAGCTCGGATTTATCGTAGTCCTCGATGGTTTCATGTGTGTGCGGGTCTAATAATGCGAGCATCCAAAATTGAACCGTCAATTCTGGCAGCTTTTCGTGTGTGTGCCTTGGGGGAGTCCCACCCCTCGTGAGGGTGGCTGACATCCTCTCATAAGTGTCTCAAACCCATCCCCTTGTTAGGGTGTGGGATACTCACTCACAGGTGTGGGACACACGGAGAGCATGCGCTAACGCTTCCGTTTTTGGGGACGGGATGTCATCTTGCATTGGATCTTCGGAGCTTTGTGTTCCCTATGGCGAACTGGACTTAGCTTGCGGGTTTTGGGGTTGGCCCCTGAAGGGTCGCCTGGCCATCAAAGGCCTTCGGTTTCCTGGGCCAGCGAAACCAGACTGTCGCTTGAGCGATTCCACTAGCATTCTCAAGCCTTGAGGCGCCTGGACGTTTTCAAAGCTTAGAACCACTTTTCCCTCGTTCATGAAGGAGACATCGCCGAAGACTTTGATGTTACCCCGCCTGGGGCCGCCGTAGACGCCAAAGCCGCCAAGGCCACCAAGACCGAACATTCTGGGTGTAAGGAAGACGCCGCCTCCCAATGAGTCATTCACACGGTGAATATTCATAACCACAACCTCTGGCCGGTGATTGATTCCCAACTGGGCTATGATTCGCTTGTTCTCCACATCGTACTTCACGAGACGCTTGTTGGTGACCCCCTCTTCCATCACAACCTCCTTGTGCAGAAACCCTTTCGTGGAACCCCGGTGCCAAAGTAGTTCCTCGCCTTCGACGAGGGGGATCCTAGAGTTGACTTGCACGGTTGGTCCCGGTTTGTTTTCAGAGATGACTTCGTCAACGCCGGGCGTCGGATTTGATGAGGCTACCGGGATCACTGCCCCGCACTTAGGGCAGGCATGGTCATTCGGTGAAAGCTGCGTTCCGCACTGAAAACAAAAGACCAATTGCCGAACCTTCCATGAGGTAATAATTCCAGTTGGCTGGCTTTGGGGAGATAAAAGGGAAATGAACGAATGGTCTATTGCGTTTGTTACCTCTGTTAACTTGTCGGCTCATTGCTTTCACTGACCTCTCCTGCCTAAAAGTACCGGAAGGTAGAGGCTAAGTCATGCGGGCGGTCAAAGCAGTTCAACAGCACTACACGCCCGGGCCCGAGATTCTCCAGATGCTTGAGCAGTTCCGCCAAATGCTTAACGACTGCGTACGGATTGGGCTTGCGGAGAATGTGACCAGCCTCAAGTCACTCTCCATGAAAGCTTACAATCAACTTGCAACCTACGATGCCATGAGCTACTACAAACTCTGCGCAATCAGCAAGGCCACCGGTATCTTGGGAAACTATCGTAAAGCCAGTAGGAAGAATCCGGAAATAAAGGAACCTTACGCACAGCGACCGCAGCTGATAACATGCTATGGCTTCAAAATCAAAACAAAGGAAGAGGCGCTCTTGCTGCCATTCAAGCCTAAGCAACCGTTATCGATCCCGTTGAACGCGCATGTGCTACGCGTTCTCCTTGAACCGAACATCGAAATCCGCTCCGTCACATTAACGGAGGAACAGTTGAGCATCTCCTACGCGAAGGAGGTTGAACCAATTCAACCTCGCGGCCTAATTGCCATTGACCGAAATCTCAACAATCTGACCATTGCAGACTCAGATGGACAGATGAAGAAGCAGAATTTGGCAAAGGCAACGGAAATTAAAGCTATGTACCGTGAGATTCGATCGCATATGCGACGCAACGACACGCGCATACGCCA
>JBEKVV010000005.1:0-222047 GCA_049513715.1 Bathyarchaeia archaeon | reverse complement strand
TGGATAACGGTTGCTTGGGCTTGAATGGCAGCAAGAGCGCCCCTTCTAACGTTTTGATTTTGAAGCCATAGCATGTTGTTAACTGCGGCCGCCGTGCGTAAGGGTCCTTTATTTCCGGATTCTTCCTTCTGGCTTTGCGATAGTTTCGCAGGATACCGGTGGCTTTGCTGATTGCGCAGAGTTTGTAGTAACTCATGGCATCGTAGGTTGCAAGTTGATCGTATGCTTTGAGGGAGAGTGACTTGAGGCTGGTCACATTCTCCGCAAGCCCAATCCGTACGCAGTCGTTAAGCATTTGGCGGAACTGCTCAAGCATCTGGAGAATCTCGGGCCCGGGCGTGTAGTGCTGTTGAACGGCTTTGACCGCCCGCATGAGTTAGCCTCTACCTTCCGGCACTTTTAGGCAGGAGAGGTCGGTGAAAGCAATGAGCCGACAAGTTAACAGAACCCAAACTTGCAAGGGTTCAACGGGATTCGTCTAATTGTCGGGTTCAGATGTGACACGCAAATCTTCTTAATGTGTCCCTGCATTCCCCGCTCTTGCTAGGTGTTTGAAAATGACGGAAAGACGGATTATTGACGACGCAAGCTTCCCCAACGAATGGCCCAAGAAGGAAGACCATGAAGGCCACGAGGTAAGGTGGAAGGATGGTGTCAGCAAGGAGTACGGCGTCCACGGTGTCGCGGTCGCAGTAGACTTCGACATATGCATCGCTGACGGGATCTGCATCTCAGTCTGCCCAACAAACGTATTCGACAAGATGGACTTCCCAGCTGAACAGGAGAAGATCGACAAGAAGGTTCCCAACGACAGCGGCAAGACGCTGCTCGACCGATGGAAAGCCGACCCGATGAGAGAAAGGGATTGCATATTCTGCAGGGCATGCGAAATCCAATGCCCCGTGCAAGCCATCAAGATTACCGAAGGCGTCGGGCCCTTCGCGTAACCTCCCCTAACCATTTCTCAATTTCCCCTTTAACCGGAATTTTTCCTTCTACCGCTTCTACGCAGCGGGGCCTGTGTTGGATGATACGTACTCGAGTTGCTATGTTGCCTCAATAACCAATAAACTCAACAGAGATTATTGCAGCCAACTGTGCAATGGCTTCCGTACCCCGCGACAAAACGCTATATTGGCGTAGGCGAACAGGGTCTGTGGAGAATCTGAGATGCCAATCTTTCTTCTTGCAGCTGGTGCTCTCTTGGGAGCAGCAGCAGGTGGGTCCCTCGGTTACGCAGCAGCTGGCTTGACTGGTGCCGGTTTGGGCTTAGGAGTAGGAGCTCTTGCTGGGCTCGGTGTGGGAGCAACCGCGTACGCCTTGACGAGGCCTGGGTACTGGTGGTATCCATATCCGTTCCCTGCCCCATACTTTGGCGGCTTCTACGCACCGTACTTCTCGCCTTACTTTGCACCGACGCCACGCATGTACTACACCTACTAGACCGAGCAAGCCTTTTTTTCTGAGTCAGCGGAGCTTCCACCAGAATTTTCGTTCTCGCGAATCCTGAAAACGTAAACGAAAATCACTTGCGTGCGCTTGGGCGAGAAGGTCTTCCATTTCTCCCTCGTCTAGAACTATGACGTGAAAACTCACTAACGATGGGAGGGGTCACTTTTATGTCGGCGAAGAAGCACTCGATGGCTTTGTGACGGGTGTGCGCGTTAGCTTTAATTGAACCGGCCTAGCGTACGGGATTTGTGTGCGGGGTAGGACCCTGGCTTAAGCGGGGGTAGGCACCGCAAAGAGGTGGCTTTGCCCCCCAGCGCCCAACTCTCAAATGAAAAGATGGGAGGGCGAGGCCAGGTCAAAGGCGCGAGACGCATCAAGGAACCATGTGTACGCGAAGCTCAGGAACATTCGAAACCGAGGAATGTTAAGAGACCTCGTCCCGCAGGGGTTCAGGGGTTCAAATCCCCTCCCCCGCACCATTTTACCGGTACACATAATAGCCCATTTTGAGTACGTTTTCTCCGTTCAGCATGCCAAGATCTCAACTGCAGAACCGCACCGTCTACATCTACCTGAAATCAGAGAAGGAAATGGAAGACTGGAAGACGAAAGCGAAGAAAAACCACGTTACACTTTCAAAATTTATCCACGAACATGCAACCAACTCCCTACGCCAAGAAGCGGGTGAAGAACGTTACGAACCAAGAGCCAAGATGATTGAACACCTCCGAAAGAAGGATGAGGAAATTCAGAAGCTGACCCGTGAGAATGAAATCGTTAAACTGGCCTTGGAGCGAGTTGAGGCTGAACTTCGTAGGTATAGGGCCGCACCATTTCTAGATGATGGATTCCAAGGGGTTCGCAAGTATGATCGGAAGCTGATTGACCTTCTAAAGAAAGGTGAGGCAATAGACTCCGACCATCTGCTGCACCTGCTCCGCATTAGTCCAAAAGAAAGTGATCTTGTAAAGGCGGTGAGTAATCAGCTGGAGAACTTGGAAGCCTATGGGCTGGTTCGAAAAACGCATCACGGTTGGAGGTGGGTATCTGAATGAGCCAACAAATCATCGTTCAGGCTCCCAGCCCAGAGAAGCTTCTTTACTTGTTCGTGGAGGACTGTCGAATTAGGGGACTCACCAATGAGACTATCAGACGCTACAAATCCATTACCCAGCAATTCTTGAAGTTCATTGAGCAGGGGAATGTTCGACCTGTTGATGTTGACAAACACGTCCTGCAAGATTACATTAGGGTGAGGAGGTCTAATGGGACTGATCAGAAGACTATTGAAAACGAAGTGTCCGGCATCTCTAGCTTCTATAGGTTTTTGGCTTTCGAAGATTATGTTGGGAAGAATCCTGTCCCGGAAGTGCGGAAACGCTACTTGACCCCATACAAGAAAGAGATGGAAGGTGACGTTGAATCACCGCGCAAGCTAATTTCAGTGGAACAGATGAGCATGCTGATCAACTCAATTGTTGATAGCCGTGACAAGGCCATATTGACGCTGCTTGCGAAGACTGGCCTGAGGCGGGGGGAACTGATTTCATTGAACATTACCGATATCGATTGGACTGAGCAGTCGATGACACTGCAGCGAAAGCAATTCAAGAAACGGAGTGGTCGAACAGTTTTTTTTGACGATGAAGCAGCACGTTTACTGAAACGTTGGCTGACGCAAAGGGAGAATCTTCACCCAGAAACACCTGCGCTATTTGTGGGTGAGCGAGGCGGCAGACTGAAGCGCCATGGCATATACCAACTGACAGTCAAATACGCGACGGCCGTTGGACTGCACAATCCGGAATCGACGAGACCTGAAGACCATCTCACACCACATTGCTTTCGACACTTTTTCACTACGCATCTACGACGTGCGGGAATGGACCGTGAATTTATCAAAATTCTGAGAGGTGATCGGAGGCGAGAAGCGATCGACATTTACGACCGCGTCGATAGGCAGGAACTGAGGCGTGCTTACTTGGCCTTCATACCGCAACTTGGAGTCTAAGTAACGATATCGCCTGCCTCCGGCGTTGACGAGCGGGCAGTTTTGTCTCGTTTCTGAATTCTTAGTCCGGTAGATCCTCTGAAGTCGCTCCGATTGGCCTTGTGAACACGCATCGCATCGAGGTTTGTTTGAATCGGTGAGTCTGGCCATCTAAAGGTGTAGTGGAATATCTTTTCGCTCTCGCCTTCATAGGCGTTTATGATCGGCAGGAGATCCGGATAACGAGATAGAAGACTTTCAGCGCATTTGATGTCATTAGGCGTCCAATGTTCCCTGACGAATTTCGTCTCTCTACAACCAATCCTTATCCAAGCCGCTAATTCCAAGCGACCTACGAAGTCTTGGTAATCGGTGTCGTCAGGCGCAGCCGTGCTCCAACCTGTCAGCGGTGCAAGTTTGTAGGCAATCCGCTCTGCCTCTTTTGGAGTGATACCCATCTTTCCGCCTATCTGTTCAATGCTGGGCCAGCTTCCATGTTTTCGAAGGAATTCCTCGATGATCCAGACAACCTCTGCGTCTTTAGGGGCGTAGTCAAACAGTGCGTAGTAGTCTTGATGATCATGGATCAGCTTGCGAACAATTTTCTCATCTAGCAGCATTCGGAGATAGTCGTACTTTATTTTCTTCTTGAATGACGGCCTGTTCATTTGGTCCATTAGCCGGGCTTTCTCAGCCACACCCTTCTCCAGACAATCATACCGCAACGGGGCGTTCTTATGCAGCAACCAAACGATAACGGCATCAAGACTGGGATCCTTCTTTCTCCCTTTCATTTCCACCCGTTTTCTTGGCATAGAACTTTCCCGGATTTCTCAATTTTTGAGAAAAACTACGTCAGAGGTATATCCATTTCTCATCTAACTGCGATTGGCACATAGGTGAGATCTGAAAGCATCTAACCATTTCTCAGCATATAATAATACAGCATGGCCAGCATTTGCGAAGCAAAAGGTTCGCTAAAGAAGCTACATAAAACAAAATCCGGGGTTATACTTGAACTCGACCTAGGCAGTATAACGCTGAAGCTCTCAACGCGACCAAGGGGCGTAAGCGAACGGCACCTGCGACACTTGATAGGCAAGGAAATCACCATTGCATACTCACTCGGAACCGATGATCAATCTCCGACGTTACTAGGAGTCCGCCACGTCGAACAACCCGTCAAGCGTTTGTCCTTCAGTACTCGGTGAAAGGCCATGTCGAAGGTCTCAGAACACACGCAGCAAAGCCAGCTTTGCGCGCAGTATGAGCAGATCCACGCATTCTACAATGGCACCCCGAAACTGGACTGGTTCAGAGGTAACGTGTTTCGTGAAAGACGCGTTAGTGGTCGACCAGAGCATCCAACCGAGAAACCGGTGGAGCTGATTGTTGACCTGTTGGGCCTCTTTCCCTCAAAGACAATTCTGGATCCATTCCTAGGTTCCGGGCCTACTTTGATTGCAGCCGAGAAGCTCTGCCGAACCTGTTTCGGAATCGAGTCGCACATAATATAGTACACCTTCTTGTTTCGCATTCCTGAGGGACCAAATAGACCTCTTGGGTACAGAACAGCCAAGACAAGGACAGGAACCATGGTGTCGACGTAGTCTCTGTGAAGAAATATCGATTCGTTAAACAGAAGGTGTCGCTGTCCACCGACGATTAGAATCCCGAATTCTTTGGCCTTAACATCAACAACGTATAGGTGCCTTCCGCTCCTGACAATGTAGTCAGAATATCTGGCTAAGTGACGTCCCAGCTTCCTTTCCAGAATCTGCATCTTTGCTGGAGAAAACATTTCCTCTTCAGCTTTCAGAATATCATATCCGAGTCTTCGTATCAGAGAACGTGCAGCTGCTTGGACCTTGAAGCCTTCCTCTTTCAACTTCTCGTTATCTGCTATGACCCACTGAGGTGCAATCTTCTCCCATTCACTCGTCTCGTCTTTCCTGTGGTGTGTCATTGTCTGAGGCCTGTGTTACCTGTTAAGTTGTTCAAGGAAGAGAAGGCAGAAGATGGCGAGCGCAATTCCACATATGGTGAATAGAAGTAAGGCGCCGTTTCCTGTGAGACATTGCGCCCAGAGACTGACAGATATGATCGTTGCAATATTGGAAGCAGCTCCCAGCAGGAAGCGGATCGAAATCAGAATGACAATAACAACCAAGAATATCTGTTGAAGGAATCTCGATACAAAGCCCAAGCTGACCTTTGACCATTGCGCAAAGGATGGTCTTAGCCGGATTGCAATTAGGGCAACGCTTGCTCCAAACGGCAGCATGGTGAGAAACGCGAAGCTAATCCAATCTTGCCACGTATTAGCTACGGGCAAGTACAGTTGGTTCCCTGCAAGTAACCAGAAGTTTTCCAGTGTAGGCTTCTCGAAGAAGGCACGAACGATGCTGTTCCCTTCACATTCACCGAACCTCATTAGAGTGAAAAGCGCAGATGTTCCCCAATCCAGGAGAACGGAAATTGCGTACAAAGCGATAAGGGATGCTAATCCTCGCTGGCTTCGAAGTCGCCTCCCGATCCGGAAGATAGACATGCCTCCTTCATCCTTCCCTTACAACTTCCTTCTCTGGTGTGTTGAACTCTGATTTTGTGTATGGGTCTGCTATTCCGCTACTATTCCGAGGAACGGAGTTTGAACTTACGTTGTTCCGTGCACTGCTGGCTTATATGTACGGGTAAATTGGGGCTGAAATCCCCTGCCCCATCTCTGAAGCATAACCAAGTTCAGCAACCAAGTTCAGTGTGATACAGGTGTCTACTCGCAAGTCTTATTGTCGTCTGCCCTAGTGATAGGATTCGGAAGACAGCTTGCATGCGAAACAGTATCACGTATGAGGCCCACCACCAGACTGACGGTTCAAATTGCGATGCTCGCACCATTGGTATCACACGCACAGAGAGAAAATACTGTGAGGCTAGTCGACGATTGAAACTAGGCGGATGAGTCCACCATTCACTTTCGAAATGATTTAGTTGACCTGCGAGTTCGATTTCGTACTGCCCAGCGATGAGATGAAGCGATAGGCTTGAAATGCCTGCAATGTGGGACTAATTCGGAACCGGACCAAGAGTCTTGCAAGAACTGCCGCCGGCCATTCTACTTCAAGGCAACCATCAAGCCGCCGCGAAAACGTTCGCTTGAGAGGGGCAATCGGAAACGCGGCACTATCATGACTGGCGCATTAGTTGCAGTTGCGATAGTCATCTCTCTGTGGTGGAGTCCCTCTCTGGCCATGTACTCTTTAGGATTCGCCTGCCTTGCTGAGGTCCTATGGCATTTTGTCTCGCCGAGGATGGCGTGCGTTATGATTCATGGATTTGGCAAGTCCAGATTTCATCCGGATCTCGGTAAATACACGTTGCTGGGCGCAGGATCTGCCCAGCGAGGTTTCAGTGAATTCCAAATCGTTACGAGATCCATCTTCCCACTTCTCTTCTTCTTTGGATTCTCAAACATCACACTGCAGATTCTGAGTTATCTCGCAAAGGCAAGTCCTCCTCTGGCAGATTCACTCGTACAGATCGGTATCTTGGGAAACCACGCGGCTGATCCCGCCCTCAGCTTAGCCTACAACCTGCTTTGGACGAGTATCTGGCTTCTACCATTCTCAGCCTTTATTGTACCGGTGAAATTCGTCGTCGAGGGACTCGAATTGAGATTCTTCGACAGGAGGAGGTTCATAGTTCAAGACTTCAGGTGGAGCCCGTTTCTCGCGAATCTATGGGGGTTAGGCGCATTCTACTCAGTTCTGGTGCGTCTCTTCACGGCGGGTGGGACGTTTACCTCGGCCTTGATTGGTTTAGCTACTTTGCTTCTCTTCTTGTTTCCGGCGTCGTTATTTCTTACGGTCCTCTATCACAAATTCTCGCTCTCAACTAATATACGAAAAGTGCACGAGTCCTTCCGTGAAAAGGGGGCAATCCCATTCACTGGACTGCACTTGACAGTGTCAGGAGAAAGCTAGCTTGTCTGAACACGACAATAGCCACCTCGTCATGGTAGGAATGAGAGACGCACCACCAGACCTGTGTGTGGGTATGCTTGTGCGCGCACACACACAAAATTACGGCGGGACTGACAGTTCAATTTCTGGTGCCCGCACCATCAGACCCACACACACACGAAATTGAACAAGTTCAAATTCTGATGCTCGCACGGAAACGTATTAATCCCCTCTTAGTCATCACAGCCCAAGTTGCGAAAAGTCCAGACGCGGTTCACTAAAGATCTGAGTCTCTTCGACTCAGTGCTTCTCGGGATTGGTTTCATAATAGGTTCCGGAATATTCCTCTTTCCAATACTCATGGCAAGCGTGGCAGGTACATATTCGCTTGTCTCGTGGATCATAGCAGGAGTCTACTCAATAATAACCGGTCTTTGCTTTGCGGAGAATGCGCAGAAAGTGCCTCAGGTAGGAGGACTCTACGCTTACGCTCACAAGTCATTCGGAAATGGCGTTGGGTTTTTGACCGGTTGGTCGTTCTGAACTGGATATTGGATGACGATAGCGACTGAGACAGTCGCAGCGTCACTCTATTTGAGATTCTTCCTGCCGTACCTTTCGAACTTCCAGAGAATACTCATTTCCACAGCAATCGCTCTTCTTCTAACTGCGGTGAACTATAGAGGCGTAAAATCAGGGGGGAGGACAGAAGACGTATTCACGGTGGGCAAAATAGTTCCACTCATCGTCTTCGCAATTGTCGGGTTTTCATTGTTGAACTTCAAGAACTACTACCCACTACTTCCTCCAAAAGCAAATCTCCTACCAGCAATCGGATCCGCCACCGTCTTCGCTTTGTGGGCATACTTGGGTGTCGAAATAATAACCGTGCCTGGAGAAGAAATCCATAACGCCAAGAAAACCGTCCCCCGAGCCATAATCATCTCCGTCTTCACTGTCATGGCGATCTATCTACTCGTCGCTGGCGCAGCGTTGGGATTAGGACGTTGGGAATCATACCTGACCTCACAATCACCCCTTGCTGACCTGTTCCAAGCGGCAACCCAGTCATACGTCGGAAATGCTGGAGGAATTCTAGTAGCGTTGGGTGGATTGATCGCTATCCTAGGTTCATTGAATGCCGTAATCCTCGGAGCTTCACGAATATCTTATGCGATGGCAAAGGACGGCTTGTTCCCCAGCTTCTTAGACCATTTGCACAGCCGATTCAATACTCCTGATCGCGCCATGATGATTCAGACTGTTCTCGCCATTTCGTTAGTCTTCGCCGTTTCAGATTTCAAAAGCTTGGCTTCTCTAACAATTCTCTTCACAATTATTCCATATCTCTTCAGCTGTCTTTCGACCATCAGACTACTCGCCAGAGCGAATTGGAAAACTCACGTATTACACACCCGATACATCCCATTCTTGGCGGTGATCTCCTCAGTGGCTTTACTGGCCTATATGGATCTGCAAATACTGTTGATGGGAAGCGTGTTTCTGGTGATAGGTTGCTTGCTCTTCATCATATTCCACCACAACCGGAAACAGGAAAGCGGTGGCGCCATGATTTCTGGCAAAGTCCAAAGCTAAACATCATGCATTAGCCGCAGTTACAAGCAGCCAGTCCTCTCGTGTGTGTGGATAGGCTGGTGCGTGCACACACACACTGAAAACTAGGGTTCAAATTCAACCGGCCTCACAAGTCTGTGCTTATATGTACAAGTAGATTGGTGTTCGAATCCGCTGAACTATCCGTGAGCTAGTTCAGAAGCTTCCTTTAATGACACACAAATCAATGCCAGACACGTCGTCTCAAGGTTGGCCCGAGAATGTCCACTGAACTGTTTCGTTGAGCATTTGAGTTGGAAATTTGTCTCTTCCCGATCCTAAGCCTCTTGTCGCACTAGGTATTTTCGCTGCAACCTACGCTGTCCTAGCTTTCCGAAACGTGAAAGGGTGGAAGTTTCCAATTTGGTTGATTCTGCTGATTGGTGCAGCAGCCATGGTTGTGTCAGGGTCGATCAGCGTAACCGACGCTTACAAGGCAGTTGATCTTCATGTCTTACTCTTTCTCTTCAGCATGTTTACGCTAGTCACAGCACTTGACATTGCAGGAGTCCTGGACACATTCACAACTTGGCTCTTGCTTAAGGCGAAGAAACCTGAGGACGTCTTGTATCTAACATTCTTCGGGTTTGCAGCAGCCAGCGCCGTTCTAATGAACGACACCCTCGCCCTCATGGGCACTCCAGTCATGATTTCGCTCGCCAAGAAAATGAAGATCCCCTCACGACCTCTCCTTCTTACATTAGCATTCGCTGTTACTATCGGCAGCGTCGTAACACCAATGGGAAATCCGCAGAACTTACTCGTTGCCTTGGCCAGTGGAATGCGGGCACCCGTGCTTACCTTTGCAAAATACCTGCTGATCCCAACAATAATCAACCTCATTCTGACCTATTATCTTCTGAGGCATCTACTCCGTCATGAGTTTGCGAGGGCACGAAAGGGTTTCCGGGACTTGATTGATTTTGAAGCCGCAGTGCAGAAAGATGTCTTGAAAGACGGCCGGTTCGCAAAGCTCTCTATCTCAATCACCACCCTGACCATTGCTGCGATATTTCTTGTGAACTTCCTTGAAGAGGTAGGAGTAGGAACGCCATTTGGAATTGCTGAAGTATCACTGTTCGGAGCGGTGCTGTTATTGGCTTTCTGCGGTCGTAGTAGGGAAGTTATCCAATCGATTGATTGGGGCATTCTCGTCCTGTTCGCTTCATTGTTCGTGCTTACTCAGGCTGTGTGGGATAACGGCATCATCGCTGCCATGGCTGGTTACCTTCCTGCGATTAGCGTTGGGAGCCCTCATTCGACTATCGCGGCAATTCTGGTTTCCAGTGTCTTGCTTAGTCAGGTCTTGAGTAATGTACCGATGGTTGCGCTGTACATTCCGTTGATGAAATCCTTGAGTTTCGGTTCACAGAGCATTTACGCTTGGATAGCCCTTGGGGCGGGAAGTACACTGGCGGGTAATCTTACGTTGCTTGGGGCAGTGAGTACCCTCATCATCGTAGAGGAAGCTGAAAAGCAAGGACAGACCGTGAGGTTCTTCGATTTTCTGAAAATCGGAATTCCCATCACAGTCGTCACTGTTACAGTACTGTACTTCTTCCTGATTCTCGTTGCGTGATACAACAAGCTGGGAAGGAGAAAATGCCGTAACCCCACCAATTGGCCGGGTGATGTCTCATCGGACTCACTAGTTCGCCTATATGTACCGGTAAATTGGGGTTGAAATCCCCTGAATCATCTCTGAACTTAGACGTCTCAACATAGTTGCCTGCAACATTAGACCCGCACGCACGCTTGAAAATTGTGAGTTTACCGGAAAAAGGGTCGTCGGGACGGTTCCGAAAAAAACCCGTCCAATCATCAAGCCACGATGGGCTTATGCTACGTATTCACTAGAACCCTTTTCGGATCTTGGAGCGTCTGCGTTAACTCGCATCTTGACCTTGCGTTTTGTTGCCATTTTTCATTTCACCTCTACGGATATCTTTCCTAACCTTACAAGGGCCCAAGTTATACTTAAGGTAGCGTGGCGCAAGTTCCACTATTCCACCCAGTGGCTCACAGCACCCAAAAAGTGGCTGAATTAGGACCGAACCAAAGCCAACGCTCCAAACCAAGTACAGGAGTGCATAGTAAGACTTAGAAGAAGTTTCTCTCTCAGTAGACAATAAGCCAGTAATTCGCTTCACGAATCTTAATGGCCTATAAGTACCGGTAAAGTGGGGTCAAAATCCCACCCCCGGCGCTTTCAGCTCCACACCCTGTATCGAAATTCGTGGCTGATATCCCACCGACCCCACCATATCATGGGTTTGATAGCCCGATTTTGATCCTGCTCTCCTCATTTTTGAGCCGTTTTCGAAGGCTTTTCCACGTTTGCTTGGGTTGTTACCAAACGGTCCTATTGATAGTGACAGAATACGTATGACCACGTATTCCATGTTTCCATGTAGGCGTGATTCCATGGAAGTTGTAGGTAAGTCTACGATTACGGGAAAATATCAGTTGACGCTCCCGAAATTTGTAAGAGAATTCCTCAGGGCCAACAACGGCGACCTAATAGTGTTCATCAAAGACCACGATAAGATTCTGGTAAAACGAGGCACGGTGAAGATCGAGGAATAAACCTCTCAGGCGCTGATGCATAGAGGCCTTCAAGATCCGCTGATTGAATTGCGACAACCACAACTCGGCAGAGAGTTCAACGATGTCTTGGTCGAATCCATAGACGAGACCATAACTGATCTACTTAGCCAAGCCGTGGTTGATGCGCTATATGCCCATCTACAAACAATTTACTCCATTTCGAGGGATGAGGTCCCTTACAGACTTGACACTCTACTCACTACTCTGGAGAAGATTTTTGGCGTTCGCAGTTCGCAGACCATAACAAAGGCCATCGCCAGAAGATTCTACCTCAAATTGGGGCTCGAGTTCACAGACAATCCGAGTCGCACTCTGCTCGAATATGTTGACGAGGCGAAGATGAAGCTGCAGAACTCATCATCCAAGTGGCTGGGTACATGTGTTGATTGAGAAAACGACGAGAAAAATGACGAAAAGAAACCTAACCAAGGGCAGGTCGATTAAGTCGCGACCGCTGCTGTTGAATTCTGAACGGAAATACAAGTATCTTTGTGAAGACGGCTCAGCGGTCATGCTGATGCTCGGTCCAGACGGAAAGATAATAGATGCAAACAACGCGCTTCTCGAAATGTCGGGCGCCTCAAGGGATGAAATCCTCGGCAAGAATGTTCTGGACTTCGTTGTCCCTGAGCATAGGAAAAAAGCAGCTGCACAAATACAGGCGGCATTGATTGACGGAGCAGCCTCAGAGTTTGAGGTGGCGTTCCGAAGCAAAGACGGCTCGACCCGCACCCTATTGCTTCCACCAAAACAACTTGCACTCGATGAAGAAGGACAACGGAGTTTTCTTGTCATGGGGGTCGACATCACTGAACGCGCCAAGTACGAAACTAGGCTGCTAGCGCTACACACGCACGCATCGCAACTCAGCTCAGCGGAGGAAATTGACACTATAGTCAAGTACACTCTTGATGCATTGGAGTTTACGCTTGGATTCGAACACGCCTACTTCCTGTTAGTTGAAAACGACTCTCTACAAATCAAGGGAAGCAGAGGTAGACCCGTAGCCTTCTCAGCGCAGCCATTAGAGGGACGTGGCACGACAGTCAAAGCTGCAAACACCAAGACGACACTCAGAATATCCGATACCCGAAAAGAACCCGCCTTTGTCGACCCCAAAGGGTACGATTGGACGGGCCCTCCCACCGTACTTTCGGAACTGGTCGTGCCCGTGCTCATCGACGCTGAAGCCGTTGCAGTCCTATGCGTGGATAGCGTACGTCTCGACGCCTTTAGCGATGAAGACCAGAAACTTCTGGAGACATTGGCGATTCACGTGGGCTCAGCGCTTGGACGCATGAGATCGGTGGAGGCGTTGAGGGTGAGCGAGGAACGCTTCCGCCAGGCGATGGAAGCAACCAATGATGGGTTGTGGGACTGGAACGTGGAAACTGGTACGATCTATTACAGTCCAGCCTACTATCAGATGCTCGGCTATGAATCTGATGAGTTCCCAGGTCTTGCACAGTCTTGGATGGATCTCATTCATCCTGACGAACGGGACGGGGTTTTGCGAAGCAACCAAGACTGCATTGAGAATCGGATCCCAAATTTCAAGATAGAATTTCGGATGAGGACCAAGAGCGGCGGGTGGAAATGGATTCTAGGCCGAGGAAGAGCAAGCGCCCGAGACGCCAATGGTCGAGCGCTCCGAATGATCGGAACCCATCAAGATATCACCGAACGCAAGAGGGCGGAAGAGAACCTTCGTGAGTCGGAAGAGCGATACCGTTCTCTCTTCAATCAGATGCTGGATGGAGTATACCGTAGCACGCACGGGGGCCGATTTGTCGACGTCAATTCTGCTTTTGTAAAGATGTTCAGGTATTCGAGCAAGCAGGAAGTCTTGGACATTACGGACATCAAGAAGGAACTGTATTTCTCACCCGAAGAACGCGGAAGTCACATTCTGGACACGGGCCAAGAAGAAGTGGAAGTATACAGGATGCGTCGAAACGATGGGTCCGAGGTCTGGGTAGAAGACCATGGTCGTTACGTTCACGGCGAACAGGGACACATCATTTACCATGAAGGAATACTCCGCGACGTCACCGAACGTAAACGGTTGCAAGAGGAATTGAGGCAGCATTCGCTGCACTTGGAGGAGTTGGTGGCTGAGAGAACCAGGGACCTACGGGAAAGCGAGGAGAAGTATCGTGAGCTGTTTGAAGCCTGCCCAGTATCGCTCTGGGAGGAAGACTTCTCCGTAGTGAAACAATTCCTAGATGAATTGCGACAAAAGGGGGTTTCAGATTTTGGCGCCTACTTCGCCAACCACCCCAAGGACATTGCCAAATGCGCTGCACTGGTGAAAGTCCTCAACGTGAACGAAGCCACCTTAGATCTCTACAACGCGAAGTCAAAGGTTGAGATTATCGGAGGTTTAAGCGGGGTCTTAACAGAAGAATCGAATCGTGCATTTGTGGGTGAACTCGTTGCGTTGGCTCAAGGCAAGAAGTACTATGAAGGAGAACTCGAAAACAGAACTCTGGGCGGCGAAACGAAGCAATGCAACGTGATATGCGCTGTAGTTCCTGGCTACGAGCAATCACTCGCAAAGGTTCTGATCTGCATAGTCGATTTGACTCCCCAGAAAAAGTTGGAGGCACAGCTTGTCAAATCGCAGCGGCTCGCCGCGATTGGAGAAACTGCTGCGATGGTGGGCCATGACCTACGTAACCCTCTGCAAGGAATAGCCGGAGCCACCTACAACATACGAAGAAATCTCCGAAACGCACCCGACCCCTCCACGAAAGAGATGCTGGCAGTCATAGACAACGGAGTTCAACACGCGAATGGAATCATCAACGACCTGTTGGAGTTTTCAAGAGAAATGCAGCTCCAACTCGTGCCTACCACACCAAAATCGATCGTAAGACAGACGCTTACGGATGTTAAGATTCCAAACAACATCACAGTAGAGGATACGACAGCTGATGCACCAGAAATTCTCGCAGATGAACCCAAGATCAAACGTGTACTTACCAACCTTATTCAGAACGCTATCGACGCAATGCCGGAAGGCGGAAAATTGTCGATCTCGAGTATGAATACACAGCAAGAGGTGTCTATATCCATCAGGGACACAGGAGTTGGAATCCCGCAAGACATGGTGGAGAAAATTTGGACACCACTATACACGACCAAGGCGAAGGGAATTGGGCTGGGACTGCCAATCTGCAGACGCATTATAGAAGCCCATGGTGGCTCTATATCCGTTGAGAGCACCGTTGGAAAGGGAACAACCTTCACGCTGAAACTCCCAATCCAACACGTCCAGACGGGAGGTGAACCATTATGAGTGAAGACGAAAAAGGCAGAATACTCGTCATAGACGACGATGAAGGAACACGCAAAGTCGTCGCTGAAGCGTTAAAGAGCGAAGGCTACGTAGTAGACACAGCGAGCAATGGCAAGGAAGCCATTGAGAAATCCCAAACCAACTTCTACAACCTCGCGCTCGTAGACATTCGCTTACCAGACATGGAAGGCACAAAACTTCTCACCGCCATGAAGGAAACAACCCCAGAGATGATCAAGATCATTCTCACAGGATACCCTGCATTACAGAATACCATAGACGCAGTAAACAAGGGCGCCCACGGCTATTTGGTCAAACCAATCAACATGGACGAACTCCTTCGAACAATCAAACAGCACATGAAAAAACAAAGCGAAATGAAGGAATATGGCCAGCAAAGGATAGCTCAATTCGTGGAAACACGAATCAAAGAACTACAAACAGAAGAACTCGACACCCCAAAGGCGACGAAGAAAGACTAACTCCAACGATAATGCTGCGACAGAACGTGCCAGAACGGTTGGGCACTCCAATGATTGAAGTTCACTTCGAAGGGTTCGAATCCCTTCGGGCTCCTAAAATGGTCATTAGTCCCACGAATCGTGGGTTCAAATCCCACCGGCCCCACAAAGCCAGTTTATATGTACCGGTAAATTGGGGTCAAAATCCCCTACCCCATCCCTGATCTTCAGCGTACGCGGGCCATGCTACAGCTACAGTCATCTTTTTCCCATGAATTTCAACAAAATCTCCCGCAGTGATTCCGAGCTTCTGCATCGTGTCGTTGACAATGCGGACTTTGCCCTGCCCAACATCTCGCTGCCTGGCGTCAGCAACCTTCAAAGAGATTTCTGTACTGCTCATTCTCTCATTCTCTCAGAATACATTAGGATTCGCGCCGATCAGACCGAATCCAGTCTCTTTTCCAGACCTTCCCTGCCACAGAAAAGGAGAACACGGCATTGCATCATCCAAAATGGTTCAACAAGCTACTCATGAGCCACACAGATACTTTAGTCTGAATCGGAGAACAAATGGACAACTCTAACACATGACGACTAGTGAGAAATTTCCAGTAAACGTTTTTTCCAGCCTTTGCTGTCAAAGAAGGTTGTACCTTGGTCGAAGTCTGACATTCGAAGGAAATTGCTTTCGGCTTGACGGGGAGTGCTCAGTGAAATCTTACAACCAAAAGACTGTTCGGGCGGATTGGGAGGGAGATCTGGTAAATCCACGATTGCAAATGCGTGGTCTGTCCTCTCGTTGATTCTCAGATAAAGAAGCACATACCGGTTCTTGAGCCATCCCTGCACGGCGGTAGGATCACATTTCCCCATCGGGCATCGTTTGAACGTCTCTTCAACTGATGGTAATAAGGGAGTTAGCGTGTAAGAAATCGCTACTGCGTCACACTCTAATGTCTACTATCGAAACTGCTTTGGTTTCACGTTTGCCTATGGCGCAATGGGATCGACTCGAGCAGGGGGCTTCCGAATAGGTTTCTCTGTTATTTTGAACAATGGTTTCTTGTGTGAATGACAATACTGTTCGCAGTGCTCGGCGATTTCTAGCTCCAAGTAGCCGAATCCACAGGTCTCACACTCATAGATTGTCCGCCCCCTCCACCTGACCTCATTCACCATTTTCCATACGCAATAGTACATTTACATTTGGATCCGATAAGCACGTTGCCGATAAATCTAGATGTCGAGTTTGAAGGCTTCTTTGAGGCCCTTGTATCTATTTCGCACCGTGACTTCGGTTACGTTAGCTACCTCAGCTATCTCTTTCTGAGTTTTCTTTTCACCTTCCAGGACGCATGCAATGTAGAGAGCCGCAGCAGCCATGCCCATCGGATCCTTACCTGCAACGATTCCTTGCTTCTTAGCTTCGTTTATGATTTTGATTGCGCGTTGCTGTGTTGGCATTGTAATCTCCACCTTGGTCGCGATCTTTGAAATGCGCTTCACGGGGTCTTCGACTGGCATCCTGAGGCTAAGCTCTCTGACGAGTAGTCTGTAACACCTGGCCACGTCTTTCTTGCGTATCCGGCTGGCAGCTGAGACATCCTTTAGAGTTCGTGGGGTCTCAGACATTCTGCAGGCCGCGTACAACGAAGCAGCTGATATGGCGGCTATCGAACGACCTCTTACAAGACCATTATCGAGGGCCTTCCTGTAGACTATTGCAGCGCGTTCTTTTATTGAGGCAGGGATGTGGAGCATATCCGTCAGCCGATCGAGTTCAGCCATTGCTTGCGCGAGGTTCCTGTCCGCAGAGGAATGTACTCTCATTCTGATTTGCCATTTTCTTAGCCGCAGCATTTCTAATCTTGTAGCCAGAGGCAGTTGCCGGCCGTATGCGTCCCTGTTTACTTGGTCGATAACGGTTGACAGCCCCTTATCGTGGATTGAGAATGATGTCGGGAGCCCCACTCGTCCACGTTCATCTTTCTCTTCCTTGGTGAAGGCGCGCCATTCAGGTCCTTGGTTTAGGGAATGCTCACTGAGAACCAAACCGCAATCATGGCAGGTTATTTCCCCGAGGTCATAATCCTCTACGAAATTAGCTCCACCACATTCAGGGCAGTTAGTGATCTTGCCAACTTTCCTTGTTGCTGTGCTCATACTCATTTTCTTTCAACCTTCTCCATGCTATACGCTTGAGCCATCTCCTCAGTAGAACAACGAACTTCGTTCCGCTTCAGAACACGTCATTCGGTCGAAGGCTATAATGAGGAAGTCTTAAATACGTTTAAGGCTTGCGTCGAATTTTCAGCTAATGCATGAAGAAGTGAAAGACCGCAATTCACCAAGTTGATGTTGGTTCTGCTATACGTTACATAGCAGCGCTGATTCTGTTATGTTGATCACTCTTCCAGGAATTTCGCCTTCTTGCCGTAGGCCGCTGCTGCTGGAACATATCGCAACCCCCGATGGACCGATTTGGCACGGAATGTTCTACAGCGAGTACCATGCAAGGGTCACGAATTTCAAATTCAAAAGCGATACTCGCAGGGTAGGCAAACATGACTTTGGTAAAAGCTATTGCAACTGCGAGCACACTTGGTGAACTGCTTGAAGCGTCTGGCTTTTGTGTGTAGCACCATTGGGCCTATGGTGTTACATCGTGAGGATGCCCTTGCTGTGAAGCACCTGAACTTGATTCTGTGTGTAACGCCACAGCACATCCGCGCGACTGGTTTGAAAGTCCCAAGGGGCAACTAAGACAACATCGCCGTTCTTGATCCAGGTCCGCCTCTTCATCTTGCCTCGTATGCGGCAGACTCGGTCGGCTCCGTCTGAACACTTCACCATTAACCGATCGTACCCGAACATTTGGGTTACAATCCCAAGCAGCTGGCCCGTTCCTGGAAGAACGAGTTGATTAATGTCTCCCTCTGAAAGGACCTTTCTCTTTCCCATTCAACACTGCCTATCCTACAAGGTGACAGCTCAACTCTCCATTTTAATCTGCCTCACCAGAGAACCAAGAAGCGAAGACGTCTACTACAGAATCTGATAGACGTGAGCCCATTCAGATCCTAATGTGGCTCCGAGCCACAAGCCCGAGGGCACCGCACCACGCGAATGCGACACTCATCGCCTAAAAAACATTGGCAGGTTACTAGGGGCAGCGATGGTTCAGTGGAAGCTTAGCGGGTTTTACTTTAACTCCGTCGTCTCTGTAAAGGAAATCTTTTGTTCTTTGGTTACTTTTTCTTCTTTGTTTTCTTCTTCGCTTTCGGCACAGACATCACGTGTAGATCTAATGTCGCTATTGCGGTTTAACACTTCCGACCGACACTAAATTCTGTCCTCGCTGCCACGCTTCCTCGTCCTCTTCCTCTTCGTCTACATCTTCTTCTGCCATTTGACACATTGGCCGCCGCCCAGTGCCGCTGTTCAGCTATGATACGCTTCGCGTTTTCGCTCGTTCTTTTCTCGTCAAGGTGATTTGTTTTGCAGTGTCCATACTGTAGAAGATTTGGATATGAACCCACGATATTGGTGGGGCCGGTGGGATTTGAAGTAGTGTAAGTAGTGTATTGTTATTCAAAAGCGGTACACCACGCAGATTCTCCGCGGAAGCTTGTGGCAACGAATCGACAGTGTTTATCAGGCGTTGTCGCCTATCTCATTCGTTGTCGAGATGTAAGAAACATGTTTAGAATTGAATCGAAGCCGTTTCATGAAATCAAATCTGACGCACTCGTGATCAATGTTTTTCAAGATGAAAGCCTGCTTCCTGCGGACCTCGCAGACCTCGATGGAACGATTAACGGAGTCATCACTGGTGCCATTAGAGATAGGGCTTGTTCTGGAACCTTGTTTGAGGTGGCCAGCTTCTATCGGCCGAAAGGTCTCCTAGTCACACGGTTGTTGCTCGTTGGTTCTGGAACCAAACACGACTTCAACTTTGAGGTTGCATGTCAGCTCGCGGGTACTGCTGCCCGCAATGTCCGTCTGACTGGCGCGCGAGAGATTGCGTTCCTTATGCGGGGAGAGTTGTCAGCAGAACGGCGAGGACAGGCCTGTGTTGAGGGAGCACTACTGGGGGCTCTGGACATGGGAAAATACAAGACCCGAGACCCAACAAAGTCGGCTCTTGATTCAATTGTACTCCTCCCAAGCAAACCAGGTGAAGAGAATGAGCTTGGGAAAGGTGCGGAGGGCGGACGCTTTTACGCTGAGGCCACGAATTATGCGAGGGGCCTCGTGAACGAGCCGTCCAATATCCTCACTCCCAGGCGTCTTGCCGAGGAAGCTGTGGCGCTCGCGAAAGAATATGGCATGCAGGCTGATGTTCTCGGTCCCGACCGCATGAAAGAGATCGGAATGAACGCGCTCCTAGGTGTCGGGAAAGGTAGCAATGAGCCTCCACAGCTGTGTGTTTTAAGATATCACGAGAGCGATTCGCATTCAACAACCTTAGCATTAGTCGGCAAGGGATTGACCTTCGATGCTGGTGGAATAAGCCTGAAGGAACCAGACGGAATGCACTACATGAAAAACGACATGGCAGGTGGGGCAGCCGTCTTAGGAGCGATGAAGATAATTGGCGAACTCAAACCCAAGATCAACGTCCTCGGAATTGTTGCCGCCGCGGAGAATATGCCTGGGGGAGGAGCACAGAAACCAGGTGATGTTGTCAGGGCATTCAACGGTAAGACCATTGAGGTTCTCGATACTGATGCTGAAGGAAGACTTGTCTTAGCCGACGCCATATCCTACGCTCGACATCTAGGCGCAACACATCTTATTGACGTCGCAACATTGACCGGATCCTGTGTCATTGCCCTCGGCGAGATTACTACTGGTGTCATGACGAATGACGAGAATTGGGCGACGCAAGTCCTGAAAGCTGCAACACACGCAGGAGAGAAGATGTGGCTGCTGCCGACGTTCCAAGAGTATCGAGAGCTGATTCAGAGCGAAATTGCGGATATAACAAATATCGCCAACAGAAAAGTCGCCCACAGCAACGTGAGGCCTGCAGGCGCAATAGTCGGCGCTATGTTCCTAAGGGAATTTGCTGAAGATACTCCTTGGGTCCACTTAGACATAGCCGGTACTGCGTGGAATTCCAGAACGCTCGAATATGTAGGAGTTGGTCCAACGGGAGTGGGCGTGCGCACACTAGCGACAGTGGCTTTATCGATGGATGCAAATCCGTGAGCTGCTTTGGAACTGAACTTGCGATAGATTACGAATTCGATGGAAGAAGCCGCATCCTTTGAGACCCAGCTCTCCATCTACGTGATTTGGGCTTCGTAGTTTCGATGACTTTGATCGAACTGGGCGCTCATCATGCAGGTAAACTATTCCTTAGAATTCTTAGCCAATTTCCACTCATGATTCCATCGATGTCCTCCTCGGGAAACTGGTCGGCTGCCAGCGCTTCGCGAACTTTCCACAGATCTGCGATTGTGTCCAATTCGGCAGGTATGCTCTCCGCGCCAAAGCCACCGTCGAAATCTGTGCCTATGGCCACATGTTTTGCGTTACCTGCGATCTCACACACGTGCTGAATCTGCTCAATGACATGGTGCAAAGTCACCTGAGATTTTATCTTCCCTTCATTCTCCCAAGCATTCTTCAGGAACGAGTTGTACAAGACTATCCCCATGACGCCATCGTGTTGAATTAGAGTTCGGATCATTTCGTCGCTTAACTGTCGGTCTGTGGGAACATACTTTTGGCAGTTCGAATGGCTAGCGATCACCGGACCGCTAAAGAGCTCCAGAGCTTCGAAGAAACTCGCTTCTGCGAGATGCGAAACATCAAGGATTATTCCGAGCCGCTCCATTTCCGCGATTAATTCGCGTCCTGCGTCCGTAAGCGGTCCAGGCATACCCGTGCCACCAGCGTAGGATGTCTTCCTCCAAGCCGGACCAAGAATGCGCAAGCCAGCCTCATACCATTCACGCACATCACTAGGCATCACTAACGGGTCAGCTCCCTCCATTAATAGGACAAGCCCAACCTTCCGGTCGTCGCTGAGCACACGATCTAGGTCCGCGCGTTTAGTCACCAGCGTGACTTGTTCGCTTCTCGCGAGTGCTAGGTAATAATTCAATTGCTGCTTTGCTAGTACGCAAGCCTCTTCCTGAGTGGTGTAACAAGGTTGCACAATGGGGCCAGGACCATTGCACGGAGGCGCCCAAATTGTGGCGAAGACAACTCTCACATTGCCTTTCAGAAGGTCAGGAAGTCCAAGCGTGGCGATTCCATGCTTATGATCATCGCCTTCATTCACTCGCTTCTCCTGAGCTGACGCCAAGAAATTCCGCCTAAGATTAATCGCATTGAAGGCGATGTCCTCATGAGAGTCAACAATTAGCGATTTAGGTGATTTCCGAATCGGGTTCGCTATGCGGTCCATGGTCACTCATCCAGATGTTACTATCCTCTTATTCCAAGTCAGCATGCGGCCTCTTGAAGGGCTCTCAAGGCAGCAACGCGATCTCCGTTGCAGCCACTTAGATATAGTCATGCGCACGACGTAGGGACGCGACGAGCAACCGAACAGAGTTCACAAGGTCACCTATGTCGAGCAGTTCATACGCGTGTACGTACCTTGTTGGAATGGTAATTGCGCCACTTGGAACACCATCACCCGTTAGCTGAACAGCTGCGGCATCGTTAGCGCCTCCGACGAACACTTCCCTTTGGTAAGGAATTCCTTCGGCCTCAGCAGTTTCCACTAGCATCCTCCTTACTTTCGGGTGAATTAGCAGACCCGTAGATGTCCCAGGTATTGCGTCCATTATCGTGATTGTTGGTCCTCTGCCCAGCCTTGTTACGTATTCTTTCTCTTTGAAGCCCGGTGTATCCCGAGCTACGGTTACGTCCACGGCTATCGCCATTTGTGGGGCAATTTTGGATGCTGCAACGTGGCTTCCTCGTAATCCAACTTCCTCTTGGGTAGTGAAGACAACGTAGATTGAGAGCGGCAGTTGTTCATTTTTAAGCTGCTTCATGGCTTCGATGAGGACGCACATTCCAACGCGATCGTCGAATGCTCTGCTGGCTATCGTGTTCTTTCCCGCTAGGGTTCTGAAAGGCCTCTCGATAGTAATGGGGTCCCCAATTCTCACGCCTAGGTGTTCGACTTCAGTATAACCAGGCTTCAACAGTTCACGTTCGGCGTAGGAAATTACGCCGACAACGATCTCGCAAGCCTTAGCGATACATTGAATCTCTTCCCTGTCTGTTGCATCATCTTCTCTCTCTCGGCCTTGGGCCTTGACGAAGGTTACAATATCGCTGATTGATTCAGGAGTAACCATCCGAGCAACGGTTATTAGAGGTCGAGCTATGTCCCAGATTCTCGTGTCAAGCCCGAATGATTCAGGTTTTAGCTCCCGATAGATTTTCGCAACTTGTTGTCCAACCTGTAGTCGCAAGAGGTAGAGTTGGTCCCGAAGTTGTGCTACCTCATCACAATCCAGTAGTGGTGTAGTTCCTGAATATTGAGCCAGCAATGTCCTTCGCATATTGATGATGAGTGTCCGTGTCTCAGTCATGTAGGGCAGTTGTTGTACACCAGAAAACGAGAATGGACCAAAGACTCGAAACAGAGTGGGCACTATGTTGCCATTACTGTCCTTATCACTACGGACAACACACCCGCCCCGAGTGAATGAATTATTCAAGAATTCATCGAATCTACTTGTTTCCCTTTTACTGAAATCACGTTCATCCATGATTACGGTGGCCGAGAGTCCTTCACGGAGACGGTAGAAAGAAGCATCCGATAGATCGGGTGTAAAGATTGGATGGAAGCTGATTGATCCTGCAGTGTAGTTCGCTGTAGTCTTGCCACACCTTGGAGGGCCTTCAAACTTCAGAAATGGGTACGTCATGAACGCTTGATGGAAATGTGTTCCGATACTCCAGATAGCTAGAATTCGGTAAGTAACTTCATCATCGAAGTCTACACGTGAACGGATGTACTGCAGAACATGTCCGAAGACTTCGGAGGGTGATATCGTGCTCCCTCTCTCAAACTGGTTCACTGTCGATGGACCGAGGCCGTACCGATATGGACAGAGAGACCGAAACTTGAATCTGAACTCTCCAATATCTGCCATACCAGAATCTATCAGCACCAACCCTCTGTCCGTACCGTGGACGTAGAGTAGAAACGGCATATCTAGTTGTTTGCCGTTGTTCTCCCCCTCATCAGGAACGTCCAGACTTCTGGCTTGTTTGGAAAGAGCAGTGACGTTGCAGGGCAGGTATATTGCATGCAGTGCGTAGCTTTCAGTAAGGTCGTATGGTCCGGCATCGTGAGCTGCTTCCTCCTCGGACAAAAGGAGAAGTTTTGTTTTGTTGGTGTGGAATTCTTTGGGAAAAGACACCTTTGGTGCGTCAGTAATCATTTCAATAGGTCCCCCATATCAAGTCACTTACAGTCACCTTGGAGTCACCTGTAGTCACTGGGTGTACAACGTTGGAATTTGTTTGCACGGATACGTCCATTACGTTTATTGAATGATCAAATAGGATTTTGAGAATGTAGAGCATTTGGGGCAATGTGAAGACTGGGCATATCTGATGGCTATCAAGAAGGTCATAAGCCGGACGCGTCAGATATACGAAATTCTTGACCAGAACAAGTTGATGTGTATATCGCAGGAACCTCAGATTAGTGAATTGTGGAAGAATCGATATAGCATCGGCTCTGTTCAGATGATAACCGAATGGATAATCTCTGCATACTATCCCTATTTCTCTGGCGAATACTCAACTAGTTGGATACGTTTACTTTAACCGCTTTGACAACAGGACAATGTACTCGGCCCAATGGCAAATGACACAGAAAGGTCAGGTGATACTCTCCTATGATGATGAAGCTGAGCAATCGACATTTGACGGCAGCGTGATTTTGGGCAGTCTCTTGCTGGGGGCAGGTATTTCCAACATAAGTGATTGGTTAAAGGAGTTTTCAATGAAGAGGGCAACAGGCATAAGGAAACGTGAGCTGTTGGGAAGGCAATTTAGATAGGAGCCGTCATAGAGCACGAGTGTTACAGCAGTCTGTTTCAACTAGTGCATGCCCGAAGCTTCCCTTGTTGACCCATCACCTGGAATTATGGCTGGATTTCCCGAGTCCCAGAAATTCACCCACCCAGGTACGTATCCTGCCGGCGGCGCCCCCGCTCAGAATCTGCTCTTTGTAGTTGGATTCAACTAGAAACCCGTTGTCAATTGCTCTGATGGAGAATTGTAGCTTGCTCAACTCTCTCATCTCTGCCAGGCGCTGTTAAGAGCAGGATAGGCAAACCCACGGGTTCGACTCTGGACGGACGCTCCATTCTGACACGGAAGATTCAAAAATCATCTTCAGTCGATAATTAGGTGACAAGCAACAAGGTGCTTCCCGCCCACGCTAATAAGTTGCGGCTCTTTCTCCGCGCAGACTGACATGGCGGAGGGGCATCTCGTTCTAAACCTGCAACCTGACGGAGGATTAAGCAGACTTGGGACGTCCCCTTTCAGAATAATCCGTTGGCGGGAATCCTTTGGGTGATCTTTCGGCAGAGAAGACAGCAAGATCTGTGTGTAAGGATGAAGCGGCTTCACGAATATGTCATCACTTATTCCTATCTCGACAATCTTCCCCATGTACATCACGGCAATTCGCTGGCTCATGTAGTCCACTAGGCTTAGGTGATGTGAGATGAGAAGGTAAGTGAGATCATAGTCTGCCTGAAGCTGCTTCAACAGATTCAGTATCTGTGCTTGCACTGACACGTCTAAGGAAGATGTTGGTTCATCCAAAATTACTAATCTCGGATTGGTCGCCAATGCCCTAGCAACTCCGATTCGCTGCCTTTGCCCACCGCTAAGCTCGTGCGGATAACGACCAAGGTGTTCGCGGGTCAATCCAACTTTCTCGATTAGTTCGGCAACCCGCACGCGTCTCTCTGTGGCTGTTAAAGCGCCTGCGTATTTCAATGGTTCTTCAATAATCGATTCGATTTTCATTCGAGGATCAAGGGATGACTGAGGATCCTGGAATACTATCTGCATATTTGATCGTAGCTTTCTGAACTTGTTCTGAGAAAGGTGAGTAATATCCTCCCCATCGAATGATACGCGGCCGGAGGTGGGCTCAATCAGTCGTAGGACGCATCTTGCTGTGGTAGTCTTTCCGCAGCCGGATTCACCAACGAGGCCGAAGGTCTCTGCTCTGTTTATCTCAAAGCTTATTCGATCCACTGCGCGAACCACATCGACAACGCGGTTGATAATTCCACCCCGTACGGGGAAGAACTTCACGAGGTCATTGACTTCGATTAACGCGTTAGTCAATTTGCGCGCTCAGCTGTCTTAGTTTGGTGGAGGTAGCAACTCACGAAATGTTCAGATTCGACTTCAACTAGGCTTGGAGTTTGAATCCTACAAGTCTCCATCACATAGGGGCATCGTGGATGGAAAGCGCATCCTCTCGGGACGTTTAGCATGTCCGGAACTGTACCAGGAATAGCAGTAAGCTCTTTTCTCGACCCGATCCGGGGAATCGATTTGAGAAGACCTTGGGTGTAGGGATGCAATGGCCTGTCAAAGATCTCAACGACTGGAGCAAACTCCACTACGGCACCAGCATACATTATTGCCACCCGGTCACATATTTCGGCAACTACTCCCAAGTCGTGGGTGATTATCGCAATCGACGATTCCAATCGCTGCCTGAGCTCGCGCAGCAACTGGAGTATCTGCGCTTGGACTGTTACGTCAAGTCCAGTGGTCGGTTCGTCAGCTATCAGCAGGAGAGGGTTGCAGCACATTGCCATCGCAATCATGCACCGCTGCTTCATTCCGCCGCTCAATTCATGTGGATAACTGTCGGCTACTCGTTCGGCATCAGGAATTTGAACTTGCTTTAGAGTTTGGACGGCAATATGCCACGCAGCATTCTTCGCTTCCCTCCGTGAAGGCTTAGGGGGATCGTTCAGAAGATGCTTCGAACGTGCAATCTGGGCTGAAAGTCGCTTTACAGAGCCTGGAAAGAGCTTGCGGGCAATCACCGCCTGGAGCGTTTTCCCACTCAAAAGGCGCTGTATCTCCGCCTCCCGATCAGCTATCTTAATCTGCAATGCGGCTTGGCCAAGGTCCTGGTGCAAGAGAACCGCTTCTGCGATTTGTTCGCCTATCTTGAATGCGGGATTCAGATAAGTTGCTGGGTCCTGGAATACCATCGCAATCTCTGCGCCTCTGATTCTTTGAAGTTGATCCTCACGTAACGACAGCAAGTCCTTTCCTTTAAACCACACATGACCGCTCACGATCTTCCCAGGAGGATATGGGACAAGCCGTAGGATCGATAGGGCGGTTACGGATTTTCCGCATCCGGTTTCTCCCACGATGCCTACGGTTTCTCCTTTGGGAATTGAGATGTTTACTCCCTCTAACGCGCGCACAACACCGGCATGAGTATAGAAGTAAGTTCTAAGCTCCTCAACCGCCAAGACAGTGTTGGTGATACCCAGTTACCCCCTTCTCAGTCTTGGATCCAGAAAATCACGCAGTCCATCACCCAGAAGGTTGAACGCCAGTACGGTGAGGAGAATGAATAGGCCGGGGAAAGTGACCCACCACCAGTCGTGAACGATGTAAGCGGCGCCTTGGCTTATCATTATGCCCCACTCCGCTGTCCCCGGTGGTGATCCTAAGCCTAAGAAACCCAACCCTGCAGCTACCAAAATCACATTCCCGATGTCCATGGTTGCCTGCACAAGAATCGGGGCGACTGAATTGGGTATAATATGCACCAGCACTACTCGACTGGGGCTGGCCCCTGCGGCTCTCGCGGCCTCAACATATAGATTCTCTCTAACGGATAACGCCAGACCGCGCATTATTCTGGCATAGGTCGGCCACCACACAACAACAAGAGAGAGCATTACATGATCGAGACTCGGGCCTAATGCGGCGCCCACGGCCATTGCAAGGATGAACGCTGGGATCGCGAAGAAGATGTCCGTAACTCTCATTAGCAATTCGTCCCAAGTTCCACCGCGATAGCCTGAGAAGGCCCCCAGCAGGCCACCAATGATAGAGGAAATGGCGACTACGATTAGGCCTACTCTGAGTGATTTCTGCCCTCCGTACAGTACCATGCTGAAGATATCGTGCCCCAGATCGTCAGTTCCAAATGGGTGCACCCAGCTTGGCGGCTGAAGCACATCAGTGAAACTCATTACCCAACGCTCTCCTCCACCGTGACTGACGGGGTGCTGAACCGAAATGTAGGGCGCACCAATAGCCAAAACAATAAGCGCGGTGATTATGGTAAGGCCGACCGCCGCTAAGAGATTGCTTCGCAGGAAACGAATTAGTGGCTCCAGTCTGTCGACAGACGAACCGAGTTCCAGCCGTAACCTTTGCGTTCTCATATCATTCTAGCCTAATTCGCGGATCGAGAACCACATAAATCAGATCGACAATCAAATTGGAAAAGACCATAATGACACCAAATAGCAATGTTAGCCCCATCAGAAGCGGGAAATCAAGCGAAACTATCGACTGATAAGCTAACTGACCTACCCCAGGCCAACTGAATATGGTTTCGGTTAGGACGGCACCTCCTAAAAGGCTTGCAAATGAGAGACCAGCAACTGTAACAGTCGGTATCAAGGCATTGCGCAACGCGTGTTTGTAGACGACGATCCTCTCAGGAAGACCCTTTGCTCTAGCAGTCGTCAGATAGTCTTGCCTCAGGACCTCGAGCATACTCGATCGCGTTATCCGCGTTATAATGCCAATCGTGGCATATGACAGAACAATTGAGGGAAGGATGATGTGCCTCAGGTCATCGATGAACGTGTCGAGGTTTCCGCTCACTATACTGTCCAGTAAATAGAGGCCTGTATAGTGGGTTGGCGTCGCGCCGCGTCCCCCAGAGGGCAACAAACCCAACCTGTAATAGAATAATATCTGTAACAGTAGACCAAGCCAAAATACAGGCATCGATATTCCTGTCAGTGCAAATATCCTGGTGACATGATCGATAATCCTGTTGCGCTTTATGGCCGATAAAATGCCAAGCACTACCCCCACTGTGACCGCTATAATCATGCTGACAAATGTTAGCTCAAATGTCGCTGGAAACGCCTCGACGATTACATCAGCAACTAAAGTGTTTAGAACCAGTGAATACCCGAGATTGCCATGAAGCAAATCGCTCAAGTATAGATAGTACTGTACGGGGAGGGGCTCATTAAGGTGATAACGTTCTCGTATTTCTTGAATTGTTGAGGATTGCGCCTTCATCCCCGCCCACGCTCTTGCAGGGTCTGCTGGAATCACGTGGGAAATAGCGAAAGTCAGAGCGGTAAGGCCCAAGAGCACAAAAGCAAGCAGTAACATCCTTCTCGCTATGTACTGCCAGGCTTTGACAGGCATTGTTTAATGCACTCTTGACGAAAACGCAGCCTTTGTCTAAAGAAAAGCCAGCCCGCCTCTTGCCCGCGCAAGAAGCGGTCAGTTCGTGGTTAATTCGTGTGAATTAGGCACATTTTCCTTCATTTGCAGAATACTTTCAGCAGCATAGCTTGCAGTTGAGAAAGGTGAGAGTGGAGTGATAAGCGACGCTGGTTGAGTCGAAATCTCCTTGTAAACCTTGTAGTAGAGATAGTCAAAGAGACCTGCTGGAATGTATTCAAAACCGTGCACCCAAGTTCTCATGGGCATAGTCCATCCAGGTTGTGCCACGTAAACCATGTTGGGATCATTAATCGCTATTTCCTGAGCCTGCTTATAGAGCTGGAACCGATCATTCATATTGGTGCTCAATTTCGCCTTCCATAGGAGTTGATCCACCTGTGTGTTCACCCAACCTGTTCCCCACGTATCGCCGGTTACGGCGGATTGGCCGAACTGTGCTCCTACGTTGGCGGATGAAAGAAATGCAAAAGCAAAATCGTCAGGGTCATTGTAGTCTGCTCCCCAGTACAGGACAAGCAGCTGATAATCGCCCGCAGACATCTTCCCAAGCAACACCGGCATTGTCAGCGGTGTTATCGTAACTTCGAACCCAATACTTGCCAAGTTCCCTTGCACAATTGACGAAATCTGGCGTTGGTCATCCATTCCGATGGGATAAATGAGGTCTAGAGGAATGTACTTGAAGTTCGGGCTGTCCACATTATATCCTGCCTGCTTCATCAAATCCTTCGCTTTAGTCACGTCGAAGTTGTACATGAACAAGTCATTATCATGACCGAACATTCCTTTCGGAATGGCGCCTTGAAGCCTGATAGCATAGCCTCTATACACTTGCTGAATGATAGTGTCGTAGTCTGTTGCGTATGAAATCGCTTGTCGGACCAACGTGCTGTTGAGTGGGTTAGGCTGACCATGATAAGTAGGTCGAACATTGATGGTCACGAACTGTGTCCTGAAGGCCACGCCTGAGGATATGGTAACACCTGTGGAGTTCTGTAGGTCTGAATAGTGAGCGGGCGAGACATCAGCAACGTCAGCGTCACCTTTCTGCAAGTGAAGTTCCCTCGTTACCTGGTCGTTTACGAGGTTGATGACTACGTTCTTGACGTGCTTTCCGTCCCATCCACCCCAATAGTTCGGATTCGCGGTCAATTTTATGTATTGATTGTGCTGCCACTCCACGAGCATGTAAGGACCTGTACCGACCTCGTGGTCGTACATCCACTGATTGTCCTGGTTGGCCACTACGCCTCCATGAGCTTCAACGACCGCAGGGTCAACGATCGACGCTGCCCAAGTGGCTATAGTAGAGAGAAAGAAACCGGAAGGCTGCGTCGTCGTGATTTGAACAGTATACTTGTCAATGACTTTCGTGCTGTTCAGATTCATATCTTGACTGAACATCCATACGAGGCCGCTTGATGGCGAATTCATCTTAAGCAAACGATCGAAAGAGTACTTGACAGCATTAGCATCGAACGGATCGCCGTTGGAGAAATTCACACCTTGACGCAGATGAAACGTCCAGACTCTGCCTGATGAATCAACCTCCCAACTTGTGGCCAAGCTCGGCACGATCTGTAAGGTTCCATTAATGAAATCCTCACTCACCAACCGATCATAGACGGAAGCTATTTCACGGATTGAAGGTCCGTCATAAGCATCCATTGGGTCAAGGGTCCTCGGTTCGCCTGTTGTGTCCCAAATCAAAGTGTCAGCGTTCGGCACGGCACTTGCCTGAGTTGTCTGAGTCACCTGAGGGGTCGGAACACTGGGCGTGATGAACTGCCATGCCACAATGCCAAGCAAGACGATGATGATTACTACACCTACGATTGCATATTTCCATTTAGGAGACATAACTCCGACCCGATATTCATCAAGGCGTAGGTGAACTAATACGTTTATGCACTTACGCTTTCATTAGTTACTATTTGTATATACTAGGCACAACTTCCCGCATACACAAATACCTATTTCCTTTATTGGGCCGAATCCATTTTCTCCAGATCCAGCAATAGTTTCGAGCAAGTTGACTCATCATTGCACGCTTGGAGACCTTTCTCATGGAATGTCATCTGGGAAAGATAACTGTCAACTACGAGGCGTTCGGTGAAGGTCGGCCAATCGTTATAATTCATGGCAAGGAAGAAGACCATCGTTGTATGGTTGCCGGCTTGGAACCGATTTTCAACCACCGTTCAGGGTGGAAGCGTCTCTACCCTGACTTGCCAGGCCATGGAAAAACGCGCGGGCTAGATTGGATTACTGGTAACGACGAGATGCTTCGAGTGACCTTAGACTTCATCGATAACGTTACGCGGGGGGAACGTTTTGTGCTTGCAGGTGAATCGTATGGTGGTTATCTTGCACGTGGAGTTGTTCATGGAAGAGGCTCCCTTATTGACGGGTTATTTCTCTGGGTCCCTGTCATTACCTACGGGAAGCGGAACCTGCCTTCTCATGCTACGCTTGTCGAAGATTCGACGTTCACTTCGCAGTTAACTGAGCGTGAAAAAGATTTTCTAAGGGGAAATTTCCTCGTTGTTCAGAGTCAAAGAGCACTGGACTACCTCAGAGCTTACGCTCTCCCGTCGTATACGGACGCAGATCATAAGTTCATTATGTCTAAGACAATCAACAATTTCTCCTTTGACCGAGACGGATTCACAGAACATCTCGACAAACCAACACTCATTGTTTGTGGCAGACAAGATTCAGTTGTTGGATATTCCGACCAGTGGCGAATCTTGGAAAACTATCCAAGAGCCACTTTCGCCGTGCTGGATCGGGCGGGCCACTTTCTGGGAGGACCGGGAGAACAAGAGGAACTGTTCAACCTGTTAGTTAACGATTGGCTTGACAGAGTGGAAGAAGCTGCGAACAAAGACCTCATTCGGAATGGTGAATGAAACAAGAAGAATCTAATACCTGAAACCGATGCCGCTCGGAGGCAGCTCAAATAATCTAACTTGTGATTTGCGCTATTAGCGATTCGGTGTCCGAGGTCCCGCAGGGATCACAAATTGCCGACAAGTTTGCGGTGTGGTGCGTCCATAAAAGGTTCCTCCAGTTCGCATTTATGGGAAGAAATGAGTTCCCTGCATCATTACACTGATTGCGAGAGGATCTCTGGGAAGCTGAAGGTCGCTGGAACACCTCCTGTGTGAAGAAAAACAACGCGCTCAGTCTTCCCGAGGCCCTTTCGAGCAAGATCAATCAGGCCTGCCATTCCTTTTCCTGTGTAAACGGGTTCAAGCAGAATGCCCTCCAGACGCCATAGCAGTCTTAGAGCGTCGATTCCTTCTTTCGTTGGCACACGGAATTCTTCTCCAACATAATCCCTGTTGAGATGAACCTCTTCTCGTCTAACTCGCTCCTGAATTCCGAGTCGTTCAACGAGAGCATTGGCTATCCCGCAAATTACGTTCTCAGGATTCGGATCCAAGTCTGTTCTTATTCCAACAATCTGAACTTCTGATTTTATCTGCAATTTTCCAATCAAGAGACCCGCGTATGTCGTCCCAGAAGACGAAGCGAATATGAGAATCGTCGGTTTCTTGGGCAATCCACGCACTTGACCTTCCAACTCCTCGAAACCTAAAACGTATCCGTACGCTCCGATCGCGTTTGCGCCACCTACCGGAATGACGTAAGGTCTATGCCCCTCGTTCCTGAGGCGGCTCGCGAAAACCTCCATGGCTGGGTGACGCTCTGCCCTTGAACTAGTAGAATGAATCTTCGCGTCTAGTAGGCGGTCCAGCAGGAAATTGCCTGTTGGAGGATCAGGTTCCTGTCCGGATAGAAAGAGATGACACTCCAACCCAACTCGCTGGGAAGCAGCAGCGATTACTCTAACATGGTTGGATTGTATGTTCCAGCCGTCAACACCACATCTGCCTCTTGCTGCACAGCATCTGCTAGCAAAAATTCCGCTTCTCGAACCTTGTTCCCTCCCATTCCGAAACCGGTCAAGTCATCACGTTTGATCCACAGATCTATGCCTAGGCTCTGTGACAAGACTTCTAATTTGTGAAGTGGAGTTGGTACAGTAGCAAGATTCAATCTAGGAAACATTACATCGACCCAGTCCGATTGCTTTGAACTCCCAATGTCAACTAAAGAAGCTGTTCACTGGCTAACCAGTCTTAATGAATGACCTCAATACGACGACGTCATTGAGCGATGTTGATAAATGCGAGATTGCAGATTTGCGGATCTGAGCAATTAGGAATTGAACGAACTCTTGGACGAACGTATTTCGCTGTGCACCTTACCAACTCCGCTGCATAGGCTCGAAGAGTTTTCGCGTAGAATAAACAGAGATGTTTGGATCAAGCGCGATGACTTGACCGGTTTTGCGATGGGTGGAAACAAGGCGCGTAAGGCCGAATTTCTTATGGCTGACGTGTTGCGGAACAGGTCCGACGTGATCTTAACAGCAGGACAAATGCAATCAAATCATGCTCGCATAATCGCTGCTGCTGCTCGGAAAATCTCAATAGAATGCCACCTTTTCTTAGCAGGTGAGAAACCTGACCCGCCCACAGCAAATGTCCTACTTGATGTCCTCGCTGATGCGAAAATCCACATTGTGTCTTCCAAGCAAGAACGCCTCTCCGCCATGGGCGCGTTTGCCCAACGGCTGCGAAAGGAAGGCCGTAACCCCTACATAATCCCGGTGGGAGGATCAAATGAGGTCGGCGCCCAAGGTTATGTGGCCGGTTTTGAAGAGCTTGAAAAGCAACTACAGAACTTACCGCCGAAGCCAACGGTTCTTGTGTTTTGTTCATCAAGTGGCGGCACTCACGCTGGCATCCTGGTAGGAAAGGCGATGACTAATTCGCAAATGAAAATTCTCGGTATCCGAAATGATGACGATCCAATGTTCGAGGAATACATTTGCGGCGTCGCCAACGCTCTGTCCAAGAAGATTGGCCTCAACAGAGAGTTTCACAGAGGGGAGGTCCATCTGAATTCGGACTATATCGGAGAAGGTTATGGTGTGCCGTCAAAGGAGGGGAAATCCACCTTGAAGGAATTATGGCAATGCGAGGGCATTCTTCTGGACCCGGTTTATACTGCAAAAGCGATGGCTGGCGTTATTGACTTAGCACGACAAGGAGAATGGGTTGACGAGCGAGTTGTATTTCTTCACACAGGTGGGATTCCTTCAGTCTTTAGTTCTTTGCCTCCTCTCTAGATGCCATTTTGGCTAATTTGCTAATTGACGGTCTGACGGATGTGCATCGGCGGTTCGGCGCCTAACACTTCTCGATACAGTAGATCAGAGGGGGTTCTCAAGGCAGTAACGCGATCTGCGTTTCATTCACTTAGAGGTAGTTATGCGCACGACGGAGGGACGCAACGAGCAACCGAACAGAGTCCACAACGTCACTTGTATCCAACAGTTCATACGCGTGTGTGTACCTTGTTGGAATGGTAATTGCGCCACTTGGAACACCTTCACCCGTTAGCTGAATAGCTGCGGCATCGTTAGTTCCCGCGGCGGACACCTCCCTTTGGTAAGGAATCCCCTCGGCTTCAGCCGTTTCGACTAGCATCCTCCTGACTTTTGGATGAGTTAGCAGACCTATGGGTGTATCAGGTATTGATTCCATTATCGTGATTGTTGGTCCTCTGCCCAGCCTTGTTATGTACTCTTTCTCTTTGAAGCCGGGTGTATCTCGAGCAGGCATTACGTCCACGGCTATCGCCATTTGGGGGGCAATTTTGGATGCTGCAACGTGGCTTCCTCGTAATCCAACTTCCTCTTGGGTAGTGAAGACAACGTAGATTGAGAGCGGCAGTTGTTCATTTTTAAGCTGCTTCATGGCTTCGATGAGGACGCACATTCCAACGCGATCGTCGAATGCTCTGCTGGCTATCGTGTTCTTTCCCGCTAGGGTTCTGAAAGGCCTCTCGATAGTAATGGGGTCCCCAATTCTCACGCCTAGGTGTTCGACTTCAGCCCTACTTTTTGCTCCAAGGTCCATATAGAATGACTTCAAGTCCGGGACTTTCCTTTCCTGTTCCTCCGGGGTGTCAAATGGTTCGGAGAAGATGATTCCCTCTAGTTGTCCTTTCTCAGTGTGTACTGTTGCAGCTTGTGCGAAGAGAAATCTCTCATGAACGCTTCCTACCTTTTCGAAATATAGGAAGCCTTTCTCGTCGATATGTTTCACTAGGAGTCCTATCTCATCCATGTGGGCTGCTATCATTAGGATAGCCGGCTTGTCGGCCAGTCCTTTTTTCACCCCTATTACACTGCCAAGGTTGTCAACATCGACATTGTCCACGTAATTCTTCAGTTCATTCATAGCGAGATCTCTGATCGAGTTTTCATAACCAGAGACACCCCTCGCCTCTAGGAGTCGCTTGAGGAGTGCCAAACAATCTTCTCTTAGTTCTTGATTTCGATCAACCAATTGTCTCACTTCACAATTCCGATCGTGAAAGTACGCGAGCGTCTTCAAAGGAGACCACATCGTCTTCGATTCGCACGCCTCCCCTCCCCTCGAGATAAATCCCCGGCTCGACAGTGAAAACGTTGCCGTTCTTAGCCCTGCCCGCAGCGCCGGGGGCTATAGTGGGCCGCTCACCCCCGCTCCCTCCCATCGTAACGCCTAATCCGTGTCCTGTGACAGTTGTGAAATTACCATAGTAGCCGGATTCCTTTATTACGTTACGTGCAGCGCTGTCGATGACACTCAGTTTTACACCTGCCCGTGACAGCTCTATTGCCTTTCGTTGCGCTTCTGTAACGATATTGTGAATGTTCTCGAACTCAGCGCTGTGCCCTCCTACTTGATATGTTCTAGTTACGTCAGAACAGTAACCTCGATAGAATGCCCCACAGTCCAAAACTACCCAATCATGATCCTTCACACGTCTATCTGAAACAAAGTGATGTGGGTGGGCAGAGTTTTCTCCAGAAGCAACCATAGTATCAAAGGTCATCATCTGAGCCCCAGACCTTCTTGCTTCACGGTCAATTTCTGCGGCTATCTCGACTTCAGTATAACCAGGCTTCAACAGTTCACGTTCGGCGTAGGAAATTACGCCGACAACGATCTCGCAAGCCTTAGCGATACATTGAATCTCTTCATCATTCTTCTGTTCCCTCAACTTGAAGATGAAGTCGTCGAGTTTCAAGGCAAGTCCCGGAAGATGCTCGGGTGTATCGCTCAGCAATCTTCGGACTCTCAGTTTCCTAAGTACTCTGCATATTCCAGCTCTCACAAGAGACTCACTAGGCACGCGATTCGGAAGGAGAAGGTACTCGTGTATAGTTGAGAGTGATCTTACACGTGGTTTCTCTAGAGGATAAGCAAGAGCGACGATGTCACCGGTCTTCGGAATTATGAGGCTGCTGACAGGCAGGAATCTTGGGATGTGAGCACACGAAAGGTACTTGACATTCCCAGGTTGGTTAATTAAGAAAGCTTCGTTCCCAGTCTCCCTTAGCCTTCTTTGTACCTTTTCCCACCTTTGTTCATAGGTTTGTTTGTCAAATTCTGCAAAGCTCATCATTATTCTTCCTTCAATTTTTGATTAGACGACAACCGTGTGCTCTCCGTCCACGTTTATTGGTTGCGGCTCATCTTCACACTTAACGTTGCCCCATCGCTTTGTAAGCTGTTCTAAATCCTTAAACTCGACAAGAAGTCAAGTCGGGGTGCATTGAGTAGCATGAATGTCGTAGAAAGCACGCTTGATCTAATTGGTAATACACCAATTGTGAAGTTGAAGAGCCTGACAAAAAGTACGGCCGATGGCAATGTATTCGTCAAGTTGGAAAATCTCAACCCCAGCGGGAGTTACAAGGATAGAATGGCTTTGAGAATCATCGAGGACGCTGAGAGAGCTGGTTTGCTAAAACCCGGTCGTACGATTATCGAATCAAGTTCTGGAAACACTGCCATCGCGCTCGCATATGTGGGAGGCATGAAGCGATACAAAGTTAAGGTATTCATATCAGAAGCCTCTCTGACAGATGAGAAGAAGAAGATTCTAACTCGTTATGGAGCCCAATTCGTAACGACACCCTCCCCCGTTCCTCTCGCCCAGCGAGAGGAAGCCAGAAAGGCGGGCCTTCCGGGAGAAATGCTTGAAGAACCGGGTAGAGCATTGTGCATGGCTGCTGAGGAAAAAGATTCCTCTCTATGGTGGGCACGCCAGTTCAGCAACCCCAGCAATTTCCTCGCTCACGCTGACATGGGCAGAGAGATCCTAAAGCAACTTAACAGGAAAGTTGACGTTTTCGTTTCGTCCATCGGTACCGGAGGAAACTTCATGGGTGTCTCGCACATTCTGAAAGAGTCAAACCCACGTACCAGGTGCGTAGCTGTAGAACCAACCGGATGGGCTGGCGAAGAAGCAGTTCTTTCAGGTTGGAAAAGTGGAGTAAAACAAGAAATACCTGGAGTAACCGGCGGAATTCAAAAACAAATAGTAGACGAAGATATCGCAGATGAGATCGTCCAAGTCGGAAACGAAGAGGCAAGAGAAACGGCATACAAACTCTCTAGGGAGGAAGGAATTTTCTGTGGGATGTCAACAGGCGCGAATGTTTACGTAGCATTGAAAGAAGCCAAGAAGTTGCCCACAGGAAACGTAGTCACCATATGCGTCGACAGAGGCGACAGATACTTCAGCGACGAACGGTACACTACTTGAGTCGATGAAATCCTGTAGTCGGATCACAGAAGCAAGTTCACATTCACCGCACCTCGGTGAATAGTTTTCGGCATCATAACCTCAATCTTTCCCGGTTACGCGAACTCGGTTGGGATAAGTGCGGTCTTGATTGGCGGCTTATTCACCGCATTTGGCATCGTAAGAGTCTCTGCCTATGCCATGTCCGAACGTTTCCTGCATTTCGGCGAGAGGAAGGCGCTAATGTTAGTGTCCCTATCGATTTGCGCAGGCTGTCTGGTCATAGCCCTCCACCCAACCTTCAACGCTTTCCTACCGGCTATCGCTATCCTGGGAGGATGCTTTGCTATAGTTTTCCCATTGAGCATAAGCCTCATTTCACGCCATTTTCCGGACGAACAAGCGGGTGCGGCGGTCGGATCGTACGAGAGCGTCATTGGAATCGGTAACGCAATTGGGCCAGTCCTTGCTGGAGTTGTAGCAACTGTTTCGGATGTTAAGTGGAGCTTCATAAGCGCATCATTCTTCGCAATTTTGATGCTGACGATCGCTGCCAGAGGAAAGACGTACTCAGAGACCTAGACGATATACAGCTCTCCCCACAGGTTTTGGTTTCTCGATACGCCCAACAAATCGAACCAGCCGCCCCAAAACATTATTGCAGGAGTAACGTGACTTCATACATAATCGACACTTACTTTCTCATCAACAATCCGAAATGATACGGTTTCAGGTCCACGTGGATGTCTGACCCCGTAACGAAGCCCGCTTGAAGACACCAGTTTACGCACCGTTCCACTGTAGGGCGCATCTCCAAGGGCGGTCCCCTAGGCGTATTGGGATCACGTATCCAGTGAATGATACCAACTCGCCCTTTCGGCCTGAGAACCCTAAGGCACTCCTGAAGAATAATCAGAGGGTCTTCCAAGTGGAGTATGTTAAAGACCATCACATAATCCACACTGTCGCTCCTTAAGCCTGAACCATCATGTAGTAAATCCCTGATGAGCGACTTTACGTTAGCCAATCCTAGGCTGCTCGACTTCTCATCGACACTACGGACCATCCGTGGGTCAATATCTAAGGCAAACATGATTCCTTGTATTCTTCGGGCAGCTGGAATAGTGAATGTTCCATAGCCGCATGCGAAGTCTGCCGCATCCCTGACCGCCGAGTCAATCTTCATGGCATCAAGAATTTTCTCGGCATCGAAGAAGCCACTCCAAACCTCTTCTGGAGGCATTCCGCTTTCTCGGATCCTGCCTCTCACAGTGTGAGTGTTGACCATGTACGCTATTCCCCGAGCCGTGTGACCCGTTATTCTTTGAAGCTTAGAGTTCCCACTATGACTAGAGATTCGTAAATCACACGTAGAAATGTTTCCCTTTTCGTCCTAATTGATTCCTTATGCTCCCGGCCCAGGCAATTCTCTCCCTTCGACTTTACAGTTTCTGAGGAGTTGGGAGGAACTTGGAACTATTCCTGTAGAATTGGTGGGACTTTCTTCCGAAGTATGCTTATGAGTTCCGGGTCGTCCCGGTAGTAAATGTCAGCTATGTTCAGGATTCGTAACTTGTCTGGACTACACTTGAAATGCGAGTGTATGTATTGACTGTGGATTCGTTCCATGACTATGATAAGGTCTGTTTGATCAATGAGCTCCTGAGTCAACGATTTGCCTTTTGGATGCGGCATTATTCCAGCGGACTTTGCTTTCCAAGCCCCATTCCAGCCTTGAAAGAGGTTCTCAGCTGTTGGGCTGCGCTGCAGATTGGCAGTGCAAACAAAGGGTACTTTCTTCATGCTAAGCCCTTAGCGTTGGCTTGACCTAGTCGTCAAAGGGCACACTGAACTTAGGCGGCTTATATGTACCGGTAAAGTGGGGCTGAAATCCCCTCCCCCGCACGAGTTAGATGATTTCCCTGCGTCCCAAGGATTCACGTAGGTAGGTTCGAGTTCCGGCGGCCGCACCACTGGACCCACACACACACGAAATTACGTGAACGACGGCCGGCCGACTCAAGGCGACCGCACCGATAGATATGCACACTATGCTCAGCGAGGGTTCGAATTGATGGATCAGTTAGGGTTTAGTTGGTGGTTGAGGTTGGTTTTCGTCGGCCACGCAACGCTACCGCAATTATGACGGCTGCCAACAAGACTACGGCTGCGAGTATGAGGAGTTGGTTTTGTTGGATCATGCTCGTCAGGTCGCTTGATGTTTGAGTTGAAGACGCTACGGTTTCAGTTGAGGAGGCTGAGGTTTGCGTTACTACGGCTGCGTTAACTGTTAGAACTAGGTTGGCCACGTGGCTTAATCCTCCTCCACTCCCGGTCACCACCAACGTATACGAACCAGTTGCAACATCCCCCGATAATATGACCGTGAGGGTTGAAGCAAAGTTTGGAGTTCCCGAGGGGTTACTGAAGACTCCATTCGCGCCCGGAGGCAATCCTGAGACAGACAATGAAACCTGCGAATTGAACCCGTTCAAACCAGCAACATCAACCGCATATGAAGTCGTCTCGCCTTGAAGCACGGTTTGGGATGGCGGACTCACATTAACCTGAAAATCAGGAGCCTGAGACGCGGTCGAAGAGGCTGTCGTCGTTTGCTGTGAGGATGCTTGTGCCACCGTGAAAGTAGTGCTCTTCATATTGTTACTCTTGTCCGGGTCGAGACCCACTGGGATCGTGGCGACTCCCCAGGTCAGAGTATGCGTACCAACCGTCGCAATCCAAGGTGTTTGCGCGCTTACAGTGAAAGGAGTATCCAGTGGTCCAGGGTAGGTATGAGAGCCACCACCACAGGATACTCCGTCGATCTGGCAAACAGCAGCAAAGCTCTGCGGAAATGGTCCCGGAGACGAGAGCGCGGTCACTACCATACTGAATGTGACCGGGTCACCGACATGTGGAGCAGAAGGGCTTAGCGAAACGGAGAGAACTGCCCAATCCGTAGCTGGTGTTGGTGGTGTTGTTGTGCTTGTTGTGACTGCCGCCACTTGTATTGTTATGTCAGGTATGACATCGTGACTGAGCAATCCGCTCGTCCCAGTCACACGAAGGGTGAAACTTCCTGTGGAGGCGCTTCCGGTAGCCACAATTATCAATGGTGATGTCGCAGTGCTTCCTGACGGTGGCGTTATCGGGGTCGGTAGCGTGAATGTCACGCCAGTCGGTGCGGACCCAACCCAAGAAGCAGACAGGTCAACTGCCGAATTGAGTCCGTTAATCGAAGTCACCGTAATTGTAGCTGTATTGCTTCCTCCCTGTGTTACCGGTATGGCGGCAAGAGAGGATGAGATTGAGAAATCCGGCGTCGCGACCGGTGTCACCGTCAGGCCGAACGCATACTCCTTGAAACTGTAAGAGGCTCCGACTGTGTTATATGTGTTATAGCTCCCGCTGGAGTACGCCTTTCCCCCGGGATAGCTATCCTTACAGCCATTCCACTTAATGCCAGAAGAGGCGAGATTGTCGGTGAGATCAAGCGCATAAATCGAACCAGGGATCACCGGAACTCCACTGGTAAACTGCACTTTGAACCAGTCGCCACTTGGCAAACCGAAAACGGCCGGAACGTTGAAGTTAACGGACCCCTGTACCGCTCCACCGATTCCTCCCGCTAGTATCTTCGCCGTCATAGGTGTGGGAAAGGGGCTTGTCGAATAGATGTTAATTGAGAAGGCTACCACAGATGTTTGGGTCGGCGTGAACGTCTGCCCTGCGGGCTCAGATGCACCGATGCCGTTTAGGTAAAATCCACCAACAGTTGAACACTGCTGATCAAGTATCGTGGTTATAGCACCAACTCTCACGGTAGGGGAAATAACAGACAATATCACCATCGAGGCAACGACCAAAGCCAAAGCTCGGTTTGAACTCAAGACACGGAAGAACAATGGCCTATCACCGATAGCTCTATCATAGGCAACTTAAGCCTGTGCATCATGCCCGTGTTCCGCGGCTGTTACCTGCATCTCGATTTCCGACGCCAGTTAAGGAAGAAATAGTCTGAATCCTCTAGCCCTGCTTTTTCCAGCATCGATTCTCGTTCTGTGAGCCACTCCTTCAGCAACCTCTTCCCATCCTCCGCGATGAATGTGTGTGGGTATAGTGGTGCGCACACGCCACTAACCACTCAACCACAAACCACCTAACAACAAACCCCAACCCACAGACCATCCGTCTTTTCGTCGTCGTCGCGCACCAGTCATATCACACAAAGCGAAGCGAGGAGCGTGAAAAAGTGGGTGTGCGCACCAACATACTAGGGACGAACCGGGCACTAGTCTTGAACTTCAGTGCCACATTTTCCACAGAACTCATTGCCATTGGGATTTTGGGATCCGCATTGGATGCTGTAGACTATGCCCTTCCCTCATGAACTAGTGTCTGATGCTGGTTTTCCGCGTACTCTCAACACGAGCGCAATCAAGACACCCGCAATGACAACAATGCCGCCGATTACGATCAGGTCAGTCGGCTGCAGCGTAGCCAAAATCTCCCCTATTCCAGTCTGGTTAGGAGTTTGTGTGCTCGGTGATTGAGTGAACAATGACGTAGGTGTCGAGGTGACTGTGACGGATGGAGTTACTACCGGAGAGGTAGAGCTACTACTGGCGATCGATATTGGAGAAATCGTCGTGGAGCCGCTACTGACAGATGTTGGCTGGCTCGTCGTCGTTGTCATGCCTGTGGGCGCCATTGTCATCGGGATGGCTTCCCAGGGACTCCAAACGGCTCCGTTCCATCCTTTGTGATAGAGGTGATTGTCCGTGCTTACAGTAAAGACATCAAGGCTATTCACATCTCTGGACGCGATTGTGGGTCCTGAAATTGATTTACCGCCTAGATTATAATATCCGTCACAGCCCTGGCAGCCATTGCTCCATGTTCCTCCGTTCATCCACTTGTACCAGATCCCATTGTCAGGACCTCTCACAACAATATCAATACGGTTCGGCCCCCATGAGACAGCGTCAGGGTCCGAGGTAAGTGCGCCACCCCTTTTCTGCCACTGGCTTAAGCTCCCTCCCGCTCCCATGGATATCTGCCACATCGCGTTATCCGTGCTTTTCACGAAGATTTCCACGTCATCCTTCCAGGATGAAACCCCTGGGCCTGAGGCTAGGATCCCACCTAAGGACTTCCATGTGGTCCAGGTTCCGCCGGAAAAGCCAGTGTACCAGAGAGCCTTTTGGGGACCTCTGGCGAAGCAGAAAATCTCCTGGGTAGTTGGGATGGAAGTGCAATCTGGGTTGCTTGTAATTGCGCCGCCCAAAGACTCCCATGGATGAAGTGATCCATCCCACCACACGTGCCACAACCCATTGTCGGGTCCTCTAGCAAACATGTCTAGACGGTCTGGTCCCCATGAGGTTGCCGACGGCCCTGAGGTTAGGTTGCCTCCAAGGGACTCCCAACTGGACCATGTTCCTGCCTTGCGGTATAAGTGCCAGAGCGCGTTGTCCTGTCCTCTAGCGAAACAATCCACCTGGTCTGGACCACGGGAGACGCAGTCAGGGTCTGAGGTGAGTGTGAGCGTTGCCGCATGTGTCGCTGGCACTTGAACCAATACGATGAGCAGCCCGATGATTGCTACGAGGTGCAGGGTGCGGCGACCAAGTACGGTTGGCCTAGTCATGGGCATACCTTGCACGAATGGTTTTCGAGAATTCGTCGTTGAGGCCCGTTTGCGGAAACGCTGACATTCGGATGTGCTGCTGGAGGCGGTTGGTTAATGATTGGTGTGATGATCGCTACTTGCTTTTCACAGGACAGATGAATCGTGACCGGTTGACTCTTACCCGTTTGTTCGACGGGTCCTGTTTCTGTTGCCTCAAGCACTATTGCCAGATCTCCGCCCGTCGGATTGTCCTTGCAATAGTCATTCGTGTTTAGGGAGGCGGTCACGTGGCATGGTGTATCTTTAGTGCATTGTGAGGAGGGTGGAAGGGGGCCCGTCGCTATCGTTACGGGTGATTGTGATAGGGATAGAGGAACGTAGGACCAAGTATAGGTTCCGAGCGGGTCTCCCTCCCAGTCGAATACGGTTCCATCCAGAGTGATCTTCCAATTCAAGTAGAGGAAGGATTGTTGATCGTTTGGTGAAATAATCTGAACGCTGGGTGGGTAGTTTGTACCTTGCGAAGGCTCGATTATGTTGATTTCTACGTGCTTCGAAAAGCCCGTTGTTTTTCCGGAACTGTCTTGGGCGACTAGGAAGATGGAGTAAGTTCCTGGCTTGTCGAAGGTCGTTGTGGCGGTGCAGTACTGTGTTCCGGATTCCGGTTGGGACGGGATATTGGCGTACAACCAGATATTGAAAACCAATTTCCCTGAAGCACCGTTGCACGGAAGATTGGTCAGTTTCAGCATTGCGTAGCCTTCAAGCGTCACGGGTTCATCCACCATGAACTGTTCATTGTCAAGGGGTTTGGTTATGTACACGTCAGGCTTGGCTAGGATTACTGATACGGTTACCGTAGCGCTTGAACTTGAGCCAGCACTGTCTGTTGCAGTAAATTGGATATGGTGAACACCATCCTGATTGAACGTCACGCTGGGAAGAGTGCAGCCAGTACCAATTTGACCATACTCATCAGACCATATGAGGTTCTGCGGAGGTCCACTGCAGAGATCACCGTCTTCTCCAGTGGCAGTTGCAGTGAAGGAAGGGAATATCGTGAGCGAGTTGTAGTCGAGGTTTGAGCCGTCCTTTGGGGATGTGATAGTAACCAATGGTGGAATGGCGAATCCGTTGAATAGTGTACCAGGTCCAATCAATCTGCCTTGGGCAGGCGGGGAACACAGACACGTCGAGAACCCAATCTCGTATCCTGCTACCGAGATGCCAACGGACAAGGAGAGTCCTAGTTCGAAATCTCCGTCAAGCCCCCACTCAAGCCACCAGGAGTGCGGTCTGTCTGAGGGTCTGGGAATCTGTGATTTCAATGTCACGAACAAGAGCCCTGACAGCGACGCAAAGCCAGCCGCATCAGCTACGCCTATGTCCGCGTCCACACTGACCTTCACCATGGGGCCCAACTCAATCGTAGCATCAGAACCAGAACCTGCCGAGATCGAGAACTGTGGGTTGTCGAATGTCGGTGGGTCGCATTCCCCCCGAGTTTCTGAGTTACAGCGGTAGTAAAAGAACCACCCCTCGTCGGAGCTGTAAGTTGGGCCCATTTCATAATTCATACCTTGGTGGAAGTATCCGTTGATGTTCTGTTGCAGCGTTCCCGAGGCCTTACCTTCCAGGGTAGCTGATATGACGAGCCAAACGCCCGGAACAAGCGGGATCGAGCCGTAGTAGAGCTGTTGTAGATTATCGTCTTCATAGTTCAGTTGGGATCCTGCGCTTCCTTTCACTGCAAGCGTCAAATCTTCCCAATAAATAACATTCAATCTAGCCTGGTCCAGTGATGGAATCGGATGTCCTACTGACCATGCAATGTCGATCATAGGTCCCAGCTCAACTCCAATACCCGCGTCCGCTGAGAAGGTAACGTCACCGCCCGGAATAGACCGCTCTCCACCTGTCCCAAAATGGCCACTGTAAAGGGTAAACCAGTCCTCGAAAACAACGTTTGGCGTTGTGCCGGTAGGGAGATTCGGATTGTCCGGGATCGCGGCGGGAGCAAGTGATCCGGGTGCTGCCTGCACCGATGTAGCATTGCCAAAGCCAACATGGAGCTGCTGCAATTCATCGAACAGCGTCGCCTGAATAGTCTGCACAATCACACCTCCTCCTTCCCGAGTTACCGACAGAACGAGGCGTACCAAACCGAATTTTGCGAGAGGTGTGCTTGATGGCTGAACCACCATTACGTCGCCGCGAGCAAGACTTTGCAGTTGCGGAGTGACAGCGGAGAAAACAAATGTCCCATTTGAGTAGGCGGTGAGCGACTTCAACGTGTCGGTATCGAGAAACTTTGTCGTATCATACAGAACCGCTGAGCCATGGTCTGACGTTACAGTGGAGACACCGACAACCTTCATGTCCAATGTTGCGACTTGGTCGGCGGCACCCGCCGATGACGCCCTCACTGTCAGATTCAATTCAGTCTTAGGAGCATCCTGCGAAGCAATAATCGCGAAAGTGGCGTTTGAAACGGTTGTGTCGACCGTCATAGCGTTGTAGGTTATCCAACTCGGCGGATTCACAATTTCAATCTTAACAGCACCCGAAAAACCGCTCGTTCGCTGTACGAACGTGGTAATGTTTTTTCCTTCACCGGCGGCAACGTGGAAAAATGGGGGGTTAAGAAAGAAAGTGAATTGCGCTGCCGGCTGGCCCGTGGTAATCACGGGAATAGTTTGCCGGGCGAACATCCAGTAGTAAACTATGCCGCCGGCTGCCAACGTCAAAATAAGCAGAACCAACAAAGCCCGAGTAATAGGCTTCAAGAAAGTTTCTAACAGCTACATGCTTATGCTAAGTACTTAAGACCTCGGCATGGGTAGAATCATGCTGCCACCTAAACGGGCTCACATTCAATCCCTTCACATGACTCATCATGATTGTGAGAAGTGACATACACAAATAGGCTCCTTGGTGAAGAGGACATATGATGAGTTTCGTTACTAGAATGCTCATCATTATTGCCATAATCAGCTATTTACACGTACCAACAAATTGGCGCCGGGAGAGGGATTTGAACCGTCGTCGTACGTCGTTCCCACGTCGTTTTAGTGTGTGTGGGCACCACCAGACCCACACACCACCGGATCATGTGACTGAGAGGAACAGATTGAAAGCGATGCTTCACTATTTTTCCAATCTGTATAGTGCATAAACCGCTGCAGTCATCCCTAAGAAAAAGTATAACACTGCTATTTCTATTGGCAAAGTTCCACCTATCATGTAAAACGGCGAATGATAATAACTCCACAATCGATTTCCAGTTCCATAAAGCTCCCACACGATATCTGCCACGAAACCAATAGCACCAAGTTCTAAGATTACAGGATTTCTAAGTTTAACAAGTCCAGCTATTCCGATGACCCCAAACAGAACCATCAGAATTGTACTCGTCCAGACATTTCTGCCTAATTGACTTGCTAGAAAAGTGGAAAAAATAATGACCAAGATCACAATTGAAACCACTGGGACACTATGTTTGAAGGCATCGGCTTTTCCGCCAGAGATAGTCCACTCAATAACGTGCTGAACCTGATTTCGTTTTCCCATTATACATTTCTCCTCAGTTGGTGGGATAGTAATTTCCTGCACCACATTCATGTCATATAAGAATGACATCAATCACTATTGTGAACTAGTGGCGTCTTATCGTCGTTTGAGCGGGACTTGTTCCTGTGTGTGTGGGGGTCTACTGGTGTGAGCGGTGGAATTTGAACCGTCATTTTGAGTGTGTGTGGCAGTGACGGTGCGGACAACGTAATTTGAACTGACGTTGCTCGTTGCATTGCTAGCTTATATGTACCGGTAAATTGGAGTCAAAATCCCCTGACCCATCCCTGAAGCATGTTCGCGGAATCACCACGTCAATTTCGCATGAATCTTGCCATTCAGCCTTATTACGCCTCAATGATTGGCGTGAAATTCTGTGAATTCCTGAAGAGGCATGAATCGATGGCAGCTGGGATGATTGAATTGAAAGTATACTTCTGTGCCGTGAAGACGAGAGAAATGCTAGACGAGGCCTTCGATGTCGAGCTTGAGCAGATTGTCGGGAGACTCAAGGTGGAAGCTTGCGAGAAGCTAGATTTGAACCCGCGTATAACAACGATTATTCGAGCCTCCGAACAGTTTGGCAAACGCATGCGATGGACCGTCGACCCCGCCTTGTCGTTCAAAAACAACGATATACAGAACAACGATCGGTTGTTTTTGTACCTAACGCCTGGGCTTGCGAAGACCTGTCCTGTGTGCCTGAAAACCAATGAACCAGTCAAAGATGTGCCTGCATTTGATGCTGTCGTTCAGCGTTATTGCTGTTCGAGTTGCGGGTGGCACTGGGAAGTAACGGCACCTGACCTTCCGTGGCATAGAGGAATATCAGTGGTCGAAGACGAAACAGCGTATGTGACTGTGCGGGCACCGCAGCTTGGAGCTATCCGTCATTTCCGAATGCCCACAACCACACGGGTAGGCAACGTAGTGCATGAACTTCTCAAAGATCACACGCCTCAACAGCGTGGAGGAGAGAGATTTGAGCTCTGGAACAGTGATAGGTTATTGGAACCTTCCAAGTCACTTTCAGAACAAGGAATCCACTATTCGACCTCGCTAGACCTCAGATCCTCCAACCTCAAATAAGAAAGCACCAGAGGATTCTAATCGGTCGGATGTTTCGGCTTCCTACGGTCAATAGATCCAGCGGCATCCTCGACTAAGTCTTCTTAATGTCAACTCGTTTACCGATCGTTCTAGATGTACTCAGCTCAATTTTGAGTGGCAAGCTGATTGCGTGTTGTCATAAAGCCCGGCATTGATAGACTACAGTGATTGAAAGCGTGTGAAGTTGACCGACTAAGTCGTCCCCTACTAGCGTCAGAACATAAGTGTCGCCCTCGTGGGCATAGTTGTAATTGGCTCGGATGAGCAGAGTGGAGGTGAATGGAGGTATTCCTGAGGTTTGAGAGAGAGAAATGCCATCTATAAACAACGGGTGTGACTCAACATCACGCACGACTAGGTTCACTGATCGTGGATTCCCGGAAATTGGCAAAATCGAAATGGCAAGCTCCGAGTAACCCGCTCCACAGAGGACAATTGTAGTCACGGGGGTTCCATCGGTATGACTCGCTATTACTGAGAAATCAAACGGTTGGCCATTGGATGTGGTAGAAGGCGAGCCAGGAAGCTGACTTACAAAATACACGCTTGCCAAAGAGAGGACGACTATAATTAGCATCGACAAGGCGAATAGAGCCTTCCTAGATGAAAACAGTTTAAGTGACGGTCTCTTGAGGCCCCACTCTGTAACCGCAGGCTGTGCGAGCGTCAATTCATCTTTGTCGACAATACCTGCTTGAGCCAAAGTGACATGTGAACTCAATCGCCTTCCGTGTATGTCAAGTGTGTAATTCCTTTTGGGCAGTCCTAGTTGATTGGCGACAATGTTGGTGATCTCTCCGACGGTCGCGCTAGGGTTTGCATCGAGGTCGACGATCTGGCTTGTGACAGGTTCCAGAACGCTTATGCGTATCATGTCAACGCTCACCCGGATTAGCTCATTCCTGTTTCTCAATGTTCTGGCTGGTTAAGCGTTTTCTCCTTCTCGGTCTTTCTTACGCCCACTACTTTGGCGCTGAAGATTTGCGGCTTCTGACGTATGCCGATCACGCGTACTGGTTCCGGCTTCTCGGTACCGGGTTCAGGGGCACTCACATGCGTCATTCCGTCTCCGGAGGCCTCTCCGGCAGCGTCTGACTTCGTCGAGCTCAAAACATTCGCTTGCTGGGGAGGCTCTTCCACCGGTCTAATCATTTTCTCAAATTCGTTTCGCAGTTCTTCCTCCGCTTTGTTCTTCAAGTACTTGTAGGTGTCCTCGTTAATCTTGCCGTCAGCAAACTTTCGTTTCAAATCGTCCATCACATGATCGATTTGAGCGACTCTTGATACGTCTCCTTGTTGCGGCTCTGAAGCTTCATGTCTGGCAACCTTCTGGTTCTCAGGCGATCTGCTCTCTGTTTTTTCTTCAGTCGGAACTTTCAAGTTGAGATCCCTGCCACAGTTCGGACATACCGAGACTCCTTTCGTAATCTTCTCTCCACATTTGGGACATCTTGAGGATCTGTAAGCCTTGTTTCCCACATATCCGCCGAGACCTACAAACGTCAGGTTGACCAACGCCCAAAGTGCTATTACGGTTCCCAAAATCCCGCTCGCGAGCCTCCAAAGAATCGGAACGGGAATTATCGCTGACAAGAGGGCAATTAGGGAAGCTCCAAGCATCCCTATTACTATCGGCGCGATGACAGCAAGTATTACTGCGGCGATTGTTCCTCCAAACCGGCCGGCAAGGTAGCCACCGATGAAGGCCGCAAATATCCATCCGATAATGGGAATGAATGTAAGAAGTACATTGAGGATAATCCAGACAACTCCACCAAAAATCAGACCCCCAATGACATCTAGGACCTTGGTCAAAGGCCTATCCTTCGACGCATGATAATGTCACACTAATTATCTATGTCTACCTCAAGGCGATTCTTTCTCGAACTTGAAACAACCAACTTGTTGAGTGCCACAATCTTGAGGCCGGTGACATCGCCGAATATGCTTGTCAGCTCAACAATTTTGGTTCCACATGTATGTATTGCATATACGCAAAGTATCAAATTACCTTGTGAATTGCAGGAGTCTCTTCTCATTTCGTGGAATAACAGTACCGCTTGGTGAGACCCGTGGTTAGACTCACCAGAATCCTCCTGATAACTCGCCCCGCAGTTGCTTTGGAAGGAGCACTTGTGGATTCCCGGGCCATTCAATGGCAAACATGCCTCTTTCTACCATTTCTCTCAAAGACAATAAAGGACACACAGAAGGAATTTGACAAGATGAGTTTAGCGCTCAAACAACAAGCTGAACAATTACAAATAATGCGTCAGGCGTGAGGAACCGCCTTTGCGAATTCTCGCTTAAGCGCTTATATGTACCGGTAAATTGGGGCTCAAATCCCCTACTCACTCACTGTGCACGCATAGTTCTCCGAATCATCTCTTTGTTTTCTTGAGGAAAATGGAAAGCTCTTCCATATGTTTCTGAATTTTGGCGGCTGTTTCTTCATATGTGCGGAGGTCGCCACGGTAGGGATCATCTATTCTCCATGAGGGCATCAGTTTTTCGCCTAAACTTGGAAAACTTTCCTTCAGATCGTCTTGAACAACATCAGCCATTGGAACAATGTAATCGAACTCCTCGATGTGCACGTCATTTACGCTCCGGGATCGATGTGACGAAATGTCCACTCCGAATTTGTCACGCATGGTTTTCACAGCATTGGTGGCCGGGGGGTCCCTAACATGGGCGTGGGTTCCAGCGCTTTCGACGTGAACATTGGCTTCAAACATCTTGCGAGCAATTCCTTCAGCCATAGGGCTTCGACACGTATTGCCAGAACAGACAAACAGAAGCTTCATTCCGTCGACGTCTCCACAACCAGTGATTATTGTAGCGAACAGTAATAGTCTAACTCCGACTTAGTTCGGGTCAAAATCCCTGCCCCATCCCTGAAGTACATTCGCAGGATGCCTCTCTCTTAACATCCATTTGACAGGTTCGCAAAACAGATTAGGGCTCTGAATGTTAACGGGTCATTGGGCACGAGGCAGATGAAGGAAGAAGAATGGAGGTGAATGTATATGCCAGCGGAACCAAAATTCGAGGTCTACAAAGACCATGCCGACAAGTTTAGGTGGAGATTGAAAGCTTCGAACGACGAAGAGATAGCGTCTGGTCAGGGCTACGAATCGAAAGAAGGCTGCATGAAAGGCGTTGAATCAGTCAAGACCAATGCTTCTAAGGCCAAGATAGTCGACATGACCAAATAGGACTTCCGCCACCCAGAAGTTCGTTCCACTTTTTTTCCTTACCGTTGCTTGCTAGACGTTTAGAAGCCGTTCGTATGAGAACGTGCACATTTTGGTGATTACGACAGTATTAGAAGATTTTTTATGTTCTAGGACTACAAACTCTCGTCCCGTAGAGGTGAATATCTTATGGGTTTCAAATTGAAGTGCCCCATGTCTGGATGCACTATGGAGCTAGAGGCAGAGAACAAAGACGATCTATTGAAGAAAGGAATGGACCATGCTAAGACTCATGGAATGAGTGCCCTCTCTCCGGATTTGATGTCGAAATTACAGGGCGCCATCAAACAAACCTAGCCCAATCCGCCGCAGAGGGAGACAGCAGACCGTGGTTTCTCTCTTCTTCTTTCTTGTTAACAGTTGAACGCAAAACATGTTTCAGTTCCTCGCACGAGTCATGCTTGTCAGGAGTGAAAGCACAGAAACAAAACAAAAGCGGAAAATCACACTTGGAGATACGCTGTTATGCAAGAAAAGTTTGAGAACAAGAAGGATGTCAAGGTTCTGTGCGTTCAGTTATTTCATGTCCACCGTACACGAAGAGTCTGGGCTTTCCACCGCTAAGCTCCACGTAGGTGTTGTGGATGACAGCGTCTTTAACCCAAGAACCGGTGTTCACTACGTTTTCCGCTTTGTTGACGAATGGAACGTGGGTGTGACCAAATATGAGAACTTCCCCAGGCTTGACTTCATTACAAGCAGTCATATTGATTTTATTGAGAGACTCCTTTAGTCTATCCTCAGGGCGCCGGTGAAGCCGCTCAGCCATCGCTGCTAGATCTGCTTTTACGAAAGAGGGTTCTATCTTCGAGAAAATATTGTTCACGCTATTGAAATCTACCCATAAGTTACTCTCTAGGGCACCGCCTTGGTCGGACATTACTCGACACAAGAATGCCATCAAAGGCATCTTCTGTTCAGGATCGAACTGGTAGCCGTGAACGAAACGATAATTGAACTGTCCATCAGTCAGGCTCAATTCCTTCCTGAACTCAAGGGGATATGCTGGGTTGACAAGATCCACGACATGATAATCATGATTTCCCGCCACGTAAAATACCTGGACCCCTTTGGATTTGAGAGCAAGAAGCTTAGCAACTGTGTCGTGGTGTTCCAGGAATACCCCTGCAGCATCCCTCCTCCACATATCCACCACATCTCCAAGAAGAACCATGTGCGTAACATCGCTTTCTTGACTAAGGTTGTCGAGGAATGCGTTGAACGCTGTCTTGTCAGCATTTGCGTAACCCAAGTGATGATCGGACGTGACAACAACTTTCGTAGTACAACCGCCTCTAAGCTGAGTACGTGTTTCTAGAGGTCACATAAATTACCCTACGTAATTCACTGTCCTGAGGAGTTTTCACTACTGAAAAAAAGTCGTATATTTCGAGGCTTCTGAGGAGTGGTAGTCGAGATGTGTTGAATGGCTTCAGAGAAGCTGCTGGGAATGTTGAACAATGCGATCGCTGATGAGATGCAGGCAGCAATTCAGTACATGTGGCAACACGTTCAATGGAAAGGCGTTGAACATTACGCCGTTACTGTGGGAATCAAGAAAATCGCTGTTGATGAGATGAAGCACGCCGAGAAGGTGGCTGAACGCCTCTGGTACCTCGGAGGAAAACCGACAATACAACCAAGCCCGATAAAAGTCGGCGAAAACCTGACGGAAATGTTGACACTAGACGTGAAGGCGGAAGAGGGCGCCATCAAAATGTACAAGGAAATCATGGAACAAGCCCACAAGGAAGGAGACGTAGCCACGAAGGAGATGTTCGAAGAAATAGAGGCTGAGGAAGAAGAACACCACGACTTCTTCACAAGCCTACTTGAAAAGTAGAAATGGCTACCGCTGTCGGAACGCTGAGTGAAACGCAAGCTAAGCCCTTCACCGCTGCAAATACGAGCTTGACCAAAACCACGATGTTCGAATCCGAAAAGGATGGGCGAATGCCCACTCCGCGTTGATATCCCCGTTCACAACAGAAATGGGATTAACCGCTTTGTTTTTCCGGCGTAGTCAACGTACTCCTGTCCAAACTCTGCTTTCAATGCTTTTTCTTCGACACTGATGCGGTAGTTGTAGACTAACCCAAACAGAGCCGCAATAACCAGTGTGCCTCCCCATGTTCTCGAGGCGAGACCGAGGCCCACGAGGGTGAGGAGTGACCCGGCGTAGGTAGGGTGACGAATAAGCCGGTATGGTCCATTACTGATTATTCTGTGGTCGCTAATGATCTTAACCGTAGTCGAGAAGAACCGGCCCAATACGAGGATCGCCCACTGACGAAACGCAATTCCCGCCACCATCAACGGTATCCCAAGATAGAAGAACCAATCGGGCAGCAGCGTGATACCATTCTTCCCGAAAAAGAAGACAATAGTTATCGAAACAAAGAGACTCAACCAGATAACCATGCTAGAACCCTTATCACTTCTCGCTTTGACCGTCCCTCTTCCTCGCAAACGAGGGATAATGTAACCTCCCACAAATTCACTGAACGCCCATACAAGACACACAATCAAGATTACGGTTTCTTCGGGCCCAAAGGCAATGTGCTGGTCCAAGTCTACACTACGACCAGCTCATCGGGTTCTGTTCATGTAGGTTGCTTTAGCCGATGTGTCTGGGTATCATGCCTGAACTTTGGAATGAATCGTGGGGTTCAGTGTGTGTGGGGTCTAATGGTGCGAGCATCAGAATTTGAACCAACATGAACCACCGACTAACCCATCGCAATAATCTCAAAATGAGACATTTGACGTGATAGATTACTGTTACACTGTTACTGTTAAACGTACTCAAGACCAGGCTAGTGGGGTCAAAATCCCCTGACCCATCTCTGACTTAGACATCTAGTCCTTTGTGTGTGGGTCAGCTGGTGCGCACACACTAGAAACGGCGCGCCCTTGGAGAGTCTTCAGTCTTGCGCATGAAATGAAAGACGCCTTACAAGAATAACTCCTAAAGTCGGAGCGGGTATTCTCAGAAGTGTAATGAAGCCCATAGCCGTCGTTGATGGTCCCTCTATCCTAGGCCTGAAACCTCAGGGGGTCGAGAGATTGCCTGAAGCGTTGAAGGCTAAAGGATTAATCCAGAGGGTCGGCGCGGAGTATCATGGAAGAGTAGTGCCCATCTCTTCATACAGCTACCAAAGAGACAGTGAAACGAACGTACTTAACTCGAAAGGGATACGTGAATTTTCCATTTCCCTATCGAATAAAATACGACAGGAGATAACGGACGGTTTCTTTCCCCTAGTTTTGGGGGGCGATTGCAGTATCTTGATTGGTTGTATGCTTGCACTGCGGCAACTTGGCAACTATGGACTCTTCTTTATCGACGGACACGCTGATTTCTACCAACCATCAGCTTCGCCAACTGGCGAAGTGGCAGACATGGACCTTGCAATTGTAACCGGCAGAGGACCAGAGATTCTTACGAACATCGATGGACTCAAACCACTCGTTAGGGATGAGCATACTGTCGCATTTGGTTATCGTGATGTTGAAGAACAACAACGTAACGGTAGCCAAGACGTCAAGACCACAGGCGTCCTCACTGTTGAATGGGAAGATATTCGGAAAAGTGGAATTACGAACAAATCGTCAGAAGCTATTGACAAGCTAATCGAGACAGGCATTGACGGATTCTGGATCCACTTGGATGTGGATGTACTGGATGACGCCATAATGCCTGCTGTGGACTATCGCACACCCGGCGGACTGAGCTTCCGTGACCTGTCGAATCTTCTGACCTGTGCTCTTGGCAGCAAAAGAGCAGTAGGGATGGACATCGCTATTTTCAACCCCGAACTAGACCCAGACGGTTCCATCGCAGAAGAACTTGTAGATTCAATAGCAAGAGGATTTGAGAAAGGAACCAGCTAGCGAAACGATCTTGGCTGTGTGTGGGTCAGCTGGTGCGGGCAACGCAATTTGAACCGGCTTATATGTACCGATAAATTGGGGTCAAAATCCCCTTCTCCATCTCTGAACGTGAACCTACATGTGCTATATAGATTGCATTTAACACGCTAGAAGACGGTAATTCGGAACATGTCTGCCGAATCTTGTTTCCGTAGTAAGTCAGCTGCGAGCAAGTTAGCTTGCTTGATTATTCTCTTATTGGTCTTTACAAGCTACTTACCATGGCTCAACAAGTCGATGAGTGCACAAGCGTATACGGTTCCCAACGAAGCAAAGTATTTGGTGGCTTTCTTTGATTTCACAGATTTGCCTCACACAAAGTCAATTGATGAATTGCGGGAGATCACAGTGACGCAAGTTCAGGAATACTACACCACGGTTTCTTATGGGAAGTTGAAGCTAACAGCTGAGGTACTACCGAATTGGATTACGTTGCCGGTTAAGGTGAAGGAGATGAAGCTGTTTGAATGGAACTACGATGATGGCCAGATGCAAACGGTCGACGCAACAGCACGGGGTCGTCTGGGGCAGTTGGGAATAGGCGCTGGCAAATATGCGATTACGTTCATTGTCTATGCGGGTGAAGTCTGGCCTCATGCGTTCCCAAGCATCGGCGTTTCTTTCGAAAACGAAAATACGGATTCCTTCACTTACTGCCATGAGCTTGGTCACGCACTAGGCCACCTTCCAGATTTGTACAGCTACGGGCTTGCTGAGCAGAGCAAACCATCTGCTGTTTGGCTTGGACCATGGGACCTCATGTCTTGGAGCCTCGGCGGGTTCACTTCATGGTCTCTGATAAGACTCGGGTGGCTCCAGAAAAATCAGATAGTAGACGTTAGCGACAGTGTTCAGAGGACAATCACCATCGATGCCCTAGAAAATGCCACAGGCAAAACGTATCTGGCTAGGATTCACTTGCCGGGCTCTACTTTGACATACTACGTCGAGGTCCGAGAGAAGCTTGGTGAAGACCAATCTCTCTCTTTGTATTCATCTTCCAACTACCCGGACCCACAATTTGGCGTCCTCATCTACACCGTTGATGGAACATGGACTCTTGAATGTTGCAGCCAATCTGATGAAGGGCAAGTCAAAGTCGTAGACTCTCATCCCAACAGCAATCCAGATCCAGAAAAGGACTTGTTCGATGCCCCATTCAACATCGGCCGAAGCAACATTCCGGCCTTAGTCAATCAAGCCAAAGATTTCTCTATCATCGTGGTTGACAGAACGGGTTACGCTTACAGGGTTATGATAGCAAATGCTTTGACGGGGAATCAAGCGAATGAAGCAAACAACATAATCGCAAGCGCACAAGACGCCATCTCCAAAGCGCAAATCGAATCTAGAGACAACGGTCTCGAAGCGGCAAAGAATCAGCTCACCAAGGCCCAATCGTCATTCAGTGAAGGTGGATTCGTAGATGCCATGCAGGCTGCGAAATCAGCATCAGAGATGGCAAACGCAGCCTCAAAGAATCCCACTGTATCCGTTACGCAGACTACGAGTCAGCAGAACATCGGGACGCTATCCTCAGCAGGGCCAACCCTTGATCTTTCGCTTGAGCAACTAACTATAATTGTCATCGTTCTTGTCGTTTCAACAGGTGCTGCTTTGACACTGCTGGTGATGAAGCGTTCGCACCAAAGGCGCAAATGAACAGTACCCAGATTTGGAGTTCCAGGGTATCCATTCGGGCTCATCTCTCACTAAAAGGCAAGAAAATAGGCGGACTCATTTCTTGCTTGTACTGGTAAATTGGGGTTGAAATCCCCTGCTCCATCCCTGAAGTTTCTCAACCTCAAACCCACGAACAAACCCCGAACAAATCGGCCACACACCGGTCGCAAACCCACAACTCTAGCGATTACTTTTTCGGGTCCGAGGACTGGGACCCGCTTAGCCCGGGAATGCGCGGCCGCTTAGTCTGGCGGTAGCTCTTCAAACGCTTTCGTAATGTCGATTCCTTTCGATTTCCGGTACGCATATGCGACAAAGTATCCCGCAATCGCAATTACGAACATAAATGCCAGAAAATAGACTTGTGTTACTGACGGCGAGAAGAAGAGGTTCGTTGTTGTAAACAATATGATGTAGTATGCGTAGAGGAAGAAGGACACCAATCCCAATATGGAAATGACGGGGACGCCTGCAATTCTGTATTTCACTGGAGACCTATCAAAGAGTTCCTTCTTTCTGAAGGGCATTATGACTGCGGAAAGGCTGACGACACCCCACGCCACGTACTTCAGCACGTCGCTATTCAAGACGATGGAGGTGAATCTTGTAAACTCGATGAGAGTCCATCCCGACAATGAAATTAGGAGCGTTACGAGGATGGCCACACCCGGCGAATGATACTTCTCATTTACATATGCAAGCCTCGCAGGGGCGACCCGGTCGAATGCCCAAGCGAGCATCGCCCTACTTGCGAATGCGAATCCCAGGTACGAGAAACCAATGTTCGAGATCAGGAGTATTAGTGCCACAGCGATGTTCAATGTGAGATTAGGTGCGACGACAGTTAATAGCGCACTCACGACCGGCGGAAAGCCGCCTCCCGGGCCAACGGTCCAAGCCTCTATGAAGTCTAGGCCAATAACTCGATCCGTCAGGAATGTTAGAACTACCCAAACAACAGCCGACAATACGATTGCTCCCCAAAGTCCGAGCAGATAACTTCTCTTAACGTTCTTTACTTCACCTGCAACGTTCCCTAGGACGAGGTAGGGCCCCAGGCTTCCCGCAATCACTGGAACCGCTAGGAGAGTGGCAGCCATCGAATACCCCGGCACATACCCTCCCTTCTGCGCTGCTGCAAATACACCTTGAACGCCACCCGAATAGTATTGAGCATAGGCAGCAGCGAACGTAGATCTTGAAGTCATGAGTAGGATGGGAACTTCAATTACGAGACCGACGAGACCTATTCCGAAAATTACCCAAATTACCTTGTTAAAGACACCACTGCCAAAGTACGCGAATGCAGCTCCAATGACGAGTACAATCACCCCTAAGGCGAAGATCAGAGGCAAGCTGCCGCCCGCAAAAGGATCTATGAGTAAACCAGCTGCTGTGACAGCTTGATTACCTGATATCTGACCAGCCGTTTCCAATTGTACGGCTGTCTCAGCCAAACCATAATAAGTTCCACCAGAGATCGCGGTCAAAGCCAATGCAAAGGTCACACAAAAACTCGCGGAAAATCCTATCGCTGGATGAAGGGCTCTTGAAGTGAAGACGTAGTCACCGCCCGTCTTGGGCATGATAGAAATCATCATCCACCATAATGCAGGCGGAAAAATGCAGAAGAGAATAAACCAAAGACCAAACGCAAGGTAGTAGTTTACATTATGAACAAGCGCAGGCGTATACCAGAAATAGTTAACATAAGAAGCAAATAACGGATACCAAACAATTGTCCAAATGAAAATATCTTTAGCCCCAAGTTCTCGAACAAGGCCAGTCGCTTCACGAACGTATACTTGTGTGTCGATCGGCTTCGCCTTCGACATAAAATATCTTCTCGGAAAGGTTAGCTCCTGGGATCATTGTATTTAACGCTTCCGTTGGCTACGACCGAACGTGTGTCATTGTTTACAAAAGTCAACAAATCAACAACAATCTAACTTTCAACTGCATCAGAAACTAATCACATCGTGGTTCGAATATCGCTCGTATACGTTTAACGAAACCACGGTGGAAAAACTCAAGATATTCTCTAAATGTCCGAGGACGTCATTGGAAAGCTGCGGGAGGAAGCCTTTCGGAAACCGTTTATGTTTTCACAGTCAAAGATTCTAGATCTCTCGGAAAGTTAGTGACTCTCTCTGGTCCACTATCAGTTATGATGACAGTATCAGAATGTCTGAAACCGCCCACCCCCGGAACGTAGATTCCCGGCTCGCAGGAAAACACCATTCCAGACATGATTTTGCGTTCCATGAACGATGTGAGATAGGGATATTCATGATTATACTGACCCATGTGAAGCCCCATTCCGTGATATGTTCTATGGGAGATACAGTCGCCGTAGCCTGCATCTTCAAAGACTTTTCGTGCGGCTGCATCCACGTCTGACATCTTGTTTCCGGGTCTTTCTGCCTCGAAAGCTCTTTCCTGTGCTTCAACCATTACGTTGAACGCTCTCACCTGTTTTTCAGAGGCGGGTCCAATAATGAAGGTCCTCTCGTTCTCAACGCCGTACATGTTCAACCGAAAATCGGTGATATCTATCAAGTTGTCACCTCGCTCAAGCTTCCTACCCACTCCTCGCACAGCGTCAGGCATTACGCTGTATACTGGGCCTGATCCAAATACTGCGGCTGTGGCGCGGATGCAGGCGTCTGGATATTTCTTGGCGCCTTCTCGTCGCATAGCAGTGGTGGCTTCCACACCGATTTCTAGTTGCGACTTTCCAACATGGATTTCTTGCCTCAAGACCTCCTGACCCAAGTCGCTAAATGGACCGCATACTCTGATTAGATCAAGTTCTTCTTTGCATTTTATGAGTCGCATCTCTCGAAGGAGGTCTGATGCATCCATCATCTTCGAAAGCTTCACGGCCAAGACTGAGTCCACACTCGCGGGTGGAACATCAAGGCCGAGTCTTCCACCTAGGCATTTCTTCTCAGCAAGAATATCCACGACCATATCTGCCCATTGCGTGGTGTAGTACGTCCTATTCACTTGTTGCGGGTGTTCCGCGTAGAAACGTATATCCTCAATTGGGCACGTTTTACTCTCAATCTCGAAAAGAGCGCGGTTCCTGGACAATTCACATAGTATCATGAAAGGTTCTTCTTCGAGGGGAACCACGCAAACGATCGGTCTCTCGACGGGATTTCCGGAATCATCAATGAACCCCGAGATGTACATGAGATTTTGACTTTCGAAGACCAGAAGCGCTTTCAGTTCGTGTTCCTGCAAATATTCCCGTATTCTCTTGACTCGCCCGTAGTAAACCTGCTTAGGGATGTCGACTTCCATTCAGAAAAACTCGATATGGATCTCACGAAACCCGTCTTTTATTCGTTTCTGTAATCTCTAGATTCTCATGTTCCTGGGGGTTTGAATCATATTCTACGGTTGCTCAACTTATGTCGCCCGCATACCAAAACTAATAGGCTCAAGTCTGGCTGATCCCGGCTTTTGCCTCCAAGCTCTGTCCGAAAGCTACTACCCTGAGAGCGATCAAACCACCTAAGGACGAACGACGAACCACACCCTGTAAAGTGCTTCATCCAGGGACAAATTGGCAACCGTCATCCTTGGGTAAGAAGATAACTCTTGACTTTCTTCTCATCAAGGTTAATGATTGCACCACGCAGAATTCCTTCCCCGTACTCACTGCCAGGGTTCAGGACCAGCGTTCTTCCGATGTTTTCGAAACCCCGGGATTCATGAATGTGTCCGTGGATACCCAACAATGGCTGGTGCTTCTCAATTGCACTCCTAACCGCGGTACTTCCAACATGAATCATGCTCATCCCCCCACCCTTCACCACTGGTTTCAGCGTCTCATCCAGCTCGGGAGCCAAATCCATGGGCGTGTTGTAGGGCGGAACGTGTAAGTTGAAGATGCAGTTTTCCATTCGCTGAACTCTTGAGATCATTCTACCGAAAATCTCAGTAAGTTTGTCCTCTGTTGTCTCACGCGGGCTATGCCAGGGTGTCTGGTTCGTCCAGCTACTCGTTATCATTTCGTGGTTCTTATCCAACCAGACAACCTCATCCTCAGGGCAATGAATCTTCTGCGATCCTTTTAGAATCGGATCGACTTCAAATCGGTCATCGTTTCCAGGACTTATGTAGCACTCTACGCCGGTTCCCTTCAATCGTTCTTCGGCAATCGAGACCCATCGCTTAACTCCATCAACCATTACTTTCGTAAAAAGCTCGTCCACCAGTTTCTTGTTCTCCCGGAGTTTCTCTGCCTCACTCGGAGTGCTTTCGTATGGGTAGTACCCGCTGTCTCGGATCTGTTTCACTACCTCATCCTTAGCCTGCCGAGTCTTCAGTGTTTGATGCATGCCAAGAAACTCGGTAGTGTATTCTCCGTCGGACTGTTCTATGACTGGGACTATCATCTTCCCAGTAAGGTCTCCGCCCAAGATGAGGATGCTCGCTTCGTAGAACTTGGCGGCATTGAGAAACTTCATGAAGCACACATCAGATCCATGAACATCTGACGTAAAGAAAATACGCGTTAAAGGCATAATTGGGCTGAGTTGCAAGTTTGTTTTTAACCTATCCCCTGATTCCCCTCTCAGCGTATGTTTTCGTCAATGTTCTGCAGTCGGATCTTACGTTGTGCCCTCCATTATTTCGTGACAAGTTTCAACGGCTTACATGTACCGGCAAATTGGGGTTGAAATCCCCTGCCCATCTCCGACTGGTGCTGTTTGAGTGGCGGCTTTTTCACCACGGGAGAAGATACGAGAGCTTCAGTCTTGTTACTAGATTCTTCTCTCCCAAAGCAAGCATCCGGTGTTCGCGGAGCCAAGCACAACAGCTACGGGGGGTTCGAATCCGGCCCTGCGTACTATTTGACGGACCCTGTACACTCATTTCCACTGCAAATTACAATTCTCATCTACGGCTGTTTACTGGCTTTGATTTTGAATTCGAAGTCCGATCTTGGTGGGTTCGTATCCCATCGACCCCACGACTGTTCGGCATCAGCCAAATGGTTTAGAGTTAGATGCACATTTAGTGAGATTGTGAGCGAATTGTCCGACGACAAACCCTGCCAAACCGAGAACGGTCCGGTGTTCATCCAGCCAAGCACGGGTACTACGGGGGGTTCGAATCCGACCCACCGTAAAAAAACAACGGAACTTGAATCGACTTATTTCATGATGATTTGAAATGCGTCCCACTGGCAAATCCATGTGGGAACCACGGGACCCACGAAGCCTGTTTATATGTACCGGTAAAGTGGGGTCAAAATCCCCTCCCCCGCACCAAAATCCCACGTCTCTGAACTTAAACGCCTCAACTTAGTTGCAGGCAACATGAAACCTGCACGCTAGAAACTCATGGGTTTACCGGAAAAAGGGTAAATCGGGAAGGTTCCCGAAGGAACCTCGTCCAAGCAGCATTAGCCTCGTTGGGCTTATGCTACGTATTCGCTGCTGCCCTTCTCGGATCTTGGAGCGTCTGCGTTAACTCGCATCTTGACCTTGCGTTTCTTCGCCATCTTCAATTCACCACCCTTTCGCTTTCAACAGACAGCTTGGGGTACTTTATACTTAAAGCAGGGTGGAACAAGCTCCACTATTCCACCTAGTGGTTCATAACCCCTAAAATGGCTGAATTGGGGCTAAATCAAAGTTATCGTTCCTGACTGTACAGGTACAGGATTGAGTGGCGAATCGCGGGCGATATTCACTTCCCGGTCCAATTATCACTTTGATTGCGGCACTAAGAACGGAATGGTCTTGCGCACAGGCCGTGCCTGAAATTTCACCGCTTCAAGAAAGCTTTCTAAATGCTTGAGCTATACTGTCCTTGAACGATCGTGACTAAGCACATACTGATACTCGGCGGAGGGTTCGGAGGGCTTGCGGCAGCGAACACATTTCGCAGAAGCCTTGGGTCAGATAGCAAGGTGACCTTGGTTGACAGGCAGACACTTTTCTTCATGGGCTTAACGAAACTGTGGATTCTTGATGGCAGACGGCGGGTGGGTGAAAACGCTGGCGATCGTAACGCCATGGTCAAACGCGGCATCGATTTCATCGAGGGTGAGATCACCGCAATAAGGCCCAACGATAAACAAGTGAACGTTGGAAAACACAAACTCTCATACGACTACCTGATAATTGCTCTTGGAGCTGATTATTCTCCAGAGTCCACTCCAGGATTTCAGAAATATGCCACTAACCTCTACACAGAAAGTGGGTGCTCTCAGATCAGGGATAAGTTGCGGTCATTCGACAATGGAACCTTGACCATCCTAATCTGCGGGCTTCCTTTCAAATGTCCGCCCGCACCGTACGAGGCTGCGATGATCATCGATGATGTCCTCCGCAAGAGAAATGTAAGGAAAAACGTCAAGCTTCAAGTCATCACGCCTGAACAACATCCGCTAACGATACTCGGCCCGGAAGCGGGGAAGAAGGTCACTAGTCTCTTGGCAGAACGTGGAATAGAATATCACCCTGCTCAGAAAATTATGGAAATTCGCGGCAAGAGTGTTCTGACTGAATCGGCGGAGATTGAGCACGATTTGGTTTTTGCGATTCCCGTTCATGTAGCTCCACGGGTCTTGAAGGATTCCGGCCTTGTTGATCAGTCAGGTTGGGTTCCTGTCGACTCCGCTACCATGAGTACGGCTGCACCGGGTGTTTTCGCGGTGGGAGACTGCGCCGGCACAAAAGTGCCGAAGGGGCTAATGCTTCCTAGAGCGGGCAACCTAGCAGAGGAGCAAGGCAAGGTGGCAGCTGAGAACATAATCAGTGAGATTCAGGGCAAACAACCTTCTGCCAAGTTTGATGGGGCAGGAGTGTGCATCATGGAGGTTGGGGACGGAAAAGCCGCACCAGTTCGCGCAAACTTCTACGAGCAACCGGCACCAACATGGGAGTTCACACCTCCTTCCGCTGAAGGATATCTGGAGAAGCATCGGTTCCTGACAGAAAGAATGTCAGCTTGGTTCAGTTAGAAGAAGGGCTTATCGAGGAATCGTGATGGCTCTTCACCTAGTTCATTTGTAGAGAGCCTGCTGTACCATGGTGGAGGAAGCGCTGTTTCTAATACGCACAAATGAATCTGTGTAGCCCCATGACAAATCCAACATTTTCCGGCCCAGCAGATGTCAAACAAGTAGTGAAAGCAAGGTCGGTATACTCCCACAAAGGTGATTTTGGCTGGCTCCTGATTGTTGGGGGCAGTGACGTTTACTCTGGTGCTCCCGCCTTGGCTGGAATGGCCGCCCTCAGGACAGGAACAGGGCTTGCAATCATAGCAGCACCAAAAGGAGTTGCGGGAACCATAAGATCCTATTCCCCAAACCTCATTGTGCATTCACTCAAGAGCGATGTGATCACATCCGATGATGTGCCCAAGGTAGTCCAGCTGCTTGGAAGATCAGATGCTCTCGTATTGGGCCCTGGAATCGGTCTCCACGCGAAGACTAAGCGGGCCGTTCCTTTGATGGTTGAGTCAGCGATCAGAATGAAGAAGCCTATCCTCATCGATGCGGACGCGATTAAAGCCCTCAACGGGCGAGCTGGCATTTTGAAACGGGCAAACGCAATTATCACTCCGCACGCGGGAGAGTTCAGAGCAATCTCCGGAATCGACGCGCCTCCAACTTGGCGTGAACGCTTGCCTATTTGCACTAGATTCGCCGCGGAATTTTCGTGCGTGCTTCTCTTGAAAGGTCGCGATACGGTGGTTACAGACGGGCGGCGCGTGAGAATTAACAGAACAGGCAATCCAGGGATGGCTACTGGTGGGATGGGCGATGTTCTGTCAGGTATTATTGGTGCCTTTCTGGCCCAAGGTGCAGAGTCCCTCTTCGCAGCAGCTGCTGGAGCATATGTTCATGGGCTAGCTGGAGACCTTGTTCGCAGGGAGAAGGGTTTCCATATGGTCGCCTCAGATCTCATCGAGGCTTTACCAACCGTTCTCAGAAAGTACGACCGGGTGCTGTAGGGTGTGGCCCACCCTATCCTTCGCGAACTAAGGAACCCCTAAAACCACTCCCACTCACCCGTTATTTCTCGCGCCGTGCACTGGAATTTCGTGATGTTCTCATGATTTCTATACGGCCAAAATTGATTTGTAGGCAGTGAGCAATGGGGTTTGATTTGGGGAGATTGGCCCAGTTTGGGTAGCTACAAGATAGTTGTGATTCAAGGAGACGGCGTGGGGCCGGAAATAATGCCTGAAGCATTGCGAGTATTAGAGGCCCTGCGGGATAGCGTGAACAACCTTGAATTGGAGTTTACTGAAATCCCTCTCGGAGCACAACATTACCTCGAAACGGGAACGAGCATCTCGAAGGACGACCTATCGGTCTGTTCGAAGGCAGACGCGATTCTGAAAGGTCCGGTTGGACTGCCCAACATCAGGTACGATGACGGCACAGAAGTGGGAATCGGCATCGAGCTCTGTCTAAGGTTTGAGTTAGATCTCTACGCCAACATTAGGCCCATTGTACTGAATGATGGCGTGAGAACGGTCCTCACAGGCAAGAAACCAGGTCAAATCAACTACACTATAGTCCGAGAGAACACCGAAGGCCTCTATGCAGCTCACAGGTCAGGAATTCTTCGTGATGAGATTGCAGTGGACCCCCTTGTAATGACAAAGAACGGCGTCAAGCGTGTAGTGAGAAAAGCCTTCGAGTTGTCTAGAAATAGCAAAGGTTCGCCTCACGACGGAAAGAGGAGGGTTACGTGCGTTGACAAAAGCAACGTTCTCAGAAGCTTCGCCTTCTTTCGGTCAAAATTCGACGAGGTAGCACAAGAGTATCAAGACATCCAAAGGGACTACATGTACGCCGACGCCATCACTCAGCAAATGCTGTTTTCTCCTGAGAAGTTGAACGTTCTAGTCACAGAGAATTATACCGGCGACATCTTGAGCGACCTCGCATCAGCCACTGTAGGCGGGCTGGGCCTTGCCGGTAGTGCCAATCTGGGGGAAGAAGCCGGGCTCTTTGAAGCCGTTCACGGATCCGCACCTGACATTGCGGGCAAAGGAATCGCGAATCCAATAGCAATACTGAATGCAACTGCCCTACTCCTTGAATGGCTGGGAGAGAAACACGCTTCTGAGCTGACAACTGCTGCAATACGAAAACTTCTCAAAGAAGGAACCACACTAACGCCTGATCTAGGTGGGACCTCTAGCACGAAGCAAGTTGGAGCAACCATAGCCTCCACCGTCAAGGAATTGGCAACCGCCTGATCCGAACCTGCCAGCGCCGACTGAACAAGCAGTGGCGTCCGCAATTGAAGAATAGAGACCTCAACTGGTCGAATGTCAACTCTCCTGGTGATTGAAGATGCCTATCCGCAATGAAGTGCGCAAGATGCGTTTTGATGGAAAAACAGCCATAGTCACAGGGGGTTCCCGCGGAATCGGCAGGGCAACGGCTCTGGCCCTGGCCAGGGAGGGCTGCAGCGTCGTCGTCAACTATGAGAAGAATCAAGAGAAAGCAGACGAGGTCGTTAACGCGATAAGAGGCGTGAAAGCGCGAGCCATCGCGGTCAAATGCGACGTCTCAATCAGGAGTGAGGTTGAAGTCATGATCAAGACCACTCTGGACGAGTTCGGCACAGTGGACATTCTCGTCAATAACGCCGCCGTCGATTTCGGTACGCGCCTTCTAGAGACCACTGACGAAATCTGGGACAGAACCTTAAACGTGAACCTCAAGGGCGTATTTCTTTGCACACAAGTAGCCGCAAAGCACATGATGCAAAGAAACTATGGGAAAATCGTGAACATTTCATCGAACTCAGGATTCGGTATCGCTCTATGGGGAGAAACCGCATACGCCACGTCGAAAGCGGCGGTTATCCAGTTGACAAAGACTGCGGCATTTGAACTAGGACAATACGGCATTAATGTGAATTGTGTGGCGCCCGGGGCTGTTCACACTGACATGCTGAAAGGGAAAATGACCGACCAAGAGTACGTGGAGTTTCTCGAGGCGAGGAAGAAGATCACCTCGTTGGGCATGATCGGTGAGCCAGAAGACATCGCTGCTGCCGTTCTGTTCTTCGCGAGCGACGAATCCCGATTCATCACCGGCAAAACCCTCTTGGTCGATGGTGGAAGGAGAGACTTCCTCTGAGGCGAAACTGATCTAATCGTCCCCGCAGGATCATGTAGTGTGCGCGGTCATCGCATAGAACACCGTGGCTGTGTGCGTAGCCTACATCTCGCGCCTAACCCACCATTCCCGGAGGCTCCTGCAATGATTCCCTTCGAAATTCAGTAGAAAAATCCCGTCAAGTTTCACTTTGGCTTTTGATGGAGTACGTGTGAATGATGCCGTCCAATGAACGGTTGCAACATGGCTTGTAAGAACGATTATTTCGTGGTTGAAATGAATGTCTTCTTGTGTGCGTTGTACGTGAGACCAGTACTCAACTATTGCTGACCGGCCGCGCATTGGTTCATCGTATGGCGACTCTTGATAAGAGGTATCCTCAGTGAACTGCACTCCCGCCGCTTCCGGATTTTTGGTCTCCCAGGCACGGCCATAGGAATCGAGCCATGACTTCAATGATGGCAAATCCATGCCAGTCAACATCACTCGCTTTTTCGCACACCTAGCCTGCTCTTTTGTGATGTTGAATTGCGCTCAAGGTCTAAATGAATTTGGCTTATTGGCGTATGAGTTTTGGAACGATTTGTTCGGTCGCTAATTTCGCGGCTATCTTCTTGTCTGGCCCATGGATGTACAGAATGGGCGTCTTCAAGCCGGTTTCGGTGAACTTCGCAAGCTTCTCCAAACATTGGGATGGCGTGCCAGCGACAGCAAACTTGGCGACCATCTCATCCGTAACAGCCTCAATTGCACCTGCAAAGTCTCCATGCAGATACCTTTCTTTCACGGCCATGATTTCGCCATCTTGGATGCCGGCCAGGCTTGAAACAAAGCTCGGAGTCTGAGGAATTGTATAGGTTCCAAGTATTCTCTTTGCAAATTGTATGGCTGAGTTCTCATTCTCTGAAATGCAAGTCTCAAAGAATGCGAGAAAATCAATCTTGCTTGGGTCTCGTTTGTGGCTCTTCGCGCTCTTGACTACTCGCTCAATCGCGTACTTTGCGTATTCAACAGAAAATGAACCTCTCCTCGTCAAAACTAGTCCATCCGCTACCTTCCCAGCAAGATCGAGCATTCGTGGGCCAATCCCGCCAAAGTAAATGGGAACGCGAGGCATCATCAATCGTTTTTGGGGTGCCTTAAGTGAGAATGCCTCACCGTTGTAGGAAAACTGCGATGGCTCATCTGAAAGGAGCCCTCTGACAATTCGGAACGTATCCCGCATGGCAGGTATCGGTCTTATTTCCAGCCCGTAGTTTGTGATCGCAGAGGACGCAACTCCCAATCCCAGAATAAACCGCCCACCGGATATTTCATTGAGTGTTGCTGCTTCAATGGCGAGAATCTGCGGATGTCTTCTAAGGGGGCTGGTTACGCCGACGCCCACTTTGATCCGAACAGTTGAGTTAAGGGCAAGCGCCGCCAACGACAGTGAGCTTCTTTGGCTTCCTTCCTGAATCCATAGGCTTGAAAAGTTCGCTTTGTCTGTGAGCCTGACCAGATTCAGAAATTCATGTGAGTCCTCGTATTCCTCGAACCCGACACCAACTGAATTGAAGTACGGCAAATGGACCCCCTATTTATCGTGCGCAGTTGGCATGGTTAAGCCCTTCGAATGTCTCTTTCCGTTTCAGCAAATCCTATGACGCACCAATCCAACGGTTGCTTCAAGGGGGAGAAGGAAATGAGCAGTGGGCAGGTTGTATGTGATCACCTGACCAAAGTCTACGGGAATAGCAAAACCAAGGCGCTCGATTCTGCGAGCTTCTCTTTGGCTTCCCGTGGCATATTCGTGCTGATAGGCAGGAATGGTTCGGGGAAGACCACGCTTGTGCGAATTTTGGCAACGGAGCTTGAGCCAACATCCGGATCTGCTACAATAAACGGGATGGATGTTGTGAAGGAGGCACGCAGGGTCAGAGAGAGAATTGCCATTGTGCCCCAGGAAGCCAGGCCGATACCTTGGATGACCCCGATGCAGACAGTCTTCTCATATCTTCTTTGGAGAGGGTTCGGCTACGGTGAAGCAAAGCGCAGGGCGAGGCGAGCACTTGAAAGGTTAGATCTCGGTGGCTCATCCGACCAACTCAACCGCAAACTCTCCGGTGGAATGAGAAGAAAAGTCATGGTTGCTACAGTTCTAGCCTCAGAAGCTGAAGTGATTTTCTTAGACGAGCCGACCACAGGGCTCGACCCGATTTCGAGAAGAGAGTTCTGGGAGACTCTCAGAGAGATCGGAAAGGAGCGCTTTACGTTCCTTACGACGCACTACTTGGAAGAGGCAGAGCGGCTGGCCGATCATATTGGCATACTGGACCGTGGTAAGCTCATCCGGATTGGAACGTTAGAAGAATTGCGGAAGAGTGTGAACTACAACTACAGTATGAGGCTTCTCTCAAGGCCCGCGCCCAGTATTCCGGCTCTGGAGAAAGGCGAGGTGATTACCGGAATGGATGGCAATGTAAGGATCCTTACAGTCGAAGAAGAGGCTTTCAGGATCTCCAGGGAGCTCGCAAAGAGCGGGGTCAAATTCACAATTAATCCTGTCTCACTCGATGACATATTCTTCTACCTTGCGAGTCGAAAAGGAGGCAGTTGAATTGTCTGACGAAAAGAGTTCTGTGCAGAAGAGGAACAGGTTCAGCCAAATCTTGGCTGCCATACTCGTCAATTCAATTTTTGAAATGAGGAATTATCCTATTGTTCTAATCAACACAGTTCTCTCTCCCCTCTCGTTTCTGCTTGTGATTGTGTTCGTGAGTCATGGAGCCCTAATTGGAGAGGCCATAGAGGGCGGGTTCATTATGACCATGTTCTCGGCCGGTGTGGGACTTCAGGGAGATCTTTCGCATTTGAAGAACGATTTCAAGCTCCAAGACATGGTGGTTAGTTCCCCAACTGCCTGGCAGACTTACATGTTTGGTATGGCGATTTCGGAGATTGTCTATTCTTTCCCTGCACTCATCGTGCTCGGGGTTCTTGCGCATTACTTCATGGATTTGAGCGCGATTGGGGCAATGGCCTTTGCGGGAGTGCTTCTTTTGATGTTCCTAACTTCAGTCGCAATCGGTTTCACTCTTTCAACATTCTCGACCGACATTGTTCAGAGCTTTGCCTTTTCGAGACTTGTTTCAACTCTTTTCTCGACGATACCGCCTGTCTATTATCCGATCACTTACATTCCGCTTCCGTACAGGTACTTCGCTTACTTGTCTCCGACCACGTACGCTGCAGAACTCGCTCAGGGTGCTGCCGGATATCTGGCTGTGTCATCCACCGCGACTGCTCTTGACTGGATGATTCTGATCGCTGTAACTGTAGCACTGTTCCTAGTTGCGAGAAGCAAGGCGAGATGGAGAGAAGTCTAGGTAGCTAAGGCTCGGGGTTGTCATTCGCCCTTTTCTAGAGTTTTCTTCATTTCGAGGAACTGCGCTTTTGTGATTTCTCCTTTCGCGTAACGTAGTTTCAGGGTCTCGGACGCTTCATCCGCCCCCTTCACTTGACTCAGCGGCTTTGTCCCGAAAACTCCGATGACAATTGAGGCGATTATTCCGATGAAAATCACGACAATCACCAAAACGAACATCAATGACGCGAGACCTACAAGACCACGCTCTTGACTCAACGCAACAAGTACCATTACCGTTTCATTTTGGGAGGAACTTGCCGCAAGAAGGCTTCGCAGCCAGACAGGCACCACAATTGTGAAGACAAGCAACGCGAGGACTGCAACAAGAATAGCAACGATTCCCCAGACTAGCCCTTTCGTTATGTAATAGACCGTGCGAAGTTCGAACGACAATTTTGTCAAGCTGCGTTCAAAGCTCTTGAAGATAGGTGTTCCTGCGGGGGCTATCCGCTGAACAGCCTCTCGCATCAGAGCTCCTTTAATGTATAGGCTCGTCAGATAATCGAACTGTCCTCTGAAACGGTCCTGCAAAAAGTGTCGTACAATGATTCCTCTACTTAACGTCATTATCGTAGCGGGATGTCTGGTGCTTTTCACAGCCATCAATCTGGACAATCTCTTGCGTTATCACAGGAGCCGTTCGGGTAGATCCGCAAAACCTGAGATCGAGAGGCAAATCGCGGGTTCCTTGGTGCTGGCTGGAGCAGGAACAGTTGCGTTCTTCTTCGAGTCCTTTCTCTATGTGTTCTTGGGTTACTCTAGAAACTCGCTTTTCAGTTTCCTTGATTTCGGCACATTCGGAATGGGTCTGTTGGAGCCTTTCGGATCGTTCGTCATGGTTCTTGGGTATTTGATTTTCATCTGGAGCGTTGTGGCTAGAGGGCGGTATGCTACGTCGTGGCAGATGCCAGTGGGTCATAAGCTTGTGGATTGGGGCCCCTACCGCTACGTTAGACATCCTTCATACCTGGCGTATTTCTTAATGTTCATCGGGTTCCTGCTAATGTGGCATAATGCCTTCGCTCTAATCCCCTTAATCGCTATTCCAGGCTACGTGCTGATAACGCATAGCGAAGAAAAGATGCTGGAGACGAGATTCGGAGATGGGTACGTTGAGTACAAGAAAAATGTCGGACGCTTCCTCCCGAAAATGTCACCGGGCAAATCGCGGTGACACAGTAAACACTGCCGACGCAGGCGCATTCCAGGCAGTCGCTAAACGCGTTGGGCCGTAACGAAATGAGAGGGTGTTGGAACGCAGTTCCTTTCGCTTCTCTCGTTAAATGATTCTAGATCGGATTTTGCTAAATCGCCATAACGTCTTTTGTGATCTTCATCAAATCTCGGGAACTGATTATGCCCGCCACGTCGCCTTTCTTGTCCAACACAACGAGATGCCTAATGTGTTTTTCACTCATGAGCTTGATGACGTCGGACACCGATGTGTCTGATTGCACGGTAAGTACCGGTTTGGTCATGTGATCTTTGGCCTGATTCTTGCTAAGCAACCCTCCCACTTGCTCGACTATCCGAACACAATCCCTTTCCGTCAATATTCCAGCTATCTTTCGATTCTCCACAATTACGATCGATCCGATTGTGTGCCGTTGCATCTGAGCGGCGATTCTTGTGAGAGCATCGTACGGCCCACCGGTCACGACGGGTTGGGTCATGATGTCAGCAGCGGTAAGCCGCTTAGCTTGTGCCATTCAAATCACTCCACAATACAGATTGTAGCGCTTTAGTCATACATACACTTTGCCGCGTAGGTTGTAAGACCATAACGCATAGCTTCTTGGCGCAAAACACGCATAGTGGCACTTCTAGTGCGTTCTCATGAATTTTGTTGATTCCGGTCAATCGACACGTGCTGATGACGATGAGTGTGATTGACGAAGGTTTTTCGATCGTTTCGTGTGTTGTGAAATTGCAATTTTGAGAGTGCGAAGTTTTCTTTTGGATTAGCTCAACGCGTGACCAGACTAGTCAAATGCTAAATACATCCACACAGATGCTTGTTGTGGTGAATTCGTTGTCTGTTGTTCTAGTTAAGAAGTCGGGTATTGTTCCCGAGAGGTTTGAAGCTGGAAAAGCCGATTTGAAACTCGTCGATGTGATCGACAGGAAACAAGATGCACCAGTAACTGCGGGTATAATAGAAGTCGTGAAATCCGAACCGTGCGAGTTCGACTATGACAACGACTGCGCGGTGATCTATTGTACTGACGGCTCGTTCCTGTTGAAAGAGGGCGAGACCAGAACCGAGGTTCAAGCTGGAGATGTCGTGTACATACCAAAGAGGAAAGGCCTGAAGGTTGAATGGTCTTCCCCGACCAGAGGCCGCGGCTTCTACGTGACCTACCCGCACTGGCGTTAGAAATCTGCTTCAACATCTCTTGACGTGCTGAAATCGGGGCGTCTATGCCTCAGTAGGATTTGTGTTCCGTTCGGGCGATGATTTCGTCCTGTAAGGCCTTGTTGAGGTCGCAGAAGTAATCGCTGTACCCTGCCACGCGGACAATCAAGTCTCTATACTTTTCCGGGTTGGCTTGGGCTGCTCGAAGGGTCTCTCCTGTTATGACATTCAACTGAATGTGATGGCCGTCCAACTTGAAGTAGGATCGCACCAAATGTGCTAGGTTGTTGATGCCTTCTTCGCCTTGAAGGAGTGATGGAGAGAATTTTTGATTAAGCAGTGTTCCGCTGGTGCGAACTTGATCCATTTTGGCGGCGGACTTTATCACAGCAGTAGGGCCGTGCATATCTGCACCTTGCACTGGCGAGATGCCTTCAGAAACAGGCTCCCAAGCTTTTCTTCCGTCCGGCGTTGCGCCTACCCTTGACCCAAAATAGATGTGGCAAGTAGTGGAAAGATAATTGACCGCATAGAATCCGCCCTTCGTATTCTTCCGGCCGCTTACCGTGTCATGAAAAGCGTTGAATGATGCCCTCAGTATCGTGTCGGCGTAATCATCGTCATTTCCATACTTCGGCGTCTTGTTCCACAGCATCAGGCGTGTTCTCTCTTGTCTCTCGAAATTGTCCGCCAGTAATTTCAGCAACTGATCCATAGTAAGAGCCTTCTCGTCGAAGACGTGGTATTTGATCGCTGATAGGCTGTCGGTCAATGTACCGATGCCCACGCCCATGATGTAAGTGGTGTTGTACCTAGGCCCACCGTCGTTGTAGTCCTTGCCAGATCTTATGCAATCATCAATTAGTGTGGAAAGAAACGGGGCTGGCATATTGGCGGCGAATAGCCTCTCAATAATGTTATTCCCTTTGACCTTAGTGTCAACAAAGTACTTGAGTTGTTTAGCGAAGGCATCAAAGACATCGTAAAATGATTTGAATGCTGTAGGGTCACCTGTCTCCAAGCCAATCTTCTTGCCCGTTCTTGGGTCGGTTCCATTGTTGAGGGTGATTTCCAGTATTTTTGGCAGGTTGAGATATCCAGTGAGTATGTAGGCTTCCTTCCCAAAGCAACCTGTTTCCACGCAACCGCTCGTCCCGCCAGATCGCGCGTCGGCAATCGATTTGCCTTGGCGAACGAGTTCCTCCACGACCAAGTCAGCGTTGAAGAGAGAGGGTTGTCCCCATCCTTCTCGAATGATTTCACATGCCCTCGCTAAGAAACGGTCAGGGTTCTTCTTGCTTAGTTGGATGTTGGAGGATGGTTGTGTCAGCCGCATGTCGTCAATAACTTCTAGGATCAGGTAACTAACATCGTTGACTCCATCAGAGCCGTCTGGCCTAAGGCCGCCTATGTTTATGTTAGCAAAATCAGTGTAGGTTGCACTTTCTTCTGCGGTCACTCCGACCTTTGGTGGGGCGGGCTGGTTGTTGAATTTCACCCAGAAACATCCTAGAAGTTCTTTCGCCTGCTCGCGAGTCAGGGTACCTTCTTCCAGCTCCTTCTTGTAGAATGGGTACAAGTGTTGGTCCAAATGGCCTGGGCAAAACGAATCCCAAGTATTCAGCTCCGAAATAACGCCTAAGTGGACAAACCAATAGGCCTGCAAAGCTTCCCAGAAATCTCGAGGCGCGTGCGCTGGGACGTGAGAGCAGACTTCAGCTATTCTCTCTAATTCCTTCCTCCGGTTAGGGTCGGTTTCGTGCTTGGTCATCCCTCGCGCTCTCTCAGCGTGTCGTTCAGCGAATCGTACGATGACGTCGCAGCAAATTGACATAGCCTCCAGTTCCTTCTGTTTGGGGTAGGCCGCGGGATCATCATCAAAATCTAGGTTTTGCAAGCTCTTTTCAATGTCAGCCTTGAAGTCGAGGAATCCTCTGCGATAGATTTTATCATCTAAGACTGTGTGGCCAGGAGCGCGTTGCTCCATGAATTCGGTGTAAACACCTGCGTTATAGGCTGCTTTCCATTCTTCCGTCATCTCGGAGAAAATCATGTCACGCATCGTTCGGCCGCGCCAGAACGGGATAATCTTCTGCTCGTACGTTCGGCGCGCTTCGTCGTTGACTGCGAAGGAGATCTTCTTGCGGTCGTTGAGGATTCTGAGATCTTCAAGGCTATGGCAACATAATTCAGGATAAGTGTAAGTCGCCTTCGGAGCAGGGCCTCTTTCTCCGACGATAAGTTCGTCCTGACCAATCCAGATTGTTTTGCTCTCCATTAGCTGCTTGAATGCCAAGGCCCTGCGGACAGGAGCTGAAGGCTCCAGAGAACTTCGATAAAATCCAGTCATGATTTCAGCTCGTTCCGTGGAAATATGCGACCTGGTATCTAGACTAACTTGCCTCAGTCTTCGAACTCTCTCGTTCATGGCTTCAACCTCCAACTTTCACTTTTAGTCCGTACTCTCTGAGCCGTTCCACTACGTTCGTTACTTCTTCACTTGAAGGTGGCTTGATCTCGCACATCCTGTAGCTTACTCCTAACCTCCCGTATTTCGCGATGCCGAGTTCATGATAAGGAAGAACATCAACTTCTTCAATCCCCCTCAAAGACGCCACGAATTCGCCAAGTTGTGACACGTTCTCTTCATCATCATTCACGCTTGGAATGACTGGAAATCGAATCGTGACGTGGTCATGGGAACGAGCGAGCTGTCTAAGATTTTGCAGGATTAGTGCGTTTGAGACGCGGGTGAATTTTCTATGTTTTTCATCCTGTATGATTTTCAAATCGTAAAGGTACTGATCGACGTATGCGCTGGTGCTAGCAAGGACTTCAGAATTGACGAAGCCGCAAGTTTCTACTGCGGTATGTATCCTTCTCTCTTTGCATAGTCTGAGAAGGCTCTTGAGGAATCGAGGTTGCATGAACGGTTCGCCCCCTGAAAATGTGACCCCTCCTCCAGACTCATCATAGAACACGGTGTCCCTCTCTATCTCGTTCATCAGGTTGGCAGAAATCATCTTCTTACCGACGATTTCGCGTGCCCCGGAATGGCATACTCGAACACATTCGCCTGAGAGGTCACATAGATCACCGAGCGCCGCCGGGCTGTCATCGATTATCACAAGCGCTTGATGCGGACAGGTTTTCACACAAGCAAAGCAATGGATACACCTGTCTTCCCTGAAGATGAGTTGTGGCACGGGGGATTGGCTTTCGGGATTGTGGCACCACCAGCAATTAAGAGGGCATCCTTTGAAAAATACGGTGGTGCGAATGCCTGGGCCATCGTGAGTGGAATACCTTGCTATGTTGAGAATCAATCCCGCATCTGAAGAATCGTAATCTCCATCGCGCAACGCAAGCTCCGTGTAATGCGGGCACACTGAAGCGACACTCATTGTCTATTGATATTGGAGGCCGATATATCTACTGCCCACTATACTATACATAATCTCAATAGCTTGAGCGGCCTGCGTCTACGATGCGCGCAAACGAGGTATCTGTAATCTTTCCAGTACGTATATTTGGCTGTTAGTTGGCACGTGGATTTGGCGGGTTAGTTTGCGGATTGTTGATCTGAGGAGCGACACTGTCACGTTGCCAACTGAGGAAATGCTTGAGGCGATTCGAACGGCCAAGTTAGGGGACGATGTCTATCGAGAGGACCCGACCGTTAACCGGCTTGAAGAGCTCGCCGCCAGGAAGATGGGCAAAGAAGCGGCACTACTCACTACCAGCGGAACACAAGCAAACTTGGTGAGTGTTTTGAGTCAAACCAAACGAGGTGATGAGGTCATCTTGGAGACTGATGCGCACATGTACTACTATGAAGTCGGTGCGTTCTCTGCGTTGGGTGGGCTCATTCCTCGGCTTGTTAGAGGACAAGCGGGAGTCATGACACCGGAGGAGATCGATGCAGCACTAAGGCCACCCAATATTCACTTCCCTCCCACTACACTGGTTTGTTTAGAAAACACCCACAACCGCGCCGGTGGAACAGTTTGGTCGCCGTCCCAAACAAAAGCCGTATTTGATTTCGCGAAGAGCCGCGACTTGAGCGTTCACATGGATGGGGCTAGAATATTCAATGCTGCCGTGGCGCAGGATGTAGACGTGCGTGAGTTCACGCGTAGCGTAGACACTTTGATGTTCTGCCTTTCCAAAGGTTTGAGTGCACCGATCGGGTCTCTGGTGGTGGGCAACAGCGAGTTTGTCGGTCGTGCTAGGCGCTATAGAAAGATGCTTGGAGGAGGTATGCGACAGGCAGGAGTAATCGCGGCCGCAGGGATAGTTGCGATCGAAAAAATGATCGACCGCCTCAAAGATGACCACGCAAACGCCAAAATGCTAGCGCAAGGGCTTGCGAAGATCAACGGAATCTCCATAGATCCATCACGTGTTCAAACGAACATCGTCATCTACGATGTGAAAGGTTTGGGAGTAAACGCGGAGGAGTGGGTTGCAAAGATGAACGAGTTCGGAGTAAAGGCGGGAGCAGTGGAGGGCGCGCGGGTGAGGATGGTTACGCATAGAGGTATTGAGAGAGAAGACATAGAATACACCTTGACTGCAGCTGAGAAGGCCGCTAGACAAATCAGTAAGCATCAGGTTTCACAAATTGCCAGGTAGACCAAATGACGATTGTGACATATTCGTTTGCTTACGGATTGGTCTCCTCCCACATGGATATCAGACCCTTCGATTAGGTCGCGTAGCTTTCGCCATACCTTGAACAACGTTACTTTTCGAGGGCAAACCTTGTGCGGAATCATTAATTTCCACACTTCAAGCTAGTCAGGGTACACTGTGAGTGTTGTTTCTTGGAAAAAGAGAGTTTCGAAAAGTTCAGCATCTACGGTTTCTCCATAGACTACCCGAAAGTTTGCAGGATTGAATTTAACCCCAAAAGCCGCCGTGAGGGCGGTGATATTGTTTTTCACTTCCCCGACAGGGAGAAGGTCTTCGTTACTTGGGGGGCGATAGAGAAAGTTCAGGAGAAGTTCCCGACGGTGGAGGAACAAGCCGAACAAACGCTAAAAAACATCCGTAAGACCGGGAATGTGCGTAATTTTGAGCGGGTCAAGCAAGACTCAATTGAAGTAAACTCACACAAAGCCGCGTTCAATCACATAACGCTCGACGAGGCAGCTGGCGGCTTACTCCCTGGCAAAAGAACCGTGAAACATGACGCATACTCAGTTCATCTACGTTGCGCCGAAACATCGAGGTACTTTGTGATCTACACCATGCTCTCGCCTAACGCGCCCCCAGATTTTGGCGAACTCTATGACACTGTGGTTCACTCGTTTAGATGCCACAAACCCCAAGATTAGAAAGTTGGCACAACCCCACACAGTCCTTTGACGGTCAAAGATAGCGCGGTTCCAGAATCCAGAGAGCTCGTAGTAGTACCTGTAGCCGAGCCTTAGTTGCGGCTAACCTGGCTGGTGCGGCCGGTTGGTTCGTGTGAAAGTTTAACTACGTGCTGTAGTTGCTAACTTCCTCGAAATCGGATTGGTCAATATGGGTTCTCAGCAAGTCACTATCAGAAGAGCTGCTGGTATTCTTCTGTTATTCGTATTGGTTCTCGGTTCAATGATTGTGTACTATAATTCTGCCTTGGCCTCGGCAAACGCGAAAGTTGCCTCACTTCAAGAGTCTGTTGGAAAGCTGCGGAATCAACTTTCCTCTACTCAACCACAAGGAAACGTATCTGTCGTTGGTTTGAACCCGGTCGCCATCTACGCCAGCTCCAACGACAGCGTAGTCACAGTTCAGGGGTCGCGAAGTGTAACAGTGCTAACCATATTCGGCCCCCAGACGAGCGTGGAAAGTGTGCTTGGTTCTGGTTTTGTTATTGAGAATTCTGATTCGTATCTTGTGGTAACCAATTTCCACGTAGTAGACTCGATGGTTAACACGACGGTAACGTTCTGGAACGGTGACGCCTACGTGGCAACGGTCGTCGGGTCTGACCCTTACAGCGACATCGCAGTTCTCTCAACCAAAGCTCCGCAGAACGACCTTCACCCTCTAAACTTCGCATCATCATACACTTTGAGAGTTGGCCAACCTGTTTTAGCAATCGGGAATCCTTTCGGGCTCTCGGGCTCAGTGACTTTCGGCATAGTAAGTCAACTGGGAAGAAGTATACAGTATCAATCCACTACAGGAACGTTCACCCTAGCCGACGCGATCCAATTCAGTGCGCCCATAAATCCTGGAAATTCCGGGGGACCGTTGCTCAATGCTGATGGCACGGTTCTTGGAATTACCTCCGCAGCAGTAACCGGTGCGCAGGGGGTCGGTTTCGCCATACCGTCCGACACCATCCTCCGTGAACTGCCGTCTCTCATAAGCACAGGGAAATACAATATGCATCCTTACCTCGGGTTTCAGGGGGACGACATGAATTACCAATTGGCCCAAACAATAGGAACCAACTACACTTATGGCGTCTTGGTAGAAAAAACAGTTCCAGGCGGGCCAGCAGACAAAGCTGGTCTCAAGGCAGGGCAGAACTTGGTTACCATAGGTGCGCAACAGTACATCATCGGAGGCGACATGATCGTCTCTATAAACGGAATCCGGATTGTTAACTACGACTCGCTTTCAACATACCTAGAAAGGCACGCCACTCCAGGACAGACGATGCAATTCGGCATAGTCAGATCAACCAAATATGTGGTCGTACCGGTAGTTATCGGAGCGCTGCCATCTTAGTGCGAAGGACTACTTCTACCTGCACATCCCGGGCGAGAAAGAGACGGGAATTGATGGAATTTTCGTGGCCGCGATTTTTGAATTCGTCCACGAAAAATACCTCAAGAAATCGCATTCTGCAGCGTCATCTTTCTGCTTCGGGAACGAAAAACACACACTATAAACATAAACGCCTAGGGACGTAAGCCGGTCTTGGCTGTAGGCATGAGCAACGTAATTGATGTCAGAGATCTAACGCGAAAGTTCAGAGAACTTGTCGCGGTTGATACTCTGAATTTCACAGTCGAACAAGGCGAGGTCTTCGGACTACTTGGTCCGAACGGAGCCGGAAAAACCACGACCTTGTCTATGTTATGCACTATTCTGAAACCAACTTCCGGAACAGCAATTGTGAACGGGTACGACATAACAGAGCACCCATCGCAAGTCCGCCGCTCGATAGGCATCGTGTTTCAGGAACCGAGCATCGATGACAGGCTAACCGGGCGGGAGAACTTGGAGATGCACGCCGATCTGTATGGGGTTCCGAAGAGAGAGCAGAGGAAACGTATAGAAGATGTCTTGGAACTGGTCGAGTTGCACGACAAGGCTGATCTGCTCATGAGAACCTATTCCGGAGGGATGAGGCGGCGCCTTGAGATAGCAAGAGGGTTCATACATTACCCGAAAGTGTTGTTCCTCGACGAGCCAACCTTAGGTCTAGATCCTCAAACCCGAGGGCACATCTGGACCTACATTTCTGAGCTGAGTGAACGCGAGGGCATCACGATCATTCTCACAACTCACTACATGGAGGAAGCTGACAATTTGTGCGACCGCGTGGCTATCATAGACTACGGAAAAATAGTCGCGCTCGACGAGCCGGATAGACTCAAAGAGGCACTTGAGGGTGACATAATTTCAGTTAAGACGGATGCGATGAAGCAGTTGTCTGCGAAATTGATTGGCGTGGGTTGGGTGAAGGAATCACGTGAGGAAAACGGTCAGCTGAAGCTGGTGGTCAAAGATGGCAATGCCGCCCTCCCGCGAGTCGTTGAAATCGCCGCAAGCTCAGGAATCCACATCGACTCCATGTCAATCCACGAACCAACACTTGAGGACGTTTTTTTGAACTACACGGGGAGAGAGATACGCGGTGAAGTTGGAGACGAATACGGCGGGATAGCGGCAATAAGAAGGCATAGCATAAAATGAGTGAGATTCGAGGAATCTACACACTATGGCTTAGGGAAGTGAAACGTTACGGGAGAGAGAAGACAAGGCTGGTCAGCTCTTTCATACAACCACTTCTGTGGCTGGTGATCTTTGGTTCAGGAATGCGTTTCGCAACGACAGGGATCGATTACCAGAAATTCATCTTTCCCGGAATCATTGGGCAAACGCTACTCTTCACATCAATGTTCATGGGAATCTCAGTCATCTGGGATAGAGAGTTCGGCTTCCTCAAGGAAATTCTTGTGGCTCCGATCTCGAGGGCTTCAGTCTTCGTGGGAAAGATGTTGGGTGGCAGTACGGATGCTGTGATACAAGGGAGTTTCGTTTTCCTGTTCAGCTTCATTGTGGGGATAAGCCCCAACCCTGTAGCATTCCTTCTCTCGCTGCCGGTGATGGTACTGATTACCTTCGGAATGGTGTCAACAGGTTTGACCATAGCTTCGCTGATGGATAGTCTGGAAAGTTTTGGGGTCATTCAAACCTTCGTCAACTTGCCATTGTTCTTCTTGAGCGGCGCACTTTTTCCGTTAACCTTTGTCCCACAGTGGCTCAGATGGGTTAGCGTCGTGGACCCACTCACCTATGGGGTCGACGCCTTGCGTGTCATAATTCTCAGGGAAGCTTGGACTCCGGTCTTTCCGTTCCATTACGACCTTCTAGCCCTCATCGCGTTCGATGTTGGAATGATAATAGTTGGCACAATAGTGTTTGGCCACCGAAGATGATCCAGCAGGAAAACGCTTTGGCGCCCTATAGTTCATGCAGGTTCAAAGACACGACAGTGTAACACTACTATGGCGTGGAAGTGTAGCGGCCGAGGACTGGGGCGGTCAAATTCACTAAAAGGATTTGAAGAAGAACCAAACTGAAACGCCTAGGCCTATCGCGACTATGCAATAATGTAACAGTCGCGGGTTCACACGCTTAGCCAACCGTGCCCCGCCGTACCCTCCAGTAATTGCACCACCCATCATAAGAAACGCCAAAGGCCAAACCACTAGCCCTTTCAACGCAAAGAAGATGAAAGCGGTCAAGTTGACCGCGGCTTGCAGTGGGGTTTTGATTGCGTTCATTTTGTGAACGTCTCGCAAGCCCATCAAGCTGAAGGATCCGAGCATTAGGATACCGATACCAGCACCAAAATACCCTCCGTATGTTCCAACGAAGAATTGAAAGATCGTTCCCCCAATCTGACCCATCCTAGTCACATGTTCTCCGTCCGTGCGGCTGCCAATTCTTTTGCTGAGAATACTGCGTGAGGCGAGTACGAGCGTGGCAAAGAGAACTAGGAATGGCACGATTAGTTTGAAGGTTTCGGCAGTCGTATTAACTAGAATCATTGCACCGACGAGGCCGCCTACTAGGCTTGGAACAGCGAGTATTATTAGAAGGCCGCGCTGGACCGACGTGTCTTTTCTGTAACCGAGCGCACTGCTCACCGAACCAGGCCACAATGCCGCCGTATTCGTCGCGTTAGAAACTATTTCTGGTTGGCCGAATGCGACGAGCGCGGGGAAAGAGACGAGAGTTCCACCGCCAGCTACAGAATTGATAATCCCTGCCGCCAAGGCTGCAAGGACAAGACCCACCAACCCCACAATGTCAGTCATTGCAGTTACGCGGCGAACCCACGTTCCAGCACGCAATACTTGAATGTATTTTCGAGACAGCATCGGCGGGATTCACTCCGAACGCGATTGCCGATGACGAGCGATTCACGACATTAGGCTAACACAGAAACAGCGCCCGTTTTCGTCCCTGACGTTGAAGCATCGATTTCTTAAACTGCTAGCTGCCTCATCGTTAGTGTAAGGTTACACAGATGCCTGTGGAAAATGTGATGTGGACCACTTGTTATCGCGAAAACTGCACACAGGTAAAAGGCCGAGCTCTCACCCTAAGTTCGATTAATGGGAGGCTTGGGCGGTGAGAGTTGTCATATTTGGCCCACCCGGGTCCGGGAAGGGGACCTACGCTTCTAGGCTGACCCAGAAACTTGGTGTTCCGCACATCTCCACGGGCAATCTAGTCCGAGAGGAGATTCGTAACAATACTCCTCTGGGGAAAACGATCGAGAACTACAGCAACTCAGGAGCTCTGGTACCGGACGATGTAATCACCGAGATACTAAAGAACCGCATAAGCGCCGAGGTCTCGAAAGGATTCATTCTAGAGGGATACCCGCGAACAGTCAACCAAGCAAAGGCACTTGAGAGAATCACGAAACTTGACGCTGTCGTTAATCTCGGGGTCCCGGATGATTTAATCGTTGCTAGACTTTCTGCGCGCCTTCAATGCAGAGCGTGCGGAGAAATTTACAATGAACGGACCCTAAAACCGAAGATTTCGGGTAAATGCGACAAGTGTGACGGTGAGTTGTACAGGCGTGTGGACGATCAACCCGAAGTGATTCGGGAACGCTTGAAGGTTTACAGGGAAGCATCTGAACCGGTTGTTGAGTTCTACCGCGCCAAGAGCATACTCAAGAACATACGAAACGATGACGCGAACGCAGATCCCGACAGTGTCGCCCAGCAGATATTAGAAGCAATTAGCTAACAGCGAAAGACTACGGACAAGGTAACATTATTCAATGTAAGCTTCGTGAGTGTGTCGGCGAATTAGGTAGAGGGCAACAATTCCCAGAACTAGGCCAACAATAATCCATCCCGGGTCAAAACCGAGGGTCGGCAAAGGCCCCCAGGCTGACGAAGTGGAATTGGCAAAGGTGCTTGTCGCAGTCATGGGGATGGCTAACGTGCTCGTTGTGAGATGTCCGCCTAAGAGCGTTGTCCCGTTCGAACTCGTGAAGTAATTGTAAGTCACTTCAACTGTGGTCGTCATCGTTGATGTCAGTATAGTGATCCCTCCGCCAAGCATCATGCTTCCGTGCGAAAACAGTAACATTGACGATACGAGAATCAGGAATACTGAAAACATAGTGTGACTTCGGGGCAACTCAGCTCAACCGCGGCACATGAAACTAAAGCCTTTCCATGCTTTTCTTGCTATCGTTATTCTCAGCACGGAAAATCATTGCTCGTTGTTCCCTAAGAGGGCTGATATTGATGACAAGCTGAGTTGGGTTGTTTGCCCTTCACCCCACATGACTTGTGGAAAACTTATAGTCGTTCCGCACTAGGAACCCACTCCCTAGGCGGTTGAGGTGGCCAAAACCACAGTCATAATCAAACAGAAGGTGCTCTTTCCAGTAAAACCTGCGCAAGTCTACAACGCACTCATAGATGAGGCCGAGCACATGGCCTTCACTGGGGCCAAGGCAACCTGCGACCCGAAAGTGGGCGGCAAGTTCACTGCGTGGGACGGATACATCACAGGAACAAACTTGAAGCTCGAAAAGAGCAAGCGAATAGTGCAGGAGTGGAAAACCTCGGAATGGCCAGCGGGATACATGCCCTCGACGGTAGAGTTTTCCTTCAAAGAAAAAAACAATGGGACTGAGCTGACTATGATCCATTCAAACGTCCCTAAAGAACAAGCAGCTTCATACCGTGAAGGTTGGATAGACTTCTACTGGCCATTGAAAGAGTATTTCGGGAAGAGAAAGCAATAGTCCTGACCTAAGGTGCGAGCAGTGACGGATGTTAAATCAGGCAAGGAGTTGGTTGAGAAGGCCTTCACATACATGACCAACTTAGCTAAGGAATGCCGCAAAGGGCTGACCGCCAAGTTTGAGCAAACGCACAAGGGAATTCCCTTCGAATCGGTCGAGCCAACAATGAGAAAGGAAATTGAATCCTGGTTCAGCGAGCGCGACAAAAACATAACCATTAGGCATGAGAAGACTAGTTCCGGCAGGCCGGGTGAGGTTCTGATAACTTACGCGGGGACCAACAGAGATGCGCACTTCAAGTTCCACGTCGACAGCCTCTTCACCACTGCGGGCCCAGCAGGCAACGCGCCTTCCTACCTAAGGTCAATTAGCGTGTACGTCGACAAGCGCGAGTTCACAAAGTAGACGGCAACGGAAATATCACCACTGTTATATTCGCCTTGAGGGAAAGCTTGCGACTGCGGAGTTGTTGGATTAACCATGATTAATGAGAGAGTTGAAAGGGTCATTAACGGTCAGATTAACAAGGAATTCTACTCGTATTACCTGTACTTGGCCATGGCCGCCCATTTCGAATCGGCAAACCTGAAAGGATTCGCCCATTGGATGCGAATGCAAGCCGGCGAAGAATCCGGTCATGCAATGAAATTGTACGATTACCTATTGGAACGAGGAGGGAAGATTGTGCTCGAGAAACTGGACGCACCTCCATCGAACTGGAACTCACACAAGAACGTCTTCGAGGACGCGTATCAGCATGAACAGAAGGTAACGAAGGCCATAACGGAACTATTTGAGTTGGCGAAGTCCGAGAAAGATCATGCGACCGAGGTTTTTCTTCAATGGTTCATAAAAGAGCAAGTCGAAGAGGAAGCCAGCGCCTTTGCTACCCTACAGAGGCTTGAACTCCTCGGGAGTGACGGCGGTGCCATATTCATGCTCGATGTTGAGCTAGGGAAAAGGGCCCAATCCAATGGATGAAGGAACAGAGCCCAATCCGGGCTCTCTTGGGTTTCCCTTAATTTCCTTTTTCGGTTCTCTTTAATACTGATGATGCCATATCGGCTGCGGGTTTGCCATGTTAACAGCGCTCCGAAGTGCACCGAAAACACGTGGTCAAGACAGAGATCTCATATACCTACTTCAAATGTCCAGGAAGCACAACCTCGACCCTTTGCTTCTCCATTCAACAATGCTCGCTGCACGAAGACGTGGTAACGCACGCCGCGGGAAATTTATTATCGAAACTAGGATGCAGGGTGAGTCCTCTGCAACCTACATGTTCTCCCTCGAAGGCAGACCCTTGGGCCAAGCTGAGATTCCAGACGAAACTGTTAAGAAACTGAAGAACCTGCCTGACGAATTTCGAAACCTCGATGATGATCGAGATGATTCGAATGGCCAATCTGAGAGGCAGATTAGCGGCTTGAAGTACGGTTTGAAAGGCGTGTCCTTCAAGGCGAACGTTGTTAGGAAATCGGAGGTCAGGGCCGTTACGTCCCGGGACGGAAACCCGCTCCTGGTTTGTACAGTTACGCTCTCGGATGGAACTGGCGAGATTCCTCTAGTTGTTTGGAATAGTCAAATCCACACAATCTCGGAGGGAGACGTTGTGCAGGTCCATGATGCAAGAGTCAGGAGCTTCAGGGGAGAAATCCAACTGTCCCTCAGCCGAAAAACGGGCACTTTGACGGTGCTTCAAGCTTCTCTGAAATCAGCAGTTCCACAAATCTCCTAGTCATCTTTTGATCCGAACAGTAACGTCCCCCATTTGAGGGTCGTGTGCATTCTGTGACCCCCTTAGAAGAGCTTGCGCAGCTGGCGAGCGAAGGGGGCAGAAGGATATTCGTTGCTGAACACTCAATCGACCTCAGCAATAATGACGGAACGAACGGAGTCTACGTGCTCGAACTGCCCGCAGAGGCACCAGGCGCTGCAGGGGGCCGAGTTGGTGGGGTGGGAGAGAGAAGACTTCGAAAGGTCCTCTGCTACCGGCAACAGAATGGGAAATGGATTAAAGCCTACGAAACCGACGACCCTGAAAGGCTCCAGAGGTACGAACTGCCATACCACGCAGCCGGCCTATCGATTGTTCTCCCTGATGGAACAGAGAAGGTTGTTTCAGGCGTAGTGGATGAGGAATTCATCAGAGCCTACAATGAGACTGTCTGAGCAGCCCTCAAAATCTCAACGAAGTTACTGTCGAATTACCGCTGTAATCAGAGGGAGCAGTACCTCGACATCCTTCCTGGTTGCCAATTGAACTCGAAGGAGCCGGCTCATGCCGCCAAGCTGCGCCCTGTCAACCCACGCCCTCAGGGCTTCAGATACCGTACTATCTGACTTGATGCTTGCAACGGACGTCTCAGGAATGAAGAGGAAAACCTCTAACTTTTCGCCGAAGAAAACTCGAACTCTTGGCGTCTCGTTCACATTGTAGGTCGGCGCTTCACTTTCCTTCAGCGGTTCATACTCAACCGTCTCTTCGACATTCCCTAGAGACTTCATCTGCTCCCTCAGGAGTGCGAACGCCTCTTGGCATTGGGCTGAGCCTTTTCTCGAAAGCTCCTTAATTGACAAGTTTCAACCACCGGCGTGCGGCCTCAACAATCTGAAGGCAATATGGCAATTGCGTTCTGGGTTCTGTCAAATTTCAGGGAATGTTCCCAGTTGAGATTCCCCATGATGGTTCGCATGGCAAGAAGGGAACTTCCCGATCCTTAGCAATGCCGTAGCTTTGACCGAGCAAGTTCTAGTTTTCGGCAGAAAGATGTGAACCGATTAGCTTTAACATATGCCTGAGCATGTGCACGCCCGGTATCAAAGGGGTTGGCAAAGGATGCCACACAGGTTAAGCAGAACCGCGTTCAGGATTCGCAGGCGCCAGAAGAATAAACAACGTCACAGGAAGAAGATAAAATCCAGCCGAAAACCAAGCTGAGTACGCATTCTTGGGCGTTCCCCTTTTCCATTTTTGCACTTCTACCGCAGCCATCTATCTGTTCAGGAATCTGTGGCATACACAGATGTACTCCATTTTCCCATCTGGGTATTGCCATCGATAGTGATCTTTACCCTTATCATCTGTGAAGGTCTCGCAGACACTCTCAGTGTAGAAACTAACATGTGAGAATCTCCACTTACCTTTCTCGGGTTCGCCAACAGTCGACATTTGATACTCCTGTGTACTTAGTGATTGGTTTGTGAATGTAAATCTTCTTTTGGGTTTGCTCGCGAGCAGTGTAACTGTTGGTGAAGGCAGTGCATAACACTGAAATACATATGGGGACACGCGGCTTTCTTAGAGGCACGATTGTTGGTTCCATCAAAACGAGCTGGCAAGAAGACGTCTAAGGGTCCTCGTATCACCTATGCGACGATGACGATAACGCCGAAGGATGATCAAGCCTACGACTTGGCCGTAAAGGATGTGCGAACGAAGCTTGGTAATCGGTTTCCGATGTATGTCAACGGTGAGAAATGGGCTTCGACGGGAGAATCAATGTCGCATCCAAGCCCGGTGGACACAGCGATTATCGTTAGTCACTTTCCAAAGGGAACCCGCGAGGACGCCAAGTCAGCGGTCACGGCAGCACGTGATTCTTTTCGGGCATGGAGCGCAACATCGTACAAGGAACGGGTGCACATACTGCGCAAAGCAGCCGACTTAATTATCAACCGACGTTACGAATTGTGTGCATGGATGGCTTTTGAGGTAGGAAAGAATCGCTCCGAAGCATTGGCGGAAGTCAACGAAGGGGCAGAGCTCATTCGGTATTACTGCGAGCAAATTGAGCAAAACAAAGGTTTCGTTCTTGTGCTCGAATCACCGGGCCCCAAGCAGGAAACATTCAGTGTGTTGAGGCCTTATGGTGTTTGGGCAGTAATTGCGCCATGGAACTTCCCATTCGCGCTGGCCGCGGGAATGACCGCAGGCGCATTAGTCGCTGGGAACACAGTCGTCTTCAAACCTTCAAGTGAATCGCCAGTTTTAGGCTATGAATTGGCTCGTGCTTACATCGACGCTGGGATACCCCGTGGGGTCCTCAATTTTATCACAGGCCCCGGTGGAACCGTTGGCGCGGAGTTGCAGGAGAACAAAGATGTTGATGGGTTGATTTTCACAGGGTCTAAAGCTGTCGGCATGGATCTCTACCATCGGTTCGCCAGGGATTTTCCGAAACCAGTGATTACGGAGATGGGTGGCAAGAACCCGGCCATCGTAACCAGCAGCGCCGACCTCGACGAGGCTGCCGAAGGAATAGTGCGGGCCGCGTTCGGGTTTGGGGGGCAGAAGTGTAGCGCATGCTCGCGGGTCTATGTGGACAACCGTGTAAAAGACAAGTTTCTGGTCGCCCTGAAAGCATATACTGAGAAATGTGTGAAAGTTGGCGACCCAACCAGGAAAGAAGTTTCCCTCGGCCCATTAGTCAACAAAGGAGCTGTCGAAACATACACCCAAGCAGCAGACGAAGCGAGGCGTGATGGTGGCAAATTCGTCTGTGGTGGAAACGCACTGACCACCGGCGAGTTTTCGAAAGGCTACTTTGTTGAACCCGCCATCGTCGACGGCCTTCCCGTCACTCACAGAATCTTCAGGGAAGAGCTCTTCGTCCCTTTCCTCGTCGTAGCAGGAGTAGACTCATTCGAGGAATCAATGAAACTCGCAAACGATAGCGAGTACGGCTTATGCGCGGGAATTTACACGAGAAACAAGGATGAAAGGCAATACTTCTTCGACCACATCCAAGCAGGAGTAACCTACTCAAACCGCCGCGCCGGAGCTACAACTGGTGCCTGGCCTGGCGTAAACTCGTTCGGTGGATGGAAAGGCAGCGGCTCCACAGGCAAGAGTGCGCTTGGCCCAAACTACATACCACAATTTATGCGAGAACAATCCATATGGATTGTGAATTAGCGCAGATGATGTGAGTTGAACGTGCGAACCTTGCAACTCGTCATCGTGATCGTTGCCATACTCGCCTTAACAACCCTCGGTCAAATACCTAGCACTCTTGCGTCACCTATTAGTGGAACGGCGCTCGCGCCTGCTGCAGGTCCGTCAAGTGTCGCTGTCAACCCCAATACCTACGGGGTCGCAGTGAATCCTATAACAAACAGAGTATACGTAGCAAACGGGTGGACGCAGTCCCTCTACGCATTCGACGGACCTACTGACACAGAGCTTGACAGCGTACAAGTGGGCAGCATCCCAGCGGGCGTCGCGGTAAATCCCACATCGAACATGATCTATGTCACCAATCTAGGTTCGAATTCGACTTCGGTAGTAGACGGGTCGACCGATAGTCTGGTCGCGACGATTCTCGTTGGCAATTTGCCATCTGGTGTTGCGGTAAACCCAACAACTAACCGCATATACGTTTCTAACCTCCAGTCGAACTCTGTATCAGTAATTGACGGTTCGAGCAATCAGGTTGTTGCCACGCTGCACGTCGGCCTTAATCCATTCGGCGTTGCGGTCAACGCAAAAACCGACACTGTGTATGTAGCAAACCTCGGGTCTGATACATTGTCTGTCATCAATGGTTCATCAAACGCTGTTTCTGGTGTAGTATCCGTACCATTCCCTTGGGGCGTGACCGTTGACCAACAGACCGGTATGGTTTACGTTACGAGTGTCGGAAGAAACGCTGTTTTCGCAATCGATGGATCAACGAACCAAGTTATGGCGGATGTGAATGTGGGTTATTTTCCGATTGGTTTGGCTGTGAACCCTGTAACCGACAAGATCTACGTCGCCAACTTTCAGTCCAATTCAATTAGCGTTATCGACGGGTCGACCAACACTATCGTAGCTACAATCAGCGGGCAATTTTCACCTTACGGTGTGGAAACCAACCCGAACACCAACCGGATATATGTTACCGATGCCGGAGCGTACTCGCTCTTGGTCATAGATGGTTCCAATGATGCGGTCTTGGACCACATCTCAGTCAGCAAACCTCCATCCGGAGTAGCTTTTGATTCACACCTCAACGTGGTCTACGTTACGCACGTTCAGAGTCATTCAGTTCTCGTGGTAGACGAAACCGACAAGGTCCTGCTCGGAGCAATTCCTGTAGGGTATACTTCGTTTGGGGTGGCAGTGAACTCAAATTCGAGCAGATTGTATGTCACAGACCTTGCTTCAAACACGTTGTACGTCATCGACACCTCAACAGATACGATAATCGGGAACGTAACACTGAAATTTCCCTCAGCAGTTGCAGTCAATCCCATCACAAACATGGTGTACGTGGCCAACTTGGGGGGGTACTCAGTTTCGGTAATTGACGGTTCAAGTAATCTTGTGGTCCAAACCATCCCTATCAGCTTCATGCCTGTGGGGATCGCGGTTGACCCAACAACCAACAGAATTTACGTGACAGGGATTGGGACATACTCGATCCTCATCATTGACGGTTCAGGTGGAAGCATTATTGGTCGTATCCCAGTTGGGTATGCCATGAATGGGATTGCTGTCAGCCCGCTCGATGGGTCGGTCTACGTGGCAAACGCACAAGCCAATGCTATCTTCATATTCGATGGCATAACAGGCGAATTGGCAGGCGATATTCCAACGGGATACACTCCCTTCGGTGTCGCCCTAAACCTAGCCAAGAATGAAATCTATGTCACTGACTTGGGCTCCAATTGGTTAAGTGCCCTCGACGGAGCCACTAGAACGCTTCAGTCAACCGTGGCCGTCCCAGAGTTCCCAATGGGAATTCAGGTCATACTCCTAACTCTTCTTGTCTCCACATTACAACTCGCTCGAAGTGCTCGAAAAAGGAATACTGGTCACAAAAAATCAATCTCCAGACTCTAATCGTGAGAGCAAAAGCTTAGCAGAGCGCGCCGTGGATGTTAAGGCTCGGTCTTCAATCTCTTCTGATTTGAGTTGATCAGTTCGGTTTAGAAAGCATGTGGTACATTATTTCAGTGAACTCTTCGAGACGTTTGACGTTGATGAACTCGTCTGGTGCATGCTCGTTTTCGGTTTCCCCAGGTCCTAGTATTACGGTTTTGATTCCCGCCAATTGATCGATGTAAGTTGAATCTGTTCGCCCCGCCTCAACCCTGAATTGGGGTTTGTAGCCCACAGCTTTCAGCGTGCTATCGACTGCAAGAGTCACTGTTGGGTGTTTCCGGTCCAGAAGGTACGCCCTTTGAGGTTTATTGAACTCCACCTTGACGTGGACTCCTTGCACTGTGGACAAAGCCTGGTCTACTTCTTTCTTCACCTCGTCCCAGCTTTCATTTGGTAGAACACGTCGTTCACATATTATTCTGCACTCGCCTGGGACTATGTTGATTGCTGTGCCACCATTGATTACGCTCACATTGAGTTCAGTGTACGCTTCGTGGTCGTCGAGAGTCATCCTTGCGGGCGGGACGCGTCTAAGCGCCTCGATGACTTTCACCATGTCGTAGATCGCGTTCCTGCCTAAGCGTGGGTCTGAGGAATGAGCTTCCCTCCCAAGTGTGGTCACGGTGAAACCCACCCTGCCCCCGCACCCAAGGGACACCATGAACTTATCGCCCTTCACGGTTCCCTCCACGTTGATTCCTCCATCCGCCTTCAGCGGATTATGCACCAGAAAATATGGAGTTCCTAGCCACGTTTCACCATCTATAGTTATGCTATTGTCTTCGTAGTTCGAGAAAAGTACCTCAAGCTTCCGAAACCTGCAGTTCTTCATTCTAGCCATTGCATATAGCGTCGCGGCGATTCCGCCCTTGGCGTCGGCAGTACCGAGGCCGTAAAGTCGACCGCCTTCTAGGGAAGCACGCAGTGGGTCCCTAACCCATCTCTGTGAAGATGAAACAGTATCGAAGTGCGTATTGATTAGAAAAGTCCCCTCGCCATCCTCAAAAGTTTTCTCAGCGTAGACACTATTCAACTTATCCAGCTTGGAACTGAAGCCCAGATCCTCTAGTTCTCCGGCTAGAAACTCAGCGCAGCTGCGCATTCCCGACACTTCGTATGTGGGAAACTCCGTCAGCTTTCGCAAAATGTCGAGGGAGGAGCCCCAACGAGAATCCTTAGACAATGAGAAACCTACCGTCCGATTGTTTTGTCGAACCCTCAAGTGAGTCTGCTGGTCTTACGAGATCTTCTGCGGTTCTATTTTGAGGATCACGCGTTTCTCCGTGGGGGATGACCGTTGATACTTCTTTGCGCCAGTGTACTTGTTCGCAAGCTTATCGATATGCGCTTCCTCGTAAGTTTGCTGAACCCGGCCCCGGATTATTACACGGTCGTACGGGTTCTTTGAATCCGCAATGGCAATCATGACACGTGGGTCTCTTTCAATGTTCCTTTGCTTCACTCGGCCGACAGAAGTGTTGACAAGGACAATGTCGCCTTCGTGATCAACCCACACGGGTGTAACATGGGGCGACCCGTCGGGCAATAGGGTCGCCAGAAAGCCGAGGTTGTTTCCTTCAATTAGTCGGATGGCGTTTGGAGTGAGCTTCGAAGCCATCTCGCTCACACTGGCCAGTGTAAAGGTTTGAGAATTTGAGGTTTGTGCGATTTGGCCACATTCATTCCGGGGTAGATGCAGGTCGCTTACATCATGCCCGGCATACCGCCTGGCATGCCTCCGGGCATTCCACCACCGGGCGGTCCGCTCTCTTTCGAGCCTTTGGAGGATACAACATCATCTATTCTTAGGAGCATACTCGCCGCTTCAGTGGCTGACTTGATAACCTGCAGTTTCACCCTTAGTGGTTCAATTACCTCATCAGCAAGCATATCGGCGATCTTCCCTGTCTTCACTTGTACTCCGTACCACTTGTTCCCTGGCTCCGCATGTTTCGACCTGAGTTCGACCATTATGTCAATTGGGTCGAGTCCGGCATTTTCAGCGATGGTGAGCGGGATCGCTTCCAGTGCTTCAGCGTAGGCTTCTATAGCTAATTGTTCACGACCGCCAACCTTTACGGCGTAGTCGCGGAGTTGCTTCGCTGTTTCAGCTTCAGGTGCTCCTCCACCCGCCACGACCTTGTGGTCCTCAACAGCGTTTCTGACCACGCAAAGGGCATCATGGAATGACCTCTCGGCTTCGTCAACGACGTGCTCGGAGCCGCCTCGAATGACGACTGTGACGGCACGGGGGTCTTTGCAGTCGCGCACGTAGACGAGTTTATCGTCTCCGATCTTGATCTCTTCGACCAGTTTCGCTTCACCCAAGGCTTCTGCAGCCATGTCCTTTGTGCTAGCTAAGATTGCGCCCCCCGTGGCCTTTGCCAGTTTCTCCATGTCGCCGCTGCTGATATTCTTCACGGCCATGATGTTCTTCTTTGAAAGGAAGTGTAGGGCAAGGTCGTCTATGCCTTTCTCGCAGAAAATCACATTTGCCCCGCTCCTGTTGATCTTATCCGTCATCTCTCGGAGCATATTTTCTTCTTCATCTAGGAAACGTTTCATCTGATCCGGGGAGTTGATATTGATCTTTGCATCGAACTCGGTCTTCTCAATCTCAACTTTTGCGTTTAGCAATGCGATCTTAGCGTTCTTGACTTGCTTGGGCATTTGCGGATGTGAGACTTCCTTATCCACGACGATCCCGCGAACAAGTTCACTTTGTTCCATGCTTTCGCCCTTCTTCTTCAGCACTTTGACTCTGTCAATATCCGCTGTGACTTTTCCGTCGCGATTGTCAGCGATTTGTTTTACAGCTTTCACAGCGAGTTTGGCAAAGTGGTCCCGGGACTCTGCAGCCGACTTAGTTTCCAGGGATGTCATCGCGACTTGCATGAGTTGTTTTTCGTCGTCGGGCTGCATGTCTATTGCAAGACTTTGGAGAATCTCCAGCGCCTTCTCCGATGCTTTCTTGTAACCTTCAACAATGACAGTGGGGTGAACTTCTTGGTCAAGAAGCTTCTCCGCTTTCGTCAACAATTCCCCAGCAAGTACGACGGCGGTTGTTGTTCCGTCACCGACTTCAGCATCTTGGCTTTTAGCGACCTCAACCAGCATCTTGGCAGCTGGGTGCTGAACATCAAGCTCCTTCATGATAGTCGCCCCGTCGTTCGTAATGACAACATCACCCATCCCAGAGACGAGCATCTTATCCATCCCTCGCGGGCCGAGAGTGGTTCTGATGGTCTCAGTGATTATCTTGGCGGCTAGAATGTTATTCCGTTGCGCGTCCTTCCCACGCGTCCTAGTCGCGCCTTCTCTTAAGATTAGGACGGGAATGTTAGCTTCAGACAAACTCTTGAACTCCGTCGTGAGCATGCGGCAAGTCATAGATAAGTTTGTGTTCTACAACTCGGCGAATGCGATCTACAAACGCACGCGAAAGAGAATTGTCGATGCAGAGGGAAGATGCGATTGAGCGAATTATACGTATGAATTGCGGTTTTGTGGGCTTCCGGAAAGACTTTAATTGCCACTGCCGTCGTTCTGCAATCGAATTTCGAACCCGCCGAGGCATAACAAGATGGCTACTTCAAATGAAGCGGAACCAACTAGAAAGCTTAGACTTCAAACCATAATTCCATTGCTAGTGGTTGTGTTGGTCGTTGTGGCTTCGGCATGGGCCCTTGCCACGGTAAGCACGACCAGCCAGATTCCGTCCGCAGACTTCGTCACAATGCCCACGACGCCGTTGTCAAAGAGCGGTGTGAAAACAATGTTCGCCTCTGTTTCTCCAATTGTGCAAAAAGGAGTGGCAGTGGGTGTGCAGGGATCTCTGCAAGACGCTTCGGGAAGCCCGATCGCGGGGGCAACTGTTTACATGTTGTATTATCTTCAAGGAGCTTATCGAACGCAAGCAGCAGTCACTGACCAAACGGGCCATTTTGAGGCCCGCTTTCCAATGAACTGGACCGGATGGCTTCCCATAACGCTGACCTATCTCGGCGACAATCAACACCAGGGCCTAACTCAAGTGTTCAGCGTCGCCGGAGAAAGCTAGGTGGCTCAGAGGGTTTTCTGAACCCCTTCATTATCATCCCCTTGGCTCTAGCTTCTTTGCAGCGAGCAATCTGGGACATTGTAACGAATGAGAACTCTTGTCGCGAAACTTTCCCACGTTCAGTACACTAACGGAGTTGAACCAGAGAGCTGTAGCATGTGAGCTTTGTCCGCGCCTTAGGCGCCACTGCAGAATAGTTGCTGAGAAGAAGCGAAGGCAGTTCATGGGTTGGGAGTATTGGGGTAAACCGCTTCCTGGGTTCGGTGACCCCGAAGCGCAGTTAGTGATTCTGGGCCTTGCGCCAGCAGCGCATGGAGGTAACCGTACTGGCCGCATGTTTACGGGTGATGGGTCTGCGCAGTTTCTGATGGCGACTTTGCACAAGTTCGGCTTCGCGAACAAACCTGAATCGCATAGTGTGAGCGATGGGCTTCAACTTCGCGACGCGTACATGACCGCCATTGTGCGCTGTGCCCCACCTAAGAACAAACCGAAGCCAAAAGAAATCGATACCTGCCAACGCTACTGGACGGAGGAGATGAAGTTGCTCTCACATGTGCGTGTAGTCTTGGCGCTGGGACGTGTGGCCTTTGAAACTTACGTCAGATTTCTTAAGGGAAGGGGGTTGGAGACGAGAGATCTGAAGTTTCGCCATGCCGCATTTTACAGGTTGCCGGAGCCCTATCCGGTCCTTTCCGCGTCATACCACCCCAGCCGCCAAAACACACAAACTGGCAGACTGACTGTTAAAATGTTTGACAGGGTCTTTAGGGACGTTGAGGCGTTTCTCGACCCGGAATCATCGAATGTTCTATAAGCCAACACCACTCCCAATTTGATCGTGTCGATAATGGAGCGTATCCCCCGGAAACCTGAAGTAGTTTATTGTCCCAAGTGCGGATATGCGAACCCAAAGGACAATAAGTTCTGCTATGGCTGCGGCGGTTCCCTGTTTTCGATCACGTGTTCATACTGCAGCACACTAAACCCGCATTACGCAAAGCACTGCGGTTCGTGCGGCCGCAAGCTGACAAGTTAGTTCTCCAGCGCATACGCCGTCTCTAAAGGAGCTCAACGTTGTGAGCACTTCAGGTAGACACGTTCCATAAATGCGCCTTTTCTCGAAAGTCTTGGTCGGATTCCCTGCATTAATGAGTCCCAATCAGTGGCCTACTGCGTCTAGGGCCTGTTGGAAATCCTCGATTATCTCATCAGATGCTTCTATCCCAACCGACAAGCGGATGAGCCCGTCAGTGATCCCGAGTGCCTTTCGGTCTGCTGGCGACATGCCCGAGTGCGAGGTTGTAGCCGGCAAGGTGAGCAGTGTTTCTATGCCTCCGAGACTGGGAGCTATTATTGGCAGCTTTGTATTCTTGATGAACTTGTGCGCTGCTGTGGCTCCGCCTTTGAGCTCGAAGCTTAACATGCCACCGAAGCCATCAAACAACTCGCGAGCCCTCTTGTGCTGTGGATGGGTTTCGAGACCTGGATAGTTCACATGTTGAACCACCAGATGATCCTCGAGGAATCTTGCGATCTTGAGTGCGCTCTCGTTCTGATACCTAACCCGGACCGCTAACGTCTTCATCCCTCGGTGCAGGAGAAAACAGGCATGGGGATCGAGTGAGCCACCCAAGTGATCGAGCTTATGCTTCACTCTATCAATCAATTCCGTGCGGCCTATTGCTGCCCCAGCAACAATATCGGAATGGCCGTTGAGATATTTCGTGCAACTGTGGAGTGATAGGTCGAAGCCATGTCCTGGGGGCCGAAAGTTGATTGGGCTTGCGAAAGTGTTGTCGATGAGTGTTACCAGCCCGTGGGCTTTTGCGAATTCGACAACAGCTTTGTGGTCCGCGACCTGCATCATAGGATTCGTTATCGTTTCGACGTAAATCGCCTTCGTGTTTGGCTGTAACTTCTTCTTCCAAGACTCCGGTTTGTTTGCGTCAATGAAATCGTAAGAGATGCCGAATGTACGAAAATCCTTCGTGACGAAATCATGCGTTCCTCCATACAGGCAGTCTTGTACGAGCAAATGGTCGCCTGAAGAAAGAATCGACAATAAGGTCGTTGAGATGGCTGCCATACCGCTTGCCATGACCAACGCCGCTTCAGCATTCTCAAGGGCTGCCAATTTCTCATGAAGGGCAGTATGATTCGGCGTGTTGCTCAAGCGAATGTACTTGAGGTCGTGGTAGTTGGTTTCGCCGGCATACTCGAACATGGCCGATTGGAAAATAGGCATACTCACAGCCCCCATGATGCGCGGTTCTGGTTCGCCTGCGTGAATGAGTTTGGTGTCTATGTGCTTGAATCTCTTCGTCAACTGAACCGACCTCTACTAGACGCCAGAATCTACGGTTCACCGAATATTAAGCCAGCCGCCTAATGAACGAGGTTAGGAGCCCACGCCGGTTCGCCGTTGATGTTAGTTCGTGTGCGCAAGCCCATTCTTAGACATCTGGCGGGTCGTAGTGATATTCCATTTCCCCCGCGACATCGACAGCAACCTTCTCGCCAAGAGGTAGCGGATACGAAATACACGGCTGATGTTAGACCACTATTCCAACTAGCCAAGCAGATCGCTGGCAAACAACCCAAAACACTTGTTTCTGATGGGGCGGCGAACTTTCATGAAGCCTACAACAAAGAGTTCCGCGCTTTGAAGGTCGAAACTCGAACCGAGCACATACGCCACATCAGACTCGCAGGAGATTTCAATAATAACCGCATGGAACGGATGAACGGGGAAATCAGAGACAGGGAGAAAGTGATGAGAGGCTTAGAGAAGAAGGACACGCCGATCTTGACGGGCTACCAACTGTTCCACAATTACATCCGTCCACACATGGCGCTTGATGGCAAGACACCAGCAGAAGCGGCAGGCATAGAAGTCAAAGGCGAAAACAAGTGGCTGACGCTGATTCAAAATGCCAGCAAGAAAGAGAAACAGTAGGTTGACAGTCAGTATTCCAATAACTCTACTCGTAACACTCTAGGCTTGTTGGTTGACGCTAAGTCTCGTAGGAACTGTGAAGGTATTTGCTGAACGGTCGTTGCAGTTCGACTTTCGTATCCTTGCGTGTACTCTATCGCATTGACTCCTTCTCCTTCTGACCACGTAACCCGACATTTCATACAGTATCACCACGATCTACTGGTACTCAGAACCCGCTCTATAGGCACTTCCGTTTGAGGTAGCGGCATATCCATGATATCCAAGAATTGGCAACATTTCCACCGACCAAACATAACACGAGCAGCAGACGGATTTTGACACCAACACAAAATCATCGCAGCAGACGAGAACTTGACGTTACCTATTCACCATTCTTTTTGCCAACGCTTCAGAATGTCAAGCATGTTTGTGCATTTCCGCTCTTCAAAGAACTTCCAGGTTTCGTCGTTCTGGACCATTTCCTGTTTCAACTCCTCAGCAATGCTAGATTCGTAGGTTGAGAGAATCACACAATCCGCGTACCCAGAAGCAATGGCCAATGCGGAAACCAAGTACTTCGTCGGAGCCCTGGGATGCCCAGCGTATAACTCGATGAAGTATGGTTTGCTCAGCTTGCTCAGCCTATGCCTGAAACAATTGGCTATGATGTCAAGCCAGTAGACAATCGAATAGTCCATGTAGAGTGGCGTTGAAATGTAATCCACGTATCGGGAAACCGTTTCTAGGTTCAGTCCGAATCTTTCCTTTCCGCAACATGGATCTGGTTCTATGGTTAGGCCCAAGGGGCAGTTGATTGACCGTCGAACATCGTGCACGAAAGACTCAATCTGGTTAACCCTCCACTCCACAGGATCCTTTCCGCTCTCTTTCATTGAATCTCCACAGATTCGGCAGTCGCAGTAGCCCTCGCGCGGGAAGCAAACGCTATCCAGCCTTACGCCGGCGACGTCGTGCTGTGCAATTTCCTGGATTGTTCTCCGACAATAATCTCGGTATTCGATTCTGCTGGGGCAAATCCAATCCCACAGAAAACGTCGCGGCGTACCTCTGACAGCTCTTTCCCCTTTGGAGGTAGCAATCAGCTCCGGTCTAGTTTGCGAGATGGTGTTGTCCGCGAAGCAATTGATGACGTTCCATGCTTTTGGGAGGGGTGGGAGAAGTCGCCCGCTCGAAGGTTTGGCCTCATAGAAGATGTAGTCGAACCCAGGTATGATTTTCGGCTCGTCCAAGAGAACTCCGATCTTCAAGAACATCTATCCTTCTTAGTACATACCAACGCATCTAAATTTCTGTCCTGCACCTTTGGTCCTGTGTATCCCGATTTGGCGAGAATATACACCCGAACAGGGGACAAAGGGGAGACTGGCCTGCTGGGCGGTGTTCGCGTAGCAAAGGATTCCCTCCGTGTTGAAGCATACGGTGATGTGGACGAATTGAACTCCATCCTAGGGATGGCCAGAGCTTTTCTGAAGGACAAGGAACTGGACTCACTGTTGGAAAGCCTACAGAAGGGTCTCTTCGTGGCTGGCGCAGACCTCGCCTCAAGCCGAGAAGGCCAGAGAGAGGTTCCAAGAATCACCCAACACGAAATCGATGAAATGGAAAGAACCATCGACAAGTTGCAGGAAGAGCTGCCTCCGCTCAAGGCCTTCATACACCCAGGGGGCGGCCAAGCAGGGGCAATTCTTCATTTCTCACGGACAGTGGCAAGGCGAGCTGAAAGGCGAATCATAACACTAGGAAAAGTTGAAAAAGTTAACGACTTCATGGTTCCCTACATCAATCGGTTGTCAGACCTGCTATTCGTCCTCGCAAGGACCGCCAACCACCGCGAAGGAAAAGCAGAGATGCCGTGGCATCCTACATGACAGGCCATGCGACCAGCGCAAAACCCTCTTTAGTTGCCAGACCGAATTCGCGAACAGTGATTGTGTGAGCGCAAAATGGCTGAAGATGCAATAGAGACTAAAGCCCTGACCAAGGTTTTCGGACATTTCACTGCCGTTGATGGACTCAACCTCAACATAAAAGCGGGGGAACTCTTCGGCCTCCTAGGCCCCAACGGAGCCGGTAAGACAACTACAGTGCGCTTGCTTTGCACTCTAATAGAACCGACCTATGGGACAGCAAGCGTCGCCGGATTTGATATCCGAGAACAGGCCTCGGAGGTCAGGCGTCAAATTGGGGTTGTTTCCGAAGGTGTTTCGCTGTACAAGGATTTGACGATTGAAGAGAACCTGAAACTCTTCAGCACCCTATATGATATTCCAAAGAGAGCCGCGGAAAGTCGGATACGGGAGCTTATGGACATGTTCGGCTTTCGCGAAAAGGCCTCCCGCCAAGTAGGAGCCTTGTCATCTGGCTGGGCCAAGAAGGCCCAGATCTGCGCTGCGCTCCTCCACAGCCCCAAGGTCCTGTTTCTCGACGAAGTCACGTCAGGGCTCGATCCCCAATCTGCAATAGCCCTTCAAGATTTCACCCGGAAACTCTGTGATCAAGGCGTGACCGTTGTCTGGACGACACACTATATGGGGGAACCTGACAAGATATGTGACCGCGTCGGAGTTGTGTTCGCCGGTAGAGTTGTTAAAGTAGGCACGCCTGCTGAATTGAAGCACAGCGTCAATGAACTTAACACGGTAGAGGTGGAAACGCCCGACCTCTCGAGTTCTCAAGTCCAGAAGATTCACAACATCGGTAACGTATGCAGGGTGACTTATGACAACCCCATCCTTCGCGTGACATGCGAACACCAAGAGGAACTAGCCGAGAAAGTCCTGAAGGCATTGTTCGATTCTGGCGCGAAGATCAAGAGTGTTAACACTCGAGAGCCAACTCTCGAGGAAGCTTTCATCTCCTTAACAGGTGGCGAGGAGGAGATTGACCGATTCCTTGAATCCGCAACCAAGAAAAAATGAACTTGCGCCACCAATAGATGAAACGACTCCAACTGAATAGTGGTCAGTAATGTCGAAACTGAAGTTCCTCAATGACGTAATCGCAGTCGCGGGGAATGAGTTTCGGCAGTTTCGGCGAAATCGCACCGCGATTCTCATATCACTTGTCGTTCTGCCATTGTTCTTCACTGTGAGCCTCGGCGCTGGGCAAGGAGGGGCAGGCACACATTTCTCACCCACCGCCAACGTCCCAATGGCTTTCGTTGACAACGACCTTACAATAGATTCAAGCCAACTGCTCCAGAGTCTCGTGAGCTCAGGGGACTTCAACCAACTTCTCCTTGGTTACCAAGAAGACAATGCAGTATCCCAATTGGGGACGGGGCGAATCTACGCTGTTATAGTCGTTCCGAAGGGCTTCCAGAATGATCTGTCAGGTAGTCAAACCGCGCAGCTAGTGCTCTACACAGACGATGGAGAACCAGGCATTTCAGACCAAGTGGCCACAACGCTCAAGGGTGATGTGCAAAACTTCAACCCTAATATCGAGGTAAACTCGGCGCAAAACACAGCGCTCGCTTCTGTGGAAATCATACAGAAAGGAGCGATATTCTCAGGATTCAACATCGGGCTGGTAGTAGTTCTCGGCGTCGTACAAATCTTCGCAACGTTCTATGAAATTGCCGGTGGGATGTCTAGGGAACGGGAGGAAGGAACATTCGCTCGTTTGCTGGTCAGCCCAGCGGGCATTACCTCGATTGTGTTTGGGAAGTCTTTGTTCGATGCAGTCTTGGGTACGGTTCGTACGTTCATAGTTCTGGGGATATCCGTATATTTGTACGGGGCGAACCCGAGAACAGATTTCGGCACGCTTCTCGTGGTTTCGCTTCTGATAGCTTTCTTGACTATGGGTTTCGGTTTCTTGGTTTCAGCTTTGAGGGTGGGTACGAGGGCTGTTGTTATTGTGGAGTTTTTCCTGGTTCTCTTTCTGTTCGCTTTCAGCGGCCTCATCATTGACAAGGAACTCTTGAGAGGGGTTTCGCAGACTATCGCCACCCTTCTACCGTGGGCTTACGGGTTCGAAACGCTTCGGCGTACAGTTCTCATCGGTAGACCTTTGCTAAGCCTGACGTTCGACTTGACCTATTTGATAGGCGCGACGTTTGGTTTCTACGCGCTTGCGTATGGCCTTTTCGTTTGGTCGCGGGAGAGGCTAGCATTTTGAAGCGATTGGTCGGCGACTCATTTGCGATTACAGTAAAGGAGTTGAAGCAGCTTGGCCGCGACCCGGTCTCGTTGATCCTCACGTTCATGTTTCCGATTCTTTTGATCGGGATTTTCATAGTCATTGTGGCCGCATTTAGCGCGCCCAGTTTCAACATACCTGTCGTAGTCGCGGACTTGGACGGTTCATCAGCATCGAAGATTCTCGTTGACAAGATGGCCACATCATCGATTATTCGTGTCACCGAATTTGTGCCTACGGAAGAGCAGGCCTTTTCTCGCGTTGAAGCGGGAGATGTATTGGGAGCTGTGGTGATTCCGAAGGGATTTGGTAGCGCGCTCGCTACAGGCAAAGCTTTCGTCATTATCCAAACTGATAATTCGAAGATTACTGCACCCACACTGATTCAGGCTGCGGTGAACCGCGACGCACAGGATTTGCTGTCTTCGGCTGGTGCGCAGTTCGGCGTCAAGCAAGCAACTGTCAACGTAATAGTTCGACCAATCTCGGGCCGGCCGCCTAGCGGGGACTCAATCTTGCCGGGTTTCTTGGGGATGATTACTATTCTTGGAGCGTTTGACGATATTGTGAATGCTATCACTCGTGAGAGGGAACGGGGTACTTTTCCTCGGCTGCTGCTCAGCCCAGTGAACATCCTCTCCGTCTATTCTGGTAAAATGTTCGCCACAGTGCTATTGACTGCGCTTCGTACCTCGCTTATGCTAATCATCTTCGCATTGATGGGGCTCGCAGTTCGTGGCAACATTTTGCTCGTCTATCTGACGACTTCGCTTATCGCAGTCTTCACACTGTCACTCGGGTTGGTGATGTCAGCGCGGATTCGAGGTTCATCCACGCTCACAATCCTAGAGATAGCTATGACTTTCCCACTCTTTAGTCTCGCTGGAACAACAAACTCGCCACTATTGCTCGCGTCAGGGGGCAGAGCAATAGCGTACAGCTTACCTTGGACTTATGGCAATGAAGCGTTGAGAAGAGTGATTTACTTGGGGTTGGGTTTGAACGCGATAGCCGGCGATCTCCTCATACTGTTCATGAGCAGTATGATACTGCTACCCATCGCAATCATGCTTTCGAAGAGGACAATGTAAGAATCAGCCGCCCGATTCCGATTGCGCGTTCCTTTTGAAACGTTGTGAGCTAAGAACTGCAAGGGAGGCAGTCAGTGCTAGCAATATGATGGGCAGGGTCGCTGACAGTTCCGGAATCGGGATTTCCGTCTCCTCAAGTGTGAACGACATGGCAGTGTTAGCTTGTCCTTCGGTTACGGCCAGCTCGTAGCCAGCCGTCTTATGCGCCTCGGCGCGGTTCGTCCATTCAACGACGGTTGCATGGTATTGGCCGGGGTCAAGATAGCCATCAAACCATCCGTCCCACGTGTACCAATAATACTGAGTGGAGCCAGAAGTCAACTGAATTGTAGTCCAACTCATCGTTCTGACATCGTTGACCCAATTCATTCCTAGAACGGTGCCTTGAATGTACCCTCTCCGGTCAAGCTCAAATTCAACAGACCCCTCACCACCTTGGGCAACATTCGGTATCCTAGTGTAAGAATTCTGTCGGTAAGGTCCTAGGTGGTTGTATGGGTAGAAGTACGGTGATTCACCTTGCAAGAGGGCGGGTACGGGGGGGTAGTAGGTTGTGGTCGAAGGGTACCAGTTCACCAAATCAACCATCACCGACCAGTCGCCTGAATACGCACCTGGGTGTTGTGACCTGCCCCAAACACCATGGTCAGGAGAAAACAGGGAAGCGGCGCGGACATTTTGCCCACCCGCCTCGACATAGTCAAATAACCCTGCCAGGTCACGGTACTCTAGGGTCTGGGTTCCAGCTGGGATCGGGTGATTGAATAGTTTCGTCCCGTCAGCAAAGAATCCCGCTTGGGAGGAAGAAACCAGGGTTCCAGCATCAGAGAAAATAGAAGCTGCCGCTATCAGAGTGTCGCCGTTATCGTATACTCGGATTCTGATTGAGGAGTTGTAAGGAATTCCAGCGAAGATATGTTCCGTCTTGAACACCATCCGAATTGTGAAATTCACGCCGACCATTGCTCGAAGATTGGAGTCTGCTTGCGAGCCCAACGAGGCTATTGAAACATCCACGTCTCCTAAATCGCCGAGGGCGGCCACATCATCCTGAACGTAACCATACGTCCAGACGTTAAGTGCGTACACTCCGGGGTAAATTGCAAGATTCGAACGAAACGTAGATGTCCTATACGTGCTGGAGCTCCAAAGGAATCCGGATTGAAAGTTCTCCTGCAAAAACACGGGCGTAGCCACGTCCTGTGATATATCCAATGAAGGGAAGTTCGGGAGGTCAGGGCCGAATCTGTCGGCGGTAGTTGAACCATTAGTGGTGATTAGACTAGCCCCAGCACCAAACTCTGTATGCCATGTCGGCCACGGCAAGGACTGGAAGTTGGAATTCTGATTAGGAATCGTCCACTGGTTTATGTTCGCATTCCAAAAGTAGACAACGTCCACGAACGCTTTCGAGGAAATATCGTACACGAGAACGCTGACTGGGGCGTTGTGCCACACCCAATTCTTGGGCGTGGGGGGTCGTTCCCAATCAATTGAATACACCGTTGTATTGATGCTCCCCCCTCTGTACATGTGAGTGCTCAACAGGGCCACGCAGGAACCGATTGAGATTGTGGCAATTAAGGGCTGATCCAATTCATTGAGCGCCGTGGCGGGGGGTAGAGCTTGGATGTAACCGCGCATGAAGAGATGGATCGCGTATGTGTCTGTGGGTAAACCATAATCGAAGATGCCTCGATATCTGGCAAGAGAATATTTGATGGACGCGCGTGGGTCTGGCGGCAAGGTCGGTCCCGCCATACCGAAACCGTTCAGTCGGATGGAGGCTTCGCTGCTTGAAGAAGAAACCTGAGTGAAGTTGAACGCTGCCAAGTTTCCATCGCTTCCAAAGGCTTCCGCGATCAAGAATCTTCGCGGGTCGGGACCCTGGATTGGAGCCTCCTGCAACGTTCCTGGTAGATCTTGAAAGTGAACGGTCACGTTAATGCCGCATGAATGCCACAGATCAATTGGTATGTACACGTTCTGGGCGTAGCCTGATCCGGTAATCTGGAATGAATAGTCGACGAAGCGCGTTCCGTCATTGTTGGTCTGCACGTAACCATTCAGAAAGACGCGAAGATAGTAGACGCCTGGGGTCATACTGTCCGTCCAAGTCGCGAATACTTGCGGCACCATTCCGGAGAATTTTGTGGGGGCTCCGTAGATGCTCTTTTGGCCGAATTGGAAGACGAATTCGTTTGCCGTGGATCCCAGGAACATCGGCGGGGCCAACGAGCTTTGTGGGTCAACCCACCATGACTGCGCTGGTCCAACGCCGTTGAAAAGCCCAAAGATGTCTTTGAAGGTTGGAGGTGGCGTGAATGAGTAATACCCCAATTGTCCTTCCCACGGAAAGGCCACTAATCTGGGTTCGTTTGGTGGCGCTAACTGGTCTCCTGCAAATGCGGTGTTGCCTACAACATAGGATGTGTAAGGGGCTTGTGTCAAGTTGGTGGGGGAGTAGGTGACGATGCTATCGGTATCGTAGGTGTTGCTGTCGTAAATGACCACGCTGATTGGTAGCTGCCCTGGCCATGACGTTAACCCAAATAGTTCTTTGGAGAACACGTCTCCCCTAATCTGCGGTCCGACCATCAAGTATGCGTCTAACTTGAACGACTGACCTCGAAGTAGCTTGATTCCCTCCCCAACTTTCCTTTCGGGGTAACCTGCAGCTGACGCGTAAATGTCATAGATGCCTGGTGCCACTCCCTCAACTTCGAAGTGCCCTTGTGAGGTTGCATTGAAGTACCCATCTGCCTCCACACCTCTTCCAGTTTTTTCTCCCGTTACCGGGTCTATTGCCACACCGACTGCTCTCACTCGACCAGGCAAATTCAGTGGCAAACCATAGAGGGTGCTGTTTGCTGTATCACCATATCTGACTGTTCCATACACTATGGATGGGTCCGCCTCTCCTTTCACTAGAAGGACCGGCCAATTCTCCATCGGCATTGTACTGTTGATAAGGGTGGGAATTGCTCCCTGCCTGCGCACCGGATAGTGATTGTCGAGAAACATTTTGAAGAAATATCGGCCCGCGACTTCAGGTGCTTTCATTTGGTTTACGCGGATGTAATACCACTCTGAATATCCCTTCGCTTTTGTGAAGGTAATGTTGTTCGGGGCAGTTATGTACAGAAGCCAAGAGCCAGGGCTGAAGGGATCGTTTCTATCCGCTCTTGTGATGAAGATGTTCGCGTAACTGTCGGTGATTGTGGAGACTATGTTTGTGTTCTCGTTGCCATCCCAGCTTATTCCGCCCGCTGGTTCAAACCCATCTTGGATCAACGTGCCAGTTTTGTCGAAGACAGGGGCTGGAATGTAGATGGCGATAGTGCTGTATGTGAAATTTGCCGTGGGGTTGTGTGCCGTGAAGGATTGGGGTTGGGAGAAATTCACAGCAAAGATTAGGTCGCCAACACTCTCGTGGTCAGGAGTAGAGGTTAGAATTGCTCCCTCCGGGGAGTACGAATTCGTGGCTTCTTGCAGAGGTTGTTCGAATGTTGTGAATGGTGACTGGTAACCGGGTGGATTGGAGTAGATTCCGGAATAGGAATCCAAGCCGCTTCCCGGCCAAACATAGCCCAAAGGGCCGGGTGCGTGGGCGGCTCCGAATGTGTTGGTCGGATTCAATTCATGGTCGTTGGTTCGATAGAACGGGGAAGTGCCTGTCAGGTTCCCTAAGGTCGTGTGTGCATATACCGGAATGGAAAGGCTCAGCGCTAAGGCTAGGAGAAATGCTATGATGGCCCAGCGTTGAGCCAAACGTCCATGCTCCGAATCATATCGATCCGTGGTCGGACCGAATTTCATTTGGTAGGAGATGCTTGGGCTGCTTTCGCCTTGCGGCGTCTCATGAACATGTAGCCACAAATGGCAATTACTAGCACAACCAGGACAATTACCAGCGTGAATGGCACTCCTGCAGGCTGAACTGTCAAAATCAATGGCATCGTGTCATCTAGCGCATTGTTATCCTGTGTCCAATCGAACTGGAGGTCCAGGTTGTACTGTCCCGGCTGAGTCTTGGTGTCAACATCGACTGTGAAGGATGCCACTTTCGTTTCGTTGGCTAGCATTGTTCCGAGAAAATCGGTCAGCGTACCGGTAAAGAAGTTGCCCACTCTCAATTGAACTCTAACTGAATCCGCTTTGACTGTACCTTGATTCAAGATCTCAACTCGTATGACCATGCCGGAATCACCTGCATGCACAACGTTTGGCGTAACACTCAGAATTTTGAACGTGACTTTCTCGTTGACGTAAATTGGTACCTGCCCGATCGGGATTAACCCGTTTCCCAATTGCTCGCCTAAGATTACTGAATATTGTCCGAATTGTGCATCGGTAGCTACGTCAACCACGAAGTCAGCCTCTGAAACCTGTCCTGCCGGGATGTTTCCAACGTAGATTCTATCGGATCCGCTCGAGGATGCAGTGAATGGCCGCGTTAGAACCAGCTGAAGTTGAACGTCTTCGGCTGCACCTTTGCCTGAGTTGGCTAGGAATACTTTGAGGGCCACTTGTTTGGTATCGGGGTAGATTTTGGTCGGAACCGTCACGACGGTCTGAACATGTAACTCTCCATTCCAGAGTGGAACATCGATCGGTAAGCTGGTGTTGACTTGTTGAAGTTCTCTTGCAGACCTGTATGCTACTTGGAGATTGTAGCGGTAGATGCCTTCCGTCGCGTTCGGGTCCACGTTGACCGTGTAGGTTAGTGTGAAACTCTGGCCCGCCGAGATATCGCCCGCGATCTTCCAGACTGTTGTCGAGGTGTACGCGACACCGTCAACGGAGTAAGTGTACGTAAGAGGCGGGCCCAGAATGAGCGTTGCATTTACTCCCCTAGCAACATCATCACCTACGTTCGAGAGCACAACGGACATTTGATCGTTAACATCCCCGGGGCGAGCCGTTGTCGGGTTCATTGGGTTTGAGCCCCAGTATACGTTCGTGACAACAACGTTTGCCACGCCAATTGCGTGAGCAGGCGGCACAACATATCTTCCAGTGCCACTTACAGCGAGCGCGAGAATCAGCAGAGTGATTATCAGGATTTTATGCTTCAAGGCAAACACGTTCCAATCAAAGGCGGCTAACTTTCGGCTAAACCTGATTTAAGGTTGCTCTTTAGGAATCACGCGGCCCTCTTTCTCAAAGAGCTCGCTTGAAGGCTGCCGTCGCAAGAGCCACCATTGCCAACGTGAAAATTGCAAGGAACACGAAATCACCTGCAACTGCCGAAATTGTAGCACCCTTGTACATGATTAGACGAAGCGCGTGAATCGCATAAGCCTCTGGGTTGAAAGCAGACACAGATCTCATCCAAGCAGGAAATCCCTCGACGGGGTAGACCGCTCCACTCGTAAAGTACAGGATTAGGTTGATCGGAAATGCTGTGAATTGGTAGACCTCAGGAGCTGGAGCTCTGACAGCGTAAGCAGTCATCATCGAGATTAGCCCTAAAGCAGTAAGAAAAATCGTGAAGAACATCAGGAAGATGTCGAGAACTCCGGCCATAGGACGTACCCCCGCGAAAACGATTGCGAGCACAAGCATAGTGCTTGCTGAGAACATGGCCTTTATGACCCCTGCAAGGAGCACTCCGACGACGATTTCGTACTGCTTGAGCGGTGTAACAAGGTAGCCTTCGATGATTCCTCGCTGTTTGTCGAACAAGATGGATATCCCGCCGCCGATTATGGAAGCAAACATGATTGATTGAATTAATGAGCCAGGTGCCATGAACTCGATGTAGAGTACGTTACGGTACAAGTTGGCTTGGTCGAGAGTGATGGCCGCGCCCTGGGATGTGACTACCTGTATCTGACCTTGCAGCTGTTGATCTGCCTTGGCCAGTTGACCCGCTACCGCAGCTGAACTGAGCGGATCCGTATTATCCAAATAGACTGTCAAGACGACGTTGTTTGAGGTGCCAAGGGATTTGTCGAAATCCGTCGGAATGTAAATCACAGCTCTGACCGTGCCTGCGCGAAGCATGACCTCAGCATTGTCCAAGTCTCCCACGTCTTTCAGAAGGAAAGAATTACCACAATTCACGCCTCCATAAGCGCAGGTCTGTTCTGCTCTTATGATGTCAAGGTAATTGGATGAGAAGGGGCCATCGCTGTCACGAACAACGGCGACCGGAATGTTGGTTATGGCGCCACCGAAAGCATAACCCAGGAGTATCAATGTTAGGAAAGGGCCGACAATCGCTGACAACATTACGGCGGGCTGCCTAGCAAACTTGCGAATGTCTCGTTCGCAAACCCAAATGGCGCCTTTCATCTTCGCATCGCCGCCCAGCTGCTTACGAATCTCTTCTTAGTGATATCCGTGTCCTCTCTGATGCTTCGTCCAGTGAAGTGCAGGAACACATCATCTAATGTTGGCTCACGAAGCGTAAGAGACCGGATCTTGCCGCCTTTGGCATTTATCAGCTCAACAATTCTGGGAACCGCTTCCGCGCCGCTCTTTACAACGACCCTGAGGGAATTCTCTTTCGTTGAAACATCTAGAACAAAATCGGACGATTTCAGAGCCTGCAATGCAGTATCCGGCAATTTGGCAAATTCAGCTTCGACCACATCGCCACCTGACACTTCTCTCTTCAAATCGGAAGGAGTCCCCAAGGCGACAAGCTTTCCGAAATCCACAATCGCAACCCTGTCGCACAAGCCTTCAGCTTCATCTAGGTAGTGGGTCGTAATCACAAGCGTGATTCCTTCCTCTTTGTGTATTCTTTGGAGGTGCTCCCAGACCGCGTTTCGTGCTTGCGGGTCTAATCCGGTTGTGGGTTCGTCTAGGAATAGAATCTCCGGCTGGTGTACGAGCGACCTGACGATTTCAAGGCGCCTCTTCATACCGCCTGAGTAGCTTCCTACGGTGTAGTCGGCTCGGTCAGCCAATCCGACGACTTCGAGGAGTTCCTTGATTCTCTTCTGTCTCACGTTGTGAGGTACATCATAGTACTTGGCGTAGAGTACCATGTTCTCCATTGCTGTTAGCTCAACGTCCAATGTCATTGCTTGTGACACTACACCTATTCGGTCGCGGACTCCTGCTGGGTTCCGGCGAATGTCGACTCCCGCGACCGTCGCGGTTCCCGATGTAGGAGACATCACCGTTGTCAACATACGTGTGAGAGTTGTCTTTCCCGCGCCATTGGGGCCGAGTAGGCCGAAGACCTCCTCAGATGAGATTTCAAGGTCAATATGATCAACAGCGGTCAAACTGCCGAATCGTTTCGTAATGCCGAAAGTCTTCACTGCCGTGCCCATGGCATAACAATCCTACTGAGATGTTCCTCAATTCGAAACGAGGCGACAGTAGAGCCACTTTTAGTCCTTAATAGCCTCTATCAAACTCACGGCGTTCCAAATCTTCACGCGAGTATAGGGTGGCATGTTTGGGTCTTGGCTTATGTCATCGAGAATTGAGATCGCATTGGCGGCCCTAACGCCCAAACTAAGGTCAGCGGCCTGTAGAGTATCCAAAGCGCTCTTCGCCGCTCTACGGATGTTCCGAGGGGTTGTGTTGTCGTTAGAAACATCATTTAGTATGGCCAAAGCCTGTTTGATTCGTCCCTCGTATTCCTCTTTCCTTTTGGCTTTGGTTGACATAGCACACATCCCCGCATACTAGGAGACCTTTCAATGAGAAGAACTCACCTGCAATATCTAAAGTCTTTCTTAACAACTACAAGGATGAAACATCCATTCTCCGCCCAGCCAACAAGCGTAAAAGCCATCCGCCATAGTCCTATACGGTAAACGTTCGTGGGAATCGAAGTCAAGAAGATGGCCGACCTTCTGAAATCAGGGGCAACCATGCTTCAGGAAACCTGCCCAGTGTGTGGAACCCCTCTCTTCAGGAAAGGGAAGGAAACCTTCTGCCCCAAATGCAATCAACCCGTCGCCATAATCAAGACCGCCGAAGACGAATCACGCCTAATGTCCGACAAAGTCCTCGAGAACTCTGAGAAGACACTCTTAGAGAAAATCCAGGAAATGAACTCTTATTTACGAAGCGAGACAGATCCCGAAAAACTAGCTGCATATGGGACCGCGTTGACGAGTTGGCTGGACGCTATCGAGAAACTCCGAAGGTTAAGAGAGCGACCCGAGTAGCTGTCTACTTCAGGTCCGCTCTTCTCCCCTAGTGGCTCAGAGATGCATCTGTTCCTTGTCGAGTTTCCTCGGAGCCAATCATGCCATGCGTCCATGCGAATCCTTCAGCTCTGCACAGTTTTATATGCGTTGGAGATATTCTGCTCGATTTGAGGCATATTGTAGTGAACCTTAGCGAGAATTTCGGCAACAGCTTCGACTATGCGAAGAAGCTTTTCAGCGATATTGGACGATTGGTAATTCTGATCATTCTAGATATAATTCCTCTCGTGGACTGGATTGTGATAGGTTATGCAGCAAGAGTGCTAAGAGAGAGCCCGGGCAGCGAGGCTCCACCCAAGCTGGAGAAATATGGGGAACTCTTCGTGGACGGTGCGAAGGTATTCTTCGCCTCTCTCATCTACATGATCGTTCCTCTGGCGTTGATTTTTGCAGGTGCAGGTTCCATCTTCGCTGGTGTCTTCATGGCCGGGAACTTTTCGGATATGGGTGCCGTAGTGCTTGGCGGAACTGGCCTGATTCTGATTCTAGTAGGAGTGGTTCTGGCCATCGTATTGCTGCTTTTGCTGGGCGTGGGCTTGGCTCATATGATTAAGACTGGGAAGTTTGGTAAGGCGTTTGCATTCGGTGAAATCCTGTCCATCATTCGAGGAATCGGCTGGGGAAGATACCTCGGTTGGATAATCGCAACGGTCGTACTCGCCTTGGTACTCGGCGTCATTTCGGGAGTAATCCCCTTCGTCGGATGGATAATTTCGGCGATTGTTGGCCCACCGTTCTCAGTATTCCTGTTTAGGTCGCTTGGCCTTCTCTACAACGAAGGCGCACCCGCAGAACTGAAGGCCCAAGCAATGCCAACAACGGCTGGTGGTTTGGTCTGCGCGTCCTGCGGGGCCGCTCTGCAGCCTTTCCACAAGTTCTGCCCAAGTTGCGGCGCTGCTGCGCCAGCTCCCCCGACACCACCCCCACCCCCTCCAGCAACAATGGAGGGAAGCAAGTTCTGCGTAAGCTGCGGGGGCAAGCTTGCCGCAGGCGCAAGATTCTGTGGAAACTGTGGCGCCAAGCAAGCGTAGAACTCGTCCAGTTTTTCTTTTATCTATCCTTTTTTTGTCTCGAGCGCTTTGGGGCAGGGTCGTCGAGACCCCGTGACTTATACACGTGTTACTCGATTCCATACCGCATCCGCGTAGGGGGTTGACGACATGCCATTCGACATTGAATCAAACCCTCTGTTGAGGTTGGATTCTGTCGAGCGGCGGTCCTACCAGGAAGCCATCGCCAAGGGCGCTCTACGCAGGAATACCCTCGTATGCTTACCTACAGGATTGGGGAAGTCAGTCATAGCGGCGTATGTCGCCGCTGAGCGACTCCGGCAATTTCCTGAGAGGGGCGTTGTCGTTTTGGCCCCGACCAAGCCACTCGTACTTCAGCACTTCAAGAGTTTCCAGAAAACCTTGAATGTCCCCACCGGTTCCTTTGTTTGGCTTACGGGGGAGGTAACGCCGGAGGAACGTGTTGAAGGTTGGACCAAGTCTGTAATCTTCTCGACCCCTCAAGTCTTCATGAATGATCTACTCACGGGAAAAGTTCAGTTAGGCAGATTCTCTTTGTTGGTTTTTGATGAGGCCCACAGGGGTGTGGGAGATTACCCGTACGTATTCATCGCCGACCGCTACGCAACCATTAATGATGGTCTAATTCTTGGCTTAACCGCTTCGCCGGGCTCAAGTGAGGCAGACGTTCGTGAAATCTGCTCAAACCTTCACTTAGTATGGGTTGAGTCACGCACGACCCAGAGCGACGACGTGCGACGGTACGTGGGAGGAATTGAGGTCAAATGGATTACCGTCAGTCTGCCGCCGATATTCTACGACGTGAAACGTGATCTGGAGGCCTTTCTGAGGGAAAAGCTGAGGACGGTTCGAGACCACGGGTACCTTGAAACCGCTGCTATGGACCGGGTGAGGCTGAGGGATGTTCTTGAAGCCAGGCAGCGAATTCTAACCGACGCGGCGCAAGGCAACAGGGATGCTAAGGCGTTCTTGGCCTACGTGTACGCGGCAGTGCACGCAATCAGGGCGATTGAGTTTCTAGAGACTCAAGGGATCCCGGCCTTGAAGGAGCATTTGGACAGTCTCCAAGAGAAAGGTGAGAAACGGTCGTCGCCGGGCCTTAAGATGATTCTGGATGACGCGAGGATCAAAAGAGTGGGGTCCATTGTTAACGAACTCGTTGCGAAGGAGGCGGACCATCCCAAGGTCACGGAGCTGATAAGGTCAATTCGGGCTGCGCTTGCAAAGGGTGCCCGCCGCGTCATGGTCTTCACTAACTACAGGATCACAGCAGCGAGGCTTGTGGAAGTTCTCAACAAAGTTGAGGGAGTTACAGCGGTGCGACTGGTGGGGCAGGCTTCCAGGGAAAGAGACCGGGGGCTTACTCAGAAGAAGCAAACAATGATTCTTGACGATTTCAGGTCTGGTGCCTACAATGTTCTCGTCGCAACACAAATCGGCGAAGAAGGCCTGGATATTGTCGAGTGCGACGAAGTCATCTTCTACGACACAGTTCCCAGCGCAATCAGGTACATTCAACGCCGAGGAAGAACAGGTCGAAAGGGTCCAGGGGAGGCGATTATTCTGATCGCGAAGGGCACACGCGACGAGGCGTACTACTGGATATCGCAACGGAAGGAACGAGAAATGGCGAGCGCCATTCGGCAATTCGTGAAGGCCCAGAGTACCCAATCCCCAGACCAGGTTCGTATGGAGAAATTCATCTCATCTGATATGAAGGAAAGAAAAATGGTTGAACAAGTAGTTGTGGTGGCCGATTCGAGAGAACTCGGCGCATTAGTAACGAGGGAGCTGGCGAAACTTGGCGCACTGGTGAAATCTGAAACCCTCAGCGTAGGGGACTTCGTCCTCTCAGACAGGGTTGTAGTGGAGCGAAAGGGCGTGGATGATTTCGCTTCATCAATAATCGACGGACGACTCTTTCAGCAAGCTGCTAAGTTGAAGGAATCCTACGCTAAACCGATTGTGCTCGTAGAAGGTGAAAGCATTACCGGTTCAGGCCGGGTTCGGCCAGAGGCTATGATGGGCGCGTATGCCAGCGTCTTAATCGATTACGGGATTCCACTGGTCTGGACTCAGAAGCCTTCCGAGACTGCCCAACTAATGTTCGCGATAGCCCGCCGCGAACAGATCCAAGACAAACGTACGCCGCGAATCATGACGCAGATCAAACCTATGGCACTTAAAGACCAGCAGGAATTCATCGTTTCAAGCCTACCTAACATCGACAGGACTCGCGCCCGCAAGCTCCTTGCAGCCTTTCACACCGTTGAACATGTCTTTGCGACGTCGAAGCAGGAGCTAATGTCAGTTTCAGGTATAGGGGAAAAGATCTCGGAGGAGATTCGAAGGGTTTTGACTGAGAAATATGAGCCCTTGCCAACTGTTTAGGTGGCCGTTATGGCGTGATGGGCAAAGTCTCGGTACGTGAACGCTAGGTATCCACCGATAACCAGCCAGTAACCTAGGAAGACAGCTAACCTGATCCATTCAGGGCTTAGTGTGTACCCGAAGAGAGTAGAGAGCACTGAACCCAATGAGCCTTCTTCGTTGAACATGCTTGATGTTGCCACCTGAAAGTTGAAAGCCTGTTGGCCCAGAATCCCCATGTTAACTCCCAGAGCTTCTGAGGTTTCGGCTAGTTCATGAGCAGCGAAGCTGACTAGGCCTGCCGCGAACACGAGCAGGATCATGCTTGTGTACTTGAGGAAGCTGTGAAGGTTCAACCTATACGAACTCTTCATTACAACTCCAAAGACCGCGGCTACTGCGATCAGCCCGACCAAGATGCCGATGGTCGTGCCCGGACGGTAGACGAAGAATACAGCCGTTAGGAGAAGGACTGTTTCTATTCCCTCTCGGAAGACGGCGATGAAGGCTATGGCTGCAACGCCGAGGAGTTGGCCGTTTGTTAAAGCCAATCAAATCTTGCGTTCAAGGTCGCCTTTCATGTTCTTGGCATTTTTGGACATCCAGAATATCATGTAGGTGAGGAAACCTACGACGGCAAGGGCTGTCAATCCTCCGAAGAGGCTCTCATAGACTCCAATTAGCCCACCGTAGATTGCTTGAAGCGCGAGAGCGAACGCGACGCAGCTCCGATTGCGGATGCTGTTCCGAGGTATAAGTATCGGTTCGCGTCGGTACGTCCTGTTTTCTTAAGGTAGGCGGCCACGATACCTAAGATGAGAGCTGCTTCTAGCGCCTCCCTGAATGTTATGATGAAACTCGCAATGGGCATCCGTTGCACTTTCCGTCTTGTTGGGCGCGGTTGGGTTTGGCGTCGCAAAACATTCCGTACGTCATATATAGCAATTCATCACCACGCTCCAGACTGAGAATCTTACTGCCTCTCCAAATCGGAACCAGGATAAGCCAAAGCATATCACGATTTTCCCAAACAGGTTTACCCATCTTCAGCAGACTTGAAGAAGCACAACCGACATTCTGGAGAAACATGAAATCTGCGCTGGAAATCCTCGAGAAGTACAAAGGCGAAGTCGAAGCCGAACTGGAAAGACATCTACCCCGCACAGGTGAGCCCAAGGAATTCTACGCATCCGTTTGGGATCTCTTGGACCGAGGTGGAAAACGCATCCGACCTGCGCTCACATTTCTGGCGTGTGAGTCCGTCGGTGGCCGCAAAGAGGATGCGTTGGGAGCTGCGGCATCTGTTGAGCTGCTTCACAACATGACACTCGTTCATGATGACATAGAGGACCGAAGCCAGCTACGCCGCGGAAAGCCCTGCATACACAGAATCTACGGGATACCCGCGGCGATTAATGCAGGTGACGCGATGCTCATAAAAGTATTCGAGATCGCCAACTCAAGTAAGATTCCGCAAGACCGCTGCCACCAACTTGTTCAGCACGTCGCAGAGCGCGCGTACGAAATCACTTGGGGACAAGCTTTCGAGTTCAATATGTGGAAGAGGAAGGAGTTCACTGAGGACGAGGTGATTCGCCTCCTAAAGTGCAAAACTGGAGCGTTAACTCGATTGTCAACAGAGGCAGGAGCTATTGCTGGTGGAGCACCCCAAGAGCAAGTGAATGCGTTGGCGGATTTTGGAGAAACCGTAGGTATTGCCTTCCAAGTTGTCGACGATATTCTAAACGTCGCAGGGGATGTGAAGGATTACGGGAAGGAGATTGGAGGAGACATCAGGGAAGGAAAGAAAACCATAATGGCAGCGCACCTCCTTCAGACTGCGAGTTTGTCAGATCAGAAGATCTTCAGGCGGCTGCTCGGAAAGAAGAAGATTACCAGAGCAGAAACAAAGAAAGCGGTAGGGTTGTACGGAAAATACGGGTCTATCACCTACGCCAAAACCCAAGCCGGTTCGTATTTGGCCAACGCCATGAATGCTTTGAAGACGCTGCCACAATCCGATGCAAGAAGCGAACTTGGTACGATAGCTGAGTTTCTAGTTTCAAGAACGTTCTAAGTGGAACAGGTTATGGTTTCTTGGGTCCCTCTAACTCAATCCAAATGCCGTCTGGGTCTTTGATGAACGCTAAGCGGCCGGAGCCCTCATTGAACGGTTCCATGGCTACCTCAACACCTTGGCTCTTTAGCTCGGCTAGGGCAGCATCAACGTCCTCTACTGTAAACGCCAGATGGTCAACCTCATCGCCATTCTTGTAGTCTTTCCGATCTGCGTACCAGTTTAGTTCGAGCTTCTGGTTTCCCTCTGGCGTCTTCAGCTCGGCAATTTCACCTTTTGTCTCTTTGATATCGCATCTGTTCATGAGTTGCATGCCTAGCTTCTCTATGTAGAAGTTGATGGAGGCATCAAGGTTTCTCACGCCAATACCTGTGTAATCAAACTTGGCCTTGACCAAAATCCCTCAAGGAGTTGTAGGCTTGATTCTCGTATATAGTACTTGAACTGGCTTGATCCGAGTCGGAACCCTCAGTTTTAATGTTCAGCTTTACTTAGTGTGACTGCGGACGCAGGAAAATTGGCAGGCACCCGGGGCACGCTCATCTCAATCGAAGGGATTGATCAGTCCGGCAAAAAGACTCAGACACGACTTCTCGCGAAACGGCTTCGGCTCGAGGGCTACTCAGCAACCATCATGAGTTTTCCTGACTACACAACCCCCGTGGGTCGGTTACTGAAAGCATATTTGGCGGGGAGCAAGCGGCTTGATTATCATGCAGTTCACCTGCTGTATGCCGCAAACAAGTATGAAAGAGCCTCCAATATCAGAGCCGGGATTCAGCGAGGACGCTACGTCATCATCAATCGGTACACTGCTTCGAACCTAGCATACGGAATGGCGCACGGGCTCCCGTTGGAATGGCTCATTTCGTTAGAGAAGGGCTTGCCCAAACCGGACTCAGTATTTCTTCTCGATGTGTCGCCGGGGATTTCGTTCAGCAGGAAGGAACGTTGTCGCGATGTTCATGAGGAAAATCTGAAGTATCTTACATCCGTGCGGCGAGCCTATCTGCTCCTAGCCGGGAAGTATGGTTGGAACGTCTTGCAAGGTGAAAAGGATTCAATGGCAGTCAATGCTGACATATGGAAACAGGTATCCAAGATTTCACCGCGTAAGACAAGAGGGGGATGATCATGCGCCTCAAACCGAATGTTTCTGTTCTCGTTCTGTTCGCTCTGGTCCTCGTTCTGACAGGGTCTGTGTCATGGGCCACGCCAGGTCCACCCTTACTAGGGGCTATGGCTCCGATCATAATTCCAACTCTCTTAACATGGTACCTGATTATTGTCTTGATCAACAGCAGGGCCATAATCGATATCCTTGCCGCATTTTTCTTGACACGCCCGAAGAAAGAAGGAACTCAGATCAGCCTTCATGCCGTAGTTATTGGCTGGGCGGTCGTACTCGTGATCGCATATGCGCTCATTCGCTCGGGACTTATCAAGAATATCACCGACGCGCTCCAGCAGAGTAGTGCTTTCCTCACTCAAATCACCAACTGGAAACCAAAAACAAATCAAACGCAATCCGTGCCAATTGCCTCACCAACAACGATCATTGCATACTACTATACGATCTTAATGTTCGGTGCCATTTCCATAGCTTCCTTTGTGCTACTCTTTCTTGGTTTTCGAAGCGCATACAGAGAATCTCACGAGAAAGGACCGATTGAAAATCCAGTGGAACTCCGCAAAGAAGTTCTTGGGTTTATCCAGGAAGCGATGACCGAAATGGATTCCAACGAGAAGTACCACGAGGTAATTGTCAAATGCTACAAACAGATGTGCAAGATGCTCTCAGATAATGGCTTCAAAATCGGTTCTGCGCAAACAGCACGTGAATTTTCAGCTAGCATATCCGGGAAACTTAGACTTGGCGAGGAGTCAGTGGACGGGCTAACATTGCTTTTTGAAGAAGCACGATACAGTGATCATACCATAGACGATGATAAACGGACTTTGGCGGTTACTGAATTGAGTTCTCTCAGTCGAGCCCTTGTTATGGATGTTGAAATGCCGTGAAGGAGTCAACAAAGAGTATTCTTGTGGTTTCGATTTTCTTTTCGATCGTGGTCGTGTTCGTGGATGCTTTTCTGGGCCAAATCGAGCTTCTCTTCCGTGTAGCCCTTGGCGCCGCTTTCCTTCTCCTTTCAACGTTCATTCTTAGCGATTTGGCAAAGCTCATCAGTAGAAAAAGCCCTGGAAAAACCACACTCTCAACACGGCGTGATGACGAGCTTCTAAACTTAGAAAGAGTAGTATACGGTGTGCTCTCACATGAATCACGAACGGTTCAGGTCTTAGAAGAAAGGTTAAGGTCAATGGCAATACGCTTCGCAGCCATCAAGACAAACCTCCCCGAAGATGACTTGATCCGTATGGCAAACGAGCAGCCCAACACCCTCGCGCAACTTGTCAGGAGTGATGTGATTGGGATGATTCGCGGTACCGAACCCGTTCTGAGAAATGCGTCGACGAGCGAACTGGACATCACGCTCACCAAAATTGAGAGGTCGCTAGTGTGAACACCGAAGCTGTTTCCCAAAAGTGTAAGCAAATTCAAAGTGAACTGGGCAAGGTCATTGTAGGGAAAGAAGAGGTTCTTAGGAAAATCCTGCTCGGCGTTCTTGCGAACTCACATTTACTCATCGAGGACTATCCGGGCCTGGCGAAGACTATGATCGCTAGGAGTCTCGCCGCCGCAACTGGGTGCAAGTTTCTTAGGGTCCAATTCACACCGGACTTACTCCCAGCCGACATTACTGGCATCTACATCTATAACCAGAAGACGGGTGACTTTGAACTCAGAAAGGGGCCGATTTTCACAAACATCCTGCTGGCTGATGAGATAAACAGAAGTCCTCCCAAGACGCAGGCCGCACTGCTTGAAGCAATGGAGGAACGTCAAACCACCCTTGACGGTAAAACGCATAGACTCGAAGACCCATTCATCGTTCTAGCCACGCAGAACCCGATTGAGTTTGAGGGCGTTTACCAGCTGCCCGAAGCTCAACTTGACCGGTTCATAATGAAGCTCGGAGTCGGGTATCCGGAGAGCCGAGACGAGCTTGAAATACTCAAAAGACGCATCGAACGCAAGCGGGACGACTTCAATGTTGGCGTCGTCGTAAATCCAGCAACTGTTGTCGAAATGCAACACGCGGTGGAAGAGATTCATGTTGAAGATGATGTGCTTTCCTATATCACGGAGATTGTACGTGAGACAAGAACCCACTCTCAAGTTGAGGTGGGCGCCAGTCCGAGGGGATCCCTTGCTCTGCTCAAGCTGGCGAGGGCAAATGCCGCGTTTTACGGACGAGACTATGTTCTTCCCGATGATGTGAAATCAATATCTGTTGAGGCGTTAGCTCACCGAATTATCCCTAAGGCGGCTTCATGGGTTCGAGGGTTCGATGCAAACGCAATTGTAACCGAGATTTTGAGAAGGACCCCAGTTCCTAGGGTGGACTGATGCCACTTTTACTATAACTTTATAGGTATCTAAGTTATTTTTGAGCATTTCTGAGCAACTTGGACCAAGGTTTGAAGATTAAACGGGTCTCGGTTCCCGGAAAGAGAAGTGAACGCTACTTCTCCCTAACTTTTTTTGAATAAGTTCGCTCGAATCTCCAGCACACTACCACAACGACACTGTAACCTGCTTCGGAAAACTGCTGATTTCTAGACAGTTTCTCAAGATTGCCTGCTAACCATCAAGTCAGAGGTAAGGGAAGAGAAGATGCATGAGGCCTTCAAGAGAGAGCTCATGGCCGTAACAGGCTTCACTGAGAAAGAACTCTGGAAGTTCGACCTGTCGAAATTGATTGATGAAGCACTCTACGAAGTCATGAAGCAAGGGTTACTAAGCTCATTTTGAGCCGTTTTCGAAGGCTTTTCCACGTTTGCTTGGGTTGTTACCAAACGGCCCTGTTGCCAGTAACAGACTGCCTAAGACCACGTATTCCATGTTTCCATGTAGGCGTGATTCCATGGAAGTTGTGGGCAAGTCTACTATTACAGGAAAATATCAATTGACGCTGCCGAAATTTGTAAGAGAATTCCTCAGGGCCAACAACGGCGACCTAATAGTGTTCATCAAAGACCACGATAGGATTCTGGTAAAGCGAGGCACGGTGAAGATCGAGGAATAAACCTCTCAGGCGCTGATGCATAGAGGCCTTCAAGATCCGCTGATTGAATTGCGACAATCACAACTCGGCAGAGAGTTCAACGATGTCTTGGTCGAATCCATAGACGAGACCATGACTGATCTACTTAGTCGAGCGGTGGTTGATGCGCTATATGCCCATCTACAAACAATTTACTCCATTTCGAGGGATGAGGTCCCTTACAGACTTGACACCCTATTCACTGCTCTAGAGAAGATTTTTGGCACCAGTGCTCAGACCATAACCAAGGCTGTCGCCAGAGAATTTTACCTCAAATTGGGGCTCGAGTTCACAGGCAATCCGAGTCGCACTTTGCTCGAATATGTTGACGAGGCGAAGATGAAGCTGCAGAACTCATCATCCAAGTAGCCGGGTACATGTGTTGATTGCGAAAAAGACGAGAAAAATGACGAAAAGAAATCTAACCAAGGGCAGGTCGATTAAGTCGCGACCGCTGCTGTTGAATCCTGAGCGGAAATACAAGTATCTTTGTGAAGACGGCTCAGCGGCCATGTTGATGCTCGGCGCAGACGGAAAAGTAATAGATGCCAACAACGCGCTTCTCGAAATGTCGGGCGCCTTAAGGGATGAGATCGTCGGCAAGAATGTGTTGGACTTCGTTGTCCCAGACCAGAGGAAAAAAGCAGCTGCACAAATACGGGCCGCATTGATTGACGGAGCAGCCTCAGAGTTTGAGGTGGTGTTCCGAAGCAAGGACGGCTCGACCCGCACCCTATTGTTTCCACCAAAACAACTTGTACTCGAAGAAGAAGGGCAACGGAGTTTTCTTGTCATGGGAGTCGACATCACCGAACGCAAGAGGGCGGAAGAGAAACTTCGTCGATCGGTAGAACGCTACCAGTCTCTCTTCGATCGGATGCTGGATGGAATGTACCGTAGCACGCACGAGGGTCGATTTGTCGACGTTAGTCCTGCTTTTGTGAAGATGTTCGGGTATTCGAGCAAGCAGGAAATGTTGGACATTACGGACATCAAGAAGGAACTGTATTTCTCACTCGAAGAACGTGGAAGCCATGTTCTGGATACAGGTCAGGAAGAAGTGGAAGTATACCGGATGCGTCGAAAGGATGGATCCGAGGTCTGGGTCGAAGACCATGGTCGTTACGTTCACGACGAACAGGGAAACGTCATTTACCATGAAGGAATACTCCGCGACGTCACTGAACGTAAACGGTTGGAAGAGGAACTGAAGCAGTACTCGCTGCACTTGGAGGAGTTGGTGGATGAGAGAACCAAGAAACTGCGGGAAAGCGAGGAGAAGTTGGGGGAGAGCGAAAAGAGGCTAAGGACCATGTTCGATTCAGTGAGGACCGGCATCATGATAATAGATCCGAAAACACATGTGATCGTTGACGCCAATACTACCGCCATTGAGATGGCTGGCGCTCCGATAGAGCAAATTGTCGGCTCAAGATGTTATAAGTACGTGTGTCCGGCTGAGGAAGGACGCTGCCCGATTACAGACCTCGGACAAACTATCGACCATGCGGAAAGAGTGTTCCTCCGGGTTAACGGGAAGACGACCCCCGTTATGAAAAGCGTTCGTCGCATCGTTCTGGGTGGGCAGGAGCATCTACTTGAAAGCTTCATTGACATCACCGAACGTAAGAAACTGGAGGCGCAGCTCGCTGAATCTCAACGACTGGCAAGTATCGGTGAGACTGCTGCGATGGTTGGACACGACCTTCGCAACCCGCTGCAAGGAATAGCCGGAGCCGCCTACAACATAAGAAGACATCTCCGAAACGCACCCGACCCCTCCACGAAAGAGATGCTGGCAGTCATAGACAACGGAGTTCAATACGCAAATGGAATCATCAACGACCTGTTGGAGTTCTCAAGAGAAATGCAACTCCAACCACTGCCAACCACACCAAAATCGCTCGTAAGACAGACGCTTACCGATATTAAGATTCCAAACAACATCACAATAGAGGACACGACAGCTGATGCACCAGAGATTCTCGCAGATGAACCCAAGATCAAACGTGTACTTACAAACCTTATTCAGAACGCTATCGACGCAATGCCGGAAGGCGGAAAATTGTCGATCTCCAGCATGAATACACAACAAGAGGCGTCGATATCCGTCCGCGACACAGGCTTTGGAATTCCCCAAGACATGCTGGAGAAAATTTGGACACCACTACACACGACCAAGGCAAAGGGAATAGGGCTGGGACTGCCAATCTGCAGACGCATTATAGAAGCCCATGGTGGCACTATATCCGTTGAGAGCACCGTTGGAAAGGGAACAACCTTCACACTGAAACTCCCAATCCAACACGTCCAGACGGGAGGTGAACCATTATGAGTGAAGCCGAAAAAGGCAGAATACTCGTCATAGACGACGATGAAGGAACACGCAAAGTCATCGCTGAAGCGTTAAAGAGTGAAGACTACTTAGTGGACACGGCGAGCAATGGCAAGGAAGCCATTGAGAAATCCCAAAACAACTTCTACAACCTCGCGCTCGTAGACATTCGCCTACCAGACATGGAAGGCACAAAACTTCTCACCGCCATGAAGGAAACAACCCCAGAGATGATCAAGATAATCCTCACAGGATACCCCGCATTACAGAATGCCATAGACGCAGTAAACAAGGGCGCCCACGGCTATCTGGTCAAACCAATCAACATGGACGAACTGCTTCGAACAGTCGAACAGCACCTGAAAAAACAAAGCGAAATGAAGGAATATGGCCAGCAAAAGGTAGGTCAATTCGTGGAAACACGCTTCAAAGAATTGCAGGCAGAGGAACTCGACACCCCACAGACGAGAAAGAAAGAATGACTCCAACGACAATGTTCCGAGACGAGTTGCTACTACTTGCGAGGCCATGCAGAAAGGTAAGGTAAAATGACAATTTTACTTTACCTTTATAGCTATCTGAGTTATTTTTCAGAACCCTAGAACGGCCCATTCCCTAGAGCTGTACTCAATAGTCGCTCTGTCTTGGTCCGGGAACTTGCAGTATCTCGCCGTGATATTACATACGGAATATCGATTACTTTTACTTTGCAGTTTTGTGGGAGGGGGTGCGCACCAGTAGACCACACACACGAAAGCTAATGCAATGCTCGCTAAGAGCCGAGACCAACCGCTATGCTTGTTCAGCTTCGTCAATATCTGAAAGCACGGACTGAAGACCGAGTCCCTCAATCAACACGCGTTCGGGTTTGTAACCAACATACAAGTCGATCCATCCTTCAGCTGCATGATAGGCCCGCTTGAATCGAAAGATGCCCCACCCCTTGTGTTCCCTGACTGGTTGAATTCCTCTCACAAAATCAAGAAAAGCATACTTGGGCATTCTACTCAAAGACAACCCTTCAGTCACAGTAATCAGCTATTGAATGTCCACTGTGCTGACTGCCCTTATAATCGATATCTTGCCATCACCATGCATCGTGCTACTTTCGTGAACAACGGTTCCGTTTTCGTGTGTGTGTGCGCACCATATGTACCACACAGACGAAGCGAAAGATAACGAAACAATGAGAGCAGGAGGCGCAGTATCAGGCTCCGCACAGACTGCAAATGCACCTGATCCAGCCTAGTCCTAACTGGATTAGCTGGGCGAGGTAGTGTTATTAATTGCTGAAGCCGATTGGCTGATTGAGTTCATGGCTATGAGCCGTCAATATTTCCTGGCGGCTCTGATGGTTCTCAGCATGTTACTAGTTCCTCTAGCCATAGCACCCAAGGTGCAGGCAGTGCCACCCAATCCCTGTCAGGCACCTGCAACGATTTGCTGGGGCAATCCTTCAGGCGGCAGTTGGGAAACAGTCGCGAATTGGATTCTCCCCGAAATTGGATTCCCTCCAGCAGGACGGCTACCTACCGCTTCGGACGATGTGTACCTAATTTATCCTAATTTAGCCGGTTACACAGTTACGATAAGCAGCGTTCAGACAGTACACAGCATTCTCGTCGGCCCTAGCACGGCTCTTACATGCAGCTCAACATGTACCTTGACAATCAAATCTCACACGCCAGCACCGACCTTACCCGGTATCATTGGAGGTGGGCTAATAGGGGTGGCAGGCTTCACACCAGCAGCTGTTCTTCCGAGAGCTGACATTTATGGTGTGCTCAACATCGCGGGCAACGTCGTAAACAACGCATCTCTCGTAGACGCAAGCCCCACTTCAATTCACATTGATGCTGGGGGGACTTTCGTGAACGTCAACTCCCTCGACTTCACAGGGGTCGAACTTACAAATAGTGGCGTCTTCGTTGAGAAGTGTGGGGCGGTGGTTGTTGGGGGTATCGCTTTGGTTCCTGGGACGGTTGTGACTGAGTCTCCGTGTCCGACTCAGGTGCCGACTGCTTCTGGTAGCAGCGTCTCAGGTACCGCCTCATTCAGCAGCGATCTTGGTGCGTTCACAAGCTTGACGTCAACAGCTGTGTCGAGTGTTTCGCCTGCTCCTCCTGCGGGGTTAACGTTTCCTGATGGTTTATTCTCCTTCACAATCTCAGGCCTCCGAGCTGGGGGAACTGTTACGGTAACGATAACGTTGCCCAGCGCGCTTCCCGCGGGGTCTTTCTCGTATTGGAAGTTTCAGTCTGGTGTGTGGACTCAGTATCCATCAGCATCGCTTGATTCCACTCGAACCATTATCACGTTAACCTTCACCGCATCAGCCAGCGGCACGGTTACTGACCCCGGTGGGCCAGCCCTCACGACAGTGATCGTTCATTCGGTCCGAGTTCCAGGCGGCTACCGCGACTGCCCAAGAGCAACGCTTTGGGACTCAAAGAACTAAACACATAAACCCAACCAATTTTCCTTCCTGAATATCCATTAGGCCTGCTGCTACTCGCCATTTTCATGATATTCGCTTACGGGCTAATCAAAAGGAGAACCAGGAATCCGAAAAATATCTAACAGTCAACTTTCCCTTCCAACCGGCGTCGTTTTTCGTGTGTGTGTGCGCACCAGCCTACCCACACATGTGTAGAGTTTGCGGTAAGCCAATGCAATTCCTGGGTGTTTCCGCAAAAATGAGAAGAGATGGTATTGTTACGAGTCTGTTTCCTTATCCAATACCGAATAACTTGGCAAGGCAATCTGCCAGATCTTATCGTTCTCTGAGATGTACGTTGTTCCACATGACGAACAATAGTACTTCTCTGTGACGATCCAATTCTCTCTTCGCCATTGCTGAGCGGTACTCAGCAGGAATGCTTCACGACCACACTTCAAACATCGCATAGTCTTCTGCAAGACTACTGTTCGACAATAAGCTATGACAGAAGAACACATTCGACTCTGAGAGGTGAGGAAAACTTACGCAAGCATGTATCTGTCGAACCCGACTCTGAGGATTCGTTTCGTGTAGCTTGACCTATAGCTGCATCCTATAACTCAATTATAGCTATAGGATGGCGTCACGGGTAATTTTCAACCTAAGTCACGCTTGCACGGGTAAAATCATTCTTTAACTCATCCTTTAGAAGTCAAAGATGCTAAAGGATAAAGCTTGGTTGCAAGCGTGAATTAGCCAAGTATAGCTGTTATAGCTATGGGTTGGTTACTCGGGAAAAACGATACCATACCGACGCTTTCACGTCTTCCCTGCTTTTCTTAAGATTGTCTAAAGGTTATGGGGAAAGACTTCCTCAACGCTAACTACTGCACTGTTCGCTCCAAACTACTCCGACACGAGTTGAACACCGTGTAAGCCTCTACCGACAGTGCAGTGAATTCCCATTGTTCTATAGATTCGAAAGAGTAAAGCAAAAAGTGGATGTTCGGGCTAAGAACGTAGCAACAAGGTACACCGCTTCATTATGTGGCGTTCCACTGCGAAATTTTCAGTTCTCGCAAACCTTCTGAAATCGATAAGACACCACTTTTCAATATATGTTATTGAGGACACGATACACAAATGAGAGGAGGGATAAGAAAAATGAAAATAATCAAAGTCCCCGAAATCGCCATAGAAGGAATTCCAATACCACTACGACCAACCCAATTTAAGACGGGTAGCACTGGCTTCTATACAAAGCGACGTAACCTTTCAATAGACGGCAAGCTCTACTGGCTAGCGATTACCATGGTAGAACAGCATACGCAGAAGGCCATTTCCAATGTTCCTAACATTCAAGCCAGAACCCCCTAGAACGGCTAATTCTCTAAACCTGTTTTTCCATATACTATTGAGGATGTGATATACCAATGCAGAGGAGAGAGAAAACTGAACTAAATCGATTCCCAAGTACTATTAAAATAGCCTAAAGCTCGCTAAAGTACTATTAAAATAGCTGACAATTACGGACACCTCTGATTGATCTCATTTTAATCACGCGAATCGGAAAAAATAGATAGGGAAGCGAACACTAAACCCAGCCAGAGTAATAATTAGAGAGTGCCCAACCAACATTCAAGGCTGAGGGGGCCTACTTGAGGGAAAACGATTCCAGTGGCGCCATGGGAGTAGGCTTGAGCTTCTCCATTACTTTCGTCACGTGTGGAGAGAGATAGGTTCTAAGAGGGATCGTTGCAAAGCCGATATCAGCTATCTTGTGACTTAATGGCTGTTCATCAAGTTCGATTATCTGAATCCGTTTTTGCATCAATGCTCTGTGAATTGTGGTTTCATAATTGTAAGCTGGAACAAAGAAGCTGAAGATTGCCAATTTCCTACACTGGTGATAGTTTTCGAACCTGGATACTACTTCGTTCGTGAGCCAGTCAGGGTAAATTTTGAATCTATGGTTGACATTCTTACATTCAATAGCCAATAGAGGCTTGTCAACCTGTTTGATGACGAAATCCGGAGTATGAGTTCCGTAGTTTACCTTTTCATTATTTTTTCTAAACCATGTTAACGTTACTCCCCATTGCCAGCACGCAATAGTTCTCTGGCGGGAAGTATCGAATCGAATTAGACCATCCTTCTCCACAAAATAAGGGGCGATAAGCCATAGCAATGCGTACCATGTTGGGATCTCAAGGGCTAATTGCTTCTGCCGATTATGCTTCCTCCCTTGAAGCTTTGTCATCAAGGTCTTCACGGTCTCTATGTGCATGGTTCTAAATGTGTAGGTATTCCAGTATGCGATGAGGAATATCGGTCTATTGATCTTAAGAGAGTCATCTCCCCAAGTTTCAATACTTACGTGTTCGCTCGAATCTCCTGCACAGAGAGGGCTAGAGTCAAGTAACCCGCTTCGGACATTGGCAGGAATTTCAACATTCCTTAAGCTCAGATGACGAACATAGGCTCCGGACGAATCCCAAAACAAGACTCCTGAGTGCCATTCCAGAACACTCGAAATCCTGACACCTTACAACTAAAAGATATCCTGAACAGTATTGTTCCATTAAGGGTACACCATAAATACGACTGACATCATCGGATTCCTAAAGGCGTTCTCTCTTGAGGCGGAAAAGGGAAATTGTGTTCCTACTTCTACTCGCTACTACTACTGTTGGCCTAAAAGCGGGAGAACTATACTATCAAAATATGAGTTACCGCTTCCTTGCGACCGCTCCAACACCGCTGATTGTCCCAAGTCCAACTCCACCGTCGACCGAGACGGTCATCACCCTCCCAAACGGCCTTAACTCCACAAATATATCAGTCTCGGACAACTACGTCATAGCAGACTCATTGAGCCCACCGCTATACTATAATGCAGCGAACGCCGCACGTGCGGAAGAGCTAGCCACGATATCTCTAACTCTTGACGCAATCCACGCTACGCAGTTATTGATTCAATTGCTGTCGATATCCATGGTCCTACGGCTGAGGAACAGTAAGCCTCGCATGCCTCCCATATTCTTCTAGAACATCGTGTTAGTTGCAAAATCGACGATAGCGATATCGACTCGGCTATTCATACTTCAGCAAAATAATCAGAATCCACCCTCTTCAGATAATACCTAGTTACCTGAGTAACACCTAGAGGCCTAGAGCTTCAAACGGGAACGCAGCTCGCTAAGCCGTGTCCTTCCCTCATCACTTGCAGAACTCTCAATCTTAGAAAGCATAACTAGAATCTCATTCGCAGGAACGTGCATCTTATCGATAGCGAAATGTACTTCACCAATTACCCATTCCAGATTAGCCCTTTCCCATACGCCTAATGCGTATTCCTTGATACTTTCCTCGACCTTTCTTCGTGCCCAAGTATCCGCATCGAGTCCCGTTGCTAGATTCCCAGCCTTTTCTTACAGTCGAAAGCTCATTTCTTTGGTTTCAGGAGTTTTCTCACAGGGAATTCCCGACTGAAGTTTCCCTTATCCATGCCTAGTAGTTCGGCTATCGATTCCGCAGGTACGTCAAGCCGGAGAAGATTCAGTATAAGGAGCTTCTTGATATCCATCAATTCTCTCAATTCTTTTTCACTCATCGGTCTATCTTCCACTCCTGGCCTTGCGCATCGTACTAGCTACGTCCTTAGAAGCTCTTCCTTCAATCAATGCGATATCTCCCGTGGAGAGCCCACTGGACTTCAATAGCAACAACAACTTTCCTTTTGTCGCTTTGCCAAGGCTAATCTGGTCTTCCATCAGAAGCCTTATGATTGCATCAAGTCGTTTTGTTATCGCATCTCGTTCCTTTTCAGCAGTCTTTGGCAAGACACACTCAGAGTACCGAACCTAGGTCGTCTCTTATCTCACTTTCTAAGTCCCGACATATTTCTCATCACATCCCCGAAATCCCTTATTCTACTGTGGGTGGACTTTCTTCCTCACCTCAACATCCTCCCGGACAAGATTAGCAATCGTATTAGCCACTCTCTGACAAATCAACCACGCTACCGACTCGCTCTTAGATGGTCTGAAACGTATTTCAGTCAAGCGGCAATCATCCTTCTCCTTAACTTGATCGGAGAGAAATACCCTAACACGCCTGTCTCGACTTCCTGTCTTGACCATATCGAAAATTACTAGAGGCAATCCGCAGCGCCGTGCTTCGAAATATTCCGCAATCGTAATTGGAGAGTATCTGTTTCCAAAAATCCCAACGTAAATAGATGAGTTGCTTAGGGCCTGAGAAATATCTCCTCGGATGCGCTCACCACTCCGCCTTTCAGCAAGTTCGACCTTGACCATTCCCCTACGCAGAAAGTCGTCTTCTTCAAGAATTAGCTTAAGATAATCTCGAAGTTGCTGGAATTCTCTTTGACTCGAACTTACAAAAACAACTATCGGATTGTCAACAGGAGTCGGTTGTGGCCGAGGCAATCAAGAAAAGCCTCAAAGGGCAGCTTATTTACCTTTTTTCATCTTCGCTTTCTTTCTAATGTTGAACAGAGTCACACTAACCGTCACGGGTTTAATCTCGAGCAGATCTCCTATCTCATACGGGCTCAGTCCTGCCTCATCGAGAAGCTTCACTCTTTCTTGTTGAGATTTGATATCTTTTACCAAACTCATAGCCAGAAGTTTGGAGATGATTACAAGCCTTTTGTACAGAGCTTCGTTATCCTTTTCCGGCGTTATTTTCGGCATTATTCTGTACCGCCTAACTCCATAACATTGTCACCAAGATTCACTTATCTTACTTTCTGAAAACCCGTTTCCAGTACGAAGGAAGGGTTCAACCGCACTATCTTCTTTTCCGGAAGTAACCTCGAATCCGCTGATGGTTTTCCAGTTCTCACAAACCCTCTGAAATCGATAAGAGCGTACTTTTCATCATATTCTATTGTGGATGTGATATACTAATGCAGGAGAGAGAAAACTGAACGAAATCAAGATTCAACAACAATTCCCGAAATCACCGTCGAAGGGCGAATCCACAATGGTAACTATTGCATGCGCACACTGCAATCACATAGAGAACTATCTTTCTTCGTTTCAACACAACCGGCTTCTTATCTGTCTTGAGTGTGGAAAGTACACGTGGACCAAGCCCGAAAATGAAAACATAAAATCAGGAAGAGCCTACAGTCGATGCCCACGAAAATGCAAGATAGGCAAACTCGAACCGGAAACATGCGAGAAAATCGATACCATGCTAATTTCAGGGTGGACCTACTCCGACCTAACCGAACAATTCCCCCAAGCCCACCTCAACCTCGCTAACTTCAGCACACACAAGAACAAACACATGCACCCCTACTTCAGAAGCCTCCTAACACGCTAGCCTTGAGCAAATGCACTAGAGTGTTCGCTCCAATCTCCCTCAACCAAGCGATTATCCGAGTGTAACCCTTCACTCAGCTACGCAATTTTCAGGAGATTCTTAAGGTATCCAATGGAAAAATAATGAGTTCGTTCTATGGACATGCTATATCAAGGGACTTGATGTGCCGGTTTCCATTGCGCTCTCAAATGTAGAACTCGACAAACTCAAGAAACAAATCCTACGTTCCAATTTGAAGAAAGTCGAGCCAAAGAGTCAACATGAAGCTCTGAGGGTCTCTGATGGCGACATCCAACTTATTGTGTATAAATCCGGGAAAATTGTTCACAATAATGCTCGTGATACTCGCAAGCTTCTCAAAGAAATCCTGACTGCGGAAGCTTCCTACGACTATCTGGTTGGTTCAGATGAGGTTGGCAAGGGAGAATGGTATGGACCCTTAGTTGTTGCCTGCATCGCAATGACGCCAAATCAAATCACCCGCATGAGAGAACTCGGAGTTCGAGACAGCAAGGAGATTGAACGAAGTCGCTTGATGAAGCTAGCACAGGAAATAGCCCGTGAATCATTTACGAAGAATGTGCTAACCCTCATGCCGGAGAAATATAATCAATTATGCAAAGAGTTCAAAATGGAAGGAAAATCGCTTAACGACCTCTTGGCATGGGCCCACGCTTCTGCGATTCGTGGAGTCCTTGCTGAGTTGGGTGAACGTCGAATAAAGATACTCATAGACAAGTTTGATGTTGAGAAGACCGAACTGAGACTCCTTACCACGGCTCATGTATCCGATAAGAGTTCCAACTTAGAGGTTTTCCAAACTCCGTCTGGTGATACAGAAATTCCAGTCTCAGTAGCGAGCATACTTGCTAAGGAAGAATTCGAACATCGAGTTGCTGACCTAGAGCGAAAATACGGTGTGCAATTGAGAGGAGCTAAGCCCGAAACTGTTTCCAAAGAAATACTTGCTAACGTCGCAAAAACACATTTCAAGAATGTTGCGGCTGTCTTAAGCTGAACAGGAACATTAGGTGCTGAGACCGAATCGGTGTTCGCTCCAATCTCCCTCACACAAGCAATTTCCCGCTTGTAACCCTTCGTCCCGTTGCACAAATTCCAAGAGAATCTTAAGATAACCACGGAGGAAGAAGGCTACGTTAGCAACAGTAGCGTTGATGTTTCCTCAGAACACTATGTCCTCTCAACTCATAAGAGTTAGATGGCCCCTCGTGTAACCTGTTGTGGTATGCCCAAGGGAACAGACGATACCAAGAAAGAACGCAGGCTCTACGAGCCCGTTAAGGCCTTGCTCTTTGAAACACTGAAGACCAAGTTTGAAGAGTTACATCTAGAAATTACTGCTGACAAAACATTCAGCAACAAACTGAAGTCTCAGGTCAATTCTAATAGAGATATAATCTTCCTCTTTCTGAAAGATGCGGCACCTGACATTACTGGCTTCATTAAGGAACAATATGAAGTGGGATTCGTCGTTGTTGAAGTCAAGGCGGAGAAATTGAAACTCGATGATATCTATCAAACCAAGAAGTACGCTGAGCTCTTCGATGCCAAGTATGCTCTTCTTGTTACAACGGAAGAGATTCCCGAGGAATTGAAGAGACTGTCAAAAGTGATCTTCTCGTTGCTCCATATAGGAGAATACAGAACCTTCAGCCTAGCACAATTTGATGAGAAGACCAATGCCTTTGCTGAGTACTTTCCTGAAAACCCGTTTCTCAAGAGCATTTGAGTGGATACGTTTTGAATTCGGCGAGAGTTTGCCACAGTTTGGACAATATGGCATAGGTTCATTGAGGCTTCTGCAGACTTATCTCTTTGCCATCAGGCAAAAGCAAAATCTTAAGACCGTGACAAGGTAGGTTCAGATGGTGTAGTGGGACTTGCCTCACTGCTGGAAATGCGGGAAAGAACTTCCCCCAGAAACCAAGTTCTGCACGTACTGTGGGACAGCACTCGCTGCAGCTGTACCACCACCTGTCATGAGTGCAGCTCGAAAGGCTTCCCATACTAAGAGGAACATTCTGGTTATCGTCATAGTAGTGTTGTTCATCGGGGTCATAATGGCTGCATCTAGCACGCCACGGAATATTGGTACGTCTACGACCGCTGAAACAACGACAGAACTTCAAAGTGGCAGTTTAATCCGAATAGGTGAACCATTCAATATGAAAATGGGGAGCGATGAAGTGCCTGTACAGTTTACCTTCACTTCAGCAAGACTCACTTTGGGATACGATTACACTTGGGCAGACCAGGGATACAAATTCCTTTTGCTGTCGATTCATGCCAGGAATATGGGAAATAGAGAGACCAGTCTATTCTCTATCTTCTCGAAATGGGAAGTCACTGTGGACAAAGGCTACGTTTACGAAGCGAAAGACACCCCCTTCTCGCTCGTGAACTCCATCAAACCTGAGGAAGAAATAGACAGCGAACTGACTTTCATGATTCTGACCACCACCAGCCCAACTGAAGTGAGATACTATTCGACTTGTATGGGCTCCACAGCAAACTGTGACGTAACTTTTCTCCTCGACGTGAAAGGAATCGACCAAAGTGTTCAGGTGTACGAGAAACTCAGCCTTGAGTCCTGTCAAATGGTCGATGAGAAAGCACGCTTGGAAATCAAGAATGAGGGAGCGTATAACGTGACTATCGATAAAATTCTCTTGAACGGCACAGTTGTCTCAAATGAGAAAACGATTCTCGTAGCAGGACACTGGACAGAAGTCTTGGTTCCAGTCAACCTCAAGCAAGGTACTGGTTATGGAGTCGAAATTATGACAGTGGCTGGTAATTCTTTCACATTTGACATACTTCCCAGAGCTTACTCTTGCGCCTAATCGAGATTGCAGGACAGAGATGAATTCATGTTCGTATTGCAAGACCCTAGCAGGTGACCTTGGGATTGGCTGAAAGAACTGCCGAATTTATCATAGGCCTCATCGGTGGGATTCTAGGAATTGTCGTTGCTCCAGGTCTCTTTTTCCTTGGAGGTTTGATTGGAGCATTCGGTCTTCGAGCCGGTATGGCTGTGGCAGAAGGGGCAGTCGCAGGAGCCGTGCTGTCGATTATCGGACTAGTGGGAGTTGCTTTCGTCAAAAGCCACCCGAAGGCTGCAGGCATAATGATGGTTGGCAGTGGTTTGCTGGGCCTCTTCGTTGCATTGGGGCTTTGGGTTGGGGCTCTACTGCTTCTGGTTGCCGGAATAATCGCTCTTGTGAGAAAAGAGAAGAAGCTGCCTCCACCTCCAACACCTGCATCCCCTTACTATTGCACAAACTGTGGCAGGCCGATGTCATGGGTCTCACAGTATCAGAGATGGTATTGTGAGAACTGCAAAACGTATGCACCTTCTGCATAGGCTCACTATGCATTTCTATTGCAAGGTTCTAAGAAAGGACGAGGTCAAGAGAAGGTAACCAGTTGGGATTCTGCTACAACTGTGGGGCTCAAGTTGACTCCGGCCTTTCGTATTGCCCAACTTGTGGAGCCGATCTGAAAATCATTCGACCAGTTTCGGCAAGTGTTTTACCTTTCAGTGCCATGTGTGGGCGTATGTAGTTGTGGAAAAGAGGATTTGTTACAACAATCCACAGCAGTCGAAGACGTTAAGTTACCAGAGAAAATGTCTGCATGATCGAAGCCAGTTCGACTGCTTATGTTACCTGTCGTGTGTCTTTCGGTTTTCTGATTGAGTAGTTCTGCCTGTAATTTGGCCATTTCTTGTTCAAGGAATGCTCTCGGCTCATTTGGGTGAATGGCTGACAAATCTTCTTTCATCTCAGATAGATGGGTAAGGTTGATTGGGAATAATCAGTTTTCTGCTTTGCTGGTTGTCTCAGAGAGGGGTGGTAGTTATGGAGCTCAAAAGCCCTCGAAGTGAACTCGGTCAATACTAATCCTCCATTGGTTATGTTGTTGCAACCCGGTCAACTTTCTTGATTGCACCCAAGTTAGTGAGCTGTTTGGTTAGGCGGTCGTATTCGGTTTGTAGTTCTTTCATGGCGGGGGTCATTAGACGGTTGGGCAAATCGCCCTCAACGCTTACGCCGAGTTGTTTTACTTTGACCTTGAGTAGTTCATTGTATCGTTTTTCTGTTTGTTCTCTTTGAGCGCTCAAAGCTTCGATTATTGTGGTTTTGAGTAGTTCATTTTCTTGTTTGACTCGTTCGGCTTCTAATTGTACTGATTTGAGTTGTTGTTCGTTGACTGATGATGGTCCGTAGATTTTGTTGAGGTTTGTCCATGCCCATTTTTCGTCATAGTATGCCTTGTTGTATCCAAGGGGGTCTATTGTGTGACCCATCGCGAATTCCACTGCTTCCGCAGCGCATTCTACGAATGTTGCTCTAGTTCTGAACGTGTCCCTAAGTTCGTGTACTGACGGTGTACCCTGAACGACTATGGGTGCACGTTTTAGAGCTGTTTTGAAGGCTTGCTCGATGTACTTGGTTGATGAGGCGTAGTGTGAGGTGTCGATGATTATGCCCTCAGCTTTAGTCAGCTTTCCTTTCTTGTTGCCTGAGAATCCATGCGTGGCTCTGATAGGCACTGGTATGGTGCTCATGATTTCCTGAATCATGAACATTGGCACGAGTGCGTAGAATTCTTGTTGGCTTGTTTTGCGGCCTGAGTAGTTGAATCGGAAGTATTCGGCTTGAGGATTCCTTGCAACATAGGACCTTATTGTGTTCCATGTATCCTCCGAGTTGAATTTGAGGAATTCTCCGATTCCCCAGCCGCAATGCAACATTAGCTTTAGGATCAGGTTGTAGGGTTTGCTGGCTGCGTCACAGATTCTGTTGGCTTGCTCCCAGGTCATATTCGTACTGGGCTTGACTCTTCTAGGCGTAGACAATCTAGTAGGCGGTAGAAGCATTACTCCGTTGTCGAAAAGGAATCGGCGTAGGGCGAATATGCCGATGTATGCGGTTCGTTCGGTTAGGTTGGCTCTGGCTTGGTTTTGCAGCAGAACATACGTAGTAGCGCTGTTCTTCCTGCCCTCAGCCTTCACTCTACTGAGAGCCTGCTGTGGGGTTAGGTTGGTTAGCTTGAATAATCGCCTAAGTATAGCCCCATACGACTTTCTAGTTGACGGTCTCAGAGTCTTGAGCCAAAGCTCATACATCTCATCGATCATTCAATTAGCCCCGGAAGCCCTAAGACCTGATATAACTACAATACCTATAAAGGTAAGGTAAAATGCCACTCACTGGGAAGGGCTTAGCACACCTGCTTTTGGCATACGGGTTCATAGGCCTGGCCCTAGTACTTAGAGAACCCATAATCACGATCTTCGTGATCCCGTTAGCATTCGTCATTCTTGTATCATCGGGTTTAGGCACAATCCAACGTGATCCATTGAGTGTTGCAAGAAAGCTGCATCCATCGCGCTCCTTTGGAGGGGAGAGCATTGACGTCACAGTACAGGTGAAGAACAAATCGAACAAGAAATACGATACGGTCTACTTAGAAGACTCGGTCCCGCCGCCACTCGTTTTGGAAGCGGGAACAAAGCAAATTGCAGTATCTCTGAAACCAGGAGAGACGGTAGAATACTGCTACCGGATATGCGCTCCATTGAGGGGAAGCTATGTTCTAGGTCCGCTATCATTCCGATTGTCCGACGCTATGGGGTTTCATGAGTACAGGGGCCAATTGTCAGAATTAAGTGAACTGAGAATCTACCCTAACCTCGAGAAGCTAGGTTCAATTGAATTAAGAGCTAAGAGAGTTGGCCCATGGCCAGGAATGGTTCCATCAAGAAACATAGGGTTAGGGAGTGAGTTCTTCGGACTGAGGCTCTACTCACCAGGAGATGAACTCCGGCGGATCAACTGGAAAGCTTCCGCGAAATTGGCGCGACTTGTGACGAGCGAATTTGAAGGCGAGCAGGTCACTGATGTCCTGGTTGTCTTGGACTGTTCAGAGGGAGCTTTGTCAAAGCTTTTCGAGTATGATGCTGTTGAATTTGAGGTAAGCCTCGCGGCATCGCTTTGCTCGCAGCTGATTCTTCAAGGGAACCGGGTAGGGCTGTCCGTCTATGGTGCCGTAAGGACTTGGGTCGACCCTGCGTTTGGGAAACGCCAGCTCCTCCGTTTGCTCGACAACCTTGCGATCGCGAAAGCAGGGCGTCCCACTGTTCCAATGGAGTACGCTGTTCAGTCGGTCATCGTTGCGGTAGCCCCCTCGAGGTCCATCATCGTCTTCATTTCGCCTCTCATAGGAGAGGAAGTCATTGACATCATCGCGAACGTTGCGGCCAGGGGTTACAGCCTGCTGTGCCTTGCGCCGGCATTGGGTGGGGATTACGGGGGTATGCCTGAAGTCGAGATGATCGCACGGAGAGTTCTCTCCATCGAGCGTAGGTTGAGACTGCTCGATATCGCAAGATACGCAAAAGTGATTGAGCTCTCACCCGAGATCTCGATCAAATCCGCCCTCCGGAGGAAGGAAACTTGGAGAACGAATTGAACTCATACCTGATCAGGTGGAACTCCTTCCGCGTTTTTTCCTCAGTGTTGCTCATATCAGCTTCTGGAGCAGTCGTTCTATTGTCTCCTTCGTGGGCCATATCCTTCGTGGCCGTCGGTGCGGTTGCCGGACTGGCTCTTGGGATGGGTGCGGTTCTCACGAATGATTTGCGATGGGCGAGATTGAGCTCGCTGACAACCGTCTTCATGTTCCTGTCGGTTCTGTTGCTTCACGCACTCTCGAAGAGCATAACTCAGTACTTGTTCTTGCTTTTGTTCGCGTTCGTGATCCTCCTGTATTCTGTCGAGAATCTCACACTAGTCTGTGAGCAGGGGGCACTCTCGTCAAAACGGACTTTGAAGTATTCGAACGAAATTTCGGTTGTTGCCCTAGAGAAATCTATGAATCGAACCCTCAGACAAGTGGGTCGGAAAGGCGTCGTCTTTGCGAGTTGCTATGCCGCAACAATCGTGGCTGTATATGTTGGAGGTATCGTGGCCTCAATCTCACCTCTCCTAACGGACATTTCACTCTACTTTCTTGCAGTGTCCGCTTCTCTAGCGCTGCTTCTAGCCATGCGTGAAGAAGGTTTGGAGAGTTGAGCTGCGAATCGTAGCGTACGACTTGGCCGGCATGATATTTCTCAGCCTGCATTGGCTCATTTCGCTTTGAAGATCTCTGAAACTAAGCCAACGATCGTTCTGCCCGCGGAGTAGGAAATGTCTCGAGTAGGCTCGTACGCTGCAAGGTTGAAGACTTTCAACTTACCCGTTTTGAGTAGAGTCTTGACAATGGTGTTTACCTCATTCAGGCTCAGGCCGCCATTCGTAGGAAAACTGACCGCTGGAATGATTGACGGGTCGATAACATCAACATCTAAGTGACAAATGATCCAATCAGCGCTGTCTTCAAGGTACGCGGCCTCTCGCTCTAATGTTCTTTCCAATCCTTCTTTGTGCAGTGAGACAGCGGAATGCAGCTTGATTGAAGAGGATTCTACGGCTTTAGCCTCGAGCGGGTCTAGGTCTCTGCTCCCAAAGTGAACTACATTCTCTTCCTTAACGAGAGGCCGTAAGTTCTCAATGCTCGGTGGAAACTTCGGCCCCCGCCCACACACGAAAGCCAACGGCATGCCTCCAACGAACCCGGACCGCGTAGTTTCGGGTGTATTGAAGTCGCCATGCGCATCCAACCACAAAAGCCCAGGCATACCCCTGAAACGCGATCTCAACGCAGCTAACGTCCCCAAAGCCAAGCCACACTCCCCTCCTAAGCAGAAAACGAAATCTCCTCTAGGCACTTTGCTCGCCCTATCCATGATTGCTGCCGAGCTATCTAGGAAATATGAGAAGTTCCTCATATTGGAAGGTCCCGAGTCAGTACTGAATTCGAGGAGCGGGACGTCACTCAGGTCCGTGAAGGAAACTGAACCTTGCTTCAGGGTTTCTGCGATGCCAAGGCTCCGCAGCACTTTGACGGCAGCGCCCATTCCGTGGTATCTTGCGAGAGTGTAGAGGGGCACACCGAGTAAAGACATGCTGTGCAAGAAAATTTGTCTCCAAAGGTCGTTGGAGTGGTTCAATTTACGTCTTAGGTTCTCGAGACGGCGCCTGCGCCCTCCCTAGGGAAGATCAGAAGTGTTTTGCAACTTCTCTCCCGAAGAGCTTCAGTTCCTCGAGCTGTCTGTCGGGCTCGAAGCTCATTATGAAGGTTTGAACACCAGCATCTCGGAAGGATTCTAACTGTTGTCGAACATGTTCAGGCCGCCCGTAGATCGCCATTTCTCGCCGCATTTGTTCCGGGACGTTCTTGTATCTTGCGGCAATTCGCTTCTCTAGAGCGGCTTGGTCGCTATCTATCATCACGATGCCAAGTTTCGTTTTGAGAATGGAGTCGTAGTCTCTCCCAGCTGATATGCAGTGTTCGCGGAGGACGTTCATTTTCTTGCGGAACGTGTCCGGGGAACCGAAGACGTTGCAGGCGTCGGCATATTTCGCAACAAGCTTGAGCGTTTCGCGCTCTCCGCCTCCACCAATCATGATTGGAGGATAGGGTTTTTGGATTGGTTTTGGGTTACAGTACGCTCCCTTAATCTTGTAGAACTGGCCGTCAAAGTTAGCACTCTCTTCGGTCCACATCTTGCGGATAATCTGCACTGCTTCCTCAAGGCGCCGGAAGCGTTCCTTTGTAGAAGGGAACGGGATTCCATATGCCCTCGATTCCTCTTCATTCCATGCGGCGCCGATTCCCATGTTCACTCGTCCTTTACTCAGTACATCGAGAGTTGCGCCAATTTTGGCGAGCACCGCTGGGTGCCTGTAAACATTCCCGGTGACAAGCGGGCCGAGTTTGATTTTGGAGGTCATTCCTGCCAGAGCGGCAAGAGTGGTCCAAGATTCCAACATCGGTTCATTGGGTTGCCCAACGTATTGGATCTGGTGGAAGTGGTCCATAACCCAGAAAGAGTCGAATCTGAGACTTTCAGCCTCGGTTGCGAGTTTCTTGAGGGATTCAACTAGCTGCGGGCCTTGACCGTCGTACGAGAAGTTTGGGTGCTGCATGCCGAATATCATATTCCAACCTACAAAGGCGAGGTGGCGCGGCTTCTATTTATTGACTACTCGGATTATTTTCAGCATTCAGAGATGCGCCGATGTGGCATCGTTCTGCAGTCGAGCACAATGAAGAAGATGGATTAACTAATGAGCGTGACATACTGGGCAGCGGCGTACTCCCAGCTGGATGGAATGATGAGCGGGCCTTCGGGTTGGAGGGGTAACAACGGTCAGCAACGTGCCTATTGGGGCTTCATCAAAGACCCCATTTATGGATATATCCGCTTGACAGACGCTGAGAGGAACATCATCGACACTCTCGCGTTACAGAGACTGCGCCGAATAAGGCAACTTGCCGGGGCAGAATATGTGTATCCGGCCGCAAATCATACGCGTTTCGAACATGTGTTAGGCGCAATGTACCTAGCAGGGGTCGTTGCGGATAATCTGCCGATTCAGCTCTCCTCTGAGGAGAAGCAGGAGGTCCGTTTGGCGGCTCTATTGCATGATGTAGGCCATGCTCCATTTTCTCATCTCTTCGAGCCACTGCTTCTCAAATACATGAATCGGAACCATGAGGACATGTCGACGTGGATTATCGCAGAATCCGCTCTTAGCGACGTGATTCGTGAACAAGGCTTTGATCCCAGGAATCTAAGTGGCTTTGCTGTTGGCAAGCCATCAGGAACCGACAAGCCGTTCTTGGGTCAGATTATAAGTAGCTCGTTTGATGTTGACAAAATGGACTTTGTTGTCAGGGACTCTTACCATACTGGAGCGGGATATGGGTCCGTGGACGTGTTCCGCCTCATTTACACGATGGACATTTTGAACGGCAACCTAGCGGTTGACATTACCGCCCTGCCCACGCTCGAGAGCTTAATCCTAGCTCGGCTCGAATCTTTCAGAGCGATATACTTTCACCGTGCGTGCAGGGCGGTCCAAATGATGCTCCTAAAAGCGCTGGACGCCGCGAAAGAAGATCTTGACATTCTGAAAGTGAAAACGGCTGACGAATACCTTGAATTCGATGATTACACGGTCTGGTCAAAACTGCAAGCAAACCCTCGCTCAAGCAAAATTGTACAGGCTATTTCTGAACGGAAGCTTCTGAAGTGTGCCTATGAAAGAACCTTCTACGCTAAGGATGAGCTGGTCTCAAGCGTATTCACCAATGAGAACGTGCGAGTGAAGTTAGAGGAAGAAATCGCTGCGAAAGCCAAGGTTCCTGCTACGGAAGTAACGATTGACGTGCCATCACTCCCATCTGTGCCATACCACTACGCAATGGACATTGGTCCAATAGATATCCCAATCTTCTCGAAATCACGTTCAGGTGAAAAGGTCCCCCAGAAGATTAACGAACTCTCCAAAATTGTCGATGTATTACAGGTATTCATGAACATCATCCGTGTTTACACCCAGCAAGAGTACAGGGAGCAAGTGGCGGAAGCAGCAGCGCAGGTTCTGGGTGAATCACCTCTATCAAACATCCTATCGTACTGAACATTGGTCGTAACACGGCATTTTTGTGGCCGCGATTTCTGAAAACGGCCACGGAATCACAGCCTTCCTGACCGTGGGGCGTTCCTAGACGATTTCAGCTGACTCGATATCGTTTCGAAGGCCGTTTCTTCTCATATCTGACCCGAGAGCTACTTTGTCAAGGAGTTTCACGTATATGCGTAAGGCTTCTGCTTCGCCAAGTTCGGTAAACAAGGAAACGAACGCAAGCTTCCCCGCCTTCGCTGCCATTCTTTCTGCTAATGCACGCGTCGTCATCAGGTATTTTCCACCGACCAACACCGATGATCGCCCAACAGCAACCTCCCCAGTCCCAGGCATTGCAATTGCAACGGTTCCTATGCGCTCTTTATCCTCAAAGAAGAGGGCTACCACCGCGTTTTCTAACTGGAAATAGTTGACCCTGAAGACTCGGGAGTTAACTTCGAGTTTTTCCTCGTTAACTTCCATGTAGATCCATTGTCGCCTTCTCAAATGGGCCTAGTTAACCCACCCCTCCATGGACGCGTGAAATTGCGTTGTCTGGGTCGGTTTACAGGCCCGTTTGGGCGTCTTTTTTGATGATGTAACGCAATACATCTTATCACAAATGGGTTGAGGTGGATGTTTTCGGCAATTCACGAGGCTCTAACGGTTGGCAATGTTACCTATCCCAGAGGACATGAAGCATCTCATCAACTATGATGAGAAAGTCATCTGGGTAGTACGCGGAAGCGAAACAGTCGTCGTGAGCGACCAACGCATCATAATGCGAAAGACCGGGGGACTCGGCCTCAAGAAAACCTTTGTAGACTATCCGTACTCAAACATGGTCAACATAAAACTAGATCGAGGAATTCGGCGGGCGAGTGTTGAAATCCTCATGCGAGCGGGGGTCCAAAGCATCAAAATTGCGGGTCTGAGCAAAGCTGATGCTTTCCAGCTGCACCGCATTCTCCGCGAAAACATAATCCATGCGTCGGGCTCGGAAGGGCCTCAGCCTTTCCCAGTTTTTGTCCAGAGCTCCGAGAGGTCGGTTGACAGAGGCGAGGAAGATGTTGCCCTCTTGTGCAAGAAGTGCGGGCATAAAGTTTCAGCTGACTTCACTATCTGCCCGTTCTGCAGGTACGCTCTCAAAATCGAATGCCCTGAATGCGGCAAATCGGTGGATAAAACGTTCAAATTATGTCCGTACTGTGGGGAAGACCTATCCTACTTAGAAGAGATCGACCTGGAACTGTAGCCTCAACCGCCAATCATTTCTCAGTTCTGCTAGGAGGTGTAGTGAGGTTTGGGCTTGAGAATTGCGGTCATATCAGACATTCACTCAAACCTTGACGCCTTGCAGGCAGTCACGTCACAACTCCCCAAGCACGATGCCCTTCTCTGCTTGGGTGACATTGTCGGATACGGTCCTCAACCGAACGAAGTCATCAGCTACCTTCAGGGTCAAAATCCTTCTGTCGTTCTCACGGGAAACCATGATTATGCCACTGTCACAGGTGATGTGGACGGGTTTACGCACCATGCAGCTGATGCGATTATTTGGACACGGAGTCAGATCAGTCAAGAAAACCTAGACTACCTGAGAGGATTGCTTCCCTCCGCGAAGCTGGAGATGGAGGGCACTAAGATGGCGTTGTTTCACGGCAGCCCCAGAGACCCTCTTACGGAGTACATTTTTCCTGGCATATCCAGCTCGCAAGCGCGTGAATTGATTCTGGAGGGAGGCGCAAATCTAGTCTTACTCGGACACACCCATATGCCCATGGTTTACACATTTGAAGGTCAGATGTTGGCGAACCCTGGAAGTGTAGGCCAGCCTAGAGATAGTGATCCACGCGCAAGCTTTGGAATGCTCAATATTCTTGATGGCCATTTTTCATTCGACATCATTCGAGTGAAGTATGATGTAGATTCAGTGACCAGTAAGATCACCCAAGCATGCTTGCCACCGTTCTTGGCAGAGCGATTATACGATGGGATGTAGACCATAATCAACTACCAGCGGTTTGTCTCCGTTTGAACGAAACTGCGAAGCCTCGAAATATCATGAACAAAATTAACGATTTGTACACACTCATAGATCCAGACTTGAGATGAACATAGTTATGCGTAACCGTTTTCGATGTACAGCTATGTTGACTGCTTGAGGAACTCTTTTAAGCCGCCCTTGCGGGATGCGGGGAACACCGTGGGGTGTAAGAATGGAACAAATGAGTGGTTACATTTTCGGTGGTCACATTTATGGTGATCACTACTGGCTCTCATGCGCCCCGCTCTCCACAAACTAACCTTTCTGCAAACACTACGCTTCAGACACTTAGTGAGCAGAAACCAGTAGCCGTTGAAATCCAAAAGAATAGGCGACTGGTTGTCAAGTTCGGCGGCTCAAGCTTAGCAAATAAGGACAAAATCACGAAAGCAGCTCAACTGATTGCAAAGGAATGCAGGAAAGGCACGAGGCTTGTGGTCGTAGTCTCAGCCATGGGCAAGATGACTGACCAGTTAATCGGATTGATCAATCATGACGCGGGAAAGGAGCCGGACAAGACAGACCTTGACGATGTCATTGCGATGGGTGAACGGACAAGCGTCAGGGTTTTCACAACAGCCTTGAAAGCCGAAGGCCTTGACACAAGGTACTTCGATCCATCCGACCCAGATTGGCCAATCTTAACCGACGACCAGTTCTCAGACGCGAACCCAATCCTCGAACTATGCTTGCAGAAGGTTCGCGAGCATGTTATCCCACTTCTGGATTGGGGAACCGTTCCCGTGATTGCGGGTTTCATTGGACGTTCGACCGCTGGCAAGGTAAGTACAATCGGCCGCGGGGGAAGCGACACGACCGCCTTCATAATAGCCAAGGCTATCGGGGCAGATGAAGTCGTCCTGGTGACGGACGCGGACGGCATACTGTCAGCCGACCCTAAGCTCATCCCAAACGCAAAGAAACTTGACAGAATTGATGTTAGAACCCTGATTGGGCTAGCTGACTCGGGAACGAAATTCATCCATAGAAAAGCATTGAGATACAAGGACCCGAACATCCCGGTCAGAGTGATTAATCATAGGAAAGACGACTTAGAAGGCGACGGAACGATCATTACTGGCGGAATCTCAAGCGAGATTGAGGTAATCTTCGCAAGCAACACACAATCTATGGCAGTGACAATTGCTGGCAAAGGCATCTCGGAAAACCCATCCATACTAGCCAACCTTGTGAAAGAAATCCGAAACCATTCGACACTCAACGGTTTATCCGCGAATTTCGATTCCGTAATCTTTTACGTACCTCAAAGCCCATCCAACTCATTGCTCACCTATATCCACGATGTCGTAACAGGCCACGGCGAAAGCCTCGCCATGGCCGTTCAACTCGATTTGGCGTTCTTGAAGGTGAAAGGCGTCGGGCTGGAAGATACGCCTGGAATAATTGGGAAGATGTCTCAACGCCTCCAAGAAAACGGAATCAACATCTTCGGATTACTGACCTTGGCCTCAAGCATCTTAGTCTTTGTTTCGTGGGACGAGAAAGAGCAAGCAATGACTTTGATTAAACAAGTTGTGAAAGGGGAACTTTAAGGTGAAAGCAGCAATACTGGGCGCAACTGGGCTAGTTGGGCAACGATTTGTCCAATTACTGAACGACCATTCATGGTTCGAAATCGCCTCACTGACCGGGTCCGATAGATCTGCCGGCACGGTCTACAAAGATGCCGTCAACTGGCGAATGGAAACCCAGCTGAAACAGAAAATTGGCGAGCTAACAGTCCAGCCGACAGATCCTAAAGAGGTTGATGCCGACGTGGTGTTCTCGGCCCTACCGTCTGACGAAGCCCTGAAAGTAGAAGAAAGTTTTGCGCGAGCAGGTTACGCGGTCGTAAGCAATGCCGCCGCACACAGAATGGATATTGACGTTCCGCTCATGAACCCAGAAGCCAACTTTGATCATCTTTCACTGATTGACCAACAAAGACGGGAACGGAAATGGGACGGCGCGATAATCACAAATCCGAACTGCACCACTGCCGTCCTCACACTCTCGCTGAAACCAATTCATGTCTGCTACGGGATCCGAAACGTCGTCATGTCATCCATGCAAGCAGTGTCCGGGGCGGGATACCCAGGCGTCGCGTCTCTTGACATAATCGACAACATCGTCCCCTTCATCAAGGACGAGGAGGGGAAGGTTGAGCGTGAAACTAAGAAGATCCTCGGGGAGGCGGGCAAATCCGCTGGCTTCAAGGTTTCGGCAAGTTGTCATCGTGTTCCGGTTATTGACGGTCATACAGAGGCAGTATTTGTCGAGACTGAGAAACAGGCCAGCCCTGAAGAAATAGCTGAGTCAATGGGGAATTTTGCGGCAGAGCCCCAGAAACTCAGGTTGCCCTCAGCTCCTGAGAAACCGGTCGTAGTCAGGCAGGAGCCGGATCGCCCACAACCGCGGTTCGACAGGGCTGAAGGACGAGGCATGGCAGTTGTTGTTGGTAGGATACGGAAGGACACCGTGTTTGATGGCGTCAAGTACGTGGCGCTCGGCCATAACACGATTCGCGGTGCTGCTGGCTGCGCGATTCTAATCGCTGAATCGATGAAATCTCAAGGTTACTTGTGAAGGGTGAAGTGGAAAAATGGAATCTGGAAAAACTAGGCGGCTACGAAAATTCGTCAGAAGCGACTCTAGGACCTTCATCATTGCGATGGACCATGGCATAACGGTCGGTCCAGTTCAGGGGCTAGAGAACATGCAAGAAACCGTAAAACTCGTCGTGAAGGGCGGTGCGGACGCCGTGCTTGTACACAAGGGCATCGCTAAGAGAGTCGACACTCACAATGCCGGGCTAATCGTGCACGTTTCCGCTTCGACGAAACTCGGATCAAAACCCAACCTGAAGGTTGGAGTTTGCACCGTTGAGGAGGCCATCAGGTTGGGTGCGGATGCTGTTTCTGCTCACCTCAATATTGGGGCCGAGGAGGAAGACAAAATGCTCGAATTCCTTGGCGGCCTGTCGGAGGAATGTGATTCCTACGGTATTCCTCTACTTGCCATGATGTATCCCAGAGGCCCAAACATAAAAGACGAGAATGGGGTCGAAGAGGTTGCGCACGCCGCAAGGATAGGCGCCGAATTAGGAGCAGACATAGTGAAGACAGTCTACACGGGTGATGTGGAGAGTTTTCGCAAGGTACTTCGAGGGTGCCCCGTTCCGATAGTTGTCGCGGGTGGGGCACGCATGAAGAACGACTCTGAGGTATTCGAGCTCGCGGAGGGTTCTATAAAGGCGGGCTCTGCTGGGCTGTCGTTCGGGCGGAACGTCTTCCAACATAAGAACCCCGAAGCAATGAGCAAAGCTCTCGCGGCAATAGTGCATGATGGTGCGAACGCTAAAGAAGCGATGAAAATGTTGGAGTCCGCGCTATGAAGCAGCTCTGGCTAAGGCTCGACCCCAGCATTCCGATTGAACAGAAACACGAGCTTCTCAAAGCTGCTCAGGGCCGTTGCACGGTTGCCATGCTCGACCAGCAAGATCTTCCGCTCGTATCAAACCTCAAACTAAGAACCGCCGCAAGAGATGGTGATTCAGAAATCAAACTATTCTCAAGTGATGAACTGCTCGACAAACAGGTTCCAAAAGAAGCGGCCGTGGAAATCACCGTCAAAGACAGTGCGGCGGAGAAAATAGCCTTGCAGCTTGCTGGCAAAGGCGTCCGCTACCTAATAGTTCGGTGTCCTGATTGGAAAATCATTCCACTAGAGAATCTCATTGCCCAAACGCGAGGTAAAGCTGAGGTAATCGCAGACACATCTGACCAAAGTGAAGCGAAGATTGCACTGCAAACACTGGAGCTTGGCGTGGACGGCGTAGTCATCGCGCCACAAACGTCAACTGAAATAGAAGAAATGGAACGCCTCGTAAAGCAAATCGAAGAACCGGTTGTGCTAAACAAGGTCAAAGTGGTCTCTGTCAAGCCAATCGGGCTGGGCACAAGGGTCTGCGTCGACACATGCGAACTGATGGACCCCGGCGAAGGGATGCTTGTAGGTTCTCAATCCGCCGGTCTTTTCCTAGTCGAGGCGGAGGTTCACAGAAACCCACATGTCGACCCCAGGCCGTTTAGAGTGAACGCGGGGCCAGTCTCCTCGTACGTACTTACACCAGGCCACAGAACGCGATACCTGTCCGAGTTGAAGGCGGGCGATGAAGTCCTAATTGCAAACAGAAATGGCGTAGTAAGAACGGGCCACGTTGGAAGGGTCAAAATCGAAAGAAGGCCTATGATGGTCATACAGACGGAATCAAGTGGGCACAGCTTCTCTCTGATTGTTCAGAACGCTGAGACCGTTCGGTTGATGTCTGATGGAAGCTCGAAATCCGTATCGGAACTGAAACCGGACGACGAGGTTCTGGTCCGGATAGAAAGTGGTGGCCGTCATTTCGGCACATTAGTGGCAGATGAAATGGTGATTGAACGTTGAAATGCCGAGTCTGTCTGTCCGTCGTTTTAGATGACGCGGACAATGTCGAGCAACTAATAGAACGAATCTCTGAAAAGAACCCAGACTTGGTTGAGTTCCGCTTAGATTCAGTACGGGATGCTGATGTCGTTGAGAGAATTGGAAAGGTGAAACCGTTTCCGGCAATTGCTACCGACAAGTCAAACAGAGAGAGCATAGAAAAGGAGAAAGTGCTTCTCACCGCCGCTGCGAGTGGCTTCGAGTACGTCGACATTGATGCGGCATATCCTTCAACTAGCACCTTAGTCCCGCAGGCTCATGACTGCGGGTCGAAAGTAATCATCTCTTTTCACGACTATTTTGGCACGCCAACGCTGAGCGATTTGCAGGGAATATTGATGTCTGAGCGGAAGAGCCGTGGTGATCTTTTCAAAATTGTAACGACCGCACGACACCCTCGTGACAACCTAACTGTCCTTGGATTTCTTGAAAGCAAATCAGCAAACACGAAACTCGTTTCCTTCGCCATGGGCTCTATCGGTGTGCCGTCCAGGGTTCTGTCCCCACTCTTCGGCGCAGAATTTACCTTCGCTGCCCTCACCGATGATTCCGCAACGGCGGATGGACAACTGAGCATAGACAGGCTTCGTGACGCGTGGCAGAGCCTTGGAGTACAGTAACCTAACGATTTCCGGGAAGACCGCGGTCTACGCCATTATCGGAGATCCTGTGGATCATTCGCTGAGCCCTCTGGTTCAAAACGCCGCGTTCCGGTCGATCGGCATGAATGCTGTTTACGTGCCATTTCGAGTGAAACAATCCACCCTCGGATCTGCGGTCGAGGGTCTTCGCGATGTGGGTGTGAAGGGGTTCAACGTTACGTCACCTTACAAGCTCAGGGTGGTGAGATATCTAGACAAGTTAGACCGCACGGCGGCTGAGATCGGTTCAGTAAACACGGTCGTAAACCGAAATGGTTCGTTGCTTGGCTACAATACGGATGGAATCGGTGCGGTAAACGCATTCAGGGGGGCTGGTGCAATACTCGAGGGAAAGTCGGTTCTCTTGTTCGGCGCTGGGGGCGCTGGTAAGGCTATCGCTTTCGCGATGGCGTCACGTGTCAGAACGATCTTGCTCGCAAATAGAACCCTCACAAAGGCCACGCGTCTGCAGAATCAATTACACAAGAAATTCCCGGTCAACATCTCCCATACTGCAATTTCGAATCCTAAACTACAGCTCTTGGTGAAAGGATCCGATGTAATCATAAACGCTTCTTCCATGGGTATGGATGGAAGAAACAATCCGCCCGTCCATGAAGGCTCAATTAGTGCCGGGCAATGGGTCCTGGACATTGTCTACAAGCCAATTCAAACCAAGCTCCTCAGAACTGCTGAATCGGCGGGCGCACAAACGATCAACGGTCTTGACATGCTAGTGAGTCAAGGTGCAGCTTCTTTTGAGTTGTGGACGGGAAGGAAGGCACCAATGTCGGAAATGCGAGGCGCAATTGCTCAAAATGTGATGGCGGTGACAGATGCTAAGAGTAGCTGAGGCCGTGAGCCATGGGGCTGTCACCATAGTCAATGCCATGGCAACAGGAAGAGGCGCAGCCCTAGGCATAGCTCTCTGGACAAAGGCTCGTGTTGAACTGAGCAGCGAAGTAGGGGTAATAAAAGGACGCAGCTTGACTCATCCTGATGAGGACACAACCCTAATTGAAACCACCGTTCGTCGTGTCTTCCGAAAGTTCAGAGTCCATCATCAATTTGGAGCATTCGTGGAAACCCGATCGAACATACCTGTTGCTGTCGGTTTGAAGAGCAGTAGTGCTGCAAGCAACGCCGTGGCTTTGGCCACAATCAGAGCTCTGAATAAGAAAACTGGTGACCTAGATACGGTGAGGCTTGCGGTCGACGCCAGCCTTCAAGCAGGGGTTACTCTTACTGGAGCGTTCGATGATGCGTGCGCCTGCTACTTTGGCGGCGGGGTAATAACGGACAATAAACGGCGGCGAGTACTGAAACGGTTCAATCCCAACCGTCGATTGCACGCACTAGTGCAGATCCCAAATTCTAAGAAGTACACAAGGGACATTGACCCGACCGAGTTCAGGAGGATAAGGCGATTCGTCCAAACGGCCCACCGAGAAGCCTTGAAAGGCAACCATTGGTTTTCGCTGACATTGAACGGACTGCTATACTGTGAAGCTTTGGGCTATAGCGCTCGCCCCATCACAGAGGCACTTCGGGCAGGGGCCATAGCGGCAGGTTTGTCCGGGAAAGGGCCCGCAGTCGTAGCTATTGCTCCAAGCTCGAAAGTTGAGGCCGTTCTTCGCTCGTGGAACCTAATTCCGGGATATACTATTGACGCTCGTCCAAACTTCGAGAAAGCTCATGTGCTGAGGGTGATGAATTGAACGTCACAATAACTCCAAAGCGCCAACTCTCGGGTACGATAACCGCTCCTCCATCAAAAGCGCAAACTCACCGCGCACTTTTCACTGGTCTCCTTTCGAAAGGCACTACAAGGATCGACAATCCACTCTCTTGTGATGACACAGAAGCGACCGCTAAATGCATCTCCGCTTTAGGAGCAAAGATAATTCGACAAGGGAGGATTTGGAACGTGGAAGGCAAAGGTTTCCCGAATCCACCGCAAGAGGAAATTCAATGCGGTGAATCAGGTGTTACCCTGCGTTTCCTAATTCCAATAGTATCCCTTACGGGCAGAAGGGTGGCGTTGAGAGCGAAATGTAATCTCCTGAAAAGGCCTTTGCAACCCTTGGCGTCAGCAATGGAACAAGTCGGAGTGAAGCTCACCGTAAACGATGATTCGGTTGTATTGGATGGTGAAGTGCCAGAGGGGGGTTCTGTTTCTGTTCGGGGGGATGTCAGTTCCCAGTTCATCTCAGGCCTAATCCTCGCCGGGCCTCTCATGAAGAAGGGTTTACGATTGGATTTGACAACGCGTTTGGAATCAAGAGGATATGTCTCGCTCACAATGGATGCCATGAAAAAACATGGGGTTCACGCTAGAACCGATGGTGAGATGTCATTTTTTGAAGTTACTCCGAATGAGAGGTACGTTTCGGCTGAGCATTCGATTTCGGGAGATTACTCCTCGGCTGCGTTCCCACTCTCCGCCGCAGCTATAACGAATTCACGCGTTGTAGTTCGAGGCCTTGCGTCACCTAGCCATGAACCGGACGGCGTTGTTCTTGGGCTTCTGTCTCAAATGGGGGCAGCCGTCAGGCTCGTTGATGATGGGGTATTGGTCGAAGGCGTGGGTCTGAAGGCCGCTAGAATTGATATTCATGACTCTCCAGACTTGGGGCCTGTGGCGGCAGTTCTTGGATGCTACGCTGATGGGGAAACAACGATCTGCGGGGCCTCAAGGTTGCGATTCAAAGAGTCTGATCGATTGACCAGTATTTCCGATGAATTAGTGGCATTGGGCGCAAACGTCACAGAGACAGAGGATGGATTTCGCATTCATGGTCCCGCCTCGTTGAGAGGAGGAGTTGTTCAGTCGCATGGTGACCACAGAATTGCAATGGCGCTCACAGTTGCTGCCCTGGGCGCAGATGGCAGAGTTGAAATTCAAGGCGCTGAATGCGTAAGCAAATCATACCCAACCTTCTTCGATGACATGCGTGCATTGGGAGTTGAAGTGAATGGGTGACAGCACATTCGGAAAGGAATTCTGCGTCACAGTCTTCGGTGAAAGCCATGGCCCCGGAGTGGCGACTGTGGTCGACGGTTGCCCCGCCGGGCTTTCGTTGAACACAGAAGACATTCAACGAGAGCTGGACAGAAGAATTCCACCAGATCCAGCAATGACATCAGCTAGGCGAGAAAAGGACGAAGTTCAGATTCTCTCGGGCATCTTCGAGGGTCACACAACCGGCGCACCTGTAGCCCTGTTAACATTGAACAAAGATGTCAGGTCCCAAGACTATGAGAAACTTAAGTCCGTAGCCAGACCGGGGCATGCGGATTTTCCAATGCGAATAAAATACGGTGATTTCAGTGACCTTCGGGGAGGCGGACAAGCCAGCGGTAGAATGACCGTCCCCATCGTCATGGCTGGGGCCATAGCCAGGAAGCTACTGAGCACCATTGGAGTCGAGGTTTTTGCGCACACAATTCAAGTTCACACAGTAAAGTTGGGCCGGACACTGCCCCATGACATTATAAAGAAGAACGCGTTCGCAAACTCAGTCCGCTGCGCAGACCCAGAAACAGCAGAGAAAATGAGAGAAGTGATTCTTCAGGCTCGCAGGTCTGGCGATAGCGTTGGAGGAGTTGTAGAATGTGTCGCCGATGGTGTACCTCCTGGGATCGGGGAACCATTCTTTGACAGCTTAGACGCAGATCTCGCTAAAATCGCCTTCAGCATACCCGCAGTGAAAGGCTTCGAGGTAGGGTTAGGTTTTCAGGCCTCTGCCGTGAAAGGTTCAGAGAATAACGACCCGTACACCGTTCACGAAGGCAAGGTCGTCACCCTAACCAACAACTCCGGAGGAATCCTAGGTGGTCTATCAAACGGAATGCCTGTTGTGGTTCACGTAGGGTTCAAGCCGCCATCCTCAATCCCTAGGCAACAGCAAACTGTCAACCTTCAGGAAATGAAAGACACGATCGTCCAGGTTTCTGGGCGCCATGACCCGTGCATTGTTCCAAAAGCCGTCCCAGTGGTAGAATCTGCTGTGGCAATAGTGCTTGCGGACCATTGCCTGCGTGCAGGTGTGCTCCCACGCGTAATGGGCAAGAAACAATCCAGGATCATCAAACAGAACTAGACGCTTCAACAGCTGCATTAAATCGTCTATATGCAGTTGCGAACACCCGGTCTCTTTGAACGTAGCTTCGTCCATTAACGAGAGTCTCGCGCAAACGTTTGCGTTGACCTTTTTCGACAGCCTTAGCCGCTGCAGTGCATTGTTTGAGGAATAGCCTCAGTACCGTCAGGGTTTCCTTAGTGTCGATCAATATTGAAAGCTCGTTCTCAGTATCCTCCTGACTGATTGCTTCTGCAGTGAGCAACTGCAGTCTAAAGGTCGTGCCCGCTACTTTACGAAGGCGGTTAGGGTTCTCTCCAATTGTCTTCAGGGTATTCATGAAGATGTTGTTGACGAAATGAGGTAGGGCCAGAACCAGCGCAATCAGTTGGTCATGGCGTTCCGGGTCAAACCGGAATAGCATTACGCCTTTCTTTCGGAACAGTTTCAACAGCGCTTCGGCCATTTTACTATTAGCTGGCTCAGATGTAACGAGCATGGCTTTTCCTGACAGTGTCTGAGACCCTGGGCCGAACATCGGATGAACGCTTAGAATGCCAATCCTTCGGCGTAATAGTTGAATGGTTGTCCTGACTGGTTCTTTAACTGAGGAAATTTCGACATAAAGTTTTTCCCGACTGAACATTAGGCTCGTACGACTTAGCAAGGACAATGTTGCATTCGTGGGTGTGGCTAGTACGATTATTTGGCCCAATGAGATTGCCTGATTCTGTGATTTGATGAATTGGTAGCCTTCCTTTCTGGCGAGTGCCCTAGCAGCGGTGGAGTTCTTGTCTTGTATGATGACTCTGTACCCGTTTTTCTTTAGGAAGTTGGCGAACCATGCGCCCATTCGTCCCGCTCCACCGATGACGGTCGCTACGACCAAGCATCTATCGCCCTGCCGATGGCTTTGATGGCACTGGGGATCTGGGCTTTGGGCAAGGAGACCGCAAGTCTGAAGAATTCTGGGTAGTCTCCGAAGGCCTGGCCCGGGCTTATGCTAACATGATGTTTCTCTAGAAGTTCCCTTGCGAATCTGACTGAATCAAAGTTCGATCTGTTAACCTTAGGGAAGACGTAGAAAGCCCCTTCGGGCTTATAGAAGGAAACGTCGATTTTGCTCAGTTCCCGGCAGGTGAAGTCTACTTTCTTCAAAATATCGTTGACTTGCCGTTGGGCTTCTCTACGGCCTTTTGTTATTGCAACGAGGGCAGCTCTTTGTGTGAATTCGGGTACGCAGGTTATTGCTGTTTGAATCACGCGGCGGACTCTCAGAGCAGCTTGTTTCGTGGTTACCAGGTATGCGATTCTCCACCCTGTTAGACTGAATTGCTTGGAGAAGCTGTTGATATACACGAAGTTTTCGTATCCGCTCTCTAGGATGCTTGGACTCTTCTTGTGAACGTACCTCTCATACACCTCATCGGAGAGCACCAACGTGCCATACCTCTTTGCTAGGTCTACGATTTCCCTGAATTTTTTCTGACGTATGATCTTGCCTGTAGGGTTGTTGGGCGTGTTCAGGATGAGTAATTTGACGCCTTTCCTCAGCTCGTCTTCCAGCCTTCCCAGGTCAACCTCCCAGCTGTCTTCGAGTGTTGTGTTAATCGGAATTGTGCGACCCCTTGCGAAGTCGACGCATTCCTCATATGCTGGCCAAGCCGGCTGCGGAATGGCCACGCGTTCTAAGGGAGAGACGAAACTTGTGACGGCGGCGAATATGGCAAATCTCCCACCCGGTGTTACGACGATCTGGTCGGGGTCGATTGTGAAATTGTGCTGGGCGCTTAGTTCATCGGCCAGAGCCTTCCGCAGCTCCGGGAGACCAGCAGCGGGTCCGTATCCAACAATCTTCTTCTTGCGGAAAGTATCCGTCAGAGCGCGTACAATTTGTGTTGACGGAGGAAAGTTCGGTTCTCCAATCTCAAAGCGTGTGACACGTTGACCCTGGGCTAACAGTTTCTGTATGAGTTCGAAAATTTCCTTCATCAATTGGTCTTTCGATTGCTTCGGTTTTCCTTCATCCTGGACTCTCACGGATTCCTCAATTAGGAGTTCTCCCAATCGCCGTGCGAAACTAGTCGTTAGTCCAAGGGTCTTTGCAGTTTCTGTTAAGTTGTCAAGAACTGCTTGCTCTGCGGTTGCATCAATTATTGGCAGGCTTTTCGCGTGCTTCACTGCCGCCAATTTATCGCCTAGTGATAACCTTTCTTGGATTAGGGAGAGCATTTGTCGGTCAGTTTCACGAATCTTCGTTCTGTACTCTTCCAGCTCCCTCAAGACTGCTTTCCTCCGGGCAAAAGTGGCTTGATAGCTCGCAATTGATTCATTAAAGGATTAGTCTAATCACAAATTCGGCCCGTGGTTCAATACTCTAGATACCCTACCTCCATCCCCTCGATTGTGAGCCTAATTTGGCCGAACTCCACCTCACTTACCTTCTCTATTGACCTTGTGTAGACCTTCAAGAATTCTCGCTCCAAGTTCATTGTGACGCCTATCTGAAGCATGAATCCATTTTGATCCAAGAGTCCTGTAATCAGTCCCGCATGTTCTTTGTACTTGGAGTTTTGGGGTGAAATTGGCCCCTGAGGGCCTTTGAGGATCACGTCGCGTGTGGACATCGTTTTGATTGTTCCACCATCCAGAAATTTCCGGTATTGCAGCGTGCGAAGATCTCGTCTATCGCTTCTGGTACGAGGCAAAACCTGCTCGGGCGGCCGAACTTGAAAGCACTTCGCCCTTGACCCGGACAGGATAGGTTGAAGATCATCGGAAGCCGATATCCCAATGACGAGGTCAGGCTCAATGGCCTCAACCAACTTCATCTTGTACAATACAGCCTGTGGATCCAAGACCCATCCATCAGTGTTGATGATTGTGAGCTCTTCTTGGCTGATGGCACCCAGTCGGTGGATTCCTTCAATCAGCTTCGCCTCTACGCGGCTCGGCGTGGTATCTCCGACGAAGAGGAGTGCTTCTGGGTTGAGATCGGTAAGAGAATAGATGGGGCTGGTTGGGATAGCACTGCCTATCGCTGTCGGCGGTCCAATGTCTGCCTGACCGATGTCGCCATCGAGTATGCGAACTCTAAGTCTTTCTTTCATTAGTGAATTAGCGAGGTACGTGCAGAAAGCACTCTTGCCGACATCAGAAGGCCCAATCACAATGATCTTGCCCTGCTTAAGCTGTGTCAGCGCTTCGGCTGCGGTTGCCCAAGAGTTCGGAATCGTACTTCCCTCGACTTCGAATACTCCACCTTCGCCGCCCAACAGTATCTCTAAGTCGGTTTCAGATTGAGTTTCTATTGGAAGCTGCTTTTCTTGTCTGATGACAATTCTGCGGTTGGTGCCGATGCGCGCGCCAAGAACACTGGCGTTTCCACTTAGAAGTTGAAATGACCCTGGACCGCGGATGACTAACGTATTATGGGCCGCAACTAGGTAGCGCAACGATTGTGCACCTCGCATGATCCGTTCTCTGAATTCGCTCTCGCACAACTAGAAGCCAGAGCATATTGCTAAATACGCTGCCTCCTCGTCAAAAAGGACGTGTGGTGTCTATTGCCATGAAGGTAGTCGATAGCGAAGTGCCGGGCGAACTCTACTACACCAAAGAACACGAGTGGTTGAAGGTCGAAGGGGACAAGTGCAGGGTCGGAATCACTGACTACGCGCAAAAGACGCTCCACGAGGTCGTTTACGTAGACCTACCAAACATCGGAAAAGTATTGACTCAGAGCGCAGTATTCGGAACAGTTGAATCTGTCAAGGCGGTGTCGGAGTTGTATTCACCAGTTACGGGTGAAGTCATAGAACGCAACGAGAAACTCGTGAATTCACCTGAACTTGTAAACCAGGAACCCTACGGCGCGGGATGGATTGCGGTAGTTAAGGTTTCGCGTCTACAAGAGGACTTGAAATCCCTGCTGAGCTCCGAAAGTTACGGTAAGTACCTTGAGGAAGTTAGCAAGAAGAAATAAAGACTCCATGTGGTTCGTGAACATTTCTTTCATCGTACGTGCATGAATTTAAAAATGCGTGGCTCAGAAGTACTGGAACTGAGCCCCTTGGATTTGCCGAAGAATTTCGCCCTAGAAGAGCGGTTGAAGCAGTCGCGGGTGTTTAAGCGACTGGCTCTGCGAAAACTGAGTCAAAGAAGGCTACAGGAAGTACGCGACCAAAGACAACTTTACGCGACAATCGCCTCGGAGTTCTTGAGCCTTCCATCGCTAGATAATGTGGACCGTCTTTCCACTGTCTACGGGTACTCAACGGTCCGTAGGGCCATAAGCCTCCTCGATAACTTGGTGTTTGAGGAATTCTTCTACGGAAAGCTGTACTTGTACCCTCTGTGGATCAAACAGTTCACACGGCTGCTTGACGCTGCCAGACCACGCGCTATCGTTAAGGAATTGATGTCGAGTCAAGAATAGGGGTTCCACGCTCAAGCGTCGGGGTAGGGCTATTACCTATGTCCCGGAAACCGTCGCATTGTACTAGGTAACTTTCCACACCGAGCATGGTTATCGAATTGCCACCGAGGGAGGGGAACATTCCAATAGGTTGCCCAAGATTAGATGGGCTATTGCGCGGAGGATTTCACCGCGGTGAAATCTCATTAATCTACGGCGAAGCCGCGACAGGAAAAACCACCACAGTAATTCAAGCCGCAACAAATGCCGCCAAGATGGGTTTCAAAGTACTCTACGTTGACTCCGATCACTCCTTCACACAACAGAGATACCAACAAATAGCGAAAGACAACTTAAAGGAAATTAGCGAATTGATAATGCTCTTCCTTCCCGAGACTTTCGCAGAGCAACGCAAAATAATCCAGTCGCTCGAAAATTATGTCACCCCTTTGCTCGGTTTGGTCATAGTTGACTCTATCTCCTCCCTCTACCGAGCTGCGTTTTCCAAGGCTGACAGTATTTTCAGTTTAAACAGAGACCTCAGTGGTCAACTTGCGTACCTCGGTGAACTTTGTTCCAGCTCACGGCTCGCATGCATGATTACGAGCCAAGTACACGCTAGGCCTATGCCGCCTTTCTCCTATGTGGAGCCCGTTGCGCGCCGGGCTGTCCTTCACTTCCCACGAATGGTAATCCGAATCAGGAATACGCCAAAATCAAACGTGAAAGAGTTCAGCGTTGAGCGGATAGAGGGCTCAGACGTTAGAGCCAACAGTAGTTTGGTGGCGCTGAAAGAGGGTGGGTTAGAAGACGCGGCGGCCTAAGTCTTAATTCATTCGACCTTAGGTTACGGGCGATAATTCTAGTTGGTGGGTAGCGTGTGGCCAACGCTTCAGGATTGGATAAATGCTCTGTACATTATCGTCCCAATCTACTGTACCAACGGTGCCCCCGTTCTATTTGGGGGTGGACCTTCGGTTGATTTTGGCAAGACCTTCACCGACGGAGAGAGAATTTTCGGCGGCCACAAGACGATTAGGGGCTTTGTGAGCGGGCTGGTCGTGGGAGGGATTGTGGGAGCGTTTGAAAACCTGTACACGTCATCCAACCTGTTTCCTGCTGCGCTTCTAGCCTCCTTGGGCGCTCTATTAGGTGACTTGTGTGGGGCTTTCATCAAGAGAAGGTTGAAGATTTCTCCAGGGGGTTCGTTGCCTGGCATAGACCAACTGGATTTTGTTATAGGCGCAGTTTTTGCGGTGTCAACTGTCTTCCAGCTTAGCTTAGGAACAGTGTTGATACTGCTATTGGTTACCCCGCCGATCCATTTTCTTGCGAACGTAGGGGCTTACGCTTTGGGTTTGAAATCGAATTACTGGTAGGTTCTCTACCCGCCAATCTTTTGGGTAATCAGCGCGTTGGAATAGGCGATAACCAACATTATCGTAATCGTGCCCAGGATTAGGAGCAGGTACGCGTTGCGGGGCCGATAGGCGAACCGCGTACTCCTTAGTAGCATGTAAAGGCCGCCTAGGCCTAGCATGTAGACGAATCCTGCCACAAGGCTCTCGTTAAGGGTCTGCTGTCCCAGCGTTCCTTTGATTACGAATGAATAGCCATTTGCGGTCGGAAGGAGTGAAATCGGTCTTTCAAGGATGTCGTAGATTCCACCAGCCAGGACAAACCCGACGAAGATTAAGACCGCAAGCAATGAGACCGTTGTTGAAGGTTTCATTCTGCGGGCGGTTGGTCCGCTGAATATCTTCATTGAGTAGCCTAAGTTACCGAAGCTTCGTTGAAGCTTCCATGGCAATTTTCTGAGCTTGATTCGAAGTGCTTCCAGCATTTTCCCAGTCCTGCTAACGGGACATAACCACGAGGCTAAAATATCTTGCCTTGCCACTGGCTTTGCCGTGGTTATGGCTTGCCACAGAAAATCGTCTGCCGTGAGTGTGGCTCGATTCTATACCACGGCCTTGAGCTTGAGACACCAACAGAGATAATTCAACGCCATAATGGCGTGTGCCCACAATGCAAGAAGAAGCTGGAGTTCGAGACGGAGAAAGTCAAGATAATTCCATTTGAGCAAGCCGCCAAACCGCCTGGCTAAAACGCTCATTCTGCTCTGTTGGGAGTACAAGGAAGCAGTTCGTTGAAAGTCGTCCAGATTCAGGATTTCCACGAGAAGAACGGCAACATAACTGAGTTCGCGGGATTCAATCTACCACTATGGTTCAAAGGAATAATTCCAGAAGCCATGGCCGTACGGAATGCAGCGGGAATTTTCGATGTCAGCCACATGGGACGCGTTGTAATCAAAGGCAAAGATTCGGCGAAGTTACTTGACAACGTGACCACAAACGATGTCCCCTCCCTCAAAATCGGTCAAGGACAGTACTCCCTGATCTGCAATCCAGAGGGGGGAATCAAGGACGATGTCACAGTTTTCAGGCTGGGAGAGCATGAGCATCTTGTGGTCTATAATGCAGGAAATCGATCGAAGGACTATGATTGGATCGTTTCAAATGCCAGCGGCCTTGAGGTCTCCATAAGTGACGTTTCGGATGATGTTGCGATGTTCGCCGTGCAAGGCCCTAAGGCCAGAAGAATCGTCGGAAGCTTAAGCAAGAACAACCTCGACACGATCCCGCGATTTGGATGGGCCTGGACTGAGTTGGCGCACGCGAAAACGCTGGTCACACAGACGGGCTACACTGGCGAAGATGGGTTCGAAGTCTACGTATGGGATTCCTCCATATCAAACCCCTCCAAGGCTAGATCAGTGTGGGACAGACTGCTAGAGGTGGGCAAACCCTACGGCCTTGAACCGTGTGGTCTCGGCGCGAGAGACTTGCTACGCCTCGAAGCTGGTTTGTGCCTATACGGAACCGACATGGATGAGAACACGAACCCCTATGAGGCCAAATTGAGCTTCGTAGTCAAGTTGCACAAGGAATTCATCGGCAAGCAAAGACTGCAAGCCATTAAAGAGAAAGGAACCCCGCGGGTACGAGTTGGCCTACTGACTGTAAAGCGCGTTATCCCTAGGCGTGGTTTCGGGATAGCGGGCGAGGGAAAACCCATTGGAACAGTAAGCAGCGGAACTCTATCACCTCTACTGAATACCGGAATCGCAATGGGATACGTTCAAAGAGAATCCGCCCAAGAAGGGCGTTTCGTCGACATTCAAGTTCGCGAACGAATCGAGAAAGCCAAGATTGTGAAAACACCCTTCTACGATACAACCCGATATGGATACTCGAGGAAGGGTTAGTCCCCTGACGACTGCTCCTTTCGGGCGAATCTGTCGCGTAGCCATCGCAGAGTTTGTCTTTCGTCAGAATCCTTGACGGATAAGGTGGGCTCGATTTCTGTCTGTAAGTTTTGTCCCCCAACTTCTGTCATGCCTGATGTCGATTGTATGACTGTGACGATGGGGTTCCAGTGAATCTCGGATAGTCTTGGGATTTGATTTCCGCATTCAAGGCATTGAGGCAGTCCTTCGGGGTTCACGGTACCGCATGAAGAGCAAAAGACGGGGGTCATAATGGAACCGCAATAGATACAGTATCTGCTGTCCGGCTTGTTGGTCTTCATGCAGGACGGGCATTTGGAAATGGAACTAGTCATGGTGAGCCCCACGTTTCGCACGCTGTCTACAGTTACAGTCGGACCGACTGTCAAACAAGGCTTTCGGAATCAATCTTACTAGGAACCATACTGAGCCACATACACCGAAGATTCACCTTGTCAACGGAAGCTCCGCTAGTCAGGCTTATTGTCCCTATTTCAGCAATGGGCGGAAGTGTAGGTCCGACCGGGTCGATGGACGAGAAATCCTAGGAGCGGCTCTAATTCTAGGAGCTCACCAAGTTTCGTTCAACCGAGAAATGAGCTCGTGAATCTTCGCAAACATGAATTTTCGGTTGATACTGGCGAAGTTGCATTATAGTAGAGTTGTTGACAAGCTACTGGGTATCAAGAATTCGCATTTGTAAGGGTTGGTATGTAACACGCGAAGAACGGCCAATTTGCCTTTCATCAAGCTTTTATAACACGCACAAAGTGTAATCAAAAAATCCTCTCTGGTGTAGAAATGTCGGCGACTCGGCGGGCAGTCAAGGAACTTGTCGGTTTCTTGGGTAAGTATGTCAACCGCGAGGTCCTCGCCGAACGCGTTCAGGGAACCCGTAAAGCGTTTTCGGAGGTTTCCCGCGGAACCATTATCGAAGCGATTGCGCTCTCGCTCATTGTCATCGTTGCCTTGGCAGTTAGGATTATGCCGATTCGGTGGGGGTTCTATCTGAATGAATTCGACCCTTACCTGCAATGGCGTATGGCGCAGTATGTTGTTGACCATGGCTTCCTGGCTTGGTTCTCATGGCATGACACGATGAGTTGGTACCCATATGGCGCAGACATGCCCACTTGGAACCTGTACGGAGAGGCTTTCGTTGTAGCTGCCATAACCCTTTTCCTCAAGGGGGTAGGCGTAGCAACCAACACTTTTGACGTTGCCGTAATCTTCCCTGTTGTCGCCGGAACGATCACCGTCATAGCGGCCTACTTCTTGGGAAAGGACATTTGGGGTAAAGGCGTGGGCATGTTCACTGCCCTGTTCTTAGCGTTGAATGCCAGCAGCATAGGCCGAACCCAACTTGGGTTCCTTCGCCACGAGCCTCTTGGTATTCTCTTAATGATTCTGATATTTCTCTTTTTCAGGCGCGCCATGGTTCCCACAACGTCTCTGCGCAAAACCTTGACCTACGCTGCTCTGGCTGGCTTCTCCCTCTTCTACCTAGCAGCATCTTGGGCCGCTTCGTATTACCCACTCGACCTTCTGGTCCTATACACAGTCATCTTGGTGGTTATTGGACGGTATTCAAAGAAGCTCTTCATAACGTACTCAGTATCGATGGGCATCTTCCTGCTATTCACACCCTTCATGGTTCCGAAACTTGGTTTCGCATCGCTTATAGATCTAACTTGGTTGGTTATCCCGGCAGGTGAGGTTGTTCTCCTTGCTCGTGAAGCCTCAACCTACATTTCACGTAGAAGGCTTCAGTTGTACGCTCTTTCGACCGCTGTTATTGCAACCTTGGGCGTTGTCTTCCTGCTTTCATACTTCAACATAATCGCCAACCCGGCTGGCAAGTTCTATGCGGTAATCAACCCATTTGTTCGAGGGGACGTTCCAATCATCCAGAGCGTGGCGGAGCATCAACCCGCTACATGGGCGTCTTTCTTCTACGAATTTGGAACCGTGATCTTCCTGATGCTGTTCGGGTTTGTCTTCACGCTGCAGAGGGCTAGGAATGATGACATCTTCATGGTTCTTTGGGGTCTAACATCCGTTTACTTCGCAGCCTCTTTCGTCCGTCTGACACTGCTGTTAGCTCCTGCGTTCTGCATCCTTGCAGGAATTGGAACCGTTGAGCTTGGTAAGCCAGCGGTTGACATAATCAGGGAGGCCGTAATCTATCCAAAGCGAAAGACACGCGTGATCGCGAGGATTGGTAGAGAGTTTGGCGTTGCAATATTCCTAATACTTCTCATTGTTATTGTTCCATCATTCTGGAGGTCGGTGCAGGCTTCTTACCAGCCGGCCACGATTGTCACGTCAAGTATCCCGACGATCCCATCCGCAGGGTCGGAACTGAAATACCAAGACTGGTTGGAGGGATTGTCTTGGATGCGTTACAACACGCCCCCAGGGGCGGTCATATTCGCTTGGTGGGACTACGGGTATTGGATTACTGCCTTAGGGGACCGTAGGAGCCTAGCTGATAACGGTACACAGAATTCCACACAGATCGGCGTCATAGCTCAAACCTTTCTGGACAATATCACTATGGCGGTTCCAACGATGCAGCGATACAACGTATCCTACGTAGCCATATTCATCACCCCGTCCGGCGGTTCCAGCTCCGGCTCTAGTCAATTCCAGGGATACGGTGAAGATGGCAAATGGTACTGGATGGCGAGGATTGGAAACAACACCATGTGGAACGCGTACAAAGTCATGTTTACGGATACCATCACGGACCGAACTACTGGGGCCGCGACCTACACGAGGGTCCTTCAGGATCCAAAGTCAGGGAGGATAGTGGACAACCAGACCATTGCCACCAGCAATCAACTCAGCGATAACAGCATGTTAGGATACATGATGGCCAAAGCAACCCTCAGCGGTGCAGCGGCCGCGACAACCTCGCCCTACCTCACTCAAGTGTTCGCCTCTTCGAACCGCTTTGTATTCCTCTTTCAAGTAAGGTACGTCAAAGCGACAAGTATCACGATGAGCCAGATTCCTCCCCAAATTAGATACGGGGACAAGGTTTACTTGTCCGGCAACCTCACGGACACCAACAGCTTGCCACTAACCCTAGGTCCAATTGCGGTTGTCTTGGAGTACTCGACCGATAACGCTCAGACTTGGAAGAGCATAGAAACAATCCCTGTGTCATCAAGGGGAGCATACAACTACACGTGGACACCGGATGCCGGGAGTTACTTGGTTCGTGCGCACTACCAAGGTCTCGAAGGGGTCTATGTGGACTCTGTGAGTGACCCTCAGAGCCTCACGGTAACGAAAGGACAAATCACCCTAGCCCTCTCCGGCTCACCCACGACAGTAACAACGGGCAGCAACATTACGCTAGCCGTCACGATGAATCCATTCCTACAAGGTTCGCAAATTGACGTTTCCTACACGTTGGACAACAAGACCTACACGCCCATAGGAACCTTCACAATGACCTCGAACACGACGACCTACAGTTGGAAAGTCAACATCCAGGGCACGTTCACGATTCGGGTCGGGTTCCGCGGCAACACAAATTACGACTTCGTTATCAGTAACGGAGTAATAATCACGTCAAGACCATAATCAGCCTAGAAATTGATTAATCGTTATCCTTTTTCCCGTTGCCTTAGACTGGCGTATTTGTCGTGGGGCGAGTATTTGGATGGATGTGGAATAATAGTGTCGGCTCCACATTTGGGGCATTTCGGTTTCAGTGTGTACTGACTACAAGCGGGACATTTTCGGAGAAGCCACTTCAACCCAGCCTACGTCCCTCGCCGCCAAGCCCCTTTATCGCTGACAAAACTTCTTCAATGGCGAGGTTCAGTGTTGATTGTGCGTCAGTTATTACTTTGCTTCTAACCTCAAGTCTGTAACGTGGCGAACCAATAGTGTAGATTTTGATTGTTGTGCCCCGTGTCTTCTTCGCTTTCTTGGCGCCTCGAAGCGCCTGCCGAATAGCTTCGATTCCAGCGGTCTTAGTGCATGTAAGCTCCACGGTCCCGTTGACCTTCGCTTTTTCAAGCCTAATCTTACCTCTGGCGACTTCTGTGAGTGCTTTCGCCCACTCTTCGCTGATTCCGAGTTTAGTGAACGTCTCCTCTCCTTCATCTATCGACTCCTCGAAGGCGTCGTAGGGGTTGTCGAATTTCTCATAAACAACGTTACTGATCTTGGAGACTTCATCCTCCCCAACCTTCATGCGTTCAGCGGCGCCTTTGATTATGGAGTCTGCTTTCTTGACCTTCTTCCAATCTAGCATCTTTTCAGATTTCTCGCGGCCAGTTACCCGCCTAAGCGAGAGGTCAACCTGGGCACGCTGAGGGCTGACGCGCAGAACCTTCAGAACGAGCTTTTGGCCTTCCCTTACGTGAACCCTGATGTTCTTGACGTAGGTGCTTGCGATTTCGGAGATGTGAATTAGGCCCTCCACGCCCTCGTACTCATCAAGCTTGACGTATGCGCCATAATCAACAACCCGCGTGACAGACGCAACGACGAGGTCGCCAACTTCGGGGTACTGAGGCGTTACTGACATATTTGGTGAGCCCTAACCGAGGATTTGAACTACTTCCGATCTGAGTTTGGCCTTGCCACCTGTGGGGTCAGCTAAGACTTCATCGCAAACAGAGCAGTGGGGAGCAAGAGAGGGTCTGTCGAAGATCACTTGCTCGTTTCCACACTTCGAACACTTCACTCTAATGAAGACGCTCTCGGGTTTTGGAATTAATTCTCCCTTTACCATGTTTGTTGCACTCGTGATTCTAGTGAGGAACGAAGTCCAATACGAAATGCCCACATAAGTATTATGGCAGCGCCCAAGGGTGCGGCTAGCTTACCCTGGTCGTGAAGAATTTGATTGATTTCTGGAACGCGCCGAACGTCTACACAAGGTCCAGTTTACGCAGTCTTATGCCGAGCCTGAACACGTCGGCGTCGCATGTCTTACAGGTGAGTCTGAGAACCAGCTTTTTGGTTGTCTTCGCTGTTCGCTTAAGTTTCGGGAATTTTTGGCCCCCATAACCGTGCTCGTCGCGCTCGTGGCGTCTATTCCCGACCGCCATTGCTCGGTCCTTACCTTTCTTGTATATGGACACTTGGTGATCAGTATGCGATTTGCACTTGGGGCAATACGTGCGCATTTGTTTCGGGGCTTTCATACTGATCAGCTTGAGTTCGCTACCTAGCCGTTCGTGGTCTATTTATTGTTGGCGGGCCAGTTTAGTTATGGTGGTCGGGGTTATACGACCCCTGTTACCTCAACAAGTTTCGCTGCACCTTGCTTGATCAGGCCTGTCGCGTTCTCTTTGGGAAGCGAACCAACATCTTCCTTCTTGTATGGTCCGTACATCTTCATATCGACTCCGACGATTTCTGGAATATCCTCCTGAAATCTCACCACAGTGAGCTCCGTCTCAATTTCGGGCGTCGCCTCTGATTTTCTGATTTGTTGGTCTCCTTCTTCCTTATTGAAGTCAGATATGGATTCACCAACGGAATTCGCCAAGGCCTGTTCTTCTTCAGTAAGTGACTGTGGGTTGATTACTGTTCCACTCTTTGCCAAGCTAATTATTTTTTGAAGGCGTTGTTCCTTGAGGTCGCTTAGCAGTCGTCGTGCCACTTCCATTTCTTTATGCAATAAGCGACCCTGCAGAGTATGCACATCGGTTGAAGTGGAGTCCGCCTCCAACCCCTTCAGGTACCCGTTTGCGCGCTTGTAGAAATCGGGGGGCAAGGGTTGTGGTGGTTCAGCCGTCTTCTCCGATTTCCAGGCTTTGTATAGCTCGTTATACATGATCAGTTCACCGGTAGAGCAACGCCCTTGGCGATTAGTAACACTGCCCCTCCTAGGGGCAGCTCAACCTTCTCGTCAACGAACGGGCCAAATGATTGACCACGAATTCGTATTTCAGGTGATTCTTTAACAAAGACCTTTTGGGTTCCCTCGAAAGCTACAGGTTCGGTGAATGGGTCAAAATCCTCTAATCGCTTTAGGTCCACAAACGCCGCCCTGAACCCTGTTTTGCCATTGAGTGTCTCAGGCATTCGAATCAATCTGTGGATGTCTGTCGTAACGACTGTGTCTATTTTTGCTGGCAAGGCCACGAGGGTGAGGGCCTTCTCAACTATGTTCCGCCATATCTTCTCGTTTATCCTCCATTTGTCCTGAAAAGAACTCCAAAGCATCTTCTTAGACCACTCAGTCTTGATTCTTTCGCGCTCACCCACAATCTGGTTGACCGCTCCTCGCGTAAATCCCAGCTCCATCAATTGCTTTGGGTCAGACTCTGTGAGAATTTGGTACACCCCTCTTGCTAACCTGCCTCGCCAACCCGGGTCCGTCAATTCGGGACCAACAACAATAGGGTGCCTGTTGTCCACCAAGTCTTGGTACAGCCCCTGTTCAGCTGGGTCCAATCCTAGTCCGATCACATAATCCACCAACTCCTTCCTTTGGATCTCGTCTAATGTCTTCAGGTTCTCGGAGATCAAGTGCAAGTGGTATCCTCGGTGGCCGGAGAAGAATAGGTGCATGTCATGGGATTTTATTCCGAAGTCCTCGGAGAGGAACTCGACTAGCTTCAAAACCTCTTCCCTCGCAGCGATCAGGCATCTGTCACACAGCCAAGCCTTCTCATCTAGTTTCTCGTTTCCGCATTTGGGACACTTGACTGGTTTCTTGCCCCTACGTGTTTCTTTGCATTTGGGGCACAGCCACATGTCATGCGCCTCTTTGCAGGGAGTGTCTATGTGGTCAGCGTCTACGTCGAAAACAACGTCTGAGCCAAGCCAGCCTTTCTGATCCATCTCACGATCGGGGTGTCTGTAATATGCAGTTGAATAGTAGACATCGGAGGGGATGAGCGATAGGAGTGAGTCGGCGAAGTCCCTAAAATCTTGGAAAGCCTTGTGGCGCACCATGATTCTTTCTCTGAAGAGTAGGAATCCGAACTCCCGCTCCGTCATGGCCATGGGCGGTTTGACCGCAGCAATGTTGTTCTTGTAATAGTCTAAGAATTTGGATTTCAAGAAGTCGAAGCGTTGCGTCGACTCGTTCTGTGGGAGCAGTGTTCCCTTCCTCGTCCCATTGATTTGGTGAATATAGGTTCATGAAGCGAGTCAGGTGGACATGGCTTTGAACTTTTGGACAAGCGCTAAATCCTCAAGATGCCACTACACCTGTAGGGCGGCGGTCATGAACGAAGGTTACGTGAAAGTCGGGCAGCTTAACGATTTTCCAAGTGGAATATTGAAGAAGGTTCAGGTTGGACGCGAGGAAGTGTTGGTAGTGAACATAAATGGAACGCTTCATGCAATCGCGAACGCATGCACCCATAGGGGCGGCCCCCTAAATGAGGGGGAACTGGAACGGAACAACGTCATATGCCCCTATCACGGGGGACAATTTGACGTTACAACCGGAAAGGCCGTAAGCCCGCCTCCAACAAAAGACGAAGCAAAATTCAATGTTCAAATTCAAGGTTCAGATGTACTTCTCAAGAAAGCGTAGGCCCACCGTCAACACGCTCCCCATTCCTAATTTCTTCGACGTCGTATAACCACTGTTAGGGCGAGGATTGCGGCTGCAATTAGACCTATTATGGTAGCGAGTGTCACGGGGACGACGGTCAGTTGGTACACCGCTGTGACTGTGGTGGGGCGGTCCATTTTCACGGATGAATTGGAAATGGCGTTGCCTTCATCAGAAACCCAATGAGATAGGACATACTCCGCACCAAGGTAGCCGAGAGCTCCTGATGCAGCTGCTCGTGAGGGAGCGCTGAATGTCGCAACTTGGCCGGCGTCATACCACCCAGAACCCGTGTCTCCAAAAGGCGAGTTAACCCTCAGCAAATATTGAGCTGTGAATTTGACAGGTTCCAAAGTATTCGATGAGACAGTGAAGGTTCCGCCCAATAGTTGATATCGACTGTCCGCTGTGCTATTCGCCAATGTTCCCAACACGACGGTGTGCGTCGACCCTTTGGGCCAATACATGTCCGTCCACGAACCCCCAGGAACCTCGAGCACCCGTTCATTATCTATTTTGACCATGTCTGTAACTGACCTAGGGAGGCCTTCTGTTGCGAGCGTCAATCGAAAGAGGCCGGTAGCAGTTCTGCTGTCCACTTTCCCGTACCCCCATGTTGGAGAACCTGACCCAAGTGGTCCAGTGCTAGCGTCGAGTCGAGCCGTTTCTCTGAGTATGTTAGGAATTTCGGTTGCGGATAAATTGGGCGCATATTGGAGCATCAGTGCGATTGTGCCCGCGACGTGGGGGGCGGCCATGCTTGTTCCAGCCGAAATCCTATGGTATATGTCTGGATCGCTATTGCCAATTGAGATTGCGCTTGATCTTGCAGAGGCAATATACATTCCCGGTGCCACAACGTCAGGTTTGACTCGGCCGTCCCTTGTTGGCCCCCAAGAACTGAATGGAGCTATGCCTCCCGTGGTTGCCCCAGAGTTGCCCAAGGTGTTTCGATTTTCTCCGAGCCATGATGCCTTTGTGACGTAGGCGCCGACTGTAACTACGCTCTTCGCTGTGCCAGGGATTCCTATCGTGTCGTGGCTATCAATCTGGTAACCATTACCGGGGAGAAACGAGGCCCCAGGAGAGGAGCATGAGTTTGTATCAACCCATGCGTCCCAGTAACTACCGGAGTTGACCTGTTTTGCTGTAAGCGTAACGCTCCAACCGCTAGAGGGAAGCTGGGCGGTTGAGTTCACCTCGAAGTACAACTCCTTTCCAACCGGTGAAGATGCCCAAGATAGGCCAGCTAGGGCAGTTACGTTTCCCACTTTGCTGGTCGCACCTCCGGAAAGGGTTGGAACGTTGAACTTTTCGCCGTTGGGAGTTGTAATTGTCGCATCGATTTGGTCTTGGGGGGAGTACCATGCATCAACCACAAGATCAGTGGTCCCTGGCATAACCCCGATGCTCATTGTGACGCTTTGTCCCTGGGATAACCGGCCGTCAGCGTGGCTGTTGTCAAGTGCAGAATTTCCAGCCGCGACAACGACGGGAGTACCTGCCTTCACAATTGCGTCGAGGGCTAATTCCATTGGGTCTGAGCCGTCGTGTGCTCCTATGTTCCCTCCGAGGCTTAGGTTAATTACAGCCCGCATACCGAGTTGTCGAGCCTTAGTGGCTATGTAATTTACGCCATCAAGTATTTGGTCCGTGTCGAAATACCAGCTTTCTCCGCTGCACAGCGGCCCGCCGCTTTTGACGAAAATAATCGACGCACCAGGCGCCACCCCAGTATAGTTGCCAGTCGCCATTCCTGAGCTGGCTGCAATACCCGCCACATGCGTTCCATGCCCAAACGTGTCCTCCTCCGGGCAGTTTTTCGCTTGGATGTCAGCAGTGGTGCATTCGTAACCGTAGTCAAATCCTGCTGGGGGTCGGCCCGAGAGTGTCTGGTCCCAAACGTAGAGTATTTTGGATGTTCCGTTTGGAAAACTGAAATCGGGGTGCGTCGTGTCAAGTCCCGTATCCACGAAACCCAGAACAACACCCGCACCAGTCACATTTTGACCATATGGGTCTTTGACTTCGTCCCAGACCATGTTTGCTCCGATGTCGGGCACACTCTGGTCAAGGTAGACGCTGAGGGGATGTGAACGTTCAATTCGCGAAACAAAAGGAAGGCGGGACAGGGTCGGGATGGAGGTCGTTGTGGTGTGTAGGACTGCAACTGGACCTGCAACAGTGGTTATCGTTCCGAAGGCACTCAGCAGCTGGGTTTGTTCAGACCCCAGGTCATGCAGAGAAACGATCATGACCGTGATTGCACGTGAGGATGAAGAAGATTCATTAGGACTGAAGGCGTGGACTGCGACGATTGCGTGCGTTACCGATGGGATGGTGAGCACCAGAAGTGCCAAACTTAGAATGGTTGTGAACCTGTTCACTCGTTGACCCCAGTATTAGTTTGCGGACGCCGCCTCGTATTCGTTCGCCGTTCTCTGAATAGCGTCCGTGCCTTCCTTCGGTAGTATGACAAAGGATGTTTAATGGTGCCACATAATTCATCAGGGTTGATGCATAACCCGTGGGTTCGCATTGTGGCACAGTTGGGTGCAGTGTATTTTCTTCTTGATCCACGCCTGCCTGCAATGTGTTCAACTTGGTAACGAGCGATTCGCTCGTCGAAATCGGTGAAGGTCTTGAACATCTTGAGCAACTCCTCCTCGTTCGTTCCAATATTCAACAAGAAAGCCGCCATGGCGAACCGGCCCATATGTGAGATGTGCTTGCTCGTTTGGAGCAAGCTGAGTAGGTTCTTCATGCATGGTGGCATCGCAGACGCCATAACCGCATGCGGCATCTCGTCTGCGGCAAGTGAGCGTGATCTCGCTTGCAGGACGGAACGCAGAGGATCAACGCGCCGTCCTAGCTCATCAGGGAGCGTAACGCCCATACCCGACGTTCTCTCCAGTACTCTGACTTGGACTTCCTCCTCAAGCAGCCTCGCGAAGTCTTCCCGTGGAAGAAGGACGTAGCCGTCCGAGAGGACTCGGTTTACTAGCTTCCATTTCAAGTCGTGGATTCTAGCGGAGTTGTGGACATAGTGTCTGAAGTTGAGCGCTAACTCGAAATGCGTGTCGCCCACATCGCGCTCTGTGATTTTGGCGTCCCATCCGAATGAGCCTGCGGCGATTTGAAGCAGCTTCTCGGGTAATTCGTTCCTCAGAAGTTCATACGCTCGTTTTGCCTCCGCAAGCGCGTAGCGCCTTCGGGTTCGGTCGTCGCCAACGGCTGTGATGAGCATCAGGGCTGTGGGGTAGGCGAGTATGTCCACGTCTTCCTGGGTTAGGTCAGCTGAGATTCTTCCGCTAAACACTCCTTGCCTGATGCGGTCCATCGCGCGCTCCAATATGGGGAGCAGCTCGGGCCGAATTAGCTCGGTCGGGTCGATGTTTCGAGACTTTACGTATTCTGAAGCCTCGGCTGTGAAGGGGAATCTTGCGAGGTCAAGTTTTGTGAGTAGCGCTTGCATGCTGTACGCCCCTGAACTGTCAGGGTGAGGCAGCTAGACGGGTTGGCGTTTATTCTTCTACTCCGCCTCAATTCTTGGCGCGAGATAGTATTGTAGCTTACCCTGCTGTGGCATTTCGTACTCAAGCTTGACTGGCATGTTGCTTGAGAATTCCAGAGTGACAAGTTCTGCGGCCATGGCGCCAGCTTTGGATATCTGAGCTAGGTAGTTCAGGTTGAACGTTGCTTTGCAGGGCTCTTTCACCTCAAGCTCTAAGAGGACGTCGCTGCCTTTCTCAAGCTCAATTTTCGCCCCGCTCAACTCAGTAACAGCCTCAGCGGTGAACTTCTCTGGGGTTGTCTCAAGTCTTACGTTATCACTGACGGTTTGAATTTGGTCGATGATGTCCTTGAAGCTTGAGCTAATCATCTTGATTTTCGTGTTGAAGGCGATTTTCGGGGTGGGGACTTCTTCGTCGCCAGGGTCTAGCGTTGGGAGTGTGAACGTGGTTTTCCATTTACCTTTAATCACCATGCTGAGCTTCTTGGTGTTCTCGTCGTACGACATTTCCAGCGGCTCTTGGCCGGCGCCCCGCAATTTCTTCACTATATCCGAAACGTTCAAACGAATCTTGGTGGGCTGGAGGCATGTATATTCCTCGAAAGCAGACTTGTTCCATTCAAAGTCAACCATCGCGACGTGAGAGGGGTCCATTGACCTGAGTTTGATTCCTTCGGGCGCCGCATTGAAGTCTGCCTCCTCGATGAGTGTGGAGATCGCAGCTAACATGTTCCTCCAAAGTCTAGCATCACTAATTGTTGCCTTAAACAAACATTAACCACCAAATGTTGGGCTCTGCCTAAAGAGATGTTTCTACGTACTTTAATTCAACGGTGTCAAAAGAAACGGCGGATTCTAAGAGTTTTCGCGCCAAGTCGTGCCGCAACTTGTGCATCGGAAGAATTGTGTTGACGACTCGTCTGCGCCTCTGGTCTGGACGAGCCAGTAGAACGCTTCCTTGTGCCCGCACTTGGGGCAATCTACCTTGGTTTTGGGCAGCGTGCGTATCTTTTCCTCTTCCTTGCCGATGACGACTACGTTCTCCCTATGCTCCTCAAGTTTCTGCACTGTGCGATCTGACTTCTTGGTTTCATAGCCACATTTCGGGCAACTCAACACAACATTCTTCTGCTTCTTGGTGGGCAGAAGCGCCAGGCCGCATTTTGGGCAGAACTGCACTTTTGATAACGACCAGCCAGCCCAATCCCTGAGAGTTCCATTTAAGCGTTACTTGGCACGGGGCTGTTAAGTTATGATAAATCTGAAGCCTTGAGATAATTGGGGTGTCCTCTTTCTTGAGTGAGCGCATAACATTTTCACTTTCGAGTAGCCGCCGTTGATGCGGTCCATCTTGTTGTTATGGGGCCTGATGAAGCGAAGGAAATGTAGCGCATATGCTCAGTGTGTCGGTCTTTGTTCTGCAATGTGAAATCTTTTCAACAAGAGACGCTCTAGTGGCATGGCAGATTGGTATGAACGCCAACAAGTTCGCTGAAGAAACGTTCAGGATGGATAGTCGTATTCGCTACGTTGCAATTGTTGATAGGCAGTTCCATGTCCTCGTCTCGAGAATGAGGGAAGGCGTTGCCAGCATCACTCCGGAAGAGGATGACCGCCACTTCGTCCAATTGATACCTCCAATCCTTCTTGATGCTGTCGAAAAACTAACACCATTACTTGGCAAAGTGGAGTCGGTGACTGTGAGATACGAAAAGGTCCTTCTCGTATTTTTCACAAAGGAGAATTATGTGGTTGTTCTGAGCTTCAGTCCTACTGTGACAAGACCGTTCATGAGTGCACTCACCGAAACGATGCAATCACTGGCCTCTCAGTACCTAACCGACTGAAAGAGCGAACCGTACGTGATGCTTACGCCATGCGTGTCGAGCCACAAAAGAGACGCATTACCTTCCAGCAGAATGACAAGCGCCATTCTGATTCCTTGCATCTTGTACTAATGATGCATGTTTTGCGAGTACCTTTGCTACTCTCACTGCTTCAGGAACATGACTACCGCGAGGACAGCTGACTCTGAGAATCTCATGAGCCATCTCTCTGTTTATGCCAGCAGCCTGAATGTGCACTGCGTTGTTTTCAATCTTGAAAGTATACGGCCTCAACTTTGATGCTCTCTTGGAGCCCGTGGAATTCCTTGTTCTGCCGGGCTTTTCACCGCCGTCTCTGACCACGGTTATTACAGGCAATTTGATTTTGTTTGCGAGAGCAACTATATCCACTTCCTGTCTGGTGGAGTATTCGCTAGACATAATTACTGCGTGAAGTTGCGAATACTGTTTGGTTTGCATGATCGTCTTTGCGAGAGCAGAGGCACAGTTCCGGTGGCTCTTTTTCAATATGCAGGCGAATGCTCCATCAAGCCACAGGTTTCCTCTGAAGATGACGCCGACGACAGGAGTCTTCTCGTTTCGTTCTGGTGCTGCGCTCAATCCGAGAATTCTGATCTCTTTCTTGAGCAACTGGAACCGCCTACGCGTCGTCGCTTACGCGCTGAGCGGCTAATTTCAGCAGTTCAAGGAGCCCTCCGAACGGTCCGTCAGGGTTTGCTGCTAGGACTTTCACGCCTTCCTCTATCGTCAGAACGTTTCTGCGGTAGGCTTCTGCTAGGAGGGCTTCGCCGGCATTCGCCATGTCTTCCTTCGTGACTCGTGATCCCATGTATTGCCTCAGCCCGGCTAGTTTCAGGGCGTCGGCTAGGATTCTGTCGCTGACTTTGATTCCGTGGGGGCTACCGCTGACCTTTGTCAGGGCTAGGGAGTAGATGAGGTTTACGAGGGCGTCTCCGAGGCTCGCAAGTTGCTTGTCCCGAAGGATTTGGCGGATCGCGTCGGGGTTGTTCATCAGGAAGGCCCGGTGGCCTTAGAGAATTTTTCGTTGAACTCCTTATTTAATTGCTGAATGCTGGTTAGGGCGTTCAGCAATGTCTTCTCTGGTGATGCTTCACGTTTGGTTCTGAGGTAGACAATGCTCGAGCGTATGAGGGGATGGGGTTGGTCGTATCCAGCTATCTCGGTATTCTTGTCCTCCAGCAGCACGTTTTGTAGCAGGTTGCAGAAGGTGTGGTCTTCCCCGACGATCTCAATTCTTAGTTCATTCTTTGATTTTGAGAGAACTTTCACTTCCACAATCCATCACCCTTACGTGAACTTTCCATAATCCTCAGCGAGTCTTCTTCTTTCCGAGTTTCCGCACGAAGGACACCCGAGCCTTCTGTTGACAAGCTCTAGGACGCCTCCACACTTGGAGCAGAATCCTTTGATAACGCCCAAGCCGCGGCCTGCTGTGGTCAGCTGCGGAACCCTATTCGTCATGTCAATGACCCTGGCTCGGATGAGGTCGCCCGCTTTGCATACGTCGGACATATTCCTCTCATAACGCGGACTTGATGTTGAGATGTGGAGTAATGCAGTGAACGGGTTCTGTAACATCTTACCGTCAATCTTCCAAATGCTGACCGTCGCCATCTTCTCTGTCGTATGCGTAACAGAGGCCAAAACCTCCGTTCCCTCCTTAGGCAGTTGAGGGATTCTCGTAGTCGGGATGACTGTGACACGCTTGTTCTTCATGTCCATCTTAGCGTTTCCCGTGTAGTTAGCGTAAATCGTGCCCTCAGTTTCGTATGTGCCCGTGCCTGGCAGAAACTCTTCTATAACTCCCAACTTGTCTCCGGGGAGTACTGCTTGATTTGTTTCTCGTGTTGTTTTGCTCAACTTACTGCACTTTGCCTATCCTATTCGGTCCTCGGCCGATTAAGTCAGCCTCGGTAAGTCTTCCCGATTATCGTAGATTCGAACGCGATAGATTGCAGCCCTGTATATAAGGCCAGAGACAGTAGCGTCACCGATTTAGTGAGCTTCTGATTACGTCGACATCCACATTGGCTTTCTTCTTTCTATGAAATCCAAACTGGTGAGGGATCTCCAACTTAGTGGCAATGACTATTTCTGGCAGGGTGTTACGCCTGCGCAACCAACGTGAAATGAAATCTCGTGTCGCCGATTTGTGGATACTGTAAACAACTGAACCCAGTTTCATCCCAGTTTCCAGAAACCGTATGTCGGCATGAGGTTGCTTGGTGCCGAATGGCGGGTTCATGAGAACAGTGTCGAAATGTCCGCGCAGGGTTTCAATGTCCCCCAGAATCCAGTCCGCCTGCAACCGAAAAGCCTTGGTATTTTGCAATGCAATTGCCACGCTTCGCCTGTCCAAATCGACACCGACCACGTACTTCGCACCGAGCATCGAAGCTCCCAACCCGAGCCTTCCAGTTCCACAACCGAGATCTCCAACGTTCTTCTGTTCAATGTCTCCATAAGTGTAGCAAGCGGCGAACAGTATCTCCGCCGCCAGGTCCGCAGGAATCGTGTACTGCTCCAACCAGACCTTTGGTTCTGGGTGCGGTTCGATTTGCTGAAGCCTAATGGCTAATTCGCGTTTGCGGATTTGCACTGTTCCGGGTTGCACGTTAAGCCTCTTCCTAATCGTATGCGAGTTGTTCAGGTGTGGGGTAGCTTTCTAATGCCACTCCTCTAGCGTCATTCCCTGAGTGTAATCCTCCCATTTCTTCTTACCCAAAGCAACCATAACCTCCTCAGGGTTCAAGATTGGTTTTCTGTAACGTTCTTGGTCATCTGTGCTTATTCTTGGGCAAGAAATCTCGACATAGGCCTCCAAGTCGACGAACGAACCTAATGCCTCAGGGATTACTTCGGTCGCGCAAATCAGCATCGTTGAATAGCCCCCTTCCTCAAGCAGACCTTTCAACCTACGTGCCAGTGAAATGTTCATCTGGCTACTCTTCAAACCGACGATTATGCCAATTCTCCTAGCCTCTTTAAACCGGGTAATGCTTATCCAGCGTTTGCGGAGAAGCTTCCGGCACTCCTCCGTAATATCCCGTGCAATTTGCTGGAACGGGTCGACGACGATCGTGCGTTTGCCCGTGGCTAATGAAATTCCAAGAGCATGAAAGTCTCCACCGCTCAACAGTAGGATGGCGTCGACCTTGTCTGCGATCGCGCGAACACTACCGTAGTCGCAACCCAGGACTTGCCCCGGATACTTGAGCCAACCCGACGGACGGCCTACGACCGTTTCCTTTCCATGATCTTCGAGAATCTTCCTTGCCTTATCGATTTGGTGTATGTGCTGAACATTCGAGGCAACTCCGATCCGATGTTCCGCCTCCAACATCCGAACAGCCTGAAGCATGGGGGCTTCAATGGGCTCGTCGGCTCGTGCTTCAACGTACAAGACCTGCTCGTCCAGAAACTCCCCCGGAATATCGGCATGCCCAACATGAATGAGCAGGTCCGCATCAACATGCTTCTTGGGGTACAATGCGAGGTCACATGCGCCGTAGCATGGGTCACCTGAAACGAAAACTTCCACTCCAGTCTCCTTCTCTAATGTCTGAGCTAATTCAAAGCCTATGGGTTTCAATCCCTCCGGCATTTGGAGGAGGATACGTTTCGGGCTGCGTCTTCTAATTTCTTGGACGATCCGATCTTTTTCCAATTGAAACATGGGCAGACAATGTTGTAGCAGGTCCACAGAGCAACTTAACCGTTCCTTCCCTCATGCGACATAGTGACTGCTTCTTAGCGAACCAGTGGGAGAAAGGATCGCTGTGCTGCGAAACCGGCAGTAGACGAGTCTGTTTCTTTAGGCTGCTTGGACTTGAGGAGCGAGTAGGCTCTCTTGAGTAACGATGCATGCGACGGAGATTTTGGTTGAACTGACGTGTAGGGCTGCTTTCGCGGTGTCAATTGCGTTGCCGTTAACGTAGACATCCAGAATCGACTGCCCGTACTTCACTCTTGCAGCTCTTCCGGTTGGTTTGCCGAAGGCCCTGCGCATTCCTTCCTGCAACCTGTCCGCGCCTGCCGTCGCGATCATGCGGTTCTCTCGAAGTATGACGTGAGGGTAGACTCGAAGGTGAATCTTGTAGCCTGTCTCCCCCAACTTGTCGAACATGACTTTGTTGGCTGCAACTCTCGCTGCCTCGAGTGCATTGTGTCTTATCTGGACTGGACTCTGTGCCACAAGGGAGAGTTTGTATTCAAATTTGGCCTTGAGGTCGCCCATCATGAACTTCGAAATCTTGGGCGGAGGGGTACCATGAATGTACTTCAACCTAGTGTAGGGTTGACCTTTGATCTGCCTGTAATTTCTACCCTTCATGTTACATGTTCCTCTCGGCGAGTTTAGCGTGATTGCACTGAGTGTTACTTAAGTTTACATCAACTTCGACGATGCCTTTCTGAGCACCCCAAGGATCAGAGATGCCTCACGCCTTGCTATGAAGGAACGAGAGATTACGTTACGGAAAGCCCGTTGGGCCAGCCTGCGCTTATGTGGTTGAACATTGCAAAGTTTGGCTAATTGGTCGAACTGCTTCAGGAGCCTCTTCCTTTCTGTGGTCGAGGCGAGCTCCATTTTTCCTACCCTCCTTCTCTGAAAGATCTCATAGAAGACAATAGACGCAGCAGTTGCGATGTTCAGGACATTATACTCACGGTTCGCGGGAATGTTGGCCATGAAGTCGCATTCTTCCACTTCTTCGTTACTTAGCCCTGAACTCTCCCTGCCGAATACTATTCCCACTGTTCCTTTGGCCAAGACGATTTTCTTCGCCAATTGCTCTGCTGTGATCGAGATCCGTGAGAGATTTGTGGGGCTCTTCGCCGTAACTGAGCTTGTTCCCACGACTACGTCAACTCCTTTGAGTGCGTCATCCAGGACTTTGACAGTCTTGGCTGAGGAAAGGACTGTGAGTCCCCCCATCGCGTAGGCCCTCGCCTCACCATCAAGTGGTGCTTTCGGGTCTACGATCCACAGGTCGTCGAGGCCGAAGTTCTTCATGGAGCGAGATACTGCCCCAATATTCCCCGCTTTTTCTGGCTGTAACAGGATTACTCGAACAGGCAATTGAACCACTTCCTCGATACTCTAGGACACTTTGTCGGTTATTTGGTTGGACAAGTCCGCCAGCTCTTCAGGGCTTAACTCAAACACGCGTTTTTCCATCAGTGGAGCTTGTTCGTGCAGTAAGGGTAGTTCTGTGTATTTGTACTTGAGATATCTGATCAGAACGCCCCTCAACTTGCGACGTCGCTGCGTGAATAGGGCGCGAACCAAGTCAGTAAAGACGGTCATGTTGTGTATTTCTGGTGGGTTTGCTTTGGGCTCGATTATTGCGATGGTTGATTCGACGCGTGGTCTTGGAAAGAACGCTGACGAAGGGACTCTTGAGGCAGCTGTGGCCTGAGCTCTGCTCTGGAACATTACTGTGAGCCTTCCGTACTCCCGAGTACCACTCGGAGCCATTAGCCTTCCAACGAATTCCTGTTGGAGCAGTAGAACCGCTCGTTTGAACCGGCTGTTCAGCAATAGGAGTATCAGCTTTGATGATATGTTGTAGGGGGGGCTAGAAACGACTTTCGTGAAATCTGGCAGCTCGATCTTCAGGACGTCGCCTTCTGTTACGGTCAGATTGGTGTTCGAGGCGAATTTTGTTGTCAGATACCCCGCTAGCGTTCGGTCCTTTTCAACTGCAATTAGCCGACTAGCCTTCGTGACAAGCGCGGCAGTCAAGAACCCCAATCCCGGTCCCACCTCAAGCACAGTGTCTTGAGGTGTCAGGCCGGCGAGTTGGACTAGGTTCTCGCGAACTTTCTTGTCTATGAGAAAGTGTTGACCAAACCTCTTCAACGGCGGAATGCTCAACGCATCAAGTTCGCGGCGAACCCATCCCATTAGTCAGCCCCCCTTGGAAATCCAATCACTCAGTTACCTCTAGCCTCTATCCCATTAGAAATTTGGAGATGTCCGTCTGACCAGTCAGCCTTGAGAGCATCGACACTTTAACCCCTACTCGGCGAAGCACAGCGCCGGGCATCGATTGCAGGAATTGTTGAACGAGGTCCCTTGATGACTGCTTGATGACACTCACGTCGGCTGTCCCAGATTCGAACGTTTTGGATTTGCTGTGAATGCTCAAGTCTTCCAAGATTGCGATCACGCTCACTGACTTGCACAACATTTTCCTTTCATTCAGTTTGGCCGCAACAGAGTTAGCTAGTTCGTTAAGCATCAGCATGATTTCTTCAGGCTCGCGGGTATTCTTTTTCAGTGTGGCTATACGGCTGAACTGGGTTGGTTGCTCTCGTTCTTGGACAGGGTCGTCATCCTCTCCCCGGGCAACATGGTACAGGTATCCTCCGAGGTTCTTACCGAAAGCCTCAACCAAAATACTCGGACTGAGGGTAGCTAGTTCACTTATGGTTGTGATATGTAATTCTTCCATTTTTCTTTCCGCTTTCTTCCCGACCCCGGGGATCTTGCCTACGGGGAGTCGTGCGAGAAAGCCGTTGACTACGTCACGCATTACTATTGTGAGGCCATTGGGTTTCTGGTGGTCGGATGCTATTTTGGCGATTACTTTGTTCGGGGCTACACCGATGGAGCATGTGACGTGCTCTTGTTGAAAGATTAGGCCTTTGATTTCGCCCGCTAGATTTCTTGCTTCCTCGAAGTCACCATCCGTTCTGACGGTCATATCTAGGTAGGCTTCGTCTATACCCGTCTTTTCGAAGGAATCACCCTGTGTTCTCAATACCTCCATGATCTTGTGAGACACTTCATCGTAAAGCGGCCGGTTCATCGGAAGGAAAGTTGCATCTGTTCTTTCTAAAAGTCTCTTTGCTTGGATTATTGGGATTCCCGCGTGGACTCCGAATTTTCGCGCCTCGTAGTTGCATGTGCTAACTGCGCCGCTCTCTTCGGTTCGGCCGGAGTACACGCACACTACAACGGGTTTGCCGCGTAAGCTTGGGTTCGCGTTTTCCTCGCATTGCGCGTAGAAGTAGTCTAGGTCAACGTGCATGATTACCCTTGTAGGCAAACCGGTAGCTCTCTTCTGGCAACATCGGTGAAGGTTTTGTTATAGTGCTCGCGAGAAAATACGGTATTTTTCTCCACCGATCAATTCATCCAGTATTCTTTTCGCGATGACTTTTGTAGGGTCGCCTATGCTGCTCCTATCATGAATGTCCTTGAATGACGTGAACGGTTTCTTTTCACGGGCATTGATGATCTGCCACATCGACTTCTTTCCAATTCCTGGCAAAAGTTCCAATGAGTGCATCCGTGGTGTTATGGCTTGAGAGTTGTTGAAGAATGAAACGAAACGTCCTTCCTGGTTGGTGATTAGCTTCTCAAGCACTGGAAGTAGTTCCGCCTTCGCGTTTGCTGTTAGGTCGGTGTAGCCGATTCTTCCAATGATGCGGTTGATTTTCTCGCGTCGGTCTTTTCCAATGTAGACTCTTTCGTGGAACGCCGCTTGTGCTCCAGCCCGGACTTCAGCTTCGAGCAATGTGAGGTAGCTCTCGCCAAGCATTTGTACCGTGGGAAGAGCGAGGTGCCTAGGCTTATCGGTTGCTGGCCTGCCGAATTGCAGGTAGTCGAGTACGTACGCGTACTCCTCGTATAAGCGGGGTGGTAGGCCTTCAGCCGCGTTCCCTGCTGCTGCCGGCCTAAACCGTTGCGATTCGGACATGCTAGGGCCACTCTTAACCGGTGAACTTTCCCTATTCTGACTCAACTTAATTGTCTCCAGAAATTGAGGGTATCAGCTCAGGTCGCACTAAAGCGAGAAGATTCGAATTGGCCCGTTTTCTTCATTTGCCATTTTCTTTGTGTTGCGGCCGAAATTGCGCAAGGTCGATCGCATCCACTAGTAATGAGGTGGATTTGCAGGGAAAAAAGCCTTCCTGTATTCGGTTCTCAAACTACGGCTGCGGCCTAGTCTTCCCTGTAGCCATTGAGCATTTTCAGAATATCCTCTAGCTGCGTTCCGATAATGATACGACCTTTCACGGTTAGAATAGTGCGCAATTCCTCTACGTACCGCGGCATTGTATTCACGATCTGAATCGAATCCTTCCGGTCAAGTTGGAACTTATCAGACAGCTCCCGAGCGAGCTTCTCAGCCTTAGCTGGAGAAATCTTGGCGAACTTCGAAGCGTAGTCAAGCGTTCGTCTCTGGAACTCACCGAGCTCATCCTCCTTAGCTTTCTCTAAAGTTTTCTTGGCTTCTGCTGTCGTTGCAGGTCTTGAATCCACTATCTTCCGCGGCATGAGGTTCACTCAGTGAGCGGGCGTGATGTGTTCGGGCCGTGCGATGATTTGTTTGATTATTTGATGGCTCATCGCTACATGGATCACGTAGGACCTGCCTCTCTTGGCATGAATTACACCTACCCTTCCATGGTAACGTCTATGGGGCATGCCTTTGTGAACTGATGGCTCAAGTATGATTGTGACCTTCTCCCCGGGTTGGTATACTCGAAGAATCCTACTCAATCCGATCTTGCCTCTTTCGCGAGGCTTCTTCCGGAGAAGGTTTCTCGTCCTTGAACGGAAGCCCTTGGAGCGTCTCATTGATGACGACCTTGAATTTCGCTACCAGACTAAGAGGCGCGCTAATTAACCTTCTTGGCTGGGCGCTTCCCACAATGTTTCTTATTCGCTTCCCGGCGTTGCGAACAGAGGAATTCCACCGACACCCGGGTCGGATTGATGGTCGATCCGGGCGACTAGATGTTGAGTTATGGTCGCATCGGGAAAGGCATGCCTCTCCTTCCAAGAGCGCCTCCCCGCCGTTTCATGCTCTTCATCATCTTCTTCATCATGAAATATTGATTGATCAACTCCTTCACTTGCTTGTCCGATGTTCCCGACCCTCGTGCAATTCTCCTTGCCCTAGATGAGTCGACCAGCTTGGGATCTTCAACTTCCTCTTTCGTCATGGATTGAATGATTACTCGCCAGGAATCCAGTTTCCTTTCAGCTGTTTCCATAGCATCATCCGGAACGTTCATGCCTCCTGGCACCATTCCCATCAATTTCTTCAGGGGGCCCATTTTTCGGACGGCGACCATTTGGTCGTACATGTCCTTGAGGCTGAACTTTCCCTCCATGAACGCCTTGACCTTTTTTTGTGGGACGACAATTTCTGCCTCGCGGACCCGATCCACGAGTGCTTTGATGTCCCCCATTCCCAGCATGCGTCCCACGAAGCTTGAGGGGATGAATTGCTCCAAGTCGTCGATTTTTTCTCCGGTTCCAGCGAACTTGATCTTTGCGTGAGTTGCTGCTACGGCTGAGAGAGCCCCCCCTCCCTTGGCTGTTCCGTCAAGCTTTGTTACAAGGATCGACCCGATTTTCGTGGCTTCGTTGAAGGCTGTAGCCTGTGACATAGCAGCTTGGCCGATGGATGCGTCAATTGCAAGGATTATTTCATCAGGCTCGATTTGTTTGGCCAAGTCTTTCATTTCCGACATGAGTTCGCTCTCGTCTTTGTGCCTGCCAGCAGTGTCCACAATGATCAGGTCGTGTTTCTTATCGGTGAACTCTTCCATTCCTTTGCGCACAATTCTCAAAGGGTCCTTTGATGTTGGTTCACCGTAAACTGGAACGTTCACTCTATCCGCCAGTTGTTTGAGTTGCTCGAAGGCTCCGGGGCGGTAGGTGTCTGCGCAGATGATTGCAGGGCGCACGCCTCGCTTTTGGTGAAATCGCGCCAACTTAACGGACGCTGTGGTCTTTCCGGTCCCCTGAATTCCAACCAGCATTATGACGTGGCGTTCTCCAGGTGTTATTACGAGCTTGGCGGGTTCTTCGCCAAGAAACCGAGTAAGCTCTTCATAGAGAACCTTAACGACGTGTTCACGCCTAGAAATGCCAGGGGGCAGCTTCTCCTCAAGAGACCTCTTCTCCACTGCCTGTGAGATCTGCAGAACCAAGTTGACGTTTACGTCAGATTGGAGGAGAGCTCGTTGGAGATCCCGAACTAGTTCCTTAACTGCTTTCTCATCGACGACAGCTAGGCGAAGAAGCTTCTTCACTGCGTCGTTAAGTGACTTGCCGAGGCCTTCCAGCGCGCTCATGGTTTTGCCCTACGTGATTATTCATCGCATGCGTTGTTCGACACGGCCTAAAAGTTCTTTGAAGGCTCTACGAACCGTTTAATTACTCGCTAACATTGCTTCCCATCAGCTTTCTGACCTGTTAGAAGGGTTCCATGAGATGCCTGCGAAACTGTCTGAACAAGAAGTTTTTCGGATTGTGGAGACCGGTGTGGTTCCGAAGCGTTGCATCATAATTAACGGTCTGCCGGATGTTGGGCTAGTGGGGTTGCTTGCGGCTTCGCATATCATTAGTTCATTGAATCTACAGGAAGTGGGTTCTGTTGAATCCGAGCTCCTCCCACCGATTATAGTGTTGCATAGGGGGCTTCCGAAATCGCCAATCCGAGTCTTCGCGGGCAAATCTTTGGTTGTCGTGATTTCGGAGACAGCCGTCCCGACAGCCATTCTTCGACCGCTGGCGAACAGTCTCGTTGACTGGGCGAAGAGCAAAGATGCAGCTTTGATGCTGTCCTTGGGCGGAATGGCCGTCACGAACAGGCAAGATATTGATGTTCCCAAAGTCTTCGCAGCGCTTTCAGAGCTGAACCTTGAACCAAAATTGAAGGGTGCTGCTGAGGTTCTGGAGGAAGGCTACATTGTTGGGGCTTATGGTTTGATACTTCGAAGGTGTGCAGAGTTATCAGTTCCAGCGATAGCGCTGCTCACACAATCGCATTACAATTATCCAGACCCGGAAGCCGCAGGAGCAGCGTTAACAGCCGTTAACAAGATTCTCGACCTCAAGGTTGACGTCTCGGAACTTCTGAAGAGAGGTGAGGAAATTCGGCTGAAAAGTAAGGATATGATGCATCGAACGCAGGAAGAGATGGCGAAGATGAACAAGGCTCACGAATATGACTTGCCACCATTGTACGGGTGAATTACTTTGAGCTCTGAACACACGAAGAGCCATCGATCTGCAGTTGAACCGCCGGTAATGTCACTTCCTCATGGTTCAGGTTGGAACGCCGCCGCGGCCTGCATTCGGCCGTTATACAACCTCTTTGTGGCCGCAAAGGAAGTGGTTCTAACAGTGGATCTGCCATACGTGGAACATAAACAGGTCAAATTGGACTGCCCTACAAATGATTGCATTGAAGTCTACGCCGAAACAACTAGGAAGATTACGTTCAAGGATCTCGGATTGAAACATAGACACGGAGAATTCACATGCTACCACGCGAGAATCCAAATACCAGTACCCGTCGATGAAAGTAAGATTCAAACCAGTTTCAAACGTGGCGTGCTCGAGGTTCATCTTCCACGCTTGAGGTAGGCACGCTCGACAAGACTAGGTTTTCAATCGCTCTAAAGCTGCCGCGGTTAGCAACGGAAACATGACTGCGGCGTCTCCCAGAATCGTCACCAGCTTATTCGGCGTTTTGATCTTCCCCCAACTAATTGCTTCCTCTAGGGGTGCCCCGCTGGCTCCTCCTCCTTCGGGTCGGTCTAGGGTAATCTGAATCGCTGCGTCAACTCCGCCTCTGTATGAGTTGGCTATGAGAACATGGTGCTTGGGCATACCGCCCCCCAAAATCACAACGCCAGTTTTCTTGCGCTCGTACGTCAGATCCACCAACCTTGAGAAGTCTTTGAACGGGTTGACGAGGAGCGTGTTGGTCCGGCTGTACGTCCAAAGGTTCAACCCCAACATGGAGTCGAAGATTCCTGGACAGAAGATCGGCACTTTTCGCTTTTGGGCAGTGCGCAGCAAGGAGTTGGGGTCGCGAAGTTGATCCCCAAACTCCCACAGCAATTCATGGCTTGCGATGTTACGGCGCTTGGATTCCGGAATTCGGTTCAACATTCGGTAGGTGGTCTTTTCCAGGTGCTCAATTGCACTTTGCTTGACCAATAGGTCGAAGATGCGTGACAAGCCTTTTCGTTTTAGTGCCCTGTCGTCTGAGAGTTCTGAGCCAACAATGTGCCTATGCCCTAAGCTTTCTAGCATATCATGGGTTACATTTGCACCAGTTGTGACGATTCCGTCTATTAATCTCCGGTCAACGAGGTCGGTGATGATGGTTCTAAGGCCGCCGGGTATCATTGGGCCTGCGAGAGAGATGAAATTGGTGTAATTTCTGTCGCGGAACATTTCAGTGAGAATGTTTGCGGCTTTGCCGAATCGCCCTGGTCCGAGGACTTTGACTGCTTCCATTTGGCTTGCGATGTCTGATATTGACATGCCGCGCTTGATCTTGATGTGGGACACTAGGGGCAATAAGAGGCCTTCACAACCGGAGAGGCGTGATGTGGAATTAACCCTTCGTTCGCATTATCTTGTTCTGCCCCAGCATCTGCCAGTATTCAACTTCTACGCCAGGGCCGAGTTTTGATTTGATTTCTTCTTCCTCGGGAATGGGTGTTTCGAAAGTCTCGTACGATTGCATATCCATGATTTGCACATTGGTACCCACAAAAGCAAGTACTTGGCCCGTTTTCTTCTCGATCATTGGAACGTCAATCCGGCCGTCAACCGGACTCATGACATTCTTCTTGGTTCCTGTTGTAACACTGATGGCAACTATTCTCGCCTTTGCGGCCCCATGCTTTCCTGGCTTGGATTTCTCAAATTCGACGACTTTGCAGGGTTCACCATCTACGATAATGTACTGACCAATCTTCACGGAACCAACGTCTACTGGTTTGCTCAGTGTCGTTCCCCTGCTTGCTCCAATCTGAGAACCGAACCTGTAAACGCACACTCTTCGTCTAAAAAGCTTGTCTGGCAGTCCCGTCACTTAACGGAAATTTAGAAGAGGCAAACTTCCAAACAAGTTTTGGACTTTGAATGAATTACTTAATTATCCTAGCCGTGGTTACTGTTTTTTCCTGGAGAAGCAATATTGGTTCTCAAAGTCGGCCTAGTTTCAAGGCTGGACGACGCCAGAGCACTTGAGGTTGCGGCCACTCTGGCCAAGCAACTGAGGAAGAGAGGCGTCACCGTCAACGCGGAACTGGAACTGGCCAAGCGAGCCCGGCTGGGGGATGGAAAGGATCTCACTGATCTAAGGGCCGACCTCGTGATGACCGTGGGCGGCGACGGCACAGTCCTCAAAACGTGCATGAGCATTCCTAACCCTGAAACCCCGATTTTGGCAGTAAACATGGGAAGGCGAGGGTACCTTACCGAAGTTGAACCACCCAAAGCGTTGCGTGCGGTCGACCTTTTCATGAAAGGAAAGTGCAGGCTAGAAAAACGCTCGAAGTTAGCTGTTCACATGAATGAAACGCATATCGTTGACGCCCTAAACGAGCTGGTTGTATCATCTGGAAGCCCCTCCAAGATGCTCGATCTTCGACTTACAGCGAACTCGCAGGAACTCGTACATCTCAGAGGAGATGGTGTCATTGTCTCAACTGCCACAGGGTCAACAGCTTATGCCCTGTCGGCAGGCGGCCCCGTCGTCGATTCTGCTGTGGACGCGTTTGTTGTCACCTTCATTTGTCCGCTCGAGTTCATTAGGCCAATTGTGCTGTCGATGGATCGCTCCCTCTCGATCCAGTTGACTAACCCCAGACTCAGAGCGCTGGTTGTGGCAGATGGCCGATTTCAGAGAGAGCTTGCGCAAGACGTTAGGCTTGTGATTCGGAAGGCAGAACACTATTCGGTCTTCGTGCGATTGGGGCCAGCGCCGACCTTGGGAAGCCTAACTCGCCTTCATAAGATGGAGCGAATGGATTTGTGAAAGTCCTTGTTTTGGATACATCTGCTTTCATTATGGGATTAGACCCCCTCGGCCTTGATTCCGAGTCTTACTCGGTTCCCGAAGTTGCGGAGGAGCTGAGACAGCAAACTGGGCCCTCTTACAGGCTCACTGTGTCGAGTTCATCTGGAAAATTGAGAATTCAAAGTCCAACAACAGCCTCGCTCAAATCTGTTGCAGAGAGCGCCAAGCTGCTAGGGGATAAAGTTGCACTTTCGAGGGCGGATACCTGCGTCATAGCGTTAGCTCTAGATCTAAGGAATGAAGGTAATCTGCCGATCATCGTGAGCGATGATTACGCGATTCAGAATGTGGCGGAGGGAATTGGTATCAGCTATCAACCGCTCGCTACATTGGGTATACGGCACAAATTCATCTGGACCAATTACTGCCCTGCGTGTTACCGGCGTTATCCTGCAGGAGACATCCAAGAGTGTCCCGTCTGCGGGACCAAACTGAAACGGAAACCTCTGCGGAAACAAGCTGCCAAGAAGAGACATACTAAAACTTAGGGCGGACTCTTATTGGATTTGCCTCTTGCTTGTGCGGTTCGTCGCACATAATCGAACAAGTACAATTGTGCGTACCCGGCCCAGCCACCGAATCGCTCTCGCAGAAACCCAGCAGTCTTCAATCTGCTTACCCTCCGCCCCCTGAAGTAGAGGCGTGTGACTATCCTATGGATCCAAACGTCAACGGGCGCTGCTTCAAGTTTTCCAGCTCCGTAAAGGAGGAAGCAATCCGCAACCTTAGGCCCAACACCTGGAAGTTCAAGCAGCATCTCCATAGCTTCATCATAACCAGAAGTGGCCACTTCATCGAGTCTAAATTCGCCGCTAGTGACCATCCGCGAGACCTGGACGACCGGCTTCGCCCTGTAACCCATAGACGTCTTCGACTGGAGTTCCCTCGCAGACACCTTCGCCAATGCTTGCGGATTCGGGAAAAGATTGGAAGTTGAGCCGTCGGGAAAATCAACTCGGCGGCCGTAAAGCTTCATCATGAGGCGAGCGGTCCGATTCCAGAGCAAAGCAGAGTTGTTCTGTGACAAGATGGAACAGATCAAGCTTTCAAAAAGGTTCGTACCACGCATCAGCCTTAGGCCCCGCAGCAACGAGAACGTCGAAGCGAGCGGCTCGTCGCCCTCAAAGGCCCAGTAGAAAGACAAGAGGTCATCCCTTAGGCCCAAAACTTTGTGCAAATGTGACTCCAATTCGGCCGACGAATGGCTGTCTGGCCTTGAGCTTACGGCCCTAGCCTCGATTTCAAAACGGTCGGAATCGCCGCTTTGCTTAAGCGTGTACTTTACAGGAATTTCTCCAAGTTCTTCAATATCAGTAAACCCTTCGGTCTCTCTTTGCCATTCGGGTTCTGATGTTTGGGCGCTGAGCACAGTCTCATTCAGGTTAAGGGGACCGTTGACTTGGCTTGATGATATTTCGAAAGAATATTCTTGCAATGCGAGAGACGGTTTCGACAAACGGGTTGCTCACTTTCTTGATGCCGACTTCCGTAGAAGTTCACTAGCCCTTATAAGACATCAACTGGACAATAGCCGCGTTTGCGCGGGGGTTTGTTTGGTTGGTGGCAAAGGAGCTCGTTAAGAGAGCCCAGGCGCTCAAGTCAAAGGGCCTTTCAACATACGAAATAGCTGACGAGTTGAAGGTCCAACCTGACACCGTGGTTTGGCTTCTACTCAAAGGAAAAGAACGGGCATCGAAACATCCACCGCACGATGTCTTCGTTGATTGGAGTTCTTTGGGATCGCATGGAAAACGTCTGTCGGCGATTGCGTCAGCCTTGGCTGACCTAGCACGCGAGTCTGTGAAGGCATCAGAATTTCCGGAACCGGACGTCATAGTTGCGGTTGAAGGTAGTGGGATGGTTCTGGGCGTTGCCCTTGCCAAGGAATGGGAGAAACCCTTCGCGGCCGTTCGCTCCCATAGAATCAACCGCAAGAAGGTTCCTGGCTTGGTCAACCCGTCGTTCCACAGTGTTGCCGGAAAGAAAGTGCTGGTTGCTGACGCAGTACTTCGGGCTGGGGTAACCCACAGGGCCGCTATTCAGACCTTGCGAGATGCAAAAGCAAAGCCTGTAGGTGTTCTGGTTTTGGTTAACAAGAGCGGCATGACGAAAATTGATGGACTCCCACTAAAATCTTTGATTCAGATTCTTCCCGTGGCCTCACCCTAGAGGTCAATCGGCCCAAACGTCTTCGGCGCTACCCAGTTTCTCGTTCCAGACTTGGCGTTCCTTTTCCGCGGTTTTGGCTGAGATTAGAAGCGCTCTGTTGGGGTCTTTGAAGGGGATGATGAAGAATTCGATAACCCTCCCATCTTTGTCTCTAAGCATGAGCTTGCGCTTCTGGCCTGCCGACTTCATAGTCTTCGGGTCCAGGTATTTGCAGATCACATAGCTACCGCGAGACTCAAGGCTCCTAACCTCAAGTTTCCCAGCCTTTCCTTTAGTCAAAACGTTCTCAGGCAGGTCCATCTTACCACCGCAACTATGCAGGTAATGTGCTTCGTTACTGCTACTTTTCTCGTTCGAATTTTGCTATGAAATACCCCACCTCATGCACATGGGGATGAAATCGTTGGCAAAGCGAGCCCTGAGCGCCGTACGCAGCCAAACCTGAGGAACCCACCATCGGCACTTGGCTTACCGTTCGGAGCCCGCATTCGTGCTCGGCAAAATCAACCACTTGCTCACATTCTTGGACAGTGAACGTGCACACACTGTAAACTACAACTCCTCCAGGTTTCGCGACTTTGCTGGCAGCTTTGATGAATTGCTTCTGGTAACTCGCCAGGTCCTCCACACGTTTCCGCGATGTGAAATCGTGGACTTTAGGTCTGAGCCCGAGCGCACTGCAGGGAGGGTCGACTAACACTCTGTCCGCTTGCAGGTTGGGGAAATCGTTAGGCAGGTATCTTGTGTCCTGTATTGAAAGAATGGCGTTATTGCAGCCGAGATTGGTAAGGTTCCGCCGGGCCTGTGCAATCTTCTGCGAGTTCCTGTCAAACCCAAAGACCCTCCCCGAATTCGAGGTCAATTGGCTGATGTGCGAGAGCTTTCCACCTGGCGCGCAGTTCATGTCAATAATGGTTTCGCCAGGCTTCGGGTTCAATACATGTACAGTTGCCATCGCAGCCAAGGATTGAGGATACAAGAGGCCTTGAGAGAACTCCGGAAGCTCTCTGACGCGGGGACCGTGGTACCGATGATGGTCCACTTGAATAGCTAATCCTTTTCTGAAGGTCAAAACATCGTTCGCGCTCATCAGCGCATGGCCGGATGCTACGGCGTCACCAAGTTCCGAAACAACAGTGACATCATCGCCAACGCGCATCGAACCAACATCCAGGATTCCGGGGGCGTAAACGTCAGCGCCCTGCAGTACTGATTCAGCTGCTCGCTTGTCGACAGCAATTTCCCGGTTGAAGATTGGGATATCGAATGGGCCTTCCACGTGAATACCCAATGCTTCCGGGATGATTGAATGTTGGTTCACTATCAACCCCTCCTCTTCCAGTTTCAATTTGAGGTTCTTTGGGTCGATTTTGTGTGTGTTGCAGCGCACATAGTATGTGGAGACAGGTTTCGCGAGAGATTCAAGAACGAGGGGTGCGTCGCCTCCGTACACTTCATAGGCCGTTTCCGCTACGTCAGCCGAAAACCTCAGAGACGGCAGAAGTGGCGAGCGAAGTGATGCAGATGAGTCCAAGTGAGTGCGCTACATCTCCATTCTTCAGCTACGCCAAGATAAACTCGTTAGGTTTAGAGGAATAGGTAACTTGTTCCTTCATTATGAGTGGTCATTGTTGCAAAGGTTCTTTGTAGAAGAACTGAAATATACTTGTAAAGCCTGAACTCGGAATCCTGTCAAGGTGTGATTGTTGTTGAGAGAAGAGACAAGATTGGCTATGTTGAACCTAGTGGGCCTCGCTTCTCTGGTTGCGTTCACTGGCCTAGTCTATCTCAGAACGCAGGAGCCCCTGATTCTCGTAGTTGGCGGCCTCATCTCGGTTGTATCAGTAGTCGGGGCCATGATGCGCAAGAGTTAAAATGAATAATCTCGCTGTTTCGACCATGCGCAAGGGTACGCATCCTGCAGACTCTCGCCGCCACAAGCGGCTCGTAACGGATTCTTACTAACGGGATGGAATGACCCATGGAATCATCTCCAAATCGAAATTGGGCTAGAATGAGCTCGTTCCTGTCTTTGGATCGTAACGTGTTATTGTTGAGTTTGACTTCGATGTTGATGAATTTTGGGACTCAGGCTTTCTACGTGTTTATCCCGCTATACCTTCTATCGTTGGGGGCTAGTATTCTCGACATCGGCTTCGTGTATGTCGGAATGGGTGTAGCCACTTACCTGTTTCCGTTTCTCGGTGGCGCCCTTGCGGACAGGTTTGGCCGCAAATGGATCATAGTGTTTGGGAATGCATTGGGGTTTGGCATCTACCTTGCACTATTCGATGCTAACACGTGGACTGTCGCCCTGGTTGTCTTGCTCGTGGCAACCACAGTTGCCGCGGTAGTTCAGCCTGCTTTCTCATCGAGCATTGCGGAATCTGTTGATCATAAGAATCGAGGCAACGCCTTCGGCACGCTCTACTTCCTGCTGTATATGGGGCTTAGTTTGGGCGGTCTCTTTGGAGGTGTCCTGCCGAATCCGGGAAAATTCCAGTTTAACATCTTAGTTATGGTGGTGGCTGGATTCGTTGCGGCCCTTACAAGAGGCTTTTTCGTTAGGGAAACGTTGCCGCTCGAGGCACGCAGAAAAGAGAAACCGGTCGGTGAACACTTCTTGCTGCGCCGTCTGTCAAGAAACATTTGGTTGGTTTTGATTGCTCTGTTTGTTTTCAACTTTTTCTCCGGTCTCGGGCAGCCGGTTTACGCCATCTTCTCAACTGAGCAACTCCGACTTTCCCAAGCGGAATTTGGTGCAATGGTAGGGCTAGGATCCTTCGCGGCTATGTTGGGAGCGTTTGGAGCTGGAGCGATTACGAGGAAACTCGGGGTCAGGAACACGATGATTCTCTCCGTGATCGTGGCTGGAGGCCTCGTTATTCCTTGGATTTATTCGCCATCCCCCTTGTTCGCCATTGCTATCTTTGGAGTTACGGGGTTCTTCGCTCAGTTCTTCACTGTTGGGAACCAGACGCTCATGGCCAATCTCACGAAGGCGAGGGAGAGAGGGTCAATCGTCGGTTTCATAACTACTGTCGCAGGACTGGGGGCGATAATCTCGCCTTACGTAGGCAGTCGACTCTGGGTGGATTTTGGTGCGAGAGCCCCATTTCTTCTCTCAGTTGTCTTGGCGTGCATCGTCGCCGCTCCTCTTGTTCTGATTCATGAACCGCGGGAATCCGAATCCTGAGTGCGAATGGTTTCGGGACACCGTTATTATCGTAGGAGCGTTATCTGAAACTTGCCGGGAGAGCATGCATGGCGCAGCAGTATCCTGAAGCGACCGTTGGGGCTCTGGTGGTGAACCCTAAAGGTGAAGTGTTGATTGTTCGCTCGAGCAAATGGAATGACAAGTTCACAGTTCCCGGTGGCCACATTGAGCTAGGCGAGCTGGCCGAAGATGCCATCCAACGAGAAGTAAAAGAAGAAACCGGTTTGGACATTGATGCAGTCAAACTCCTGCTTGTGCAGCAAGCTATCTACCCTAAGCATTACTGCAAACATGAACACTTCATTTTCCTCGATTACCTCTGTAAAGCGATGAGTCAGAATGTGCAGTTAGATGGCAGAGAGCTGCAGTCGTACGTGTGGATCAAACCTGAAGACGCCTTAAAGCTGGACCTGGAGGAGTATACCCGCAACTTCGTCGTCAAATACTTGGAAGAATCGAAACCGACCAACTGATGATACGGAGAAGAAGAGAAAGCTAGGAAGACGTTACGTGGCCGTGCGGTTTGGATTTGACACCGAGCGTTTTCAATAGTTGTTCGTGTTCCTTATCCGTTATCCATTCCACGTACAGGTATTCAGCGATCGCGTCGTCCGTCATTCCAGTGTTGCGGGCTTCCTCGACGCAGCATTTGTACGCCTCTATTTCCGTGGGCCGGTCCACGTAGCTGTATGACCTATCGAATAACTCCATACCATCACGGTACTGCTTGACGTGAACCAATTCATGAATCACGTCCAAGTACAGGTACTTCGGGTCTGCGGTTCTGAGATATTCCAATCCCACAACTAGACTCCCGTCATCATCGTCAACGTACATGTAACCATCTTCGGCCGTCAGGGTGACATCTGTTTCATGAATTATGCTGGCCAGCAGCGCCCGGTTGCCGATACTCCTGGCTAGTGGCTCGACATGGTCTAAGCCTGAAAAGACTTCGGTGAGCTTGTAACGCCCCCTGGGAAGTTCTCTGTTAACTTTGAATGATTCCATACGCCCACCCACGTGGCTTGCGCAATTGCTCGCTAGAGGAAGCATGTATGTTGTATCAAGGATCAAGCTTCGAACCGTCTGGACAGTTCCCTGCGAAATGACTCGAACTCTTTATTGGTCGTCTTGGCAATCTTTTTCGAAGAGATCAATTCTAAAACCTTCGTCTGGCTCTTTAGCGCCCTCTTGAGCAATTCATTTGCCACCTTGGACATAGCTTTGGTAGTCCTGTATTTTCTCATGCTCTCGTTGACGAGCTTTTCATAAACATCATCGTCGAGCAGAATGGTCGTGCGCTTAGACATGTAACCACGCAGGCATTAAACTTCTGACATCAATAAAACCCCGACCACTTTCCCTTAGAATAGCAAGGGTAGGAAGGGTTGCCACCTAAGAACATCCGATGTGTACCGGGTTGCAGTCTTGTGGGGAAATATGTTACTCGTCCCTCATCGGGATGGAGAAATGCGTGTTTGGACGAAATGATGACAGGGGCGAGAGGAGGTTTCTTGGTTTTCGTTGGCGTTGCCGATTTGGGTTAGGGTCGGGGGAGGAGTCTGAAGTGTCTCCGACAATGGAGACTCGCGCGTTAGCCCGGTCTTAGCTGAAGAATCGGAAGTCACTCTGGCGTGTTTAGGATGCGAGATAGTACGAAGCCATAGACAATCGAGTCAGCCAGTATCTCCAGCGCGTGGATTGGGATGATTGCGGCTGGCAGTAGTTGGTTTCCCAGCAGCGCGATGAGCCCGCCGGGAATGTACAGCATGGCAGCGAGTGCGATGAATTTCGTAGCTCTCCCTCCAACAATCGTCGCCAGCAGCGGCAGGAGCACGAGCGTGTACACGAAGCCTCTGAAGAGCTCCACTGGGATTATCACTGTGAATGGGGGTATCCGAAGTCCGAACGAGGGATTGTTGTAGTAAGGAAGAACGAACGGGCCGATTAGGGCTCCGAAGAAGAAGTAGATTGGAAAGTAAGCAACCGAACCCACGGCTATCCGCAGAACCCACGAACTCCGCGTCCTTGCCGAGAAGTGCGCTTTCAACGAGGCCGTGAGCCCAATACTCCCGTAGCCAAGGAGGAGGGCGGCTGCCGTCGCGGCTATCACCGAAGAGGTGAGAGTGGAGGCCACTGATTGGACAAGAACTGCGGCCTTGTCAAACGTGTTTGTGAAGAAGTACGCTTCGACATAGTTGTTGAGGAATCCAACCACGAACAGGTCCAGCCAGACCAGCAGGGTTAGCGACCGTGAGCCGAGATGGATCTTGGGGACGAGCCAAGCGAGAAAGCCGGTGAGTATCACCCCGTTGAGGAGGTAATAGGCCAATTGCGTTGCGGCAATTGGAATATTCTCGACAAGCCTCGTTAGAATCGAAACGACGAAGATGACAAGGAGAAGCGCAAGTGTTCTTACTGGCTTCATGCCGCCTTGTTTCTTCTGCATCGGAATCCCGTGTTTGCTCCAGAGCCCTATCGCTGTGAAGACCCCTAGATAACTGTACTAAGGTGCGAGTTTGAGGAATTCTTCTTTGGTAAGCTTGGCTTGGTCGATTATGCTTAGCAGAGTCCCGGGTTTGATTTCCTCACGACGCGGAACGGAGACTATAGGTTGCCGTCATTGCTGAGAAGGATGTGGCTTCCGCGTTGTCGAACTGGTTTGAATCCGGCCTTTTGAAGCGCTTTCAGGACATCACGCCAAGAGAAAATTGGCAGTTTAGACGGTGACAGTGACCAGTTCCAGCTTGTCTGGTTTCTGCGCTTGGGCCCGTGCTTCGAGTTCTTCGAGAACCAATTCGATTGCCTCTCTAATGTTCAATAGGGCCTCCGTTTCGTTTTCCCCTTGACTGATGGCAGCAGGTAACTCAACGCACCTCACAGAGTATCCTCCGGTATCATCCTTCTTTAGAGCAACCGTGAATGTGAGGACTTTCGACATCGCTGGTCGACAATCTCTTGCGATTTGGTGCCCTTTATGTTTCATCCCAAGGCAGTTAATGGGATTTGGCTTCCTGGTAACGCCAACCAAGCAGCGATCTTGATCTCACGGGAAAGCCTCTCCGCGTCATTCTTGGCCTCATTCCAGAAATTTGAAGCGGAGTCATCACGAGAGCAAGACGAACTAATCCTCTTTCGCTGGACATCCTGTCTTGAACGTCGCTGTGTTCTAAGGGGAACCGGCGAGAAGAGGCTTGGAGTGGGCCGTTTTGGGTGCGACCCCGCCATTTCCGCCCGTTAGATGTGTATAACATATGCTAGACATCTTTTTTCTGGGCTGCCTTGGCTTTGGCTTCGGCCGCGGCGTTTTGGAGTTGGGTGTTGAGGATGGATTGTAGTTGTTGTTGCCTTATGGCTTGGGGTGTTCGGTAGTGGATGTTGACGTATTGGGCGAGGCCGAGGGTTAGGAGTTCGCGCATTAGGGCGCTGCTACTGCGGCCTTCTAGGCTGGCTAGCATGTTGACTATTTTGAGCCATTTGCCGCTCGCCCTGAAGTTCACCTGAACACTCCTATAACGCCTCAACTTCCGAAGACTGGGTTGATTGGTGGGGGGTTCGGGGCGGTGCATGTCAGAAGGCGGCTTAGTGGTAACGTTGCCTCTCCTCCGCTTCCTCTTCGCGCCGCTTCTTCTCTAGTTTTTTTAGCTCCGCTTTGAGCCGGCTATCCGTCTCCTCCACTTCCGCTAGGAGGTTGCCTAGTTCATCGTTTTCGGCGTCGCGGATTACGGCGGCGTTGAACGTGCCGATGCGGGCCATCACGGCGAATGCTTGGATGCGGGATTCTGATTCTTTAGAAGCCTGCTCCGATGTTGCGATCTTCCTCAGTTCATCGTAGGCCTCTATCCCTAATTCGATTAGATGTTCCCGTCTCTTCGTCCGTTCCTCTAAAGAGTGGACCGCTTTACTGGCGTCTTTCTCTTCCTGCATAGGCGTCTTCTTCACTACCAAATCCATCTTCTTGACGAGCTCATCGAGCCGCTCAAGATGAACTTCCGCAGGCAAAGCCTCTTCTTCTACAGCCTCCACGATCATTTCCCGCAGGAAATGTTCGGCCGTTTGGCCCTTCCTAAGCGCGGCCTGTTTCACCAAGTCAGCTGCACGGACTGGAAGTTGAACCGAAAAGTTATGCGTGTTTCCAGCGTTTTCGTTCTCGAACTTGCTGCCAGAAGAATTCTTCAAAGTTCCCTGCCCATCCTACGTTTCCAAGGTAGCAAGTGGTTATTCGAGGGTGAGATTGCGAGTGTTCATGGAGGGTTGAGTGAAAGTGACCCAGCATAAGCATCGAGAACCTCGCAGTGGGTCCCTTCGGCCTTGTCGATAGTTAAGGAAATGCTTCGACCGATTTTGTAACGCGCTCCGAATCCATCATACCTATTGTGATCCTAAGCGCCGGGGTGTGTCAAGTGGTGTGGCTCAATTGGAACGTGTTGGCTCACCAAGTCGGGAACCGTAAACCATTTTTCTGTAACCCTGAGTAGGGCTGCGGGTTTAGGTAAATCGCAACTTGACTGAGAGGCCAGCGGCACCTAGTTCCGCTTTGAGGGGCAGGGTTTCTACTGGGTACGCTAGACTTGATGAGGCGCTTCAAGGCGGATTTCTAGCCGGTTCAGCCATCGTTCTGAGTGCACCCGCGAGCGACGAAGTCCCAATACTTCTACGCAGATTCCTCGAAGCTGATCCGGTGAGTCTGCTTATCACTCGAAGTTTGTCTTCTGCGGAGCCAATTCTCGGCAACAAACCTGACGGCCTGAAGTGTCTTGTTTGCAGCGACAAACCCGTTCCCCCCGCCCAGAACACTCTACCCGGCAAGGGCATCGAAAACCTAACCGAACTAAACATCGTGATCACGGAAACCATCAACGCTCTTCACGCCAGTCGGCTCGCGGTTCAGTTCCTTTCCGATGTTCTGTTGCGGCATAAGGCGCTTCAAACGAGGAAGTGGCTCTCAGAGCTTCTCGACAAGTTCCGAGCCAAGAACATCACAACGCTGGTCCTCCTGAACCCGCTCATGCATTCGAGCGAAGAGGTTCAAGCGATCGTTGACCTGTTCAACGGGAACATAGAACTCATCGAGAAACAAGTCGAAGGCCAACTAAGAAAGAGCCTCGTAATCAAATGGATGCATGGAATCGAAACCACCGAAAAAGAGGTTCTCTTAGAAGGATTAGCCCCCGAGAGACAGGCGACGAGAGACAAGAGACAAGAAGCGATCGAAGCGGGCCTTGATAAGAGGCGGATTGCAGTTCTGCCTTTCGCAAACCTGAGTTCCAACCCTGAAGATGGGTACTTCGCGGACGGCATGACCGAGGAGCTCATCACATCCCTCTCAGGCCTGAGACAGCTGACAGTTATCGCTAGAACGTCCGTCATGAAGTACAAGGGGTCACAGAAGGGCGCCTCGGACGTGGGAAAGGAGCTGAACGCTGGCAGCTTGATTGAGGGCAGCGTCAGAAAGGCGGGTAACAAGGTGAGGATAACGGCGCAGCTCATCGACACATCAACGGAGGGTCACCTCTGGGGCCAGAATTATGACCGGCAGCTGGAGGACGTCTTCGCGATTCAGTCGGAGATCGCTGAGAAGGTGGCCGGGGAACTCAAGATTCGGCTCGTGGATTCAGAGAAGCGCGTGATCGTGAAGAAGGATACTGAGAACACGGAAGCGTACACTTGCTTCCTGCGGGGCAGGGAACTGTTGAGGGAGCAGACCGAGGCTTCACTTAGGCAGGGCATAGCTCTCTTCGAGAAGGCCATCGAGCTGGATTCCAAGTTCGCGAGAGCGTACGTGGGCGAGGCAGAATGTCACCAATTACTTTCTGACAAAGGAAGTGAGCCAGTTGGCATCTCCGTCACGACTGTGAGGCGACTACTGGGGCGCGCCCTCAACCTCGACCCGAACCTTCCGGAGGCCCACTCGGCGCTCTCGAACGTGCTCTTCAACGAGGACGACGTCGTCGGTTCGGAAGCGGAGGCCAGAAGGGCGCTGGAACTCAACCCTAACCTCCCAGAGCCCTACTGGAACCTGTCCGAGCTGGCGGCAGTCAAAGGAGACCCGGCGGAGATGGTTAGACAGATCGAGGCAGCATACCGCTTGGACCCCATCAGACCCGACTTCATCTACCGGGTCGGCTTGGCATACTTCCAAACGGGGAGGGAGCAGGAGGCGCTGGAGTTCTGGAAGAAGACTGAGCAGCTGGCCCCGGCGTTCGCGTACAGGGGTATGACGGAGTACTACCTAGCCAAGGGGGACCTTGAGAAGGCTAAGGAGCTCCTTGCGAAGTTGGAGAAGATCGATCCCGCCAATCCTCGGGTCACTTGGATGGGAGGGGTCATCGCGGCCATGGAGGGCGACAGGGAAAGAGCACTGCTCGCAGTCAGGAAGATCGAGGACGCCAAGATGGGTCCGGTAGGCTTCAACTTCATCGCGTACGTCTACCATGCCCTCGGAGACCTCGACTCCTACTTCGGGTACTTGAACAGGGCCGTCGAAGCCCATGCAGGAGTTGCCACAACAATGAGGTACTCGCCCCTCTTCGCCAAGGCGAGGGCCGACCCCCGATACCTGGAACTGGTGGAGAAGCTCAGGAAACAGTGTGGCCTAACAAAATAGAAGTCGCGCTTAGTCTGTAGTCTCACTGGTGCGGCCCCCGGACCGTCGGACCGTTGTCGTTTGCATGTCGAAGTGTGTGTGGGTCTGCTGGTGCGAGCGGCTGATCTTGAACTCCTCTTTTTGTGTGCATCATTGTTGCGGTAGAACAAATTTGAACTTTGGAAATTTCGTGATCATAATGAAAATCGGAAAATGAGGTCACCCAGAAGTTTAACTTCTGAATCGTCCAATAGCGCTTCGGTGTGAGCTTTGACAGAAGATTTTTCGAAAGATGAAAAGACACCCCTAGGTTCGCGGGGTGAATTCAATTCGCCCCCCTCGGTTCAAATCCAACCGTGGGGTGTTTCGGACACACCCACGGGGGTGAAAATCCCACCCCAGAGCATGAACCCGCGACACTCTAAATGGCATTCATGGGTAGACTTAGTGAACCATCCCTTTAGCATCGATACCTAACAAAACGAGATGTTCATGGAAAACTTCGGGTTTAATTCGCTTCGCACGTTGAACGGATGTGACGAGTGCCGCCGATTGATAACCCCTGACTAAGGCTTCTGTGCATTGACCAATCCCTCGAATGAGATCGTCTTTTGTACTCTTAATTTCAAGAGCCATTCTCCATCCGTGTCCAACGACTTCCCTGTCAACTGTAGCATTTCCAACTTTGACAGGACGCATGTTCACAGTCAGCCCCCGATCTCGGAAGTGTTTCCGTATTGCCCAACGAAGCCAACGCTCATTTGTCATAAGCCAGCACCGATAGGGATTCAATCTATAACCAAATAAGAAACCTATCCGACAAACACAGCTTGGTGTCCGCTTTGGCTGAAGTCGAATCTGATCGCGAAAAAGCAGACGAGCTATTGCGTTCAGGGCGGGCGGTCTTTCTGCAAACCTCCGGCTACACCACAGAGCAAATCACCGGCTTTGGCGACCTAGCCATACTTCCAGACGAAAAGATGAGCGAACTACTACACTACAAAATTGACAACGCGATCGCCAACGCACTCGGAGAAACACTGCTGCGGAAACGGAAACGCCGGGTGAAAAAACTAGGAGGAAGAAAACGCAAAAAGTGATCATTCATGCCGCTCGAAACAAGCAGCTTCGTGCCCGCGAAAGAGTGGGCGAGAAAGAACCTGCCAGAAAACAACGAACTACGCCTCGCAATGCTAAGCGAACCCGACATTGGCCCACGCATCGAGATCAACATGAAACTCGACGCATACAGCAAAGTCTTGGACAGCAAAGTCAAACTCATGAGGAAATAGGCACCGCGTGGGGCTAAGCACGAGCAGGAGGAAACGGCTCGAAATGAGCCCCGATTAGGATAGCCCCACTTGATGCATCAAGTGGGAACCTTCGGCCCCACCACAACAACAACTCCAACCTACACAACCACGACCGTTACCGTTCCGGAGTTCCCGTACTGGCCTTAGCGGTGTGCGCAAACCAGGATTTTCCGCCCGCGAGGTACGCCGTAGTTCACACAAGATCGTTTGGCTAAGCCTGAAGAGCTTTCAGGGCCAGCCTAAGTGTTGGATCGTCGGGCGAAATATCAAACACTTGTTCAACTCCTTAGCAGGAACCTCTTTCGATAGGAAGTGGAAGAAGTGGGCAACCACGTGGGGCCGAAGGGACTCTCTATCAAATGATGGTGGGGCTATCTGCTAAACGCCTCAATTCTCGACGATTACTCCGACCCCAATCTAGCCCCACCTCGAACTTATGCACTAATTCTAATGGACTCTCCATCCCATCAAAGTTATGGGTTCGCGAGTAGCCAGTTCGTTGACTTTTCCTATGCAACTATCGACAGCTCCGGTCGGGTTGTCTCCAAGTATTGTTACGTAGCTCCCTGGGTCGCTTGAAATCCTACTCAGGAGCGGTTCTATTCTCCTGCGATAGTAGCGCGCAAAGTTCGGAAACCTCTCAGTTTCGGGATTCTCATGGATCAAAGCCGCCATTATGAGAAAGTCGAAGTCACAAAATGCTGTTATCAGCTTCTCTTTGTCTCCATCGAAGTATTCGAAGAGTTGTTTGGAACCCAAGGTCTCATTTCTAGCCTCTTCGAAAAACGCCGTGAAATCTCCTTCGCCACTCGTGAACTCATAGAGCGGATGCGACATTATGGGCTCTACGTTAGTGAAATATCTGGTTGCAGTAATCTTCGTGTCAAGCATGAGTCTGATGAATTTCAGCCTGCCTTTGAATGCAGCAACTGCTCCTATAGCGTATAGAGACTTCATGCTTTCCTTCGAGGGCACAGTCCAGCTCAGATGCTTCTTAGTTGTCATACCAGGCTGTCTTCCATAGGAAAGATTGTTCGCGAGTTCGTAGATGGCCGCGAATGCACCAAGGAGCTCCTTGAAGGGTTGCTCGGCATCGTAAACAACGAGGAGAGCTCCCAACGCGGTCAGCCTTGAGATAACGGGTTCGATGAAAGTGTGCTTTATTGTGGCGACTTGTTCCTCCGACTTGTCAACAGTATCTTTCCACCTTGAGATCAGTTCTCCACGGAGGTTGTTGACTATCGACGCCATTCCAACAGTATCGCCTTGACGAAGAAGCTCGATCACCGTATTGGAGATTTCTTTTGGACTTGCTGAGGTAACGTATGTGAGGTCTGTAGTCTTCTTCTCACTCGGTACGTTTTGACGTTGCACATATTCGAATGCTTCGTTCATTATCCTTCGGCGCTCAGACTCAACATATTCGTCGTACATCTGGTCGAAGTCTTCCTTCATAGCTTCCTTTGTGCTCGATCCTTGTCTTATCAGGCACTCTCCTTCGTGGAGGAGAATTTCTTCATTGTCCATGATGTCTTGCTTTACACAATGTGGTTTGGCGTTACTTTTCGGGATTTCAAATACGCCAACCCTGATCCCTGCTTGAATTTCGATTTCTGTGTAGGAGAAGGTGATTGGAGGATGCACTTTTGAATTCACGATTTGCTGAAGCGTCGCATCGTCCAGCTTGAGATCGGAAATGTCATATGCAAAACCCTTTGACGATCCAATTATCAAGTACCCAGTGTCTTCGCCGCTGGAAGAGGCGTTTGCCATGGCAAGAACGTCTTTGATCAGTTCGGCTTTGCCATTGTTGGAATGAATGTCGATTCTTAGCTTGTGCTCCAACTTTGTTGTCTCGATGCCTGATTGTATGAGTTTTCGGACGAATTCAGGCGCTAAGTTTGGCATGGGCTTGCAAGCTTGACAAGTCTAAATGGAGGAGCTATTTAGCTTCGTTTTAGTGAGGAGGTAGAAAAGTCAGCTACAAGATACTGAGTCGTAGCGCAAGCCTACTTGATTATCAGACCAGTTCTGTTTGACCAAATCAAAAGGTCTAGGTCGTCGATTGGAATTGCGCTGTTCTCCGCCATTGCTTGCATTTTCTGCTCGTATTGAAGATATTTGGACTTCCACAAGGCTTGCTTGTAGATTCGCGGGGTGTAGTTAAACTTCCTCAACTCCTTCTGGATATGTCTGTCCAGAAGTGCCAGTCCGCAATCTAATCCGATTCCGATGTTTCTTAGGAATTGACTTGCCACTTTCCAACCAACTCCAGAATGTTGCGAAACCAAGTATTCTCTGGCAGCATAGATGCGCCAACCCTTCGATGTTCTGAATTTGTTTTCGAGAATGTTCTTGATTCTTAGCGATCCTTGATCAGTGAGTCGGCCGCGCCAATCTACGATGTATTTAGACCTGTTTCTAAGGGCATAGTGGTGCTGTCTGAGGTATTCTTGAATTTGGTCGCTTGAACCGTCAAATAACAGCCTACTACTCTCCAACTCAGCAACCAAGGGGAGAGTTTTAGCAGCATCTTCTCTCGCCAGTAGAATGCCGTAACAGAGTTCCGCGAAAATACCATTATCACTTTTCTCCCATCCTTTTCTTAGCTCTTCAATTCTCTGCTGAATCAATGCACGCTTCATCTGGTATGTTTCTTGAAGTTCTTCAAGTGTCGTAGGATTGGCTGGTTCGACAGCTAAGGGTTGCACGTAAACTGATTCTGACATGTCACTGGTGACTCCTGAAAACTTCAGTTTTCCATTTTCCTACCGTTTCTGCTAGGATCGCTCTGAATTGGCTTATAGATTCGCCCAGTTCCTGTATTTCAGGTAGCTCAGTTTCACTGAAATCGATCGGGACTACGACGTTGAATCCTAGCACGTCGCCCCTCTCCAGGAGAACTCTCACATGCCTTTCTAAATACTTCATATGAACCCAATCGTTCGAGAGATTTCTCCACAAGGACTCGGCGTTTGGTTCGACGGCAATGACGGCTTCAGTTAAGTGGAGCTTTTGATCTTCGACTCTCCTCAATTTCTCTTGGAAGCGTGAGATGTCACGGTAATCTTTGTCGGAGAGGAAGCATTTCACCAGTTGCTCCAGCAAAATACGCAACTGTACGAAGCACGCTGGAAGGTTGCCTCCCATGAAGTTGTAATAGATCGCGTTTGACATTGGGACTAGAACAGAGCGCAGACAGTTTACGAAAGCAAACTTTGGAAAGAGGTCTGCATTCCACTGAACGGAATTGATGGCATCCTTCATGAGCTTCAGAATTTCAATAACAGTCTCTTGCGCAACGTCGTTTGACTTGCAGAACTTGTCATTCTCCTGAAGTATTGAGGTTGCCATTTTGTTGAAGTTATTATACGATTCGCTCACTCTTTCTCACTGGCATGGTTTGCGCTATGGAATTACATAAATTGAAAGTGCAGTCAAGTAGTCTGCTTTGACGTGAAAAAGAAAGTGCAATCCAAGGCAAAGAGTGGTCGCATTACAGATGCTCTTAGACCTGAAAAACCCAAAGAGCCCTAGATTCTGGATTGTTGAAGCAGAACTCGCTGAAAACCCAGCTGAGCACGTTCAAAACCAATCACGAGTAACCAAGAAATCCGAAGATCAACCCAAGAAGAGTCTGAATGAGAAACCTTGAAAGGAAAAGTGACCAACAAACCCTATTTCACGGAAATGGCTGACTACGAATCAGACAAGAACGAATGGGTCTGCAAACAATGCAAAAACAGAAGATGGACGAACCATCGAGCCGTACACGAAATACTCAAACTCATGGAAGACCACTGGAAGGAAAAACACCCGCAACAATACGATGAGCTAACCAAAGACCAAGAAAATGCGGTAAGCAAGCCCCCTCAATCCACCTAACCCAGGCATGCCCTGACTTATCTGACCTGGAATATGTTTGAAAGGAGAAAACGGACGGATTACGATTATCCAAACGCTCGGAAGTCAACGCTATGACTCCGCTATCATGCATTCCACAATATCCTGACTAGAACTGGAAATTTCATTGCCCGGCACATTGAACACTCCATCTGTTTCACGCCTTTGCGTTAGGTCTTTGTTTGCGTTTTTCTACGTGGCGAATCTTGGTGGTGGCTCAAGACCATCAGGCCACCTGTTTCCGATTCTTGCTCCTGACGCGAGGTCGTGCAAACAACTCCAAACTCTCAACGGCCAATGCAGCCCCAACACCCAAGATTATACCTGCCCAGAAGACCGATTCGTCGCGCTGCAACGCTTGAGTGGGCATCCTGAACGTCACACTGATCGAAGTTTGCAGCGGTTTTGATTCGGATATTCGGGTTTGATTCCAGACAAGCAATAACCTAGAAGACTGAGGAATGAACGCGTCAGGTTCTGGAAAGGCGCTTGTTACCACACCTGACGGGGGCAAAGATACCCAAACGATAAGCGAATTGATGTTGTATGAAGTAAGGATCGATTTTATTAGAATTTCCTGGGTAGTGGCGAACGGACTCGGCGGAAAGTAGTAGATTGAATATTCAGGAACGCTACTAACAGGAAGGATAAGGCTGTATTCCGAGAAGTCCAGCTGACCAACACTGTTTTTCCACAAGAAATAGAACCCGATTTCCATGATCTCGTAACTAGTCGAGTTAAGATTAGGTTGAAGCCAGACCAGCGTGACATCGTCTTGCGTACTGTAGAACTCGTTGACTGTGAGCTCTGAGGACAACCAGATGCGATCATTCTGTATCCAACTTGAATTGTAGACGGCCGCAGAGAACCCCACTAATCCTACTATCCGAGCGGGAATCTGAACTCCGAAAATGAAGCTACCCGACTTGCTGCTGAACATGATCCAATCCGCTCTCGGCTCAGATTTCCGGAGGGAAGCATTGGACCTCCGACGAATCATCGACGACACAAAGAATGATTGGAACCTCCTCTACCTGGAGAAGTGGAAAGTACGCCCTAACGGTTACGAAATTCGGTCCCAAGAAACGCCTGACCGCAGACTAACCCGAAAACTTCACCGCGTCATCTTTCAGCGCAGAAGGACGAGTCGAACGCTGAAAAGGAAACGACGAAATGCACGCATTTTGTGATGCCGTGGGCGTACGCGGATAGGATTCAGAGAACCAACAACGGGAACGGCCTGTGGATATTCCTAGAGGGGAGAAAATTCCACATCAGCCGACCTTAAGCGACTCACGGAGCGCAAAGTGAGATGGGTTCCACTATGCGAGATTACCACAGAGAAAACCCCTGTGCGATATCTGCGTGAATTGCGATAGCTGTGCGTACGATACTTTCGTTCTCCCTGACCTTTCGTCCCCACTTTTCTAGAGGACTGCGTCCGAGGTGCTAGTGGTGCTAGTGATTTCGGGGGTCTTGGTCATATTGCAATGTCCGCCATCTTCCCCCGTGCAAATCTCTCTCCCTCTCGGGCCATTATTCGTCAACGAACGAAAACCCATCAAAAAACGGGATCTCTTTGCTTATGAGCGTCGATTATTGGAATGGCTCTCCTCCCAATGGTTACGGCGACTCCTAGCAAGCCCGAGGAAGCGACGATTGATGTGAAACTAGGGAACAGGGGCGGTGCATATTCCCTGCAATGGGGCGTTGATGTGGTTACAGGAGTGGTTGTTGACTTGGTCGTAGATGGAGTCGTAGTTGTTGACATCGTGGTCGAAGCATTGGTGACGGTTACAGTGCTAGTGCTGGTTGTATAGACCACGCTTGTGGAAACCCCGCCCACGATTTGCGTGACTGTCGTCCAGACAGTGGAAGTCTTTGAGCCTGTCACAGTGAAGGTTAAAGACCCAGCTCGGCGGAGAGGGAAAGGGCCTTATTGACCGTCCATTTGGGGCCGCGGCTCCACTCTGGTGGTTTTGACAGCTCCGGCCGGGCGGCACGCCAGCCGACGATTGCCAGTGCCCTAACCAGTAAAAACAGGTTCAGCAGCGCAGCCGATTCTGCATCGAGCTGCCTGACCTCTCGATAACCTTCGAACACGGCGCTCACCATTTCGGAAAAACGTGGATGATCCTGGTAATTATACAGTCCTGCCGCCAGCTCATACATGTGCCAACCGAACCCGGCATCGTCAAAATCAATGATATGCAGATGTTCGCCGTTGATTATCAGGTTTCCCGGGCACAGGTCCGCATGAATCATGCTGTAAGTATCCGGGCCCGTGTCCAGCCACAACAGCCGGTTATGAACCCTTTCACGAAGATGCTCGAATCTTACCCGTTCGTTTGCGGTGAGGTACGGTGCTGCCCAGAACGGGCCCCACCATGGCGATAGCCCCATTAGTCCATCAGCGTCTAGGGAATGGCGCCTGAACCCCGCAGGCGGCTCCCAGTACGATGCCTGGTTGTGTATCCGCGCAGCCATTTTGCCCAGGCGCCTGAAATAAACCGTGAAATCCTCGCTGCGGGCAATGATATGGTGCATTGTTTCACCATCAACCCATTGATTCATACCTGCGTAGCGAGCCTCACCATTCAGACTGCCGCGAACCAGAACGTAGTCATTACCGTCCAGGGCAGGAACCGGGACTGGCGTACTGATGCCGTAGTCGCTTAAAGCGCGTGTCCACATGCGTTCGGAGATGAGTTCCTGCAAATTGTGATACCACGAACGGTGAAGACATAGCTGCAGTGCCTTGCCGTCACCGGTATCGACACGAAATACAATATTCTCCGAGACAGAAAACAGCTCGCGCCTGGATGACCGGAGTCCCCACGCCTCAAGCGCCTGTTGGGCCATCGACTCAGCATCAATATTAACTGTGCCCATACATATCCTGCAGCACTTCGCCTAATGCACCCACGAACGTATCTGCGTGTTGCCGGGAAAAGACCAGCGGCGGACGTAACTTCAGAAAGTTACCCAGGACGCCGGCATTGAGCACGAGAAAACCTTTGTCCTTGAGACGGTTGGCGGCTTCCTCCGCTCCACGCCTGTCCGGTGTCTTGGCAGCACGGTCGCTGACCCACTCCAGGCCTACGAACAGTCCGTGACCCCGGACATCGGCAACCGCATCATAACGGGCTGTGAAGGACGACAGCTGGCCGCGCAGATAGGCGCCCACATCTGCCGAGTTTTCGCAAAGTTTTTCCTTCTCCAGGATATCGAGCACGGCGTTTCCTACCTCACCCTGAAGCGGGCTGGAAGCAAAGGTATTGAAGTACTCTGTGGAAGCCCGGAACTTATTGACCAGCTCCTCACGAGCTATAACACCCGCAAGCGGAAGTCCGTTACCCAGCGGTTTGCCCATAGAAACGATATCCGGGACAAAACCGGTCACTTCATAGCCCCACCAGCGACCGGACCGGCAGAGACCGGCTTGCACTTCGTCGGCAATGAACAGACCGCCCGCCTGTCTCACTATCTCAGCTGCCCGGGGCATGAAACCCGCCGGGATATTCGGCAACCCTTCGTTCGCCAGTATAGAGCAGACCAGCATGCCTGCAAACCGGATGCCATCCTCGGCAAACTCTCTGATGACACGCCGGACTTCAGCAAGGTAAAGGTCGGTCAATTCTGTCTCACTCACACCTTCTTTGATTGGGCGGTAGGTCTGCGGAAACGGTATGCTCCGAATCTCACCCTTGCCGCCGACGGGTGTGTGTTTCAGTTTTCTGACTTCCTCGCTGTTGCCATGATAGGCCGCATCGGTGCAGATAATGCCCCGGCCACCGGTCGCACAGCGGGCCATCATAATCGCCACTTCATTGGCCTCTGTGCCTGTACAGGTGAAGACCGTGGTTGTCAAAGATTTATCGTGGTGAGCTGATAGTCGCTCCGCATATCTCACGATGGACTCATGAAGATAACGGCTGTGCACGTTCAGCGTACTGGCCTGTTTGACCATTGCCGCAACAACGTGGGGGTTTGCATGGCCGACACATGGTACATTGTTGTACATATCGATGTACCGTTTGCCGGTGTCATCGAACAAATATACGCCTTCCCCTCGTACGATGTGCAGCGGTTGGCGGTAAAACAGCGTTGCTCCTTTCCCCAGCGCCCGCTCCCGCCTGGCGAGCAAATCACTGTTATACATCATACAAAACCTCCGAAATCAAGGGCTGCAACCATCTACACGGACATAATAACCTAATCCAATTTCTGTACCACATTCTGGCATATTGTTGATACGTTTTCATTTTGCATCCGTTGCGTCTTTCGAGATTTGAAATCGTGAAGTATGCCATGGCCTGAGTCTTGTTGATAGCGGTCTTAATTATTACGTGGGAATTCTCCCGCGCCTTCATCGGCGTCTGGGTTTGATTGGTTTTCGGTGCGTGTGGTTCTAATGGTGCGAGCAACGTAGTTTGAACCGACGTTTTGGTGTGTGTGCGCACCAGCATACCCACACACACTTTTCTGACGACAAACGACGACTGTTCAAATTCAACCATTGATAATCCTGGGGCTTTCTCCAGGTCCTGCATGCCACACCAGAGCGAGGCGTGACTCCTGTAACTGAAGGACTTTGTCTCTGATCCAATCCGGCAGTTTCTGATAGCCATCACCATATACTAGCATAATCCCCCGAAAGTAATTACCGTCATCCAAGAACTTCATCAATTTGCAAAGATCGTTTTCAAGAAGCTGCTTTCTTGTCTCAACCTTCTTGACTTCAATCACGACGAGGTTTCCATCCATATTACCGGGGACGTGCACGACAAGATCAGGCTTCCTTGCACCTAATCTCACTAGAATTGAGTGATTCTTCTTGTCAAGTTCTCCATCGAGTTTGTATTCGAAAATGTCGCCTAACGCCACGCGCAGCTGATGATATAATTCATAGCAATAGACTCGTTCACGATATATTGGGTCCTCTGCTCCGGAAACTCTGATTTGGAAATAGTGCGCGTCAATCCTTGAACCCGCGATCTCCAGGCCTGTCATAAAACGGTCGAAATCAGCTTGCATCTTGATAGCTCTCTTTCATACTGGGGTCTATTAGTGCGCACAAACACAAAATCCTTCTTTGGAATATTTCTCAAATCGAGTCGAGGAACATTCCGCTTATCTTCTTTGATGTCTGCACTTGTGATTGGACTAATTGTTTCTTTGGTTTGTCGACATGGTCAAGACTTATCTTGGTCGCGCATGGGCCGTACTCAAAAAGATGTAATTGGATTTCTAGCCACTGTTTTCGGATAACTTTCCACAGAGCGTCATCCCTCCACGTCCATTTAGGCACCCAACTGATCGACTTGGAGTTGGGGTACTCCTGTACGAATGGCTTATCATAGTAGAAGACCCTTCCAACTCCTTTCGAATGGTCAAGGCTAATCGACTGCACATGTTCGTTTTGGTAATATGCATCTCCAACTAAAGAGGTGAATATCGGCTGGAATATCTCGGCGCAACGATGATCATATTTGAATCTGACCAAAGGATACACGATGCGATTCCTTCCTCTAGCCAGGGTTGTCTCGATTTGAGGAGTATTCGTGTAGGCCAGTCGATGGGCATAGGGGAGTCCCATTCGTTCGGAGAGTAAGAAGCTGGTAGAGATGTTGAACAGAATGAATTCGTTTACACTGAGCACAAAGCAAGTTGGTTGGTATTGGAATGCAGGGACCGTATGCCCCTCGACACGTAATCGTGGGTCTCGTAGATCTGACCTATAGATGAGTACCATTCGATCCGACATGTCCATCCGTGACTTGACAAAAAACTGTGGAACAATTTGCCAAACGTTCTTTTGAACATGGTAGTATGCAAGCCATAACCCAACCCTCACCTTGTCTAGCCACGACAGAAGAACAAGCAAATCTCTAGAGTCAAGCGGCTTCACTTCCAAAATAGACTCTATAATCTGCTTTGTGGATTTCTCAAGCTTCGAGAACTCCATGTTGCATGCTGCGCATGAAGGGAGCGTGAATTGATCAAAAGCGAATGTGTGCATTTCGAACTTTCTTTTCGCAGTATTCCAAAATGGACCAAAAATCGCCTTTCTCTTCGGGTCGCCCGTAAGCTCAATCAGCCATCGGGGAATTATGTGCTCTCGGCTGTGTGTCTTTGGCTCTGCGCCACAGAAAACGCAGAATTTGCGGTTTGTCATGTCTTGGAGCAGAGAAGTTGTAGTTTACCGTGTGTATTAGAGTAAAGCCTCATCTGTGTCCTACTGCGCGTTCTTTTGCGTAGGTAATGAAGCGTGCTCTTCCCGATGCCAAGGTCTCTTGCCTCGGACTGAGTCATCCTGAGAATCCTAGCTCTTAGTTCACGGTCATCCTGTCCCACTAACTTTGGTGAAGGTTCTGCAAGATCAACCGCTGAAGATCTGCTAGAAATGAACAGAGGATCATCCAGTTCTCTGTCACATTCTGTCGAACCGAATATTGCTATCACTTGACCTTTTCATGGTACATTGCTGAGCAAGTCCATGTAGTATACTTCAATTCGCTTTATGTCGTGATTAGCAAGGACGCGGTTGTGCGCAATGTCGTTCCTCAGATTCTCCAGTTCTTTCAACTTCAGCAGAGTTCTATCCTTATCATGGAATAATGGTTCGAACAAGGACCAGAACTTGTCAACTATTCTATTGAGATCGCGATAGTAGACCTGCTCAAGGATCTGATCAGGATTTGATACTAAGACCTGATTTACTCGAGCCTGTTCTCCGGGAGTTTTTCCGGCAATTAGAACGGGCGCTAATTCCTTCGCCCACCGAACACCGAATGCCTTCACGAATCTGTCTTTAGCCAGCGCCCTCAATGTGTTCTCCATTATGAAGAATCGAGCGTACGCAGCAATCATGGTCTCTGCTCCAGCTAGTACCTGCGGCTGCACTGGAAGACCTATCTGAGTCGCGACCACTACCTGAGGCTTAGGTTGAATGGAAGTTGTGATGGCGCCCGCTCTATTGTGATATGCAGATCTGTCGACCAAATCCGGTCCCAGTAGTTCGGCTATGACCTCTGTGGGAGCGTAGTCAACCGCAAACGCCTGAGTAGCAGAGGCATCGGCATTGTATACCTCAGTGACATTTGAATCCTGAAGACAGGACACTTTGAGCTTGAGAGGAACTGTTGTCTCACATTGGACAATCAATTTGTAATTCGTCTCGTTCGGGTCGACATGAACATCCACAACTCGGCCTCTATTTTCAGGAAGGCAAAAGATGCAACCGAATCTAATACGTTCCTGGGATCTTTCCAGCAGAACCGCGAAGGCGTGGTGAAGGTTGGCATATGTCCGCTTCGAACTGATTATTGCCCAGTCCTTGTTGGGATAGTCCGGTTTCTGTTCGGCCCATGCTCGCGAGTAAATCATTGATGGAACTGGAAGACTCAGCCATCGCTGGCGCGATTCTGACAATGCATGAGAGGTGGGACCCGTAAAGAATGGAACAGCGGTCTCGCCAAAGTCCTGAATAGGCTTGACCTTCCCGCTCACCAACCAAGGTTCAAGCACTTTTTCGACAAATGCCGACATCTGTTGCCAAGTCCTGACGAATACGATTTGTTTTCGGCTTGTGTCCAAGTGATCTTCAGCTATGACAACATCGTCGTCCTGTTGCGAGTCAGTCAGAAAGAATTCGAGGTCTTGACCGAATAGGCCTTCTCTCCATAAGCTCAGGAAACCGCGACTCCGAACATACTTGAAACTTTGGGCACTTGACCTTAATTGTTGGAGAAACTCGGATTCGAATGCCATCTCTGGAAAAACGCTCTTGATTTGAGAAATGAATTCGAGAGTTTCTTCTGCGTTGCCTGCCGGCGCATAATCAATGGCTAGTTTTGTCTTTGGATTCGTTAGCGTCCGAGGATCGAACGCGGCGCTCCCTCTCGAAAAGTCTTTCTTTTCTAGTTCGCTCGAAGAAGTGCCCCCAGCTCTAGGTCCTAAGGCGGCTGTTAGCCCTTCAATTCGTCCAGAGACATTTTGGCTATCAACCACCAGCGCAAAGGACGGCACTTTCGATTCAACTGTCCTGTCTTAGTTCGGAACATTCCTTTCAGACTTGCGGTGCTTTTCGTGCGGAGTGGCTCTGTGTGTGGTACTAGCTGGTGAGCACACACACACGAAAACACCCTGTGCCTTTTTCTGTATCTGAAGTCAAGGGAGGGATCCTCCAACAATCCGTCCTCGGATATTCGTCAACCCAAACATATGTGGCGAAGTACGCGACGGAACTCCCGCGAAACGAAGCTGTTCTGTGATTGTCATTTATGGAGGACGGTTCTGGGGGTTCGTACGATTGAAGGAGCAAACACCAAAACTTAAGCAGGCAAGCCAACCCAAACAATGTTGCGAATGGTCTAATCCTTGAGAACGGCTGAGTTGGACTCAATGCTAGATCCTTTCAGATTTCGATATAATGGGCTGGAGCTCAAAGCATCGGGTCTCCTCGGAATAAACCCTAAACTTCTCAGATTAGGGGCAATTCTATATTTCGGAGTTAGCAGCGAACCACCTGAAGACGCCGAGGGCTTGGAAGTAAAGTCTGGTTATGATCATTCGTTCACGAGTGTTTCAAACACGCCCTTGGCAGGCGCTGTGAAGCTTCGAATTTACCATGTTTCCTGGAATTCAAAAGTTGTTCTCCTAATACGTCGCTATGAAGCAGAGTCAAATGCGATTTTCAAACAGGTAGAGATGGTTTGCAGTCGGAGCGAGTTTGATAAACGCCTAGAATCGTTGATGGAATTACCAGATGATTAGGTTCCATCAACTGAGGAACGTGCGAACCATCCGATAGGGTTCATCGAATCCATCATACATCGACTCCAGGCTGTCGATTTGCTTCAAACGCAGGGAGTAGAAACTGCCAATCTCTTTCCAGGAGGTGCAGCGTCATGGGCCCTGTTCATTCTATGTACCTGCGCCGAATCTCTAGGTCGGTCAAGTCCATATTTCCAGTACGGCGACTGGCTGAAAGCGAAAGACACTGTGTCCGAAGTGGAACAGGCCATACGAGAACAGAAGGAAATGAGTCCCAAGAGTCTCCTGGACATTTACGAGTTCTATCTAGTTAGGCATGGAAGTCGTCGTGCGCTGAGGAATTTCTTCGATAAAGCACTTGATCAATCCTTGCGTGACAAACTAGCATCTACGGTTCAAGTATGGAGAAACGCTCCACCAGAGTTCAAGCTTGGAGGAACGGGCAACTCGCGCTATGATGACTTCATCAACTTCCTAGAGAAGTTCCGTAACAGTTTTGCACATGATTTCGAATCGCGCTTCCGAATCCCAACTAGCGCAGTCTTGAAGGAACTTAGAGATCAGTTCCAACTCGGAGATCAGCATGTTGGAATGCCCCCCGTATTTACTTATCAGGAGGTTTTCAGTTCAGGAGCCTTTGAAACAATCGAAACATCAGGCCTTACGGAAGCTATGACCGAGGCGGTGCGAGCAGCATTGTGGTCGTGGATTGTTAGGCACTCCTAAAACGTCTCATAGAGGGTAATGGCGACCACATCTTGCATACTGTATCTAGTTTGACGTGGCTATGGTTTTCGCCTGTGTGTGGTCCAATGGTGCGCGCGCACACATGACGTAGCTTTTGCTGACTTGCTGTACTGTCCAGTTTTGTTGGGTTGTGTTGTGATGTGTTGGGTTTAGTGGTGCGCGCACACAGAATTACGCACGAACCGACGGATCAGATTCAACCGGTCGCACCATCGATACCAAGATCTTCAACCTATGATCTTTTTGCGACCTTCTGAGCTTCCGCAACATCACTAACACCAGCCCAAGCACGCAAAGCAGCAAAGCACCGAATAGAGCTGGCGAACCATCGCTTGGTTGATTGGTGTACGTGGTAATCGACATGGTCGATCCGATGCCTGCAGACCCGACAATTGTTACGCCCAGACCCCGCGAGAGATTGTGAAGTGTACTGGTCCGCATGAATGTAATCATCACCACCTTTGAACTTGTCAAGGTAGTCGTGTTGGTGTAAGTTGCAGTTCTCGTGAATGTCAAATCAAATGGGCTTGCGTGGTCACTAGCCAGGGCAAAACTGGCAAATGGCATTAACTGCCAGCAACGATCAAGACGAGAACAGAGAGGGCTCTGGAACTATTCAAAACAATAGCGCGCCTTGTTGGGATTCGAGTCCTCGGGCGAGTCTTCTGTTCTGTTCTTGCCCGTGGATTCCATCAAGAAAGAACGTAATGCGAACACCGTGGTTGGGATGATGAATAGAAAGGCGAGGAATGTGGCAAGTGATGTACCGTCCTGCGATAATCTAGTTTGCTTCTCAAAGGCCGAGATTACATGCAATTCTCCGCGGAACATCACGGGGTTTGCTTTTGTTACGACAACTCCTCCTCCCATAATAGAAAATTGTTTGATTACTACTCTGAAGTCCCCCGTAGGAAGTTCGAAGTACCTATTGCCCATAGAATTAAGACAAAAGCTTGAGCTCTCGGAAACATTACTGATGTTCTCCACAGCGCTATTGCATTCTACCACTGTCTGATTTCTCGCGTTCATTATAAGAACACGGAAATCCATTTCTGGAATTGGTTCCGCTTTAGATCTCGTCAGAATCTCACAATTGATGTCTGCTACGTCTGACAAGTACGAATTATCTTCGGAGCCGCATTGAAGTCTCAGAGTCACATTGAAAGGTGACCGCCCACCTGACCCTGAGACTTCCACAGGTCCAAAATCCTGAGACGCCCCCACATATCTATCACGATTGAACACGTAGTAGGTGCCTACCATCAGCAGTATAACGAAAAGCAGCCATAGCATTTTTCCAAGTGAGAGCCGACTTCTGACTTTCTTGACTTTGTTGAGTAGCCAATCAATTCCACTCAAATCACCAAACGCCTTTCCTCTCCGTTTGACTTAATTTCTCTGTGCTCTGACTGCCATTACTTAGGTCCCTCGCATACGTAAATAATCGCATTGGGCCTGGGGATTTTCGTGGTGTGGATGGTTGGGTGATCTGTTTGTGGTGGTTGGCAATAACGGAATTTTTTCTGGAGGGGTGGGTATGCTGGTGCGCACACACAAAAAGCCTACCGGCGACTTCTAAGATAACGTAAACCGCATAGCATAACCCCGATTCTAAACTTTAGAACAACGCCGGTCCTATCCCCATTCTCTTCGGTCACAGTTTTCAGTAGGGCTTTTTCCACTTGTGAGGGTTATCGGTTTATGGAACATAACGATGATCAGAGGATCGAATAACTCAGTTGCGCCAGAGACGCGGTGCTAGCGCAACGAGAGATGCCCAGTTGTTATGGAAATCAATATCGCGAGTATTGCGAGAATTATGCCTAACATCTGATATACATTCTTTAGGGACAGATATCTGAAGTCCAAGTAGTCGACGATGCGAGGCTGCGGTGAGACGCCTCTAGCGATGGCCTTCTCTGCAGTGTCTGTAAGCGCCTCGACCGCGGCCCTGAGTTCCCTAAATGGCTCAGATTCTTCCATCTTCATGATTGCTTTGGACAGGACCAATAAGGAGTTCAGGTTAGTCTTTCGTTCAAGGCAATACAACCTTGCTCCCAATCTTAGTGTGGGACCATGAACTCTAATGCCATACTGTCTCAGAATTCTGATTATCTTATACAAACCGCGGTCAAGCCAGCGAAAGCAATCTGGGATCTTGTTCTCTTTCCCGATCTCGTAAATGCATTGAGTGAGCAGCAGACTCGCTTCGCTTTTGTCGGAAACCATTGGCCCGATGGACCATAGGATCGAACAAATTACCAATCCGACAGCGACTATGGGGCCCAATATTTCACGTTGCGAGTCCCACCGGCCAAACAGCATTAAGCCAATTACCATCCCCAGGAAGACACTGAATGGGATTGCGAGGGTGACTTTGAGTTGATAGTGCGTTGCAAAGCTAATTCTTCTGTAAATCCGATCAAGGATTCGATTCCTCATCAGAGCGAAGCAGCTGACTGCAGACGCTATTAGAAGTACTGGCCGCCACAATGCCGCAAGTTGCACCTCTGTCACGACAGCCAGAGTCAATGATATCCAAACCCAGCATAGGATCGCGGAGGAAATCAATTGACGTGCTGTTCGCTTTAGAAGATACTCAGGTGCAATCTTAGGGCTGTGCGTAGTGGTCGACGTCTTGACCAATCCTTTGATTACCAATCTTCTCTGTACACGTAATGGGTTTAGTGGTTTTGTGTGTGGTCTAGTGGTGCGAGCATCGGAAATTGAACCTCGCATTCTTAGAAGCTCGGTCGGAGAGAGGCGTTAACCCCAACAAATAGTGGGGTGAATTCCCAGTGGTCCCACGACCACGCACCGACAGACACATAGCCTAGTTTGGTAGTCGAATCGGAGTCGTTACGGCTAAGTGTTGACGTTCCGAGTTCGTGGCTACTTGTCCCACCGGCCCGATAGGAAACGAGGCTTAGGCTGGCAAGGGAATATCCGAAACCAGCAAATGGGCTAAGACCCAGTGAGGATTTACAGTGGTCCCTCCGGACTCGACAATTCTCCCGACGAGTGGCTTCTTACGTTATTATGGGGATGAAGCGTTCTTCGTTGATTGCCTTGCTTAAGTGGCCTACGATTGGGATTTCGTTTCCGCAGTGCGTGCAACGGTTCTGTCTGTCCAAGTTCCAACCCGCGATGTCGAATCCATATCTCTCCACAACTATTTCTCCGCATTCAGGGCAGTAGGTGTGTTCAAGACGGTGTCCGGGAACATTGCCTAGGTAGACGTAGTTCAAACCCACCTCTTTCGCAATAGCGTGATGTTTCTCAAGAGTCTCAACGGGGGTTGCGGGAAATTGCATCATCTTGTAGTCGGGGTGGAACCTCAGAAAATGAATGGGCGTGTCCGGTCCCAGGTTGTCGTACACCCAGCTTGACAGCTTCTTGGCGGCCCCCAAGTCATCCCCAACCTCTGGCACAACTAGATCTGTGATCTCGATGTGAACCTTGGTCCTGTCGCGGATTCCTAGTAGAGTATCGAAGATAGGTTCAGCGTTGGCAATGCCAATGTACTTCCGCACAAAACTGGTTTCTCCATTACCCTTAAAATCCACAGTAATGCAATCCAAGAAATCCCGCATCAAACCAACAGTCTCCGGCGTGTCGTAACCGTTCGAAACGAAAATGTTGACGAGCCCCTCCTTCCGGGCCTGAACGCCGATGTCATGTGCAAATTCAATGAATATTGAAGGTTCATTGTAAGTGTACGCCAAACCCTGACAATGATACTGCTTCGTCATCTCCACAACCTTCTCCGGCGTAACCTCCATACCCTCAATCTTCCGCCGCTGACTGATGTCGTAGTTCTGACAGTACGCGCAAAGCCATGAGCATCCGGTTGTTGCGATGGAGAAGATTTTGCTTCCGGGCATGTAGTGGGTTACGGGTTTCTTTTCGATGGGGTCAACGTGGCCGGCGATTATTTTGCCGTACACGAATAGTTGGAGTTTGCCGTCAACGTTGCCGCGGACGCCGCACAGCCCAATTTTTCCTTCGGGGATGTTGCAGTAGCGGGCGCATGCGGTGCATCGTACTCTTCCGCCGGGGAGGTGTTGGTACAGAAGGGCCTCTTTGCCTACGGCCAATTCTGCCACCTGGGACTGCGGAGATAGTGTTGGGCCATCCTATTCTTTTTCTCAGGTGATTCTTCGATTTTGCTGTGGCATAAATGTATCCTTAGGCTGCGTTCGGAGCCCGACACAGCCACGGAACTGTATTACAGTCGACGGGCGGACGTAACACATGCGGTGGGTGCTTGTGTCTGTGCCCTTGCGAACCTCAGGACTAGGCTGTTTCAACGCGGAGCAGGTCTGTCGTCCCACTCGAAGTGGATGGGTCGCCGCATACTACGACTATCTTGCCACCTGCGTGGACGATTTTGGTTTTGGTGGCAGCGGTTTTGGCGGCAGCAAAGATTTCTGCGGTTGTTGTCAGCTTCTTGACCTGGTGGGGGTACACGCCCCAAAGGAGTGAGAGGCGGTTCATTACTAGTGGCTTGTAGGTCAACGCAATTATTGGAACAGATGACCGGAACTTCGAGACTCTGTGGGCAGTTGCTCCAGCCCTTGTAAAGGCCACTATGCAACCCGCGCTCAAATCATATGCAACTTGGCAAGCCGAGAAACTAATCGAATCCTGAACAATCGCCCTCAGAAGTGACCGTCGTGAGTTCAATAGCGCCCTGTATGGAAGGCTCTTTTCGGTGACTGCTGCGACCTTCCTCATTACGTTGACCGCTTCGATTGGATACTTACCTACGGCAGTTTCCTCAGAGAGCATGACCGCGTCCGTGCCATCGATAATTGCATTTGCTATGTCAGTCACCTCGGCACGCGTGGGGGTTGCGTTACTCACCATGGATTCGAGCATCTGGGTAGCGGTCACCACAGGTTTGCCTGCCGCGTTCGCCTTCTTGATGAGGCTTTTCTGGATAACGGGGACGTCTTCAACTTCCATCTCTATACCCAAGTCGCCGCGGGCAATCATGACGCCGTCCGCTTTCTCGACGATTTCGTCGAAGTTTTCCACGCCCTGTCGCGTCTCAATCTTGGCGATAACCCATGTCCGGAACCCAGCTCGTTTCACAATCCTTTTCGCTCTAACCACATCGCTTTGAGAGGTCGCGAACGACAGCCCAATGAAGTCGGCTCCGTTTTCCAGCCCAAACTTAAGGAGCGCAACGTCTCTCCGGGTCAGCGCCTTTAGTCCAAGCTTTTTCCCCGGAAGGTTGACGCCTTTGCCTGAGAGTAATGGTCCTCCTCTCACGACACGGCAAACAGCCCCTTGGTTCCTTGTTTGGCGAACTACAAGGCGAATTGTGCCATCAGCTAGGAAGATGGGGTCACCTTCACTGAACTCTCGTACAACCCCCGGTGGCTTCACGGAAACTACTTTCTCACTTCCAACGACATTACGTTCAGTGAGTACGAGTGTCGAACCTTCTCTGAGGTAGATTGGTTCCGGTCGAATCAAGCCGACCCTGATCTTAGGGCCTGGCAGGTCAAGCAAGATCCCGATTGGTGTTTTCAACTTCCTTGAGACTGACCGGATTAGCTCGATTCTCGAGGCGTGGTCGGTTTGCGTGTCATGGGCTAAGTTCAATCGGGCGACGTTCATACCAGCCATGACGAGGCGCCGCAGCATTTCCCTCGATGAGGTTGCCGGTCCAATTGTGCAAACGATCTTCGTCTTCGTCCAGTCCGCGGACATGTCCTATAACCTGATGACAGCTGAGGTTTGCAGCTCTAATCAATATATTGAGGGATGGGGATAGCGGCGCAGCGGCAGAAATTGGAGAACGCAATAATCTACGTAATATTGGACGGGGTCGGCGACAAGCCTGTTCCGGAGTACGGGAACAAAACTCCTTTGGAGGTGGCAAAGACGCCGAACCTAGATGCGTACGCCAAACGAGGGGCTATGGGTACCTTATACACCGTGGGACGCGGAATCGCCCCGGAAAGTGATGCAGGCGTCTTCTCACTTCTAAGCTACGACCCAACCAAGTTGCATCTGTCCCGGGGAGTTGTTGAAGCAATTGGATCGGGTCTAGATTTCAAGGATGGCGACTTGGCGCTCAGGTGCAACTTCGCAACCGTGGAAAATAACCAGATTTTGGATAGGCGAGCCGGAAGGAATGTTTCCACTATTGAAGCGAAGGAACTGGTCGAAGCCGTCAACAATGACTCGATGCTCAAAGATGTGGTTGACTTTAGGCTTCAGGCCACGATTGGCCATAGATGCGCGCTCGTGTTTCGGAGTGGGGGTTCGAAGTTCTCTGATGCCGTTTCAAATCTCGACCCCGCATATTCGCGCAAAGGTAAAGTCAGCATAGCGAAATCCGGCGTGAAATTACCCACACCTGTCCCGAAATGCGTTCCCCTGACGAAAACGAGAGCTGCCGCCGAATCAGCCCAATTGCTGAATCAGTTCGCTGCTCGTGTCTACGAAGTTCTGAAAGATCATCCAGTAAATGTGCAAAGGAAATCGCGCGGCTTCCCCGCGGCGAATTTTCTCCTAATGCGTGACGCCGGGACAAAGACACCGAAGGTCAAGACGCTTACGCAAAAGTTCGGTTTGAAGGCGGTCGCGTTAGCTGACATGCCGGTTGAACTTGGAATTGCGAAAGTCGTGGGTATGGACATAGAAGTTTTTCCGCCCGACCGGTCAGTAGAAGGGTATTCACAGCGAGCGCGCAAAGCCATCAAACTTTCAGAAAGGTATGATTTGATCTACGTTCACCTGAAAGGACCAGACGAACCGGGCCACGACGGCGACTTTGACGGGAAAAGAAAATCAATCGAAGACATTGACAAAGGTTTCTTCTCTGCTCTCGGTGAGTTGGAAATGAGAACGATGTGCGTTACAGCCGACCACTCAACCCCGTGCAAGATTAAGGGGCACTCCGACGATCCTGTTCCACTGCTGATGCTTGGTCCTGGGATCAGCCCTGATGGCTCGTTGCGGTTCACGGAAGGCTATGCTAGGAAAGGTAAGCTAGGAGTCGTTAAGCACGCTTACGAGGTCTTGCGCATTTTAACCAAATCCGTGCGATAGCCGCACGTGTTCGACGTTAGGCTCCCGGCGCTGTGAATTTCCAGGATTCCTTATGTTCGAGTACGCTCCGGGATAGATCGATTGCTTTTCTCTCGTCCAAGGTTAGGAACAGTTTGCCAAGGTGCTTGCAAATGTTCTTGGAGGCCATGTTATTGCGCCAGTCTTGGCAGTCGTGTAAGATGGTTTGATTCTTGATGTCGATCTGGACGACGTAATCCTTCACTTTCGCCTCAATTCGTTCCCCAGTCTCCGATGTGATAACTAAGAGAGAGTCATGGATTTCAGTCGCCCTTTTGAGTCTCGCAGGTCCCAGAAGCACCCTGAGTAACTGCTTCAACGACATCTCTCCACGTCCTTCGTTGGAGCTCTTGAGGGGGAGCGTTTTCCTTTTCTTGCCTCGAATTTCTTCAGAGCCTCGTTGATTCGCCGATCGATGTAGGTCTGCTCGTCTACTGTATATTTGGTTCTGTTTGGCTCGTCATCGAAGTAGCGGCGTGCGGCTTTTGCGTGCCAAGAGGTGTGGAGGGGGTAGCGCCAGTTCTCAGGGTCGGCGTAGACTGACCGGTCTTTCGGGTAGCCCTTTGGAGGGCTCGAGCGTCCGAATGGTTTCCTTTCGGGTTTCTTCCCAACGGTTCTGTTAACTTGTCGGCTCACGTTAACTCGCCGATTTGGTTAACTCGTCTGCATCGACTTTCAAGGTTCCCCTACGCTGGGGTTCTTGTACCATTGCTTCACTTGCAGACGCGAATGGCGCGAACCTCACGCC
>JBEKVV010000004.1:0-241451 GCA_049513715.1 Bathyarchaeia archaeon | reverse complement strand
TAATCATAAGGCTTCGGAAGAGACGTTCGGGTTACATCTTCGCCGCCCTAACACTCCAAGCGCAAGCCATCTCCCTACTCCACGGCATAGAACTCCTCGAAACCCAAGACATCCAGAATCTGAAGCAGTATTTCACCCGCATGTCAGAAAACCCGAAACGAACCATCAAAAGCCTACTGAAAGACCCCCGAGTTCAAACAGCCATCCAGTTAACCGATACTATTCACACGTCACATCCGAAATTGAACCTCCTCTCCAACTTGATCATCGAACAATTGAGGATGAACCAAACCAGTCGCATCATAGTGTTCACGCAATATCGAGACACCGTAGAGCTGATCGTAACGAAACTGGAACAGGAGGGCTCGCGTCCGGTTCGCTTCGTCGGCCACGCAACAAGCGAAGATTCCAGTCGAGGCCTATCACAGAAAGAGCAAGTGCAAACCTTGGAGGACTTCAAGTCTGGCAAGTTCAACATCCTCGTAACCACAAGCATAGGCGAAGAAGGCCTACACGTTCCGGACGTGGACCACGTCATCTTCTATGAAGCAGTGCCATCCGAAATACGAACCATTCAGCGAAGGGGGAGAACTGGAAGAACCAGGATTGGCAAGGTCACAGTCTTGATGGCTGAAGATACGGTTGACGAAGCATACTATTGGAGCAGCATTCGCAAAGAACAGAAGATGCACTCAATTCTCAAGCGCATCAGTCAAACCGGAGTACGAACAGCAGGCAAAAAGACAAGCATTCTGGACTACACCTGATTCCCGCCTAGAAGGAGACATTACGGCGGACTTGAATCGTCGCAGAAAATCCGACTAGGCTGGCCTTACCGCTGCCTTGGTCAAGGCTCGCAGTTATCCAGTGGAAATGAGTGTACTAGGTTCATCAGAAAGTGTAGGGGGCCGGATTTGAACCCCCGTATTTCCTGTGCTTGGCTGGATGAACACCGGATGATTGTCGGAAGCGGAGCTTTTCTCGTCAGACAACAGACTCACGCTCTCCATATGGCATATCTTACAGAAAATGTTTAGGTCGGCATCGGACAATGTTGAGTTCAAATTCAGTCGCCCGCACCATTAGTACCCCCCCAGAAAACTGAAACTTGGCCGCCTAATTAGCGAAAGCAATAAACAGGCAGGTGGCGGGTTGAGTTTGGATTGAGGTTTGGTTTCAATCAATGAGCCACTATTGTAAACTGTGTCAACCAGCTAAGATATTTCGATCAAACGACCAACTTCATGAACATCATTGGACAGCTCATCGAGATTCGTGCTGTGATGTTTGTCATCATTTGCGTCGATTTCACTCAGGATTTCATGGCTGTGCAGTCTGCGGTTGCCGATACACGAAGAAGCATCCGGAACTAGACTAGCATGAGATCAACGACTTAATCATGCGAGCTAGACGGCGCTGGATCTGAACCTCAGTCTGCTGGATAAGATGAGCTGCATTTTGGATGGATTTTGGTTGGTTATGCGAGCGAAGCGAGCAGCATGCATCGGTGTGTGTGATTCTCTTGGTGCGGGCGTCCAGAATTGAACCGTAAGTTCAGTCGGTTTTGTGTGGTGTGCGCACCACTGATACCACACACACCGCCCCAATCAATAAACATTCAAACGTGAATATCTGTCGTAAGAGCTACTAGTTCGAGTGAGACAGATTCCTTGAACGTTGATGTCAGTTATTGACCTACTGTTATCTCGAAGGAGCATCCGGAAATATAAGGCGGAGCAGATTCCCCAAGACACCATACAGAAAATTCTTGAGGCCGGGAGATACGCTCCTTCCGCCAGCAACGGGCAACCATGGCGTTTCATCGTACTCACTGACCCAGAGGTTAAGGAAAAGCTGTCCCACAGGCAATGGAGCGGGTTCATCAGAGACTCCGCATTCGCGATTGTCGGTTGTGCATACGAAGGAAGTGCGTACGCTCGTAAATGGTCAACAGTCGATACCACCATAGCAATGCAGAACATGGTCATCGCAGCCTGGGGGCTCGGGATCGGTTCATGTTGGGTAGGCGACTTTGACGAGGCAGAAGTGAGAGAATTACTGCGTGTGCCAAATGACTGGAAGATCCTAGCGCTCCTCAGCTTCGGGTGTCCAGAAGAAAAACCAGCCACGACTCCAAGGAAGCCTTTGAATGAAACCGTAAGCTACAACAGATTCTGAAACCCGCATCGAACTAGTATGCGTACGACGGTACAAAGTAGAACCGTAACTTCACACAATCATTCTCTGGCGATGGAGTGTGGGTATGCTGATGCGCCACCAGAGGGTCTCATGTCGGAACCCTGGTGACCAGCAAATTCACTGACGCGGAATGATTGCTTGGCCTCAAGCTAGAATGCAAAGATGAAATATCACTTAATCTATCCGACCCAAATGAGCATCCATGACCTCCGTACAGCAAGTTCTCGAATCCTCAAAGCGTGATCACGATCGTTATCTAACGGAATTCAGAGAGTACCTCTCAATTCCGAGTATCTCTACACTTTCTGAACATAAGCAAGACGTTCAACGTTGCGCTGAGTGGCTTGCAAATCAGCTGTACGGTATAGGTTTCAAGAATGTTGAGGTTCTTGCCACTGCTGGGCATCCAGTTGTCTACGGTGAGTGGCTTAACGCTCCAGGCAAACCCACCGTTTTAGTCTACGGCCATTATGATGTTCAGCCAGTTGATCCACTGAACGAGTGGACTTCACCTCCGTTTGAACCTTCGGTGCGGGGAGACAACATTTACGCTCGTGGGGCTTCTGATATGAAGGGGCAAGGTCATGCAGTTCTAAAGGCCTTGGAGGCATGGCTGAAATCAGGCGGCTTGCCGGTCAACGTGAAGATGTTCTTCGAGGGTGAAGAGGAGATTGGTTCACGAAATCTCGAACCATTTGTGGAAAAGTACAAGAGCAAACTGAAATGCGATTTTGTCCTGAACTGCGATTCACATATCCTAAAACCTGACGTGCCCTCTCTGGTATACGGGCTTCGTGGTCTGGGATACTTCGAGGTCTGGGTTTACGGGGCGAAGAGTGACCTGCACTCAGGGGGTTTTGGAGGAGCAGTCCACAACCCGGCGCAGGTGCTCTGTGAATTAATTGCAGGAATGCATGACGCAAATGGGCATGTCACTTTGCCGGGCTTTTACGATAAAGTCCGAGTTCTCTCAAAAGAAGAACGCGTCGAATTGGCGCGCATTCCAATTTCCGACGAAGCTTGGCAAGAGATGACCGGGACGAAGCTGCTGTACGGAGAGAAAGGATTCACGACTGTGGAGCGGATTGGGGGGCGACCTACTCTCGAAGTAAACGGTTTCCTCTCTGGTTTCACTGGCGAGGGATCGAAGACCGTCTTGCCCGCGAAAGCCATGGCAAAGATTTCCATGCGGCTTGTTCCCGAACAGGACAATGGGGCTGTGGAGAATCAGTTGAAGGAGTATTTGCGCAAGAATGCGCCTCAAACCGTGACCTGGGAGGTCAAGAATCTCACGAGTGCCCCGGCTGTTCTTGTTGATCGCAATACGCCAGCTATGCGAGCAGCTGCGTCAGCCCTACAAGCCACTTTTGGAGTTAGACCGCTGTTTCAACTGGCAGGAGGCAGCGTTCCCGTGGTGAACATGGTCAAGACCAGACTTGGCGTTGACTCAGTTCTGTTGGGATTCGGCCTGCCTGACGACAATATCCACGCCCCTAACGAGAGACAGCACCTTCCCACCTACTATCGTGGCATCGAAGCCTACATCCGCTTCTTTGATTTGGTTTCACAGAAATAGAGATGCAGCTTCAAAACTAAACATATTCGTTGGTAGAAGGATAGTAATCAGCCATATCGGTTAACTGAGGCTTAGGCGAAATTCGTTTCGACCGTCCCTCCCCTTGTGTGTAGTTGTGTTTGGATAACTGATGCTACTCTTCAATAAGCTCCCTCATTATGCTGCGTGAGATTGTCGGGTTAATACAGGCGTACGTTTTGGGATCGTAACCACGACATGTTTCATAGCTCAGCAAGTTTCAAGCAAACGCTTTCAGAGCTGAATAGGCAAAGCGGTTCAGAACGAGTGTGAGAACAATAAGACCTAGGATTGACTTCCGAGCCGACGCTTGGCTCACCATTACATTACGCCTTCATAAGCTGAAGCGTGGTTATTCCGTCTATGCAAAGAGGCGACAGCTTGTTGACAGTCCGTTCCTTTCTGCATAACGGGGTAAGGTCGCAGGTTGGACACACTCGCTTTTCGATCTCGGTCATGGAAAGATCCAGGTAATCTGTTCCTGACAGTGTCTCAAACACGAACTTGAGGTACTTCCCCTCCACAAGTCGTGGCATGTCGTACTTCGCAGCTTTCAGGCCATCACGCAGTGTCCAATACTCATATGGCCTTCTTGCGCCTTTTGAGGAATTACATCGACGACAAATCCAAGTAACGTTCTTTTCATCGTCAGGTCCGTTAAGAGTTCTGGGAAAGAGATGCTCAAGCGAGAGTTGGCCGGAGGAACCGCAAAAAGAACATTTTTCGGACGTTTCTCTCTCCTTGATATACTCTCTTATGCTATTCCAGAAAATATTTTCGTCTCTGAGCTTCTCGAACCGGTCCATAACGAAACCCCACTGCTTCTTCCCCATGCCAGCAGAGTTGGAGATGATCTTCGCATACTGCCAGTAGATCAGCTCTCGCAACGTTTTGACAGCAGCGGGTGGCGTCACTAACCCCTCACATAGTTTTGTCGAAGCTGACTCTAAAAAGGCAGTGTTTATTTTTATGTCACAAAGGCCAACAGAATCGAGAAGTACACCTATCAATGTATAGTCGGTTTCAGAGATGGGGTAGGGGATTTCAGCCCCAATTTACCGGTACATATAAGCAGAGTGTGGACTTTGCTCATATCGAATGCCTAAGGAATCACAGCTACTCTTTATTCTCTACATCATATTTTGGGAGCATTTATGATTCACTTAAACTCTTGCCGCCGATTTAGGCAAGATGAAGCTGACAAAGTCAGAGAGCAGTCGAGATTAGCTTGGGCTATTGAAGATACGAATGCTCCGAACCAAGGAAGGCACTTAGATCTGACCGTCCCCCGACACACATCGAATCATGTCTCCGAACCAAGCATGGGATCCTAGGGCTCACAGATCCGATCCAGGACATGAAAGCACTTGAACCGCAACCTTTGTCGAATGTTGCCAATCTATCTGATCCTTCTTTTGTGGAGCGTCTTGACCAGTGCTTCTGTTAACGGGCCAATATTACCTCTTTATGTTCAATCGCTGGGAATAGGGGTTGTCGATTGGAGTTTTCTCGCCACATCAGCCGCGCTCGGCATGTTCCTGTTCGAATGGATTTGGGGTAGAATCTCTGACCGAGTTGATCGACGGCTCCTCATGTTTCTCTCCGTTCTAGGGATGAGCATCATCTTCCCGTTGTATACAGTCAGGTCACTTGTTCCCTATTTCATCTTCGTGCAGTTCTCTTGGGGCGTAGTCGGTGTAGCTTTGGGGCCCACAACCAGAGCCTATGTGTCCGATGAGTCACCGCTGAAATCGGTCGGATTGTTCGCAAGTCTGTGGTGGTCATTTTCGACATTGGGGCGCATAATAGGCCCGTTGGTTGGCGCATATCTAGCTGCATCTTGCTCGTTCAGCTGTTCATTCTATGCGTCGTCTGCGTTGGCTCTAGTGTTAGCTTGTATCATAATGTTCACTCTCCCAAAGTCAAAGCCGCGTGCGACTGTGCAAGATGCGCCTCGTGTTAGGTCGACCTTTCATATGCGCTCGGCAGGCTTTCTGTTTCTCTCGGCAGTTTTCGGGTTCATCGCGCTGTCGTTGGTGAAATCCTTCCTGCCGCTTTACGTGTTAGAGCAAATGAACATGTCAACCGTTCAGGTTGGCCTACTTCTCAGTATTATCTATGCGGCGCAGTTAGCGGCGATGCCGTTGTTCGGGTGGTTGTCGGACAAGTTTGGGAGACGAAGAATAGCCGGGGTCGGACTTCTATCATCTTCTGGGATGTTTCTTTTCTATCTGGTAGCAAGAACTCAGGACCAGTTATTCCTGGTATCGGTGCTCGTGTCCTTGGGGCTTGCTGCGCTCTCACTTCTCCTGGCCGTAATTCCAGAAATCACATTCGACAAATCACACGGCACAGCAATAGGAATGTACGGGTCCTTTGAAGACCTAGGTTTCATTATTGGTCCTCTGGTCTTGGGGTTTGTCTGGAACACCTTCAGCCCCGTGTCCATTTTCTTAGTGGGTTCATCCGCTCTATTCGCTAGTGCACTTCTTGTTCTAAAGATTAAACCGGAAGAAGCAGAGAGTTGAATCAGAGATGGGGCAGGGGATTTCAGCGCCAATTTACCAGTACATATAAGCCATTGATGGAAATCGCGAAGAACTGAACGAAACATGGCTAGACTGAATCCGCTTGAATCGTCGTTGTTTCTTGAAGTATGCTATAATTTAAGGGGGCATTCGCCGATACATTACATCAACGCAATTTTATGCATCAAGAATTGATGGTCCAGCCAAGTCCGAGTTCAAGAAGTTTTGTGGCCGTAGGTGCACCAGTGATTCGATCCCAACCCATCATCTCATAGTATTGATGCAACGCGTTTTGGAATTGTTCTCGGTCGATCTTAGCGCCTTTGCTGGGGCCGAACTGAATCTCCTCAAATAGCCTTGGGGGTAATGTGTCGTCGGATGCGGTGAATCCTTCCCGCACATTGAATGCGCGTGCCAGGTTCAAGGCTCGTTCACTGGCCTTCATCAGGCTCCATAGGCTCATCTGCCAACCCGTTGAGGCATTGACCATGTCAACGAGTTGCTGCGTGTCTAGAACGCCAGCATTGTGTGGGATGAATACGAACTTACATGCCCCGAGACAGTCGAGTAATCCCCACCACAGGTGTGCGTACAAGAACGCTCTAACCTTGTCAGGGCCCAAGTCACGCGTGTCGACAGTCGCGGTTATCCCTGCCATTTCCATGAATTTAGTTGGCTTACCAAAAACGGGATCATGTGCTGCCTGCATATGATCTGCCCCTGAGGGGGACACAGCGTATCCTATGCCGACTCCAGTTTTGCCGCGTGGGTCATGCATAGCTAGCTCCTTTCCCTTCGTGTGAAGCGCGAATCGATTCGAGCCCTTCCCGATTTTTTCAGAGGCTCGTTTGACTCCTTCCCCGAGCAGGATTCCTATGCCCCGGCGATGTGCTATCATGTCGATTAGTTGAAGGATTGCGTCTGCGTTTCCCCAGTTCAGTTCTAAACCGTCAGTGTCCGTCTTGGTTAACAGTCCGTTCTCGTAACATTCTATAGCGAACGCTATTGAGCTCCCAGTACTTATCGTGTCCAACCCGTAACTATTGCAGAGTTCATTCGCTTTCGACACCGCGCCCAAATCGCCTACGTCGCAGAGTGGACCAAAAGCCACTATTGTTTCATATTCTGGGCCACCATATTCAGGCTCGGTTTCGTAGGGTTCGGTCGCGGTGACTTCTCTCTTGCACCTGATCTGGCACGCGTAACAACCATCGGTTCGAGTCAATATGGTCTCGGCCATCTTCTGTCCCGACACGGCTGAGGCCTGCTCGAAGAACCCGCCTTGGAAGTTTCTCGTGGGCAGTATGCCCAAGGCGTTCAAGGGCAACACGGCATCGGCTGTGCCAAGGGAACTTCGTGTAAGAGCTCCAGGAAACTCTTTCCAATGAGACGCCATCCACCTCGCAATTTGTTGGATCGCCTCTGGATCCTCTAGTTCAGGTTTCTTAGTTCCACGGGCTGCGATTGCTTTTAGTTTCTTTGAACCCATCACGGCGCCGAGACCACCGCGGCCATGCGCGAATTTTAGCTCGTTGAGTACGCATGCGTATCGAACAAGGTTCTCGCCTGCCGGGCCAATCAGGTCGATGCGAGCGTGTCGGTCTTTCACTTGCTCGCGTATTTCGGTTTGAGCATCTTTAGTCGTCTTGCCCCACATGGTTGAGGCGTCGTTGAAGTCTATCTCTCCATCATGCACGAACAAGTAAACAGGTTTCTCTGACCGACCTTCGATGATCAGCGCGTCGAATCCTGCGGCTTTCAGTTCTGCGCCGAAAAATCCGCCAGCTTCCGTCTCACCGTAGGTACCTGTCAACGGCGATTTCGAGACTATACTACACCTAGACATTCCAGCGATGGGAATTCCCGTGATAACGCTCGGAGCCACAATAATGATATTCTCATGTCCCAACGGATCAATTTTCGGGGTAAGCTCGCGGAACAAATAATACGCGCCTAGCCCTCTTCCGCCAAGATATTGTTTATACACTGCATCGTCCGGGTTCTCAACCTTCATGGTCCGCGCTTGAAGGTTCACTCGGGCTATCTTGCCATTATACCCGTACACCAATTTCCGTCAACCTTCCAATGTGCCCTGCCTACAAGAACACAGACGCGGCATTGCAGCTCTTGATTAGGGGAAATGTTCTCAATATAGAGGGCTTTCTGTGCAACTCCACGAAAGAGAATCACACGTCCATCGAAATGAAAACCAAGCATAGCCCAGTGTTCTTAGTGACCTCCGGAAAACAATGGAAACTACGAAAAGCGTTTGCACCAATGAATATGGTGTCCTCTCTTTGGGCTGCAGGTCTCACAGGCCAGTATTATTTTCATTTTTCATTTTGGTGCGGGGGAGGAGATTCTGACCCCAATTTACCGGTACAGATCAGCCGGTAGTCAGGAATGTCAGTGCTTGAGGTCTTTGCTGGAAAAGTCGCTGCGGGAGTTGTGGGCTACCATTTCTTGGTTTCCTCAGGAGAAATCTCGATGTTCCATTCAGATTCGATCTTCTTCAATTGCTCCAAGGCCTTTTCGAAGGTCCGTTCGTTGAGATTCGCTACTGAAAAACCTACCGTGTTTTCCAGGTACCTTCTTAGATCATAGGGATTCCTAATCTCGTGTGTTATTCCTCGCTCGATACGGCTTCCTTGCACAACTCCAATTGTCACGTTCTTACCTTGGAATCCAAGCCCCAGTATTTTGCGGCCACCCCATATTCCATGCGCCACAACTGAACCTCCATGCGTCCTGCTGTAAATGGCCAGAATTCTCAGGCAGTTGTGATAGTTCTCATGAACGGACAGCCTTGCGGACTCGACATTAAACGCCCGGTTTGGTTCATCTGTTTCTTTCGCCATCCAATACAATCTAACACTAGACCTGTAAGCTTCTGACATCGGGACTCCTCTCGATCACGGAATATCGTAGGATTTACTTGTAGCACTTCGATGCCAACAATGAGATCCACAGGTCCCTTTGTCAGTCCTCAGAGATCTAACAGGGGATTTTGGCCCCAATTTCCTCCTCTTTCTAGAGTTTGGAATTGGGCTTCCAGGTTTCGAGAATTGGGGTGACTTTGTTCTTGAGTTCTTGAACGAGTTCAGGTTCGTTGCGGAAGTATCTGTCAGGTATGTTCAGTACTTTGATCTTGTCTGGATTGGTTTTGAAATGAGTTTGAATGTGTTCGGCGTGGTGTGGTTCCATAACTATGATTAAGTCCGCCCAGTCGACTAGCTGTTGAGTCAAATCGTTGCGTCCCGGCAAGGGCATTGTTCCCGCCGATTCCGTTTCCCATACTCCATTCCAGTTTTGAAAGAGGTCCTTTGCAGTAGGACTTCGTTGAAGATTGGCTGTACAGACAAAAAGCACCTTAGGCATTGTTTCAGTATCCCTGCCTTGCAGACCGAATCAAGTCCGTTGAATTCAGTCTCTACGAAGAAGCAAATCCAATACGCCCACTATCTTATCTCAGTTGAGCTCAGCGGTGGAGCAGGGGATTTCAGCACCAATTTACCGGTGCATATAGAGTGAGTCGCGTAGGTCCCCTAGGGCTTAGGCTAAGCTAGGCTCTTTTCAGCTACCTGTGGATTCAGCGGTGGGGATGGGGTGGAGTTCTGGGAATCTGGATTTTATCTTCTGCTCAGCGAGCGTGTCAGCTTCTTGCATTATCTTATCCGCTTCAGGCGATTGGAAACCTGCGGGCGCCATGCTTTCCGTCACCTCACCAGCGTTGACGACTATGCCTTCCAGGCTTTCATTGATTTGATTTAGCTCGAAGGAGACGTCAGGCATCATTTGTTGAATTTGCTGTCCAACGGAGGCAACCACGCTCTTGATTGGGTGGACCAAGTAAGCTATGTCGCCCATCATTTCAGCCGTCTCGAGTTTGAAGATCAACTGTTCCAGTGCAAGTTCGGAGTTTAGGGCGATTTTAGCCATCTTCCTGACCTCAGCGCATTCCTCCGCGTAGAGGTTGGCGCGTGGCATGTCGCCTACGGAGCGGGCTGCGACACATTTGTCGAAGAACTCCTTGTCGCGATGCTGCATCATTAGGTTCATGGATTCGATCTTGTTGCGTTGAGTTCGAATTCGGTAGATAACTACAGCTAATTGTTCTTTGAGTGGTCGCTGGTGAATACCCAACCTGCTCTCGAGCCTTGAAGAGAATGAGGATGACACTGGATACCGTTACAATCTTGGTGAACGACGAATACCAACTTTGCTCGCAACTTCACAGCCAACGGATCATAGAGCGGCAGGGCAGCTATTACGCGAACCTGTCAGGCCCCGACACAGGATTGAGTCAAGAACGTTCCTTTCGAGAAGAAGACTACACACAAGTTCGTTCGATTATCTAGGCATCTAGCCGATACAACCCTGACTCCAATCCTCAGAGATGGAGAAGGGGATTTCAACCCCAATTTACCGGTACATATAGGCTCCTTATCATGAAATCGGAGGCAAGCATACCACAATTTAACGGTAGATCTGTGTCATTCAACTTTTCTTGTGGGTTTCTCGGTTGAGCGTTTGCCGGTCATTGCCTTGACTCTGATTTTTACGACCGCTGTTTCCCGGCCACGCGAGGAACGATACTCTTCAACCATGAGAGGTGTCAAACCCTTGGCCGCATCCTGCCCGGCATATTTCGCGACAATGAGTCGAAGTGGAACCGTCTTCTCCTCCGGACTTGACAGAACCTGAGCCGTACCAGAAACAACAACGCTTCGGTACGCAGTATCGTATTCGCAAGGTACCGATGCGGGGACCGTGCCCCAGAATTCGTCTACCTCAAAGCAGACATCAGGATTTCTTCGTAGGAATTCAGTTTTCAACCCCAGATCTGAACCATGGAAGTAGATAGCACCGTTTTCGTAGACGAAATTCACCGGGATAATCAACGGTTGACCATTCCAGCATATGCCCAAACGACCTACCTTGGCAGCGAGAAGTATCTCCTCCATTTCCCTCCGGTCTTCGACCGTCCTTTCATCAATACCGACCGTTTTCACGTAACCCACCTACTTTGTCAATCAAGTGAGCCACGCATGTAATTGCTTTGGTTGAAACCAGCTGAAGAGATCCGCAGGAGTAGCGCGTTAATCCTTACTAGCATCTAAGTCGGAAAGTATCGTCCCGAGGCGCACGTCGTCAGTTACCTAGATGGTGTATCTAGACGGGCCGCGACTCTGTAGATTCACAGGAGGCTCATGTCATCCCAGAATGTTGTCGATCGCATGCGCGAAAACGCTGGTCGCGTCTTTCACTTGTCGGATGCTAGTGTATTCATTGGTACTGTGCCCTAACTCCATCTTTCCTGGGCCGAAGAGAATTGTCGGTATGTTTGCACGATAAATGTATGTGGCGTCACAGAAACTTAGCACGTAGCTATGCTTGTGATGCCGCAGAACCCTTTGCATGGCGTTTTCAAAGGCTTTTGTGTATGCGTTTCTCCGCTGAACGAATCCAGGCTTCAGGTCCACCAGTTCGAACGTGTTTCTTTGGCCCTCCTTGTTGGTTTCCCGGATCATATCTTTGATCCTCCTCACTATTGCTTTCGCGGTTCTTGCAGACCTTGCGAGCGTCCTCTCCGGAATGAGTCCGAGAAGGCAGTTGACCCTGAACTCTTCCATTGTCATCCAGGCGAGCGACGGAGGTGGCGTGAAGGTAGTCGGCGAGAAGTTGAATGTTGTTTCCATCCCTAGGCGGCCGCGTCTCTCCCGGATGATCTTATCATCAGATAGTATCTTGTTGCAAACGTTCGTTGCCTCAACGAAGGCGCTCGCCCATGCGCTGGGGAGCGTTGTTTGGCCATGCCTAGAATCGCCTTTGGAGTAGATGTTGAAGTCGAGATAGCCCGCTTGCGCGATGCCCAGTGTATTCTGGGTGGGTTCAGCTACAATTGCGAAATCACCCTGCTCTGCTTTCAAGAAGTCAATTGTTCCTTTTCCGAGTGTTTCCTCATCTACTACCAGCGAGAGCACGAGTTCACCTTTCAAATTCCGCCCTGACTGTTGAATCGCCTCCGCAGCAGCGACAATGGCCGCGACTCCCCCTTTCATATCGGCGCTACCCCGCCCATACAATCTATCGCCTTCGGCGCGGGGTTCAAATGGGTGTTTCATTGTGGAGCCTGAGACGGTGTCGATGTGGCCGTTCAAGATCAGTTTTCTCCCTCCTTTTGTTCCAGTCCTCGCAATTACGTTGGGACGAGTACGGCTTCTTCCTCCCTCATACGCCCAGTATGGCTTGCTTGTAACCTGTTGAAGCTTGACTTCCAGACCGGAGTTTTCGAGTTCTTCTCGGAGGAATCTCGCAATCTCCCTTTCGTCTTTATCAGAGACGTGTGGGTTCGAGCTAGGTATCGCAATAAGCTCTTTCAGTAATCTCACGGAGCGTTCTCTTTTACGTCTGAGAACTTTGGGATCCAAATACTTCTCCCAGTTCGTTGCTGAGAATGCTCTAGTTAAGCTTTCGAAAGCGGGGACGAGGCCCGAGGTTTCATGACGGTAAAACGCTTATCCAACCAAAGCCAATCATCGCGGTATGTTGGGCAGTGATCAGGAGAAAGCAGACACTGTTCTTGTAAATGCCAACGTCATTACAATGGATTCTTTCAACTCACGGGCCCAAGGCGTCGCCATTCGGGACGGCAAGATTCTTGCTGTCGGGTCAAAGGAAGAGATCTCTCGCTCAATAAGCGAGACAACAAAGGTCATAGACATTGAGGGAAAAACGGTACTGCCCGGATTCATAGACGCGCATGCACATTTGACGTACACGGGTATGTTCCTTTCTTCACTAAATTTGTTCGATATACAATCTGTCAAGAGTCTCTTGGAAAAGGTGCAGGAGTACGCCCAAAGGCTTCCTGAAAAGAAGTTGCTCTTGGGGTTCGGCTTAGACGATGCCAAATATCCCGAAAAAAGGTATCCTACAAGATTCGAACTGGATGAGGTAGCGCCAAATCACTTGGTCATGATCACGCACGTTACTGCCCACTCGTCTGCCATTAACACGAAAAGCTTGCAGTATCTCGGCTTGTCGGGCAACGAGCCCGGCGTCGACAAAGATCCCAAAACAGGGGCACCTACCGGTGTATTGAGGGACCCAGTGATAGAAACCGCCCATCCCAAGCTAATGGGTTTGATGACCGATGACGACTTCAGGCAAGTAATTAGACTGGCAGCGGATGACGCGACGAAGATCGGGCTTACGACCATTCAAACTGTGGGAGAACCACTTGGCACACGAAACGTGCGGATAATCGAAGAAGTGGCCGGGCAACTGCCCGTGAGAGTGGTATTGTACCCATTCGTGACCGGAGACATTGACAGAGACATTGAATCAACACGCACAAAGGCTGGAGTGAAGGTGCTGGCGGACGGAGCTATTGAAACGCATACCGCTGCCCTGTTTGAGCCGTATACTGACGACCAGTCCACAAAAGGCATGCTCTACTACACGCAGGAAGCGATGAACGACCTTGTCCTGAAGGTCCACAAAGCTGGTTTGCAGCTTGCAATACACTGTGAATCTGATTCGACAATTGACCAGGTGCTAGACGCTTACGAAACGGCTCTCAAGAAGCACCCAAGAAACGATCACCGTCACAGACTCGAGCACTACGAACTCGCGACCAGTGAACAGAATAGCCGGGTGGCTAGACTTGGAGTGTACCTGTCGATGCAACCCGCCTTCATCTATCTTTGGGGCGGAAAAGAGGGCAAGTACAAGGGGTACCTAGGGGAGGAAAGAATGGAGCGAGCGCACTCCTACAACGACCTCTTGAAATTGGGAATAGTGATCGCTGGCGGCTCAGACAGCCCCGTGACACGTTGGAACCCGATATTTGGGATTCACTCACTGGTCAATCATCCTAATGTCGAGCAACGCGTAAGTGTGAAAGACGCGTTGAGAATGTTCACAATAAACGGTGCCAAAATAGCATTTGAAGAGCATGAAAAAGGCAGTATCGAGGTTGGAAAATTCGCTGACCTAGTGGTCTTATCTAACGACCCATACGCCTGCAACCCAGAAGAAATCAGAGACATCGGAGTCCTAATGACAATAGTTGCCGGAAACACGGTTTACGAGAAGCATTCTTCGTGGACAGAATGATCGCCAGTAATGCTACACTACGTGGTTTGAAGGCGCCGAACCTGGTGGATGCATCGATTGGAGTGGCCAGGCAGGCACTCCTACTTGCTCACTTCAACTTCTATGTAGGGCACGCTGGCAGGCATATACAATTTTGTAAGACATATAGAGACAGGACCAAAGTGACATAAGCCAAACGGGCGAGTACGCTTCGGTTCAAGTCGATGGACAAAGAACCGAAACTGTACGTAAGAGCCGCTTCTGGTCTAGTTAGAGAAGTCAGCGCAACGAAAGCACTTGCTTTCAGTCTTGGTGCAGCTGTTGCCTGGGAACCTGCGTGGGTACTAGTGTTTTTCACCTTACTCCCGGCATTCTTGGTGGCAGGTTGGTCATCACTGAGCTGGGGTGTTCTAGTGGCGGGAATATTCACGATGTTTATTCTTTCGCCGATTTATGCGGTTTTGGCTTCTGCGTTGCCGCGAAGCGGTGGCGACCAAGTTTACACGACAAGAATCACGTCTCCCTTAATGGGTTTCGTAGAGAGTTGGACATTCATCTTCTCGATATTTGCCTTTATGGGATATGGACTCAGCGTCCTTATCTACAATATCAGTGGGGCGATGCAAATCATAGGATTTTCATCCCCTGAGCCTTGGAATACTTGGTCTACCTTCCTTTCGCAGCCCACTGGAATGACTATTGTTGGTACGATTGTGATGGCGGTGATATTGATCGTATCCATACAGCCCACACGAAGATTCCACACCATAAACGCAATCATAGTGTTCACCGGGCTAATCCTGTCCGCTTTGATTATCCCATTCATGTTCGGCATTAACACCAACGTATTTGCGACCAACCTTCAGCATTATACGGGAAAGACAGTCCAAGGCCTTATCAACGAGGCCACTTCCGCCGGTTTTAGCGTAGGAACATTCAGTTGGAGTACAATTGGCCTCGTACTAGGCGTTGGCCTACTGGAATTCGTTGGCTTCCAATACACTGGCTTCATCGCTGGAGAGCTTAAAGGCAATGTGGGCAAGAGCATAGTCATTGCATTCAGCGTCACATGTCTTGTTGTCATTGTAATCCACACCGTCTTCGTTCAGGTTTTCGTCAACACTTTCGGTTTCAATTTCCTTGCTGCTTTGTCCTATTTGTTCTATACTACGGGGACGGCCCCCTTCTTGCCCCTCGCTCAAGCCTACGTCGCGATCGCTAAGCCCGATGTGGCGGGACTCATGGCTATCTCGGCACTCGGGTCGTTTCTGATCGGATTCGGACTCGCCATAGCTTGGATCGCAACAGCTAGTAGGACGGCTTTTGCATGGGCCATGGACAGGCTCATACCGACCCGCTTATCTACGATCAATAGCAGAACCAAGCAACCAATGCGACTGATAATCCTCTTCGTTGCGATCTGGTACGTTTCCTTCATGGGGTCCGTCTACGGTTACACATTCATTACAGGATCGTTAACGAGCATTTTGCTTTCAATGTTCGTCTGGATACTGCCCGGGGTAAATGCTGTGCTCTTACCGTACAGACGGCCCGACATCTACGAGCTAATTCCAAAGTCCATGAGAAGAACATACGGTATTCCGCTGATAACAATCCTCGGAATAATATGGCTCCTTTTCAGCATACCGCTGTTCTTCCTGTACGCGTTTTGGCCCATCATTGGCGCCAGCTACGGACAGCACATAGCGGGTGTTTTCAATGTTGCATTGTCAACTGGTTTGGTGCTTTTCGTCGGCGTAACTGTTGCAGGAATTGGAGTCTACTATTTGTCGAGATGGTATAACAAGCGCCATGGAATCGATACAGATCTGCTTTTCAAGACAGTGCCCCCAGAGTAGATCCACAAAGCCAGCAGAATCAACGTCAATTCATAGGCCGAGCGCCCTACGGGAGAACTTGATCCTTACCGTACGTCAGGGGTTTCGTACCAGGGTCTCTTTTCCCCGACTTTAGCTCTCATCTTCCATCCCAAGCTCTTAGGAGCCGCCTCTAGTGAGCTTAAGATTCGGTTAATTCCATCTAGGATGATCTTAGAATCCACCGGTGTCGCTTCGGCTTGGTACTTTGGGAGTAGTGTTTTGATCTTGTTGAGGTTCACAGTGAAAGTCTTGTATACACCCCAGTTTTTTGAGCACTCATCTGCTAAGCGTCCGACATTGATCATTTCCCGGTTCTCATCATTTTGGGAGAGGTCGTGGTCGTTCAAGAGGCAGATAAGGTCCCTTACGTCCTTCTCATTCAGCTCGACAATTTGCAGTTTTGTCATCAGTAGGTCCGAAAGGGGAAGTGTTGGATTGTCGACTGCCAACCTGTCTTTGAAGTTGAAAGTGTGAGCCATCCTGAAGACTTCGAGCCAGACGTCAATTTTGAAATCGCTGCCGAAGAACATGAGTCGCTCGTCCCCGTGAAGCATATTGAAGGTTGAATTCGGCGCGTAACCAAGGTGAGCGAAGATCCCCTCTATCTTCTTACGATCCTTCTTGTAGGCAACAAAATCCAAGTCAGTAAGCTTGCGACTCTGGGACATCTTCTTAGCAGTTTCACTGCGGCTTCGAATCGCGGTTGCCCCAAGGAGCCTAAGCGTGACGGCCTCGTCTTTAGCCAAAGAGAGAATCTTGTCTATTTCCCTGAAAAAGACGTCTTGCCCGGAATCATTGTTTTGCAAGTTGTATTAGCAGCCCGACCATTGCAGTCGGTGGCGAATATCTTTTCCTGATGATAAAAAGGATTGGACGTATTCGTGGTTGAACTCCCAAGGAAAGTAGAGTATGTACGAAAGTGTTTTGACATCAGACGAGAGACAGCGAAATTTCGGGTTAGTTTTCAATTGTCAGCTAGAGGTACAACAGATAAGTCGCGATTGTTGGAAAGAGGATTGAAGCAAATAGAACGCGAATCCAAATCTCTGGCAAGGTTTTGTGGTCAGCTCATTCGATTTCCGACGGAAAACCCGCCAGCAATAATGACCGAGATCACCGAATTCATTAGAGATTGGTTGAAAGATTATGGCGTCTCCTCACGAATCCACTCGAAAGAGAAAGGCAAGGAACATCTCGTCTCGAACCTCGGCAGAAAAGCCGAGCCCGGCCTCGTCTTCTACGGCCATGCTGATGTTGTTCCTGCAGGGGACCGGAAGCGGTGGAGCTTTCCCCCATACTCGGGGAAGACAACAACTGATGGAAAGGTTCTGGGACGAGGAGCCTCAGACATGAAGGGGGGCTTAGCGGCGCTCCTCTTAGCCTTCAAGGTATTAGGACAACTGGACATCAAGCTTCGAAAGAACCTGCAGTTAATTACAGTACCTGACGAAGAGAACTTCGATCCTGCTCGAAAACTTCTCTATAAACTGATAGACGCCGGAGTTGTTGCTGGCGAGGGTTGCATCATGGGAGAGCCCACAGGCCAGGATGCGATTGGGGTGGGGGATAGAGGAGACCTTTGGTTAAGGTTGAAAGCCACTGGCAAACCGGCTCATGGTTCCTCACCAGTCCTCGGGGACAGCGCGATTCTGAGGTTAAATGGGGCACTCGACGCACTCGCTGCCATTTGGAACGATGAACCACCCATCCCAGGAGAGGTAAAAGAGGTTCTTCCATTCTCAGAGGAATTAGTGGAACAATACGCAACCATGATGGGAGCGGCAGGGCGACTTATGGAGGCGAAAAAGCTACTCACTCACACCTCCGTGAACATAGGAACAATACGAGGAGGAACGATGATCAACATGGTACCAGACAGCGCGGAAGCCGATATTGCACTTTGTCTTGCGCCCAGCATCACGGCGGCCAAGGCGATGGAGCGCACAACAGAGCTCCTAGCAAACACTGGTGTTGTGGTCGAGAAACTGCTCGAGTCGGATCCAAATTTCACTTCTCCCAAACTTGAATTCATCAACATCTTGGGGAAGGCTTCTCACTCAATCATGGGAAGCGATCCGAAGCCCTTTCTTTCAACCGGAACAAGCGACGCCCACGCCTTCAGGCTCAGAGGAATACCTACTGTTTGGTTCGGCCCAGGCAACATGACAGTAATCCACGGCTACGATGAGAACGTTGATGCGAAAGAGCTAACGGGATTCGCCAAAACATATTTCAGAACTGCTGTTGAGTTCTGCGTGTGAAGCCAACCCTGTTATCCCTGCAACTCAACCATAACCGGTATAAACGATTCATCAATCACATGAATTGGAAAGGCCAGTCGGATGATAAGAATCTACTACGCCTGTGACCTTCATGGCTCTGAGAGCACGTTCCTGAAATTCGTGAACGCAGCCAAATTGAAGATTTACAAAGCCCAAGTCGTAATCGCTTCAGGAGATCTAACCGGGAAGGCAATGGTACCGATTGTCGATTTGGAGAATGGGACGTATGAAACCACGTTTCTAGGCTCGAAGGAAATTGTCACCTCGAAGCAAGAACTCCAAGATCTCATCAAACGAATTAGGAACGTCGGCTACTACTATGACACTGTAACTAAACAGCGGCACGAAGAAATTTGGGCAAACCCTGCTCAGCAGGGGGCCACCTTGCATAAACACGTGCTTGAGGAAATGGAACGCTGGGTTCGAATCGCCGAAGAGAGATTGAAAGGCACCGGCGTTGCCTGCTACATGATGCCCGGAAACGACGATACAACTGAGATTGGAGAAATTATCAACAAGTCGGGTTTCATTGTGAACCCGGAGGACAAAGCCCTTGAGATTGGCGAAGGCCATGAAATGATAAGCACAGGCTACAGTAATCCGACCCCATGGAAAACACCCCGTGAATGTTCAGAAGAAGAACTCAAAGCGAAAATCGACCACATGGCGTCAATGCTGAAAGACGCCAAGAACAGCATATTCAACTTCCACTGCCCCCCATTTGGCACTGGCCTAGATACAGCGCCCAAACTTGACAAAGATTTGCGACCAGTCGTCGCCACAGGAGAACTGATGAAGATACCTGTAGGAAGCACGGCGGTTCTGAAGGCCATCGAAGAATACCAGCCCTTGGTCGGCATGCATGGACATATTCATGAGTCACCGGGAGAAGTGAAGATAGGCAAGACAATTTGTTTCAACGCTGGGAGCGAGTACCAGAGCGGAATCTTGAGAGGATACGTCATCGACCTTGAGAAAAACAAAGTACGACAATGCCTTCACGTCGAAGCCTGAGCCTGATCGAAGGGGAATCGTTTGGTCTCCGAAGCCGCTTCGCGCAGAGTAACCAGTGGAAACCCTAGTTCTCAAGCCAGAAGCCGCTGAAGTGCTACCGTTAGTCACGAGTTACCTGAACTAAACGCACCTTCCCATTCATTTAACAATAGAGTTTAGTTTCGTTATCCTGAAAGTCAGGGGCTTTTAGACATGTTTTGAGGATGAAGCTGCCATGGGGCCAATGGGATACGACACCTCACATATCGTGGTTTCCATCGATGTAGGCAAGGATGGCTTTTGAACTTGGTGAACAGGTCGAGGTACGGCTTGGATTCATGCGTCTTTACCTTCAACATCAAGGTACGACTTTGACGTTCTGAATTATCCTTCTTATCAGTTCCTTCGTTTCCTTCGGGCCCGAGACTGATATGCACCTAATACCCGTGCTCTTCATGATGTAGTCGTTCCCACCTCTGAACAGAGCATCCCCGACAAACAACATGTCTTTCCGTTCCACACCGAGATGTTCTTTCAGCTTCTTTACGCATAATGTCTTGTCAACGCCTTTTCTCGTGACGTCGATGGAGGTGGTTCCGCCAATAGATATCTCGAAGTCGGGCAGCCGCGTTCTCAGGAGCCTTCTGATCTTCAGACGCTTCTGCTGATTGGGATCCCATTTACGTTTGAAACGCAGCGGAGCCTTCTGGCCTAGGGCGGAGAATGTGAGCTGACTCCCCCGGTTCTCGAAAACTGGTCCGTATGTCTTTGCTGGGTGAACATAGTCGGTTTCCGCGAAGACTCTTTGGAATGATCTGAGTATTTTCTTGATGTCCTGTGCGGACAGGAGATTAGTGTAAGCTTGAGAGAAACGACGCCGTTTTCTGTCAAAATAGTAACCACTGGCCGAGCAGGTCGGAAACATGAGCAAGTTGCGTAGGTTGCTGCTCCCTGGCAGTCCACTCAGGAATTGGCTTTCAAACTGTTGAAAAGAACAGCCTGAGGTCACTGCAACGTATCTTAGCCGGAGCAGTTCGCAAATCAGCGAAGCCATTTCATGATCAAGGTCTGACTTGCTCTTTGTCAGAGTACCGTCAAGATCGAAGATGATGATTTTCCTATGCGATATGGAATTTACCAGCTTTGATAGGACGGATTCTAGCTGTAGCTTTCTAAGGCTTCTATCAGCAATTTCATTGGGACACTCGCGACACAGCAGATTCTGTCTGCTCCGCCGTAGAAGACCTTGAGGTCATCCTTTACCACGACTGCACCTTCCGGGAAAACAACATTAGGTACCACTCCGACCCTTTCGAATTCTTCTTCCGGTTCTAGGATGGGTTCCGGAGTTCGGGCGATCACTCGGAATGGGTTTTCAAGATCAAGGAGGGCTGCCCCTGCACGATATACAGTGTTAGAATCCACGCCGTGATAGATGACTATCCATCCAGCGTTGGTTCGGATCGGCGGGGGGCCAATTCCAACCTTCTTCTCTTCCCACTTCCACTTTGGTTTCATGATAGTGTCTGCTTCGATGCGTTTGAGGTAGTTCTTCGAGTATGGATTTTGCGAAACTTTCTCCATCTGCTTGATGCTATCATAGAAAGCCAATTCGATGTTTGGTTCTATTCTGTGTACAACGGCGAATTTCCCGCGGATGAGCTGAGGAAAGAGGGCGGCGTCCTTGTCGTCGTAGTTCGGACCTACCAATCCGTAGCGTTCGTATCTCCTAAAGTCATTTGTCGAGACCAAGGCAATTCGAGGGCCTCGTCGCGAATACGCCGTATAGAAAACGTAGAATCCTCCATCGAAGGCTGTTATGCGCGGGTCTTCACAGCCAAGTTCTTCCCAAGTGTCAACCGGGGCGAGGGCAGGTTCCAGAGATCGGTCAACGATCGTTTCGCCGTCTTTCGTTGTTGCATGGCCAAGGGACGAAATGTTGTGTTCGTTGACCGCCCTATACAGTATGTGAATAACCTCACCGTTTTTTGCAGCTCCGGGATTGAAGGTGGCCATGATTTCCCATGCTACCTCGGATCTTGGTTCAATGATGGGATTCTTGGGGCTTCGGACCAGCTTGACTCTCATATCGTCACTTCATTATGTCCATGCTTGAAGCCTTCCAATCTTCAAGCCCGAAGCGCTTCCTTCACAGAACGATTTTCAATAACTAATCTTCTCAGCGCGTGGGCCATTCTTACAGGATCCGAACTTTGCCATACGTTGCGACCCACTGCCAGCCCTGTGGCACCAGCGTCGAGCGCCCCTCTAACCTGCTTTAGGAAGTCAGTTTCCGACGCAGCTTTCGGTCCGCCCGACATGAAGACCTTCACTTTTCCGGCGGACTTTACCGCCCATTTGAACGATTCAACATCACCCGGATACTTTATCTTGACAGCGTCGGCGCCGACCTCTAGACCTATCCTCGCGGCGTAGGCAACAATCTCAGGAGCCGTATCATTCTTTATTGCTGCTCCACGAGGGTAAACCCACGTGACCGCTGCCATATTGAGTCTATGAGCCTCTTCCTGTATTCTTCCAAACTCCTCAAACATGAGGCTCTCGTGAGCGCTACCTGCAAAAATCGTGTATCCGACCGCCTTCGCACCAATCTCGGCTGCCCTTTTTACACTGCATAATTGTCTTGCCAATGGTTCTCCTTTGACGAGGTTCGTCTTCCCGTTGACCTTAACGATTAGGGGTACCTTACCGTCGTAGTACTTCTCAGCCAATCCCTTCTGGAATATTACTCCACTGAACCTCCCCTCAACTGCGAGGTTCATGATGAAGGCTGGATCAACATTCTTTTCATTGAAATCCGTAGGCCCATGCTCGAGCCCCTGATCATATGCAAGGAGCAAACCCCTATTTTTAGTGAGGAAGACATTCATGCTCAAGAAATAATACTTCCTTCTCCATTGAACCGAGGTCTTCTCTATATCATTATCTCAGTCTGACATAGCTTCGCTATCGTATCAAGACCCTACGCGAAGGCGTTGGTTGTGTTTTCATGTTGCAAGTAAATTAGCCAGTCTAAGTAGATTTGGATCCAAAACCTTCTTCGTATTACATGATTTCTGAAGCTCCACACTTCCAATCTCGCCATCTTGCAATCCGACTACTCTGCCACCGTCTTTCTGTGACAATAGCTGGATCGCTTTGTCTGCGAACAAGCTCGCCAAGAGCCTGCTCCTCGCCGTGGGATTGCCGCCTCTTTGAGCGTAGCCTATGATGCTCAATCTGACCTCTGCCTTTGTGTTTCGCTGGATCTGCCCTGCAAGAAGACGAGTGTCTCCTATTCCTTCAGCCGCCACGATCAGGCCTGACTTCTTTCCTTTGGCCATGTTTTCTCTTACGGTCTCGAAGAGGTTCTCGTTTTGATATTTCACTTCTGGAACTAGAATTATCTCCGCGCCAACGGTGAGGCCGATCTCCAACGCGAGAAAACCTCTTTCTCGCCCCATCACTTCAATCATGAAAACTCTCTCATGGGAAACTGCCGTGTCTCGGATCTTATCGATTTCGGCGACTGCTGTGTTTGCAGCCGTGTCAAAACCTATGGTTTCATCTGTTCCAAAGACATCGTTGTCGATTGACGCAGGAATTCCAACCATCATTGTATCCGTGTATGCGCTAAGGTCAAGAGCGCCCTTGAAAGAGCCGTTACCGCCAATGATCACAAGTCCGTCAATATGATTCAATGCGAGAGTTTCCGCAGCTTTCCTGATTCCTTCTCTCTTTTCGAACTCCTGGCATCTTGATGTATGCAGAATTGTTCCACCTAACTGTAGAATGCCGCCTACGGATCGAGGCGTCAACTGGGTAAACGTATTTGTAATCAAGCCTTCCCACCCTCTCCTGAAACCCACAACTTGAAACTTCTTTGAACACGCAATACGGACAACGCCTCTGATAGCAGCATTCATGCCAGGCGCATCTCCACCAGTTGTAACCACGGCTATCCTCTTCATTCGTCCCATCTCCATTTGGAAAATCGGAAAACGACTCTCTCTCATGAACTAAGTTTCTGACCGGCCGCGCCAGATCAAATATCTTGCAAGCACTTCTGCGATCACTGCCCCTAGGAGCGTGAAAGCTAACATGCCCATCATCTATCGACTCAGCTTGAGACAAGGGTCCCGCAAAGATAAAACTGTTCGAATGATGTTTCCTAAGTAATCAAGCAAGAGCTGGGCACACGTTAAGGTCTCATACTTTTCGATCTAAGCTGGGGACATATTCCGCGAAATGGGTAGAATCATGGGATATGAAACAGCAAACTCGATCCGAAACTCATAGCGTGCTTAGGAAGAAAGTTCCACCAATTCTAGGGGAATATTGAGAGAGATGGGGCAGGGATTTCGAACCGCGTCTCAAGTCGGTGCGGCGTCCAATTTGTGGTGCGGGGGAGGAGAGCTGAACCCAACTTGCCGGCAGAAATGACGGGTGATGTGGCGGGTCCGGGAGGATCCGAACTCTTGACCCGGGTGTAGGGTTAGATTCCTGAGAGTTTCTTGGCCAGTTCCTTCTTTCGCTCTAGTTCCGCAAGCTGCCTGACGGTCATTTGGGCCGCTGCGGGGGACCCGCCTCCGTGCATGCATAAGGCTCCAAGCCTTCCGGGGCCTGCGATCATGCTCTCAATCAATTTAGCCGCCCTCAGCTTCTTCTCAGCAGCAACACCGCCCGTTCCTCGGTAATATTTCTCAACCAAGGGGCCGACTCGAGCATTCTTCAGGTCCAGTTCTGATGGCATGCTGGAGACCATGCCGCCTCCAATGTCTTCGGCTATCTTCTGAATCTCGTAGGGCAGGCGTGCCACACTGATCTTGGTGACGTTTGCAAGGAGTGGGTCGGGGAACCACGCGCCTGAAGGCGTTCCCTGTCCTTCATGGGCAGAGCCCAAAGCCTGCGAGTACAACGCCTCCGACAGGTACGTCATCTCCGTTAACCGTTCCGACTGTTGCCGGGAAAGGCCATTGTATTCGGCGAGGAGCGCAGCCGCGCCTGTTAGTACGTCTCCGCAGCCGGCCAAGCAGCCACCCAGCACCATGCGGTGCAACAAAACGAACTTCGCAACAGCCTCTGCAGCGTACTCGTACTCACCGTTCATGAACACGCGTTCCTTGGGAATGAAGACGTCGTCGAAGATGACTAGGGATTCGGAGGAGCCGAAGTTCACATTACCCTTATCGAAACCGTTCTGCATCTTTCTCTCCGCGCCCGCTTGCATGTTCACAACCTGAACGATCCCTTTGGTGTTGAGCGGTATAGCGAAGGCAACGGCGTGCTCCTTCTCAGCCTCAGTGAACCCGGTTCCTGGCAGGATGATGATTTCGTGCGAGCCAATGGCTCCACCAATCATGCTCTTGGCCCCTCGCACAACGATTCCCTTCTTGTTCTCGTCAACCACCCTGAGGTAGACGTCCTTGTCTGGCTGATGCTTGGGCTTCAGGGATCGGTTTCCCTTCGGGTCCGTCAACGCCCCTGCGCAGGTCAGGTCTTTGTTTTGCACCATCGCCACATAACGCCTGAGCCGCTTGTGATAATTCGTCCCAAGGTGCGTGTCGATTTCATGGGTCGTATACCACAAGGCATTCAAAGCGTCCCACCCGCAACAACGGCTGGCAGTACAAACCCCCGTCTCTTGACAGACAAGCCGCGCGGCGCGAACGCGGTTCACTAGATCCTCCTTGGACCGGTGAATTGAACAGTACGCACTAATCCATGCCCCATTCTCTCTTTTTCTGGTCAACAGGCTGGCGAATCTTTTCTTCTCTGATAGGTCGTAGATTTGGCCGATCCCCTCCAAAGCCAACCGCGTGAACGAATTCTTGGTCACATCCGAGATGCGCTTGCCGCGCATGTAGGCTTCTGCGTTCAGTTTCCTCATGCTTTGCAAGTACTGTTGTTTTGTTTTCATGGCTGCTTTTTGCTCCTTAGAGGAGTTCGTTGGAGATAATCAGTCGCTGAATTTCTGAGGTGCCCTCGTAAATTTCCGTAATCTTAGCGTCCCGGTAGTACCGCTCCAGTGGTAGGTCGGTCATGTAACCGTACCCGCCGTGAATCTGAAGCGCCTTCCTCGTCGCCTCAACAGCCGTCGACGCAGCGAACAATTTCGCCATGCTAGCTTCCTTCGTATGCTTGCGCCCCCGATCAGTGAGGTACGCTGCTTTGTACGTGAGGAGGCGGGCTGCTTCAATATCGGTGGCCATATCGGCAATCATCCATTTGATCGCCTCCAAGTCCGAGATGGGTTTGCCGAACTGAACCCTCGACCGAGCATATCGGACGGCTGCATCAAGTGAAGCTTGAGCGATTCCAACCGCCTGCGCGGCGATGCTGATTCGTCCACAATCCAGTGTGTCCATTGCAATTTTGAATCCGTCCCCGCGTTGGCCGAGCATGTTCTCGGCTGGGACGTGAACATGATCTAGGATAACCTCCGAGACCATCGATGAACGAATGCCCATCTTGTCGAATATCTTCCCAATCTTAACGCCAGGCATCTCTCGTTTGACAATGAAGCATGACATGCCACGGTGTGCGAGGGATTTGTCGGTCATCGCGAACACTAAGTACGTGCTTGCCAAGGGCGCGTTGACGATGAAATACTTCCGGCCAGTAATGACATAATCCTCCCCGTCCGGGACTGCTTTGGTTTCCATGGAAACAACATCACTGCCCGCCCCGGGTTCGGTTAGGCAGAAGGATCCGAACTGCTTTCCTTGGGCGAGGGGTTTGAGGTGGCGCATCTTCTGTCTCTCAGTTCCATACCACAGCAGCGGTTGGCTGACGAGTGATACATGCACAGCCAACGTGACCCCCAGCGCTGCTGAGGCACGCGAGATTTCTTCCACAACCTGAGCATAGCTGACGACGTCCTCCCCACCTCCCCCATACTTACGAGGAATGGGTATCCCTGCCAGTCCTGCCTTTGCTAGAGCGCGCCATGCTTCAAGCGGGAACTTGTTGCTCTTGTCCCAACGGTCAGCCTTAGCCTGAACGTGGTCCTCAACGAAACGTCTAGCCTTTCTCGCGACGTCTTCCTGCCGTTTGCTGCGTGAGAAATCCATTGTTCCACGGTGGAACTGGTTGCGAATTGGTCATTCAAGAATTGGGAAAGCATTGTAAATACTGAAAATACTATGCCCAAACGTGAGATTCACTAGCCAACGATAGCACAAAAAGCAGGGAACAAACTGGAAAACATGGGGAGAAATACCGACCCCCCGGTCTTTGAAGGAGCATTTGCCATACTCGAAGTTCTGCTCTCGACTGTATGATTCCAGCATCCCTTAGCCCAGGGGTCAAGCGCTCGCAACCACACCAAAAGAGGCACAGACAAACAACCCTAATACAACAACATCTCACAAAGAACAAGTAGCTAGTACTCAGATTGAGTGGCAATCCTCAAACGCAGTGGAACATCAACTTAGGACAAGCGTTTATAGAAGAACTTAGGCGGGAACGAGAGCTTTCTCTCTGCAAAATGTGCCATAAGAACCCAGCCGAATACTCTGGCTACTGCGGAGACTGCTACAACAAATTAGAGAGCGACAAGAAAACGAAGAAAGTTACTAAACACTGGCGTCCAGTGTTCCCTATCTTACATCTCTTCGACACTTGATAGGTGGGAGCTTGACCACACGATCCTTGACAGCTTCTCCCCAAACCCTATGCTACCAAACTAACACTTGACAGAACCGTCTAGTTGGTTCTGTAGGTCTACGGTTATCACAGTTGAGGTAGAAAACAAGTGGCTGGCAGTGATAGAAAATGTCAGTTTTATCGGCAACGAGAGTTCGGCAGGTCCCGTGATTTCATCCCCCCCACGCTCCTAAATATGGCTTATGTCATATGCGGATTCGTTGAAAAGAGAAGTTGATGAACTACACAGATTTGCTGTTACTCGGAGCTATCGCTGGCTTTACGATATTTCTTGGTTTACCTCTTGTAGTTCTCCAGAACATCAGTTTGAGAAAGAAGGGGTTTCTCAACGCACTTGCGATAGGTATTCTGATCTTCCTCATCATCGATGTTTTCAGTCATGGTTGGGAATCAGCGGCTAACGTTGCTGCTGGAGCTTTTGCGGGGCAGTTACCGCCAAGCGATGCTGTTTTGGACCTCCTGGCTGTGTTTGGTGGGCTTGCAATTGGACTCTTGGGGTTGGTGTGGTATGAAACCCGGTACATGATGAAGGAAAGATTGCCCGTTTCACCGAAAGCTGCCGGTAGTCCATCGGAGTCGCTAATACTGGAACGAAGAAACGCATACAGGTTTGCAATGATGATTGCCATAGGAATCGGGGCTCACAACTTCAGTGAGGGGCTTGCCATAGGCCAGTCATACGCCTCTGGAGCAATGGGTCTGGCAGTACTCCTGATCATTGGTTTCGGAGCCCACAATACCACAGAGGGGTTTGGGATAGCGGGACCTCTAACAGGACTTGCGGAAAGGCCAAGCATAAGTTTCCTGTTGAAGGCGGGACTTATTGGCGGAGGCCCAACATTCATCGGAACGGTTGTCGGCAGCCTGTGGATTTCCACTCAGGCATACATACTGTTCCTGTCAATTGCGGGCGGTTCGCTGATTTACGTTTCCCTGCTGATGTACAATGTGGCAAGGAGACAGGCAGCAAACGACCTTCTTATGCTTGGAATCTTCGTCGGATTGTGCGCAGGATTTCTAACAGATCTCATAGTGACACTTGGGGGCGCTTAAACGATCCATTGAGGAAGAGAGGGAGCCGAGGCATTCTAGAAAATGGCCCCCATGCAAGATGGCTCCACCTGCACGATTTGTGAGTGTGAGGCTGAGTCATGCGAGAATTGCCTGAACCCTAGCGAATGTGCAAGCTGTGTCTCTTGTTGCTGTTCGCCGACTCACATCTCTTGGAGGCTTGGAAGGATTCATCTTGGGATTGTGGTGGAATATTTTAGTTTGGGGTGGATGGCTGTTGAGGTTATCGGTTCAATTGGTGTCGGGTTGTTTTTGAGTAGTTTGGCTCTGATCGCATTTGGAAGCGATAGCCTTGTCGAATTGATTTCTGGGTTCATAGTTCTAAGTCATCTGAAAGGTAATTCTGGGGGTTCGAGCGAGCGAGGTGAAAGAGCCGAGAAACTTACGAAACTGCTTCTCGTTGCATTGATTCCAGTAATCAGCTTGGGTGCTGCTTATTCGTACTTCGCGGGCATACGACCTGAATCCTCTCCTCTCGGTATAGCGGTGGCCATAGGTGCGGTGTTAATCATGCCTATCCTATGGATTGAGAAGAGAAAGATAGGAAGGGAGACAAACTGCGTACCTCTTTCTATCGATGCCATAGAATCCGCCACCTGCTTCCTCATGGCTCTTGCCTTGCTTGGAGGCTTGCTCGTTAACTATTTCTTCAAACTAGGCTGGGTCGATTATTTGGCTACAGCTATAATTCTAGCGTTTGTCGGAAAGGAGAGCGTCGAGGCATTCCGTGAGTAACTAACGTAATCCGCCAAACGATTCTCTGGGTAATTAACCTGAAGTTTCGTTATCTGCGACATTCTAGGGAGTACCCGTTTATTATTGAGAAGGAATCTTCGAACTTCAAATCTTGTCAATACCATTCAGTTCTCAGAGGGACTTCAACCAAAAGGTCCTGAAGTCAATAGATGATCTCCTTTCAGAACTGTTGGGGCGTCGTAATTTGGAAACTCTGTACGCGCATTTGAAAGATCATTACGACATAGGTCCAGACGAGATTCCCTACCGACTTAGTGTGCTCTATCAGGTTCTTGAGACCAAATTCGATGTGATTGGAGCAAAAACAATCGGAGACGACGTGGCGAGAAAGCTCTACGGTAGGCTGAATTTGACGTTCGTTCAGACGCCCAACTATGCGCTCGAAGACTACATAGAGCAGGCAAAGAAAACGCTGTCAGGCCGCAGATGAGCCGCGGCATTAACCGTCCGCATGGCTGTTCATGCTTCTCGAGCGCGTTTCAGTTGAAATGTCACAGCTCCAGCAAAAAGAATCATTACCGACATGTGCGTCCATCTTCCGACATCTCCTAAGGAGGCCCCGACTGAATCACTTACTGCTTCAGTAGCAATCCAACCCACCAGGGCAAGCAGAAGTACAGTAGGGAAGCTTGCGTCTTTATGCGAACTTCTCTTGGCCTGACGGAACGTTTGAAACGCGAAAATCAGAGCAGCCGTTATGAGCAGTACCAATGTTGCACTAACGATTAACTGCTCCATGGTTTCATGGTCGCCTCGAAACATACACGTAATCAAGCGCCAAGGCCAACGCAAACACGGAAGCGGCGAATTCGAAAACCTGTTCCAAGTCTACGTACTGAAGAAAAGTGAATAGGTGGTGGATGCCATGGGACAGAACCATAAAAGCGAGCAAAAGAGACAGGAACAGGTACCGGCGTCCCACAATAACAGCCCGCTTCGCAATGTAGAATGAAATCCCGGCTGCGTAAAACATTAGAAGAAAGCTTGTGAGTTCGAAAAAGTCAGGCAAGTTTAGTCAAACCCAAAAATCGAATAGATCAAAGAAGCAAACCCAAGAATTACCATCGTTGATTCGACGATCTCAACGTCGATTAACTGGAACCCCAGAAATTCGAACAGCACACCAGCAGCGACTGACCCCGCGGTGATGAGCGCGAATCCAACCGTCAAGAATACCATGTCCTTACCCCGGTTCTTACGATAACCCTTGACACCCAGATACACCAAAATTGATCCGAGGATAACTATGACGAGTTTGAGGGCGCGCAGCACGTAAATGTCCTGCATTATCTCACCTCTCTGAGCGCAAAGAATCGTTTTACCAGCTTCTCGTCTGCCTCAATGCCAGCTGTTACATCTACACTTAACGTTCCCTTATCAAATTGAACGCTGGCTGACCTTATCGTGCTCCTCACCATCTCGAATTTCTTGCCATCCGGGGTCAGTACGATGCGGTCAACTTTCAACAACCCGAATTCTTTCAGCTCCTTGACTTTCCTATAAGCCGACGTTATCGGAATTTCATGCTCGCGCGTGATGTCGATCACTGATTTGGGAACAAGCATCGTCGAAGTAAGTATTAATCTTGAGTGATCATCTAGCAAGGCTCGGATTACAGCCTTCTTTCGATCGTCTTCGTTGATTTGCATCGTAATCGCTGATTTCCAAACTTGGAATTAGGTTACATCGGTCTTCGTATTCGCCTATATGTCATCCTGCATTATGTAGGTTGACTATTAACCCATTCAATAGGCTAATATGGTTCGGCGGAGCGCGTTGCCTCGCTGACGAAAGCTGGGGTTGGCAATTGGAGAGACGAAGTTTCCTGCGATGGGTAATTGGTTCGGTAATCGCGGGAGGAGCCGCTCTTACTACGGTTAACTTGATTAGTTTTCTTCAACGGCCTGCACTCGTCACCGTCAAAGTCATCTACTTCCAGATGCAGCAGTTTGTTAACATAAGCGATGAGTACTATGACCTGCCGGACCATGCTTCACTTCGTAACCTGTTGAATACCATCGTGCAGAGGCACTCGTCCCTATCGCCACAGATGATGACCACGATGCTAATACTCGTAAACAATGCTCCTGCCACAGGGCTGGATTCTACCTTGAACGACGGAGACGTGGTTAATTTCATACCGATCGTTGCGGGAGGCTAGTGTCGACCGATTTCCTGAAGGTCACTTCATAACTTACATTCAAAAGAAGTGGAATTTCTGCAACTGATTCAGTAGCGAAACACGGGTTGGTTCATACTTCGACAACTGTTGTGAATAACGCTTGCTTTAGAAAGTCAGCCTGTGGAATGCAGAATCTGCACCTAAGCACTCGGAACTAGCCCAACTTCAGCCCAATGGCTTGGACTCGATGATGAACGCATAGCTTCCACCTTGTACAACGATCTTCAGGATATGTGGCGACCCCGTGTTGAAGGTGGCAACGCCGAGGTATAGAGTTGCGATGCCTCCGGGCAATATAGTTGGAGTCGTGGGGCCTTCTGTGTTCATGTTCCACTGGCTAGCCGCTGGAAAAATGATGTCGTTAGAATTCATGGAAGGCCCCGGGAGAGGCATGATCGTAGGGTCATTAGGCGCTCCCACAAAACCTTCCGTAAGCCTGTTTCCGTCATAGAATACATCCATTATCGTCAGAGGCTCGGTGCCGGCGTTGTACAGTGTTACGGAGATTTGGATGAGATCCCTGTTGTAGTTGTAGTTGACTAAGCATAAGGTCTGCGGGCAGAAATCGGCCTCATTGGACATCTTCCGCTCATTGAGCCAGGGGCTCAGGAAGAACCCTTGAGTAAAGAGCATCATTAGGGCTAGAACGACGATTGGTGCGAGTACAATATACTTCCTATTCTTGTCGGACAGAATGTTCGACTTCATGTCACTAGCTGCCTCCAATCTTCCTCGAGTTTTGTCTCTTTATTTTCAAGACCAGACTTATCACGTATGCGAATGTTGACCAAACGCAGATGATGACAACCAACACGAGCGCAGCCAAAACCACACTAACATCGGTGGGGACACCGATCAGTCGGGGATCGAAAAAGGCGCCTTCCCCGCCGGGGGGATGGTTAGTGTCACCGCCAATGGAAACGAGACCTGTGCCTGAGTTCGATGGTGGGATTAAGGAAGCGGTTGCATTTCCGCTCTGGTAGATGCCGCTTCCGGGGAAGTACGCTGCAACCGTCATATTGCGAACTGAGGGTAACGGGTAAGCAAAGTGAGCCAAACCACTTGTGTCAGTTACGTTGTCGCCGATTTTCATCATACCGAAGTCGGTGCTAACATAGAAGCTGACGATAAGGCCGGTTATCGGGTTTCCTGCTCTGTCAGTCACACGTGCTTTGATGTTGAGTAGAGAGCCATTGAGAGCCAGTGAGAGCCCATTTCGTAACGTTAAAGTCGTTCCTATTGACGTCCCGGTTGATCGTTTGACGAGTAGCCATGCGTTTTGAAGGTTGTCCATTCCCACGCATGGAATAATGCATTGGATCTGGAAACTTCCTACCTGTCCGGCTACGAACTGAATTTTGCTAATCGGGTTGGCCTGGTCGATTATAGCGGTCCGAATGTTGTAACCTACGATTGCCATCTCGTGAGCGGTATTGACTGTCGGGTCGTCGTACACGAATGTTATGCTGACCTGGTCTCCCTGGGAAACAGGGAGGTTGAGCGTGTTGGATGAACCGTTGAATCCGCGGCTACTAACGATCACGGTGAATATTTTGAACCCGGGAACTTCTCCGGTCGTTTGACCGGTGATTATGGTCATTGATCCTGAATGGGAGGCGATTCCGGTGGCGTAACCCGAAAGTGTGGAAAACCCCATTGCCATTATTGCGAGCAGAAGCAGAACAAGTACGCGGGCGATGTTTCTGATCATTGTTAGATTGGCTCCATCGATTCCGCTATCTGCCTGAGTTGTTCGATGGGAATGTTCGCGAGCATCACGAAGTGTACTCCGCCCTGCCACCATTGAAGCTGGCCAGGCTCGCCTCTGTTGTCGAATTCTGCGTCACTGGATTCCCTTGCGAAACCACTGTTCAAGTTGACTTTGACTCGCTTGAACCCATTCGGTAAATACGTTGGTGGACTATCCAGCTTAGGATCAAGCATCTCTAGGATTGCAAAGCCCACGGCGGAGGAATACGTAGGGATCGTTGGAACGGTTGGGTTGACGTAAAGCAATGTAACTAGTTCCCCGTTATTTCCAACTCTTACGTCGTCGAGCCTGCTTCCCGTCGGCATTCTCGCCGGTTTCTCCACCTGAAACTTCGCCATCGACCTGACATCGTTGACCGAAACACTTTCGCCAAGGTTCGAAATCGGTACGATGACATCAGATGAGCTCTTTTTCACACCGCGAACCATAGCTGTTGCAATGCTAGGTGAAAGGGAGCCAAGCGCGAATCCTGCTACCATCATGGCGCCATAGCTCAGGAAGCGTCTGCGGGAGGCGAAAGCAGAATCGCTCCTCCCGATCAGAGTTCTGGTAGGTTCAGGGAGGGTTTTCGCGGAGAATTCCTCGTGCGGTGACTGGTCGGCAGTCTCCCACATTGAGACTATGGGGAAGTTTCTGGTGAAAACTAGATAGATAAGTGCGAAGCCTGCGAATGCGGCTGCCGTTATCGAGATCTCGACCCAACTAGGCGAATATTGTCCCCACGCGTAGGGTAACTGTGGTAATGCCAGGGTTGGGACCACTATGTCAAATCGCTCTACCCACATCCCAATATCAACAAGAAGCGCAGCTACCAAGTAACCTGTGATTGTCCTAGTTTTGGGTACTGCTAAAATGATGGCGGGCATGATCAACCCGGCTAGTATCTGGAACCAGAATCTGGGCCAATAAAGTCCCCAAAGAAGACTGCTGAGCCATTGCCCTTCCAAGTTATTTTGGCCTAATACCTTGTACCCTGGAACCATATACTCGTTAATCGTGAGGTATACCATCACGATGTCAAGCGCAAGCAGGAGTGTTGCAATGTTGTCGAAATGCTTACGCGTAATGAAGTCATTAAGATGGTAGAATTTGGTTAACGCTGCCATTACCAGAAGTACAGTAGCGACGCCGGACAGGAGTGCCCCAGCCACGAAGTACGGTCCGAATATCGTGCTGTTCCATCCTGTCCTAAGCTGCATCGCAAAATCCCACGATACGATCGTATGAACTGAAATCGCGATGGGTATGATCAGGATCGTCATGATCCCAATGGCTTTCTCCAAGGATTGCATTTCAGATTCTGAGCCTGTCCAACCAAGTGAGAGGACAGAGTAGATTCGTCGCCTGAATCTTGAGACGTTTGGCAGTCTGTCCCTGCACGTTGCGATATCAGGTATCAACGGTAGGTAAAGGAAAATGGTGCTGCCTATCATGTAAGTTCCTATGCAAAGTAGGTCCCACACGAGCGGAGACTGGAGTTTCGGGTAGATGAATAGGTTAATCCAACGATCGGGTCTTCCTAAATGAATAATGGGAAACGTGACAGCTACGATCAGAGACGCAAATGTCACAACCTCAGCAAGCCTTGTGATTGGTTTTCTCCAATCGGCGCTCGTCAGTCGAAGTATAGCGGACATTAATGCGCCAACGTGACTTATGCCTATGAAGAAAACGAAGTTTGTTATGTAAATCGCCCACATCACTTCGCTCCTAATGCCCGCTACGCCGATGCCGCTTGTAACTTGGACAGCATAGGCGTAGGCTCCCCAGCCGACTATGGCGAGGAGCACGGAAACTAACAGGTAGTAGCTATTCGAACGACGGGTGAGTGGATCTAGGAGCAGTTCGGTGTTATCCTTTGCCTGGTGCATCAGCTAGAGCCTCCCTGGGGCGGGAGGTAGAGTACTCGCGGGTCCGTCCCAAGGTCCTCCTTCAGTCGGTATGCTCCTCTATCTTTGATCATCTGGGACAGGCTAACCACTTCCTCCCCGTCACTTACAGCGTCTTGGGCAGCGTCTCCAAACCACAGTACCTTCATTCCAGCTTTCGCGCAACCTTCTACGCATGCAGGAACTTTACCGTCAACGATACGGTGCCTGCACCAAATGCACTTTTCCACAACACCCCTCCGGTGGGGAATGTTGTAGTCGGGTGAGTACGGTATGCTCTTCTCTTCTTCAGAAACGGGAGGATCGAACCAGTTGAAGAAACGTCTCTGGTACGGACATGCGCCTATACAAATCCTGGTTCCCACGCATCTAAGCTGGTCGACGAGAACGATACCGTCATCACTGTAGTAATTAGCCCCCACGGGGCACACCTTCACGCAGGGCGCGTTCTGGCAGTTCTGGCATGGAACAGGCATGAAGAAGGCTCGTTGATCCGAACCTACTGTGCCGAAGACTTGTATCCATGGTTGGTAGCCTTCATATTCTGGTTCGCCCCAAGCCGGCGGAACTCGCATCTCAACTGTGCAAGCTTCCGTGCATTTCATGCATCCGTTGCATTTCCCCAGATCGATTACCCAGATCCATTTCTTGACGCTTGGATCCTGGACGCTAGTAAGCTGGGTTGTTTCTGCAGCGGTCAAGGGCCGAAGGTTTTCCATTATGCTGACAAATGCAGCTCCTCCCGCGGCTGAAGCCGCAACTGTGAGGAATTGACGCCTAGAGAACCCCATCTGGAGCCACCGATCGTGGTTACGTGACTGTTACGTAACCTAGCATGTAGCCCGCTAATCCCATACCCGGCCCGCATGGAGTAACACAGACGTATGCGTAGACACCGGGTGTGGTGAAGGTGTAAGTGAACACGACCATTGTGTCAGGGGGTATGGGGATGTTCACCTGCAGATCGGGGATGCTGAACGTGTGGCTGATCGCCATGTTGGATACTGTCTCACCCTGGGTGTACTGTAGGGCCACTTGGCCGGAATCGGTATTGTTGTAGAGTGTGAAGGGCACTGAGACTTGACTGGTGAAGTTCTGTAGCAGTGCGGTATCTAAGTTGCTGATAACGAATTTGATCGGTACACCGTGCTGTACAGTTATGTTGTTGTTTGGCGCGGCGCCGACATTAGATGATGCGTTTGGCGTGTTACCACTGAGGGATGTGGGCAGAACAAAAGCGTCATAAGTGGACCCACCGAAATCGGGAACGACCTCCAAGTATACGACGTTGTTCGATGAAGTGTTGGGACTGCTCTGCGTCATGAGAGACGATACTAGACCTGCAAGGTCTCCAAATTGTGAGGCCAGCTGATTGATATGCCTATTTTGGTCGGTCACCGCCGCGGTTAGGAGAAAAGTTTGCGTCAGGGACGCGCCTGCGATCACTAATGTGAGGATTGCGACGCCCAATAGAGTCCTGTCGTTCATGCGTGGTCGGAGAGAAGAATCGCACTATTAAGCGCCAACACGTTTTCCAACATTGGAAAGCTGCCTCCTGTTAAGTTGGTTCTGTTAAGTGGATGAGCCTTTGGCATTGTTGTTAACCTTCGGTGGATATCAAACATGGAATGTAGGGAAGAAGAGCAGAAGGAGAAGTGAGGCCGAATGACAAAGTCAAAGGAGCATATGATAAGTCTCGTTGCTAGATTGCTTATCGTGAGCGCCGTTACTGTGTCGATTTCAGTGGTGACGGCGATTCTGCTGATACAGAAGTTCGGAGCGACATGGAATGTTGTGCCTGTAATGGTTTTTGCAATCATTGTTCCCGCGACACTCGCAATAGCAATCAACTATCTGTATTGGCGTCCACGATACAGGAGGTCTACTGGTGCGCACACACGCTTCATATCTCGGCGGCAACACGGACAGCGAACAGAGTGAAAATTGATGGAAGTCAATAAGGATGCTCCCTTGTTCGCCCACAAGGATATCTTCATCGAGGCGCCGCCTCAAACCGTCTGGAACATCCAAACAGACATCAACAATTGGAGTAAGTGGCAACCTGCCACAACAGCATCCAAGCTCGGAAGCCCTCTCGCCGTCGGCTCTGTCTTTCGGTGGAGAACCGGGGGTCTGAATGTAACTTCCACTGTCCAAGTGCTCGAGCCGAATGACTTGATTGGCTGGACAGGCAAATCGCTGGGTGCCCAAGCCAAACATATTTGGAAATTCACACCGCAAAACAACGGCACGCTGGTTACGACAGAAGAGTCCATGGAAGGCTGGTCGGTTAGGTTGTTGAAACTCATAATGCCAAAGTTTCTCGATAATTCGCTGGATACGTGGTTGCGAAACCTCAAGACCCAAGCGGAAAGTAACTACAAAGATGAAAAGAGAGACGCCTAACTCAGGCTATGTGTGCGTTCTGTCATAACGTTGGGCTAATTCCCATCGCGGCTATGTCAGGTTCAAATCTTGTGGGCGCGGGTCTAATGGTGCGCACACACACGAAGAATTGCGATCCAATATTGGTGTCTTGTAATACAGTACGCACACGAGAAGGCTTTTAACGGCTTTAGGAATTTACTTGAGAATCTGGCGGCGTAGCATGAAATTACGCGTGGCCAAACTGGCTATCGTAGCCATACTGTTTCTCGCCATACAAATTCCTCACGCGCACTCACAAGGGACGCTCGTTCTGTATCCACTCGTCAATCTGGTTATACTTGACGGAACGTATACGACGGCGAAGGAATGGAGTGATACAATTGCCCTCCCCATGGAGGCCGGAGTCTCTGGGATTGTAGGATACTTCGCGGCGAAGTACGATTCGAACTACTTGTATGTTGTTTGGGATTTCGTTGGCTGCCAAGCTCCTTACGGCGGGACCGACGATCGGAATGAGGTCGGTATGTACCTAGATCCGTCAAATCAGAAGTCAAACTCACTGAATCAGAATGTGTATCGCTTGGACTTCGCTGATGTCGGAGGATTTCTGGTCAATATCTATGCCTCTGAAGGAACAAGCTCCGGGGGCTGGACCGACTGGACTACGTACACAGGCACTGACATCAAGGCGGCACTATCGTACAGCTTCTCTCCGAATTCAAAAACAACTCACATGATCGTAGAAGCGCGAATTGCCCTGGCTTTTGCAAGCTTGAAGACGCATGTTCCTGGAACAATCGGTCTCTATCTTTACATGAAAGACGCCACTCACACCGACCTCGCGGCTGATTATCCCGGCGATGCGAACTTCAAGATTCCAAGTACTTGGGGTAGTCTGCAGACTACGTCGGTGCCAATTTCCGAATTCCCCGAAGTTGTGCCAGTTCTCTTATTAGCACTCTTAGTCGTGGCGACTTTCTTGAGGAGGACTAGAAAATCCTCGCTGAGCGGGGCATATTCAAGCCGCCCTCATTCAGTCTAGTCAGAATGAGTCTAACGGTTTTCGTATGACTTTGTGTTAGTGGCCTAGTTGTGGTGCGCACACACACGAAAAACGCCTGAAACGACCGTTCAAATTATGGTGCTCCCCCCCCACTGGTAGCCGCACACGACTAGACGAAGTAACGCTAATTGCGCGCAGACGCCCATTCGAAAACAAAGAGCTAGTGAAATTGCCCCCGAAATGGACCCTGCTATGTGCCAAATGTCGCACTTCATTCGAAAAGACCGGCTGGATTATCGGAGCGAGAGCAGGCATCGGAGGAATTCCCGGCTACGCATGGTATTATGTCAAATGCCCTATCTGTGGCCAACGACACTGGAACAAGCTCGTTCACCTAGAAATAGGCGAACGACCGCAATAGCCACCGATCATTGTTCTTGTTTGTGCAGTACTTCTGAAAACGAATCGTCATCGTCCGTCGTTGGAAAAAGTGTGCGTGCGCACCACCATTCCCACACACACAACCAAAAGCCACAACTTGCAGTTCCTTCCATCCTGTTTCTGTGTTTATGCCGTGCCCAAGATTCCGTTAATCGAAGATTTGACCACTGGGCCAATTCAGCCCGGTTCTTCTATCCTGGTGGAGTATGACGCATCATCGCAATGGTACAATGCCTCCCTAACAATCGCGGCTGAATGGCTAAGAACTGGAGGCCCCCTCGCGTACTATGTTAGCACTCAACCTCCTGACAAGGTTCGCTTGCGACTGAAACAGTTAGGACTGAATACAGATGTTCTCGAAAGAGATGACCTTCTGAGAATCATCGACTGGTACACGGTCACGCTTGGCCGAAAGTCCCAGGAGAAGTTCGCGCGTGATTCATTGAGGGTCGCAGATCTGAGCATCTGGTTCTCGCAATTCCTGAAAGGTCCACCCACCGGGGCTTGGCTGAACATCGTGGACAACTTTTCGACAATAGCCAGATTCAACGATGAGAAAGCGTGGGTCGAGTTCGCGCTCACCCGAGCCATTCCAGCGGTCCTCCCGGGAGGAGAAATAGGAATCATGGGAATTATCAGAGGCGTTCATAGTGACTGGGCATGCAAACAGCTGGAGGCTGCGCTAGATGGCACCGTCGATTTCAAACTTGAGGAAGCAGGTGACGAGACTCGGAACCTCATCCGAGTCAGAAATATGCGCAACGTAGGCTTTGACTCACGATGGCATCACTTGAAAGTCAGCGATAAGTTCGAAGTCGCTGTAGAGAAGTAGGGCAACAGCTTGGGTCTTTCGTGTGTGTGGGTCTACTGGTGCGGGCAGCCAAATTTGAACCATGATTTTTGTGCGCACGATACAGGGTGTTCTGAATGGACATCCACCGATGCCCGAACAGCTTCATCGAACAGCCATAAACCGAACAGAGCCGACTAAACAAACAACTAATAGTCTAAGATAGGGGGCATCACCCGATGCTTAACAGTCGAACCAACATCCTAGAACTTAACAGAACCGTTAAGTTGGTACTGTCAAGTCTATGGTTGGTAAGAGTGATTCTTAGGGCTGTCAACTTTCGTTTGGTGGGCTTACCTTGACGGGGTTCTTGTAACTTGGAACATTTTCGTTTCATTATTCCAGTTGCCGCACTTTGTCAACCACTCGTCAAAGGGCAACTTAGTTTCAGAGAATCGGCAAGTGTCCCACAGCGTCTCTTGATGTGGGTCTAGTAAGAAACGTTTAGCGTTCAGCTCTGACAGTTCCACTTCTTTATCCACTAATCTGGTCAAATCCTCTGTTTCCGGCTGAAATCCTGCCTTGTGAACCTTGAAGGTGACTTTCGGCATTGTTGCTTCCCAGAGGAAAGACCAACATGGCTGCCTAAAAAGAACTATTTCCTCGGTTCTGTTTCGTCTTCGGGACTCAGCGGTGACCAAAAAGTTGCACTATCAAGATTAACACACTTGCGCCAGTAAGCAGAAGCATCATCCCTTCCAGCATCATGTTCGTTCTTGCCTGCTTCTCTTGTGACAGTAGCGAGACATAGGCAGCAACAACTGAGGCGAACTCAGGCTTGGTGATTTGTTCCGACATTTTCAGCCTCACGGTCTTGAGGTCGAAACTCTGAGTTCTATCTAGTTTGATTGTTTTCATAGCTCCAAGTTTTTCTTGCAAGTATCTCTTCAATTCATCTCTAAGGAGACCCTCGAACTCTTTGTCTGTAGGTTCGGATGTGGCCTCTATGCCAGTTGCGCTAACTTTCACTTTTCTTCTCCCTTGGGGTGCGCTGTGCAGCGTTTTGTATCATTGTCAACCATTTGTCGTTACCTTGGATGGTTATTCCCGATAGGTCTGCGGGTGTCTTTCCATTTAAGCCCATGTGTGGGCGCACGTAGTTGTGATAGATTTGGAGCCCTGTTAGGATTGGCGTGTCCGCTTTCTTGAGTGACCGCATGACTTTTTCTCGGTCTCGGATTTCTCCATTCATGCGTTCCATTTTGTTGTTGTGGGTTGTTCCATCGAATCTGATGTCCCGAATGTGTTTCGGGCCAGCGTAGCGGAAGTTGCCGTGAAACTCTTTCCGAATCGCTTTGTCATAATTTCTTGCACCGTCAGTTATGATGTATTTTGGTTCTATGCCTGTTCTGCGTTTGCCTTCTGCAAATAGCGGTTGAACATCTGCAACGTATTTGGTGTTCATTACTTCTTGTGCTATCCAGAATCGTGTTTGGTCGTCCATGAGGGCGTAGAGATACTTCATGTTCCCTTTGACTTTGAGGAATAGTTCATCGGCTCTCCAAGTATTGCCGACCTGTGGAGTGATTTTGTCTAGGTACTTTTCCATTAGGGTGGTGTATTTAGATATCCAGTTGTAGACCGTTTGGTGGCTTACTTGAACGCCGATTAGCTTGAGTGATTTGGCTACGTTCCGTAGACTTTCTCCGCTGAAGTAGAGTTGCATAGCGGTTGTGATTCCTTGTGGATTGTGCTTCATGCGCTCGAAACCCAGATTTACCGTGAATATTTTTCCGCATGACTTGCAGGAGAACTTCTGTAGATCGCCGCACTTGTTATGTCTCAAACCAAATCGTATGAGATTTTCAGATTTGCAGAATACGCAAGCGTGAACATCTACTATCGGTTCGATTACGTTGGCTTCAACTTCCTTTCTGATGGCGAAGCTGCACATTACGGCCCAAATGTGCTTACACTCCACCAAGCGGAATACATGGTCGGGGCAAGTGCAATCCCAACCATTCACAGTCGAGAATGTAACATCATAGCAGCCGTTACCCGATTGAGACTTCACTTTGTACGAAACATTGCCAACACGCTCGATTTGGTTGGGTGCAGCCGCTATTTCTTTGCCCCTGAGTTCTCGTGTTATAGCCATCATATCGGTGCGCCTTCCTATCTACCTACATATTGTATACATCTGGTATTAAAACACATCTACACATCTATCGCTCTACCATACGCCCTAAGTGCGCTCTGGTAGGTAAATTTAAGAACTACAATCCACATACCTAGCAGCTATGAGCCTACAATCTACAGTGGGAATAGCAAGAACAGGGGCTAAGTCGCTTCGCGCAACCGTACCAGAAGGCATGGTAGCGTTCCTCCAACTCACGGAAGGCGACAAACTCGAATGGCGAATGGACGTACAAAGCGGAGAACGAATAGCAATAGTACGCAAAGCTCCACTTCCTCAAGCCCCAGCCAAAAATGCAAAACCGAAACACAAGTGATAGCCTGTTGGAACTCCACTCAATAATAGTGGAAGCATCACTCAATACAGCGTCGGAGTTTTGTAGAAGATATGACGCGCACTTAACTAAGGTCAAACCAGAAGCAGCGAAACATGAGGTTGAAAATCCCAACCAGCTCGACATGAGAGACCGTGTAAACCTCGCGAAACTGCTTGGCGACCTGATTGCAGACTTCAAGGAACTCAGAAATGCTCGCGAGCAGCACCTACAGAAATTCAAAGAGGCAACGGATGATGAGTGGAAACATCACTACAGAATACTGTTCAATCGCGAGGATGCAGGGCTCTCTAGAATGACGGACTACCTCAACAAAGCTGTGGAGCAAGCGCGAGTTCTAGGAGTTCTCGACGAAATATCTGATTCAGACATTGATCATCTGCGAGGCGAGAACAAGGCACTGAGAACAGAGAATGAGCAGCTTAAGGTTGAGATTCAAAAGTTGAAAGCCGATTACCAAGATTTGAAAGAGAAACATGATTTCCTCGACCAACTCAACAAAGACAAGTTTACAACAGGTCTTGAAAGAGGTGAGAAGAAAAATGATTGACATTCACGGCAACATGGTAAAGTGTCAAACGTGTGGAGAGACCTTAATCGCAGAACAACTTGAAGCACACGAATGCAGCAGAAAGCCCAGACTAATGCAAGTCAAGAACATACCCATCCAATACTACTTCGAGATGAAATCAAAGGAGGGGCACGCCGTCATATATGCCCGAACATTCGCCGATGATGTGCTGTGGCTTGAGGTAATGCCTGTACCTGCCAAACGGAAATTTACACCCGACCGAGACGACAACACCAACCACAGACTTGACAGAACCGTTAAGTTGAGTGTTTATAGGGGTATGCCGTACGTTATTTCAACGAGTATTACGTGAACCAGTAGGCCTAAGCTTTGGTGGAGAAGCTCGAAACCATAAACGTTCTCAAAATTCGAGAGGACTTCCCAATACTCAAGCGGCACGTCAACGGGAAACCTCTCGTATACTTCGACAACGCCGCAACTTCCCAAAAACCAACCTGCGTAATCGATGCCATGGATAAGTTCTACCTGGAGTACAACGCAAACATTCACCGCGGCATCCACAAACTTGCTGAGGAAGCGACAGTCGCACATGAGAATGCTCGGGAGAACGTTGGGAAGTTCATAAACGCCAAGCACACCGAGGAGATTGTATTTACCCGAAATGCGACTGAGGCCATGAACCTAGTGGCCTACGCCTGGGGCCGCACCAACATTGAGAAAGGCGACAAAATAGTTCTAACCATAATGGAACACCACAGCAACATTGTTCCATGGCAGTTACTCGCTCAAGAGAAGGAGGCTCAGGTCGAATTCATCAAAATTGACCAAAACGGATTCCTACGGGAGAACGAAATTCAGGAACTAATCGATGAGAAAACCAAGATTGTTTGCGTGGTTCACGCATCTAATGTGATCGGAACAATTAACCCTGTAAAGGATATTGCGAAAGCAGCGCACCGGGTAGGCGCCCTGTGTTTCGTTGATGCAGCCCAGTCCGTTCCGCACATGCGCGTCGACGCCAAAGATATTGATTGTGACTTCATGGCGTTCTCTGGGCATAAGATGCTGGGGCCTACAGGAATCGGCGTCCTCTACGGCAAGCGTGACATTTTGGAGAAGATGCCCCCGTTTCTCGGTGGGGGGGAGATGATTAAGGAGGTTCACACGACCGGCGCATCCTGGAAGGAGATTCCGTACAAATTCGAGGCTGGGACGCCGAACATCGCCGGTGCCATAGGACTTGGAGCTGCAGTCGACTATCTCCGGAAGATAGGCATGCAGAATGTGCTCGACCACGAAAAGCAGATTACCGCTTACGCGCTGGACAAAATGGCAGGTGTCAAGGGCACAGTTGTATACGGCTCCAAAGATGTCAATCGCAGAGTCGGTGTACTCTCCTTCAACTTGGGGGACATCCACGCCCACGATCTTGCCTCAATCCTCGACGAGGATGGGATTGCGGTGAGGTCGGGGCACCATTGCGCCCAACCGCTAATGGAATTCTTGGACATACCCGCAGCGACTAGGGCCAGCTTCTACATCTATAACACTAAAGAGGAAGTTGATGTGTTCATCAACGCCCTCGAGAAAGCCAGGAAGCTATTCGACAGATGAGTTCGGACATCTACAAGGATATTATCCTCGACTACTACCGAAACCCGCGCAACTTCGGCGACCTTCAAGACCCTGATGTTCGCGTCAAAGACTCAAACCCCCTCTGCGGCGACATCATCGAAATGCAACTGAAGATCAAGGATGGAAAGGTTGAGGATCTGCGGTTCAAGGGCAGAGGCTGCGCCATCAGCCAAGCATCCGCCTCAATGCTGACCGAAGCCGCCAAAGGCAAGACACTCGACCAAGTCAAAGCCCTAAGCAAACCCGACGTCCTTAACCTGCTCGGAATCGACCCTGGACCAACAAGAATCAAATGCGCCCTTCTAGGGTTGAAGGTTCTGAAGCTCGGGGTCTACGGATTCCTAGGCCAAGCCGTCACAGACGACGTGAAGCAACTGGTCTAGGCAACTCTGCAGATTTTTCACGTCAAATAGTTTTCTTAGTTTAATGAAAAGGTTAAATTGGACGTGGCAAACGTGAGCGCCCATGTCAAACAAATACGTTCTTCCGGAATTACCATACAAGTACAATGCCCTCGAACCAGTAATCTCTGAACAAATCATGATGCTCCACCACGACAAACACCACGCTGCATACGTTAACGGCGCCAACGCAGCACTCGAGAAACTCGACAAAGCAAGAAAAGGCGAATTGCAGGTCGACATGAAAGCAACCTTGAGAGACTTCAGCTTCAACTTCGGCGGCCACGTGCTCCACAGCATCTTCTGGCCCAACATGGCACCACCAGGCAAAGGCGGCAGCACACCAGGCGGAGCACTAGGAGACAAAGTCAAAGCAGACTTCGGCGGCTTCGACAAGTTCAAGCAACAATTCTCCGACGCAGCCAAAACCGTCGAAGGCTCAGGCTGGGCACTCCTACTCTACGACAACATGTCCGATCAACTGCTACTCACCCAAGTCGAGAAGCAAAACTTCATGCATCTAGCCCAACTCCCAATCCTCCTAGGCCTCGACGTATGGGAACACGCGTATTATTTGGTCTATAAAAACGACCGGGCAAAATACGTCGATGAGTGGTGGAAGGTTACAAACTGGGACGATGTGGCAGCCAGATTCGAAAAAGCTAGGAAGTAATTTCTACTTCCTTTCTCTCCTTTTTTTCTTGCAACCAATTTTCCACATATTTCATCTTCTCGCGCTTAAGCTTTGGAGTCTCGACGTTCAATAGGAATTTTCTGACGGCATCCTTTCGGTATATGCGCAACTGATAGATTACCTTCCGATTTGACCTTGTGTCCTTCTGAGAGGAGAACCTTCCTTCAATACCCAGCGCGTCCTTCAGAGCCGTGCGAATAAGCTCGAGAAGGCTAAGATTAGTATTACAATGATCCAAGCAGATTTTAGGAATTCTCCTTACAACGCCGTCTTCGGAATTGACCAAGAGGAATTGAGGAAGTTGACCAATGGCGAATTGGTTGAGGTATTTCGGTCGGTTACGTAAAGTTCAAAAGCGTTGACTGCGAACCCCCTGTAAGCCTACTGACCGGATAAGTCAGAGTGAGGTTTTCCATTTTGGTATGCACCACTTGTAATGGTACGGGCGAAGTTAGTTGCAGCAAATGCAAGGGCACCGGTTCTGTCCCTTCCAAATGTGACGAATGTAAGGCCACTGGGAAACTGACCACTGAGAAGGGTGTATTGGAATGCGATATTTGCAATGGCAGCGGCGTCGTGTCCATCAAGTGTAACGAGTGTTTCGGTGGCGGAAAACTCGTTTGTGAAGCATGCGGCGGAACCGGGGGCAAAGAGAGCGACATAGAGGTCCCGCCTGAGTAAGGCTGCGAAGAAAACATAACCGCCCCATGCGTGAGGTTAGCGTACTCGTAAGCGGAACTGGGAGGCAAGGATAAAGCCGGGCGCAATGTCCCGGTACAGGAGTCTGCCCGATCATCAAGACGACTCTAATCTCAAACCAAGAGAGGTTCCCGTTCCTTCGAGAGTTAGGGATCCAAGAAACGAACTCTGGCGCATGCGCTGGCCCAGACTACTGGAACGACACCCGAGACCGTGAACTTCTCCCTGTTGTAACCTCGATCGATGGCTCGGTGATACCGAGGGTAGCACTCGCGTCCGAAAGTGATTACGAGCATGTCGTCAAGACCGCACAAGAGAATTTTCTGAAATAGCGAATGACCCCGGCCCCCGTTCGCGGCCAGATTGTGCGGGAGAAAACTCGCCTGCGACACCTGTGGTGGAACAGGCAACACCTAATTGCCGAATTTTGGGCCTTGGAGTTGAAGGCGCTTGGCCAAGGCATCTAGGTGTTGTAGGGTTAACCCAATCCCCCACAGCGATTTCCTAACCACAGATGATCCTGGCGGCTAGGTCACGTAATCTAGCCACTGCGAATATTTCTGGTTTCTTCCCCGGACAGCATCGTTGTAGGCAGCTTGGAGTTTGCGTGTGATAGGATAGGTGTCATCGCTGACACTCCTTCCATCAACTTCTCGGATGGGAGTGAGCTCCGCTGCGGTCCCGCAGAGGAATAGCTCGTCAGACGTGTACAGTTCTTCGCGGGAGATGTCTATGCGCCTACACTCGACGCCGACATCTGAGGCAAGTTGAATCACGCTGTCTCTCGTGATTCCACGGAGTATACCGGCCGATGCTGGTGGCGTGGAGAGAGCGCCTCGTTTGACGCGGAATATGTTTTCCCCAGTGGCCTCCGAAACCATGCCATTGGAGTTGAGCAGTATGGCCTCATCGTATCCTCCCTTTAGAGCCTCAATCTTGGCCAGTGCGCCGTTGGCATAGTTCGCTGACGATTTGGCCTGGGGCGGCAAAGTTAGGGGGCTGATCCTACGCCAGGAGGAAACCATGCATCGAACTCCCTTCGTGGCGGCGTCTTTTCCGAGATAGGCATCCCATTGCCAAGCCGCAATTGCCATCTCCACCTTGTTGGGTAGCGGGTTTACGCCCATTTCACCGTAGCCGTAGAAGGCAATTGGGCGTATGTAGCACTGTTCGAGGCCGTTGGCCTTAACGACTGATTTGATTGCGCTTGCGATCTCATCAGGCTTGTATTGAAGGGCCATGAGGTAAATCTTCGCGCTGTTAATGAGCCGCCAAACGTGGTCATAGAGTCTGAAAATTGCTGGCCCACGGTCTGTCTTGTAGCATCTAAGTCCTTCAAAGACCGCTGTCGCATAATGCAGCGCGTGGGTTAGGACATGAATCTTAGCATCGTCCCAGTTAACGAGGTTGCCGTTAATCCAAATCTTGCTTACCTTATCCACTATCGCAGGCCTCTTTGCCTAAGCGGTTCGTAGTGCGATAAAAGCTCAAATGCCCACAAAATAGGGCAAGCAGTTATCGGTCATTCACACGATTAACGGCCGTGTGGAGCCGCAAAACCTTGTCTGTGTGAGGGTTAGGCGATTTGGACGTGGTCGATTTGATAGTAACGCTTGGCGAGCATTCGGGTTTTGTCGATCGTTCTCCCGTTTTTGCCGATGGCTAGCGCCTTGTCCTTGGGGTCGACTTCGACCACGATGATCTTCCTGTCAGGGCGTTCGGTGACCCTGATCTCTTTGATTTTAGCTGGGGCCAAGCAATTCCTAACCAAGCCCTCGGCGGTTTCGGAGAATTCCACAACTTCAATTGGCTTCCCGGTCATTTGGCGAAGCATGTTGATGTTCTTGCCCGCTTTGCCGATGGCTAATCCCATTTCGCCGGGTTTGGCGATGAAGATTATTCGGTCGTCTTCGGCGTCGATTACGCAGTCGTTGGCTGTTGCACCGGTGATGTTCTCGAAGAGGGCGATGAGCCGCATCTCTTCTCCGCCCAGCTTTATTCTTGAAGTGGACATGTTTTAGCGCGCTACCAGTTTCAGTATCTCGGAATCCCCTGGTTCTTTGACAGTCAATGCAGCAACGACGAAACGTTTCAGACATGCTGCTCCCAAGTCCAAGCTTGTTCCTGCGTAGTTGAAGATTGGAACTTCTGATTGCTTGGCGTATTGGGCTATGTCTGTCCTACCTTGTGCGGGGCAATTGGCGGCGAGTATTAGGAGCTTCGCTTTCGCGAACCTTGCAGCATCAATGGCCTCCTTGACCCCAAAGGAAACTTTGCCAGTCTTCACTGTAATCTGAATTTGCTTATTCACATCGACCTTGGCGGTTTGCATTACTTCTTCGCCTTCTCTGGCATAGACATGTAGACTTCGATTAAACCTGTTCCCATTGGAACCTGTTGCCCTACTATGACGTTCTCGGCGACGCCACGTAGTGTGTCTCGGGTTCCTTTGATTGCTGCGTCGACGATCGTTGGTATTGTGATTTCGAATGCGGCTTTGGCTAAGGTGCTCGCTTTCTCCCCGCTGACACCGTGCCTTCCGACTTGAAGAACTTCACCTGAGGCGGTCATTGCGTCAGCAACGAGCATTACATGCCTTACGTCAACGTCGAGGCCTTGTTCTTCGAGCACCGCCGTTGCTTCCTTTATGATTACGTTGCGGGCTGCCTCTATTCCAAGTACCTCCGCCACTTCGTGCATGTTGTTCGATATTGTCCTCACGGTATCGACGCCTGGGGTCCGGAGGGTTAGGTCAAGGTTCGATCCTTCGGTGCGGATTACCCATTCGTTCTTGTCGCCCGCCTTCTCTTCCATGACAAGTGCGCGTTTGACTTGTGGTAGCCCTTTGATATGCATCAACGGTAAGCGCAAGACGAGCCTGTTGAATTGTGCGATCTCCATTTCCTGCGGTGTGATATGCACTGTGTTCCTTTCAACCTCCACTTTGCATCCGCCCGGAGTCACCGCGGCCTTCACATCCTTCAGGCCTACATCCCTCTCCTTCATGGCCTCCGTGTTCAGGGTCACAATGATGCGCATCTTGGTGATGTCTGATTCGATGCTTGAGGCGATGTCGGCGAGATTTGTGTGCGTTATGCTCGTGGCCACTTCTTGCGCTTTCTCACGGCTGGCGCGATATCTCTTGTCCAAGTAAACAATCATGCTTGGAGTGGAAGGAATCTTTCTTGCATCAACTATCTCGATCAGCCTTGGCAGGCCCAAGGTGACGTTTTGCTCTCTTACACCAGCGAAGTGGAAAGTTCTCAGGGTCATCTGAGTACCCGGTTCACCGATGGACTGAGCCGATACAATACCGGCCGCTTCGCCGGGCTCGATCATTGACTTCCCGTAGTTCTTCACTGCCTCCTTAACTGCTTGATCGACGCCCTTGCGCGTTAGCTTCGCTTTGGTGAGGCTGCCCTTAAGCTGCTGAGATAAACTCGGGGTAAGGTCGTCCTCGACATCATCGACCTTCTTCTCAATGTAGGCCTTGCTTGCCTTCGCTCCTTTTTCGATTGTGAGTTCGACACGCTCAACGAGGCGCTCCGTGTTCACGGCCTTGCCGTGGTCGCTCTTCGCTGTGTCTACGCCGTCTTCGCCGTACCTGAATTGGATTATGTCTCCTCTAGAGTCTCGGACTGTTCCGTCGTATTCGACTCGTATGTGTTCGAGGGCATTGATGAGTCGACGTTGCATGTAGCCGCTTTGCTGTGTTCGTACTGCCGTGTCGACTAGGCCTTCTCTGCCTCCCATGGAGTGGAAGAAGAACTCAACAGGCGTCAGCCCCTCTTGGTATGAGGCGTAAACGAACCCTCGGGCTTCAGCTCCTGCATCGCCTCGGTCGAAGAATGAGAGGGCTCTGCCTCTGTACCCCCGTCGAATTCGCTGACCTCGAATTGACTGCTGTCCCACGCTGGCAACCATTTGCGCTATGTTGAGCATTGACCCACGGGCGCCCGTTTTGGTCATGATTACACCCGCATTGTCGGTCTCCGTCATCAGGTACTGTTCCGCCAATTCGCCTGCTTGGTCGCGTGCTTTCGACAACTCATCCATAATTCGGAGTTCAAGCGATTCTTCCAAGGAGCGTCCTGGAAGCCTTTCTAAGGTTCTTCTCTTGTATTGGTCTATCAGCTCTTGAACATGGTCCTCGGCCTTCTTGATTGCTTTGGATATTTTGTCTCGCACAGATTCTGGAATGTCGAGTTCGTTGATTCCGTATGAGAATCCGCGCAGTGTGATGAACCTGTCTAAGAGTTTGATTAGGCCGTTCAGGAAATTCTTGCCAGTTTCAGACCCGGCGTCCTTGACGACGCGGTGGAAGAGGGTCTCAGAACGCTCTGCGCCAATTGTGTTCTTGTCGATTACGCCTTCAACAAGCCGCCCGTCTTTCACAACGACTGAGGCGCCGTCTTCCTTTGTGACCATGCTTGATTTTGCGACGAAGTTGAAACCAGCTGGTAGAAACAGGCTGAATATTTGTTTGCCACTCCAGAGCTCAACGGGTTTCTTGATTTCTGGGGTTGGAAGTTCACCCATGTACCCGGCCGCGGTTATGAGCTTCCCCACCTCTTCCTTCGGAAGGTAAGTTGATTTTCTCGTCAAGAGGTAAGCGGCTGTGAGCAGGTCCGTCTTTGCTCCTATGATGGGTCCTCCGTAGCGTGGGGACAAAATCTGGTCTTGTACTTGCATTAGCAACTTGGCTTCGGTGCGCGCCTCCTCTCCCTGCGGGACGTGTAGGTTCATCTCGTCTCCGTCGAAGTCGGCGTTGTAGGGTGGGCAAACGCACGGGTTGAGCCTAAAGGTCTTGTAGGGTAGAACTTTCACGGTGTGCGCCATTATGGACATGCGGTGCAGCGAGGGTTGTCGGTTGAAGAGTACAATGTCGCCGTCTCTGATGTGGCGTTCCACTATGAAACCTGGTTGCAGTGCCTCTGCTAGGCTCTCGCGCTCTGTAACGAACTCAAGCCTTACCCTTCGGCCGTCGGGGCGCACAATGTAAAGTGCACCCGGATACTGGTCGGGGCCGGACCTGATGAGGTTCTTCAGGTCTTCAATGTTCCAAGGGTTGACACGTTCTGGGATGGTGAGACGTTGCGCAACATCAATTGGCACGCCAACTTCGTTAATGTCAATGTTAGGGTCGGGGGATATGACAGTTCTAGCCGAGAAGTCAACACGTTTCCCTGACAGGTTACCTCTGAACCTTCCTTCCTTGCCTTTGAGGCGTTGGCTCAGAGTCTTGAGGGCTCTGCCGGATCTGTGGCGGGCTGGTGGAAGGCCGGAGACTTCGTTGTCAAAGTAAGTTGTGACGTGGTATTGTAGGAGTTCGTGTAGTTCTTGGATGATGTTTACGGGGACACCTGAATCTAGGGCTTCCTTTAGCTTCTGGTTGATTCGGATAATGTCGACTAGCTTGTGGGTGAGGTCATCTTCTGAGCGGATACCGGATTCAAGGGTGATCGAGGGGCGTACGGTGACTGCTGGAACAGGAAGAACTTGTAGAATCATCCATTCAGGTCTGGCGGCGGTGGACTCCATTCCAAGAAGCCGAAGGTCGTCGTCGGGAATGCGTTCTAAGCGCTCCCTGATCTGACTCGGGTTCAGTCTCGAGGCGCCGCCCTCTATCATTTCGTGGAATGTGGTGGGCTTAGCGTGCTCTATTGGGTATTGGCGGGCTCCGCAGTTCGGGCACTCTTGGCTTTTCTTCGCGTCCTTCATTACGGCCTCGTAAAAGGTGGAAGGGATTTCGTTAAGCTGCTTCTGCTCCCGTTGCATCCTCTCATTGTAAGCTTTGATCTTGTCTGCCGAGAGAAGAACCCGTCCACAGTTTCGGCACGTTACCTGCAGCAGCTTGTGAAGGAGTTTCGCGAAGGCAACGTGTACAACGGGTTCTGCGAGTTCAATGTGCCCAAAGTGACCCGGGCAGGCTGAAGCCGTGTTGCCGCAGGTTTTGCATTTCTGGCGCGGCTCAAGTGTGCCAAGTCGTCCGTCCATTAAACCCGATACGATAGGAACTCCATCTTCGTCGTACGTGTCGGCCGTTTGAACTTCAACAGCCGAAAGTTTCCGGATTTCGCTTGGGGATATTAGTGTGAAGTGTATACTGCCGATTACTTTTGTCGCTTCTTCAGCCATTGCCATTCTATGCACGCTCCGATACTTCTAGGCGCGGGGCAATCCCCAGCGCCATCAGTTCCTGCAATAGCAGTTTGAATGCGTACGAGAGTTGAACTGGAGAGACTACCGCTTTGTCGCCGTCTATACGGCAGATGTACTTGTTCTGCTTCACATCATGGTACGCTATGAGGCCGCAGGTTTCGCAAATCATGACCATGTACTTGTCCGACTCTTCCAGCAGGCGGTCTCTAAGCAATGCTGACGCGCCGTGACCGATCAAGCAGTCACGTTCCATTTCGCCAAACCTAAGCCCTCCGCCTCTTGCGCGCCCTTCGGTTGGTTGGCGAGTGAGCATTTGCACTTGGCCGCGGGCCCTTGCGTGCATCTTGTCTGCGACCATGTGGTGCAACTTTTGGTAGTACACTACGCCCACGAAGACGTCGGCAACGAGTTTTCTGCCGTCGACTCCGTTATAGAGAACCTCTCGCCCGCTGTGTTGGAAGCCCAATTCAAGAAGCATTTCGCGGAGTGTTCCAGGCCTTTCGTTGCTGAAGGCGGTCCCGTCGACTGCTTCGCCGCGCAAGCTTGCGACTTTGCCCGCGATTGCCTCTACAAATTGGCCGATGGTCATACGTGACGGGATTGCGTGCGGGTTGATTATGACATCCGGGACGACGCCTTGCTCGGTGAAGGGCATGTTCTCGTGTGGGATCAGGGTTCCGATGACTCCTTTCTGTCCGTGCCGTGACGCGAATTTGTCGCCTAATTCGGGGATTCTTATGTCTCGGACTCTGCATTTGACTAGGCGGTTTCCTTCAATTGATTCGCTTAGAAAAACGGCGTCTACAATTCCTTCCTCTGAGGGGCGCATGCCGACGGATGAGTCTCTCTTGGTTGGGCCTTTGACTTCGAACTCTCTATATTCTTCGAGGAATCTCGGTGGGCTTGTCCTTCCAATTAGTACGCTGTTGCCTGTGACTTCTGATTCGACTGAGATCACGCCGTCTTCTTCTAGGAGTCGGTAGTACCTGTCCCCTCTATAGCCTCTGATTCCTGCTTCAGGCACTTCGAATTTGTCTCTCAGACCTCCGAGGTATTGTCTGCATTCACCTTCGTAGACACGGTAGAATGTTGAGCGGAAGAGGCCTCGGTCCACGGAGGATTTGTTGATGATGATGGCGTCCTCCATGTTGTAGCCTTGGTAGCAGAGAAGAGCGACGACGCAGTTCTGGCCTGCGGGGCGGCTGTCGTACTTGATGATGTCCATGGGCTTAGTTCGAACCACGGGCACCTGTGGGTAGTGTAGGATGTGGGCGCGTGAATCGACTCGGTTAGCGTAATTGACACAGAAAACTCCCAACGCCTGCTTCGCCATTGCTGATTCGTAGGCGTTTCGGGGTGACTGGTTGTGCTCTGGGTATGGAATGAGCGACGCGGCGATCCCGAGTATCGTGTAAGGCGCTATCTCTAGGTGAGTTGTCTTCTCGTTGATGCGGTTAGGTGCGGGCGCAATAAGGGCGTTCTCTTCTTCATCGGCGTCGAGGTATTCGACGATTCCACGGTCGATCAGGTCCTCCCAACGCATCTCGCCACGCTGAATCGATTCCACATGTTCCCTGGTAAGCCGTGGCTTTTGATTTTCAACAATTATGATCGGTCTTCTCACTCGGCCTTGGTCGCAGTTCACATACAACTCGGGCCGAGCGCCCTCGAATTGTGGCGGCGAGTGGGCGATGTTGACTTCGGAGCTTATCTCGCCGTTTCTTCGCATTCTGACGAGTTCTTGAGCTAACTTCTCTGCATCGTTCACATAACCTGCTATCAAGCCGTCAACGAAAACCTTCGCTCCTGTTTCCCGGAGCTTTCTGTCGGCCACTTCCATTCCGACGACTTCCATTCTTCTAAGTTTGGAGACGAATTCATGTGAGTCAACTCCTATGGAGATGACCGCGCTCAATGCCAAGTTTTTGACGAGGCCGCAGTTTGATCCTTCAGGTGTTTCGCTCGGGCAGAGCCTTCCCCAGTGTGTTGGGTGTAGGTCTCTGGCCTCAAGGTTTGGCTGGCTTCGGCTTAGGGGTGATTGGAGCCTGCGTAGGTGGCTTAGGGTGGAGGAGAAGTTTGTGCGGTCAAGTAGTTGCGTCACGCCAACGCGCCCGCGAACCCAATTGCCCGTGGCAATTGCGTGTTGTATCCTTTCAGTGATTATGCCCGGTCGGATTGCGTTACTGATTGAGAGCTCTGCGTGTCTGCGTATAGTGATCCGCTCAAGCTGGTACTTGAGATCGCGGATGAGGTTTCTGAATGAGATTCGGAAAAGCTCCGCGAGCAGTGATCCTGCGAGTTTTAGACGTTTGTTCGCGTAATGGTCTTTGTCGTCGGGTTGTCGCATTTTGAGTTTGAGTTCAATTACGCGACAGCCAACTTCAGCAAGGCACGCAGCTTTCTCTTTCCGGTCTTCTGGGTTGCGCCCTATGTGGGGTAGGAAGTTTCTGTCTATAGCCGCTTCTGCTTTCTTCAGCCTGTAGTCTTCGACTTGGCCTGGCGCTAACCTGTTACCAATGTAGAGGAGCGCGTCCCGTTGGGTTACGACTCCAATGGATTTCTCGAAGGTTGAGGCGAGTTGGTTTTGGAGAGGATCAGCGGTGGAGATCAACTCCGCAATCTTCGAATCCTCTTCGTAGCCCAGTGTCTTCATCATGACGACTATTGGAATGTCGGTTGGGACGCCTGGCATGGTGACGTAAATTGCGCCATCAGTCTTCATGGTGACTTCCGTGCGTGCCCTGAAACCAACTGTCGTCGAGAAAATCTTAGCTTTGTAGGTTGGGTGAACGCCCGTCTGCTCCTTATCCACCAAGATTCGGTTAGCCGCCAAATCCTCCAGAGCAACTACGACCCTCTCTGCCCCGTTTACGATGAAATAACCACCAGGGTCCAGCGGGTCCTCTCCAATGCTGATGAGTTCCTCTGGGGTCATGCGCGACAACGGGCAGATCTTAGAACGAAGCATGACGGGAAAATCGCCAATATACACAATCTCAGTTTGGCCTTCCCTCTCCCCGATGACAGGGGTCATCTCCAAATGGAGTGGGGCTGCGTAAGTAAGATTACGAATCCTCGCTTCGGTCGGAAATATTTGCCGTTCCGAGCCGTCAACTTCGGTTACTCGCGGCGTCCCGATCTCAATCTTACCCAATTTGATTTTGAGCGGGTAGTCTTCGATCTCGATAGGGATTTCGGATGATTCGTCGACTATGGCTTGCAGCCCAGTCTCAATAAATTCGTTGTAGGAATCGACATGCTGCCTGACCAGTCCTTTCTCTTCAAGGAAATGTTTGATCAGGTCCCATATTTGTGGGCTCACGGTTGCGGTTGATGTCATTGTCATGAAATCACATTACCCATCAACGACATAACGGTAAACGACAACTTGGCCAGCAGTCGCGCTTTTTCTCGTTACACGTAAAACATCTCCCATCTTAGCGCCCAAGGTCTCAGCCGCAGGATCGCTTGTTCTGACGTATGGGAGTTGGTACGGCTTGATATGGAACTCGCGCATCAATTCCTCAGCCTCCTTCTTTGAGAGAAGTTCATGCTTTGGAACGAAATCGTGCGCGAAAAGATCGTATGGCCTCTCTTCTTTTTCGGTATCTTTCAATCTAAGTGTTCTCTCCGCGGAGAAAAGATTCATCCAGCTCTTAGCATGAGCCTTTCAGAAACTTTCCATAGAACCACCGGACCCACGCTAATAAAGGTTGGGCCAGTACAAGTGCTCCGCTAAACAACCGAGCCCCTCAAGCCTGTGCAAATTAAGCCCGGAAGTTTTCTCGACAGCTCAACAGTACGTGGTAAGTGCCTAATTACTTTTGAGGAAGGTGCCGGACACCTACTACTCCTGTCCCGTTCACCTGCGGTGGACCAAGGTTGCACTTGACTGATCTACGGGCATAAGGACAACTTCGTTAATGTTCACGTGTGGCGGCCTTGTTAGGCAGTAATGCACCGCGTCGGCGACGTCATTTCCTGTCAACGGTGTGAGGCCCTTGTAGGTTTGGGCGGCACGTTCCTTGTTGCCTCGGAACCTTACCTCAGCGAATTCCGTCTCAACAAGCCCGGGGCTGATGGTTGTGACTCGTACTGGGGTCCCCGTCAAATCCTGTTTCAAACCATCTGAAATAGCCCTCACAGCCGCTTTCGACGCGCAGTACACGTTCCCCTTCGGATAGGTCTGAATGCCCGCAATGGAGGCTATGTTCACAACATGGCCCCGGCCACGCTTGACCATGCCGGGAACCACCAAACGGGTCATGTAGAGAAGCCCTTTGACATTGCAGTCAATCATCTCATCCCAATCCTCAATTTGACCCTCATGTAGTGTATCGAAACCCCGCGCCAGCCCCGCGTTGTTAACCAGAACGTCAATAGCCTGCCATTCCGCGGGCAGCTTCTCAACGACGCCTTTCACTTGTGCGAAATCCCGCACGTCGAACGAGCACACGTGAGTGGCGGTTCCATAACGTTCGCGTAGCTCAGAGGCCAACGCATCCAACCGTTCCTTCCGGCGCGCGTTAAGAATTAGCCGCGCCCCATCCTTCCCAAGGACACGTGCACAGGCCGCCCCAATACCGCTACTTGCACCCGTGATCAGAACAATGCGATCCCTGAGTGATTCCAATTCCAAGTCATCCGAGCGTGCTTTGGAGGGTGCTTATATCAATACTTACTTTGATGCTTCAACGCGTCATCAATTGATATTCTCAATGCTAGTATAGATTCTGTGGGTTGATTGAAAACGACACCGTCAGTCGAGTTGAAGCTCAAGCACATCGATGAAATGAAATTCAGTGTGGAACTGCACGACGGCCGCATGGTGAAACTAGACTCATCTGAACAGATGGGCCAATCGTTCACGCCCATGGAACTCTTTCTGGCCGCGTTGGCCGGATGCACAGCAATGGACGTGCAATGGATCATGGAAAGGCAAAGGCAGAAAGTTGACAAGTTCGAGGTTTGCGCGACAGGCACGCGACGCGACGAGGATCCAAAGTACTACGATGAGGTAGATTTGGAGTACACAATTGCTGGACCCAACCTCCGAAAGGATGACGTTGAGAGAGCAATACGTCTCTCACAAGAGAAGTACTGCTCAGTGAGAGCGATGCTGAACGACTCCGTGAAAGTGCACATAACCTACAAAATTGCCAGCAACGGAGGGCCCGAGCAGGAGTACGTTTATGCCTCCGCACTATCTTGACGAGCCAGCGCTTCCATGGGAGAGCAGAGGCCATTGAGGCTAGTGCCATCCCTCACAGCACCCGACGACAAAGCCGCCATATCAAATGCCAATACCTATTTTATCACCTTCGAACAACACTTAATGTGATTTAGATTGGGAAACCCAAAAATGGTCAGAAAGCCGAAGAAAAAGAGAGAGGAACCACGTCCGGGCGCCTCACACTCTTCACCGAGCTGAACACAACTATCCGAACGATCTCAGAGGATTCGTCCTTATCTACGACAGTCTCTAGTCAGTCTTGGGCGATTCGCCCAGCCACCGGAATGGTACCAGATGCAAGAACCGGAGCAAGGAGAGCCATCCTACCAGTACGATGAGAAAAAGCGGGCCCTCGCAAACAGATACGAAAATGTGAGGCTAGCTTTGGACATCGTGGGCGGAACGGTTGTTCCCGTCGTTATTTGCTTGCTCTTGGTTTTCTCCGGTGCCTCACTCATCCTTAGTAAGTCCCTTCAACTGATTTCAGGCTCCTACTGGATGACGGTCGTCGCATATTTCCTGGTCTTCTTTCTCTTCCTTGGACTCTTAGAGTCACCCCTCTCATTCTATTCCGGATACATTCTGGACCACAAATTCGGCCTCTCCATGCAAGGGGTGAAGGATTGGCTCATGGATGAGCTGAAGGGCCTAGGACTTGAACTGGCAATAGGGATTCTTGCAGGGTCGCTTCTGTATTATCTGATCCTGTCAACGGATATTTGGTGGCTTGTGGCAGCAGCCCTCTTCGCCATATTCTCGATTCTAATTTCGATAATACTGCCGTACGTGATCATGCCGATCTTTTACAAAGTCACACCCCTCACTGACTCCGCACTCAAGGACAACCTACTTGAGATATCTCGGAAGATGGGTGCAAGAAACATCGATCGAGTTCTGGTGGCAGATGAAAGCCGGAAGTCTATCCGCGCGAACGCCATGTTTTCCGGAATTGGAAAGAGCAAGACAATCGTCCTGTTTGACACTCTGATCGACAAATTTACCCGGAGAGAAGTCGTCACGGTCGTCGCACATGAGCTTGGGCATTATGTGAACAGGGATATTTGGAAGGAAGCGGTCGCATCAGGTTTGTTAGCGATTCCACCTTTCTTTCTCGCAGACTACGTGCTCAGACAAAACGCCGTCAGCCTCGGCTTCAGTGGAATAGCGGATCCTGCGGGCGCCCCGATAATCTTCGCTGTGTTGATTTGTGTGAATTTCATTCTGCAACCAATCTCCAACTCGTATTCCAGGGTTGTTGAACGCCAAGCGGACGAGTTCGCTCTACGGGCCGCGGACGACGCCGATGCCCAGGCATCAGCCGAGAAACGGCTGGCAGACTTGAGCCTCTCAGTTGATAAGCCGAACCCGGCTGTTGAATTCTTCTTCTACACCCATCCTTCTTCATCGAGGCGAATCAGGCTGGCTGAAGAATGGAAGAAAACCAAGCCAGCTTGAAGAGAACTATTCACGCCAGCTTTTGGTTTTCAATCTGTTTTGGCAGACTCAACCAAACGATTCAACGCACGGACCGCTTCCTCAACATGCTTACTCGGATGCACTTGGGACGAGTATACGTGCCTAATGATTCCCTGCTTATCGATTACAAAGGTGACCCGGCCACTAATTCCGAAAGTTGACTTCACACCATAGGCTTTCCTAACTGAGCCATCCGTGTCGCTCACGAGAGGAAACTGCAAGCGCTCGTCTCTCGCAAATCGTTCGTGAGAGCTCGGAGGATCTCTGCTTATTCCAACAACCTCGGCACCCAACGCCACCAATGTCGAGTAAGCATCCCGGAACGAAACCGCTTCTCTTACGCAGCCGGCCGTGTAATCCTTCGGATAGAAATACACCACAAGGCTTCGTTTACCGAGAAAATCATCCAGAGATACATACTCCCCCCGACCTGACAACAAATGGAAACGAGGCGCCTTATCTCCAACTTTAGGCAAGCTCCCACCAAACTCAGCGAGAACCCGACTTTGCCGGTGTTTAGGTGTTGCTCCTCATTGAAAGCATTCGGATACATTCAGAATCGGTGAGACCTAGCGGTAGACTCTTCTGATTTGTGTGATGAGCGACGGGCCGATTGTGCCAAGCAGGATAGCAGTTGTGAGCTCATGGACCAGGCCGAATGGGTATGGGCTTACGCTTCCAGCCAGAAATGGAACGTATAGGCCGAGAATAGCTGACCTTACTGGGTAGCTGAAGAGCAACGCATCCACAATAGACGTACCAACATCATAGACTACGGTTAGAAGAAATCCCCCTAACGCCATTTTCCAGCGGTTGAGTAGGGCGACGCGGTGCCATATGAACCCGGCCAGCAGTCCAACAATTGCCATACCCCCAGAGGTCTCGATTGTCCAGATTCCTGCGCCGAAAGCCGCCAAATCGCTGACAGTCATACTGAGCCAACCAACAGCAAAACCGGAAATCGGCCCCCCAATGATACCTGCAACAATAACCAAGAACGCTGTTGGTTTGACATTAGGGGGACCGCCCGCCAACGCAAACCTGAAAGCCACATTCGCTGCGGAGAGGGCTGCGATCAAAGTGAGAGTTTTCGTCTTGTTCAGCATCAGATACACCTGGATGGATTATCCAGCGCTTGACAAGTAAAAGGGATACGATAACTTGTCAGTGGAGGAGCCCTTCGAGAGGCAGAACCAGGCACGATGTGGAATAGAGGAACTATGACCGGTTGTGAGAATTCGAAGCAGCTTTCTTGAGTTCCTCTATTGAAGATTCATCTTCTATCGTAGAGTAGTCTCCAAGGGGCTTGTTCGAAATTACAGCCTTGATCAGGCGTCGCATGATTTTACCACTTCGTGTTTTGGGTAGCTTGTTGACGAAGTAAATGTCGCTAATTACGACTATGGGTCCCAAGGTCTTTCTAACGAGGCTTCTCAGCGCCTGCTTCAAATCGTCCGTTGCCTTTGAGCTTTCTTTCAGAACAACGAATGCACATGCAGTCTCTCCCCTGAGAGGGTCGGGGCGCCCCACAACCGCGGTTTCAGCCACGTTCGAGTCTTGAAGTAGCGCGCTTTCAATTTCGATCGTTCCGATCCTGTGTGAGGAGATCTTGATGACCTCGTCAACTCGCCCTAGGAACCAGATGTAACCGTCCTCGTCTTTCATGGCTGCGTCGCCAGTCGTGTAGAGGCCTGGAAATCTGTTCCAGTAGCTTTCCACGTATCGTTCGTGGTCGCACCATAGAGTTGGGGTCAACCCGGGGAAAGGTTTCTTCAGGACGAAGGTCCCTTCGATTCCGGGTGCAACTGGCTTTCCCTCGTCGTCGACAATTTCTGCATCTACCCCTGGGAGTGGGATTGCTGCTGAGCCGGGCTTTATTGGCAGCAGTGCAATCCCAGCCGGGTTTCCGACTATTGGGCCGCTTGTTTCCGTCTGCCACATATGATCGATTACGGGGATTCTGTCCGCGAGCACTTTCTTCTGGAGCCATTCCCATGCAGGTGGGTTGAGAACTTCACCGGCGCACGCGACGAGTTTGAGTGAGCTTAGGTCGTATTTCTTCGGGTAGTCGTCCCCGTACTTCATTAGGGCACGAACACCCGTAGGTGAGATCCAGAACCTCGATACCTTGTTCCTTTCGATTATCCGCCACCATATGTCAGGTGAAGGATGGTCCGGCAGTCCCTCATACATTATCGTCGTGCAACCGAAGAGCAATGGTGCATACACAACGTAGCTATGACCGACGATCCAGCCAATGTCCGAGGTGGACCACCAGATATCGGTCTCATCCATGTTGTAGACCCATTTGCCCATGGCATGGATGTAAACTTGGTAACTCCCGTGAGGCTGAACGGTGCCCTTCGGTTTAGCCATGGTTCCAGAAGTGTAAAGGATGAAGACTGGTTCTTCAGCACGCACCTTCTCGACTTGAGCATCAGCTCCCTTCCCCTGTTCCAACGCGTCTTGCCAGAGGATGTCTCTCCCCGAGACCATCGGTAAGTCGTTCTCGGCTCGTTTTAGCACTATGACCTTCCGTACTTTGGTCGCGCTGGTTCTGAGGGATTCGTCGACAACTTCCTTGAGTTTAATTGGGCTTCCGCGTCTGTAGCCAACATCCGCTGTAACGATAAGCGTGGAACCTGCGTCCAATAATCTGTCCGACAAGGCTCCGTACCCGAAACCTCCAAACACAACGGAGTGTATCGCGCCAATTCTTACCGTCGCCAGCATCGCGATTGCAGCTTCAGGCACCATAGGCATGTAGATTGTTACTCTGTCGCCTCGGTTTACTCCAAGGGCTTTCAGCGCATTGGCGAATCGTTTGACTTCATCCAACAGTTGACTGTAGGTTAAGGAGCGCGAAGGAAACCCCTCGCCGTTCTCCCATATTATGGCTGGGTGGTTGCCTCTTCCATTATCGATGTTGCGTTCTAGGCAGTTGTAGGCTAGGTTTGTGGTTGCTCCTTTGTACCATGAGAAATTCGGATAGTTCCATTCAAATACGCGGTCCCAGCGCCTGAACCAGTGCAATTCCTTCGCTGCGTCGCCCCAAAATCCTTCTGGATCTTCAAGGGCACGCTTGAGCATCGACTTCAATTCAGGAGGATATTCAATTCTTCCACCCCGTGGACCTGACTCAGGCGCCGACAAAATCTTGGACCTACAATTTCCGACTTATTCAATCGAAGAATGGCTCCCGAGCCTTAGGGCTTTAAATCCTTAGAATCGGCTCAGCGAAACGGCGGGATAATTCTTGACTCGCGTGGCAATTGTGGGCGTGGGTCACTCAAAGTTCGGTGACCGGCGTGATGTGAGCCTTCCTGAGCTCGCATTCGAAGCAGCCAAACCGGCGTTCCAGGATGCTAACCTAACTCCAAAAGATGTTGACTTTCTGAGCGTTGGCATCGCCGGTACATGGTACGAGGATTTCCTGCCCGCGGTACTTGTTTCAGAATACTTGGGCTTGGAGGGCAAGGGGCTTGTCAGGTGTGAGGCAGCCTGCGCCACGGGGAGTGCTGCATTGGTCACGGCCTGCAACATGATCAGGGGCGGCCAGAGTGACGTCGCGATGGCGTTAGGCGTCGAGAAAATGTTCGGCATCGATGGGCCGACAATGACCGAGGTGATAGGGCGCGCTGGCTACTACTTGTGGGAGTTTCACAACTTTGGAATGACGTTCCCAGGCTACTATGCTCTCTATGCAACTGAGCACATGAAGAGGTACGGAACAACTGAGAAACAGTTGGCGGAGGTGGCCGTCAAGAACCATAAGTATGGCGCCCTTAACCCGAACGCCCATTTCCAGCGACCGTTGACCCTGCAGGATGCTCTTTCCTCACGTGTTGTGGCGTGGCCGCTGAAACTCTATGACTGCTGCCCGGTCAGCGATGGGGCTGCCGCGGTGATAGTGGCCTCAGAGGAGAAGGCAAAGTCATTAACCGACAGCCCGGTTTGGGTTGAGGCAACGGGAATTTCGTCGGATACCGCAAATATCACCAAGCGCGGGGATTTGCTCGGGCTACGTGCGTCTGTGAATGCGGCACAGAGTGCATTCAAGAAAGCCCATGTCCAGCCTAAGCAACTTGACGTTGCGGATGTGCATGATTGCTTCACGATAGCCGAGATTCTTGCCTATGAGGATTTAGGATTCTGCGAAAGGGGCAAAGGCGGGCAAATGATAGATGAGGGCCAAACAGAGATCGGGGGAAAGATTCCCGTTAATTTAGACGGGGGCCTCAAGTCCAAAGGACACCCTCTCGGGGCTACGGGAACTTCAATGATAGTGGGACTGACTCGACAGCTACGTAACCAGGCTGGGAAAAGTCAAGCACCAATCAAGAATGGTTTAGCGTTAGCGCATAATGTGGGTGGTACAGGGCATTACTGCTACGTGACAATCCTGAGGAGCTGAGAAAATGACGCTCAATCAACCAAAGGCTGCACGCAAGACCAGGCCCTTAACTTTTGCTTCAGAAATCCCAACTCAGAAGCTCTCCGAGTTCTGGAGCCGGCTTGAGAAAGGTGAATTATGCGCGTCAAAATGCAGCAAATGCGGATACACTAGCTTCCCGCCTGTGGCCGATTGCCCACGTTGCCTCAACTCGGAACCGAAATGGGTAAAACTCGATGGAACCGGCGAGATCGAGAGCTTCACACGCATTGCCATAAAGCCTGCGAGTTTTGCAGGTCAAGCAACATATACAGTTGTGCTCGTCAAGATGAAGGAAGGCGTCAGAGTTCTAGCTTGGTTGAACGACGCCAAGCCGGATGATGTGAAAGTTGGAGCGCGGGTGAGTCTGGTGACAGGGATTTCTGAGTATGGGCCGAGCTACGCATTTACCTTACGCCCGGAATAGGGACAACCGGATGAAGCTTTCAGTGAGTTCTGGTAAGTGCATGTATCCGGTCAAGTTCGAGGTTTCAAGCAGTTATGGTTCAAGTTAAGATACCCTACGGAAAGAAACAACTTCCGATCTCCTTCGATGACGCCGTCGACGTAACCGTTCGCGACATTTCTAAGACAACTCCTGTTGACAGTAACGCCGCCGAGATACGCCGGGCATTGCTCAATCCAATCGGCACGGCTAGAATAGCGGAGTTCGCGAAAGGGAAGAAAACCGCTGCGATTGCCATCTCCGATTTCAGCAGGCCAACCTTCGATCGTGAAATTCTCCCGCAGCTCCTCGACGAACTCAATGTGGGCGGAATCGCAGACCCGAACATTTGCATCATAATTGGAGGCGGCCTGCACGCGCGAATGAAACCGGGTGAGGTTCACGAAAAAGTTGGACCCGCTATCCGCAAACGAGTCCGCGTAGTGCAGCATGACGCTGATAGAGACTTAGTCTCGGTAGGGGTTTCTCGGTTTGGGAACGAGATTCAAATCAATTCAACTATGGTGCAAGCTGACGTCAAAATCGCCACGGGCGACATCGTTCCACACCCCTACGCTGGCTTCTCAGGTGGAGGCAAAGCAGTAATGCCGGGTCTCGCTGGACGCAACACCGTGATGAAAAATCATCTGATGGTGAAAGCGGAATTGAATATTGGCCAGATGAGCAACAATCCAGTCCGTGAGGAGATAGATGAAGCCGCGAGACTCCTTCACCTAGACTTCATCGTTAACACAATTCAGAACGCCGATGGTGACCTAGTGAGAGTTGTAGCCGGCGACCCTCTTGAAGCGCATAGAGCAGGTGCCACAGTTTGCGCCAGTATCTACTCCGTACCGGTGAAGGAGAAGCCTGATCTAATTGTGGCGAGCGCGTTTCCGTATGATCGTGATTTCTACTATTGCTCAAAACCCCTTGAGAATACTGGAAGCATCGTGAAAGATGGAAGCACCGTTATCCTAGTGTCGCCATGTAGAGGAGGAATAGGATCCAAGGATCTGGAGTACTTCCTCTCCAAACCATCTCCAGAAACAATCTTGGAATCAATCAAGCAGAACCCGAAACGAAATCTGGTGACCGCAATTGTGGCGTACCAAGTTGCCTGCCTCAGAAGCCGAGCAAACATCATAGCGCACACTGAAGGCTTGAAGCCGTCGACGCTTCGTATGATCGGACTAAAATCCAGCACGAACTTGCAGAAGACTATCGATGAAACCGTTGCAGAAAGAGGGGCCGGTGCGAAGATTCTAGTTTTGCCTCACGGGTCTACGACGATGCCCGTTCTAAATTCACAGCAGAGCGATTCCTAGATCGGGCTCCATCTTTCGATGGTTTTGAAGATACGATCTTCCCAATTCGAAAGATTTGAGGTTAGAATCGAGCATCTTCTCTGGAACCAAATCCATTATTGTTTCCTTGATCGCTTCTGTCTCGAATGGCAGACAGTCACACCCGTCTAATGCACCGAGCATCACCATGTTTGTGGTTCTGCTATCGCCGGCCTGTTCAGCCAGTTTCGCGGCATCGAACATGTACAAGTTCGATGTCAGAGCCGACAAGAGCCCGCTAATCTTGTCGGTGGATGGATACGCCGCCTTGCCCGTGAGGACTTCGACGGGCAGTATTCTTCTGGTGTTTATCAAGGCGTAGCCGTTCGGTCGAAGGAAACGTGACTGACGAAGGGCCTCGCTCGGCTCTAATGCCACGAGCGCATCGGCTTTTCCTAATGGAATGACGGGCGAATAACTGCTCCCAAACCTAACGAGACTGAGAACCGCCGCCCCCCTCTGGGCAGCGCCAAAAGTGTCAGATATCCTCACCTTGATCCCCACCTTCAACGCCGTTTCACCGAGTATCCTTGAGAGGAGGACGTTTCCCTGGCCACCAACGCCGACCACTGCAACGTTCAAGTTTCCAATCATTGTAACGCGTCTGCTCCTACTGGTTGCGTAATGGCTTGGAAGACACACACTTGAGTGCAAAGGCCGCAGCCGTTACAAAGCGTGGAGTCAATTGTGGCTTTCTGCAGATCGTTGTCCCACAGTATTGCCGGGCATCCGAACTCTCGAAGACAAACCCTGCAGTCGTAACCTTTGCATTTTTCTGAATGAATCACGTATGCTCGCGGTTTTGTTCCCAATCGTCTTGCCTGGCGCCTCGTCAATTCCGCGCATGGCCCTCTGGCAATGACCACTGATGGTCCCGGGTGCTTCAATGCGCGTTCAATTGCTCGGTACGTTTCCGTCACGTTGAATGCGTCCGTTATCTCCAGGAACTCAACACCGACCGCTCGGACAACATCTTCAATTCTGATTTTCTTGGTGGACTTACCACTCGCAGTTATGCCCGTGCCGGGGTGCGGTTGGTGACCAGTCATGGCGGTTGTTTCATTGTCACATATCAGAACACATATGTGAGCGTCGTTTGCAACAGCGTCTATGAGCGGCGCTATTCCTGAATGAAAGAATGTTGAGTCACCTATCGAGGCTACAATGGGCATGTCGACTCCAGCATAGGCCAATCCGGCTGCTTGTGCGATGCTAGACCCCATGCAGAAGCTAGTGTCAACATTCTCTAGGGGAGGAAGAGCCGCGAGGCCTATGCATCCAATATCCCCAAGATTCGCAATCTTCCCTTTTCCGGTCTTCTTTGTCAATCGTTTCAGGGCGTAGAAAGTTCCAATGTGAGGGCAGCCGGCGCACAAGGTCCACCCTCGCGGGGGAACCGCGTCGGCAATCGCAGCGCGCACCTCAGTTTCCTTCTTGTTTCGCCGAATATGTATTCCTGCAAGCTTCGCTAGTGAAGAGGCAACAATCTCGTAAGTAAGTTCGTTCGTGCCCGGTAAGGCTCCCGTTCGCTTGCCGTGAATTACTGCGTGCCGTTTCAGACCGTACGTGAGCATTCGCAAGTGGTCTTCCATTACGGGCTCGGTTTCCTCGACAACCAGCACCTCTCTGGTTTTGGTTAGGATTCTTCTCATCTTGTCATCAGGTAATGGGTGGGAGGTTTCGACCTTCAACATGGCGACCCTGTCTTGCAGGTCCAGGTTTCGAATGGATTCTGCGGCAAAGTTGTACGCGCCGCCGGAGGAGACAATCCCAATGCTTTGCCCTTTCTTCAGCGTGAGCGGATTGAGTTTGAGAGATCGAAGCAGACTCCGCATTTTCTTCATTTGTTGATGTTGCCATTCGTGGCGTGACTGAGCAACGACGTCCGCGACGTAGTATCGGTTCACATCTTTCACGTACTCTCCGCGTTTCTTCGAGTTCGCAATGGGTCCGAATGTGACGATTCCGCTTCCATGGCTTACTTTCAATGTGGTTCGAACTATCACTGGAAGTTGAACCCGTTCTGACACCTCGAATGCCTGAACAGTCATACGCAATGCTTCCTGTGGATTTGACGGTTCGAACATCGGAACATCAGCCATTCGAGCGTAGAGACGACTGTCCTGCTCGTTTTGTGAGACCCAACCGCCAGGGTCATCACCAACAACTATGACCATGCCACCGTTCACTCCGCTCAGGCCAAGAACCATCAATATGTCTGATGCGACGTTGAGGCCCACATGCTTCATTACCGTCATCGCTCGAATTCCTGCAATTGCGCCAGCCGAGGCAACCTCTAGTGCAACTTTTTCGTTTACGGCCCATTCGACGTGAATACCTAGAGAGTCAGCCACGGAACCGATGGATTCTATGATTTCCGATGAGGGCGTACCAGGATAACCTGTGACAATCCGAGCGCCGGCCTCGATTGCTGCGCGCGCAATGGCATGGTTCGTCATCAAGAGGGCGCTTTGACCCGCATCGGGAGAAAGGAGCATTTGTTCCAGAGAGGATTTAGCCATGGATTCCAAGAAATTCTGTTATCTGAATCAATATAAGCGGCAGCGAAAGGCCGGCGGTTTACGATGGAATGCTAAGAGGCCAGGCGTATGCGCACGTCTACAGCCACCGCTCCTTTCGGGTAGAGGATAACGGGATTCAAGTCCATCTCCGAAATCTCAGGGTGGTCAACTAAGAGTTTCGATGAGGCCAAGATGATTTTGACGAGGCTGTCTTGATCGACTGGCTCCCTTCCCCTGTAGCCCTTCAAGATCTCGTATCCTTTGACTTCCGCGATCATTCTCTTTACGGCAGGTTCCGTAAGTGGCGCGACTCGGAAAGAGAAGTCTGCGAAAAGCTCTACGAGAATACCTCCTAATCCGAACATTACTGCAGGTCCGAATTGGGGGTCTCTAAGGCCGCCCACAATTACTTCGACGCCTTCTGGCTGTAGTCTCTCAACTAATACGCCGCGCAGATCCACGTTGGGGTTGTAGCGTTTTGCGTTTACGCAAATCTCGTCATACGCATGCCTGACCTCTGTCGCGTTTCCAAGCCCGAGTCTAACGCAGCCCGCGTCAGTTTTGTGTGATATGTCGGGTGAGATTACTTTGAGCGCCACCGGGAATCCTATGCCAGCTGCCGCTTTTGCTGCGTCATTCGGGCTGCTAGCGATACGGGACATCGGTGTCTGTATGCCATATGTTTCGCACAGTGGTTTCGATTCATTCTCCAACAGGATTTTCCGGCCTTCATTACGAGCAATCTTGATCGCAGCCGCCACAGGTTCTTGCATTGGGGTTCATGTTCCCATGGGCCAAAATAGTCCATAAAGGATCGAGGTGTGCCTTCCTGCCCAGTAAGGAGCTAGTTTCTAGGCTGCTTCTTACTGGGAACCATTAAATCCGCCAAGCTTGATGGATTGTTGTGCGTTCCCCATGCTGGAAATCCAGAACCTGCCGCTTGCTTCCATTGAAGAGCCCACCGTGACACTTAGACCAATCAGCCAAGCAGTTGTTAGCGACCTGGCGAAATCTATCATGAGCTCAGGCCTTCTACAACCAATCATGGTTAGGCCTGAAAAAGGGGGATATCAGCTCGTTTTCGGTTTCCACAGAATGTTGGCATGTAGGCAGTTAGGTTGGATCGACATACCTGCAGTCATCAAAGAGATGAGTACAGATGAAGTTCTCCTGTTTCGAATTGTGGAGAACATTCAGCGGAACGTGTCAATGAATGTCCTCGAAGAGGGAAAAGCGTACAAGAACCTAATGCAAAAGGGCTGGACAGTTTCACAGGTCTCCAAAGCAATAGGCAAGAGCGACAGCTACGTTCTCGACCGGGTTCGAGTCGTTGAGAAACTGCGACCTGATTTGGCGAAAGAAGCAGTCATCAATTCTCACCTCACGGCCTCACACGTAATTCGCATTGCATACGTTTCTGACCACGACGAACAGCTTGAATTGGCAAATCTTGTTCGAAGCGAGAAGATCAGTGTTCGCGAACTGGAGCGCATAATCGCCCTGTACAAATCCAACAGACATCCCGAGTTGGGTTTGGCGGAGCTTATTCGAAGATTCAAAACCTTCAATTTGGATCGTTGGACCGAAGGGATTTTCCCTGGCCCGGATGGGCGAATTTCGATCTTGCGTTCTGAAACCTTCAATATGATTGTTGACGGGCTCGGCGAGAGGGCGCATGCTGTAGGTATGGCTTGCGGAAGAAGCACTTTGAAGAAACTCTCTCCAACGAGCAAGGACGGCATGAAGAAATGCAGAATTCGTAGCCAGGAAAAACGGGTTCGCGAGTTTAACATTCGATCGGGTTGGGGCGTGTTGAACCTTCTAGGTGGAGCGGTCGAGTTGCGGAACCCAATTCTCAAGAACGTGGATTTTCTGAGGGGATATCTGGAAGGGTTGCTCACTTTGAACTTGAAAGTTGTTGCAAGCAGCGAGCAGCGGGTTCTTCTTCGGGTCGTTAGGCGCAGAGTGTATAATGAAGACGAGGGCAACTCTATATACTCTATTTAGGCGAGACTGGTCGCACGTGTGACCACACAATCCACGAAAACATGTTTCAAACTCTAGTCTGCAATAATTCCCACAGGAATACAGCTGGGTGGACAACTCGCATCCCTGTTCCGTGTTCGATCTGCATCTTGCAGACGCTACTCTCCGTGAGGACAAGTTGGCAATCTAGTTCCTTCAGTCTTTCGAAGAGGGTCTCACCAACCGCCATCGAGACATCGTAACCTTCGCGCCCTTTCTTGAAACCAAAGGTGCCAGCGATTCCACAGCACGTATTGTACCTCACAACCCGAGCATCGACGCCTGCGGCCTTCAATACTTCCAGAACAGGGGAATTCCCGTAAGTGCTACGTGTATGACAGGGTGGGTAGTATGCCACTGGCTCTGTCTGATCTCTATGAACTCCAAGATTTACCATCCCATCCTTACTCAGTTGGAGCAAGTATTCGAAGAGGTCATGCGAATGAGCTGCAACAAGTTCCGCGTCGGAAGATTGCAGAAGGTGAGGATACAGATCCTTCAGGCAGTAGGTTGCGGTAGGCTCAGTTGAGATGATTTCGCAGCCATCACGGACTGATTTCGCTAGATTGAGAACATTGAATTCCGCGGACTTTTTGGTCTGCTTCAGATCGCCATAGAGGAAAGCAGGCATCCCACTTCCCATCTGGGTGGGAACAGTTACTTTGCAGCCGTATGGTTCAAGAATTCCGACAACCGCTTTGCCTATGTCCGTTTCGCATTGATCTGCAAACGTGTCAACGAAGTAAGCAACTTGCCTAGTACCAGTCGTTGTATGTTCGGCGAACCATTTCTTGAAAGTGCGACGAGTAAACTTTGGGAACGGTCTACGTGCGTCGATTCCCACGAGTACCTGGAGAAGCCGCCTGAAGCCTGGAAGCCCCAGTACGAAATTGGATAGCGGGGCGGTCATGCTCGCAAAGTTGATGAACGCTTCATAGTTGCACAGGGTGCGGTTGATTGATAGTTGGCCATGTTGCTTCGTGTATTCTTCTTTGACGCGAGCGATGAGTAGTGGGATGTCGATGTCTTCTGGGCAGGCATGTTTGCAGAGTCCGCAGGAGATGCATAGCGGTGCAATTTCGCCGGCAGCGTCCAGTGTAGCCGTATACTTGGTCCACGGGACCCCGATCGGCCCCGTGTAGATGTGTCCGAATGTATGCCCTCCGAATATTCGAAATGTGGGACAAATATCCAGACATGAGCCGCACCTGAGGCAGTACAGGGCCTGGCGAAACGTGGCGTCTTCCCGCATTTTGGATCTGCCATTGTCAATGATGATTACGTGCTGCTCTTGCTTCTGACCAGTCTGTGCAAGGTTGCTCCCACCTCTCTGAATCGTTACGTAGCTGGTCATTTTGCGGCCAGCACCGCTCATAGTCAATGCCTGAATCAGAGTGAATGCGTCGGCTAGGTTGGGAACGATTTTCTCCATGCCGAAGATGGCAACGTTCGTTTTGGGAAGAGCCGTGACGAGTCTAGCATTGCCCTCGTTCGTTACAAGGACGATGGCTCCTGAATCAGCTACGGCAAAGTTGGCTCCTGTGATTCCCATATCCGCCTCTAGGAACTTCTGCCGCAAGGAATTGCGGGCGATAGCTGTCATTTGCTCAGGATCAGGTGGAATCTTTTTGCCGAGTGTCCTCGAGAACAGTTCGGTTACGTCTTCCACGTCGAGGTGGATCGCTGGTGCAACCATGTGTGAGGGTCGTTGGTGAGCAAGCTGAACTATTCTCTCTCCGAGATCAGTTTCGACAACATCAAAGCCCTCGCTCTCAAGGCGGTCGCGAAGCTCGATTTCCTCACCAGTCATAGATTTCGATTTGACGATTCGTTTGGCATTCGCCCGACGGGCCAACTCAACAACCAGTTGGACTGCTGCCGAGGCATCCGGCGCAAGATGAACGGTGACTCCAGCAGATTTCGCCGCATTCATGAATCGCTCAAGATTTTCATCAAGTCTCTCGATAGCATCCCGTTTGATGCGTCTTGCCTCAACGAGCATTTCGCCACTGTCAGCTACCTCTGAGTACGCCTTTTCAACCAGTTCGCGGCCGCCTTCCGTTCCGACGTAGAGAGCTGCTCTCTGGCGCTTGTTTCTTAGGCCTAGAGCGATTTTTTCAAGCAGCTGCGAGTGGGCTTTTCTGCTGGCTTCGTCCAAGGCTTTCTACCTCAGAGCAGCTCCTCGTCGAGCACCAGGACGTGCAATTCCTTGGGGCCGTGCATTCCGAGAATTGTCTTGTCGCCTATGTCAGCAGTCCTGCTTGAGGCTGAGATCAGAGAGACAGTGGCGCCGCTTTTGGTTTGGTTGAGCATTTCTGTGATAAGTGGTTCAACATCATGTAGCGACGAAACAATCTTGGAACGAGGGACAATAGCAACGTGGATCTCGGGAAGTGCGGTAACCAGCCGGTCGGATTCATCTGAAGTTAGAATGACTAGCGTGCCGGTTTCTGCGACGGCAGTATCGACGGTTGAGATGCCAACTTCTGCGACTTGAACTGCTTTGAAGAATTCCTCTCGTGGCAAGCTCCCGTTGCTGGTTATTTCGAGGTTTTTCAATGGGCTGTTGGGCGGAAAGAGCTTCGAGGAGAGTTCTTTGTTGACGCTCACAACTCTCTTGACGTTTTTTGATTTGATCAGCTTGAGCATGTATTCCTGAGCTTCGGAGAGATGGGTGATGGAAGCGAAACGTCCGTCCACGGCCTTTACTTGTGTAGCGAAGCGCGTTAGCAGGCCACTCGATGAGTCCGTTGAAGTCAAAGGCCAATCCTCGATGGGTGTCCTCAATGTAGACTAGGGCGATTTGTCTTCTAAATTCTTGGTGCCCTATGCCTTCGGTTCCAAAGTGCCGCAGAGATTTTCTCATTACCCGTGGAAGAGATAAGTAGTAACAAATCGGTCCGCCATCCGGAATTGGAGTCGTAACATAGGAGGTTGTGATTGGGAATGCGGATTCTCGTTTTGAGCGCAGGTCAGATGGGCAGTGTAGCAACATACCTGCTTGCAAAATACGGCAAAGCCGAGGTGCGAGTGGCTGACCGCTCGAGAGAGAGAGCGACGAAGGCTGCTGCTGACGTTAACCGACGAATTGGGAGCGACCTTGTGAAGTCCGAGGTAGTAGATGTTGAGAACGCTGACGAATTGAGGAGGTCGATGAAGAATACGGACATAGTCGTCAACTGTGTAGGCCCCTACTACAAGTACGGAGTCAACACGATCAAAGCAGCCATCGAACTAGGAGTCAAGTACGCGGACATTTGTGATGAGTTGGTTGCAGCGAAGGAGATAGTGAAGCTCGATAAGGCCGCAAAGGAAGCTAATGCTACGATTCTAACCTCGCTTGGAAGTAGCCCCGGCCTTTCGAACATCCAGGTGCAGTACAGTGCGCAGAGAATGGATTCTGTGAGCGATGTACACATCGCCTGGACCTCAAGCCAAACAGATCCGTTTGGTCCTTCTGTCATGAAACATTGTCTTCATTGCTACGGTGAACCGCATCAATATCTGGAGGGCAAGATCGTTCAAGTTCCGCCATTCTCTGGAAGAGAGTTCGTTGAGTTTCCACCCCCCGTCGGAAAGGTGGATGTTGTTTACTTCGACCATCCCGAAATCTTGACCATCCCAATGTACGTGAAAGGGGTGAAGAACGTCACAGTTCGAGGCGGCATCTTCCCTGGCGATATTCACGATCTCATAGAGAGTTGGGTAAAAGCAGGCGCCAGCCTCATGGACAACTACGATATTGACGGGACACAGATTGCCGCGGTCGACTTTCTGACAGCGGTTTCAATGAAGATAATGCAGGCCAAGAAGAATATACCTGCTGTCGCCGCACAACGAATCGAGGTCATCGGAGAAACTAACGGCGAACAAGTCACACACATTCACACTTCGGTCGGAACAATGGTGAGCGGAACGGTCCTCCCGCTTTTCATAGGAACGATGATGCTTGCGGAAGGAAAAATCAAGGAGCACGGTGTTCTTCCCCCTGACGCGATCGACCCTGATATGTTCTTCGAAGAATTCAAGAAACGACGAGGGGCACAATACGCACAAATAGGAAGTGTGTTCGACTTCCGAAAAGTGCAGAACTAGGTGATGATGAGTGTTTCGCGGAAGAGACTTCCTTTCTTTGATGGATTATTCCAAAGTCGAAATATCAGCTATACTTGATACGGCAAGAGAGCTGAAGCAGAAATGGAAACAACATGAACCGCATGAATACCTACGCGGCCGAACAGTGGCGGTTCTTTTCGAAAAACCCTCCACCAGGACCAGAACATCATTCCAAGCTGCGATTGCACATTTGGGAGCCCAGAGCTTCTACATGAGACCTGACGAGATGCAGCTCGCAAGGGGAGAGCCGATAAAAGATACGGCCAGGGTGATTGACAGATATTGTGATGCCCTAGTCATGCGAACGTTTGGGCAGGATCGGATTCAGGAGTTCGCCAATTACATGGAGAACCCCGTAATCAATGCCTTGACCGACCTCACACACCCATGCCAAGGCCTTGCTGACCTTCTCACCATCCGGGAGTACAAAGGAAGACTCCACGATATCAAAGTCTGTTACGCTGGGGACGTTTGGAATGTTTGCCACAGCTTGATTGTCGCCGCATCCATCCTCGGATTCAAATTGAGCGTTGCGCGTCCCAAGGGATACGAACCAAACGAGACAATCATGAAGTTTGCAACCGCTAAAGCGAAGGAGACGGGCGCTGAAATCGTGGTCACTGACGATTTGAAATTGGCCGTGAAGAATGCAGACGTCCTTTACGCTAACACATGGCACAGCATGGGAGGGCCCGAGAAGGAAAAGGAGAAGCGGCTGAGAGACTACGCACCCTACCAGATCAATTCTACAGTGGCCCAGGGCGCGGCTGGTGACTTCATTTTCATGCACTGCCTACCAGGCTACAGGGGAGAAGAAATGACGGATGAGATAATCGAAGGACCACACTCCGCGGTCTGGGATCAAGCCGAAAACCGAATGCATACGGAGAAAGCGGTACTGGCCCTCACAATGACTTAACAAACCCGTAGTGTAGCAGAAGCCACAAAAGAAAGAGTGAGACAGCCCACCACTGCCTAATCTATTTTCTCACACTCTGACTCCGCGCAAGGCAACAAGTAGCCCACTTCACTCTCGGAAGATGCCAGGAGCAAATAGTAATGTCCCCAGACGACGAACCAAGCAACCTCGATCCTCTATTCAAACCCAAATCCGTAGCCATCATCGGAGTCTCAGACGACCCGCTGAAATTCAGTAGCTGGATCATTCCCGGGATGAAACAAATCGGATACAGCGGAAAGATTTTTCCAGTCAACCCCAAGCGCCCTGAAATCTCAGGAATCAAATGCTACGACTCCATCAGCAATCTTCCAGAAATTCCTGATCTGGCGATAATCATAATCCCCAGCTCGGGAGTGAAGCAGGTCCTTCAAGAGTGCATCAGAATCGGTGTGAAAGCAACCATAGTAATCACCGCTGAAGTAGAATTCGGGACCGCCCAACCAGAAGTAGAGCGTACAGAGCTGTTGGCCCAGGCGCACAGTAGTGGAATGAGGATTTGCGGCCCGAACTGTGAAGGGGTCATCCATTTAGGCGCGAGAAATTGGGCCACATTCCTGTCACATACCTCACCCATCCGGGGCAACATCGCCTTCGTCACCCAGAGCGGTGGAGTCGGCGAATTCGTGCTGCACAAGCTTTGGGAAAGAAAAGCAGGTGCGAGCGGGTGGGTTTCTTCCGGCAATGAAATGGATTTACAAGTGGCCGACTACATCGAGTACTTTGCGAAAGACCCCGATACGAAAGTCATCTCGGTTTTCCTCGAAGCCGTCAGAGATGGACCTAGGTTCATTCGCGCAGCCAAGACGGCGTTTGAGGCCCGAAAACCCCTCGTCATCCTCAAGGTAGGTCGCTCGGAACAGGGCAGGAAGACCGCTCTTACACACACCGGGGCTATTGCAGGTAAATATGGGGTCTATATGGGCCTGTTTCGACAGCTAGGAATTGTGCGAGCTAGGAGTATCCAAGAATTAGTCGATTTGCCCCTGGCCTTGGCTTGGGAGCCCTTGCCTGCTGGCAACCGACTTGGAATCGTCGCAGATTCCGGAGGAATAGCGGCAGTGTTCGCAGACCAAGCGGATCAAGAGGGACTCACGGTCCCGGATTTTGAGGATCAAACCCGGGAGGAGCTTGCGAAGGTCTTACCGTCGCTTGCGAGAGCCAATAACCCACTTGACATCACCGCGCTCGTGGGACCGAAGGAATTCCCCGATTCCCTTGAATCGATTGCGCGGATAATTCTTCAAGACAGGAACTGCGACATGCTGATTCTAGGAATCAGCTACTGGCCGCAAGAAATCTTCAGCGATGTGCTCAGAGCCCTGGAGCGGCTGCATAAGATCGCTGGCGGCAAAGTCTCCAAACCCATCCTTCCGGTACTTACGGCGATAACTTCTGAAACGCACCGTGAACTCCTCTCGGAAGCAGCAGAGTTCAAGCTTCCCGTCTACCTTACCCCGGAAGCAGCCATCGCAGGCGCGAGAGCACTCTACGAGTACTCTCAAGCACGGCGCCAAGGACTCGACCTCTGACAGCCGCTCAGAACCAGTACTTTCGTGGTCTACGTCGAATTGAAAGTCAACGAAAGGCTTTTCCACTCTTTAATATACAATCAGAATCGACCGAGTCACCCCGCTATATGGAGGAATTATAGAAAATTGGCTAAAGGAACAAAAGCTGCCCTCAAGTACGTCGGCATCGCATTGATCTTGGTCAGCGTAGTCATGTTCATCCTACCTTACCTCATGGACACAGTCAGAACGGGCTATACCTGTCCAGCGAACCCCACTTGGTGTGCGAAACACCCGGCGGTCGTTGATTACTTCTGGAACGGCGTCGACATATTCCCCGGCCGACTATGGATGTATGTCGCCGGCATGCTAGTGCTTGGCATAGTTCTCTTCGGTGCATCATACGCAGTTAAGGAAAAGTAAGCAACTCCATTGAACGGAAGTGAAAAGAAAATGACATCGAAACCAAAAGGCCGATCCTACATAATGGGAACACCAATCGCATGGATTGCAGCATACGGCGCCCTCGTCGGCGTCACTTCGTTCGTCCCACTGCTACCATACCCAGGAGGAAACGGATACTGGCCACTCGCAGTAGTGCTAGCAGCCGTAGGACCTCTTATCTTGGGTCCAATTCCAGGAATCATCAGTGCTTTCGTAGGCGGATTGATTGGCATGTTCATTGCACCCGGGGCATACCCCCTCGGGATATTTGACGCCTTTCAAGTCGCCACAATTCCAGCCATCATGGTCGGACTGACGCTCAATTCTGGACCAAAGAAATGGGTCGCTATTTACGCAGCAGTACTCGCAATCGCAACAGCTTCATTCTATGTGATCGTGTACGTCTTTCCATGCGTGCCATGTCTGAGTGGTGGTTGGTCGCCAATAGACCCAACACAATACGGGATGGTAATAATGTACTTCTGGCTACTGCCGGCCATAGTGATGCTATCACCTCTTGGAACCAAGTACATCTACAAATGGGCGCGAAGCACTAATCCGTCACGGAGATTTCTCGGCTTGTTCCTAGGAACTTGGATGGGATTCAACCTATTCTACCTGACACCAACCTTCTGGTCGTTCTGGATCATCTACCAATACCCCGCTGCCCTCCTGTTCTTCCAAGCCGCGTTCGTGTACCCATGGTACATGCCACTGTTTGCCATCCTAACAACAGTAATCGCTGCACCCATAGCGACAGCCCTCGGAAAGAGCGGAATGGCGAAGCCGCCAAACGTGATATGGTAGGGTTTCCCCTACCTCCCTTTTTCTATATTCTCTCGAAATACGTGTCCCAAGTTAGCGGTGAACGCAGAGATGAGCAACGAGACCATAGCGGAGATTCAAAACCTCACATTCACTTACCCGGACAATGTCCAAGCAATCAAAGACATACGCTTGGAAGTTTCAAGGGGCGAGATAATCGCTGTGATGGGACCGAATGGCGCTGGGAAGACTACATTGTGTCGCCACCTTACAGGAATCATACCCCACATAGTTCAGGGAACGACCGCAGGAAAAGCGATTGTCTGCGGAATGGATGTCTACGAACATCCAGTGCATGAATTGGCACAGAAAATTAGTTTCGTAACACAGGACCCAGAAGGCCAACTCGTAAACCCAGACGTTCTAATGGAGGTGGCATTCGGTCCGGAGAACCTCGGCCTCCCTAGAGAGGAAATAATGCGAAGAGCAAAATGGGCGTTGCAAGCAGTTGGGCTTCAGGGGTATGAAGCGCGCTCGCCGATGGAGCTATCGGGTGGACAAAAACAGCGACTTGCCCTTGCAGCTGGCCTCAGCATGCAACCAAAATTGTTAGTCCTTGACGAACCTACGTCGCAACTCGACCCGATCGGCACCACTGAAGTATTCCAGGCACTCGTTGACCTGAAAGAGAAATATCAGATTACTACAATATTGACAACCCATGCTTCTGAAGATGTACCATCATTCGCTGATCGCGCAATAATCCTGAGTGAAGGAAGCATAGTAGCGCAGGGAACGCCCAGCGAAGTCTTCTCCCAAGTTGACCTACTGGAAAAAGTAGGAGTTCAAGTTCCTCAGCTAGCAACACTCGGACACAAGATTGCTCCGGAGAAACCGCCCCTACTTACAATCCCTGACAGCAAGAAACAGATTGTTTCTCTAATTGAAAGCAAGAAACTGAAACCGACCAAACTAAACCGACCGAAAACAGCATCTTCCGGGGAAGTTGTCCTTGAATGCGAGAATCTCACTTTCGCATACCCAGGTTTCCCACCCGTTACAGCCCTCAGAAACGTGAACTTGAAAGTGTACAAAGGCGAGATGATTGGGATTATCGGACAGAACGGCTCCGGGAAGACAACGCTCGTGAAACAATTTCTCAAATTGCTGAAGCCAACTCAAGGCAAAGTCTTGTTCAGAGGCAAAGACATAGCAGCCTTCACGACGGGTCAGCTCTCCACCTCAATTGGCCTAGTGCTCCAGAACCCGGACGAGCAGCTATTCACGATCTCATGCAGAGAAGAAGTTGAGTTCGGCCTTCGAAACCTGAAACTCCCCGAAGACGAAATTCAACGAAGAGTAGATGAGGCGCTCGGTTTCGTCGGCCTCGAGAAACAAAAAGAAGTCTTTCCGTTTAGGCTCAGTTTCGGAGATCGAAGAAGCCTAACGGTCGCCGCAGTGATAGCCATGAGGCCAGACGTAATCATAATGGACGAACCCACGACGGCACAAGATTATCTCGGTAGACACCGTATTGCAAGGCTGGGAAAGAAGCTGAACGCGGCCGGACACACCGTGATTATGATTACCCATGACATGAACCTGGTTACACAATACGCTGACCGAAGTGTCGTTATGGGAAACGGTGAAATTCTCTTGGACGGCCCGACGTACGAGGTATTCACTCAAGTCGAGACGTTAAGAAGGACCTTCATCAAACCGCCGCCAATTTCAGTCTTGGCCAAGGAACTTGAGCCTTACGGCGTTCCTGGAGACATTATGACAGTGGACTCGATGGTTGAGTCACTGACCGGAGGGAAATAAAAATGGCAACCTTAGAGTATATCAGAAAAGACACACCAGTCCACGCGCTGCAAGCAAGCAGCAAGATGCTATTGACGGTTCTCAGTCTCATCATCAGCCTCTTTGCCTTGGATTATGTCCTGCTGGGCATTTGGATAATCTTCTTGCTTGTCTGGTGGGTAATCGGCGGAATTGAACTCAGACGGATAGGAATCATTCTCAAGATCCTCCTCGGGACATATCTGTTCCTCATAATCCTGCAGGGGTTCACTTACCGCTTCGGCAACACAGTACTCTTCCAACTGGGCGTCCTTATGATTGGTCCGCGCAACTACGCGGCGTATACCCTAGAGGGATTTCTCTTTGGAACACTCATCTTCATGCGAGTTCTTGCAGTAGTCTTCTCACTGCCCATACTAACCATGACGACACCAATGACCAAGATAGCCGCGCAAATGGGACAGTTGAAAGTACCGTACCAGTTCACGCTAATCTTCGTGACGGGTATGCGATTCGTTCCACTTGTCTTCCAGACATGGGGGAATGTAATGCAAGCTCAGAAACTCCGGGGTCGTGACATAGACAAACTGCCGATAACGAAGAAAGCCACTGTGTATACGGCCGCACTAACACCTGTTCTGCTATACCTCCTGAAACTTTCCACAACCCTCCAGACTGCGTTAGAATGTAGAGCCTTCGGCTCGCCAGCCACCCGAACCTACCTCGAAGAGACAAAACTGAGAGCGGGCGACTACATTGCTCAAATCACAACTGTGGCGCTCGCCGTCGCAATACTAGCGCTCAAGTTCATGGGCTACTCATCATTACACTACGTCATCCGCGTCTAGCAAGCGCTTCCACAATCTTCAACCGCCGAAGCGCAATAGACACTACGCTCTGAAGGGGACCGAGAAACCATGAAAACTCAGGACATCTTTAGCTTACGCGGAACGTCAGCGATAGTCACAGGCGGCTCAATGGGCATAGGCCTAACTATTGCCGAGACATTGGCCGAAGGCGGATCAAACCTAGCCATATGCTCACGAAATCTATCACGTTGTGAACAATCAGCGACTGAACTGCGAAAATCCGGAAGCACAGTGCTCGCCATCAAAGCAGACGTAACAAACCCTGAAGAAGTGGAACGAATGGTCGCGGTAGCACACGAGAAATTCGGACGGATCAACATTCTCGTGAACAACGCAGGCATAGCGTGGGCCGCGCCTCCGGAAAAGATGACTCTGGAAGATTGGAAGAAGGTTCTGGAGGTGAACTTGACTGGAGCCTTTACCTGCAGCCAGGCGGTTGGCCGAAGAATGATCCATGATGGCGGTGGCGTAATCATCAACGTAACCTCAGTTGTGGCATTAAGTGGAACGGACGAAAACATTCTCGACGCGATCTCTTACAACGCCAGCAAGGGAGGGCTGATCAGTTTCACGAAAGACCTAGCGGTCAAGTGGGCAAAGTACGGAATCAGGGTTAACGCCCTCGCCCTCGCATTTTTCCCGACGCACTTGACTGAATGGGTGATCGAGCATAGGAAGGACAGGATAATTGAACGGGTACCGATGAGAAGACTCGGCGTGCCCGAGGATGTGAAGGGCGCCATCTTGTTTCTGGCTTCAAGAGCATCAGACTACGTCACGGGCCAAGTGCTCAATGTCGACGGCGGCATGTCATCGTACCTCTAGCGGCCAGAACAGGCTCTTAAAGAAAGAACCGGGACGATAGATTGGGATTTTGAGATGTGGACTGTCAAATCAGAATCAGGTACAATGCACGCTGTGCTACTACAGGATACTGCAATGAACTTCTGGGAGAACAAACTCCCCTTCACCGGCACTGAATCAAACCTTCAGTACCTGCCAAGATGCGCACACGCAGATTACGACGCCGGCGGGCACACACAGTGGCTACAGTTGAGTCAATATCTCAAAGACGAAGGAGTGCAAGTCTTCGAAGTCACCTCAATCATCAAAAAGGCCATCGAGCAGGCGTCAGAGGAAGAAAGAAGGAAAATCATCAGACGATTCTGGAGTCCGGGACAGAAGGCTCCGAAACCTGATGAACTCAAAGTGGAGCATATTACTGACGGATTCCCCCCAACCCCATACTACGATCGTGAACGCGACGAGGTAGTTCTGCCGGATTTCAAGCGCGCCTCATGGACGTACACCCGCGATACTTCCTTCACAACGCAGATTGGGACAGTCATTTGCAACATGCGAAGATACAGCAGGCGTTTCGAACCCCACGTGGTGAAACTTGCCTACGAATCAGACCCAATACTGCGCAAGAATGTGAACCTGATCTGGGACGCGAATGACATTCAAATCGGCAACACCGAGCCCCCCAACATTGAAGGGGGAGACACACAGATCGTTGACGAAGAAACGATCGCTGTCGGCCTAGGGCAGAGGTCTACATTCACTGGTTTCCTGCAGTTTGCGAGAAAGATCTTCGAAGCAGACCAGAACCGCACGGTCAAGTATATCTGCGCCGTTTACAACGCCGATTTTCCTGCATTAGATTTCATGCACCTAGATGTCGTCATCAACTTTCCAGCGAACCGCAAAGCACTCATCATGCCATATTATTTCGACAGCGAACTTGTGAAAGATATGCCACCGAAGAAGCTGCTACTGAAGTTGCTCGCCGCAACCCGAGCACAAACAGAACGAGATGCAAGGCCAATGCAGGAAGTAGTTAGCCCTGCAGCTTTCGAAAGAGCCGGAGAATGCTACGTGTACGTACGCGGCACGAACAATGAACCTGTCCTCTTGAGGCGTGACGTGAGCTTCGTAGATTTCCTAATCAAAGAAGACAAGGTCGACAAAGACGGCCTGATCTATGTGGGAGGTGAGCCCAAAGAGAAGAACGACATGAAGCACCTCATGCTCTCGCTAATGGAACAGACCCGCGGCGCAACGAACATAATCACCATCAAATCTGGAACCATCGTGTCATACGCGCGGACAACAACGACAATCGAGGAATTGAACAAACACGGCATAAAGGTCAAGAAATGGGATGACAGCTTCCTAGACACCTTGGGCGGCCCCCACTGCTCAACCGCACCGCTTTCCAGGGACCCAACCTGACTACCATCGCGGAAAGGTTGGGGCAGTCTTTTTCTCTCCCCACATCACAAACAATACTCCTGATTCTCTGAGGATGTGCGGTAATTGGTTTCAGAAGCAATGACGACCGTGAAGAAGCGTAGCACCTTCGCAGAACTTGTAGCCCGCAAAGACAAGATGCTGTCCCCAATCTTCTCTCAAGACTGGCCCAACCTGCCCGTTGTCAAAGCTCAGGGCATATACTTGTACGGTTTAGATGGAAAACGATACATGGACTTCATGGCAGCTTTCGGCGCGGTGAATGTCGGCCACAATCATCCAAAGGTAATAGCAGCCGCGAAAGAGCAGATGGAAAAGCAAATCCATGGAGCCGTTGGTGTAACACTCCACGAATCTGTCCTCCGACTAGCGGAGATGCTGCCAGCCATCCTTCCCGGAGCTCTGGACATGTTCTTCTTCGGCAACAGCGGAGCCGAAGCAGTCGAGGGATGCATTAAGCTCGCGCGAAACGTTACCGGCAGACCGGGCATAATCGCTTTCACGGGAGGATTTCACGGACGCACTTACGGCGCCGCCACGCTGACCGCTTCCAAGTCCAGTTACCGACTCGGACTCGAACCGTTCCTCGGGAGCGTCTACCACACACCGTACGCCGACACTTACCATTCCGCCCACCCAGACGACCCCGCTCAATGCGTCGCGGAAACGATGCGAGCACTCCAAACTCTTCTCGATCGCATCATCGCTCCTTCCCAGGTAGCCGCGATCATCGTTGAACCTATTCAAGGAGAGGGCGGATACGTTGCGCCGCCAAAGGAATTTCTCCGGCAGCTTCGAGAAACCTGCACAAAAAACAATATCCTGCTTATCTTCGATGAAGTGCAGAGCGGGTTTGGTCGAACTGGAGAATGGTTCGCCGGCCAATTGTTCGGCCTTGAACCGGACATCATGGCGATTGCGAAGGGCATAGCATCAGGATTCCCACTAGGAGCAGTTTGTGCTAAACAGGAACTTATGAGCCGTTGGACTCCGACTGTTCATGGCACAACTTTCGGTGGCAACCCCATCTCCTGCGCCGCAGCAATCGCAACCATAGATACCATTAGGGACGAGGGACTTCTGGAAAACGCGAAGAAAATGGGAGCGTACCTGCTCAGCCGCCTTCAAGACCTCAAGAAGAAATACCCCGTGATCGGTGACGTGCGGGGCGTGGGCCTCATGATTGGAATAGAATTCATCGTGCCCGGCACAGACCGTGAACCCAACTCAAACGCAGCGAAGAAAGTTCTGAATGAATTACTATCAAGAGGGGTACTAATGTACCCCTGCGGCATGCGAGGCCAAGTAATCAGAGTTGCGCCGCCACTGAATGTAACTCGTGCGCAAGTAGATGAAGCGATCAAAGCCCTAGACCAAAGCCTGGCAACTCTGTGACCACATCGCGCGCGATGTCGGCAGTTCAGACTTCAGGATGCTGTTGCCTGAATCTTTCCATCCATGGTTCGAAGGGCAGAGGCTGCTTGTGATCGACGATGACGTCGACAAGAGCTGGTCCACGTACTGAAAACGCTTCGGACAGGCTGTCCTTCAACTTCCCGGGTTCTTCTACGCGCCATGACTTCACTCCAAAACCTTCAGCAACCTTCGCGAAATTAACAGGATTAAGTAGGTTTGTTGTCTTGTGGTGTTGAAGCAACCACATCATACCGTAAGCGGAATCGTTGAAAACAACGATCACGGCGTTTGATTTCTGTTCAACGAGCGTTGATAACTCCATCAGGCTCATGAGCAACCCACCGTCCCCGGACACCGCCAGGATCCTTGTGTTAGGGCGCAGCAGGGATGCCGCGATCGCAGCTGGCAACGAAAAACCCATGCCACCGAATGTCCCTGAGTAGAGGTATTCACAATTTCTTCTGTTTCCCAAATATTCTCTGACCCATATCTCATTGGCTCCGGAATCAGAGCAGACGACTCCGTCGCGGGGAAGGAACTGCAGAAGGCTGTGGGCTGCATAGGCTGGGTGAATTGGTCTGATTCTTGATTTCTCTGCAGCATTCCTGTCAAGCTCTTCCATGTAGGACCTTAGACCTGCCACCGCTTTGTGTGACCAGTTCTCTCTGAGTTTGGGTGCAGGTTCTAGCTTGTTCCCAAGCGCCACAAGACTTCTCCTGATGTCTCCCGATACGTACTCGGCTTTCTTCGCCTTCTCCCCCGGAGCTTCCTCGGTCAGAAATAGCCATTCAGTGTCCACTACGGAGGTTATGCAGTTGGTTTCAGGCGAAGCTGCTCGTGCACCAATCGAGACCACCAAATCCGCTTCTTTGACGACATCAAATGCTGTGGGGTGAAGACGCCAGAATTGCTCAACATATCCAACAAACAAGTGGTTCTCTTGAGGGAACACTCCCAAAGCGTTCATCGTTGATATTACTGGGCTCTGAAGCTTCTCAGCAAAAATCTCTACTTCACGTCCCAAACCTCTCGCTTCTTCTCCAACTAGGATGACGGGTCTCGCTGCCGAAGACAGAATTTTCGCTGTTCGGGCGAGGTTTCGAACAGCACGAATGGGCTTCACCCGTTGGCTTGGCTTTGCAGTGACGCCCCGTGCGAGGAGGAGGTCAAGGGGAAGGCCCAGGTGAACTGGTCCACGTCTGCCAGTAGTTGCTTCTTGAAAGCACGTGTGAACTACTCGAGGAATTTCAGCGACCGACCCCAGGCTGCAACTCCTCTTACAGACCGGTGCGAAGACGCTTTCAAGGAATCTCGGTTTGTCTGCACCGTGAAAGGCTCCCGTGCCACTTGTAGTTGGGACAGTTCCTGAAACATGCAACATCGGTGACGCAGCGGCGAACGCGTGCGCGACGCCTGTGAGGCTATTTGTGGCTCCTGGTCCTGCGGTGACTAGGCACACGCCCGGTCTGCCTGTCAAGCGCCCATAGGTGTCCGCCATCGCAGCGGCTCCAGCCTCATGCCTTACATTCACGAAATTGAGCGGGCTCTCTTCCAGCAGTTCTATTATTGGTAGGATGTGAGTTCCGGGTATACCAAAAGCGAAATCAACGCTTTCGGCCACAACGGCGTTAAGGAATGCCTCTGCGCCACTGACTTCCATAGATTAATCGAAAAGACCTGTTCAATGTTATATGTTTCCTCATTCCGCAAAGCATCTCAGCAGCGGAACATTTTGAGAACAAAACCCGAATTCATCAAGAGTCTGCAGGATGACAGAGAGGTCTACTTCGAAGGCAAAAGAGTCTCTGACGTCACGACTCACCCGTTCTTCGACACCATTATCAAACACTTGGGACTTGAGTTCGAAATTCCTGAGAACCCACAGCATCGCGATTCTGTCACATTCACGCCGAATGGAAAGGACCGGTATAGCCGATACTTCAAAATCCCGCAGAACGCCCAAGACCTGCTTGAAAGAAGCCGCATCATCGATTTGGGAACACGACTAGGCGGTACGGTAGTTCTTCTGATAAAGGAAATTGGAACTGACTGCTTGTTCGCGATGAACATTATTTCGAAACAGATGGACGCGAAGCTTGGGACTGACTACTTCAAGCGGGTTTCGAAGTATCATGATTATTGCATGAAGAATGACTTGGCTATGGCTGTCGCGCAGACCGATGTTAAAGGTGACCGTTCCCTTGGTCCTTCGGAACAGGAACATGAGGACTACTACGTCCGCGTGGTTGAAGAAAGAAAAGACGGCATCGTCGTGAGGGGCGCCAAGGCGCACACATCTTACGGACCTTGCGTCAACGAAATCATGGTAATTCCCACACGCAACTTCGGGGAGAAGGACAAGCAGTATGCCGTAGCGTTTGCAGTACCAGCCAATACGAAGGGAGTGAAGCTGGTTGCGAGCCCCTTCGGAGGCACCACGGGCTCAGAATTTCACAATCCGATCAGCTCCCAACACCACATGGTCGAGTCGGTGACCATATTTGATGACGTATTCGTGCCGTGGGAGAGAGTCTTCATGAATGGCGAGGTGCAATTTGCAGGCCCTCTCGCCTTGAGGTTTGTTCAGTACCACCGGTTCACTGCCGTTTCGTACAAGGCGCCGCTCCTAGACCTACTGGTGGGAGCGGGAATTTTGATGGCGCAAATGAACGGAATTGGCGAAGCTTCTCATGTTAGGGAAAAATTGGCGCGCCTCATTGCCTATTCTGAAACCGTCAAGGGCTTGACAAAGCAAGCGGCGCTAAACTGCAGAATGGTTGAGGGTCTAGCCGTCCCAGACCCAGTCTACTCGAACATCGCCAAATGGCATTTCGCGACGAACTACCATCAACACGTGGCACTCGTGCAAGATTTGACTGGTGGTTTGACGGTCACTGGGCCTTCTGAAGAGGACCTACGCTCCCCCGAAATTGGACCGTACTTGCGCAAGTACCTCGGAGGAAAGAAAACGGTGACTACGGAAGACAGACTTAGGGTAATCAACCTGGTTCGTGACCTAACAGCATCAGATTTCGGAGGGTACAACGAGATCCTGCAAATTCACGCGGAAGGCTCCATTGAAGCCTCGAAAATGACCTTACTCAGAGAGTACGACGCCGCGCCCTGCGTAGAATTAGCAAGAACCCTAGCCAAAGTCGCACCCCCATGACATTTTTCGCTTCATGAAAAGTGAGGGGAACACGCGCTCTCAAGTAACGAGGAAGGCTGAGCTGCGATCTCACTCACCTTTGAGGTGTGTGTCGGAATCCTCTGATCAATTGAAGCGATAACTGTAAAGAAGGAAGGGCCCCCCATCTCAAGTGTGTGCATGTCTCTGTGTTGAGAGGCCTCAAAATTATCTCACTGAGACGAAACTTATGACTAGTTCAACATAAGTGGAGGCACGGTACCCACCCAAGTCCGATTCGGAACTCACTTCTTGAATCTTAGCTTCCTCAATTCCTCCTTGGTCAGCGGGGACGCTTCAACTTTCTTTGTGGGATTGAAATCGGTCTCGGGCAGGTTGACGTGTTCCCTATAGGCATTCGCGTAATTCCGACCTAGATCGGCCATCGTCGCGGAGGCTTGTTGCCCGTAGCTTGTTGGCTTGATTACCAGAAGCTTTTCTTTGCGGAGTTCGTCGATTGCCGCTTTCACGTTTTGTTCCAGTTCATGCGGGCAGCTTTTCGGAAGGTTATCTACGGAAGTGTGTCTCCCGCCGATTAATCCGAGGGAATACATCTTGTTCATTACGAAGCCCTTAGCGAGCTTCGTTCGCTCCTCGGTAGACATTGGAAATCGCTACCATGTTATTGGAAGCATTTATTAAGTTATTGTCATCATCATGATGATGGTGGAAGCTGTGAGAGCGAGTAAGAAGGACGAATACTTTGACGCGGGCCCCTTCGTGACTGTAATGGGTAGGGGGATTCCGATGGCGCGGATCCTGGACCAAAGTCTTCTCCTAGGCAGCGCGGAGTTCACGGTCTCCATCATAGCAGAAGGCACTGGGCTGACATTCAAAACCGCTAAGAACTGCCTCAAGCACCTACAAGAACTCCGGTGGGTGTCGACCACAAGAAAATTGGGCAACGCTCAAGCCTACAAATTCAACGCAGAAAACCACATGAGCCAACTCATCAAATGGGCCACAGACTTCCAACTCGCAACAAATGCGACCCGCAAAGAATAGCGCATAGTCCAATAGTCCACTTAACCAAGCGTCAACTATCACTCCATCATCAAGTTCCTTCGCGAAGATAGGCGTATGCCTCGTTCTCGAACCGACGGGGACGAACTTCGGTCCTTTTTCCAAGCTGCTGATAGAGCGTGCTGCTGGTCTTCAGTGTGTTCAAGAAAAGTCTGTTATGTTCGCTGATTCTTCACTGAGGCCATGAAAGAGTATGATGTGATTGCAATCGGCACCGGCTCTGCGATGAACGTTCTTGATGGGATGATCCAAAGGAGCCCCGACCTCAAGGCAGCAGTAATCGACAAAGATGAACCTGGAGGAATCTGCCTAACACGAGGTTGCATCCCATCAAAAATACTACTGTACCCAGCCGAACTTGTTCGTGAGATCGAACGTGCCGGAACCTTTGGCATAGACGTGGCAATACGGAACGTTGATTTTGGCAAGGTCATGAAGCGCATGAGAACTCTAATCGATGGCGACATCAACTCAATCAGGCAAGGATTGAGCGAATCGCCGAACATCGACTATTACCACGCCGTCGCTGAATTCGTTGACCGGTATACACTGAAGGTGCGAGAAGAGACTATCAGATCCAAGATGATTCTTCTGTCCATCGGCTCAAAGCCCATCATTCCTCCCATCAAAGGCTTGAATGAAGTTGGTTACAAGACAAGCGATACTATACTCTACGAAACCACTTTGCCAGAAAGCATAGCCATCGTAGGCGGTGGGTACATCGCCGCCGAGTATGGCCATTTTCTGTCCGCGATGGGTTCAAAGGTCACAATCATCGGCCGAAACCCACAATTCCTACCCCAAGAAGAGCCTGAGGTTTCAGCCCTAGCCAAGCGGGAACTCAGCAAACACATGACGATTCTCACAAACCATGAGGTTATGACCGCACAGAACGAACCCGGCGGAAAATCCCTACTTGCCGTTGACCACAAAACAGGAGAGAAGACAACAATCACTGCGAAAGAAATCATGATTGCCTCAGGACGTGGACCGACAACCGACATACTCCACCCTGACAAGGGAGGAATCAAGACTGACGAAAAGGGGTGGGTGTTGGTCGACGAATTCTTGGAAACTTCACTACCCAACGTGTGGGCTTTCGGCGATGCTCATGGTAAGTACTTGTTCAAACATGTAGGTAATTATGAATCCCGGATAGTGTTTTATAACGCGGTTTTGAGTCGCAGAATCCCTGTAGATTACCATGCCGTTCCGCACGCGGTCTTCACATACCCCGAGGTCGCGGCTGTTGGACTCAGAGAGAATGAAGCCATCGAGAAATATGGGTCTGAAGGAACTCTGATCGGATTTCAGCGTTACCAAGACACAGCTAAAGGGGAAGCCATGGCAGTGAAAGACTATTTCGTCAAGGTTATTCTCGAAAAGAACGGCCTCAGGATTCTTGGTGCGCACATCATTGGACCTTCAGCGTCGGTTTTGATTCAGGAAATCATCAACTTGATGTATACGCCTGAGCAGAGCGCGCGGCCTTTGCTCGATGCGATGCATATTCATCCTGCCTTGAGCGAGGTTGTTGACCGCGCATTCCAAAGCCTAATGACGCCTGAGCAATACCACCACGAAATGGAGCATATGGGTCACGGTGAAAATCAGTGAGAGGGACAGCAAGCTCACCTATGTTTGAGGTGGTTGTCGATCTCCCCTCGTCACATACAGGGACAACTGGAGAGCTAGGACAGCTAGAATGAAGACGCTTGTTTCGAAGACTGGAATCGTTAGGATTTTGGAAAATGGAACGAGAAAGTCCACGAGCCCCATCGGCAACGCCACTACGAAGTATAGTCGTTTACGAGTGACTGCTGAAAGCACGCAGAGAAGCCCCCACGCGAAATGGAATATGAGCGACGACACTCGCTCCAACAAGCCAAATCCCACCGTCGTGAAAGCTTGGACTGGTGGCGCGAAAAGTTCAGGATTGGAGTTGACAACTACTGCGCGTAGGGCTTCAGCTGTAGATCCTCCGGACGCGAATGTTAAGTAGATTATCAAAAGGTTCAGCAAACCAAACCCACCGACCACTACTGCGTTCTCCCATAGCCCTAGTCCCAGTCCGTAGCCTTCATCGTCTTTGGCCGCGAGCTTGCCTTTGGAAACCGCCCAAGTCGCTACCAAGAACGCCCCACCTACTTCAAAAACGACAGTTTGAAGCCCAAAGTACGCCCCCAAAATGTACGGATTCTCCCCGAACCGGGCCACAAACGCACTGGCTGTGAAGGATTGGAGGACTATTTTGATCAGTATTCCTCCCCCGTAGGCAAGGAGGGAATAGATCAGTGCGCCTCTCGTGAAACTGCGCCAGTAGTGCCAGAAAACAACCAGGCCAATGCTGAACGCGATTGTGATTATGGGCTGGAGAAGATAGACGGGGTCGATGTTCTCCAAGAAAGGAAACAAACTCCAAATCCAGTAGGTCAGTTCCCGTTGACCAAGCCGATTTTTGCGTCCTCCTTCCATATGAATTGCAGATGCATGACCATGGGCTAAGGCAAACATTTTATTCGGATGCCCTTTTGAGGGTTACAGGTTGGACTGAGTATCATGGTCGCTTCTTCCTATTGCACGATATGTTGCACCTGGAACCCCCCGTTCAATAGCTATTGCTTCAGCTGCGGGACACCACTCCCCAGGACACCAATGATGGTGGGTGGAACCTGCCCCAAATGCGGGAACGTGAACCCAGCATATGCACATCATTGCGGAGTATGCGGGAAACGCCTGAGCTAATCTGGCTTAGATGCAAAAGCTTCCATTCTTCTCGACCATCATCTGCAGGGCCCCAGCAAGAAGGCTGTTCGGATTCACGCGGACATTCATGAGGAACAGGGAGTTGGCGGGCCCGCCGGGGTTTGAACCCGGGACCCTTCCCCAAGACCGCGGTTAAGCGGTTTCTTTTCGGGTGGCTTCCCTGGGTTTACGTTTCCCGAAAAGGTAAAAGCATCACCGACCAGCACATCACATGCCGACCTCCAATGGAGTAGGTGCAATGCTCGACGGCAACGGGTAAACAGGAAAGTGCTGGGGCAGGTGGGATTTGAACCCACCAATTGTGGGACTAATCACGTTTCTAAGTAGAATACCCACCCCGTAGGAGGAAGGAGATAAGGCTCTGCCAGACGCCAGATTCTTTTACTAGTTGGTTAGACTGCAGATGTGCGGGATAATCTAATGGCAGTAACCAAGACTGAATTGCGTAAAGTAATCACGAAGCTTGACGACGTGAAGATAGAGCTTCTTCGCTTAAGGGCGGCCCTACTTCCGGAAGAGCGAGTGACTGCCAGAGAAAGAAAACTGATCCGACAGGGTCGGCTAGAGGTTGAGAAGGGCCGCTACGTCACCTTAGGCCAGCTCCGAAAGGAACTCGGTGCGTAGCTCTCCTGTTCGAAATCATTATTTCAAACCGTGCTAGGAAGTCGCTTAGGCGTATACCTAGCCACTACGCGCGTGGAGTCCTGCTGGTTTTAGAGGCTTTGAGTCAGAATCCAGCGCCAGTTCCTGAATACGATGTCAGGAAACTGGCTGGGATGCATGACACCTACAGAATACGAATAGGAGAAATCCGCATCGAGTATGAGGTCGACTGGGAATCCAAAACGATTGCCGTTCTCGCTGTCGAGTTCAGAGGAAGGGCCTACAAATGATGGACTCAATTATACTCTCGTGAAAGAACGGTCATTACACAGACGAGATGGTTGGGCCGGTGGGATTTGAACCCACCAACATCATGAGATCAGGGATCTTGAGCAAAATCTTCATGACAACCCTTGATGGATGTGGCGGGCATAGCGTTTTCCGACAATTAAAGCATTATACATACTTGTATAATATACAATTATGTATAAATAGCACATTACCATAGTAGTCTACTGTAGTAGTAACTCTAAGGGAGAGGAAATGTCTGATGGTGAAAAACGCCCACGAACCCACACTAGGAACCATACTGATGGTGGAAGAAGCCATACACAAAGCGAAAAACTATCCGACCAAGAAGGCCCTGTGGCAAAGCCTCCCGCGCAAGGTACAATACCAAACTTTCAACCGTGTCATAGAGTACTTGCTAGCAAGCAACAAAATAATCTTGAATGATCGTGAAATCGTCTGGGTCTTCGCTGACAACGCCACGTTAAAGCGGGCATTGGCGAAAAGCATCCGCGTGCGCTAGGTGTTCCCGTAACCAAACCTTTTGTTATATTGCTTGTGTGTCAGGATTTCAAGGCAGAAGGCCATGATTCCTACTTCATCTGCTACGAGCGAGTAGGTTAAGCGCCAGTCGCGCCCAAGCTTATGAACATACAGATTGTTGATCCCCATGTCAAGACGTAATAGCGCGGCCATCTGTCCTTCTGGACCTTGTCGCCAATTTCATAATGAGCTTTTATTTCTGTGAATGCCTCTTCGGCTTTCTCTTTTAGCCAATCGTTTCTGCAGGAACCAAGGAACGCCTCAAGCTCCACGGATTTGCTAAGATTGGAAGCTCTTTTGGAGCGGATGAATTGCGGGCTCATAATAGACCCGAAACGACTAGCTTTTGGATTTACTAAAGAGACTTTGCGCTGAGATAGCCTTCCGCGTTGCCTAGGCTCAGTCACGCCACTCACCCACTAAAAGTGTACGAAAACAGTCGGACTCACCTTGACTAAACTACGGGCCCTGCGCTGCAGAATACAAGTCGGGCTGAGGAATTGTTCTAGTGTGGTCAAGGGAGCGGTGTCTTTGACGACAGCTCGCTCCAAACGCCAAACCAGAAAAAATCCTGGCATATGCTCACGTAAGACTGATGGTGGCTACTCGCGGGAGGACTTTGTCCTGCTGGCATCAAGAAAATGGTACAGCCACTCAGTGAAGGTGGCGGGCCCGCCGGGATTTGAACCCGGGACCCTTCCCCAAGACCGCGGTTAAGCGGTGTCTTTTCGGGTGGCTTCCCTAAGGTTCCAGAAACCCAGGGTAAAAGCATCACCAACACCCGTGGAATTGCACGGTGTTTCCGATGCTCTACCTATCTAGGATCCATTTTGCGTGGATCTGACTGAGCTACGGGCCCTACCACACGAGCAAGGGGTGAGACTACCTAAACTTTTCCAAGACCCGAGAATCAGCGATCCTGACAAGATTGCCCATAGACCCAAAGTGGTCACCGGCTGAGTCGTTACATGTTCCGGCAATCATTTCGATCAGTTAGGGTCTTAGTCCAAAGGAGCGGGTTATTGGCAAGAAGCTTGGGCGAGGTGGTTTTCTGGCTCCCCAAGCTGAAAAAACCAAAGCCCAGAGTTTGTCGTCGTGTGATCGGGTTGGGTGTGAGAAGATTAGTTCCCCTGTCTTATTGATCTCGTATTGCTGCTCGTTGATCTGGGTGATTATGGTCTTTTCGAGCGGTATCTTCAACCTCTCATGTTGCATGAGAAGTTGCAGGTTCGATAGAATATCCAGTTTCATCTTGTTCGTCAGAATGACGCCTTCAGCGTTTGGAAGGAAGGTTTTCACGTCTTCGACTGGTGCTTCTCCGACTCCTGTCTGGTCTAGGGTTACACTCTCGAATCCGAAACCCTCGTTGAGGCGGCGAATCCAGCCGATTACCGTTGCGTAATTTGTTTGCAGCGGGAACTGTTTTAGATAGACTAAGCGTTGAAGTCGGCCTGCGGATTCCTCAAGAACAGCTAGGACACTGTGGTCAACCCGCTTCCCAAAATCCACGCCCAGGTGAAAGACGCCTTTGTGTTCGGTTTGGAGAACGTCCTGATCCTCCAGGAGTTCATAGCTTCCGTCTACGCACTGCGAGATGAGGTGGGTTGGGAAATAGGAATCGTTTTCTTCGACGAACTGGGCTTCGTACTCTCTTCTGAATGTGAGAGCGTCGAGGGCGTTGCGGTCGGCTTGAAGCTTCTCCGCGGAGACTAGTGGGCTGAGGCTTGTCGGCCATCTGTAGACATGAAATCCTCGACCCTTCTCAGAGATGGCTCGGTAGAATGGATGGTTTCGAGTCCAAGGTGTGGAGACCATGATGAGTCTTGAGTTGGGTTTGGCGATGAGCATGGGCCTTACGACGCCGTCCACAATCTCTTCCGGCACGAAGTTCGCTTCATCTAGGATGATCATGTCCGCGGTGTGGCCTCGTAGGCTGTAACCGGTCGGTCCGCAGGGCAACGCCACGATTCGGCTGCCGTGATCGAATTCAATTGTTGTCCGGTTCGAGTTCTTCACTTTCATTCGGAGAATTGGGTTCGACTCTGTCATTGAGCGGATCTTTGCGAACAGGATCATGCTTTGGCGGAGCGTGGAGCTGATGATCAGCACAGTCACGTCTGGATGGAAGAAGGCAAAATGCAAACCCTTGATTGCGGCTAGGGTGGTCTTTCCAACCTGGCGACCGCATGCCGCGGCAATCTCTTTTCCATCGTCCCTGAGAAAGTCGACTTGGTATGGAAACGGTCTCAGAGAGAGGAAGATTTCGGCAAAGTAGGCCGCATTCCACTTAGCCTTACTTACCTCTTCTCGGAATCTTTCACGCGCTGTCATGCTCATTCTCCTGGTGAATGATCTTATCCACGATCTCTTTGACCTGCGCGGCTTGTGCCGTTGCAGTTTGGTAGCGCATTCGCTCCGCTCTCGTAGCTGCCAGCTCCTTCATGGCTTGGCGCATTCTGGACGCATGCTTCGCTATCCCATCAGAAATACTGGCGTACGTTCCCGGAGAGCATTTCGGATTGATCAGGAAGCTTTCGCCGAGTCTGATGAAAGCCGCGCTGCGGGCTACCTCCTCAATGAGCGGCAGATCTAGAACCGGATTGTAGCCCTCCAATCGCTTCAGAGCTAGCACTAATTTGCAGATTACCTGCTGAATGTCAACTTCTGGATCGTCGCTTTTATGCGACTCATTTGCCATCTCAGATAACCCCGACCTGATCCATTCCCTTGACGAAAGGTGGCTGGAATCGAAACTGTGTTAGGCGGCCTAACGTACGGCTAGGGTTCATGATCTCGTTGAACAGAAGTCGCCCGGTAACGACGTGTGAATTCGTTGAGCGCGATCTTCGTCAGGTAAGCTTTTCGAATGAGCAAGCATGTGGAGAGCTCGTCCAGTTCTTCTTTGATTGATGGATCCAACAATATCTTGACCCTGCGCCTCTGCCCCGCAGCAGGGAGATCTTCATGGTTTAGCTCGAAAAAGAACTGCAGAGCGATGTTTGTAAGTCGGCTTCTAGAGGGCAACCCGAGGCGTTTCGCCAATTCATCCAACAGATCTAGTTCACGCTGTCGAATCCAGATACGAAGAACACTCTTCCTCAAGAACAACACCAACCAAGATCACGCGACAAGAATCACAGGCTACGGCCAAGCCGCCAGCAAAACACCAGAAAGCCCGAATCGTGGCTTGGTTGGTGCTCAGAGGTTGGAGTACTGGATCCAGTCCCCGGAGGGCGGAGGAATCAGCAACCTAGTTTGGATTCAGGTCTGTCGTCCAGTATGACTGGCTTAAATCTTATCCCGAAACACGACGATGGGGCCCATACTGCCCTACTGCCCCCTCCCCCCTACTCAACAATAATAGAAAGGAAAAATGGCGCCAATCTGTGGCTAGGACGAAGATTTACCTGGCCGCTTCCTCCAGGACTATGTTCATCTTGCCTTGCTCTTGGTCGCGGCCCACGAACAATTCCAAACTCTCTCCCACCTTCTTCTCCTGAACCACATGCTGCAAATCCTCCCAAGCCTTCAGAGGTTTCTTGTCGACCTCAAGAATCACATCTCCGGCTGACATGCCACCCCTATGGGCTGGGCTACCCCTCCCCACCCTAACCACCAGCACTCCCTTCTCGTGTGGAATATTGTAGGATTCGGCTATGTCTCGGTTCAGAGTCAGGCCTGAGATACCTAGGTACGGTCGCGGGACGCGTCCGTGCTGGATTATTTCCTTCGCAATCTTCCGCGCATTATTGATTGGTATCGCGAACCCTATGCCCTGCGCGAACGGTATGTTAGCCGTGTTGACGCCAATGACTTGGCCTGAGCTGTCCACCAAGGGGCCGCCGCTGTTTCCTGGGTTGATTGAAGCGTCGGTTTGAATCAGGTCCTCGTACATGTGGTTCTCAACGTGGAGATGCCGTTGCAGAGCACTGATTACACCAACCGTCGCCGTCGGCCCGGGTAGAAGAAACCCGTACGGGTTACCGATTGCGATCGCAATTTGACCCACAACCAACTTATCGGAATCCCCAAGCCTAACGGCAGGCAATCCCTCGCCATCCACCCTGACCACAGCCACATCCGACATCGCATCAGAGCCCAACACCTCTCCCTGGAACTTCTTCCCGTTCGCAGTAACCACCTGAACCCTCTCAGCGTCCTCAACGATATGGTGGTTCGTAAGTATCCCACCGTTAGAATCGAAAATAATACCCGAGCCCAAGCCGCGAACTGGAACAGCATCAAACAGGTTCTCCTGAATGACCCTAAGGGTTGCGATGGACACGACCGCAGGGCTCACTTTCTCGATTGCCGCTACGACATCCTTCTCATTAACTGGCATCATGGTAAATCAAAACCGCCAGCAAAACCAGCAAAATGATATTTAATGACTGAGTAAGAACACAGTGAAACACGGGTACAATCTTGGACAAAGCGGCCTTCTACGCGTGCAATGATTGCAGCTACGAATTTCTCACAAACGCCAAAGAACCCTCCTGCCCCCGCTGCAAAAGCAAGAAACTCAGCAACATGGACATGAAAAAGCTGTCCGGCCTTGATGAGTAGTCGTGGGTACGCGGGTTGGCGCCCCTCGCCAGGAGAAGATTCTTTCCGCTCCTTTGGGCGGGATTCGAACCCGCGTCGACGACGTGACAGGCCGTCATCCTAGACCACTGAACGACCAGGGCCCGGTTTCATACAAATCCTCAAGAGAGTTTAAAGTGTTCGGGTTGTTTCCTGTTTGACCTTCTCCCATTAGCAACCGGGTCCTGTCGGAATGAAAACCTCAAAAGTACTCATCGCCGTGGTCTTTCTCTTCTGCGTATTAGCCTCGTCCATGCGTCCTGACTACGCAGCCGCAATGCGCCCCAACCTTCTGGGGGTGAAGGGCGTTGGACCTCAGTACTACCCTCCAGTCTCCCCTGCCTCAGGTCCACAAAACACGCTTGCGATTCTAGTTGAATTCTCCGATGTCAAACACACGGCCAACAAAACTGCAATTGACAATATGATTTTCAACCAGATGGCGAAATACTACTCCGACGTTTCATACGGCGAAATCCAAGTTATCGGGAAAACCGTAGGCTGGTATCAGCTTCCTAACCCTATGTCCTTCTACGGCGCTGACCTCAACCCATCGCAGCCGGGAAGCGATGCAAACCCTGTCCAATTGATCAGAGACGCAATCACAGCAGCCGAAGCGGATGTTGACTTCAATGCGTACTCCAAGATCGTTGTGGTTCACGCAGGAGCAGGACAAGAGGATGCGGCATCCACATCCGACGACATTTGGTCCGAGGCTTACTGGTATGACCTGCAGATTCAAGCAAACAACGGGGCCGTCGTCAACGCCGCCGCAATAGCCCCTGAGATGGAAACACACGGGCATTCTCCATTAGGTGTCTATACGCATGAGTACGGGCACTTGCTAGGCCTTCTAGATCTATACGACGCGAACGCCGCCCCTAACACACCAGATCCGTTTGTGGGGAGGTGGTCCCTTATGGCAACTGGGTTGTGGCTGGGCAATCCTCCGGGCACCTCGCCCGCAGAGCTTGAGGCGTGGAGTAGAGTCAAGTTGGGATGGCTTCTGCCAGACAGCGTTCAACTTTCCACAGGCAACCTCTCCATCCAAAGTGAAACACTCCACCCGCTAGAAACAAGCTCCGGAACTCGAACAATCAAGATAACAACCAACAGCTCTACCGACTATTACATGGTTGAACTCCGTGACAGGGTGGGGTTTGACGACAGCCTTCCTAGCTCAGGCGTCCTAATCACGAGAATAGATGAATCACGCGACACTGGCGGCGGAATCGTTCAAGTCATGGACGCGAACACATCAACCAAAACGCTGAACGATGCCCCCTACCAAGTCGGAGAAACCTTCGAAGACCCGGCCCGGCACGTATTCATTACCATCCAATCCAGAACTGCAGATACTTTCACAGTGCTCGTAGCCAACCAAAAACTATCAGGCCTCACCCTCCAGAACACCCAGATCATACCACCTCGCTCCGTAAACGCCACCTACCTACGGCAAGCAACAATATCAGCCACCATTACAGACCTATCTGGCAACAGGCTTTCAGGACTGCCAGTGAAACTTCAGTATTACGACCACGAACAATGGTATGACATCGATACGAACCAAACCGACAACGAAGGCATTGCACGTTTTGAAGAACACTTCGCACTCAAGCCCGGTGAATACTACATTCGCTTCTTGTTTACAGGTGGCAAGTTTGGCAATCTCTACCTTGCGGGCAGCGACCAGCTGACAACCCTGAACTTGGGTAAGCTTGCCACCAGAATACAGTTCTCCAGTTCACCAAACATGCAGGCAGCTCAGCCTAGCACAATTACCGTCAAAGCCACAGATGAATTCGGCAACTTACTCCCGAACCTCCAAGCCGACATTTGGCTCGACAACAAACTCATTACAAGTCAAAGGCTTGTCGATGGAACAATGAACATCACACTCGCCTTCGGATGGTATCAGCTCGGAGAACACAACCTGACAGTTGCAGTCAATGGCAACCCGTATTTTGGTGGCTCCACAGGTTTTCTGGATTTGAATGTGTTAGCTCCGATTTGGCTGTATGAAGTGACATTGCTCATCACTGTCGTCGCGGCGTCTGCCGCCTCCTTCGTGCTGTTTCTGCGGAGGAAACCTTCGAAGCGCAAGCGAAGGCGATCGGTCAGGAGGAAGCGTTAGCTTTCTTTCTCTGGGTCGCCAACTCCTCGAAGACCTGAAATGAATTTGCGACGAGGACGAATAGAGTGGTAGACTTAGACGTAGCATACATTCCAACACCAAAATCCATAGTGCACCAGATGCTCTCGCTCGCCCAAATTCGACGCGGGGAGACAATCTACGACTTGGGAGCCGGTGACGGACGCATTCTAATCGAAGCTGCACGAAAATTCGGGGCGAAGGTTGTTGGAATCGAGATCGACCCCGAACGAGTTTCCCGAATTCAGGAACGCGTAAAATCCACCGGCATCGAAGCACAAGTAATCCAAGCAGACTTCATGGACGTCGACGTTTCCCCTGCCGACGCCGTCATCATCTACCTCTCAGATAGCGTGAACTCGAAGCTAGCACCCAAACTGAAACAGGAACTCAAAGAGGGCGCCAGAATCGTTTCTCTTGACTATGAGCTCCCAGGCTTCACACCTGAAAAAGTCGCAATAGGAAGCAGTGGTGGTCTTGAGCGCAAGCTGTTTCTCTACAAGGTATCCAAACCGACCACGTAGAATCAGGAAACGAACCCGCTCTCAGGGTGAAAGAGTCATTGAACACGGTTTCGTTTACAGCTCGGTTATGGTCCCGCGGGCCGGAGTTTCATAGAGTTATGCACTCCATTTTGAATTCGCCGAACCATTGAACGGTTCTCCAGCGACACTCCGGTTTCAGACGTTGTACGCCTAGTAAGCTGAACTCCCCATACCATCAAGGTACAGGACTACAGCTGTCCTTCATTGAATACTGCACGGTAGGACTAGTACGATTCCAGATTCGTTTCACCTAGCTCTCTCGCATTAGTAGTCGCAATTACTCACACTCTTGGAGCGATATGCAAGGATGAGGCCTCCGATTCCTTCGACACTGCCACGCAGTTGGAATGATGACCGAAGACAGGTTACGATCCCCAAAGAAATGTCGATAGAGCTTGCGGAGGAAATCGGGATTCATTTGGGTGACGGCCAACTGAAGTTCTGCAGGCCGAAACGTGGAGGAACAGAGTATCGATGGATCTATACAGGGCATAACAGAGAAGACCGCGATTACCTCCTTTCGCATGTTTCGACGCTTGTTTCCCGGCTCTACAATCTTCGAGGTAGCACTTACGAGCGCCCTGAAAAGTCAGAACTGAACCTGATGTACGGCTCCATGGCCGTATTCTATTTCAAATCCAAGATTCTTGGATTGCCAGTTGGGCCCAAGTACAGAGCCCGTATACCCGACGTTCTCCTGGACTCCAATGACAAATCGTTCTACTCAGCTTGTTTGAGAGGTCTCTTTGACACGGACGGCTCACTCTCATTTGGCAAGAACGCAAGATCCGAATACTCTGATCCCATTTTGAACTTCTCAACATGCAGTCCCTCGCTCGCAAGTGGCACCACTCGCTTGCTCAAGAACCTGGGTTTTCGTTTCTATAGTAGTGTATACCAAAGCAAGCAGATGCGTCGAGTACCACTTCACTTGATATGGATTAAGGGTCGTAAGCAGCTACATTACTGGATGATGAGAGTGGGATTCGCCAATCTGTCGAAGAATACGAAATTCCTAGTATGGAAAGCCCTTGGTACCTGTCCACCACATACAACTCTTCAAGAACGGCTTCTGCTTTTGAAGGAGAATGGAGCCCCGATCCCACGACCATCAAAATAATGGTCCCGCGGGCCGGATTTTCACAGGGTAACACCTGCTTTGAACCAGCGACAGTCCGGTTTCGGTTGTTAGCCTAGTAGGCTGACATGGCCGCGCCTTGGGCGCACACCTACAGCGTCTCCGTCACTCCTAGTTAGAGCGACTCGGAAGCTCTACCAGGCTGAGCTACCGCGGGACAAAACCAAAGCCTCTGGCGCGTGCCCTATAAGCTTTCAGAGAATCCCGCAGCCTTTTCGCATTTGCAATACGGCTTCGTTAAATCTATGGAGTACTTTCAGCCGGACAATGGGATAGTTGACCGCGATGAGTTTCAAATACGCGTTTCGTGTTCGTTGGGTTGACACAGATGTAGCGGGAGTGATGCACTATACCAACTTCTTCAGGTACTTCGAGGCCTGCGAGCAAGAGTTCTACCGCTCACTGGGTGCAACTCACGCCAAAATTCGCGAGAAATACGGAATAATGCTACCAAGGGTTGAAGCACACTGTGTATACATGGTAGCCTGCAAGTACGATGACCTCATTGAAGTCGTAATGAAGGTCAAGGAAATCACCGATAAGACCGTCACATACGAGTTTCAACTAAACAAAAAGGAAACGAACGAATTGGCCGCTGAAGGCTACTTGAAATGCATCGCAGTCGACCTGAACTGGAAGGCTACTCTGCTTCCGACCGAAGTCGCAGGGATCCTTCGCGAGAACATGGCGTAGCTTTTTTTCGATCAGCATGCTCATCTAATCAGAACCCCTGGTAAGTGGCCAATGCAGATGCACCCATTCGGAAGTGTCCCGAAAAACACTGTCCGCGTCGTTTTGGGTGCAAGCCCCTTGGCGCTAGGGTTGGGCTTCTACGAAGTAGCCATAGCAGTCTTTCTCCCCTTAGAAGGCATATCTGTCACTTATCTGGGCGCCCTCCTGACGATTTTCGGGTTAACTACCGTGGTCTTCAGCATCCCGTTCGCTGTGCTTTCTGACCGTTACGGCCGCAAACGCATAATGCTAGTCGGAGGACTTCTCACGAGCTTCATCATCATAGTTCCGGGCATCACAGCAGACATCCTCCTGCTAGAACTTTCAGCCATAGCAGGCGGCATAGGCGAGGCCATGTACCTGTCCACATGGAACGCATACCTTGCGGATACAACGACCGCCGATGTTAGGGCTGCCACATTCAGCCTGTCCTTCATGACCTTCACGATTGCTTCCGGTGTTGGCACATTCGTGCCCGGCTTATTCCCGCTGCTGCCAATGGATCTGTTGACAGCGCACCGACTGACTTTCGTTGCACTTGGACTCATATGCCTCGCAACCCCGCTTACGGTTTCACGTTGGGCAGTCAACATCAAGCCGAAGACGTCACGTAAGGGTATACTGCCTCGCAAATCGCTTGGAATCATAGCTAAATTCTCAACCGCGAACCTGATGATCGGCTTGGGAGCAGGACTCATCATTCCACTAATACCGACATGGTTCTATCTTCGCTTCAATGTGACAGACGTCTTCAGCGGGCCTCTCGTCGCAGCATCGAGCATCATAATGGGACTAACCGCCCTAGCGGCACCGAGCATCGCTAAACGAATAGGCTTGATTAGAGGAATCGTTGTGACTCAGGGGCTCTCAACCATTTTCCTACTCTCCATCCCATTCAGCCCAAGCCCAATGATCGCCGGACCCCTCTACGTCATTCGTGCAGTTCTCATGAACATGTCCAGCCCCCTCGGCGACACATTTCTGATGAACATGATTGCAGAGGACGAAAGGGCAACTGCGTCCTCGCTTAACGTGGTGATCTGGCGATTACCGAACGCAGCAAGCACTGTCGTCGGTGGCTCGCTACTGAACGCGGGCAACCTCAGCTTGCCATTCTACCTCTGCACAATCTTGTACGTCATGTCCATAACCCTCTTCTACGCAATATTCCGGAAAACTGAACAAAACTCCCCAACGAACATAGGCTAAGACCTCAAACCGACTACTGTTGCGAACGCCCGCATTTTGTACAGAACACATCGCTGCCTGCGTTGTCCACTCCGCAGAACCTACAATTCCACAGCCCCTCCGCCAATGTCTTTTGTTGTACCGGTTTCTTCTTTCCAGTCTTAATCCCCGCTATAGAAAGCACGATTCCCAACAGCATCGCCTCATATCCAGCGTATTCGACAATAGGGCTCAGTACCGCAAGAACCTCAACGGTGTTGAGGCTGAAGATTACAGTCCGGCGAGTCGTATCTTGGTTATCGAATACGAAGAAGTACGTTCCCGAGACTTTGGGAGTGAAGGTGAAGTTGTATGTTATCGCCAAGGTCTTGGCAAGCAAAATGGCGCTGGGTTGACCCGCGTGCCACTCTGAGAAATTCCCAGCATCCATAACGTAGAAAGCAATCTCACGACCGTCACTAACTTCCAACGACCCTTTGACCTGGACGTCACCGCTCAAAGTTTCTGACAGGGCAGTGTAGTTCGAGGCAGGAACCGCGAACAGAGTTGGTGCTATCACAGGGGTCACGATTGGGGTGTATGTTACTAACCCGAACATTTCGGCTATCGGAGTGAGCATTTGAGGCCCTTGCTCAAACAGGTACACTCCGGCGAGAAGTATGAGAAGGCCAATGGTTAGCAACTTTTTGCGCGTCTGTCCCACCAGATCTCAGTTACAGTTTTCGTGTGAGAAGATACCTTAGTATTTGTACTATTCGCAGACTCCTTTCGCGAGTAGGGGATTCGCTTGCTGGAAAACAGGTGGCGGGCCCGCGGGGATTCGAACCCCGGATCCCAGGCTTTCCCCGCATTTGCACCGAAGGCCTACACGACTCATTGGAGTCGCTGTGTCTTAATCCTGGCTCGACTACGGGCCCAAAGCATCACGCAGCAATAGTACAAGATGAATCTATAGGTTGGCACATGGACAAGACAGTTAGCTGCAGACTCTAGATAACGCAAGCCGGATTTTCAATGACTCTTCTGTCAGATGTGGAAATCGAGAAACGCGTTCAGGACGGTTCACTCGTGATCAACCCCTTCGACTCGTCAAGCCTGAACGGATCGGGCTACGACCTGAGATTAGCCGCCAAATTACACATGGAAGCTCACGAGCATCACCTGGTGGCAACCCTCGAGCGTGTTGAGTTGGGGGAGGATATGGCAGGGACATTGCATATTCGGTCATCTCTGGCTCGCGCGGGAATCTTCGCAAGCTTAGCCTTGGTCGACCCGGGATTCCGCGGCCAGTTGACGATAGCACTTTACAACGCCGGAACGGCACCATTCAACATGAACAAGGGTGACAGATTTCTGCAAATCGCCTTTCACCCCCTTAGCACGAAAACGCTACGACCGTACCATGGCAGGTATCAAGATAGCCAAGGAACTGTCGATACCCGGCAATAGTCGACGTACTCTTTGTGTCAATTCGTGTCGAAAGTATTAATACCCCATAGCATGGGCATGTGCATGTCCTAACTTGTCAAAGCAATTGCAGAAGGCGTGACATTGAGAACAGGTTCACGTATATCCGACCTGAAGTACAAGCTGATGACCATCGAGCTCCTGAACCTAGCCAAGAACTACTACACTTACAGGGAACTCGCACAAATCATCGGCCTGCCAGAAACCGTACTGAGCCGGTACGTGAAGGGGCACGTGCTCCCAACAATCGACAGGGCTCAGAACATTAACCGCACACTCCAGAAAATCATGCGCCTTGAAGGCGAGATTCAGCAAAGAATCCGATTCGATGATTCAGGGTATTTCGACAACACCAAACTAATCTCAGACACCCTTCTCCTTGAACGCGCCGTTCAACATGCCGTGAATGCTTTCGCTGGAATGCGAATCACCAAGATTCTGGCCGCAGCCGTGGACGGTATACCGCTGGCTGCACTTCTTGCTCACAGGCTCGGCGTCGGACTCGTGATCGCGAAAAAGCAGAGGGAAGTGGGCGTCCGCGAGTTCATCGAAGAAATCTACATTCCCAGCAAAACAGCAATCATGATCAGCCTCTTCGTTCCAAGGGACGCATTTAGGAAAGGTGACTGCGTCCTAATTGTGGACGACGTCATTGATAGTGGAGAGACACAAATCGCTCTAACCCGGATCGTCCAAAAAGCCAAAAGCGAAGTAACTGGCATGTACGCACTGGTCGGGATGGGATCCGAATGGAAGAACAAAATTGAAGCCGTAACGCACTGCCCTGTGGAAATCGTCCTGCAAGTAGGCAAGAAGCCACTGCAAGAACTTGATGGAACTAACCGTACCTAGGTTCCGGGCTGCAGGCTCCCAGCCATAACCATCTCAGGCCCAACCACACCTTTTTCAGTAATGAAACTTGTCACAAGTTCTACCGGTGTCAGGTCGAAGGCTGGATTGAATACGTTGATTCCCTTTGGGGCAATGCGTTTTCCTTCGATGTGGGTTACCTCCTGTGCGCTCCGTTCTTCAATCTCTACATCTTCATGACCGGTTCTAAGATCGAATGTCGACGAAGGCGCCGCAACATAGAACGGAACATGATTTGCCTGAGCTGCAAGAGCAATCATATACGTCCCAACTTTGTTTGCCACGAACTTCCTTGTCACTCGATCAGCCCCAACGATCACCGCGCTGACCTTCCCTGTTTTTATCACGTAGCCTGCTGCGCCATCAACTATCAAAGTCACAGGAATTCTATCTCGCAAAAGCTCGTAGCTCGTCAATTTTGCCCCCTGAAGCCTAGGACGTGTCTCGGTCGCAATGACTCGCACCATTTTTCCCTGATTCATGGCGGTACGAATCGGAGCCAGAGCTGTGCCGTAGCTCACAGTGGCCAACGTTCCAGCGTTACAATGAGTTAGAACCTGGTCTCCATCTTTGAGCAGCGCCGAGCCGAATTCACCGATTCTTCGGTTAGTCTCCACATCATATTCCGCCATTCGCTTCGCCTCCGCAATAATTCTGTCAGCGATTTCATTCGGCTCGCCTGCTGTCTCTGCGACCTGCATAACCCTGTCAATTGCCCAGAACAGATTCCAGGCAGTCGGTCGGCTTTGTTTGAGAGCTTCCGCTGCTGTGCTTAGCTCGCGCATGAATCTGTCTCGTTTCTTGGTTCGGCTTGCGTCAGCTGCAAGCGCGAGGCCCATTGCTGCGGCAACACCAATAGCGGGTGCCCCTCGTACCACCATTTCCTTGATGGCCCTAGCCACCTGCCGATAGTTACTGAAAGTGACAAGCGCGAGATGGTACGGAAGCCTCGTCTGGTCAATCATACGTACTTTGTTGCCTACCCATTCAATCGTTCGCAACTCCGACATTGGCTTCATACGCAACAACGCCCTACCAGCCCAAACCAGTAGCGACGCCAGAATTAACCTTCGCAGCTAATGTGCGTCAAGGGACCCAGCCCATGACTAAATGCATTTTTGTTGTGTAATTTGCGAAACGCGGTAACGAAAACTCAACCTCTCGTCATGCTCATCAAACAGCTTCGCCTGCTGCAAAAGCATTAAGCCAACGGCGTCTTTTCGCTTGGCAAGTGGTCTTCATGGAGAATAGCGCGCCGCCTCCGCAGAGTGCCAAACCTCCTATTCAAGCGGAGGAGAAGCCTCAGTTTACCCCTTGGAGCGCATTCTCTGATGCGCACGGTGTGTACATACCCTACAAATCTGACCTCATGGAACTCCGGGACAGGGGGTTCGGAGACCTCAAGAAGGACAGACTCTACTTCACACCCTACGAGTCCTTCTACCTCATCGAGAAACAGAAAATCCACGTCTCTACAAAGAAGGACGAAAAAGAAGTTAACTTGCGAGACCTCGTCAGGAAATTCTCCCTCGTCAAACCCGAAATCTGGATCAAATACTTAGTCTATCGGGATCTGAGAGATAGGGGTTATATTGTCAGAGAATCCGGTGGAAACTTTGATTTCGATATTTACGGAAAAGGTCCACTCAGGCGACTCATATCCATCGTTTACGAGGGCGGAGAGGCGAGCCTGCGGAAACTGGAAAAGCTTCTGACGATCGCAGAACGGGAGAAGAAGGAACTGATCCTAGCGGTGGTTGACCGACGCACGGATATAGTATACTATACGCTGACCCCACTACATGTCTAGTGCTGCGGTTTATTGTGGTTGCCTAGCATTGCAGTGCGGGCAAATCAGGGCCCCCGCGGGCAAATGGGCTCCGCACTGAACACAGTACCTAGCCTGAGCAGGCGTGGACCCAGGCGGTGGTGGCGGGGGCGGCAATTGCGTCTGCGGATGGCGAATGGCTCCTATGACTGATCCCCCTATGACACCTGCTACGATATCTATGCCAAAAATGACGAAGACCTCTAGCTGCAACTCCGCCATTGCTGGCTGAGGCCCTGGAGGTATAGGTATCAATTCAAAAATCACGAGTACTTGGGACAGGCCTAAGAGGAATGGGACACCGAGCAAACCAGACATTGCACCAACAAGTGCGGCATGCCCAACCTTGCCATAGAGTAGGTACGCTCCTACCGCTCCACCTATCAGGGCTCCAATAGCAAATGAGTAGGGAACATCGGCCATGCTCAAGATTGTCCCGATTGCTCCGGCAGCAACCGAACCGCCTAGCGTTGCGGTTCCGATATCGCGGGTCTTAGCTATCATTCATGATCATTTGGCCATCTGTTGCACTTCACTATAAAACGTTACACCTGAATCAATCAGCGCCCGAGTCACAAGATTATAGGAAGGCCACCATATTCGCTTCTTGAGCTTGTGGCAATTGGTTTCAGACGTCTTTAGCCTACCCCGCGGAATGAAGGATACAGAAGCGGAGGAGATGAACCGACGCTTGTGGTTGTACGAAAGAATCCGCGAGGTCGTTCATAGATATGGCTTCCAGATGGTTGAGCCCACAACAATTGAGAACCTGAACACGCTTGAGGCGAAGAGCGGGCCCGCAATTCGAGACCAGATATACTGGTTTGAAGATAAGGCTGGCCGCGGTCTTGGGCTACGCTTCGACCTAACTGTGGGCTTGTCACGCATGGTCGCCAGTCGTTCCGATATGCCTGAACCAATCAAATTTGCAGCAATAGGCGGGAACTGGCGTTATGAAGAGCCGCAGTTTGGTCGGTACAGGTACTTCACGCAGTGGGATGTGGAGATTTTCGGCTCCCCCAGCCCGTTAGCCGACGCCGAGACCATTTGCGTTGGAGCGGACATACTTGCCAATGTGGGTCTGAAGGACTACGTCATCCGGATAGGAAACAGGAAGCTGAGTGAAGCATACCTCAAGCAGCTCGGAGTACGCTCGCAAGATCAATTGGAGCAATCGCTTCGAATCATCGACAAAATTCGCAAAGAGAGCCGCCAACAGCTCGAAAGCGAATTCAAAGCGATCAACATTACGGAACCTGTGGCCGACGAGATCTTTTCCTACGCTTCACTAAATGGGTCAGCTTCAAAGGTGCTAGAGAAGCTGGCCAGCTTCAAATTTGAAGACCCTTTCGCACAGAAAGGGCTAGAGGAGCTGACAATTCTGGCCGACGCTCTCTCTGCAGCCGGCCGCTCGGACCGCTGCATATTTGACCTAAGCATTGTCCGTGGAATCGGTTACTACGACGGCATAGTATTCGAGGGTTTCGATAAAGGCGGAGAGGACGTTGGCTCAATTTTCGGCGGGGGACGATATGATAAACTCTGCAAGGTTTACGGAAAACGCGACATACCAGCTACTGGCGTTGCTGGCGGAATTGAAAGGCTCATGATCTCGCTCGAAAGGGCGAATCTATTTCCGAAAACCCACCAAGCCGCTCAAGTCTATGTTGCAGCAGTTCAGGAGAGCTCAAGGAACGAAGCAGTGCGACTGACTCAGAAACTACGCGACAACGGAATCTCTACTGAGACCGATTTGAAGGGCCGGGCGTTGGGAAAGCAGTTGGAATACGCGAATTCGCTTCAGATACCATACCTAATAGTCGTTGGCCCCAAGGAAATTGAATCGAAAGTCGTCAAAGTTAGGCGCATGGCAGATGGGACTGAAACGGAAGTAGCATTAGCTGACCTAGTTCAGAAAATGCAGGCCCTGCGTTAGCTCAGTCTCCTCCGATGAAGACTTCTTTCTCTTGAGATTGAAGAATCGCGGTCAGGGTTGCGCGTTCGCCGACTAAGTCCCGCATCGAGACGACGCCGATAGGCTTGTTGTGTTCATCCACTACTACAACGTGCCTGATCCTGTGCTTATTCATCGCTTTGGCAGCCTCGGCGACTTCAGAGTTTGCTTTCACTGTAACCACGTGTTTTGTGCTCACTTCTGCTACAGGAGCGTTCAGGAGTTTTCCTGAGACGATGGATTTGATGATGTCCCGTTCCGAGATCACCCCTGCTACTTTTGTCTTGTCTTCTGCATCGCATATGACGAGCAGGCCCAAGTTATTCTCAACCATCACTTTGGCTGCGTCGATCAAAGTTGCCCCCGGAGGGATAGTGAGGAGCGGTCTCGTTATGATATCTCCTACGTTCATCCTCATCCAATCCCTAAGTTTCTCTCGCCTCAATGGGCGTGTACGATAAGCTAGTCTTTCCAACGTAGAAGGCTTTAGGCCTAATCAGGCGGTTGGATCGCAGGTATTCAATTGAGTGCGCTGTCCATCCGGCGATTCTACTCATCGCAAATATCGGTGTGAATAGGTCGGTGGGGATTCCCAGCATGTGAAACACAATACCAGAGTATGAGTCCACGTTGGGGAATATTTGTGTGCCTTCCAAGTGTTTTCTAGCGCTGTTTTCAATAGCAACCGCGGTCTCAAACAATTTCCTTTGTCCCCTTTTTGCAGCTAGCTCTCCCCCGAGTTCTTTGAGTATGACATACCTTGGGTCCCATGTTTTGTAGACCCTGTGGCCGAATCCCATGATCCTCTTCTTCTGAGCTAGGGCTTGTGCAACATAGGCTTCCGCCTTCGAGGGATCACCCACCTCCATCACGGTCTTCAATGCTGCTTCGTTGGCCCCGCCATGGAGTGGCCCTCTCAATGTTCCGATTCCAGAAGTAACTATGGAGTACATGTCCGCCAAAGTTGATGCCGTGACAGTACAGGAGAAGGTGGAGGCATTCATTTCATGCTCAGCGTGAAGAATCATCGCCACGTCCATAACATGGACGTCGTATGGGTCAGGTTCCTTCCCCGTGAGCATATGAAGGAAGTTTGCGGCATGGCTCAATCCCGTTTTCGGGGAAACCGGTTCGTGGCCATTTCTGATTCGGTCCAACGTGCATATTATTGTGGGAATCTTCGCGAGAATTCGAAGCGCCTTGTCAATCTTAGAATCTATGCTGTCATTAAGCGGTTGGGGGTCAAACAGGCCTAGTGCAGAAACAGCTGTTCTCAGCGCATCCATCGGATCGCTTGAGGTTGGAAATGACCGGATTAACCGCAATGCGGCTGGCTCTAGTGACCTGTAGGATTCGAGTAAGCGGTTGAATTCGCAAAGTTGGGGTTTAGTGGGGAGCGTTCCGTGGATTAGTAAATACGAGGTTTCTTCGAAGCTTGAGTCCTTGGCTAGGTCTTCGATGCTGTAACCGCGGTAGAACAGTTTGCTGGCTTCTCCATCTATGAAGCAGATGTTGCTTTCTTTGACGTAGACATTGTCGAGCCCTTTGTGGATTACCACCGGCTCCTTGACGAAGGACAAATGCACCAGTACGAGCATCAATGAGGAACTTTATACGAATTGCCTTAGTGCACGAAGCTGTGGAATTCTAGGTATTGAGTAGAACGTCACCGAAATAAAGAGGGAGGTTAAGCGAGTCACGGTTCGATGTACGTGAGCTGACTAAGGTATCGTCAGTGTACCGCTGCCGAAGTACCATAGCGGAGGGATCTGGCTGGTCTCGACCAGCGGGTCTGGGCCCCCATTTATCTGTTGACTGATAAATGGGATGAGGGTCTGCCAGACTGCATTCTGAAGCGAAACCCCGCTTGTCAAGTAGGCGACGACTATCGCTGTGATTTCGTCTGTTTCTCCAAATGCCAAAGAAACTGATTGGTAGTAGTCGACGGTTCCTTTCACGCCAGCTGCAACGAATACATCGGCAATGTTGGCTGTGGAACTACCTGTCAAAACCGCCAGTTTGACATGGTTCAGCGAGCCTGCCGGGAAATGCTCGAATAGGAAGTTCATGTTAATGCCGAGTATGGCGTTTGTGTCGTCCACGTAACCGTTGGTGACATCTTGAGTGTACGCTTGCATTGTTGCCTTGTTGGTTAGCTCCCCTACGTACCAGTAGGTTACGTGATGCCACTCGTAGACATTAGTGCGCCAGAATACTACGTCGTAGTTGTTCAGTTGTGTTGTCAGTAAGTTCAAGGTCACCGCAGTATCCTTTACGAGAGTAACGTTGTATCCATCGTTGGTCAGGTATCGTATTGTTCTGTCAAGATAATGTGTGGGTTGATATTTCTCGAGTGACGAGAGAATCAATGCCTTTTGTTGAGTCTGTGAACGAACAGGAATCGATGTTCCGACTGAAAAGGTAATCATGACCGCTAGAATGATTGTGGCAACCAGTAGTTTTTTCAAGTCTTGCACCTTTCGCGGCCTCCGAGTTGTTCCCCTAAAAAAAGGATGCTCTACCATACTGACAAGTTCAAGTAAAATCACAACTCGGAAGTTTTGGAAGTTGTTACAGGATTACAATGCTTACGTAGACATGGACCCTGCAATATGCATGGCCATTACTTGCTGTCGGCGTCATTATGCCGGGAAAGCGCTAACGTGACAATGTTTGGTGCTGAATGTTCAAGCTATTTGCTAATTCTGATCAGCATGAATCCGATCAGAACCAGCATGGTTCCGCGGAAGATCGTGTCCCAAGCTAGGTTTAGTGGGCCAAAGCGCCAGTACCCCGCGCCGTATGCATTGCCCAGATAGAGTCCGCCGAATGTGCAAACCAGGCCGCCAGCATACTTCGAGAGTTTTGTGAGAGCCGCCATTGACATGTCTCCATTATGTTCTGGCGTCTTTGTTGGAGTTGATTCATGTGTTTTCCACATCCATGAAACATTAATATACGTAAAACAGTACATTGATGTTCCGGCGCTCGGCATGTCCTTCAACACCAGCACAGATTACAGCCGTCCGATTACGGCTATTGATTCAGCGACTTACCCAGCGCTACTTCAACTCCCTCGACCAATACTAGATTACAGAATCATCATCGCCATAACCAAAGGAGATGTCGGGGCAGTCAACATCCTCCAAGACGCATTGAGCATTTCAAAGGACCTCTACATCAACAGCGTCCTCTTGGCGTTGGGGCCGACCACGCCCATTTCACTTCGGCCACCCGCAAGATCAAGAGTTCTCTGGGCAACTTTCACAGATGGCGGGAACTTACCAAATGGCACGCGCCTCACCATAGTCCCACCCACCGATTTGACAGACATAAGCCTAAGCCTTGACAGACTATCCAAAACAAGAACCGGACGGATTCCGCTAATAGTCGGTGATTTTCTCGATAATGTACTCTCAGTATCTACGGTCCCATCGGGACTCTACTCGTTCCTATGCAAACTCTTTACCAGGATACGAACAAACGGGCAAACCGCATTTCTGCTAGCAACCGAAGACATGCATGATTCAAAGAAAACAGCAATACTCAAACGGTTCGCGGATGTTATCATAGAGTATAAATCCAAACAAGAGGACAGCGACTATAGGCTCGAAGCACGAATACTCGACCAAACCCAAAACCAATGCAGCACATGGCAGAGCCATCCCTTAGACCTGGAAACAGGACCTTCTCTTCTTGAAAGCCGCATTTCGAGGATCGGGCGCCATACTCCCTTCATTCAAGAGCCAATATCATTAGGCCTCTAGGATGCTGAACGGGAAGAAATGCTGGAGGGCCATAAGCTACGCCGTTTTCACGGCTGCTGCCTCTTCTAACCCGAGCTCTTTGGTAGATATTTCCCGAATCTTGAATTTTTGAATCTTACCTGTGACAGTCATTGGATAAGTGTCGGTGAACTTGAAGTATGATGGGATTTTGAAGTAAGCAATCTTACCCTTGCAGTAGTCTGTTAGTTCCTTGGATGTTGCAGTAGCACCGGGTTTTAGTTTGACCCAGGCCATGACTTCTTCACCGTATCTCCGGCTTGGCAGATGGTGGCGGGCCCGCGGGGATTTGAACCCCGGACTTCTGCACCTAAGGGTTCTACAGCTTTTTCCGGTGTTCCTTAGGGGGTTCGGCAAAGGTGCACCCGCAGCGTGTGCGGGGTCTGCCGCTCTATCCAACCTGAGCTACGGGCCCAACCCGTGAACCGGCTTTACGAAACTAAAAGCCTTGAGGGTTTGGCAGCAAAAGAACGGTTTCCTGGAACCTTGGCGGTCGGTTGCTTTGGAAGAAGCTTAAAGATTGGGTTGGGGTTTGGTGGGGTTGTGCGGCGCGGGGGTACCCGAGCCAGGCCAAAGGGGCAGGTCCGCCCGGTTCTGGGTGGGGCCACACTTAAGATCGAAAGCGTTTCGTTTCGGCCTGGAGAGAAGGGATCCTGTGGCGTAGAGGAATCAGAACAGTAGAATCCGCGTAGGCCTTCAGGGGTTCGAATCCCCTTCCCCGCACCAATTTTGCGCCTTTGTGGGTAAAGGTGCGGGAGATTTCGGAGTTGAAGGGAACCTCGCAACAGAACTTCATGCGCCACTACCTCTTCCAATACTCACCATGGAAAAACGCGGACTCAGACCAAGCAAGCCCAGAAGAACAATAACAAACGAATTAGCTAGTGTTGCGAACCTTCCTCAGCCAACGGTGCCAGACGACGGTTGCTGGTCCTTATGCCTTGTTTTCGTGAAGACTAGCATCAGCCCGAATATGATGACTATTGCGAAGGCCATTATTCCGTAGATCTCATGCCCCGTTAAGACCACCGTGAAATCCCCAGACCCCTGAACTGGCGAACTGCCCGCCCCACCCAGAACAGTCACGGTCCCATTCATCCAACGATGGTACATACACGTGTAGGCGAATACCCCCGGATTGGTGAAGGTGTGGACGAACGGTTTGCCGGGATTCAGGTTCGCAGAATCGAAACTGCCGTCGAGGGCGGTCACGGTGTGCGGCATGTCGTCGTTATTAGCCCACACGACCGTGTTGTTTACGCCGATTACAACCGTAATGTCCGCAGGCGTATAGCCTGGTAAGTTGGTGTTGACGCCGGATCCGGCGTCGATGCTGACCTGCACTGTGTTGGGGCTTTGCCCCGCTTGGGTGGTAGCGTTGGGTTGGGTTTGACCTGAACTGGGAGATGTAGGCGCTAATACTACCAGGTAACCAATCATACCGACCTCAATGTGGTAAGTGCACACGTACTGGAAAATGCCAGCGTATCTTGCCACGAATGAGTACGACGCTGAAACATTTCCAGGTGTGCCTGTGACCACTACGCCGGGGGAATTGCGAAGTGCCGGCGTGGTGATTTTCTGCCCGGTCACGTCATCGTACAGCCCAGGAACTGAAGCGTTCACGAGTATGTTGTACGGAGGCCCTATCACAAAGTCGTGCGCAACCGTATCGTTGTTGATGAATACCAAGTTCACGGTATCCATTTGGGTTACAATGATGAATTCAGGATTGAACCTATCTTGCCCGGATTGAGTCTTCATCCACTCAACAATAATGTCTCTCGTAGTAGGAGCTTGGGCTGTTGGAAGAGATGTGTTAGCGCCAATCCCGGAGGGCACTAGGGTTGTTGCTGAGAGCGGGGCTGCTCGGTTACCAGCTGACGCATGAACGTTCAAGGGCAGGAATAACGCAATTGCCAACACGATTGTCAGCATGCAAATCGTAACCTTTGACAACCCAGAACGATTGTCCAAGTTTAGCCTGCCCGATTCTCCTTGCCAACTCGACCCCGATATGTAAACTCTTAGACGCACACACCGCACAATTTCGGGCACTCGAAATTTCTGAAATTCACTTTACGTTTAGCGATGCCCCGGAACATTGAGACTCATCGCCGTACCTGTTAGATTCCCTTTGGGCTGCACCGAATGTGACGACAATTGCGCAAACTACGGTTAGAAGCATAATGGGTTGAGTGAACTCCGGAATGACCAACATGGATATTGGTAGCTGGGTGTGACTGGGGTATTCTGCTGCGCCATAGTACACTTTCATTCGCCAGCCCTCCATCGTGGACCCGACGCCGACCGCGAAAACCAGCCTCTGGTCAGTGTCAACATGCCTGTTCCAATCAACTGTGAAATCGTACTCTTTAGGAGTGGGGGTTAGAATGCTTCCCTCGGCGTATGAGTATGTATAATCGTAGTCTCCCACGGTTTCATTCTGCTGATTCAAGATGGCAATGCCTGCTCCCACGCCTGAGAAAGATGGGGCCGAGTCGTCGCTGGATAACCAAACGGCGAACACTACCGGGCCTTGGATTGATGTTGACTGAACCAGAGGCTGAGTAACCCAAGCCACCGTCCCAACCCAAATCGACCCGAAGACCGACGTCGCATTGCGAATATCAGAAGCCACCTCAACCACTTGAGGGGTGACCCCTACGGGAGAGGTAAGATTTGCTTCTTCAAGGAGTGTGATCGATGCATTCTGATTCCGGTACAACTGAGATCCATAGTGAAAATAGAAGACTCCCCCGAACTCCCGCGAAGGGTCAACAGCGGCCGCCGTCATCAAGGTCCCACTAACAAAAAGCAGAATCAGCAAATAGATTGCGGGAAAAGTGGACGTTCGCAAATTACCCAACACATTAGTTGTTACATGTACTGATTAAGGACGCGCCCCGCAATTTGCCAAGTCCCATTTCAGAGCAAGCGTGATAAACGCGGCAAGGCATTGGCGTTCGTAGCTATAGAATTGGAGAGCAGGGAACAGCTGTGGAAGCAAAACTGAAAGCCGGTGATATGGCACCTGATTTCGAGGGGTCAACATCCACTGACACCCAGATCCGACTCAAAGACTACCTCGGAAAGAAGAACGTGGTACTATACTTCTACCCGAAGGATGATACCAAAGGTTGCACAATTGAAGCCTGCAGTTTCAGAGACAAATTACAATCGATAACCGCTCTCTGGACTGAGGTCATTGGCGTTAGCGTCGACGCCGTCGATTCCCACAAGAAATTCGCCGAGAAAAACAGTCTGAACTTTCCCCTCGTCAGCGACCATGAGAAGCGGATCTCGAAGGCTTACGGGGTTCTGAGTGAAGATGGCTCGTATGCCGAAAGAACAACATTCATAATCGACAGAGAGGGCCGAATTGCCAAGGTCTTCACGAACGTGGACGTTACGGAGCATACGCATGAGGTTGTCGAGGTGCTCAAACGGCTTCCGTTTGGGAAAACGAAGCCCGGAGAGAAAAATCAATCTTAAGGCACTGGGCCACTCAGATTGCGAGGTTGGCCATGATGAATATTATCGCAATCTGAAAGGCTGCTTGGCTTCCCGAGACCCTGAGGTTTCTCAAGTTCAACCGAGCTATCTTCTCCGTGTCGGGGTTTCCTTTGCGAATTTCTAGGAGGATTCTGATGCTGTTTGGCATTAGGAGCCCGAAGCCTTGCACTGTTAGTATGGTCACTACGACTATCGCTGCCACGATCCAGGGCGAGTGGAAGCTGAATACGCCTTCGGCCATTGCCATGTAGACGCCAGCAGTTATTGCGGTTGATGCAAGTGAGGGTAGGAGGAAGAGAGTCTTAGGCGTCAGACGACTGGCGATGGCCACTCTTTGTGGGATTGGCAGAGAACGCATGATCCTAGTCATCACCAGTCCCATGAAGAGGTCTATCCCCGTCCACGTTCCGCCGGTTATCACATGAACATAATCGAGCAACACCAGACTTCTGGACGCCAAAGCGGCGATGAGCGCTGTGATGGGGACTAGAGCGATTAGAAACTCTCTGAAAAGAATCCTTCGGTTCAGAACTGCAGTTTCTTTCTCGACCAGCTGAGCTCACATCACGTATTTTCTTGAGAAATCAGACGATCTGGCTTACAGAATGAGTTTTCCGTTCTCCACGATAACTTTGCCGTCAACAGTTAACGTGGCCTTAGTTAGAACCCCGGCGAAATAGAAATCGGTTTTGTTGGCGCCGCCTATGTCATCGTTGCCCCCGATTCCCACAGTCACGACACCGGGGGCTAGACTGTCTTGCAGGAACCCAGTCTTCGCCTTCGGATTCACACCAACTCCAATGACCGCAATCCTATCTCGCTCACCAGTGGCCTTGTCATAGCTTGCTTTCAGGAGCTCAGCGTTCAGACGCCCTCGATAATCCGACAACAGACCATTCTTGAACTCTAATCGTACTCCGCCAACCCATTTGCCCATGAACGGGGCTGGCCTATCAAAAGCGCCAGTTCCCTCAGCATATGTCTCGTCCGGGCAGGCTAGGACGTCGCCACTTGGGATGTTTGCAACATTTTTGCCACGATCAAGATCCTCCGCGTCAACGGTGCAGTCGTCTCGGGACGGATCCCGACCGCTCAGTCGAAGGTTCAGGTTTGTGCCGTTGGATGCTGTGAGTTTCACATCGCCGCTCCGCATGAGGGAGCCGAACTTCGCTACCCTTTCCTTGAGCGCGGTGAAGTCCACCGTGGAGGCTGCAATCAGCATGCGCTGCCAAGCGGCGAGTGGAATGTTGTAGGCGCGAGCGCGTTGCTGTGTGGCGTACCCTAGTGCTATGCGTGCTGCTTTCAGCCGATATCGTTTGGCCCTCTCGTACCATTCCTCATTGTAGGCGGTTGCCGCGCCGAACTTTGTCCGGTTCTTCCAAATTCTAAGAAAATCGGCAGGCCCTGTGATGAAGACATATCCCTTGGCCTTCTCGATCGCCGCCCACTCATGTTCCCCAACCTTCCCAAGCTTCTCTTCAGGAAGCGATTCCGCTGATTTCCAGAATGTTTCTTCGTGCTCGAATAGTAGCATTGGGTGAGCGCCCAATTCACGCAACCTGTAAATGAATGCGTCTGCGATGGGAAGTCCGTGGTCCCAAGACTCGACGATTACATCATCGCCAGGCTGGATGCTGAGGGTTGAATTGAGAACGTTTCTTACGAGGGCATCGTAGTTGAACATAGTTCTGCAAACTCGCGACCACCCAGCCATAAGACTTTGCGTCGCGCTAACGAGATTATTGTGAATAGTAGGGAAGGGGTTGCCTCAGAGCTTCAAGTAATGCTGAATCTGTTGCTCGATAACCTTCAGGCTGCCCTGCCAGAAGTCGGGTTTGCGGATGTCGATCCCGAACCTGGCAGCGAGCTCTGCAGGTGTTCTTTCACCGGTGCTGGCTAGCAGGGTTTCATAATCTTTAGTGAACTCTCGGCCGCGTTCCTTGTAGATTGCATAGAGCCCTGTTCCAAAGAGTAACCCGAAGGCGTATGGATAGTTGTAGAAGGAGAATGAGGGGCTGTAGTAGTGCGGCTTCCACGCCCACATGTACTTGTGCAAGTAGTGTTCGTCGAGACCATCACCATAAGTGTCTCTCTGGCAGCGTAGGATTATCTCACAGAAATCATCTGCCGACAACTCCGATTTCTCGCGACGCTCGAAAACCTCCTTCTCAAAGAGGAACCTTGAGGATATGTCAACAACGATTTGGCTTGCATTAACCAATTGCGCTTCCAGGATTGCCAGGGATTCTTCGGGCCCGTTGGATTGTGCTAGTGCTGCGTTGGTGATGATTGTTTCGTTAAAGATTGATGCTGTTTCAGCGACGGTCATGGGAGTGATGGTTTGCAGGATGGTTTTGCCCACTTGGCAATCGTTGTGGAACGCGTGCCCAAGCTCATGGGCAACCGTTGATACTTGGTCTAATGAGCCGTCGAAATTACACAATATGCGAGACTCATCAACAGCTGGGACGCCCATGCAGAACGCCCCGCCCCGCTTCCCATCTCTTGACTCAGCATCAACCCAATCATGTTCAAATGCCCTCTGAGCCAGATCGGCCAGGTGGTCGCTGAAGGTTCGGAATTGGGTTAGAATGAAATGCTTCGCCTCATCCCACGAGTAGCGCCGCTCACTCTTACCTACAGGGGCAAAGAGGTCCCACCATGGCAGCGCACCCTGATGCCCCAGCCGTTTCGCTTTGGCTTTGAAGTAGCGGCGGAACATAGGAAAGGAGTCACGCATTACTTTGAGCATTGCTTCGAGTGTTTCCCGATCTAAACGTGAACGGTCGAGTGAGGCGTGGAGTGCATCGGTTCGGCCACGGCGCTTGTCAACTATCACTACCTCGCCTTTGACGCCGTTCAAAGCGGCTGCGAGTGATTCGCGTACGGATTCCCAAGCGGTTAGCTCTGCCTCGTAGGCACGTCGGCGAACTTCAGGGTCATGGTCGTGGTTTAGGTTCTGGAGGGCTGTGATCGGTAGCTTCTGAGTTCTTCCGTGTAAATCGAAGCTCACGGTGAGTTGCGAACAGACGGTGCCTTGCAGTTTGCCCCAGGCGTTTCCGCCACTCAAATCAAGCTCCGCGGCCAAGGATTCCTCGGCGTCACTCATCATGTAACGGCTCTGCTGAGCGGTTTCGTTAAGGTAGAACGCGTGTTCCTTTGCTAAGCCTGGTTGCGTTAGGATTTGTGGTAGAGTGTTGGCGACGCTGCCGATCCAGCCTTGGAACTTGATGTCCTGTTTGCGGAGCCGCACGCCGAGCGTTTCAAGCTCAGATTCCAGCTTCTTGGCGGCGGTGTTGTAGGAATCCGTGGTAACGAAGGACGCAACGTAAGCGGTCAAAGTGCCGAACAGCCGGTAAACTGCGTTCGCTTTCTCCAAGTAACCCTCCATCGCATTCTTGGCTCCCAGCGCGTTTGCGGCTGGGGAAGATCTGGAGATTTTGCGTTCATTCAGATATGTGTCGATAACATCGACTTGAGTTTGCAGATCCACGATTGCCCGCTTGAATTGTTCGGACTCAAGGCTCGGGTATACGTTTGATAAGTTCCAATGGGGAAGTCTGCCCAATTCTGCTGACGTCAATGCATATGCCCACTCGCTCTTCGAGCGGAGGGTATGCATATTAAGACGTTTTCTTTGAGAAACGATATTACGATGTCGAACAGCGCGAACGAGATTACGGTGCGTGAGCTTAAACAGCGGCTTGACAACGGAGAGACGATAATCCTTATCGACGTTAGGGAAATGCATGAGTTTCAAGTGTGCCGGATTGAGGGTTGCAGGCTGATTCCGATGGGTGAGATTCCGAATCGGGTACATGAATTGGATCCTAGGCGTGAGTGTGTGATTTACTGCCATACGGGTGTTCGAAGTGCGTGGGCTGCGGCCTATTTGCGAAGGATGGGTTTCAGAGCGAAGAACCTGAAGGGTGGAATCGATGAGTGGGCTGCCGAAGTGGATCCGGCTATGCCACGATATTAGCCAACAAAACTTTCTTCAGTAGGGCTCAAAGTTTTCTTGAGGTCAGGGCTTTTCTAGCAGACCCGGTCGAGGGCTGCAGATCAGGCCTTCTTTGAGTAGTTTGTCGATGATATCCACGGCCTCGTCAGCTTCAACCCTTCCCGATAATGCGGATATTAGTTCCTCTTTCTCAACAGCCCCCGCCTGCCTTTGGAGACTATCGAACGTATCAAGGACCGCCCTCACTCTTTCGCGCAAGAAGCTCACGTTAGCACCTACCTGCTGAAATGAAACCAAGGCACCTTAGTCTTAAGGAAGCTCAACAAGAATCAGATTGGCCCCTCTGGGGCTAGTTGGAAACGGCATTAGAGGCATTAGCGATGGGTGGCTAACTCAGTTTGGCGCCTGTCTCATATCCGCATTTTAGGCACAGGGTGCGGGAAGGTTTCTTCCAGAGAAGTTGCGTACCGTTAAGGAGATTGATAGGACGGAAACGTGCTTAGTTTTTGACACGGCGAAGGAGACCACTGAGATCGAACTACCCCGAACCAGCAAGAACGAATAGAGAATTAGCCCTTGGAGATTAGGCCGTAGATGATGAACGGTAAACCTACGAGGAATGCGAAGTCTAGGTAGGAGACTGTGTGGAATGCTGAGAATAGCCAGATTATGCCTACCACGGTTGTTACGCCCCATTTCGCAGTCCAGCCGGTTACGAAGGTTGCGGCTCCGAAGATTACGAGCCACAAGCCCAGAACGAGCGGCGTCAAGTTTGGCATTGAGGCCGACATCATGGCAGGCATGAGTGGGCTTGCGTAGGCGATGATTACGGTCGCGATGACTGCGAATGCTGTTGCGAACTGCCAAACCTCCACTAGTTGAGGTGGCTGCCTCTTCGGCATGGTAACTTTACCCATTAAGAAGAAGACCACGGAGAGCACGATAACGCCTAGCACCCACGCTGAGGGGCCAAGGGGGTTGAAGACCCCGAATTGGAAGAGGAGGAAAACAATCAGCAGAACCAAGCCAAAAGCGGTCTGTTTAAGATCCAAGAACATCTGGCCTTACTGTTCAAGCCGTATTGGTATTAAAGACCATTGACCGAGTGGGCATATCGATGAGTTGGAACCTCGCTTCGCGCGCAGACTTGTTTGGGTGGGGTGTACCCCATTTTTGGGAGACAACAGGTTACTTGCGTTGCTAGTTTTGTGGGTAGAGATGAGCGAATGTGTTTGCGAACAGTTTTTTTCTGGGCGTCGCTACAATACTAAACCTCTAGAGTCCAGTAAACCGATTCTGGCTTCCAGAGACTCGAGATTATGCCTTCATGGTAACGGTCACTGTCAAATTTCTCAGCATAGCACGGCAACGTGTAGGAGCAAGCGAGTCAGAGCATGTTTCAGCGGAGCGGAAGCTTGGGGTTGTGTTAAAGGAAATCGTTGAAGCCTATCACATTTCAGACATTATCTTGACGGAGAGTGCTGAAGTGAGGCCGTGGGCAAGAGTCTTGGTTAATGGGAGGTCGCAAGAGTTCGTAGGAGGGTTAGGTGTTGAGCTTCATGATGGTGACAGATTGACACTGATTTATCCCTACGCGGAGAATTTCTGAGCACACACGCTGACATCCGGGCCGTGGGTACTCGCGGACGCGGGTTAGGCGATTATTCCTAGTTCTTGCAGTTTCTGCTGGGGGACCACGCCGTCAACCCAACCGCGGGCTTCGTAGTACTCCTTCTTCATCTTATCGAGCTCGCACACATGACCTGCAGCGGGCCCGGAACCGGGTCGCTTCAAGAATCTTTCCGGGAGCGAGTCATCCTTGCCTGTGAATCCGCATAAGTTGTTGTAGTAGCGTTCTAGGTTGTAGATTCTTTCACCAGCCTTCATCAGGCCATCCGCGTCCAATTGTAGACCAGTCATGGCATTGAATTGCGCGACGTATTCGTTAATTCCCTCTGAGAACGCGTTGAACTTACAGATGTCGAATGAATCCGAGATGGCGTGTAGGTCTTGGAAAATCGTTAGGAGTTTTGCTTTGCCTTCCCAGCCGAGCGGGTCTGTCTTTCCGGGTACGCCGAGCACTTCACTTGCAGGTGTGTATCCTCTGAGGTGGCATGCTCCTCGATTGGATGTGGCGTATCCTATTCCCATCCCTTGCATGCCTCGCGGGTCGTAGGCCGCTATGCTTTGGCCCTTTGATTGGTTGGCCATTCCTTCGTCCCCGAAGGTTTTGGCGGCTCTCCAACAGCCCTCCGCGAGAGTGTCACCGAGACCTTCCCTCTTCCCGATTTTGTGAATGAGATCGATCATCGCATCCGCATTACCCCACTCAACCTTGTCGCGAATGAGTCCGCGTTCGCTTGCTTCCATTGTGACGGAGAGGCAGTTGCCGGTTTCGATCGTATCCATTCCATAATCATTGGTCAGGTAGACCATCTTTGCAACGGCCTCCTTGATGCTGCACCCGCAGTTGGCTCCAAGCGACCACATGGATTCGTATTCAGTGCTCTCCATGTGGACCTTATACTTGCCCTCCTTCACCTCTACCTCTTTCTTGCATGCAACAGGGCAGGCGTGGCAGGTCGGGTCGCCGACCAGAATCGTCTCCTTTATGGTTTCCCCGCTCAACTGGTCTGCATGGTCGAACTGCGTCAATTGCGCATTCTTAGTTGGAAGAGCGCCGATTTCATTGACAAGGTTCATGAGTACATCCGTTCCATAAACAGAGAGACCTCCCTTTCTGGGGGCAGTCACAGCTCCTTGTACGATGGCCGTGTTCGCGACAGCTACCGCATTTTTGAATTCATCTGGATGCGCGGGCGTAGGTTTGTTTTTGATGCTGCCTTTGATTACGAGGCACTTCAGATTCTTCCATCCCATAACTGCACCCGTGCCGCCTCTTCCAGAAGCACGATCGTTCTCATTGATGATTGCAGCGAACCTCACCAGTTTCTCTCCGGCGTGTCCTATGGTGACCACACTCGTGTCATGTTCACCGTGTTCCGTCCTGACCGCCTTGACCGTGTCGTGAACGTTCTTACCCCAGAGGTGGGATGCATCTTTCAACGTGACCTTTCCGTCCTCAATGTAGGCGTAGGTCGGTTTCTTCGCCCTACCCCTGAAGACTATTCCATCGAAGCCTGCCCATCGAAGCCGTGCGCCTGACCAACCCCCTTGGTGAGAATCCGTCACTGTCCCTGTTAGCGGTGATTTCGTGACAACGGCCATACGGCCACTCATCGTAACCTCGCTGCCCACCAAAGGTCCAGTCATGAAGCAGAGTATGTTGTCTTCAGAGAATGGTTCCACTTTTGGCCCGTTGTCTAGAACATATTTCACGCCGAGCCCGCGGCCGCCAATGTACTTCTTCAGGTCTTCTTCATTCGGCTGCTCATAATCGACTTTGCTGTGGGTTAGGTTAACTCTTGCGATCCGGTTGGCATATCCACCCAGAGTCATGGCCACATATTTAGCGAACGCGCTGAGTTAAACGCTTTGGATTTCCAGTGTGTACGATTTCTACATTCATCTTCAAATCCACCTGCCTTATGAAGTGAGTGAGAACTGATGGATTTCACCTCACATTGGAATATAACTAGGAGATTCTCGACAGCATGGTTAGGTTGACCGTGAAGTTCATGAGCATTCCCAGGCAGAGGACCGGGACTGGGCGTGTAGAGTTCGTCTCCTCACAGAACACGTTGAAGGATGTATTGAAGGAAATCGTGGACACCTATCGCATCGCTGACATTATCTTTACAGAGAGCGGTGATGTTAGGCCGTATGCTCGGATCTTAATCAACGGACGGTCCTGCCAATTCGTAGGCGGATTGAATGCTGAGCTGAAAGATGGAGACGCGGTCGCCCTGATATATCCATGGCTGGGCCACGAGGACTTCTGATCTTGAGGACTCCACACGCACCTTCGCGCGCGACGGAGGCGCGTTAATGAAACCCAAGAAATCATCAACGTCATGCCAGTCAGGAACCCTCAGGACGGCTTGTTTCCCATCCCTTAACAGAACCTCCTTGTAAACGTGTCCAGATAGCAAAACTGGTTTCTCAGAATTCACGGTAGCTCTGTGGCTTTCTCTTGAATAATCTTCCAAGCTAGCGCTACGTCTTCCCATGTGGTCTTCAGGTTGCCGATAGCGAATCGAATTCCGAATTTTCCTCTCAGCTTGGTGTGGGATAGGAATGCTCGTCCAGTCTGGTTAACTGCTTCGAGCAGTTTCTCGTTTAGGGTGTTGATTTCCAAACCTGAGGGCGTCGCGGGACTGTTTGTGTGTTTGTTGGGGTTGAAGCGAAAGACTAGGGTGCTGAATGGCACCGGGGCCAGAAGCTCAAAGTTCTGGTGGTCCCGAATCATATCGGCCAATTTGTTGGCGTAGGAGATATGTTCCTGGATGGCGCTGGTGATTCCGCTACAGCCCAAGGAACGGATGACCATCCAGAGTTTGAGGGCGCGGAAACGGCGGCCGAGGGCTACGCCGTAATCCATGAAGTTCTTGACCTCGCCGGCCTCTCCTGTTCGAAGGTACTCGGGTGTCAAACTGAAGGCCTGTTTGAGCACCTCGGGTCGCCGGCAGTAGAGGACACTGCAATCGATTTGAGTGAACAGCCATTTGTGGGGGTTGACGATGAGTGAATCAGCCTGCTCCCAACCCTCAAACAGTACCCGCTTTTCCGGGAGAAGGGCTGCGGCGCCGCCGTAGGCGGCATCGACATGAAGCCAAATACCATATTTCCTGCAAAGCGCAGCAATCTCCTTCACCGGGTCAACACTGGTTGTCGAGGTGGTGCCGATCGTTGCGACGACACAAATCGGCTTAACGCCGGCGTCCACATCCTCCTTGACAGCCTCCTCCAAGGCGTGGGAATCCATGCGGAAGGCCTCATCGGTCGGGATTTTTCTAAGGCCCTCTTGGCCGACACCCAAGACGATTACCGCTTTCTCGATGGAGGAATGCGCTTCCTCTGAAGCGTATACTCGCAATCGAGGGAGCTCACTCCTTCCCGTCAAGCCCTTCTCGCGGATTTGGAGGTTGCCGGATTCCCGTGCTGCCGCCAGGGCGCACACGACTCCAACCGAGGCTGAATCGTGTATTACGCCCTCAAACCCCCTAGGTAGGCCGAGCATCTGCCGCAGCCAATCCAACACGACCTCCTCAAGTTCAGTGGCGGACGGGGAGGTCTTCCATAGCATCGCGTTCACATTCAACGCGCTGCACAACATCTCCCCGATGATTCCGGGATAGGAGCCGGTGACTGAGAAATAGGCGAAGAATCGTGGATGATTCCAATGGGTAATTCCCGGTACGAGAACCTTCCGAAAATCGCCTAGGATATTCTCGAACGGCTCTGGTTTCTCAGGTGGGTTTTTCGGTAGCTTTGATTTGACCTCGCCCGGTTTCACAGTAGCCAGTACTGGATAATTATCCATGTTCTCCAAGTATTCAGCGATCCAATCAGCTGCCTCATGGGCGTACTTTCTGAAAATGTCTGGCGGTAGGTCCCGATGCGTCAACTCATTGGGATAGGTTTCTTTTTTGAGGCTAGCCAACTGACTTCGAATCAACATAGCTACTCAAGCAATTACCACTTTCGCTTATTGTTGATGAGCCTTGATCCCAGCGGCCCCATCACGTAGCTATATCATGAAGGTCTCGGTTAATCCTCGAAAGTGCGGGTCACCTGTAACAACTTTCCCGTCCCTGTTTTGCGCGGTGGAGAGCACGATTGAGTCAGCCAACCCCCAACCTTGAACTTTACGTTTCATGGTCACATCGACTTTAGCGGCTTCGACTGCCACTTCTTCAGTAAGTGGGACGAGGCCACTTCGAGATTTGATAAAAGCTCTACGGAGTTCCGCCTTCTTCTCATCCTCTGTTCTCAGAATCTTGGAGTATATTTCGGCCAAGCAAATCGTCGGGGTCAGTTTCTCATGAGCCTCAGAGTCAATGATGCCTTTCACCTTTTTTCCGGAGTCGGTGCCCATGAAGTATTCTAACCACGCATATGAGTCCATGATGTATCTCAAATACGGTCACTGTGATTCCTCAAGTCCTTGAGCGACCTCTTGGGCATCGTCCCGAACATGCTCTCTCCTTTGAGCAATGCCTCGGCCAAGATTACGTTGATGGCCTCGGAGAGGCCTCTCGGTCCATATTTTCTCTTCAGGATCTCGTACAGGTCTTCTCTCAGCATCACAGTAGTCTTCATAGCGCATACGGCATCGTAAACGTAAACGTATACGTTTAAGCTTTTCTTGGTTGTCAGCTGCAAGCGGGAAAGATTTCGTTCATAATAAGAAACTTTGACGAAGTTCCCTGAAGGGCATTAGGTTTCATTCATCTGTCTGGCGACTCGGGTAACCCATTGTCTGGGGGTTAACCTCACTCCGAAGGCTAGTATTCTGTTTTTGAAACCTGGAATGACGACTGTCTTGTTGTGGATTAGGCCTTCGTAACCAATTTTGGCGACCGTTGCTGCGTCAAGCACTAGGCCTCCTTTGAGCATCCTCATTTCCCCTGTTCCTGCCCTGCCCTGGAACCCTGTCAACGTAGGTCCGGGGCACAAGGTCGTGACTGTCACACCAGTTCCTCTCAATTCCTCCGCAATCGCCTCCGAAAAGGACAGCACGTAGGCTTTGGTGGCATAGTAAACTGCCATGAGTGGGCCTGGTTGAAAGGCAGCCGTAGAAGCCACATTCAAAACGCCACCCTCCCCCCTCCTAACCATATCCGGCAGGAATAGTCGGGTCAGTTCTGTAAGGGCGGTGACGTTTACCTGAATCATACTCAGCTCCGTGGCAGGGTCATTCTCGTGGAAGACCCCATGGCTACCAAACCCAGCATTGTTGACAAGAACATCAACCACCCCACTCTCCTTCCGGAGCCCGTCACAAATCGCCTGAGGTGCATGTGGGTCGGCCAAATCCATGGGCATGCTCTTCACAGAAACACCAAGCGCCCGCAACTCTTTCGCTATCTCATCCAGCCGCTCCACACTCCTCGCCACCAAAACCAAGTTGTAACCTTCCCGCGCAAACACTCTAGCGAGTTCCAAACCAATCCCGCTGGACGCTCCGGTAATGAGAGCGGTCCTCGAAGCCCGCTGTCTCTCGCTTTTGCTCATTTCCCTTCGGAGGCGTTTGACCTGTATGGGAATTCAAGGTTTGCGGCTTGAACGCAGGGGTAAGCCAGAGGCAATTCATTCCTCTTTACACCCACCACCAAAACTGATCATCAACAAAGCTGAATTACCGTAACCAATCTACCCGGTTTTTTCTTTCTGGGCGGAGGCAAATATGCATATTATATGTCGCCTCAAGGTAATCCCGCCTCTGTGTTCAAATGGGCGACGACAAGTTCGCATCCGACCTCGATGCTCTTCTCTCAAAACTGGTCCCTGACCAGAACGATGAGGCATTCTTCAAGCTCGACGCCATAAAGACGAAGCTGGTTAAGATGCACAGACAAAATCTGGTGAAGATCAACCACTCGGCCATGGAATTTATCTGCGCCAAAGATTTGATCTTGAAGGGCTATGATGTAGATGTTGAGCATCGCTTGGGAGAATCCCTTGTCTGCGATTTGTTGGGGATCAAGGGCGATGGAAGAGCGGTTATAGAAATAGAGACTGGGTTTGTTCCTCCGGAGCACGCGTTGGATCCTACTGCATTTTGTTCGGCCAGAATTGCCAGCAAGATAGCGAGGTACAGCAGGTTCGCGGACAAGTTCAGCCTGGCCTCCCCTCTCTACCAAGTTCTGCCAATCCCCGCACTTTTCCTGAAACCTCCAAAAGTGAGAGAACGAGAAGAGATTGAGAAGACGAAGAAGCTGTGCGACCGCTACTACGAGAATCCGCCCATACCCTTGGAGGAGATAGCTTCAGGCAGAGTTCACTCGCTCTTCTTCATTGATGTCGATATGCGTAGAGCAAGGGAGGTGGACCCTGAAACCTATGAAGAAGCTTTGTTGGCTACGTGGGAGAAAGTAAGAAGTTAGCTGCCTAACTCTCGAGGCAGATGTGGCTTTCCCTTCGCGAGGGACATTCGACCTTTCCCTCCATCCTCCGCCTTGGTTTTCCCTCACTCGGGCCTCACGGAGTTTCTACGGTTTCCCGCTAGCGTCGTGACGTTACACCCGAGCGCTCATCGATCCACAATGCGACCCAAGGCAAACCCTGGGACGAAGCCGACCGACGAATCTACCCCTGTCTCGGTTAGGCAGCGTACTATACTTGTCATTCCAACGATATGGGAGTTGCGGTTCCAAGGGAAATGAAGTTCTTGCCAGTGGATTACTTGCCACGAGGATCGGCTTGTTGCCGCGACGGGCACGGATGACCAAATCCCAATCTAGGAATGATGCGGTGATTAGAGGAAAATCAGGCAACAATCAGTCCGCATGCATTGAGTTCCTAAACGCTGTGAAGACAGGTAGAGAGAGCGGCAGTCATAGACAGCATTTCTGAGAGGCAGAACTCGGGCAGTCTGCAGCCCCGTGGTTCATTGCTCAATTACATCCTGTTGATTCTGAGAGTCAAACCGTTGACTTAATCAGCCCTTATTGTACCATACCTGAAACTCGTTGAGGATGAGCCGTCAAGTTGATGCCGGATAGATACTTAATCGCCATCACCGGCGCTAGTGGGGCAACTTACGGCATTCGACTTCTAGAAGTCTTAAGGGACCTTGGTGTCGAAACTCATGGGATAATAAGTTCAGCGGGGATCACGAATCTCAAAATCGAAAAGAGCTTTGGGCCAAAGGATTTTGCAAGCCTTTGCACGGTCACGTATAACGAGAGGGATATGGGGGCAGGTCCGGCCAGCGGATCTTTCCTGATGAAGGGTATGGTGATTGTTCCTTGCAGCACGAAAACATTAGCTTGTGTTGCTCACGGAATCTCCGACAACCTGATCACACGTTCGGCAGAAGTCTGCCTCAAAGAACACAGAAAACTAGTCCTAGTTCCCCGTGAGACACCCCTTAGCTTAGTTCACTTGAAGAACATGGTTCTTGCAGCGGAGGCGGGAGCCATCATACTACCCGCCATGCCCGGGTTCTATCACAGGCCCAAGGATGTTCGCGAGATGGTGGACCATGTCGTAGGCAAGATCCTGGACACCCTAGGTATTCAGCATGAGCTCTTTCACCGGTGGGCGGGCGGCCAGCTCTCCGAAGAACAATCTGATTAATGAGACTCTGTCGACACTGTGTGCCTGATTTCTTCCTAAGGCTTTGCTGCTTTGACCGCAAGTAGCCTTCGATTGTTTCCTGAACGGTTCCCTTACCTGCGGCTGGAATGGGCAGCGTAGGGTAGTGCCCATTTCTCTCCCCAATGTCGCATCGCTTCAACAATGTCGCCCATCTCTCGTCCCATTTTGGTTAGAGAGTAGACCACGGAGACGGGAAAAGTTGATTCAACATTCCTTTGAATCATTCCTTTGGAGTTGAGTTGTTTCAGCGTGGCTGAGAGGCTCTTGGAGGAGACGTCTGGAATCTCCGCTTTCAGTTCCACAAATCGTTTCGGCCCATCCAACAGGTAGCGAATCACAATCAAATCCCATTTCTTGCCAATCAGTCGTGCTGTCTGAACCACTGGGCACATGTGCTCCCGCTTCATGAGGGCCACTGGGGTGATAGTTGGGGTATTCGTTTAAATAGTTACCTTTTGTAGCTTAGTAACTAAAGGTTACTGTGCAGGTGAAAAGTATGACATCCAATCTAATCTTCGGCAGCTCCCTAGACGCCGTATCTCTGTTGTTACGGTTGACGTTGGGCGCACTGTTCATGCTTCATGGATATCCGAAGCTCAAAAACGGCGGAAAGCAGGCAGGGGAATGGCTCAAGACGATGGGGATTCCTTCTGGTTTCGGGCTGTTCGCAGGGATCGTCGAATTCTTCGGCGGAATAGCGCTGATCCTAGGGATCTTGACATCAATAATCGCCGGGCTCTTCGTATTGTGGATGGCTGCTCTAATTTGGCTTTCAACAGCAAAAATCCACAAGAAGTTCATGGGCGGCTATGAGCTAGACCTCCTGCTGCTAGTATTCTCCCTAGCCTTAGCAGTCCTGGCAGCGATCGGTGGAGGGCCGTTCACAGCAATTCATCTGCTTTGAGCAGAGAACCTGTGAACCGGTCACTCTCTCCCTTTTCTCTTTTTGATTTAAGTTCACTTGGATTCTAGGTCTGCAGGCAGCTACCTGTAAGTCTCCTCTTGTTCCACATGACGTTGGGTAACTGAAAGAGAACTTCTCATCACGTGCACTTACAGCATTTTCTACTTGAATGCGATCTTTCCCACGGCCTTCATCAGAGAGAACGTGGATTTGTGTGCCTGTTCAGTTAACTCGCTGATTCTTCGAAACTTCATCGCGTCCACAACCGAGCCCTTCACAGCGTACTTCTTCATCATGTATGCCTCATCTGGATCCAGCTTCCCTGTCATAACGTCAAAGAAAACGTCCGACCGCCCCGAAAGAACAACATCAGGGCTCTCCGCTCTGCCCTCATGGAAATTGGCGGCGTTGCCAGAAATCGTCAAGTAGAATGAGTCTTCGCCAACGAAATCGAACTGGATAATCGACTGCCAACCCTCCAACATACCCTTGACCTCCGGTGTCGACCCGATGTATCGGGATAGCATTTGGATGGCGCGGCCGCACTTTCCCGCCAAAACAGGCACCGCTCTTCCTTCGCAACTTTCGCACATAAAGGTTAAAGAGAAAACATCCAGCCAACCTACTGAACAACCCCTTGCAACAATCGGAACTAGCTCGCGATTCGAAGGTCATCGGGAAAGCACTCCCCCGCATAGGAGCTGAGGAGGTCGTTACGGGGCGTGCTGTGTACGTTTATGATATGGAGCTGCCGCGCATGTTGCATGGCGCAATCAAACGCAGCCCCCTTCCCCACGCGGAGATAATCTCCATCAACAAATCCCGCGCCGAAGCACTCGCCGGCGTTCATGCAGTAATAACCGGTGATGATGTGCCAGCAGGGTTACGAGGACGCGGGCTCTACGACACCCCAATCCTGTCCAGGGGCAGGGTCAGGTACATTGGCGAGCCGGTCGCGGCCGTCGCTGCCGAAACAAAGGACCTGGCCAAGGAAGCGGCCGAGTTAATCGAGGTCAAATACAAGGAGCTTGAACCAATCTTCGACTCCCTTGTATCCGTCAAAGAAAACCCACCGGTCACAGTTCACCCAGACCTTCCTAACTACAAACGGTACTCCTCGCAGATTTATCGGGCGGCCACAGACCCATCCCGCCCTAACGTGACAAACAGGTTCAAAGTCAGGCATGGCGACGTCGAGCAGGGCTTCAAGGAAGCCCACTTAGTCGTTGAGAATACGTTTCGCACTCACCCTGTGCAGCACATGCACATTGAGCCAGTTGCCGCAATCGCCTCGACAGAGCCCGACGGGACATTGGTGGTCTGGGTGTCAGGACAGAACGTCTACAGGGCCAGAAAAGAACTCAGCGACGGACTCGGAATTCCGCAATCCAAAATCCGCGTCATCATCCCACCATACGTCGGCGGCGGCTTCGGAAACAAGGGCCAAACCCACGCCGAACTAATATGCGCGGCCCTAACCCTCAAAACAAGCAAGCCCGTGAAAATCACCTTCACCCGCGAGGAAGTCTTCGAGACCACCTCCATCCGGCATCCGTCCATAATCAGAATCAAAGACGGCGTCAATGCCGACGGCCGAATAATCGCCAGGGAAATGGAAGCCATCTACAACGGCGGCGCCTACTCCCTAGCAGGCAACGTGGCTGTCAGGGACTGCGTCTACGCCTCCGTCTGCGTCTATGATATTCCAAACTTCAAACTAGACGTCTTCCGCGTTTACACGAACCAGGTTCAAGGCGGCGCCTTCCGCGGCTTCGGGACGCCCCAAGCATATTTCGCCATAGAATCCCAGATGGACATCATCGCTCAGAAACTCAACATCGACCCGATCCAACTTCGCTTGAAGAACATGCTAAGAACCGACTCCAAGAACGCAATGGGCGAACGAATGAGAAAATTCACCCTACAAGAATGCATAACGACAGCGCTTAAAGAAGCGGAGAAGATTCCGAAACCCAAACTCGACAGCCACTGGCGATTCGGCCGAGGAATAGCCGTCGCCCAAGAGATGTGTGACGTAAGCTTCCCAAGCATGGCATACGCAAAGTACAGGGAAGACGACACCGTTGAGATTTCAACCGCTGTCGCAGACCCCGGGGAAGGAACCCGAACTGGACTAGCGCAAATCGCGGCAGAGGAATCCAAACTACCACTTGAAAGCATAACCATTCGGGAAGCAGACTCATCCTTCGCCCCCGTCGGCCCCGGAGCCAGTGGCAGCAGGCAAACCTCTCAACTCGGCAAAGCGGTGAGCATGGCCTGCCGCGGCGTCAAAGCCCAAATTCTCACAATCGCCTCACGCAAACTAAACCTGAACCCAGACGACTTGGAACTCGCAGACGGAGTGGTTCGTGGTAGGAAGAATCCTGGCGTGCAGGTTCGTGTTCGTGACTTGTTCAGGCCGGGTCCCATGGGCGATGGCTTTGTTGAGGGAATCGGTGAGTTCGCGTCGAAAGCTGTCTGGCACCCCGAAACCGGAGAACTTGATCCAGAGACTGGACAATGCTCCACAGATCGGGCCGTAGCCTACTACACACCCGTGGTTCAGGTCGTCGACCTAGCCACGAACATTGAAACTGGACAGGTCAAGTTGCTGAACATTATTGGCGTGTTGGATGTTGGCCGTGTAATTAACCCGCTGAATGTGCTAGGGCAGAATGAGGGCGGCATCATCATGGGCGCCAGCACAACCATCTCCGAAGAACTCGTAATTCAAGACGGCCAGGTCATTAATGGGGACCTCAAAGACTACAAGATCTGGACTTCAATGGACTACGTTCCCATTCAATCCAAAATCCTCGAAAACCCCTTCGAGGAAGGCCCGTTCGGGGCGAAAGGCTGCGGCGAGGCCCCTATAACCGCAACCGCACCAGCCATAACCAACGCAATCCACAACGCCATAGGCCTCAGATTCCGGTCGCTCCCAGTCACGGGGGAGAGAATTCTGAAAGCCCTCAAAGAGAAGAAGAATAACGAAACAGTCTTTGTTGACTGATATATCCTGCTAGGTTTGCGTTTCGGCTGCTTCTTTGATGGATTTGAAGATGCTCGTGTAGCCTGTGCACCTGCACAGGTTCCCCGCCAACGCTTCACGCATGTCGTCCTCGGTTGGGTGCGGGTTACGTTTGAGCAAAGCCGTTGCGGATATTATTATTCCCGGCGTGCAGTAGCCGCATTGAAATCCCATGTTCTTCACGAACGATCTTTGAACTGGCGACAATTTCCCACCCTCCGCTAAGCCCTCTATCGTGGTAATCTCATGTCCCTCCGCGTGCCGCGCAGGCATCATGCAAGAGTAGATCGCTTGCCTATCCATGAGAACCGTGCAGGCACCACAACCACCGAAATCGCAACCCCGCTTCGTCCCCTTCAAACCCAAATCCTCGCGAAGAACTTCCGACAGTAGCGCATACGGGCCCAGCTCCAATTCGTACTTCTTGCCATTCACTCGCAGTGCGACTTTGTTCTTCAATGTGCCACCACCAACGTCCGTTCCGCAGCCCGCTTAACACAATCCCGAACCAGCACACGTGCGATGTCTCGTTTGTATCCAGCGTCGCCATGAATTTGGGGTATCGCTTTGAATTCACCCAATGCTTCCGCAGCCCTGGCCACTGTCTGGTCATCAATCCGTCGACCCTTGATCTCGTTTTCAGACGCAGCCGCGCGCAATGGCACGCGCCCAACTCCGCCAAGAATGATTCTCGTATCCGAGCAGGTTCCGTCTTTGGCGAGCGTCAGCCTAGTTGCAACATTGATTAAGTTGAAGTCGTAAGCCGTGCGGCCAAACTTCAAAAACGCTGAGCCCGAATGTTCCGGCTGCTTTGGAATCAACGCCTCAACGAGAAATTCGCTTCTATTCAGGGCGTTCAGGAAGAAATCCACTAGGAACTCATTGAGGGCGATAGCTCTTTGGCGACTCTCCCCTTGAATAATCGCGACTGTGTCGAGTGCAAGTAGCGCTGGGGGTAAATCCAATAGTGGAAGGGATGTGCAAATTTCTCCTCCCACGGTTGCGACAGCCCGAACCTGCATAGGCCTAATCTCTCGGAGCGCTTCCGCCAAGACTTGCAGCAAAGGATCACTATTAACTTCAGATGAGCCTGCGAGTTCAGCGAGGGGAGTTGTGGCTCCAACATGCAGCCCTTGCTCATCTCTGCGAACATATTTCAGCGGAACCTTGCGAAGGCTGACTAATTGCTTAACCTCAGATGCCAAGTCTCGCTTTGCCAATTCGTAAATCGCAGTCCCGCCCGCGATCACCTTTGCATGCTTGCCATACTGCGAAAGAAGTCCGCACACCTCTTCAGGAGTGGTGGGTTCGAAGTAATCCGTTGGATGAAAAGGCATACACTTCACTTTTTGCCGATGGCAATCATGTTCTGGGCCGCGTTTAATCAAATCAATAGGCGCCGTGTTGAGGTGCAGCTGTATGTATGAGTTTTTCCCACAACGCGCACCAACCCAACAGACGAAGAACGGAGTGATTGAGATTGCGCGAGATAGGATCTACTGTTTGGTAATCATGATTTATTGAAGCGATATCAGGAAAAAATCAACATCATCGCGCGGCGCGCGGATTGTAAGCAAGTATTTTAGGAACTTGCAGCCTGAAATCTGATCCATGTCACATCTATCTTCAAATATAAAAGCAATTTCTCGAACAGCAGCAATCGTCTTGGTTGTCGCCATCGTCGTCATTGCGGGAGCAGCGGCGGGCTTCTACTATTCGATGACTCCCTCTCCTGCAACCAGCACTACCAGCATGACGAGCGAAAGCAGTATGGCACCGCTCAGCAAATCTAGTGTCACATTTACCCTACCATGGCTAGCCGCAGGGTACAACGCGCCCTTCTACGTGGCCATCGACCAAGGGTTCTTCAAGGCCCAAGGCCTCGATGTCTCAATCTCTGAAGGAACAGGCTCGGGCGTAGCGATTCGCGCAGTTGCAGCGGGCACCTTCGACTTCGCTGAGGCAGATCTACCAACAGCTTTGGTAGCTATATCGAAAGGAGTTGACGTTGTTTCCGTAGCAGCAGTTGACCAGAACACAGGTCTTTCAGCAATCGCGCTGCAGTCGATGCACAAACTAACCACTCCATCGGACCTCTCAGGCCTAACTTGGGGCTACCACCCCGGAGGCGCAGGCCCAACAGCCTTCCAAGCATTCCTAACCGCCAACAACATCCAAGGCTCATCAATCAAAGGCAACACATCCATCGGGTACCCTGAGGAGGCATTCGTGATGTCTGGCTCAGTGGACTTCATAACCGAATTCGTAGACTACGAAGCAGTAAACGTAGTCGACAAGGGCTACGCTGTATCCCTGCTTCCGTTCACACAGTACGGAGTCAGCGAGTACGGCTTTGGAATCCTTACAAACAGCGCTATGCTCAAAGACCATCCCGACACCGTCAAAGCTTTTCTCGCTGGCGCATTACAGGGCGAACTGTACACCATTCAACACCCAATGGATGCAATAACCAGCCTCAACAACCACGTCTCATCAACAAACGTAACACTACTGAGAGACCAACTAGCCTCAGCCTTCGCGTACAAGTTGTGGACAAGCTCTGACACCGACGCGAATGGTTTGTGGTGGCAGACATCCGCGAAATGGCAAGCAATGGGACAATACCTCACCGGAGTCCTAGGCAGCACCCCAGTCGACTACACGAAGGTCTTCACAAACGACTTCCTCCCATCCAACAGGGCCTTCCCAACGAACCCAGGAACCATTACCGGCGCCAACGTCCCCGGAATCGGCTTCAACCTGACCGTTTCCGCTACAGGAAAAACCTCCTAGAAAGTAAACGAACCACTGAAGCGCGCGTACAAACCCTACCACCCCTTTCTTTATTTACGACAAAATCATCTCATTCCATGCTTCTCATTCGAGCGAACGTTCGTTGTCACACGCAATCGATCTTTCCGAGGTCACGATGACCTACGGTAAGGAGAAGAAACAGGTTGAGGCCTTGGAAAACGTTGGCCTCAGCATTGAACCCGGCGAGTTCTTCTCCATCGTCGGGCCAAGTGGCTGCGGAAAGACCACGGTCCTAAAGCTAATTGGTGGATTACTCAAGCCGACCTCGGGAAGAATCGCAATAGATGGAAGGCCAGTTCAAGATGCTCGAAAAAACCGCGAATTCGGGTTCGTCTTCCAAACCCCCGCACTTCTGCCGTGGAGGAACGTTATGCAAAACGTGCTCCTGCCCTTGGAGGTTATTGGTGAGAACACTCCGACCAACCGAAAGAAAGCATTTGATCTTCTCGATTTTATGGGGCTCTCAAAATTCCTGGACAGCTACCCCTCTGCCCTGTCGGGCGGAATGCAGCAGCGGGTCTCCATTGCCAGAGCCCTGGCCTTCTCCGCGAAGCTTCTGCTAATGGACGAGCCATTCGGCGCGTTGGACGCTATGACGCGCACAAAGATGGCTTACGAATTACTAAGAATCTGGATCCAGTTTAGGCGAACGGTCGTCTTCGTAACCCACGACATACCAGAAGCAGTACTCCTATCCGACAAAATCGCAATAATGTCCGAACGACCTGGGAAAATTGTGGAGACGTTGAAAATTGATCTACCGCGCCCGAGGTCTGCTGAAAGTCAAAACGACCCCGCGTTCACACGCCACGTTCAAACCATAAGGGAACATTTCGGGTTGGCGTAATATGACGACCATGTCGCAATTAGGGCGCGAAATCAGAACATACTCGCTCAGCGTGGGGTTCATAATCCTCGTAGTAATACTGTGGGAACTCTTCACCACCTTCTTCAAGATTCCACAATACCTGCTTCCATCCCCCACGGCCACGTTGGCCTCCTTCGTAACCAAGTGGCCGGCTCTCTCAGCCGAACTGATTTACACGTTGGAGGAAATCATGGTTGGCTTCGCGTTGGGGACGGTGGTGGCTTTCGGCCTGGCCGTTATCATTGCCAGCTCTCCTTTACTACCAAAAATCCTCTACCCCGTAATCGTCGCCGTGCAAGTCATACCGAAAATAGCACTCGCGCCGGTCTTCTTGGTCTGGTTCGGGTACGGAGAGGTCCCCATCACAATGATTACCGCGCTAATCTGCTTCTTCCCGGTTTTGGTCAACTCAATTAAAGGCCTCGTCACAATCGACCAATCCATCGCTGACCTAATGTCCTCCCTATACGCAAGCCGACGCCAAGTCTTCTTGAAAGTTCAACTCCCTAACTGCATCCCCTACCTCTTTGCCTCCCTCAAGGTTGCTATGACGTTTGCAATCATCGGCGCCATAGTTGGGGAATGGATTGGTGGCTCCAGCCATGGAGTCGGGTATTTGATGCTGGTCTACTCCTCGAACTTTGACACAGCGCCCCTGTTCGCCGGAATTCTCCTAATCACACTGGTTGGAGTGATCCTCTTTGCGATCACCGCTCTATTCGAGAAGCTTGCGGCACCGTGGGCGCAGCCCGTGGAACTAACGTTCTCCACATAGCTGCCTAAACTCTTAACCCCAACCCGCTGTTACTCCCAGGGCACAGCGACAAAATGGGCAAGGAGACGTCAATGCCGAGCGAGTCGTCAACAGGAGAAAAGCTGTTCTTCTTTCTTTCAGGAATCGTGGTAGGTGCACCTGTGGCGTTCCTCTTCGAAATGACCTCCCATCTATGGTTTACGACATTTGGTGTAGTCACGATTGTGGCCCCCTTCGTGGAGGAATTCGCGAAAGCAAACCCGTTATTCTTTCGGTACGAAAGGCCTGCGAAATCTCTCCTCCTTTTCGGTTTTCTCGCTGGGCTTGGTTTCGGGTTAGCTGAATCCATTGTCTACGTCTTGAGCGGGGTTCCTTTCATTGCTAGGTTGCCAGCTATCGGTTTTCATGCAGCTGGCACAACGATCGTCGCTTACGGTGTATTCAAACGTGCTACACTGAAGTACTATTTCGTATCCGTGGGGTTGCACTTTCTCAACAACCTGTTCGCCAGCCTAGGGTTGCTTTGGTTTGTCGGCGGCTTGGGGGCAACGTTAGCTTCGTATTACCTCGCATGGAAATACTACCGACTGTCCACACGCCCGATTGCTCCCCCTTCTGTTCTTCCGGGATTCTGCACAAATTGCGGAGCTGCAATCTCTCTCGGCGCGATGTACTGCCACAATTGCGGCGCAAAATGCTAACGGAGACTGCCGATTACTCAAAAACTAGTCAGTTACATTCATGTTTTCGCAGGATGAAACCTTGTTCGAGAAACTTGTGGCACCGTGGGCGCAGCCTAGGAGCTGACTTTCTCCAAGTGGAACCGATGTGTTTGTCTAGCCTCCTCCGACCGGCGGTAGAAGAGTGACTCGATCCCCGTCCTTCAATTCCGCGTTCCCCGCTGCCCATTGGCCGTTTAAGAGGAGGCGAATTGTTTCCATTAATTTGGACAGTTCAGGGTGGGCGCTGACGGCTTGAATAATCGCGTGCTCGACCTTTGCAGGGGTCGTTAATACAAGCTCTTCCTCTTTTGTCCGGGCGACTTCGCGAGCTTGACCGAGATACACAATGGTTACCTTAACCCCACTCAAACGAAACCAGAAGGTAGCTCTGCAAAACCCGCAATAAATCCTATTCTAGGTTCCTGTGCGGTTGTGCTGCAAAGTGATCTAATCTGGCGTCTTCAGGAAGTCTTTTAGATGATTGAAGCGCATCGTCGAAGCGAGAGGAGAAGCTTGTCCGCGTCTGGTACACCGAGTGAGGATGTCTCCGCCATAATGTCCACCAAGATTGTAACTGCAAAGGCGAATGAGAAGGTTAACGTGGCTCTTCGCACGATGGTGAGGCACAAGATTGGAAGCATAATCGTGGTTGAGAAGGGGAAGCCAATCGGAATCCTGACGGAACGAGATGTTACGACGAGGATCGCGAAGGGTCAGAATTTGCGTACGATGGCTGTCAAGAAGGCAATGTCCAAGCCACTTGTGACGGTCGCGCCTTCGATGGAGATTTGGAAGGCTGTGGAACAGATGGTGAGGAACGACATTCGACGACTTCCTGTCATCGATGGTGGCAAACTTGTCGGAATGGTCACTGAGAGAGACATGCTGTATTGGCTGGTGAAGGTAGCGTACGAGCCCAATATGCCCGAAGACCTAAGGAAACTGCTCGAAGCACGCGTTCAGGCTCACGCATTAGCCCATTAACAGTTAAGATCTCTGAAACTCTCGGTGCAATCACTCTGAGCCCTGGCTGCTAGAGGCATTAACTTACTCACACCGAAGGTTCCAGTCAAAGACGGGTAAGTGGTAAATATCCTAAAATGCCGTTCAAAGGTTACATGTTCCTCATAACATGAGAATCGCGCGTTCAAACAAGGTTGCCGCGATTAGCGCCTAATCTCTTCTACATCCTTATACCACTTGTTCTTCGTTCCAATCTTGGCTCTCATCTTCCAAGCGAACGTCTTCGGCTCTTTTTCAAGAATATCAGCTAATTTCTGAATCTTCCTGTTCACATCTGCTCGATCGTCTTCGCTTAATTCTTTGGTAGCTGCGGTTTTCTCTCTCACTTTGGCGAGGTTTGTTGTAAAGGTGTAGTAAAAGCCCCAGTCTTTGGAGAGTAGGCCGACGATGTACCGTGCGTCTATCGTCTCTGCAGCATTCTCATACCCAATCTCATGTTCGCGCAGTAGCATTATCGTGTCTATGATGTCTTTTTCGTTGATGTGAACTATCTGCATCTTCTCCAGGAGCATGTCTGCAAGGGAAATCGTGAATGGTTCGAGTTCAAGTCGATTTGTGAAAGGAATGTTGTGGTTCATCTCATACTTTCAAAGAAAATGTCAACGTGGGTTCCGTTCGTTTGGTGGTCCCAGATGGTTCGCCTATCTCCCCAGAGAGCGGTGATCATCGGTTGGTCAGCATAACCCAGCTCTCGCATCATACTGGTGACTAGCTGATTCTCCTTTGCATAGCCTACGAAGTCGACGTCTGAGGGCATTCTTCTTAGTTTCAGCGTGAAGTAGTCATACTTGGGACAGTGGGTCTGGAATGCTATTGCGCCAAGAAGGCGTAAGTGAAACCCACGCTTGTTGCCCTCGGAGATTATGCGTAGGCCCTCTTTCTTCAATGCCTCATTATGTTCAACGAAATTCGAACTAGTTTCCAAGCGATAGGCCTACTGAACTGACGCGCATGCATCGAATTTTATTCCGATTATTAAGCCTAGTTCTGTAAGAATCCCTCGTGGCGAGTCAGGTCAGATGGGCAGCCGGTTCATTTTGTCTAGTTGGTCCGCAACAGCATTCCTAGTGAAAATGATAGAACATTCCACAGACCACAATGCCCTAAGATTCCCCCTGCAACCGTTTCCAAGCAGGGATTCAATGGAGGAAATCAGCCGAAAAGGTTAGCCTGCTTCATACAGAAACGTGCCATTTTGGGCGAGCTGTGGGCAAATGACTGCGCGCAAGTTGATTGTCGACACAAAAGGCCTACAGCAACTTTTCGATCTGCTCAGGAAGCGGGGCTACCACCTGATTGGACCCACTGTCCGCGAAGGGGCGATCGTTTACGATAACATAACAGCTCTCGCCGACCTGCCAGTAGGATGGATCGATGAGCAGGATGGAGGTGCTTGCCGGCTCAAGAGGAGTAATGATGAACGCGTCTTCGGATATACGGTCGGCCCCCAATCGTGGAAACGCCTACTATTCCCTCCCATGGCTCGCTTATGGCAGGCGAATCGAGGCGCGAAGAAGATACAAGCGGTCAGTGAGAAAGAAGGGCCAACCGAGAAATACGCATTCATCGGTGCCCGTTCATGCGAAATACACGCAATCGCCATCCAAGACAAAGTCTTCCTCGAAGGAGAATACTCGGATCCAGGATATAGGGCGCGTCGCGAGAACACATTTGTTCTTGCGGCAAATTGCAGCCATGCAAGCAGCAATTGCTTCTGCGTCTCCATGGGCACAGGCCCAAAGGCGACTTTCGGCTACGACCTTGCTCTAACCGAGGTTCTCGAAAACGGTTCGCATTTCTTCGTGCTTGATGTAGGATCAGAGCGGGGCAACTCTGTCATCGAATCGATTACCAACCAAACGGCTACCGAGGCACAATCAAGAGCGGCCGATCACGTATCTGATGCAGTAGAAGTGCGTAAGACTCTGGATACAAATGGCATTAAAGAACTGCTATACAGGAACTATGATAACCCACGTTGGATCCAAGTCGCCGACCGCTGCCTGACCTGCGGCAACTGCACCCTAGTGTGCCCGACCTGCTTCTGCAGCGACGTCTATGACGTGACCGACCTCACAGGCAGGCATGCGGAGCGTTGGCGGAAATGGGATTCATGTTTCACCGTTGATTTTTCATACATTCATGGCGGCAGCATTCGACCCTCACCTATGTCCCGGTACCGACAGTGGATGACACACAAACTCGGCACCTGGATCGACCAATTTGGAACATCTGGGTGTGTAGGCTGTGGCCGCTGCATCACATGGTGCCCTGTCGGCATCGACATAACGGAAGAAGCACGCGCAATTCGCGAAAGCGAAAAGACTGCAACAGCTGAATCTGGAGGTATGAAAATTGAAAACGCTTGACGTGGTGCTCGCCGACCACCCATTCTTCAAAGGCCTAAAACCGCAACAGCTACAATTCCTAGCGGGCTGCGCATCAAACGTCCGCTTTGAGCAAGAAGAATCTCTGTACCGAGAGGGGGATGAGGCGAACAACTTCTTCGTCATACGCGAAGGCAAAGTCGCCATTGAGGCCTTCTCACCAAAACGTGGAGCGATTACAATCCAGACTCTTACAAATGGAGACGTGCTAGGCTGGTCATGGCTCTTTCCGCCTTACCACGTGCACTTTGGTGCGAGAGCAATCGAACTCACGCGGGCCATTAGCCTCGACGGCAAATGCTTGCGCAAGAAGTGTGAAGAAGACCACGACCTGGGCTACGAGCTGATGAAGAGATTCTCCGCAGTCATGATACAGAGGCTACAGGCCACACGACTACAACTCTTGGACCTGTACGACGAGGGCGGATAGGGCCATCATGAAACCACTCTCCACCGAGTCCATTCTTCCCCGCATTTACCGCGTTCAACAATCCAACCAGGAAACATACGACACTTGGACCCTTGAATTTGAGCCGGTCGATGACCATGACGACTTCTCATTTACCCCGGGACAGTTCAATATGGTGTACGGGTTCGGGGTTGGCGAAGTCCCAGTCTCAATCAGCGGTGACCCCACAAAACCAGAGAGGCTGATTCACACAATAAGATCAGTGGGTGCGGTGAGCAGAGCATTATGCCTCCTAAAGAAAGGCGAAGAAGTCACTGTTCGGGGTCCTTACGGAACGCATTGGCCCGTTGAAGACTCGGTCGGGCATGCTGTGCTCATAGTTACGGGGGGCGTCGGGCTACCCCCGTTGCGCCCAGCAATCTACCAACTGCTCGCTAATCGCGAGCATTACGGGCGAATTGTTCTCCTTTACGGAGCGAGGACGCCGCAAGACATGCTCTACACAACCGAGCTTAAACGATGGCGAGCCCGATTCGACATAGACGTCGAAACAACTGTGGACACTGCAAAACCTGGGTGGCATGGAAATGTTGGCGTGGTGACTACACTCATTCCAAGGGCCAACTTCGACCCTCAGCATACGAAGGCGTTCATCTGTGGGCCAGAAATCATGACCCGTTTCACAATCCTAGAACTCCAGAATCGCGGCGTCACCACAGAAAACATCTTCGTCTCCATGGAACGCAACATGAAGTGCGGCAATGGACTCTGCGGCCACTGCCAGCTCGGATCCGTATTCGTCTGCAAGGACGGCCCAGTCTTCCGATACGACCAGATCCAACCATTCCTATCAAAGAGGGAGATTTAGGATGTCTAATAAACAGAAACCCAAACTTGCCGTTTGGAAGTTCTCATCTTGCGACGGCTGCCAGCTCAGCATCTTGGACTGCGAGGACGAGTTGCTTTCCCTGGCTGGTGAGGTTAACATATCATACTTCCTAGAAGCATCAAGCGCCGTAACCAGAGGACCATACGATGTTTCACTCGTAGAGGGCTCCATCACAACGGCGCACGACATTGAACGGATCCAAAAGGCTCGCCAGGAATCCAAGCTACTTGTCACCATTGGCGCATGCGCAACGGCCGGTGGCATTCAAGCACTTCGCAACTTCAAAGACGTCAAGGAGTTCATCTCCGCCGTATACGCCAAACCAGAATACATAGACACCCTGAGCACGTCGACCCCAATCAGTGAACATGTTCAGGTTGACTTCGAATTACGCGGCTGCCCAATCAACAAGAACCAGCTACTTGAGGTCATCAACGCAACTCTGAACGCGCGTAGGCCGAACATTCCCACGAGCAGCGTTTGTATGGAGTGCAAGCTGCGTGGAACCACATGCGTCATGGTTGCTCATGGCACACCCTGCCTTGGGCCAGTAACGCAAGCCGGCTGCGGTGCAATCTGCCCCAGCTACAACCGTGGTTGCTACGCATGTTTCGGCCCAATGGAGACGCCGAACACAGGCTCAATGAGCAATTGGTTGGCACATCTGGGCATGAAGGGCGAAGATATCTTGCGGGCATTCCGCACATTCAACGCGTACGCTGAACCATTCAGAAAGGAGAGCGAGTCACATGCCAGCAAGTAGAACCATCGACGTGGACGCTCTCGCGCGAGTAGAAGGCGAAGGCGCACTAAATCTAAAGATTCAGGGCAGAAAGGTCACTGACGCTAAGCTCAGAATCTACGAGCCACCCCGGTTCTTCGAAGCGTTCCTACGCGGCCGCCATTTCACAGAGGCGCCAGATATCACTGCGCGAATCTGCGGCATATGCCCCATCGCCTATCAGATGAGCGCGGTTCATGCAATGGAGAACGCCTGTGGCGTCCAAGTCAAAGGCTCCCTCCGTGACCTACGCCGGTTAATCTACTGCGGGGAATGGATCGAGAGCCACGCACTGCACATTTACATGCTTCATGCACCCGACTTCCTAGGGTACGACAACGTCCTCCAAATTGCACGAGACAACCCCCAAATTGTTCAGAGAGGACTGCGGCTCAAGAAAATCGGTAATGCGTTAGTTTCGCTTCTCGGTGGAAGGGAGATTCATCCGATTAACGTTCGGGTGGGCGGTTTCTACAAGGTCCCAACCAAAGATGAAATAGCTCCGATTGTTGAGGAGTTGAAGTGGGCACGCAAGGCCGCAGAAGAGACCGTTCGTTGGGTAGCAGGCTTCAAGTTCCCCGACTTTGAACAAGACTACGAATACGTAGCCCTACGGCACCCAGACGAGTACCCGTTCAACGAGGGGCGTTTGGTTTCAAGCAGTGGTTTGGACATCGCCGTAAACGACTACGAAGACAATTTCATAGAGGAACATGTTGCACATTCCAACGCCCTTCACGGTCACATGAAAAACGGCGGAGCCTACATCACAGGCCCGATGGCCCGCTTCAACCTGAACTTCGATAAGCTGTCTTCATCGGCACAGAAGGCCGCGAGGCAGGCAGGGTTGAAGCCAACCTGCCGAAACCCCTTCAAAAGCATCATCGCACGCAGCGTGGAAACCCTCCACGCATGCGATGAAGCATTGCGCATCATAAAGCAATACACACCACCACTCGAGCCCGCAGTACAAATCCATCCGCACGGAGGTACAGGTTATGGCTGCACTGAGGCACCTCGCGGAATACTCTACCACCGATACACCATCGACGACAACGGCATCATACTCAATGCCAAAATCGTGCCACCCACATCCCAGAACCAAAGCGGAATCGAGGAAGACCTGAAGCATTTCGTGGAAGAAAACATTAGGCTGTCGACGGACAAGCTTACGTGGCAGTGCGAGCAACTCATACGCAATTACGATCCCTGCATCTCCTGCGCAACCCATTACTTGAAACTCAAAATAGAGAGGGAGTAGAGTTGGTGGGCTCGAATGACTCACGCGTTCTCGTGATCGGGGTGGGAAACGAAATTCGCGGTGATGATGAAGTCGGTTTGCGTGTTGCGAGTGGAGTGAGAGAAAGACTTCCCCATCAATGCAATAGCGTCGAGGAGTCTGGCGAAGGAGCACGTCTTATGGAATTGTGGAAGAGTTCGCAAGTCACAATACTCGTTGACGCAGTAAAATCCGGAGCCGAGCATGGACACATTCACAGGTACGAGGCTCACAACTCACCGCTCCCAGCGAGCATGTTTCATTACTCAACGCATGCCTTCGGCGTTCCACAAGCGATCGAACTAGCTAGAGTCATGAACCAGCTCCCCCAGAGGCTTATTGTCTATGGTATCGAGGGGAAATGCTTCGACGAAGGGGCAGCCATGTCACTTGTGGTTGAGCGGGCTGTGCGAAAAGTAGTGGAACTAATCACTTTCGAAGTCTCGCAGCACCAACCCTTGACTAGTACAACACACCAGTAGATTAGGCGACCGAGTATGCTTGAGGATTCAGTACTGAACCAAGTTGAGAGGCTGAAGCCGAACCTTCTCGACCTCGTTCAGAAGCTCATTCGGATACCGAGCGAGAACCCACCTGGAGACGAGCAAGACGTCGCCCAGTTACTTTCTGGCGTGTTGTCTGAGATTGGGTTCGAAGTAGATCAGTATGAGGTTGCGAGTAAACGAATCAATGTTGCCGCTACCCTTCGCGGTAAAGGTGGGGGCCGGTCGATTCTTTTCAACGGCCATACAGACGTAGTTCCTGCAGGGCCCAGAGAACTATGGAAGAAGGATCCGTTCGCGGGCGAGTTCGATGGAACGAGAATATGGGGACGAGGCTCAGCTGACATGAAAGGTGCGCTTGCGTCAATGGTTATCGCCCTAAGAGCTCTGGCAGACTCCGATCTGCCTCTTAGGGGAGATGTTGTGTTGCACGCTGTTGCTGACGAGGAAGCCAACTCGTTAGGAACGAAATACATGGTCAAAAAAAATCTGGCCAAGGCAGATCTGGCAATTGTCGCCGAAGGCTCAGTTGCCAAAGAGTCAATCTACATTCGCCCGTCCGTTAGGGGGATTTGCTGGCTCACAGTGAAAACCGTGGGACGGGCCGCGCATGCAAGCAACCCAGCAAACGGCGTAAACGCCATCCTCGGCATGAGCAAGCTACTGTTAGCTCTGGAGCACTTACGACTGCCACACGAGCCCCACAAAATACTGCCTTCACCGACAATTTCACCAGGGACCGTAATTCGTGGCGGAATCAAGACGAACGTGATTCCCCCAGAGTGCTATGCGGATGTGGATATCAGAACCGTCCCAGGGATGAATAAGAACGAAGTACTCTCATCCGTCAGAGACGTGATCGATCGCATCCAGAAAGAAAACCCGGGGCTCACTGCGAATATTACGAACGTCATCTGGGGGGCACCCGCAGAAATTCCCATGGACCACTACCTCGTTCAAGTTGCGAAACGAGCTACTAAACTAGTTACAGGATATGAACCAGAGTTTCGGGGAGGCTACGGAACAAACGACTCACGACTACTGATCAACGACGCAAAGATTCCAACATTGTGCGGCTTCGGTCCAGGCGACGACACCCAGAGTAACGCCCACGGCCCAAATGAGAACGTCTCACTCGCCAGCCTGCTAACATTCGCCAAAATCTACGGACTCATGAGCCTGTGGATCTGCGAAGGAAAACAGTAGCAAAGGAACCCCGATAAGGGCTTCACCCGGCATGTTGTGCCGGTGAGTCTGTTGAGAAAGAGAAGAGTGGGGCGGAGTCTTGGCCTCTAGGTACCGTAGACGATGGTTTTCATTTCTTGGTACTGGCTCATGCCCTCGATTCCGTACTCGCGACCGATACCGCTGTGTTTGAAGCCGCCCATAGGTACCTCGATTTCCCAGCCGCCTGAGCCGTATGCGGTGTTCACAAGAATTGTTCCAGCCTTGAGTTTCCTCGCTGCCTTCATTGCTCTCTGTATGTCCCTAGTCCACAGGTGAGCACCTAGACCGTAGATTGAATCATTGCCGAGCTTCACGGCCTCTTCCATGTCCTTCACTCGGAAGATGGGTAACGCTGGACCGAAGACTTCCTCCCTTACAACTTTCGAACTCGGGTCCGCGTTCTCGAGGAGCGTTGGTAGGTAGAAGAACCCACTGTCGTATTCTGGCCCGGTTGGCCGTTTGCCGCCCGTCAAAACCTTGGCGCCTTTGCTGATGCCATCGTTAACTTGTTCCTCGAATCCTTCCCTTTGGGAAGCTGAGTGGATTGGGCCCATGTTGACGCCTTGGACAAGGCCGTTGCCGACTTTTATCGCCTTCACTTTGTCAACCAGCTTTTTGATGAACGAGTCTGCTACTTTCTCGAACACGTAAGCTCGCTTTATGCACATGCAGCCTTGGCCGCAGTTTCGGAACCGTCCGAAAAGGGTATTGTCAACTGCCGCTTCCAGGTCGGCGTCGTCTGCGACGATCACCGGGTTGCTACCACCCAATTCAAGTGTGACTCGTTTGAGGTCGCGGGCCGCGACCTCCATTATGTGCTTCCCGGTCTCGCTTTCACCAGTGAAAGAGATTTTTCTTACCTTGGGATTTCTCAGCAGCTCCTCTCCAACAACGCTTCCTAGCCCGGGAACCACGTTGAAGATGCCTTTCGGAAGGCCTGCTTCGCTAAGAATCTGAGCACATCTAATCGTGCTGAGTGGCGTTGTAGTAGCAGGTTTGATTATTATTGCGTCGCCTGACTTGATCGATGACACAACCTTAGCACCCATGAGCATAACTGGGTTGTTCCATGGAACGATGCCTCCGACGATGCCTACCGGCTCCTTCACAACTTCAGCGGAAACTCTGTCGGTCAATGTTACGTATGAACCAGTGATCTTAGCGCCGGAATAGTATTCTAGAGTCTTAGCGAAGAACCTGATTTCACCCAACGATTCTGGTAGCGTCTTACCTTGCTCCTTTGTCAGCAGCGTAGCGAGCTCTTGCTCGTTTGTTCTGATGAGTTGCGCAGCTTTGCTCAAGACACCGGGCGCTTGTGTGGGCGCTGAATCTGACCACTTCTCGAGCGCGTCCTCAGCCGCGTCGATCGCTTTCTTTGCGTCATCGGCATTACCTTTTGCGACAGTATCGACCAGCTCAGATGTTGCTGGGTTTCGAATCTGGTAGGTTGCTCCGCTCGCGGAGTCAACGTTCTCTCCGTTGATGAAAAGCTTGTGCAATTTGCGTCATCGATCGTGATGGCAGTCGGACGGTACTTAAGGATTGGTTGAATTTCTCATCAAAGGAAATTGGGGTATTCGCAACCTATGCTTGATCCTTCAGGATTCTAAGTAAGTGTTCATCCCGCTTCTTGACGATGGATGCAACACTTTGAGGCGTCCAGCTGTAGAAACCTTTCAAGCTCTTGATCCCAGTGTGACCGTCTGCGACCATATCTGTGAGGAACTTTGAGGGTTCCGGAGAATTGTCCAAATCCTTGAACAATCGTTTGGATACCATCAGAACTAAGTCGACGCCCGACAAGTCTGCTAACTCTAAGACGCCGACGACCGGCAATCGAGTTCCCAATGCTTCCTTCACGACCGTATCTATGTCCTCGGGCGAAGCAACTCCCTTCTCAACTAGAGATATTGCTTCCCTAAGCATTGCGTAGAGAATTCTGATCCCGATTTGTCCAGGAATGTCCTTTTTCACGACTACAGGTTTCTTGCCTACTTTTGTAAGGAGGTCGTAGGTCACTTTGACGGTCTCATCTGTCGTGCCGGCTCCTTTGACGACTTCCACGGCGCGGAGTAAGTACGGCGGGTTCCAGAAATGCGTCCCAATAATCTTGCCAGGCCGGTTTGTGACTCCAGCGATATCAAGGATTGGCAAGCCGGAAGTGTTGGTCGCCAGAACAGCGCGTTCGGGGGCGAATTTGCTGGCTTCCCTGAAGATCTGTTTCTTTAGGTCTATGTTTTCGGTTGCGGCTTCAATCATGAAGTCAGAATTCGTTAAGGCTTCCTGCATGTCGAGCGTTGTTTTCACCCTGGATATGGTGGCATCGATTTCTTCCTTCCGAACGAGGCCGGCCGCTGACAATTTCTGAAGGTTCTCTTTCATTTTGCTGACGCCATTCAATAAGAACTCTTGCTTAATGTCTCTCAGGAGGACATTGTATCCTGCCTGCGCGAAAACCTGGGCGATTCCGTGGCCCATTAGGCCCGCGCCAATAATTGAGACTGTCTTGACGTCTTCGACTTTCATGACTTTCACCGATACTGAACAGGAGGTGAATCTGAATCATGCACGACTTGGTCACGTAGTGCTAGTCTAGTTTGAGGATGCCTTTGTCAATGACGACTCTGCCGTCAACTTCAACTGTTGGAAATCGGAGGGTGACATCCAAATGCACTTTGCTGTGGTTCTTACCGCCCGGGTAGGGCCCTGCGTTTTCTCCGAGAGCGAGATGGATTGTTCCTAAGGCTCCCTTCTCCGAGACGGTGTTCCACCGTTCCCTTCGGCCTGTTCCAACGGCGAATTCGCATAACACGTTCGCGTTCTCGTCTGCGGCTTTGATTATGGCTTCCCAGCGCTTCGCTTCGTCTCCACCTTGGTAGTCATAGGCCCTTCCGTTCTTGACTTTGTATTTGATAGGCTCCTTGAGGCCGTTGTTCGCGACCGCATTCGCGATTCCGTCCGCTACAACGACTCCATTCCCCGAGTCCTCGATGATTGAGTGTGCGACTTCTCCCCACAATGGTAAAGGAGACATTACGTCTCCGGGCGCTCGTTGGGGTACTATTACGAGGGCTGGGCGATTCTTGATAGAGAGCGTAATATCTGTCCCTTTGGTAGAAGTGATGTGTATCTTGTCGGCTTTGCCCGTAATTGCTCCAAGCTTCGCCGTCCGCTCTTTTGTTTCAACCAGATAATCGTACTCGATTCCCCACGTTCCCATGTCCTCCTCGACCGACGCTATTCTTCCTTTGTTGCGTTCAACTATTCTGGCAGCATCTGTGTGTGCAAATCTATGTGCGAAGTCCATTTCGGTTTTGATGATGAAGACCTGAGTTTTTTCCATCATAGCAGAAATGTGCGACGGAGGTTCTGGGATGCCGGCCATCAGCATTCCTGATTGAACGTACGCCGACGCGTCCAGCATGACCACGTTCGCGGCGAATTGTCCGGCGACAGCGGCCAATGCTTTTGCTTCAACCATATGATCCTGGTCGGTCAGTATGGCGACGTTCTCTCCTTTCTTTACTGAATAACAATGTTCAATCGCAAGTTTCGCTTCCTTGATTGCGGCTTCGAATGAAACCATTAAAATCACATGGTCACGGACGAAACTGATTATTTAAGACCACCGCATATAAGCCGCTTACAGAAACCACTGGCAGGAAATCTAAGCAGCTGAATATTAAGCCACCAATGATCCGCGATGAATGAAGAAACGAAGAAGTACATTCTCGAAAAGTTTGGGCGCATGCATCCCGTCTTCGAACACATGGACAAGTACAGCTCAGAAATCGTTGAGGGATTTATCAAGATTCGAAAAGCAACACTCCCACCGAAGGGCGTGGAAGGCGCAATATCTGAGAAGTACAAGGAACTGATCATCACAGCTGTAGAAGTAGCGACCGGCCGCGGCGAAAAAGGCCGAAGCCATGCGCGAAAGGCAGTTCGGCTGGGAGCGACTCCAAGAGAGGTTCAAGAAGCCGTTTCACTTTGCATCTGGCTGGCAGGCTGGGCTACGTGGGTCGACGGTGGTAGCGAGGCAGTCAAGGCTGCCGAGGAAGAGGAAGAGAAGGTCAAGAAGGGCGAAGACTTCCACTGGACATCCGACATCAAAGGCGAAAAAAGCATTAACAAATTCGGCTAAAGGAACATAATCAACTGGGGCGAAATTATGCAGGTAAAGGTAGTTCGGTCAGAGGAGGGAATTCGAACGACACTCCCTGGCGGTAGCTGGCTCATCGAATTACTCTCAAACAAAACGATTGGCACTAAGAAAATGATGTTAGGCTTCTCCACATTCAAGCCTGGCGCGAACACCGAAAAGAAAATTCACACCGAAGAGGAATGTGCATTCATAATTTCAGGCAAAGGCAAAATCACGCTGAAGGACGGCGATATTGAGTTCGGCCCGAATTCGGCGGTCTATATTCCACCTGGAGTTGCACACGGAGTGCGGAATGATGGACCTAATGATGTGGTAATGGTGTACACGTTCTCACATCCAGAGTACCCCCCGACCAAGAACGCCGAGTAAAACCCATTCCCTTTTTCTCTTCACCCAACCTTTCCATTCTGCATTCTAAATGGAGTCAACTGCGGCTTCGCCGCATGGCATATGTTATATAGGAAATTTCTTCCTTGACTACGCAGACCTGCCGTTGACAGACTACAAAGGGTATGTAGGGAAGCTTCTACGGGTCGACCTCACAACACGAAAAACATCGGAGAAAATAATCGATAACGAGTTCGCCGACAAGTGGATGGGCGGTAGAGGGTTCATCGCCAAGATCCTCTACGATGAACTTCCCCCTCACGCAGACCCGCTTGGGCCCGAGAACAAACTGATCTTCATGACTGGTCCCCTAGCAGGGACGAACGTTCCACTTACCGGAAAGTACACGGTCGGAATGAAGTCTCCCTCCACTGGGACCATTTCCGTTGGTTATTGCGGTGGGCACCTTGGCCCCAACATCAAATTCGCTGGGTACGACGGGGTCATTTTCGATGGGAAATCTGAGAAGAAGGTTTACGCGTACCTCCATGACGGCCAAGTGGAAATCAAGGATGCGTCGCACCTGTGGGGAAAGACCACTCATCAGACTGAAGAGGCTGTGATGAAGGAACTGGGTTCAAAGCCTACGCTAAGGGTTGCCTCAGTCGGCCCGGCCGGCGAGCACCTAGTCAAGATCGCCGCAATCATGAGCGACAAACACGCCGCTGCTGCCAGATGTGGGCCGGGCGCAGTGATGGGCTCAAAGAACTTGAAAGCATTCGCCGTTCAAGGCTCGGGCAGAGTGGAGACTTATTTGCACCGGGATACATGGCGAGAGACGCTGCTTTGGATCAACAAAATTGTGGACAATAACGAAGTCGTCAAGGTCTTCAAAGAAGCGGGAACAACAGGTTCCGTCTCAGTTGTGAATGAGATGGGGTTGATGCCCACCAGGAACTTTCAGACTGGATATTTCGACTCGGTGGATAACATAGACGCCACGTACATTAACACCCACTACACAAACCGCGGCTTCGTTCACTGCTGGGGATGCAGAGTCCTTTGCTCAAAGTGGATCGAAGTGAAGGAAGGCCCTCATGCCGGAATCAGGACCGACCGCCCTGAGCACGAGAACATTTTCGCTCTGGGGGCGAACTGCGGGATTCCATCCTTCGAAACCATCGCCCACGCTAATCTTCTGTGTGACCAATATGGAATGGACACAATTTCAACAGGTGTAGTGACCTCCTTTGCCATGGAATGCTACGAGAGAGGCATCATAACTGATCAACAGACTAGTGGAATGAAACTGAATTTCGGCAATGATGAGGCCTTGCTATGGCTTGTCGAAAGAATCGCGCGCAGGGAGGGAATCGGTAACATTCTCGCTGAAGGCGTCAAAGTCGCGGCCGAGAAACTAGGCGGGGACGCATGGAAATATGCGATGCAGGTGAAAGGTCTAGAGATGCCCGGTTACGACCCAAGAGGCGCCAAAGGAATCGGGTTGAACTATGCAACCGCATCGCGCGGCGCAGACCACAACGACGGGTGGACCATTGCCGTCGAGCTCTTCGGCGTGCCCCAACCCGTGGACAGGTTTTCTGAAGACGCCAACAAAGTGAAGTGGGTGGTAGATTTCCAAGATTTCACAGCCGCACCAATCGACTCGGCCGTGTTTTGCGATTTCTGCTTGGATTTCGGATTCAGCCCTGAAGTCATTGAACGTCTAATCCGCGACGCAACTGGCATGAAGCAGAGTTATGCGGAGATGGTGAAAGTTGGTGAGAGAATCGTGAACCTTGAGAGGCTCTTCAACCTAAGGGAGGGTTACACCAGAAAAGACGACACGATTCCAGACCGTTTCCTTGAACCGATGCCCGATGGAACTGCTAAGGGCCAGACTTGCAACGTGAGCAAGATGTTGGACACATGCTACACACTGAGAGCATGGGACGAACAAGGCGTTCCAACCAAAGCAAAGCTCAAGTCACTGGGTTTGACATAGTCGGAGCGTCCTCGATCCTTAGCCATCCGGTGCATGCGCTGGGTCCGATTCCGTTCCTGGTGCCAGTTCTAGATCTTCACTTGAATGATGGAAGCACGTCTTTCGCGAAGGTTTCCATTTCTTCGTGGAACTCGGGGATTGTCGAGTACATGAACTTCAACTCGACATAATCGAGTCCAGCATTCGCGTAGGCTTCCATTCTCCTTGTGATGGTCTTTGATGTGCCGACTAGACTTCGTTTCAACCCTTCCTCAACGGACACGAAGTTCTTGGTCAGAGTTGCTGAGAAAGTGTTTCTTGCCGCATCGTCGGATGGGCCCAGGCCGGTAAACATCTCCAAGCCTACGATGAATTTCTCGCCACCCCTGCCAGCTTTCTTCGCGCCCTCGCGCAGCTGCTTGGCGCCTTGCTCAAGTTCGGCCTCTGTCAGGTAAGCGGGTATCCAACCATTCCCGAGCCCGACCACTCGTTTCATTGCGACGTCGCTTAGACCTCTTTCACCGCCGCCAATCAAGATAGGTGGGTGAGGTTTCTGGATTGGTTTCGGAAACATCTGAACTTCCTTGAAAGAGATGAATTTTCCTTCGTACGTTGGAAGTGGCTCAGTCCAAAGTTTTCTCACGGCTTGTATGTAGTCATCAGTGATCTTGCCTCTCTTGTGGTAGTCGACGCCAATCGTATCGAACTCTTTTTCTGTGATTTTCGGCGCCCCTGGAGCGACGCCCACGAGCAATCTCCCGCCAGATAGTACGTCGATGACTGAAGTCTGCTTTGCGAAGACGACGGGGTTTCGGAGGGGCAGTATGACGACGGCGACGCCTAACTTCACCGAATTTGTTCTTCCTGCTATGGTCGCGAGTGTTGTCAGACATTCATAGAAGTTCGGAAGTTGAGCTGACTTTAAGGCTTCAGCTGATCCCGATGAAAGGTGGCCTCTGTGTTGCTCTGTACCCCAAGTGATGTGGTCGTGCACCCAAACTGAGTCGTAACCTAGTTTCTCAGCGACTTCCGCGCTCTTCAGAATCGAATCGGCGGCCGCAAGCGGGCCTGAGTTCGGTAGACGTACACCGAATTTCACCATAACTCTATTCCTCAGTTCTCGAACTTCTCGCCTTAAGGTACTTGAGCAATCTTTCCGGCGTTGCGGGAAGTTCTTTCAGCCTGATCCCTGTAGCATTGTAGATAGCGTTTCCAACTGCTGTTGGGGTTGAAACCAAGGTCATCTCACCGATACCTTTCGCTCCAAACGGGCCCTCTTCATGTGTTGCCTCAACGATGATGGGTATGATCTCTGGAGCATCAACGGCGGTTGGGACGCGGTAGTCTCTGAAGTTCGGGTTCAACATCTTGCCGTTCTCGTCGTAGAGGACCTCTTCCCAAAGTCCAGTCCCGAGACCTTGAACTACACCTCCTTCTATTTGCCCCTCAACGGCCATCGGGTTGAGAGCCTTTCCAACATCGTGGGCGGCTGCAACCTTGTGAACCTTAATCTTGCCCGTTTCGGGGTCTACTTCCAAGTCGACAGCCTGTGCTGCGTACATGTAGAATATGCTGCGGGCCGAGAACATTGTGCCCTTTATCTCAGGATAGTATGTTCCTCTTCCGAGAACGGTGAGCCCTGATTTCCATTTACCCCTAATCGCTTCGGCAACTGTCATTTTCTTGTCGCCGCCTTTCAGGCGAATCTCTCCATTTGAGACCTCCAAGTCTTCTGCGCTAACGCTGAGTGCGGCCGCAGCAAGGGCGAGGATCTGCACTTTAGCGTCCTTGGCGGCATTTCTTACAGCATTACCCATGTGAAAGGTGGCACGGCTTGCAGTTGTGGAGGCGTCCCATGGGGTGTAATCGGTGTCAGGCGAGGTGACAATTACACGATCCATTGGAATCCCAAGTTCCTCAGACGCAATCTGGGCGAGAATGGTTTTGATGCCTTGGCCGACTTCGACGGCGCTAGTGATCACCGAGGCGCTACCGTCTTGCTCAACCTTGACGAACGCCGATGAGCCTGAGGGGGTCTTTGTTGCTTTGTATTCGCAAGCTATTCCTACCCCGCGGTTAAGTGGCCTGGGTTTGTTCCATTCGATCGCTTCAGCAGCTTTGGTAATGCATTCCTTGAGGCCTACGCTTGTGAGAATGTCTCCTCGAGTTGGATTGATTGAGCCTTCTTCTAGAGCATTCTTCAACCTCATTTCAATTTGATCAATGCCTAACTTGTCGGCAATCATGTCAATCATTGATTCGTGTGCCCAGCTTGACTGTGGTAAACCGTATCCTCGAAGGGCCCCTGCAACTGGGTTGTTGGTGTAGACAGTGTACCCCTCGACCAGCGTGTTGGGAACCTTGTATGGCCCTACTCCGGACTCACAACCATGTAGTGTGACCGTGGGTCCTTTCTCTGCGTAGGCTCCAGTGTCGTAGTACAGTTTTGCGTGCGTGGCAACGATTTTCCCATCTTTCTTGACGCCTGTTTTAACGGTCGCGACGGCGGCATGCTTCATCAGTGAGGCCATGAAGACCTCTTCTCGGTCCAAGATGATTTTGACTGGGCGGCCGTTTGTGTGCATTGCGAGGGCGATACAGACTGTTTCAACTTTCAGGCCACCTTTTCCACCGAACCCTCCGCCCATGAAGGGTGGACATATCACCCTCAAGTTTTCGAAAGGAATGCCCATAGCGTCAGCTATGTCCTTTCGCAACCGGTGTGGGGCGTCATTTGCAACCCAAATGGTGATCTTGCCGTTGACACTAACCTGAGCCACCGCGCCGAAGGGTTCTATCTGGCAATGGTGACCTGTGGGGAACCGGAAAGTATCTTCGAAAACGTAGTCCGATTCGCGGAAGCCTTTTTCGACATCCCCTTGCTTGAATTCGAACTTTGCGCAGATATTCGTGTGCGGTACGACAGTCACTACAGGCATATGCGCGTACGCATGCATCTCTTCGTGAATCAGCGGGGCACTCGGTTTCACAGCCTCCATTACGTCTAAGACCGCTGCTAGGGGCTCGTACTCGACCACTATGAGTCCTATAGCATGCTCAGCAATCTCCTTGGTATCGGCAGCTACAGCTGCCACGACTTCACCTACACAACGAACTTTGCCTACAGCAAGAAATGGCTGGTCCCTGATGGCCTCGCCGCCCCTGAATGGGGCATCCTTACCGGTCACAACTGCTCGGACTCCTAGCAGCGCTTCAGCTTTCGAAGTGTCTATCCTTTTGATTTTGGCGTGTGCGTGTGGGCTGCGCAGAATTTTTCCATAGAGCACATCGCTGAATTTGAGGTCATCGATGTACATTGCCCTGCCAGTTACCTTTTCGAGGGCATCAATTCGTGGAACCGATTTCCCTATCGTAACGTATTTTTCCTTCTCAACTGTAGCCGTCAATGTTTCAATCTCCCAACTTCTTCCGCACCCGCGAGTATGGCATTCACAATTTTGCTGTATCCAGTGCACCTGCAAAGGTTGCCAGAAATAGCGTCCCTCACTTCCTCCTCTGTCGGCTTCGGATTCATATCGAGAAATGCTTTCGCAGTCATGATTATGCCGGGCGTACAAAAACCGCACTGTACCGCTCCTTTTTCGATGAACGCCTTCTGCAATGGGTGAAGCTTGTCAACGCTTCTGCCCAATCCCTCAATGGTTGTAATCTCTGACCCATCAAGCTCAGTAGCGAGTACCAAGCATGCGTTTACAGCCTTCCCGTTCATGATAACAGTGCATGCCCCGCATTCACCGCTATCACAGCCACGCTTGGTGCCAGTGAGAAACAAGTCATCCCGAAGCACGTCGAGCAAGCTCTTGGTTGGACTAGCATCTAGCTCCCTCCACTCATCATTGACCCGGAATTTCACGTGTTTCAAAAGCAATCACTTTGCCAATTTGGCTCCCAAAGCCTTCCCAAACAATCGCCTTACCAGCACGTTAACCACTTCTCGCCTGTAATCCGCTGACCCCCTCACATCAGATATGGGAACACATTCCTTGGCTGCGATTTCACCCACTTTGCGGATGATCTCATCTTCAATGGGTTTTCCGCGAATCTCTGCCTCGGCCCTTTTGGCGCGCATTGGCACCGGGGCAACAGCACCCAAGACGACTCTAGCGTTCTCGCACACCTTTCCTTTCAATGTAACCATAACGGCGGCGTTGACTGTTGCAATGTCCATGCACTGCCGAGGGCCATGTTTCAGAAATGCCCCGAACGAGTTCCTGGGAGGATCTGGAATATGAATCTCCGTTAGAATCTCAACTTTCGACAGGACGGTCTTTCCTGGCCCTGTGAAAAATTCCTCAAGGTTAACAGATCTCCTTCCCTTTGGTCCGGCTATCTTCGCGACTGCTCCGAGCGCTATCAATGGCGGAGCCATGTCTGCAGAAGGAGATGAATTACAGAGGTTCCCACCCACCGTTGCACGATTTCGAACCGGCAGCGAACCTATCTGGTGCGCTGCCTCAGCAACCATCGGGAACGCGTTACGAACCAGAGCTGAGGTTTCCACGGCACCAATCGTAGCAAGCGCACCTATACGGAGCCCCCCTCCGGTGCTTGGCCCTATTTTGTCAAGTCCGGATATCCGTTTGATATTCACAATGTGAGCTGGAGCAATTTTTCCTTCCCTCATGGAAACGATCACATCGGTTCCTCCAGCGAGAATCTTGGCACCCTCAACTTTTGCCAAAATTGAGAATGCTTCCTTCAGAGTTGAAGGCTCTGAGTATTGCAGCTCAAGAGGTCTAGCCATTACCATAATCTTCGCCCGTCAGGACCGAACGGGCCTTATAGCTTATCATGGTTTTACTCCAACAATATATGTGCACATATACTCTAAATTCGAAGCCCCGCGACCAACCAACGCGAAAATTATCAGTTCCTTTCTTGCAAACGTGAGAAAAACAATACATACCCCAAGAAGCCTCGCTACAAGAGCGGATTCTTCTTTGACCAATTACAAAGGTTACGTGGGCAAGATTCTGCGCGTCGACCTCAGCACTGGGAAGACTTGGAAAATGAAAATCGATGACGATTTCGCAGAGAAATGGATCGGCGGAAGAGGCTTTATCGCGAAAATCCTCTACGACGAGCTTGAGCCGGGAACAGACCCACTGGGTCCGAAGAACAAACTGATTTTCATGACCGGCCCCTTGGCAGGCACGAACATACCCCTTACGGGAAAGTATACGGTCGGCATGAAATCACCTCTGACCAAAACAATCTCAGTCAGTTACTGCGGTGGCCATTTTGGCCCTAACATGAAATTCGCCGGGTACGATGGAGTCATATTCGAAGGAAAGTCGGAAAAGAAAGCCTACGCGTACCTCCATGACGGCAAGATGGAGTTGAAGGACGCGTCCCATCTTTGGGGAAAGACGACAAATGAAACGGAAGATGCGGTAACCAGGGAGTTGGGTTCGAAACCGACATTGAAGGTCGCCTCGATTGGCCCTGCTGGGGAGAACATGGTCAGATTCGCGTCCATAATGAGCGACAAACACGCGGCAGCCGCGAGATGCGGCCCCGGCGCCGTAATGGGCTCAAAAAACCTGAAAGCATTCGCTGTCTGCGGCACAGGAAGGGCTGAGACGTTTGTCGATCGGAACAAGTGGCGAGAAACGCTAGCATGGATCGGGAAGATTGTTGACAGCAATGAGGTTGTGAAAGCGTTCAATGCCGACGGAACGACAGGGTCCGTTGCTTTCGTAAACGAATTAGGACTGATGCCGACCAGGAATTATCAGACCGGGTACTTCGAGGGCGCAGAAAGCATAGGCGCAGATTACATCAAGAAACACTGGCCCGACAAGGGATTCGTCCATTGCTGGGGATGCCGCGTTCTCTGCTCAAAATGGATCAACGTAACGGAAGGAGAACACGCAGGGATCAAAACCGACAGACCGGAGCACGAGAACATATTCGCTTTGGGCTCGAACTGCGGAATTTCATCATTCGAAACAATCGCGCACGCCAACCTCCTCTGTGATCAATATGGGATGGACACAATCTCCGCAGGCGTTGTGGCATCGTTCGCAATGGAGTGCTTCGAAAGAGGCATCATCAAAGAAAAAGACACAGGCGGCGTGAACATGAAGTTCGGTAGCGAAAAAGGTCTCATCTGGCTGATGAAAAAGATCACCCACAGAGAAGGGTTAGGCAACGTACTGGCCGACGGCGTGAGAATGGCCGCTGACAAACTTGGTGGAGACGCCTATAGATATGCGATGCACGTGAAAGGCCTTGAAATGCCTGGGTATGATCCTAGAGGAGCCAAGGGCATGGGACTCAGCTATGCAACCTCATCTCGAGGTGCAGATCACAACGATGGCTGGACAATAGCAGTTGAACTGTTCGGAATGCCACAGAAGGTTGACAGATTCGCGGAGGACGAGAACAAGGCGAGATGGGTCATGGACTTTCAAGACTTCACAGCCTCACCCATAGATACCGCTGTGTTCTGCGACTTTTGCCTTGACTTTGGCTTTAGCCCGGAGGTAATCGAACGTCTAATGCATGAAGCGGTAGGGTTGAAACATACGTATGCTGAATTGGTCAAGGTCGGAGAGAGAATCAACAACCTCGAACGACTCTTCAACCTCAGAGAAGGCTACACAAGAAAGGACGACAACATTCCGGACCGATTCCTAGAACCGCTACCCACCGGCCAATCAAAAGGCCAAACATTCGACGTCAACAGAATGCTCGACAGCTACTACAAGCTCCGAGGATGGGACAAGCAGGGAATCCCAACAAAACAGAAACTCAAAGAACTCGCCATTTCATAGAATTGTGAGAGATACTCCTCGCTCTCATTATGAAGTTCGAGCAAGGTCATCTCCCCAAATCCTTCGGGAATTCGTGTTTAGCATTAGGCCATGAGTTAGAAAACTTGCACTCATCACAATTACGTTGGACTGTCTTCACTGCATGTTGCCTTATCTGGGGATCCACTTGGCTTGCCATAAAAGCTGGCCTCGAAGCAGTTCCCCCCTTCACATTCGTGGGAATTCGCTACATCATTGCCACCATGGCGCTGTTGGTCATTGTGAAACTTCTGCACGCACGTTTTCCCAAGGACCGCCTCTCATGGGGAATCATGCTGTTCTTAGGAATATTCCAAATGAGCGTACCGTTCGGTCTCATTTTCTGGGGAGAGCAGTACATCCCATCTGGGCTCGCGTCCATACTCTTTGCAACGAACCCGTTTTTCGTCGTTATTTTCGCAAACTTCATCGTACGAAACGAGAAGATGACTCCGTTCAAGATTCTGGGAGTCATATCTTCATTTCTGGGACTAATTGTTGTTTTTTGGCCAGACATTGCGGCGTCACGAAACCTCGCTGTGCAGAGCTCTCTTCTTGGTGGGCTAGCACTCGTCGGGAGCGCCGCGTTGAGTGGGTTGTCAAGTGTTGTCGTCAAACGTTTCGCTACGCGGATACAGCCTGCGACTAATGTTTTTGTTCAGTCATTGATTGCCGCAGTGGTTTTGTCATCTATCGGTCTCGTAACGGAGGCAAATTCACCGAAGTCTTTTACGCTAACGGCAACTGTAGCAATCATCTACCTGGCAATCTTCGGGTCCGCAGCGGCATTCGTCGGCCAGTACTGGCTCCTAACAAAGACCACGGCAACAAACGTTTCCATGATGGCGTTCATCACACCAATCATAGCAATAATCCTAGGGTGGTGGATCTTGCAGGAGATCCCAAGTCTATATTCTGGCGTTGGCGGTGCCTTAATTCTCGCAGGGGTCTACCTTACCGTGAAGCCTGCTAGACCACTCTGACATGTTGGCTTCTATGCTGTTAGCTCCGCTGGAAATACCGGCAAGCAAGAAAGAGGGCGGGTTCGCGGCCTTACTTGGCCGGAACCGCTATGGGTTTCTTCTTCTTGAGGTCCGCCAGAGTTCCTTCGAGTGCGGCGAGCGTCGTCATGATGTTCGTTAGGGTTGCGTGGTAGCCCATATGGCCGATTCTTAGCAGCTCGCCTTTAGTTTCCTTGTAGCCTCCGCCAATCAATATGCCGTACTTCTGAACCATGTGGTTGACAATCTCAGAGTCAGTGGCTAATGGCGGTATTTGCAGGGCAGTTACTGTATTGGAGGCGTCTTCTCGTCGCTTAGCCCAAAGTTTGAAGCCTATCTTCTCCGCTCCCTCTCGGCACGCGTCTGCAACGATTTGATGTCGTTTGAAGGAGCTCTCCAATCCTTCTTCGAGAAGTTCATCAGCGGCCTCGTTTAGTGCGTAGATATCTGAGACCATTGGCGTGAACGGAAAGCGCTTCTCTTTGACCCAAGTGTCCCGATAGTCAGGTATGCTCACGTAAGAGTTCTTGATTGGGTTCTTCTTGTTGTCAATTGCCTCCCATGCATCTTTGCTGACAGACAACAACGTTAGCCCGGGCGGTGCTGAGAGTGCTTTCTGCGAGGCGCCGCAACAGAGGTCAATTCCCCACTGATCTGGTTTGACGTCGTCTCCTGCGAGTGATGCGACTGCGTCGACGATTGTTAGGATTCCCTTCTTCTTGGCGATGGAGCAGAGTTCCTTGATTGGGTTGCGAATTCCGGCCGGGGTTTCACAGTGCACAACCGTCATTGCTTTGATGTCTTTCTCAACATCAAGTTTCTCTTTGAGTTTCTCCGGGTAAAATGCCTCGTTGTTGGGGGAGGTCAGATAGACGGGTTTGCCGCCCGCGTTCTCAACGTAGATCCCAAACCATTTACCAAATGGTCCGTTATCCAACACCAATACTTTGTCTCCTGGGTTGATAGTGTTGAGTACGGCTGCCTCTAAGCCGAGTACGCCCTCGCCTTGCATAATGAGGACTTCGTTCTTTGTTTGGTAGATCCTCTTCATCTTCTCAGTCGTTTCGGCGAATAAGTCTATGAACCCTTTGTAGTAGTGGTAGACTTCAGGTCTTGCTAAGGCTGACAGAACTCGAGGAGATATTTCGACAGGGCCCGGTGTCATAAGAAGTCGAATTGGTTCTCTAGCTTTATTCCACATTAGCATACACCTAGTATGTTGTGTGAGTTCCCACGATGTGTATTAATTGATAGTCCTAATTCTATAGGCTACCTACTGCAGCATGTATATACTTGGCTACAATCATCCTTTCGACAGCAGAGGATCGGCCATGACTGGGACCAGCTCGAAGCTTCGCGTTAACCTCTCCTGGTTACAGAACAAAACCTTGTAAACACTGGCAAACGTGACAGCAGGTTGAACTGTCATGACTATCACGGTTGACAAGGCGAGGCTCGTCGAAGTCGAAATGGACGGCCGTGAACCATATCGAACGTGGAAAACACCTGACCACGAATGGATTCTGGAAGACGCGCAAACAAGGTTGAAGATGGCGAATAGACATGCCAAGGAGTTGTTTGAGAAAATTAAAAACCTGCGGCCCTACGCGATCTCTCTTCTCCAAGAAATCATTCGCACACCTAGCGTAAACAACGAACTCGAGGGAGAAAAGAAAGTAGCAGGTATAGTTGTCCGCGAACTCCAATCAATTGGCTTTGATGTTAAGACCATAGAGCCTTATCCTAACCGCGTAAGCGTGGTCGGCGACAAAGTCTTTCAAAAGGAAAAGCCGCGAATGCTGCTTTACTCCCACACAGACACTGTCCCGCCTGGTGACCTCTCCAAATGGAAACACCCTCCATTTGGGGCAGTGATTGAGAACGGAAAGATGTTTGGCAGAGGTACATTGGATTGCAAGACTGGGACAGCGTCATCAATAGTCGCCGCTCGAGCACTAGTCGAATTAGGCATTCCACTAGTGGGAAGCATTTCTGTTGCTGCCGCGGCTGACGAGGAAGCTGGAGGTCATAAGGGAATTCACGAATTGATCAAGGCGAATCTATTGCATGGCGACTGCGCAATTTACATTGAAGCTCTTCGCGACGAAATTCATTTGGCAGCGAATGGTCAAATTTGGCTGAAGGTAACCACAAAAGGTGAAGGCGGCCATACAAGCAAGAAGAAGCTCCTCACAAACGCAATTCTCAAGATGGGTAAAGTGGCTGAAGCATTTGATCAGATGGAGTTCACTGGCTGGAAAGCACACCCTCACGTTCCAGGTGGTCCATACATCAGCGTGAATCGAATCGAAGGGGGCACAAAGGAGAACGTAATCCCGGATGAATGCTCAGTCATTTGTGACATTAGAACTATGCCTGGCCAGACCGTACAGTCCGTCATTGCCGATGTCGAGAGGATGCTTGGTGCATTGCGAAATGCAGACCCGAAGTTGAAAGTCGACGCCGAGGTAATCAACTATGTAAGGCCAAGTGAACTTGCACCCTCCGAGCCGATCGTTGTTTACACTCAGCTCGCGGCTGAGCAAGTCATCGGCTTAAGGCCGAAGGCCACGGGTATAGCGGCTTCTACGGACATGCGTTGGGCCATCTACGACGCAGGGATTCCGATGATCTGCTATTCCTGCGGAGCGCCTGCCTGGCATGTTCCTGATGAATACGTGATTCTCGAAGATTACATCAACACGATAAAGATACTAAGCCTCGTCACGCTGATGATGCTAATTCCGAAGTGAAAGGTGACACAGGCTTGAAGATAATCCAGTTCGGCATTGGACCAATCGGAAGCGCGATAGTCAAACTCTTAGTCAGAAAGAAAGGTTTCCAGATTGTCGGTGCCATCGACATTGACAAAGCGAAGGTTGGAAGAGATTTAGGGGAAGTTGCTGGTTTGCAGCGGAACCTCGGCTTGAAGGTCTCCGACAATCCAACGAAGGTTTTCAGAGAAGCGAAGGCGGACCTAGTAGTGCACTCCACTTCTTCCTTCATACCGGCCGTCATCAGTCAGTTAGAGCAAATAACAAAAGCCAAACTCGACATCGTGTCGACCTGCGAAGAGCTATCATACCCATTCAAGAAATATCCCAAGGAATCGAGAGCTCTTGATAGGCTTGCGAAGAAATATAAGACGACAATGCTCGGCACAGGTGTGAACCCTGGGTTTCTTATGGACACGTTAGTCCTCACTTCAAGCGGTGTGTGCCAAGATATCGACTCAATCATAGCTCGACGAATACAAGACGCCAGTAACAGGCGCCTGCCCTTCCAGAAGAAGATAGGCGCAGGCCTATCGCCCGACGAATTCAACGAGAACGTGGCTAGCGGGAAGTTCGGCCACATTGGACTACCCGAGTCAGCAGCTATGGTGGCCGAGAAGCTTGGGTGACAATTGAAAGACATACAACAGAAGATTGAACCAATAATCGCCGACAATGAGGTGTCAAGCGAGTGTATCACGGTGAGACCGGGGCAAGTCAGGGGCTTATCTCAGGTTGCCAGTGCAATTGACCTGAATGGCAGAGAGGTTGTAAAATTCGAGTTCCAAGCATCACTTAGGCCACCTGAAGCCTTCGATCAAGTGGTAATCAAGGGATCTCCTCCTGTTGACTTGGTAATCAGGGGAGGAGTTCACGGAGACCTTGCCACGGCAGCCGTCGTCGCTAATATGATTACGAAAGTTGCGGCAGCGAACCCAGGTCTCGTTACGATGGCCGACCTTCCGATTCCATCAGCAGTTGGAGCGGTTCAGTAGACCCAAGGAAGTGCGTTTCGTCTCTTGTTCTTATACTACTGATAGATTGTAATGTTACAGAGGAAAAACTAGCCGTAGAACGCGTTGACCTCAAACCTCAAGAAAATTGTCTCTTATTCTTCTTGAGGGCCTCGCAACCCAGCGCAGATTGGAGAGGAACGGCAAGTTACTAAGAACACAAGTGAAGAAAAAGAAAGGAGGTGCTCTCTTATCGAGAGCGTTTCGCGTTCTTTCTGTACCAGACCAGAATGGCGACGACGACTATCAGGAAGATTATCGCGCCAACTGTTCCTATAGTGACGTCCACGCCTCCAGCGTTGAATAGTACTGTAGCCATTCCGGCATTGTACGTGCTTGGCAGGTACGGGGTGAGGAAGCGTACGTAGGCGAAGAGTACGCCAATGAGCAGGACTATCCCTGCGTATATGGCGCCTTTGACCTTCTTCATCACACCATAGGCTAAGAGAGCGATGACCATGATAGCAGCGAAGATCATTGTAGGGAGTACTCGTTCTTGAATTGACGGCATTGCCTGTTGGACGACTGTCGAGAGGATTGATATTAGGTCCATTTCAATCACTTCTTTGAAATCTTGGACTTCATCCAAGACCACGTTGGTTCAGCGTAGTCTGGAGCATATTTGACTAGCAGTATTATCGCGAGCGCACCTAGAATTGACCAAACTACAGCGGATGTTGTGTAGTCAATTGCAAGTCCAGTGCTCATGTCGGGGTAGATGTGGTAGATGTATACGAAGACCCATACCAGAACTAAATCGCCGACGTACACGGACACAGCTGCCCATATAGCCAGCATCACATACTTCACTGCACCTTTCAATGCATGGATTTGCTTGTAGAGAATGCAGAATACTAGGCCATAGACTATTGCGTCGGGTATTGATGCAATTGGGAACGCTGATGGCAATCCTATCAGGAGACCAACGATGATGGCACCGACGGGGCCGGAGCCAGCAACTCCCAGAATCCAAAATACTGCTCTTAAGTCGACGACAAGCGGTGGAACCAAGGGGACAGTCAAGCCCATTGCCCTGGTGGCGAAGCCAAGCCCGCCAAAGACAGCGGCAGTCGCCAGTTGACGTGAGGTTAGTAACGGAGCTTTCTGTTGACTCAATTTTTTCACTAACCGCTACTGCGCTGTGATGGTATTTAACACCATCATAATGAATGTGAGAAATGGAATAGAGTGTCTATACATCGAAAACGGGATTACTATACCTGACAAACGATAGGCACGTTTTTAGACAAACAGTCCGACGTGCAGCAGCGTGACTCCAAGAAAATGAGCGAATACGACGTAACAGTCGAAAACGTATCGTACACTTACCGCGGTGAGAAGCGGCCGGCTCTGAAGAACGTGACTCTGCAAGTAAAACCGGGTGAGCTCCTTCTCGTTACGGGACCAGCTGGCGCGGGGAAGACAACACTCTGCAGTTGCCTAAATGGGTTGATTCCGCATTTCTACACTGGCACATTGGAAGGGAAGGTGAGTGTGCGCGGGCTCGACACGAGACTCAACGGGCCTGCAGTCTTGTCGGGAAAGGCCGGGATGTTATTCCAAGATCCATCAACGCAACTTCTCTGTGCTACAGTAGAAGATGACATCGCATTTGGCGCAGAGAATTATGGTGTTCCCCCCGTTGAGATCCGAAAGCGTGTTGACGACGTCATACGTTTACTTCGACTTCAACAAGTCAGTGGTAGGAGCCCACACAATCTCTCAGGAGGACAACAGCAAGCCGTCGCACTAGGCAGCATTCTTGCGATGCGCCCTGAGATTTACGTGCTCGATGAACCAACTTCCAACCTCGACCCGGTGGGAAGCGCTCAAGTGCTCCAGACAATCTCGGAGCTTGCACGCATCGAACACAAGACAATCCTGATCGTGGAACATAAGCTGGAGGAGTTAGTGGGCGAGGCTGATCGCATGATCGTCATGGATGAGGGCAGCATAAAGTACCAAGGGACCCCTCAGGAAGTCCTTAACCAGGCAGAGGCCATTGAAGCAATCGGACTGAAGCCGCCCCAAGTTAGCCTCCTCTTCGCCAAGCTTCGCGACCAATTGAACTGGCCCAAAATTCCAATAACACTGAATCAAGCAATTACAGCACTGACATTCTTTCTGAGGAACAACGGACATACTCTTCAAAATCCACAACTCAAACGCGTCCCAACAGAGGCTGAAAAACTTCCGCCACACCAAGACGAAGTAACCATCGAGGTCAAAGGCCTTACGTTTCAGTATCCATATACGAAATCCCCCGCACTTAGCAATGTGGACCTCACGATCAAACGCGGCGAAAACATTGGAGTAATCGGCCAGAACGGCTCTGGGAAAACCACACTGGTGAAACAGTTCATCGGCCTGCTGAAACCCACGAGCGGTAGCGTCAGAGTCTTCGGAATGGACACACGCGAACACACTGTTCCCGAGATGGCCATGAAGGTCGGATTCGTATTCCAAGACCCCGACCAGCAAATATTCAGCAATAAGGTGAGCACCGAGGTCGCATTTGGGCCACGAAACCTCAGACTGCCAGAAGATGAAATTCAACGCCGCGTCGAGAAGAGCCTGAAAGATGTTGAGTGTTACAACTTGATCAGCGAAAATCCCTTAGACCTCAGCAAGGGCGAAAAACAGAGAATCAACATTGCATCCGTCCTAGCCATGGATCCTGAACTGCTCATCATTGATGAACCTACAACTGGCCAAGATTTTCTCCGCGGCAAAGAGATCATGGATCTGGCAATGAATCTTTTGAAAAAGGGAACAACCCTTGTAACGATTTCACATGATATGAACATCGTTGCGGAATATTGTTCCAGAACACTAGTAATGAAAGATGGTCAGATTTTCGCAGATGGGTCCACGCGAGAGATTTTTGCCAACCCACAGAAACTTGTGCAAACAAACCTACGGCCGCCACAGATTACCTCGCTGGCTCAAGCGCTGGGTAGCTTTGGCTTTCCCAACGACGTTCTCACAGTGGAGGAAATGACTTCATTCATTCAGAGTACGATTGGAGGAAAGCAATAGATGGCATTTGAATACTACCCAGGCAATTCAGTGATGCACAGGCTTGACCCAAGAATAAAATTGCTGTGGCTTGGAGCCAACATCGTACTCGGCGCACTCCTGTTCGATCCAATACTACTTACTGTAGTGTACGCCAACGTTGTCTTCTTAATCGTAGTTTCTCGGATTCCGTGGAACAAAATGTCAGCCCTTTACAAAGGCCTCGTCCCCATTTCGATTTTCTATTTCCTCACGAACCTGTGGTTTTATGTTGGGCCAACGAAGTTCTTCTCCCTGCTACCCCAGTATATGCTTAATGGGTATACAGTGTCTCTGGAGGGAATCGTGTTCTCCTTAGGGGTTGTTGCACGATTCATTCTGATGGTGACAGCGTACAGGCTTCTGACTCTAACAACCACTGTTTCAGACTATGTCCTTGCTCTTGTTAAGCTTAAGTTGCCCAAGGAGTTGGGCGTTGCGCTAAGCATCGGTTTCTCTTACGTGCCAGTCCTCGTGACACAAGTAGGCAACATTATGGATGCCCAAAAAGCTCGCGGGTGGGTGTTCGAGTATCGAAATCCACTGCGACGAGTTCGAGCAATGCTCCCAACACTCTTTCCAATCATCATGACCTCAATACGCCGGGGTTATCAGATTGCGGCGGCGATCGAATCAAAGGGCTTCGGAAATATAGCCAATCGAACTTACATGCACGAGCTAAAATTCAAACCCCTAGACTACTACGCCACAGTAGTCTGCATCGCAGCCATGATTCTCGGATACTATATCCAAATCATCACGCCGAAACCCGGAATCATCTACACTCTAAACATACTCTATCATCTCATGGGAATCAAACCCCCGTAAGAAGGCTCCGTGTTCATCTCCCAGAAAGCTGTCGTTTTGCCGCACTTGAACCAAGGCAGTGATACAAGAAACTAGCGGACAAATACAAACAGGCTGCCTGGACCAATTTACCTTGCTCTACGATAGGGCGGCAGTGACGGCGCTTCCAGGAGCGCACTTGTGCCCAAGCCGCCTGAACTCGGTTTCAAGCGCAGCCAAGCTTGCTATTGCGTTGGATATTGTAGCTGCGTACCCTGAATGCCCAATTCGAATGATCTTGCCCTTAAGTTCCCTAAATCCACCAGCAAGCAGAACGCTATGGCGAGCTACCAGCGCATCGAGCAATTCTGTATCGTTTATGCCGTCTGGCAATCGAACAGTGGTGCTGACGTCCAATGCATAGCGTTTGTCAGCGGCAAACAGCCTCAAACCCATCCCCTCAACGCCTCTCCTTACAGTTTCTGCAGTGTCATGGTGACGGTGGAACACATTCTCTAACCCTTCATCAAGGATTTCCGCGCATGACTCGGCTAATGCGTAAACCCCAGACACTGATGGGGTGTAGGGGAAGTAGTGCCCTTTGATCCAAGCTTCTCGCATATCCAGAATACTCAGGTAGGAATTTCTGATCGGCTTTTTCTTCTTCTCCATTTGCTCCCACGCCTCCGCGCTAACTGAGATTTGCGTGAGGCCCGGGGGTGCAGATAGGCAGTGCTGGCTCGCGCCAATGCACAGGTCTATTTTCCATCCATCAGTCTGAACCTCCTGCCCCCCAGTTGTGGCGATGGCATCGATAGCAGTCAGAATGCCATTCTTCCTTGCCAACCTGCAAATCTCGTTCACAGGATTCACGATGCCCGCAACAGTTTCACCGTGAACCCCCACAACCAACGCAGCGTCCGGATTCTCATCCAAAACAGTCTTCACGCTTTCCAAGTCTGGCTCCATGCTCGGGTCACTTTCAACAACTATTGGAACCCCTTCATGTGATTCAATCAATTGCTTGAACCAAGAACCGAAGACACCCGCGCTGGTCACAATGATTTTCTGCCCCGGGTTAATCATGCATGCGATTGAGGATTCTAAGCCAATAATTCCTTCACCGTGGAGAACCACCATATCGTTCTTTGTCTTCCAAATTTCCTGCAAATCGCTTAGCATCTTTTCATATATCTTTCCGAACTCTGGGCGGCTGTGATGAATGACTCTTGTGCCAAGTGCCCTGAGAACTCGGGGTGAAACTTCCACTGGCCCAGTCGACATCATTGTGCGAGGAGGTTCAATCATAAAGCCTCAGTTGTCTGCTTCGCTATTAACAAGTTCGTTCGGTTTTCGTTAATTCAAAGGAACGTCTTACGTTATTTATGGTACATATCGTGGACTTAAATCAAACAAGATGGAACGCGATGACATGAATAACGAAACATCATACGGATATTTGCTCCCCACAAGAGGGCTCGTGCAGAAGGGCGGGAAGCCAGACTTTCGAACCATCCTCGACCTCGCTGAACTCGCGGAGAAATCTGGGTTTAACTCGCTCTGGGTCGGCGACAGTATTCTGGCCAAACCCCGACTTGATCCTTTCACAACCTTGGCCGCGGTGGCTGCTGTTTGTCCAAAATCAACTCTCGGAATGTCGGTTCTGCTGCCCGCTCTAAGGCATCCGGTAGTTCTTGCGCACGCGATTGCAACTTTGGATCTGATTGCCGCTGGGAAGCTGCTAATCGGTGTTGGTGTGGGCGGGCCCATGGAAATCTATCGCAGAGAATTCGAGGGTTGCGGCATTCCCTTCAAACAGCGCATAAGCCGAACTGATGAGACCGTGAAGGTCATGAAGATGCTGTGGAGCAAAGAGAGAGTGAATTTCATAGGAAAAACCTGTAGCCTTCAAGATGTGACGCTAGATCCCAAACCATATACTGAAGGTGGGCCTAAGATCCTAATGTCAAGTGGAATGGTCTCCACAGCCTTCGAACGAACCGCTAGATTCACCGATGGCTGGATGTCGGCAGAAGTTTTTCCTAACGAATTCAAAGAAGGATTGTCGAAAGTTCAGTCATTCGCTCCGAAGAAAGAAATGATTTCGTCGCTCTACATGACCATGAACTTGAACGATGACTCATCCAAAGCCAAATCAGAAACAGTTGATTATCTCACAAAGTACTATGGTGCAGCGCCGCCACTCGACCGGTGGGGACCATTCGGGTCGCCTAAGGACGCGGTGAAAATCATAAACGCGTTCCACGATGCGGGAGCTCGTGTTTTCGCGATTCGCTTCAGTTCTCATAACCAGGAAAAGCAAATCAAATGGTTTGCGGATGAGGTCCTTCCACACTTGAAGCACTAACCTAACCTAGAGGCCCTCCCCGTGAAGTCACTAACATCGCAAGGATCAGTTCTCAATTACGTGGGGAACACTCCCCTTCAAATCCTGAACATAGACTTTGAAGGCAGGACCTGTCGAATGCATGCGAAATTAGAATTTATGAACCCAAGCGGGAGCGTGAAGGACCGCATCGCAAAATACATGATAGAACAAGGAGAGAAACGAGGCCTTCTGAAACCGGGTTATACTATCATCGAGGCGACAAGCGGAAACACGGGCATAGCCCTTTCAATGGTGGCCGCAGCAAAGGGCTACAAAATGCTTGTCGTAATGCCCGAACATATGACCGGGGAACGAATCCGCCTAATGACTAACCTTGGAGCGGAGCTTTGTCTGACACCTAAGGCCGAGGGTTTTGAAGGAGCCGTCGCAAGGGCCGCGAAGATAGCCGAAAGCGACCACCGCTATTTCCTGACCAACCAATTCAGTAACCCCGACAACACCATGGCCCACTACAACACTACAGGGAAAGAAATTCTTCAACAAATGGGAACTGAATCGATCGACGCTTTTGTGGCAGGCGTTGGCACGGGGGGAACATTGATGGGCGTCGGAAAGGCCCTCAGGGAGAAAAACCCGAAACTTCGTTTGGTCGCCGTGGAACCGGAAGAAGCAGCTGTCCTCTCCGGCAGAAAGGACCTCCACGACCACAAGATTACTGGCATCGGAGACGGGTTCATACCAGAAATCGTGAATATGAACCAAGTAGACGAAGTGGTCGCAATCAAGAGCGATGACGCAGTGGAAATGGCGAAACAACTTTCACGAAACCTAGGTCTGATGGTCGGCGTCTCCTCAGGAGCGAACGTGCTAGCTTCAATCAATGTGCTCAATGAAATTGGTCGCAACAAGAGCCTGGTGACATTACTACCTGACAGAACTGAGAGGTATTTCAGCACAGACCTCTACTTGTCAGGAGAGAACCTGGTAAGGCAATGCTCCAAACACTGCGAATGCCGTTTTGCGGTAATATAACCTTGATTCAAAGTCACCTGCTACATTGCATCATTTCAGCTTGACTCGGCGAGTTTCCCGACCACGTCAGATGGTTTGAACGTAGTCGGCGCTGAGTCGAAAATTACAAACCTGGCCTAAGGTCACAGTTCTGATCAGAAGATTAAACCGAGTTTTTCTACTGCATTGTCATGCAGTATCTTTCGAAGCTGATTCTCATTTAGTCCCGCCATCTTGATGCGTTGGAGTTCAACGGAGGGATGATGAAACGGAATATCGCATCCGTACATGACCCGGTCTTCTCCAACGGTCTCCATTGCCTCTTTGATCTTGGTGTGCATTGGCATACCAGATGTCTCCAGAACTATGTTGGGGTATCTCTTTGCCGCGTTGATTGCTGCCCGTATGTATAGACCGTGGCCGTGTCCCATATGAAGCATCACAACAGTAACGTCCGGGTAGACCTCCGCCAACTCGCCGATGCTCCATGGGAGTGAAAAGGGCGGGTGACCAGAGTGAATGGCAACAGGAATCTTGAGTTTTCTGGCTTCATCCATTATTGGGTAAACTATCGGGTCATCAGCGATGAAAGCCTGAAACAGCGGATGCAGCTTTACGCCCTTGCAGCCCCATTCTTTGACCGCGGTGTGCAGCTCGCTGATGGCCTTGTCTCCATCGAACGGATTAAGCCAAACATAACCAGTAAGGTTACGCGGGTATCTCTTTGCAGCTTCGGCAGTCAAACTGTTTGGCTGTGTGAACACCACCGAGTGCACCACGTTGAATTGCTTGTTTAATGCCATCAGTTCTTCGGAAGTAATTCCCACATTGGCCCATCCGCCAAAATAGCCAATGTGACAGTGAGCATCCACAATTGGAATCCCATCAAACATAATCAATCGCTAGTCGACTGCCTCGCACTAATCCTATAAGCTGTTCGGAGTTGCCCGAAGCCGATACGCCATTGCTAGTCAATGTTGGTGGAACATTTGGTAGGAGAAAATGAGAGGAAGGCACTATTAGATTTGCAAAGGCATTAAGCGTAGGGGCCCTTCCCAGGGTTCATGATTCCGTTTGGATCAAGCGCTTTCTTCAACCTTCGTATTAGCGCTAACTGGTCGTTGTCGAATTCAAAGGAAGAGTAATCTCTCTTGATGTAACCGACTCCATGGACCCCAGAAATTGTCCCGCCTGCTCCTGTGGCTGCCTTCAGCATCTCCTCAGTGGCAGCCGTCTTTACCTTAAGCCCATCCTCGGTATTGTCAAAAATATATCCAACCCACATCGTCGTAGGGAATAGCCCAAATCCGGATCCGTACCTTTGCATGCCATGTTTTCTGATTGTGGAGCAGAATTCGTCATAAACTGGGAGCACTTTGGTGAGTGGAAGCGACACGACCTCCATCCCGTAAACCTTGTTACCGGGAAGATTGGCCGGGTAAGCTTCATGATGACGTTCCCAGTAATCGTTCGCTGCTTGCTTACCCGCGTCCACTCCGCCGTTTGACACACATATCGATAGCGTTCTTTCCCTTTGTGCAGCCACAACCTCCTTCGACCCAGCGAAACCAAGAACAAGCATTCCGAAGGAGTTCACCACATTATTGTCAGATGACTCGTCGGGCCTCACGACCTCAACGGTATGATGTATAGGAGGCCAAACCCCAACACGCATCATTTCCATGGTAGCACCGGCGGCTTGCCGGAAACTATCAAAAACCACGACCCGCAAATCAGTCGTTTCCGGCAGAGGAAAGACTCTAAGAGTGACTTGAGAAACGATTCCGAATGCTCCCTCCGCACCAAGGAAGAGTTGGGTTAGATTTACCGTCGAGGAGGAGCGATCTACCATCCGCCCTGTACTGACAACACCACCATCGGGTAGAACCACTCTCAGACACATGACCCTGTGTCTCATTGACCCCACATTGCTGTACCAACCATCCCCACCAATCTGATCTGTGGAGACAGAGCCGCCTATCGACACAGCTGGCATGCTTCCAGGGTCAAAGCCAAGAGTCAAACCTTTCTTGTTGAGTTCGTGTTCGACGGCTTGCATATTCGCTCCGGATTCGGCTGTGACACGGTAATTGTGTTCGTCGATTTCGATAATCCTGCTCATTCCGGTTAGGTCCACAACTATTCCACCGCCGACGGCTACAGAACCCCCCATAAACCCGGTTCCCGACCCTCTCGGAATTATCGCGATCTTTTCTTTGGCTGCAAAGGCCACCAACTGGGACACTTCATCTTCGTTAGTAGGGAGTACCACAGCATCAGGCACATGGCCATGTGCGAGGTCGATAAAATCTGTGGAGTGATCCCGGAAATAATACGCTCGCTCCAAGTAAAGGGTCTTCACATTTTCTGGTCCCACGATCTTATTCAGTGATTCAAGCCAAGGCACATTAGAGATTTCGTTTGCTGTTGTAGTTGGTACTTCACTCTTTATGAGGCCAACATGACATGCATAGTGCACCATTCCTCTTATGGGCGAGTAGTCAGGACGTTGCCCTTCACGGATTTCTTTCTGACATAATGAGCATTTATACAAGGAAATCGCGCGGAAGTCTACACCACACACGTATTATTCTTTCATACGTATTTTATATACGCTGGATAACTGACGACCGGAAACACTTGTAAGCTAACACATCATCATTGAGAACGAACCGTCGATGATCGGCAAATGTGGAATGGCGTTCCGTTTCCTGAATTGGATGACAAATAGAACCCCTAGTGTGAAGCCAATATTGATTGGCTGGGACAGAAAGATCCAGTTCCTACTATCTGGAGAAGATCCATTTTTCATCGAGATCGTCGATGGCCACTTTACGTGTCGAGCTGGTAAAACCCACAATCCAGATCTCGTGTTCACCTCCGACTCTGGGAAGTTTTTCCAAGTCATGACAGGCAGAATGAAATTCGACCAGGGTTTCTCTTCTGGCGCATACACCATAAATGGATCGATCGTCGACGCCGTCAAACTGATGAGAGTCGCAGAACTCACCGAGGAGTCTCATCCAACCCTGATGCGCTTCATGAAAGCCGCGTCCCATCTGATATAAGTAAACATGTTTTGCACTTGCCCCGATTTCGAATAACCGACCCAGATGCGCTAGTATGACTGTTTCTGATTTTCTGGTCTGATGTTGCTTTCGAACAGGGTCCAGCAACTCGAAGCTCTCATCCTCGTTCGTCTCTTTGTAACTGTGAAGCCTTCACAAGCGAGCACGCTTTCCAGTGTCCTAAGTACTTGTTTAGGCCCTGGGCGACTCATCAAGCCGCCATGATCTTTCAGTCAAGTGAAACAGGGATGAATGCGAGCCAAGCTTCCGCTATTCCAAACGCTGCTCGAATCGCAGGCGTGACTTGCCGTTCCTGGACCTCAGTCGGGTGGGAGTTCGCCTGCGACTAATCTGAGATCTATTCCGCGGGACTTGTTGTAGTAATAGGAGGCAGCGAAGATTACTACTGGAACAATAACTAATACCGCAACGAAGAGCTGAGCGCTTGGAGCTAAGGATCCTATAGCAGGGTTTGTTGTCGCGTTGTATGCTAACCAGGCGAACAGGATTGCGCCCACCAAGCCTAGCAGAGAAATAACCGGAACTCCACCTATTTTCGACCGGCCAGCCGAAGACTCGAACAAGCTCTTTCTTCGGAACGGTAGGATTATGGCACTTATGGCGGTCACTAACCACACAATTGAGAAGAGGAATATTCCGTTAACCTGCGCAGTGATGAAAGATGTGAAGTAAATCAGATACATTGAGCAGGTGGCCAGAATGCATGCCAACGCGATCGCGACATGTGGCGTATGAAATCTTTCGTTGACATTGGCAAATGCAGATGGGAACACACGGTCAAATGACCAAGACATCACGAGCCTACTCATGAAAACTAATCCAAGCCATGACCAACCTATGTTTCCGATAAAGAGGCCGATACATAAGAACCACAACACTGCAACGCTTGGATAGAATAAGGTGACGAAGACTGTTGGGACTGTAGAAAATCCTCCGCCTGCTGTTAACGTCCACGCTTCAAGGAAGCTGATTCCAACCACGCTGTCAAACAAGTACGTTAACCCGAACCAGACCAGAATCGACACAACTTCAGCGAGAACCAAGCCGTAGAGAAGAGAGCGTCGAGGATTCTTCACCTCACCCCCAACCATCTGCATAACTGGATATGGCCCGATGCTTACGAAGAGAACTGGCACGAGAGCGCCCAAAGCGAGAAGCGATGTACCTGGAGTATACCCTTTCGCTGCTGCGTCAGAGAATACTTTGGGAACGCCTCCTTGGAAATATTGGGCGTACGCTGCGGCGAAATTCGCTGGAGAGTGTGTCAGGAATACAACAACTGAGAATCCTAGTACAAGGAGTCCATATGCGAAGAAGGAGTAGACGATCATTCTGAAGACCTTTCCTCCCAGGGCGATTGCTATACCACCAACTATCATCAGGACCAAGCCAATCCCGAACAGCAATGTTGGGTTGTCTGTTGTGAAGGGCGTAATCAGTGTGCCCAATGCTGTTATGCTTGGGTCATTCAAGACTTGCCCGGCAAAAGACAGTTGAGTTCCGGTTTCTGCGAAGGCCCAGTAGGAACCGCCGCCCGCTGAGGCCACTACCCCCATCAGGAATAGAAAACTTGCGACAAAACCGAGTATGCCAGTCGTGGATCGTGAAATGAATATGTAGTCTCCTCCGGCTCTCGGCATCACGACAGTAACCTGCCAGTAAAGAAGGACGATGACCATTGCCACGACAGCCCAGAGAGCCAACGCTGCATAGTAGTTCACGTTCTGATAGTAGCTCGGCGTAACCCAGAAAATGCCTGCCCAACTGGTAAGCCACGGGAAGTAAATTATGCTCCAAACGAATACGTCAAACGACGATAGTTGTCTAACTAGTCCAGTGGCTTCACGAACAAATAACTTGGCTCCGGGAGCTTTTGTCAAGCTACGTCCTCTCGCAGCTTTGTCGTTTTCGCTCCGTTCGCGATATAAAACCTTCGTATATATGGAGTCTCATGACTTTGTTCAAGAATGATTTTCGCGCCGATCTATTGATTGTAGATTCATTCTTTGGAGTAGCGAGCAGCGCAAGATGGTTGAAAATGAGAAAGTGTCTTCAGGTGTTTCAGATGTCTCCGTATCGCTATGCTTGTGACGAACTATTCTGCCCTGTCCCAAACCGTGACTCAACGATTGAGCGGTCAGCTTCCGGTAACTCGTACCACGTTTTCTTCTCGCCAACCATAGCCCTCAGTTTCCATCTGCTACTCTTCGGAGCTTCATCAATCATTTGACGGAGCTTGTCTAATCTCTCTCGAACTTTGTCGGAATCTTCCTTAGTGGGCAAGTATGTGGGCAGAAACTGCCGGAGTTTCTCCATGTTCGTCGTAAATGTCTTGAAGATTCCCCAATCGTTCGCACAAGCCTGGGCTATATAACGCCCGTTAATGACATCACCATCGTCTATCTCTCCCACAGGATGATCGATGAGCAACGTGATCGTGTCTTTGATTTCGCGCTCAGTTGTCTCGACGACCTGGAGTTTGGTCATCAATAGATCGGCCAGTGGAATCGTTACTGGATGAAGGTGCAGCCTGCCTTTGAAGTCAAGCTTGTGGCACATCTTCATATGATCCAAGAACACATCAATCCGCCTTCTGTGTTCAAGGTCTTGGAAGATCAATCGGTCTGCTTGGAGTTTGTTGAACACGTCTCGAGGGCTGTAACCGATTTCGGGAAACAATCGTACGATGTTCCTGCGTTGCTTCGAATATCCCACTAAGTCGATATCAGCGTAATTTCGACTTAGAGTGCGATCGTCCGATCTTTCGCAGCGCAGCTTAATCGCTAACCCTCCAAGGAGTCGTAGTTGTACGCCCTTCGCCTCAGCCGCATGAATCACTCTCAGAGCCTCCTTACCAGCGTCTTCGAGTGGGTGATTCTCAGATACTGTCATCGCGCACACACATTTACTCTCAATCGCATGCGGGTCGAACGAAAAATAGAGGCAAGCGCTTCAAGAATTTCTCCTCAATGACGACAACATTTCCAAGCGACTCGATGAATGCGTAGTTTCATGGGTCACGTACTTATTGGTTACCTCTCGGTTCCATCCCGCCAGCAACAGATAACCAAGGTCAAAATATTAATGTCTCAATCTTGTAGGCGAGCCTATGTCTAACACTCGCCTCTTCTTTACTTCAGATGTTCACGGCTCTGAGGTTTGTTTCCTCAAGTTTCTGAATGCGGCCAAATACTATCAGCCGGATGCTATCATTCTTGGGGGCGACATTACCGGGAAGATGATCGTTCCGATAGTCGAGCAGCGGGACGGCTCATTCACCTCGGATTTCGTTGGCAGCAAAGTTGTGATGCATTCTCAGCAGGAACGGGAAGCTTTAGAGAAAAACATTCGCAACAGTGGCTACTATCCATACCTCACGGACCCTACAGAGATGGAGAAACTTGAAAGTGACAAAAAGCTTGTTGATGAACTGTTCACGAAAGTCATGGCACAAGGGGTGAAACGATGGGTAACCATAGCAGAGGAACGATTGAAAGACTCCAAAGTGAAGTGTTATATCAGCCCTGGAAACGACGACCGATTCGACATCGATGAGATGCTAAAGTCATCACCGATAGTTCTCTATCCGGAGGATGAAGTTGTCCGGGTGGACGATGTCCACGAAATGATTACGACGGCGTGGACGAACACGACCCCGTGGCATAGCCCTCGCGAAACTACCGAAGAAAAATTAGCCGAAATCTTGGATCGAATGCTCTCGAAGGTTGAGAGGATGGAGAACTGCATATTCAACCTACATTGCCCCCCGCACGGCACTCCAATTGATTTAGCTCCAGACTTGGACGAAACACTCAAGCCCAAAGTTAGTGGTGGTGGAGGCAGCGTGAGCATGGTTCACGTAGGCAGTCTCGCAGTAAGGCAGGCAATAGAGAAACACCAGCCGCTCATAGGCATCCACGGACACATACACGAATCCCGCGGGTTCGTGAAAATCGGGCGAACTCTCTGCTTGAACCCTGGAAGTGAGTACGGAGAAGGAATCCTCCGCGGGGCCATTATTAACCTAGATGAGAAGCGCATCAAGAGCTACCTGCTCACTCAAGGATGAAATACCGCTAGACCTCTCAGAAAGCATAAGGTCCCAACATTCCGATAGCCCTGCCGGCGTTCTGGAATTCAGATACACCTGTGGCCTGCTTGAGCCACATGGCTTTGAATGACCCTTTGGATATTACCGTGAGCGAATTCTTCGTGGCGATTGAATTTGAGTTGCACATTTGAACAGGTCTAGGATCTAGTCGCCCCTCTCCAAGTGGAGACCGTCAGACAATAGAAGAGAGTAGAATCCTAACGCTGATTTCTTGCAAAAAACGTTATATTCATACGAATACGTTGTCCAGGCCATGACTCCACATCTATCACGCTCGGCTATGACTAAGGTTCAGGCTTCAATCCTAATTGTTGTTGCAGTTTGCGCAATCGGAGTGGCAGCATATGCGTATTCAACTCTTAGCACGCCTCCGAAAGCTCGGCTGATCGTCTCCTCAACCACCAGCTTGTACGAGACCGGCTTTCTTGACGTAATCAAGACAAGCTATGAGGCCAAGTATCCGGGCACGAACGTTTCCTTCATCTCCCAGGGCACCGGGCTGGCAATCCAAACGGCAATGCGAGGTGACGCGGACATGATTTTCGTGCACGCCCCAAGTAGCGAATACCAATTCCTCAACGGAAGCTACGGAGTCAACCGCAAAATCCTAGCCTACAACTTCTTCATAATCGTTGGACCATCAACGGATCCTGCTGGAATCGCGGGCAAATCACCAACAGACGCATTGAAGCTGCTAAGGGCCGCTGGGTTGAACGGCACAGCAGTCTGGGCCTCCAGAGGAGACAACTCTGGAACATATACGAAAGAGGTTAGTCTGTGGAAGTCGGCAGGCCTAGACGTCAAGCAGCTTAGGACAGAGAAATGGTACTTAGAGGCTGGCAGTGGAATGACGGCTACGCTCCAGCTAGCCAACCAGAAACGTGCCTACACCCTCTCAGACATGGGTACATACCTGCAGAATTTCAACAATCACAACATCGACCTCGTGCTACTCATCGGAGCAAGCAAGAGCATGCTCAACGTGTACAGCGCCATCGCTGACAACCCAAACAACGCCAACATGACCAAAGCCAACTACGCCGGCGCCATGCAACTCATTCGATACCTAGTCTCAGATGAAGGCCAGCAACTGTTCGCTAACTACGGCGTCAGCAACTATGGCCAAGCCCTGTTCGCACCCTATATTCCACTAGCCAAGAGCCAGAGCAACCAGACATTGCTCGGATGGATCAAAGCTTACGCATTCTTCCAAGGTTCGGAGTGCCCGCCACAGTTCCGTTATCAGGCGGATGATCTATATCCAGCACAAGGATCTGCGCCTCAACTGCTCGTATTGCCCGCATGGGTCACGGAGAGGAAGATGGCGTACTGGACCCAATTACTGAAGGCATAGTCCGCGCCATCAACCTGATACTTTCAGGCGACCCCGAAGTATACGCCATAACCGCCCTTTCCCTATTCGTTTCCATATGCGGGACTCTGCTCTCCTGCATCTGGAGCATGCCGATTTCAGCGGTTCTCGCGTTTCGCAATCTCCCCGGAAAACGAGCTTTGAAGGGCCTCTTCAACGCTCTGATAGGGATACCTACAGTCGCCTTAGGATTGTACCTGTACTTGCTGCTCTCAAGAAGCGGCCCGCTCGGCTACTTTCAACTACTTTACACACCCTACGCCATCATAATTGGCCAATGCGTACTAGTTACTCCGATTATTGTAAGCTTCACTACCAGTGCACTGGAATCCGTCGACCCTGAAGTAAGAACACTCGCAAGGACCCTTGGGGCTTCAGGCCTCCAGACCGACGCCGTTGTTCTCCGGGAAGCGTTCTGGGGAGTGGTCTTAGCGATTTTAGCTGCCTTCAACAGAGCCTTCGCGGAGTTGGGAGTTGCGATGATGCTCGGCGGTAACATCCGAAACGTCACGCGTGTGCTGACTACTGCAATAGCATTGCAAACCGCAATGGGCGAAATCGCACTCAGCATCGCACTGAGCATTATCCTGCTAGGTATCGTGTTGTCCCTGAGCATCATAGTCAGCCTTGCAAGGAGGCCATCGCGATGACCTCGCATATTGAGACCCTCAACATAACTAAGACATATGATGGTTTACTGGCGCTAAGCCAAGTCAGCGTCAGAGCCCCGTCTGAGAACATCACAGCAGTAGTAGGAGTAAACGGTTCGGGAAAGACTACACTGCTTAGGCTTCTTGCTGGGCTCGATGAACCTAGTAAGGGAACAATCCTCATCGACGCCAGAGGAGTCACAGCAGAGGAACTCAGGAACTATTGCACGATGGTATTTCAGAAGAGCATCATGCTCGGAGGAAGAGTATACGATAATATTGCGTATGGCCTGCGGATCAATCAAATTCCCCGGCGAGATATTGCAGAGAAAGTCAAATCAGCACTAGCGATTGTGAACCTGGATGGCTTTGAAAAGCGGAAAGCCCGCAAACTGTCGAGCGGCGAACAACAACGTGTTGCCATAGCACGAGCACTGGCACTCGAGAGAGCAGTTCTTCTCATCGATGAACCCACAGCAAATCTCGACCCCGCGAACACGACGATCATCGAACAGAGCATTAAGGAAGCGGCACGCTCTCGGATTGTCATACTTACCACACACAATCTTCCACAAGCAAGACGCCTGTCTCACCGAGCAGTCCACCTCTACCAAGGACGCGTAGTTGAAGAAGGAGAAACAGCCAGTTTCTTTGCCAACCCACGTGATGAAAGAACGAAGCTATTCATAAATGGAGAACTACAATTCTGAACACTAGGCTGGTGTATGCGTGAAGAGAGGTCTAACGAAAGGCCTCAAGCTGTACCCCGCATATACTGTTTCTCTTGGCTTCGGAAGCCGAAAGGTGATTGGTGAGCTTGAAGCCCAGATGCTGAGAGCAGTAGATCAAACCGGGAGTTTCTCAGAGGCTGCGCGCACTCTGAGCCTCTCCTACGCGTTCCTGTGGAATTCAATCGCTCAAATCGAGCGATCCGTAGGCCAGAAAGTCGTGCATTCGGAGCGAGGGGGAGCCAAAGGCGGCAGAGCTGAATTGACTACTCAGGGGAAGCAGCTGCTTCAAGCCTACTCAGAACTCGACTCCAAAGTGCGCCAATTCATCACAGGAAAGGCATTATTGGAAACCTACGCGCACCTCGCGGAAGGCTCTCGCCCGAATTTATCCTTCATAGGTAGCCACTGCGTGGTAGTGGAAGAGGCATTGCGTTGGTTGCATGAAGACAATCCGAGAATGAAATACCAGATTCTCAATGTCGGGTCATGGGCAGGCCTTACCGCTATGATGCTTAGGCAGGCTGACGTAGCGGGTATACACATACTCGATGAAACGGAATCGAGCTACAATCTACCTCTCCTCTCAAAATTCGGATTATCGCGCTCGTGTGTATTGATCCGTGGCTACAAGAGACAGCAATGCCTGATGGTGAGAAAGGGGAATCCTAAAGGAATCAGAGGAATAGACGACCTTCTACGACGGGACGTGAAGCTCGCAAACCGAAACTTAGGATCGGGGACAAGGATTCTGTTGGACAGAAAACTGCACGACCTGGCAAGAACGAAGAGCATTGATTTCGAGACATTGACGAAGCGAATAAGAGGATACGAGTCGGAGATGATGACTCACAAGGAAGTCGCGGACGCCGTAACGTTAAGGCGAGCGGATGTAGGGATCGGCTTGACATCGATTGCTGTCGAGGAGAAGTTGGATTTTGTTCCTATTGCAGAAGAATCGTACGACTTCTTAGTAGAGAAGAGGATTAGGAGCCCATATGTTCGCGGGTTCTTCAATGTTCTGAGATCCAGAGAGTTCCAAAGAAAAGTTGAAGCGACTCCGGGAATCAAGTTCTCACGTCAAACCGGCCGAGCAGTCTCTTGATACCCGCCCTGAGTAGGATGTGGCGTGTCGGCAGATTGCCAATCTTGTGCCCATCGTGGTTCCAATGCGCGCGAATTGCCTGACTGTCGCCTTGTTGGAAGACTGCAATAGTGTTATTACCGATGACGGAAAACTGTGGAATCGCTTGATGGTTGGTAACAGAATTGAAAATAAGTGCGAGAAATCAATTCAATGGCACTGTTGAAAACGTCGAGAAAGGTGCGGTAACTGCTTCCGTGAAGATAAAAGTCGAAGGGCCAATCACGATAACTGCTCTGATAAGCAAGGAAGCCGTTGAGGACCTCAAACTGCAACGTGGCGACAAGGCTTCGGCAGTGATAAAGGCCACTGAGGTCATGGTCGCGAAAGAATAGGTTCTTTGATTACGAGTTACGTTTTCGTAGGAAAAACAATCAACCCAGATTGTTCAGTGGCCCTTAGTCCCGGAGCCTTCTGTGCCAGGGATTCAGCGAATTCCCTTGATTTGATCAATTCGACGAAGCGTTTGACGGAGACTTTGTCGAGGCGAGGTTTCGCTATTAGGAAGTCGTATTTCTCATCGTCTAATTTGATGAAATCGAGTTGATTTGAGACCGCGACAGTTCTTATGCCGAATCCAACGTCGGCACGGTCATTCTTTATTGCCGCTGCAACAGCTGAATGAGACTTCGCTTCGTATCCGTAACCCTCAATCTTCGCTGAGATGGTTTCCAAATCTGTCTCATGGGATTTGGCTACTTTAGTGAGATGTCTGTCGATTAGGAACCTAGTCCCCGACCCACGGTTCCGGTTTATGAATCGAATACCCTTCCGAGTCAGGTCTTCCACACCGGTGATCTTCTTCGGGTTTCCATGTTTAACGATCAGGCCTTGTTCCCTGTCGTAACCTCGCACAAGCACAACCGTGTCTGCGAGACCGAAACTCTTGATGAATGGAATGTTATATTCCCCAGTGTTCTCGTCTTGAAGGTGAACTCCTGCGATGTCGGCTTCGCCGCGGCTTATTGCGTGGAACCCTCCAGTCGATCCTACGTTGACAGTCCGCCCGAGGAAGGTAGGGTCTTTCTCCCTGAGCTTGGCGAATGCAATATCGAGCCCCACGCAGTGGCTTCCTATTGCTACAAGGGATGGAGGCACTAGTTCCTTTCCGAAGAGCTCAACCTCCATGCTCTCTCCTTCATCCACGTACTCCTGTGTTTCAGGAAAATCAGCGAACCCATCTGCAAGCGCGAAGGAACTGATCGCGCCGGAGCCACTCTGCATCGGATAAGCTGACAATTGTCCATTTGGCTGGGCGATTAGTTGGATGGGAAGCAGTTCACGACGGCCACGGGCTTTGAAGAATTTCATTGACGAGGATGCTTGAACCTTTGTGGGTTGAACGTCGGCTTTGTTCGCAAGCCTTCTGATTATGGGAGCGACAAGCACATGGAATATCATGAGGGCCGATGTGGGGTAACCAGGTAAACCGAAAATCAACTTGTTGCCTGCCAGCCCCACCAAGGCAGGTTTCCCTGGCTTGATGGTTAATCCGTGCACGAGGACGCCAGGTTCGCCTAGTTCATCAACAGCTCGATAGACCAAGTCTCCCGGTCCTGAGGATGTGCTGCCTGACGAGATGACGACGTCAGATTCTTCCAGAGCTTCCTTGAGTCGATTCTTGATGGTCTCGAAATTGTCAGGAAGTATTCCCATGAATCTCGGTTGCCCGCCACACTCTGTGACAGCTGCCGTGATTGCAGGGCCGTTCACATCGTAGAGCTTGGCGAAAGTAAGTGGCTGCCCGGGTTTGATGAGTTCATTTCCGCTTGAGAAGATGGTGACGCGCGGTTTGGAGTAGGCGGATACTTGCTCGATGCCCGCTGCGGCTAGAAGTCCTACCTCCCTTGGAGTTATGATTTGGAATTTCCGGAGCAGCAATTCTCCGGACATTACGTCGCTGCCGGCGCTGGTGACATTTTCGCCTGGTGAGACAGGTCTGAAAACTGCCACGTCACCGTTTTCCTTTTTGGTAAACTCCACCATGACGACTGCGTTCGCTCCTTTTGGCATTGGTGCGCCTGTGGCGATCTCAATGGCCTCACCTCGTGAAGCATCATACTCGGATGCGTCGCCTGCCTCCAGTTCACCGAGCACTTTCAACTTCACAGCATGTTGCTCGTCCACGTTGAACGTGTCTTCGGCCAACACCGCAAAACCGTCCATGGCTGCACGGTCAAAGCCTGGAACATCGATGGTCGAGAAGACATCCTCAGCAAGAACTCTATCGAGTGAATTCTCAAGTGTAACCTTCTCGGTTGGCAGAGGCGTCGCAGACCATGCTTTCGTAAGAGTGGTAAGAGCGTCCTCCAAGCTGCGAAGTTCGCGAAATATCTTTCTCTTACTCGACAAGGTTTTCCTTCTCCAATGGCCGAAAGAGCTCTACTTCGACGAGCTGCCCCTCCTCGTAACCCTCCACGTTCTCAGGGACGATGATGAATCCGTTGGCTTGAACTAAGCTGCTTAGAATACCGGCCCCCGAGGTTCTTACAGGCTCCACGACGAGCCCTTCTTCAGTCGACCTAACGGTTACGCGCAAGTAGGTGCGAGACCCTAGGACACCTGTGACGCGACGTGTCAGGTTAGCTTTGACTGTTGGCCGTGGAAGAAATCTTGTTCCGAGCATGTGCTCCACAAGAGGAGGCACGAATTCCAGAAAGGCAATGTAAGCTGAGACCGGATACCCCGGCAATGAAACAACCGGTTTGCCCTCGACGACCGCCAATCCAGCCGGCATAGAGGGGCGCATCGCAACGCCATGAACTAGCATTCCCGGTTTGCCCAAGGAATCTATGATTTCGGGCACCATGTCCCCTGGGCCAACCGAAGTGCCAGCAGTAACGAGCACGACGTCGCATTTTTCAATCCCGCGGGCTAGCGCATTACGGATCTTATCTCGATCGTCCGGTACAATACCCAAATCGAATGGCTCGCATCCCAACTGCTGAACGGCTCCCTTCAGTGACGGGCGGTTCACATCCGGAATCTTGCTTGGTTCTGGCTCTGAACCTTCATGAAGTTCATTGCCAGTGGACAGAATGCCAACACGCAGTCTGCGCGCAACAGTTACCTCATGAATTCCCAAATATGTCAGCATCCCGAGATCTTGCGGTAGGGCCATTGTTCCCTTCTTGAGAACGACGACTCCCCTTCGAACATCTTCGCCCATTCTTGAGACATTCTCAATGGGATGAACCTCGTCTGACAACTCAACAGTCCCATCGGAACGCTGCTTGGAATGTTCAACCATCACGACCGCATTCGCGCCTTGCGGCATCTGAGCACCAGTGACAATTGCAACCGTCTGGCCCTTAGCCAGATGCACATTGGGAGGAACCCCTATTGGAACACTCCCGACATTCCGCAGGAAAACTGGCGCGGTAACACTCGCGCCGTACGTGTCCTCTGCTGTCACAGCGTACCCATCCATAGCGGCTCTGTCAAACGATGGGACATCCACGCCTGAAACAACATCCGCGGCGAGCACGCGACCCAACGCAGAGGTGGCAGGAATAGTCTCAACTGCAGGCGACTTCTTTGGGAGATTTTTGACAACAATGCCAAGAGCTTCGCGTACTGGAGTCAAGTGCTTGAAGCCTGTTCCACAGACGTCATGACCGCTGTGTTCAGAGTGCGAAGCCAATTTTCCTCAGCTTTTTTGCATTTAGCGAATGAAGACTTTGCTACTGGGTTTCGGTTAAAAGGATACGGCTGGAGTGCCTCATCAGTTTTTGTCCTCAACACTTTGAAAGTAGATGACGAAAATCAGTCGTCTTAGGTCAGATAATTGGAGTTGTCTAGCCGCCGCCGACTGGCGGTAGAAGAGCGACTCGATCTCCGTCTTTGAGTTCTGCGTTCTCCTTCGCCCATTGGCCGTTCAGGAGGGGACGGATGATTTCTTTCATCTTAGCTAGTCCTGGATGAGCGCTAACTGCCTGCGTGAACGCGTGTTCGATTTTCGCGGGGCTAGTTAGGGCAAACTGGTCTTCTTTGGTCCCTGCTACCTCGCGGGCCTGGCCAAGATACACGACAGTTACGCTAATACTGTCCAAATGAGACCAAATCCATGCTCTGCTGGAGTCGCAATAAATCTTATTCTAGGTTCCCCACAACTCAGCCCATAGCCTACTTCAACTGTTGAGGGCAAGAAAATGGGTGAAACCAAAGTGACGTTTCGGCCTATCGGAACTGTGCGGACCCAAGCTTCGGATGACCAGATGAAAGAAGGTAGGAAGGAGGTCATTTCGACGATTGAAATCCTGCCTGAGTTCCTAGAAGGATTGGAGGGGTTGGATGGTTGCTCGCACATTTTCGTGCTAACTTACCTGAATAAGCTTCGGCCGGACCAGATTGGCCCGTTGAAAGTCAAACCCCGCCGGTTGCTCAGGAAGGGCTTCAAGCTTGAAGAACTCCCGCTTGTCGGAGTCTTTGCCATAGACTCTCCTACCAGACCAAACCCAATCGGGTTGTCCCTAGTGAAGCTCATTCGAAGAGAAGGCGGGAAGCTGCTTGTGCAAGGGCTAGACTGTTTCGATGGTACACCCATTTTGGATATCAAACCATACAAAGAGAGCTACGCACTCAGCGAATACACATTCCCTGAATGGCACCGCCGACTGCGCGACATGGCTGGAGAAGACATCTAGTTCAACCAACTGAAGGCAATCGAATTAGACCTCACAACAAGTTCAAAGTTGAAGGTGCACGTTAAGCCTCTGAGCCGCGAAACTAAGCTGATCCGGGAACTTGACGGTACAATCACGATGCATGTTGCTGCTCCGCCTTCGAAGGGGAAAGCGAATCGGGAAATTGTGAAATGGTTGAGCCGCAGGCTCCGCGTGTCCTCGTCGAGTGTAAGGATAGTGGGCGGGTTCCATTCCAATATGAAAGTGCTTGAAATCCTTGGCGTCGATGAGGCAGAAATCAAGAAACAGTTAGGACTCTAAAGCTGTGGAGCCGCGCAGCAACTAGCGTTTGTGCCGCTCTTTTACGAGATACAACGGTATCAAGATCAGTAAAGCAATTTGAAGCAAGGAACCTGCCAGGAAAGTGATTGAAGCCAGTGAAACCCCTGCCTCTACGAACGAGTAATGTTCGGGTTGCGGAAGCGAAACGAGCAACGTCACCAATGCCAAAATGAAAGCGATTGGATACCCAACTTTGTGGCCAGTCGCCACGGCCAAGGCAACCACAACGTAAACCGCCCATCCCGTTAGAACTGAGTAAAACAGCCAAACTGGAACGAGGAGGTACAACTGGGGGAGAAGAACTACCCCAAACGCAACTGATGCGTAGATTAGCAAGTTGACCGTATGTTTGAGATCCAATCTACAAACCCATCCTTGCGCCGCGGTCGCCTAGACCGCGTTCGAACCTTAATCGTTTGCTCTTCGTCCGATGAGTTTGCTAACTAGAAAATGGGAAGAAGAGAAATGGATTTTCCGACCTCACACGACTGGTGGCTAGTTCTTCTTTAGCTCTTGGATTCTCTCTGTGACGCCTGTCAGTTCCTTCTCCAGACTGCCTTTGTATTCTTCGAGCCACTCAATCTTTTCTTCCTTTGTAAGGAAATGTCGTCCTCCGTGTTCATAGCACATAATCTTTCACCTCCTTCCTCAAGTTACATGTGGGGGCCGCCTGGCCAACCGGGAATTGGCCTGCTGTTTCTTGGAGGCCAACTCACTTCCAGCGCTGGCTGATTCGACCAGTCGCTCAACGAAATCACTATTGTTGCCATTGCAATTTCACCTAACAATCAATACTCGGAACGAGGATTTAGCGACTGACAGAACCTGAACCTCGTCACGTCGAGGTTGGTTCGAGGTTTGGGTTGGCTCACCAAAATGGGCGGCTTGAGTTGGTAAGTCGTGGCTGACTCTAACTAGCGCATTTTCAGTGTGGGGCCGTATGGCCCTCATTTCATTCCGGTGAAGGGTGAAGTTAGTTCTTGATTATGCCTCGTTCTAGCAGCACGTCGCCGTGGCCTCTTGTGAAGTCGTCGGCTTTGAGCCCCTGCGGTTTCAGGAACTCGAGTTCAGAGAACCATTCTGGCTTGCGGATTTCACCGGGCACTTGGCCTTCGTAGATGAAGCATATGTCCCAATGCGCTGCCTCCGGGTCGGTTGGGCTTTGGGATAGGTGTGATTGGGCTTGGACGAGTTTGAGCTCGGTCTTAGCTAAACCTAACTGCTGGGTTAACACGCGGGTTGCGCCGTCCTCTGGTTTTTCCCCGTAAAGTAAGTGTGACGCCGGCAGAATCCATTTGCCCGAAGCGACGTACTTCGGCGCAAACAACTCGCCGACAAGGAATTTGTCAACCCAGATTTCTGGCTTCGTCATCTTTCCCGCCAGAACCGCGTCCCTGTTCCGTAGGATCAGGAAGGCCGAGAGGCAGGTTCCGCCTTTTGGCACATTATCCTCATTGAATATGGCCCGTTTTACCATGGCTCAACCCAAGCTAACCAACAGCTGATACGATATAAGAATTAACAGTGCTCCCATAGAGGTTGCAGGACTAGATGAGTGGAGATAGCGGGCATGACCATTGAGGTCGGATGATGTTGACCGCCCCCTTCACCAAGGCCATGAAAGCGGAACCCCATTCTCCAGTCTACACCATGCACAAGTATTTCGCTCGCAGGCCATGGAACGTATTCAACGCGCTTATCGCGCACTACTCTTCACCCGATCACATCATTCTAGACCCATTCTGCGGCGGCGGAGTAACAATCGTTGAATCATTGAAACTCAGAAGGAAAGCGATCGGCGTCGACGTCAACCCGCTGGCAACTTACGTAACAAAGATGGAATGCAGCCCCCTAGACTTAGCGCGCTTTCAGGAGGCGCTCAGTGGCTTACGCAATCGAGTAGGGCACAAGATATCCTCACTGTACGCAACAAAATGCGAGAAATGTAACTCAGAAGCGTTTGCAGAATGGTTAGAATGGGACGAACAGGATGAGAGAATTCTTCGTTTGAAATACGCCTGCCCGAAATGTGGAGGTTCGGAGGAAAAGCTTCCGACAAAAGAGGACCGTGTGCTCGCGCAGCGAATAGTCGACAACTTTGCTGAAGAGGTTAGAGCGAATGATTTGTGGTACCCGCAAACAAAGGTTCCAGCTGGAGACAAAACCGATTCGTTGCTGAAGCAGAATGTTCACATCTTCCACGAGTTGTTCACGAGGAGAAATCTACTTGGGCTCTCCATGCTTTTCGATGAGATTGCCCGAGTGAAAGACGCTGAGGCGCGTAGCTTTCTCCAATTTGCTTTCAGCGGATCTCTGAAGTGGGCAAGCCGACAATCTCACCTGAGAGGGGAAATTGTCGAAGGGTGGGCTATGCACGCCTACTGGATATATCCAAAATCTCTCGAAATCAACGTGTGGAAGACCTTTGAGAGACGCGCCGCAGCGGTTTTGCGCGGAAAGCGATACAGCAATGAACACATTGGACAAAACTGCAGGCTCGCTGAGGACTTCGACAGCCTATCGGCCAACTCAGCTACCTGTCTCATTTTGAATCAAAGTTCTTCAAAACTTCCAATGCCAGACTCCAGCATAGACGCAATAATCACTGACCCTCCCTACGGTGGCAATGTCAACTATGGCGAACTTTCGGATTATTGGTTCATCTGGCTGAGTAAAGGCAGGACGACTTCCAAGACGAAGGAGATTGTAATCAACCGGTCCCAGGGGAAGAGGCTCGAAGACTATGAAGCCTCATTGTTTTCAGTGTTCCAGGAGTGCTACCGCGTTCTGAGACCACAACGGTATCTTGTGTCCACCTTTAACAGCAAAGACGTGCGCGTGGTTGCCAGCTTCGTAATAGCCGCTTCAAAAGCCGGGTTCACGCTTCATCCAAAAGGGCTACTGTACCAGAAGCCAATCCGCTCTTACACCACAACATTCCACGCAATGCAGATTGGAGCATTCGTGGGGGATTTCGTCTTCACCTTCTTCAAACCCAAACTTTCTGAATCTTCAGCTTCAAGGGTTAAAAATGCCCCGAGTAAGCTAAGGTCTGACTTGACTGATTTGATCGATGAAACGGTGAAGGGCGGAATGACAGAATCGGAGTTAAGAGAGAAAGCCTACAGAAAGTTGATACCGTTTCTTGCGACTAACGCGCGAGAAAACACCTCTGCTTGTAGGGAGGCTGTCGATTTCTTCGAGAACGAGATGCGAAACCAGGAACAATACTTCGCCCAGCTCCGACACAAAATAACTAATGCAAGAAGGACCGCCTATGGCAATCAGCGCAGTCGGTAAGTCGCATCTATGAAATTGTGTCCATTGATTCGCCCTTTTCTTGCTTTTCACTGTCGCCGCGACTGTAATCCCAAGACAAGATCCGGTCAGGTTTCATCATAAACACGACCCTGCCGGGCTGCTTTACAGCGTTACCCAACCAGTTTCTTCCTTCCTCCGCGCCATAGCGGTAGGAGATTCGCTTCAGCCATTCGTCGCGGCCTTGCTTGACGATCGTAGCTTGGCCGAAGGCGCAGACTGCGCGGTAAGGGCGCTGGTCTGTAGCAATGCTGAGGGCGACTGATGGATTGTTCTGAACGTGCCGGCCTTTCACGCGGGAGAGACGCGTTGTGAAGTAGAATACGCCATCTTCGTACACATACCAGATCGGGGAAACACGCGGTTTGCCACTCTTCGATGATGTTGCGAGGTGCGCCATGCGAACTTCGTCTAGAAAAGACGCTAATTCAGACTTGGATAAAGGCAACTCAGATCTCGCCGACTTTCATTACTGGGAGAACTTAGGTTCATAATTGCTTTGCGTCGAGAGTTTTCCCGTACTCGTCCAAATAGACGAGTTCGGTGAGGGGTTTGCGGTTCTTTTTCTTCCCTGAAATCTTCTCGCCGGGATAACCGAAACCGATGATTATGCTCGGGGCCAACTCTTTTGGAATGGAGAAGTCCTTGCGTAAGGCCTCCAAGTTGAACCCAGTGAAGACACATGACACTACTCCATAGTTCCACGCCGCAAGCTGCATATCCTGTGTTGCTCTACCGGCGTCTATGATGTGGAAACCACCTTTGGGGTCGGTCAGGATTATCACGGCAAAATTGGCATGCTCCACCCACTGACCTGTGGTACTGTCCTGAGCTAGCTTCTTGAGGCGTTCGCGTCCCTGAACCAGTATGAACCGCCAAACCTGAACGTTCATGCCACTACCCGTAGCTCGAGCTGCCTCCAGAACTTTCAGCTTCACTTCCGCAGGAACATTCGTTGAATCAAACTCGCGCACATCAAGCTTAGTGAGAACACATTCGTAAGCATCCATTGTGAAACCTCGATTCGCTAATGAAAGATTGCGGGAAATAGAGGTAGCGAAATCAGCTGACAGCCTCAACCATAAGTTGGTGATGGCGGCCTTGTGGCTGCTTCGACTTGGCGGAGGAACTCCTCCTCAGACTGCATGCCCAGCATCTCGATGTTCTCGTTAATCACGGTCTTAGGTACCCCCATCACGCCATACTTGATTGCGAGTTGTGGGAATTCGTTGATTTCGATCATGTCGGCTTTGATGTTACTGTTTTCCATTGCGAACTGATGAGCCAAGCTCACGGCTCCCGGGCAGTAGGGGCATGTTGGGGTAACGAAGACTTTGATGTGAACGGGCGCCTTTACACTACTGAGAGCTTGTCGAGTTTCAGGCGAGAGGTCGGTCTGTCCCCTCGAGAGTTGCACGATATCCTTTACGAGCGTGTTGAACTCGTAGCCTGCGGGGATTCCGAAGAAATTAACATGATTACCCTTGGGTCCTCTAATGACGATGGCTGGCACTTTGTCTACGCCGTATTCAGACGCCTTCTCCTTATCCTTCACAAAGTCAAGCACTTCGACTTTGATCTTGTCTGACAACGAACCAAGCTCTTGCGCAAGCTCACGCGCCTCTTGGCAGTAGTCGCACTCTAATTCCTGAGTGAACATGGTCAACGTTACTGGGTTCACAAGTTGTTGGGCCAAGTTGGCTTTCAGGTGTTGGAGATGGGATTCCGTTAGCCGGCCCATCTAGCGTGGCACCTCCAGCAAAGCGGCTGTACGTTGATCCTGTGCGATTAATTCCGCCAGAACCTCTCGAATCGTTGAGCACGCCTCGGCTATCTTCGGGTTTGACAACCCGTAGTATACGTTCATCCCAGCGCGCCTGGGGACTACGAGTCTTTGTTGTCGAAGGGCCGCTAGATGCTGCGATAGATTCGATTGGCCTATTCCAATGAGCCCTGCCAATTCCTCTACGCTTCGTTCACGTTTGGAGATGAGGTCGAGTACCTCCAAGCGAGTGGGATGGGCGAGGGCTCTGCAAAGGTCTGCTTGAAGCATGTACGGTTTCATGGCGCGTCGACATTAGTATATTAGCTTATACTAATATCCTTATGGCCTTGACAGTTAGAGGTCAGCGCCCGCGCAACGCATCTAGGCCGGCGAACCTGCTCTTCCTACCCAGCCCTTCTTCAATGCGGAGCAACCTGTTGTATTTCGCAGTGCGTTCGGAGCGGCATGGCGCACCTGTCTTTATCTTACCACAATTCAGGGCCACAGCGAGATCGGCAATGGTTGTGTCTTCCGTCTCCCCTGACCTGTGGCTTGTGACGACTCCATAGCCATTTCGAAACGCAAGTTCAGCAGCACCTAAAGCTTCTGTTAATGTTCCAATTTGATTTACCTTAAGCAACAGAGTGTTGGCCGCGCCATCATCAATGCCCCTCTTCAGCCTCCTCACGTTTGTGACGAATATGTCGTCGCCGACAACCAGAACCTTGTCGCCGACTTTCCGTGTGAATTCTGCAGTGTGCGTGAAATCTTCCTGTTCGAAAGGATCTTCAACATAACGGATCGGGAAGCGATGAATCAAATCCAAGTAGAATTCCATGAGTCGTTCCGGAGATTTGCTTTCGCCGTCGATTTTGTACGTGCCGTTGTCGTAGAACTCTGATGAGGCGGCGTCGAACCCAAGAAAGACATCTTTCCCAGCATTGTAGCCTGCGTTCGAGATAGATTGCATAAGTATCTCAACGGCTTCGGTGGTGTTAGTAATGGGTGGAGCGAAGCCTCCTTCGTCTCCTACGTTAATTGCCTGCTTACCGTGCTTTGACTGGATGACTTGCTTAAGCGCATGGTATACCTCCACACCAATTCGTAGCGATTCGCTGAAACTCTTCGCGGCAGCGGGCATAATCATGAATTCCTGAATCTTCAGCTCGGTGCCCGCGTGTTTTCCTCCGTTAATCACGTTCATTACAGGAACTGGAAGCGTCCTTCCCTTTCCTTTGCTAATGTACTCGTAGGGATCTATCTGTTCTAATTTCGCTGCGAGCCGAGCCACGGCCAGCGATACTGCGAGGATAGCGTTTGCTCCTAGCCGCGATTTGTTGGGCGTTCCATCTAACTCAATCATCATCTGGTCGATTTTCGACTGCCGCCGCGGGTCCTGGCTGACCAGTTTCGGTGCGATGATCTTCTGGATGTTTTCAATGGCTTTTTGAACGCCCAGTCCTTTGTACCGTTTAGGATCGCCATCGCGCAGTTCCAGAGCCTCGTGCGTGCCTGTGGAAGCGCCAGATGGTACGGCGGCCTTCTCCCACTCGTTCTTAGTATAAGCGATTGCTTCGACTGTAGGGTTGCCTCGTGAATCCAGAATTTCTCTCGCAGTGATTTTCGTTAAGGCGTATTTGCTTGGCATCTCGGCGCATCTAGACAAATATGGAAAGCGCAGTGGCATATCAATGATTAGAAGTTACTAAATTAGGCACCAGCCTAATACTCTCAGCACATAGTATCCGTCAGGTGTCGGGATAGATTTGCGCGTAAGATCCTTGGGCCTGCTCGCTTTGCTGATTTTCTTGGGCTATTCATCTATTAGCACGCAGGTCTGGGCATCGCCATCGACGACCAACAGCCTAAACGCCTTGACGCTTTTGAGTTTGACCAGTGGTTGGGCCGTAGGCAATTCTGGGATAACCCTGCATTTCGACGGCGGAGGGTGGAGCGTAGTTCCTTCCGGGACAACAGCCGACCTTCTCGGCGTCTCGTTCGGGCCACCTGGGACATCTTACACGAATGGTTTTGCGGTTGGTGGAAGCCTCGGAAGTGCTACGGCACTTTACTGGGGCACGGTAGGATGGTCAAGTATCGACCTCGGGCTTTCTTCGCCGAACGCTCAAAGCCTCTCATCTGTTTTCGAGGTTAGCCCGACCGACGCTTGGGCCGTCGATTCCGCAACAGGCGCCTTCTGGCATTGGTCCGGAGCTGCAGGCCTGGGAGGCGGATGGAGCATGGTAACCTTGGGTGGATCCGGGTTGAACTCGGTTTTCATGACGAGCGCAACGGACGGTTGGGCAGTAGGGCTTGGGGGAGCGATTTACCATTACACCGGTGGCGGGTGGTCGGTCTACACCACAACTGGAAGTACGCTGAACTCCATTTTCATGTTGAGCGCTAACGAGGGGTGGGCTGTCGGCAACGGTGGCACTATCTTTCATTACTCTGCAGGACAATGGACGGGTCCTGTGTCACCTGGAACAACAAGCGAAGATCTGAGATCAGTGTTCATGCTTAGCCCGACAGAAGGGTGGGCTGTCGGGACTTCTGGCGCAGAGCTACATTACTCGGGCGGCGCCTGGACCGCTCAGCCTCCCAACTATCTTGGCACGAACCAGAACCTGAACGCAGTATCCTTCGCAGGTCAGACAGGTTGGGCGGTGGGTGACTCCGGAGTAACCATCCCGGTTGGAGGCACACCTACGCAGGGAGTCCCGTCAGCGAGCTTTCAATCAGTCTACCTATCCAGCAGTACCGACGGCTGGATTGTGGGCTGCTCCACAGGCGGTTGCTTGAGTGGCCTGGGTGAACCGGTCGTTGCGCACTGGGACGGCAATACGCTAACAAGAGGAACAGTTGCGGCTCAAACAGCTGATCTTTACTCGGTTTTCATGGTTAACCCGTCGGAGGGCTGGGCCGTTGGAGGCTTAGGAACTACGCCCTTGATCTTACACTATAATGGAGGAACTTGGTCGCAGGTTCTGGCTCCACTTAGTGGATACGTTCTCCGTTCTGTTTTCATGGTGGACTCTAGCGACGGTTGGGCTGTGGGTGATAATGGAATCATCCTGAGGTATTCTGGAGGCTCGTGGGCAGCAAGTCAGGTCTCCACGGGGAACAATCTGCGAAGCGTGTTCATGCTGGGGTCAACTGATGGTTGGGCAGTCGGGGACGGGGGAACAATCCTCCATTATCAAGCCCTTAGCGGCCAATGGCTCAAGATGCCGAGCTCAACTGGAGCGCGATTGAACTCGGTCTATCTGTCAGATTCGACGCATGGCTGGGCGGTTGGGGCAGTAGGAGGAGTTCTGCATTATGATGGAACCAAATGGGTCAACGTTGCGACCTCCGTCTCCGCGGACTTGAACTCTGTGGTTCAAGTGAGCCCGCAGGAGGCATGGGCCGTAGGCAACTCAGCAACTATTCTGCATTGGGCAGGAATCAGTTGGAACGTCTACTTCGTTTCGCCTTCGATTGTGGGTCCTGTCAATTTGGAATCAATATCCATGGTATCAAGTGGAGCGGGCTTGATTGTCGGAGGCACACCTGGTGGTGGAAGCCAAGGCACCATTCTCAGAGTGCCCACGATGAACACTATTCCAGAACTGCCGGTGGTGCAGGCGTCTTTGATGATTGTTCTCATGTCTGCCCTCGCATTGCTTTCGCGGCGTAAGAGAACTCCAATCAGAGCTGCATGATTACGTGTCTTTGTGAGTTTGAACGTTCGAGGCGCAGTTCTTTCCGTAACTGAACGCGGGAAAGAGGGTGAACTGAATGAAGCGCTGGGTTCGCATCCTGCTAATCTTGTTGCTTCTTGTCGTCCCGGTCACCGTAGTCTCCTTAAGTTACTTGGAAGACGTCGCCGAATCGAGCGGTAAGAACGGTACAGAGGGAATGGTTGCATTTGTCACGAACCTCCCGAAGTATGTTTTGGATTTTGTCTCAGCGACGGGTTATGTTGGCGTCTTGGTCCTGATGCTATTGGAGGCTGCGGCCTTCCCGGTGCCGAGTGAGATCGTACTTCCATTTGCGGGATACTTGGTATCCAGGGGCACTCTGGAATTTTGGCCGGTCATATTCATCAGTACGTTTGCCGCTCTCCTAGGCTCGTTCATAGATTATTACTTAGGTTGGAAGCTTGGAGAGTCGTTGCTAACCAGCAAATCCAAACTTCCATTTGTCCACGCGCCGCACCTTCAAAGGGTTGGCGTGTGGTTCGAGCATCATGGCGCTGTGGCCGTTGCCATCTTCCGTTTGGTACCCGCCGCTAGAGTGTTAATTTCATTTCCCGCAGGCGTTTACCGCATGAGCAAGACAAAGTTCGCGTTGTATACTCTAGCCGGGTGCCTGCCTTGGAACATCGTTCTCGTCTATTTGGGCTGGTGGCTTGGATACTCTTGGGAGGCGGTAGTCTCGGCTTTCAGATACCTCAATGTCGTCGTCTACGTCGCTTTGATTTGCTTCGGGCTTTGGATTGGTTGGAAGCTCAAGTTAAGAAGACGGAGCAAAGCGCAAGCGCCCGAATAACTCCTTTAGGAGTCATTCAAAACGCGGTAGAGAGATTCAACCCTTCTCTGTGTGACCCAGTTCTTATGATACCTGAACCCACCGCCGAAGGCTTTGGGGATATGGAGTAGTTCATGGATCAACGTCTTCTCCTTCTCGTCCATAGGAAGCGAGTCGTATTGCTCAGCCAACACCTCAACCGCATAATACGCAGGTTCACTAAGGGCCTGCTGCCAAATCCTCGGGAGCGAGTGGACGCGGGCAATTACGTTTGTGGCCTTTGAACCGTGACTTCGATAGCAATAGACACGGTTCTTTGGAATGTGCGTGAAGCCTAACTTGTCAATGATTCCTCCAAGCAACTCAGAAACGTCCGGTGCACGCTCGTAATGAAAGCTCATGCCACTATTGGCAATTGGAGCATCTAAAATAGCATTAGCCACAATCAGCAAAAGAATAATGGAAGACTGAGCGTCGCGATCTACTAGTCTCCCAACGCGGAGAAAGCAGTGCTTACAGCTTCTTCCGGGGTGTTTCCACCAAGAATGACTTCAACCTTCCTATCATCAAGATATGTGTTAACGAGGCGATCTGCTACACCCCCGGTTCCCTTGATGGCGACAATCGGTATCCGTTTCTGATAGGCTGCTGCGATTTCAATCATGGTCCCAGCCCCTCCGCCGACTACTACAATGGCGTCTGCTGAGTTGGCGGTTACGAAATCCCTGGCAAACCCAATGCCAGTCGCTACGACCGCATCACAAAACGGGTTTGCTTCATCCTTGTTGTCCTGAGGAATTATCCCGATTACGAAGCCCCCTGCTTCCTTTGCTCCTCGGCTGGCAGCTTCCATCACTCCACCAAGGCCACCTGTGAGCAGCAAAGCGCCACGCCTGGCAACCTCCGCACCGACCTTGTATGCTGCCTGGGACGCGGCGTCTGGGCAGTGGTCGCGACCAAAACCGATTACCAAGATCTGTTTCCGCCTAACCAAACCCTTTCCCCGCTCGAAGCCATACTATGCGTAGGTGTTTGAAGGCTGCTGCCTGAAGTTAAGGCAGAGAAAAAGGCCTCTTTTTGAGGCGCTTGCCGTATAAGACACCTACAGACGAAACGGCTTGAGAATGAAAGTTTCCACTACGTCTCATCTTAATAACCCCAAGCGGCCCGCCCCGTGAGATTTGGAATTTAAGGGAAAATACGAGTCTTAGCGTGCTTAAACAGAGCTTGAACGTGTGTAATTTCGAGGTTCCAGGTTTCTCTGCTACCCACGTGGTAGTGTCCAATCGACAAATTGACTCACAGACAGAATCGGAAGTCAAGCCAGTACGTGACTTCGACGTCTTGGCCTCTAGAGAAAAAAGGTTGCTTGACTGAGTGGAGGTGATTGCATGGCTAGAGAGAGTATGCTCACACAAAGGTCGATCGTAGCAGACGACACACTCTCAATGCTTACCGGTACACCAAAGGGAGGTCTGTTGAGTTACACTGAGCTAACCAAGATGATGCACCAATACATCAAATCGAACGGCCTCAGACTGAAGACATGTCCAAGCTGCAGCGCCCAGGTTCCAGGAAACGTGACCCATTGTGACAAGTGTGGCAAAGAAATGGTAATTGCACCACCTGTAAAGTAAAACCGTGCAGGTTCCTTCCTTTTTTCTTCCCTAATTTATTCTAACGTTCAAGACGTTAGCCGTTTACCGTGGCCAGGACACTCAAAGGAACTGCCTCAACCTTACGAAACACTTGCGAAGGCGCAGCTATGGTTTCGCCCATTCTCAGCAATTGCTCAATCTCGATTCCGAATAGCTTCTCGTTTTCCTCAAGGTATGGCCTGATAATTCTCCAGTCTGAATCTTGTAGTGCAGTCAACTGTCCCCCGTTTAGTTGATCCGAACCGACCCTGCCAGATGGATCCCTGATGTAAATAGCGCCGCCAGATGCGAGGGAAAAGAGGTTTCCTCCTGGATATGGAGTGTCGAGGCTTTGGACTCTTCCATCTTCTCCGAGTTTGATTCCGTTGACTATGACGAAACCTCCGCCGTTAAGTGGATCTCCTGCCATGAATGACTCTGCCAAGTAGTCTAGGCAAGTTCCGTTTATGATCACTCGCGGATGGCCCACGGCGTTGATGAGTGGGCGTCCCGCAGCGTTTCCGAGAACGTAGACCTCACCGCCCTTTGCGGCATACATGAAAGTCTGCCCCACATCACCGTAGATTACTAGCTTTCCCGATTTCATTATCTGGGCGACTTGATCTTGGGCTGAGGTGTGCACGTAGATTTCCGCTCCGTCGAGCCCCGAACCCAAGTAATCCCCAGGGTTCCCGAAGACGTCTATTCTGAAACCATTGCTCTGTGGGCCTAACCCTGAGCCGCAGAACCTCTGCCCTCGCCAATCGAAAGACAATACCCGCTTCCAACCCCTCCGGTACGCGGCAACAATCAAAGCCGCAGCGGATCGGTCTCCTTCAGCGGGAAAATCGCATACATCGAGCAATAACGTACTCTCGTTTTCGGACGGCGCTCGTAACAGGCCACTAGTTGAAAAGTCCAGTAGCGTCCAGTCAGATTCATGCATGCTAGAAACCGATGGAAAGCTTCTGAGGATCACGTAGAGGGACGACTCGACTCTCTCTCGGATTCTTCCCGCTCTACCGTGCGGAATGAGATGGAGGTGATCAAGGATCCATGCCATGGCGGCCACCGATAATTTTCGTTCGTCCAGGCGCTTCTGAGACGCAGCAACGAGTCCGCTGCACAATTCCTCAATCGTCTTGGCCCTCGAATCGAAAGAGAACGGCGACTCAGGCGGGCGCTTGCTGTTGAGCTGGAGAACTCCTTTCAGGACCAGATCATCAGGAGCCTTCGCCGGTGCGTTGACTTCTCGTCCGAATTTGTCAATGCAAGTCAGTTGTGGTTTCTCTTTGGTGCGGTCAACGGTGAAGATGAACGCTCCGCCGTCTGTGTAGCTTCCGCCGCGTGCATTCCAGTATAGGTCAGCTTTGGCCGCGAACCGACCATCCTCTGATGCTAGGCTCTTCAAACAAGCATCAATTGCCTGACGTTCTGATGCAATTAAACCGATCTTGGCTTCGCCCTCTTGGATCGCAAAGACCTGGGGGCGCAGCATAGATGTGTCAGTGATACCCAGGAGCTGTAGCTGCCGTCCCCCGCTTTCGCTTCGCCCCACGATGAAGAACCATGGGCCGTCAGGGGAGCCGTGAATGTGTGCCGCCTGTATCTCTCGGTAGATGCGCCTCTTCTCGTCAGGGAGCATGTAGAAGTCCCGTTCTGTGGTTGGAGCCATGGCTTCGATCAGGTACTCGATCGGGTACCCGTATACTCTCCTCCAGAGGTCAAACAGATAGACAGCGACCTCCGTGTCCGTCAGGAAAAGCGGGTAGATGTTCCTTTGAGCCAAGTATTCTGAGATCGAGTGATAATTGGAGAAGTCGCCGTTGTGGACGAGTGCCTCGTGTAATCCTACGAAGGGGTGGGCGCCTCCCGGATGCCATACCCTGCCTTTTGTTGGGTACCTGTGGTGGCCAATCCAAACGTGTGCTTCAAAGTCTTCCAGCTTGTAGTACCGAACCACTTGGTCTCCGTACCCAACGATTTTGAGAACCATCATGTCTTTCCCATGCGAGAGGACGAAAGCTTTCTTGTCGCCGAGAGACGCGTAGAATTTCTTGTTCAGCGCGTAGCTGTTCTGGTAGATGAACTCGTCCTCGGCCCTTTGCCTTTCAAGGATGCCGCTTCGTTTCATGAATTGCCCGAGCACTTCTTCTTTCACCCGACAGAAGTACCGGCGCACTGCAGGTGGCTTCACTTCTAAGCCTGGAATCTCTCTGTAGTCGGCTACGGTTTCAACCCAATTTGCAGCATCAACTCTGAGATATGGAGAAATGAAGTCTCTCTCGACTTCAGCCTGCGCGGAAACGTCCAAGTATGCAACTTGAACGAGGTAATCTTCCTCTAGCACTTGTTGTGAGATACCCAAGCGAGCCGCGGAAAGTCCGAGGGCCGCGATTCCTCCACCCTTTCCGTTTCCGCGGTTCTTCATCTGTGCCAAGGCTTGGAGTATGTGTCTGCCCGGGATTGCCGCGGTGCATGCTAGGCCAATAACTCCGCACCCGCCCTCGGCCTCCACCTTCGGGCCAATCGTGAGCCCTCGAACTAGTGCCGCTCTAGAGTGAGTTATTTCCTGGACGAAGCTCATTGCATTCACCCGTAGACTAGGAGATCTGTTCTACCCCTCAGTTCCCTGATAGACCGCAGACCTAGGTTCTTGAGAATAGTCTTCCACTGCTGGCACCACGAATTGTAAAGGTTCATGATTCTCTGTGCACCCCACTCCGGATCAATGAGTTGAGTCAGCTCTGGGTCTGTTGTGGTGATTCCGACTTGGCACCCTCGCCCACGCTCGCAGTTTCCGCAGTGGGTGCAACCAACCGCAACGCACTCGGCTGTTCCTATGACGCAGCCATCAGCCCCGAGGGCAATTGCTTTGGTGACGTCGTATGCGGTTCGGATTCCGCCACTCGCCATCAGTGTGACTTCGTCCCTGACTCCTTCCGCCATGAGGTACTGGTGAACCTTGGGAATCGCGTATTCAATGGGCATTGCGATGTTCTTCTTCGCGATTTCAGGAGCCGCGCCCGTTCCGCCGTAGCCGCCGTCAATGTGGATGATGTTCGCGTTTGCATAGTAGCTTCCAATGGCGACCATATCAACGTCGACTGGGGTAGAGACCTTGACCGATACAAGACAACGTGGGTTGACTATACGCATCCAGTCAACGTGTTTCCTGTGGTCCTCAACTGAGTAAACGCTGTGGAATGGGAAGGGGGAGTATAATCCTGTGAAGGGTACTGATTCCCTCATGCTCGCGACTTCGGACGTGACCTTGTCAGCCAGCAGATGCCCCCCGAGGCCAGGTTTGGCTCCTTGTGCATACTTGAACTCGACAATTCTTGCTGCTTGAATGGTATCCTCGCGAACGCCGAACATCCCCGTTGCCACTTGGGTTATGACGTGGTCCTTGTAGTCTAGGAGTTGAGGGGGATATCCACCCTCGCCAGTGCAAGTGAATGTGTTCAGTCGTTTCGCGGCAATTGCACGCGCCAACATAAAGTTGAGGCTAACTGAACCAAATGACATTCCCGCGCCGTAGACTGGAATTGGAATGTCAATCTTTGGGCCTGAGGGGCGACGGTTTAGTTGGATTGAGAGGTCAAAGGATTCTTCATCATCAGGAGGCCCGTTGCCCGTTTTCTTGAAGTCTAAACGATCAAACCCTCCGCCAGATTTCCCTACCTTGTACTCAAAAGCTACAGGTGGTTTTCCCGTCGTGGCCTGTTCGTAGGTTGCGAGAATCAGCTCAGACGTCCACCGCTTATTTCCCAGGCCACCTGGAACCCCGAATTTCAGGGTCGGGAGAACTTCTAGGCCGTGGTTTATTCGTTCTCGGTGTTTGTTGATGACCAGTTCATTTTCTCCGATCAATCCCAGCAAAAGCCTCCCTTTCCAAATCTTCGTTGAACATTGCACGGCCAACGTCCCCCCTCAGTCTTCTGACATCTCGTATGCCCATGGCGCTCAGGATTTCGATCAGTTGATCGTGCCAGGAAGCCAGAAGGTTGACGAGCCGTTGCTCTCCCCATCGCTGGCTGAACTTGTCAGGCTTGATTCGGCCTTGCTCTGGTGAGGGGCATTCGCCAAGAAACTGAGCTTGCAGAGCAACGAGGGTTGTAGCCTCTAAGGCGACAAGGTCGGCCCCGCACATAATGGCCTTCGGGATATGTTCGGCGAGTGTTACCCCGCCGCTCAGAATCAACGTGACTTCATCTCTAACCGATTCTTCAACAAGCTTTCCGTGAACAGAACGCATCAGATCCTTCGCGAAAATCGGAGAACCCACATCCCATCCTTCGCCGTGGTAGTTCGCGCAGAGGTGAACTACATCGACACCTGCTCTTACCAGTTCAGTTGCGATTCGGCCGGCATCACTACTCAAGGGTAGACGAACGGAAATGGGCGTTTTGGGTTTCATTCGCCTGATTTGCTCAACCGTCTCAGCATCGTAGTTGGTCAACTCAATCATGACCGCGTTGTTCGACCCACATCCGTGTCGTGTCAGATTTTGGGCTGACACTAATGGGACTAGACTGTTGAGGTTGGTCGCGGGGAGGCTTTCAGACTGTTCTGGGGTTGCGACAAACAACGTGCCTGTGCGCTGAGCTGCGCCAGCGATTGAACCAATGATTGATTGGTTGTTGAGGTTGGGTGGCAAATAGTCGAAGATTATTGGGAGCGATATTTCTACGACCCGAGATTCTTGTTTAACATCTTTGCCCGCGAACTCTAGGAACCTAGGCTTTCTCCCAACATCAACGGTTGTGGAGATGTACTCTCTTCCATAGACTCCGTCCCGTGTTGGCCTCACTATCTCCGACATATCGGTCCAAATCGAATCCCATCCGCGTCCTGCAAAGGCTCCTTTGTACCCCATGCCTTTGATTGGAATCTTGCCGGTTTCAGCTTCGTAGGCGACTATTGAGACTGGGGTTGAGTTGGATGTTGAAGGATCGTCTGGAACCCAGTAGGAGTCTGCGAACTTGAAGAACTCGGGGTTGCGGTCAACCACGCAGACGCCAGGATATTCCTGGACGCATCTCATGCACCCCACGCACTTGTCTTTGATTGGGTGAAACCCTCCCAGTTTACTGCCGAAAACGCCGTAGATGCACGGCCTACTCAGCAGCATCTTTCGGTATTCTTTCCGAGTGAGCTTGAGGCGGAGCTTTAACGCCTCGCTTATCAGCACACTTGCCAACCCGATTTTGCTGACTCTTGGGTTGAAAGGGCGAGGCTGTTTGCGCCTTGGCGGAGCCTCGTGGGTTTCAATCTTGAAACGGTGGTAGCCACTGTTCGGGCGGAGGGCGAACGCGCTGTTACCGGAACCGATGCTCTTGGTTTGCTCCAGGATTTGTTCGCTCCACTGTATCGAACTATGGAAAAGCCGCATTGTCGCTGAACAAATATATTGCTTAAGGGAAAAACAATAAACGCATGTACAGCCAATGCAGTTGCTACACTACATCTGTATAGTTTCGGTGATGAAACATGCCAATTCCTGAACAAATGCGCATCGATGAAGTCGACAAGAAGATTCTGACAGAGCTTCTTCGCGATTGTAGGAAATCATATCGCGCTATCGCACTAAAAGCGGGCATTTCGGTCGGGACGGCCCTGACCCGGATTCGACGTATGGAGAAGGCCGGGTTGATTAGGGGTTACTCGGCCCTTCTTGACCATGAGAAGCTAGATTACCAGCTCACCGTACTGGCTGAAATCACTGTATCTAAAGGCAAACTGATTGAGATGGAGCAAGCTATCGGCAAGCTCTCGAGCACATGTGCAGTTTATGATGTTACTGGCATGACAGATGCTTTGGTGATCGCTAAATTCCACAACCGAGAAGAGCTGAGTAAATTCACGAAGAGCCTTCTCGCAATGCCCTTCGTCGACCGAACCAACACCCACGTAGTCCTAACTACCGTTAAGGAAGACTTCAGACTCCTCTGACATCACAGAAGGGCCAACCTTGGCTTACGCTTCTAGACAGACCAGCTATTTGCTTGGATCCGTGGGAGCCACGCTTCAAGTTTTAGCTGGATGGTGGGATGTATACTCACACCTTCTTTTTGGAAGCGTAGACCCATGGTGGAACCCTGCCCACCTAACGCTCTACTTTGGAGTGGCAGTAGTGATTGTCGCTGTCTGGCGTGGCCTTCGCTTTAGACCGCCCCAACCAGCTCCTTCAGTGAGCCCAGTCAACTTTGCAAATGTTAGTGGACTGAAGCTCGCGGCACTCGGATCGGGGATGCAAATCGTGGCTGGAGTTTGGAACGAAATAGTTCACCACCTGTTTCCACCTGAACCAAAAATCGCCCCCGCCCACGCACTCCTCACATTGGGCATGCTCACAATTTCCCTAGGCATGATTGTTGGGTTGGCCATCGAATATGGCATGATTACACGCAGCATTCTAGTCGTTTCCTCAATGAGAAGATGGATGGTTGTTGTATGCATGCTGTTGGTTTTCGCATCGATCTGGCTCGCATCAGCTGGCGCACTAATCTACCTAGCACGTTCCTACCGGGGCAGTCCTTCCGTTTGGATCGTTGCTGTTCTCCTGTCGCTGGTCAGCATGGTAGTGCTTGTTCCGGTGAAGCAAGTGCTGCATCGCATTGGCTCTGCAACAATTGTCGCGGTTATCTTCCACGGTGTGACATACTTTTTCGTCGTGGCATATGTCGGCGCGCCTGCCTACGTTCCATGGGGAATTGTCCCCGTGGCGATTTTTGACGCCCTAGTGGCTGTTATGAATCGGAAAATGAAGCGCACACTCTCGCTCGCCGTGTCATCAATTGTACCAGGTGTTCTGTTCTATTGGACCTATTTCCCGTTCACATTGTATCTGTTTCCTTGGTCAATTCAGCCTCAAGTTTTCTCCTTGATGGTTCTGTTTGCGAGTGTCTTAGGGGCATTAGTTGGGCTTCGAATCTTTAGTGGAATCTCGACACTCGCTTTGGGTGGAGTGCAGGGTCAAGTTAAACGTTAAAGCAAGGTTGATCCTTTCTTCGCGTCCGGATTGGATCTGTGTTGCCGCTGTCGTACGGTTTCCTGTTTGTGGCAATCACTTTCTTCTCGACCATGATTGGCGGCATATTCACCCTACGCAGAAGTGCAGTTAACATCAACATGGTGTTTGCTTTCGCTGCTGGAGCGCTGATTGGAATCTCGTTCTTCGACCTCCTTCCCGAGTCGATCTCAATTTCCATGAACACAGGAATCGGTGTCAGCCTTCTGATGTCGGTGGTTGTGGTGGCGTTCTTGGTGTTCCACACGCTGGACCAGTGCATACTTTGCCTCCACACGCAAAAGGAGGGTAGACTTGAGCACGCACCTCAATTTAGCGGCATCATCAAAGCATCTGGCCTGTCCTTGCACAGTTTCCTGGACGGCGTCGCGATTGGCACCGCGTTCTATGTTGGGCTTGAGCTGGGCCTGGTCGTTGCCTTCGCTGTTGTCTTCCATGACTTCTCTGATGGCCTGAACACTGTCACCGTGATGCTCCGGTCAGGCAGCACTCAACGGACCGCGTTCAGCTGGCTTGTTTTGGATTCAGTCACACCGCTGCTAGGAGCTGCAGTGACACTCCTAGCCGCGATTCCATTGTGGATAATAGGCGTTGTTTTGGCCTTCTTCGCGGGTGAATTCATCTACCTCGGGGCAACCGACTTACTCCCGGAAGCCCACCGCCATGAAAACTCGCTGAAACTATTGTTCGCCACCGTGCTTGGAATACTCGTTATCTTTGCGACAACCCAAGCTCTTCGCTTGTAAGAAGCTGAACGGTCTTCGAGTCTTAAGGGGACTGGCTGCGATGGGCCGGTGGCGGTTCTAGATCCTATTTCTTCACGTAGATTCCTGAGGCCACTTCGAGACTGAGCGGGTACGAGCTTGATCCTACCTTCACGAGCATCGGACCCTTGAACGGCGCCTTCTCCTCAACTTCAATCTTAACGCCAGGGTACATCCCTAAGGTTGCCAAGTAGCGGAGGAACTCAGTATTCTCGTCTGGGATCCTGCTTACAGTCGCCACTTGCCCGCTTCCAAGCTCCGACAGAGCCTGCCCATCTAGCACATTCATCGAGCCGTTCTCTGTTGGAATTGGGTTTCCGTGCGGACATGTATTCGGGTATTTCAGTGCCTTCTCAATCGAGGAGGCCAACCGGTCGCTAATAGCGTGCTCTAGCTTGCACGCTTCCTCATGCGACTCGGCCCAGTCGAGGCTCAAGACGTCGGCCAGAAGCCTTTCAGCAAGCCTATGCCGTCTGAAAACTGAGAGAGCCAGTTTCTTTCCTTGCGCGGTCAGCTTGACGCCTTTGTAAGGCTCACGTTCCACCAACCCCTTAGACTCAAGCACTTCCAGCGTATTCGTTACGCTGCCAGGTGTGATCTTGAGGATGTTGGCTATGTCTCCTGTGCGGGCTGCTTCCGTTCTCGTTTCGAGGTTGTAAATCGTTTTCAGGTACATTTCGGGCGCAATTTGAAATTCGTGGGTCAATATCAAAACCATGCCGGACTTTGCTGTATCGTATCCAAGAATATGGTCACTCGGAGAAAGATTCTTGGCATGTAGTATAATTAGTGTAAGAATGTTGAGCATATTACTCGCGTAGTATTTTTCGACATTTCCCAAGTAAGGTGGTCTAAGGGGGGATTTTGCGGCTACTTAGAACAGTAACGATGTTCTTGGTGCTCGCAGCGAGGAATCAGTAAGTGTTGTTCGTTCCGGGCCTAATCTCTTGGCGTTGTCTCAAGCCGCCCTTGGGCGGTTCAAATTCAGTCGTCCGTACCAGCTGATCGTGATTTTCCCCTCAGCCTTCATTCCTGAGAATCAAAGTGCCTCAGACAAGTTAACGCGCTTTGAAGCTGAATTCGCACAAGTGTGCGCGGGGGAATTGGGTGCGGGTTGGATTCTTGCTTAATGACGTTGTTGAGCTCGAGTAGGCGTGAATGCACCTCGTTCCGCAACGGTCGTAGTTTCCGGTGTCCTGTTCTAGCCTCGGCCTCATTGAGAAACCTCTCCACCATTCCAAGTATCGGCATTTGCGAGAATCTCTTAAGGACAGTGAGGTCGAATTTCTCCGCGATCGTTGCTGGTCGATCAAAGGCACCGTCCTCTGAAAATGCATGTGTGGCTTGCTGAAGGTTGGTCCAACGGTCAAGGAAGTATTGGACTGCGCGAGAGATTCTCGAGTTCATATTGACGAGTTTACGAGATTCATCCACGATACGTTGAATGAACCTCTGCGTGTCGGCTTCGATTTCGAGACTCCCCAGAAGTAGGTCCCTTCTTTTTTCCTGAGTGGGAGTTGTGTCTTGGATTCTTTCGTCGTAGAAGTGGGGGAGTTCGCACGTGAAACAAAAGCCGTCATAGAGGTTCCGGATGTATTCGTAGCAATCGGTTCCATAGTTGATTCTTGTTGCCGGGTCGGCTTTGAGTGTTGAGGATAGGAATTCGTACTCGTCGCTTGTGCCGTAATCGTGGTATATGCCTTCGTCAAAGGTTTTGAGGTAGAGTTCGTCAGGCGGCTCGCCTCGATGCAGAGGGAGCCCTTCGAAGCTGGGAATGCGTTTTAGTTCCGCGTAGGCTGCAGGAAGCGGGTGGCTGAGGTAGTAGTAGATCCCACAGAAGTCGGCGTTATGGAGTATGCACGTGAACGCCGGTTTGAACTCGTCTACAACGTTCTTGATAGCCTGTGTCTCCGGAATCGGCGTGCTCCAATGTAGTGTCTTGTAGTCGATTGGAAACGTCCATTCGGCCTGCTCGTTCGGTGGAGGACGATAATAATTCTCAGCGTAAGTCAGCAGGTCGAAAGGCCCACGAAACCAACCTTCATTCAACTTGGCGCCATCAACATCTATGGCCTTTGCCAGTATGAACCTGTATGGGAGTCGCTTCCTCAGCTCGGCACTGGAGGCGAGCCTTGATGCCAGATACTCAACTGTCAGCGATCCAATAGGTTCGTTGGGATGAGTGAAGCCATACAGGAAAACTGACTGATCACCCTCACCAATGATCAGCGCGGTGACCGGTCTGCCTTCGGAAGATTGACCGATCGTTCTCCACTCAACTGTGTCGGTATGAGTCTTAGCAAGTTCGCGTGATGCCTCCTCAAGTTCATCGACCTGTTTGAACCGTTCGAGGTGAGGTACTCCTTCAAGTAGCCCACGCATCCCTGCTGTGTCCAAGCTGATTCTAACCACTTGCCGTCACGTCGCAATCGTCGAAGAACAAAAGGGAAGGCGCAATGAAGTGTTCGGAGTAGTTGGTTGGTTGATTGCGGAGACTATGTCTCCTTGTCCTCTTCTCTTTCCTTTTCGGCGGCTCTTCGTCGCCTGAATGCAATCACAGCCCCGGCAGCCACTACAGCGACGAGGATCGCAAGTGCAGCCACGTACGTCTCAGTGCCGGGCCCAACCGTTGTGGTAACCGTGCTTGTAGCCATCGTATTGGTCATGCTTGCTATCGGGGTCAGCTGATCGGGATTCCGAGCTGGGTCAATCCACCACCACCAGTATATGTCCCAACCGGGAGACTTGGTCGGATCCATCCATCCCGTGAATATGTCTGTTCGATATGCTTCGACATTCAAAGTGTAGACGAGCACCACGTATGGGGCCTGATTGTAGAGAAACTTCTGCATTTCAGTGATTGTGTTCTTCCTGTCTGTCGCGTCAACGGCAGTGTGCTGCTTCTGGTAAAGCGCGTCATAGGTTGCGTTGCTGTAGAAGCAGTCACTCCAACCCCCAATTTGATCTGTCGTGAACACTGATAGGGCGAAGTCCGGATCTGCATCGAAGCCCCAGTCCCACAAGTACATGTCCATTTCCCCAGCCAAGTTAGTATCGACCATTTGAGCTGAGTCGACGACTCGAAGATGCACTCCTATGCCGACCTGCTTGAACCAGTTTTCAATCAAAGCGCCAGCACTAATCAATTCAATAAGGTTGTTCGGAACCCAGCAATTCAGCATGAAGGGGGCATTCGTCGTTGGGTCAATTCTGTAGGTGTGGCTGTCATCCCATTTCGTGTATCCAATCTCGTCTAGCATTTGATTAGCCTCTGCAAGATTGAATTTCATTGTCTCTTCCGGCGTTGGATCCCAGTGGTAAAGTACCATCTTTGGCGGGAGTACGGATTCAGCCGGGACCGCGAGCCCGTGGTATGCGAGGTTGACTATGTCAGTTTTGTTGATGGCGTGACCCAACGCTTGCCTGAACCTGTAGTCCTTCAGGGCCGGGTTTCCTTTTGACGAAGGATCTGACCACGTATTGAAGCCCAGCTCCTCGATTGACCGACTCGGCCACTGGAGGATGTTGATGCCCTTTTCGTTTGCAAGTTTCCCGACGGAACCTAGGGGTGGAACGATAACGTCCACCTCACCTCTGATGAGTGCTTCAACCATTGTGTCGGGATCCGCATAGTACTTGAAGAGTATATGGTCGATTTTAGGGGCGCCGCGGAACCATTGCTTGTTGGCGTCGAGTTTCACATACTCGTTAACCTTGGAATCCACATACTTGAACGGGCCGGTGCCTATCGGCGGCATATTCCTGTAGGTCTTTTCAGCATCTTCCTTTGGAACATTCTCCCAGATGTGTTTGGGTAGGATCCAGAAGTACGGTTGGCCAAAGTCCGCTAGAGGGCTACGCATGTGAACGATGGCAGTGTATGGGTCGGGGGTCTCGGTACTGTTGACCGTACTCATGTAGCTGATAACTGACCCGCATTGAAGGGTCGCATTGAAGTTCGGGTAGTCCGTACAATAGTCGAGTGTAAACTTGAAGTCCGCTGATGTGAACGGAACTCCGTCATGCCAAGTTGCGTTATGCACAAAATGAAACGTCCAAGTCAACCCGTCGGGTGAGACCTGCCAATTCTCCGCCAAGTCGGGAACCGGACCGCCGTTGAGGCCTTCCATTTGTATGCCCATATCATAGACCATGCTGAAGACGTCACCAGCGGTGCTCAAAGTGTACGTCAGCGGGTTGAAAGTGTCTGGAAACTCTGTGATACCCAGCCGCAATGTCGATTCCTGCTGGGCACGGGTGAAGGGCAAGACTTGCGGGTTCACGACGAGGCCAACTGCAACTAGTAGGACCAGGAGAACAGCCGGAACCTTCCGTAAGACTACAGCAGTATGTGTCAACAACGTTCCGTCAAGCCTGCTGCAAGTCTTGAGAAGATTAGATTACTCTATTTACAGCACTTTTTGTATATATCTACGTCATATCGTGCAGAAATTTCATTTACACCGCGCGCACTTTGTGCGTTCTCACCAAGAGGTCCTGCAAGAGGCAAGTCACCGTGAGAGCAAGAACGGTCTACCTAGCGAAGAAGGCAGGCTATGCGTTCGTTACCGTCTTGGTTGTGATCATATTCAATTTCCTCCTGTTCAGGGTCATGCCCGGGGATCCAGCTAGGCTCTTACTACCCCGAGGCCGCGCAATCGAAAAGTCAGTCATTTTGAGCATGAGGGAATTCTACGGTCTCGACAAACCGATCGCTACACAGTTGGTCATATACATCGTTCAAACACTCCAACTGAATTTCGGTTACTCGTTCTACTATAAGGCGCCAGTCGCCAGTGTAATCGCAGCCTCGCTGCCCAACACACTCGTCTTGGTAGGGATCTCAGAAGCCATTTCGATCCTCCTCGGCTTCTACACGGGAGCGATTGCCGGCTGGAAGAGAGGGAAGCCAATCGATCTGATCTCAACCAGCTTCGGTCTCGTATTCTGGTCGATGCCAACATTCTGGATCGGTATCGTTCTAATCATGACCTTCTCTGTCTGGCTCGGGATCTTTCCTGTCACTGGTGTAAGAACAATCGAACTGATTCACGCAAGCCTCCTTCAACAGATTGCAGATATGGGAATGCACCTTGTCCTGCCTGTGATTACCCTAACGCTCGTCAGCTACGCAGAATACCTGCTGATCATGAGAAACTCGCTCATCGATGTAATGACCGAAGACTTCGTCCTCACGGCGAGAGCAAAGGGCCTCACGGAAGACCAAGTTCTGAAGCGTCACGTCATCCCCAACGCACTGTTACCTTCGATCACAACCATCGCGTTGGCTTTGAGTTTCGTCATCGGCGGCGCTCTGCAAACTGAGATAATTTTCTCCTATCCCGGCATTGGGATGCTGACTTGGCAGGCATTGCAGTTCAGAGACTACGCCCTCCTACAAGGCCTCTTCTTCATAGACGCCGTGCTAGTCGTAATCGCGAACTTCGCTGCGGACATCATCTACACCTACATCGATCCAAGAGTGAAGCTACAATGAAGCCGGCAGTGACTCCTATATGGCGTACTGTTTCTGGGTTCTGGAATATTTACTCACGCGTAAGGAAAGGAGTTCTCGGTCTCGCCCTCGTCCTATTCTTCTTCGCCATCGCAGCCTTCGCCAGCTATCTTTCGCCATTCGACCCCACCAAGATTGATGCCCGCAGAACGTGGCTACCTCCGAATAGTCTGAACTGGCTTGGAACAGACTGGTTTGGGCACGATATATTCAGTCAGATGGTATACGGCACCAGAGTTTCCCTTCTTGTGGGCGTGTTTGCAACGCTGATATCTGCAGTTGTCGGAACCCTGATTGGGCTGTTCGGAGGATACTACGGCAAAAGATTTGGAGAATTCCTTGAAAGAGTCATAGACTTCTTCCTGGTGATTCCTTACCTTCCGCTCATCATAGTACTGGTCGCAGTCGTCGAAGCCATGGAAATCCCGATTCCTGTTCTCTGGGTTGTGATTTTCGTTATTGGCATCACGGGCTGGAGTGGAACGGCGAGGGTGATCAGGTCCCAGGTTCTAACTGTGAGAGAACGCCAGTTCATTGACCGAGCTCGCACAGCAGGAGCAGGAGACCTCCGAATCCTAACAAGGCACATTCTGCCGAACGTCTTTCCGCTTGTCTTCGCAAACGCGGTCCTCACAGTAGCAGGCGCAGTCCTGTCAGAAGTGACACTGGATTTCCTGGGGCTCGGAGACCCCACAACGGTCAGTTGGGGAATGATACTCCATTTAGCGTTGTCAAATAACGCAGTCTATCGAGACGCCTGGTGGTGGGTCATATCTCCAGGCGTGGCGATCATACTCCTCGTAATGGGCTTCACGCTGATAGGCTACTCGATCGAAGAAATATCCAACCCCAGATTAAGGGAACGAAAAGCTTGACAGCGTTACTCCAAGTCAACGCATTGAAGACCTTCTACCGAGCGGACGGCGATTACGTCAAGGCCGTCGACGATGTTAGCTTCCACGTGGACGTAGGTGAATCATTAGGACTCGCGGGAGAATCAGGATGCGGCAAGACAACAGTCGCCCTTTCATTAATGCGACTTCTACCACCGAATGCAAGCATCCTTGGAGGTGAGATCCTGTATGACGGCCAAGACATTGTCAAGATGTCTGACAGACGACTGAGGAGGACCAGATGGAAGAAGATCTCAATAGTCTTTCAAGGCGCGATGAACGCCCTCAATCCCGTCAAGAGAATCGTTGAGCAAATCGCAGAGCCCATCCTTCTCCACGAGAAGATAGCGAAGGACGAGGCCACACGAAGAGCGGAAAGACTAGTGGAGCTAGTTGGCATCGATAAGTCAAGAGCGAGAGACTATCCCCACGAGTTCAGCGGAGGCATGAGGCAGCGCGTAATGATTGCTATGGCACTAGCATGCGAACCCAGACTTGTAATACTCGATGAACCAACGACAGCACTAGATGTCATGACGAAGATGCAAATTCAGCAACTCGTTAAGGATATCCAGAAAGAGATGTCGTTGTCGACAATTCTCATCACGCATGATCTATCTGTTATCGCGGAAACCTGCGAGAAAGTTGCAATAATGTACGCAGGCAAACTCGTGGAGCACGCTGACGTCGTAACAATGTTCGAGAACCCACTTCATCCATACACCTCTGGGCTCCTCAAGGGTTTTCCTAACATTCACGCCTCGAGAGAACTTCCCGTTTCTATACCTGGTTCCCCACCCGACCTACTTCACCCACCTCCCGGCTGCAGATTCGCACCTCGCTGCCCCTTGGCGAGCAAAGAATGTGAGGTCGACCCCCCAGGCAAGACTGTCGATGGCAACCGCTATGTCGCATGTTGGAAGCGATGAAACCTTGCAGAATGTCCTAGAAGTCAGAGACCTGAAAGTATGGTTCCCGGTTAGAACCGGCATACTCACCAGCCTCGCCAAAAGCGAGGAGAAATTCATACACGCTGTGGACGGAATCAGTTTCGACGTTCGCCGCGGAGAAGTCTTCTGCCTCGTTGGGGAAAGCGGATGCGGCAAGACAACAACCGCCAGATGCATTCTAAAACTCGTAGAGGCTACTAGCGGGACAATCAACTTCCGCGATGACGGCGAAACCATTGAGTTGTGCTCCGCTGGTCCAAGGCAGATTCGTAGAATCCGACCCAAAATACAGCTTATCTTCCAAGATCCCTACGAGTCACTGGATCCAAAGCATAGCGTTCTGGACCAGCTTTCAGAACCGCTCGATGTGAATAGAGTTGGCGGAAGCCGCGAAGAAAAAATGAAGAAGATTCTTACGGCGCTTTCCAATGTGGGCCTGATTCCTCCGGAGACGTTCCTTCACCGGTACCCTCATGAACTGAGCGGGGGGCAGAGGCAAAGGGTCGGAATCGCATCCTCTATGGTCCTGGACCCTATCTTCCTCATCGCTGACGAGCCGGTGTCTATGGTGGACGTTTCGATGCGCGCAGATATCCTCAGGATAATGCTAGACATTAAGAAGAGAGAAGACGCGAGCTTCCTTTTCATCACACACGACTTCTCGTTAGCGTGGGTTATGGGTGACACTATCGCCGTGATGTATTCAGGTAAGATCGTTGAGAGAGCAAGCTCCTTCGACTTGATCAGAGACCCTAAACATCCTTACACTAGAGCACTCGTCTCCGTGGTTCCGGTCCCTGACCCCAAGTTCAGGCACAAGAGAGTCATACTTCACGGGGAAGTCCCCGACCCCATTGATGTACCGAAGGGCTGCAGATTCCACCCACGATGCCCCATCGGGAAGGAAAAATGCAAGATAGAGGAACCCGAACTGCGAAGCATTGGAGGCGAGCGCTGGGTCGCCTGCCACTTCTGGCAGGAACCTTTCCCCTGAGGTGTGACCATGACTCGCAAGGTAACCTTCACCCCTCGAAAGTTTCTTCGCAAGATCTGGGAACTTGGCAGCTTCGACATCTCCCCGGACGGCCGTCTACTGGCGTACTCCGCAAACAAGGGGGAGCAGTGGGCGGTCTACCTTCGAGAACTGAAAACGAAGCGCGAGAAAGCTCTAGTCGAATCCGCACAATCAGCGCTTAACCCAGAATTCTCCCCAGACGGGCAGTGGATCGCGTACCAATCAGATTTCGAGGGGGACGAGAATTCTAACATCTTCATCGTTCATACGAGAGGCGACATAACTCGGAAACTCACGGATACGCCAGCAGACAGTGCGTTTCCCAGTTGGTCACCGGACGGCACGAAGATCGCATTCATCTCAAATCGGGACCATGACCGGGAGAACATCTTCGTTACGGACGCTGAGGGCGGCGAAACCAAGCAACTGACACGAGTCGATGACATCGTCAATGAAATCGCATGGCGACCCGACGGCAAGTCTATCGCGTTCAGCGCGGGCTTCGGAATCGGTGACTGGGTGGGTTTAGTTGATCTGGATGGAAACATGGAGAGACTTGTGGGCATGCCGAACTCGGAGAACTTCATTGCGGGGGCGATGGCACGGCCAAGGCCATGGTCTCCGGACGGCAGGGAACTTGCCTTTGTCTCCAACGTTCATGACCATCTGGACATCGGGATCCTCAACCTTGATACACACAACATTCGCTGGGCCGTCGAGAATCACTGGGACAAAACCGTGCCCCTTTGGTCCCCCGACGGCGCCCGCATCGCATACTTAGAGAACCACCATGGAAACGTCGAGCTGCGAACGACCGCGCCTACTCGAACTGGAGTTCGAAGAGTTTCAGCCTCCGAGGGCGCTGCTTCACGCCCCGTGTGGCATCCGAACTCACGCGATATCTTCTACACGCACTCTACGTTCGTGAAGCCCCACGAAATTGTGTGCTCGCGGAGGAACCTGGCCTCGCGTATTGTTGGTACCCCGGTGAAGCTCCCGCGTAATGAACTCGTCGTACCAAAACTCGTGTGGTACCGATCCTTTGATGACCGCAAGATCCCAGCCTGGCTCTTTGTTCCGCCAGCTGGGCGCGAACGTCACGCGGCCGTTGTAGACCCTCATGGCGGTCCCGAGGATCAGGTCCTCAACGAGTGGGACGCTGGTTATCAGCTCATGGTGGCTCAGGGCTTTGCAGTACTCGCCCCTAACTACCGCGGGGGTACGGGATACGGCCGAGCATGGCGAAGAATTAGTGATCACGACCTCGGAGGAGGAGACATTAGAGATATCATAGCCGGTGGCCATTGGCTCATCGCTAAGGGACAATGCGCTCCGAACCGTTTGGGCATCATCGGTATAAGCTATGGCGGATACTGTGTTGCACACTGCCTCGAGCAGGCCCCAGACCTTTGGGCCGTCGGCGTGAGTATCGTGGGTTACTTCAACTGGTTCACCGCAACGAAGAACGAGCGTGGGAACCTTCAGATCTACGACTGGAACAAGATGGGGCCCCCAGAGAAAGAAGAGGAACTCCTCCGGAAGTATTCACCCATCTTCTACCTCGACAGGATCCGGGCCCCGGTCTGCTTCACCGGAGGAGCTCACGACCCTCGATGCCCAGTCACAGAAGCCCGAGAGATTGTGGAAAAGATGCGGATGATGGGGAAGACTGTGGATTATCTCGAATTCCCTGACGAAGGACACTGGCCCCGGAAGATCTCGAATCAGATTCGCCTGTACGATTACGCTTTGGGATGGTTGACCCGGTTCCTGCCACTACCTCATTCCGCCACGGATAAGCTCTGAATACTCCTCTCAAAGTGATGTGCATAGAGATGTGAGTACCGCACGGAATAAACCTGTCAGAGTCTCCCCTTTTTCCTCAAGACCTCAAGCACTTCGTCAATAGGCAACCCATGCGAAACGTTATCATCGCGTCCTTTCATGGTCTCGCTCGCAAAAATCGAGTTAAGGATTGCTTCCTCCGTGGCCTCAACCGCCGCACCGAACAGCTCATCCAAAGTGTCAACAGGCACAGCTTCATGAGTACCTGAAATTGGCGTGAGTGAGCGCCCAATCTTTTCGGCTGTGGAGAAGGCTATGGAAATATCACCACTTGAGTTGGCCGAAACTGACCCGACTCTACCAAGGGCGAGAGGAACACGTGCGGCAATTTGGCGCAACTGAGGCGCAGTAAGCGGGGCGTTGGTTGCGATAACGGTTATTATCGATCTGTCACCGTTGCGGTTACGCTTCGGGTTTCTGAATTGTCGGCCAACTGGGACTCCGTCCACGTGCAAATTCCCACTAAAGTTTGCGTTCACCAGAACTCCAAGTGTGTAGTCTCCCAGCTTACCATCGATTCGCCGGGACGCTGTGCCGATGCCCGCCTTGAAACCCAGCGCGGTCATCCCCGTGCCGCCGCCCACCGAACCCTCCGTCACTGTCCTGCTGGTAGCTCGGAAGGCTTCCAACACATGCCCCTGTTTCACATGTCTGCCTTGAATGTCGTTGAGGTAACTGTCATCGCATTCACCGACTACAGGCAAGATCACGTCAGCTTGATTCCCAATCTCCGGGTTCTCCTTCAGCATGTACTCAACCATGCCGTCGTGCACTAGTCCCACGTTCAATGAATTGGTGAGCGCGATGGGCGTCTCGAGAATGCCCCACTCCATCACTTGAAGGGCCCCCGTGAGTTCACCAGCCCCATTCTGAGCGTGAACTGCTGATCTAACCTTCTCCTCGAACACACTTTTAGTGTGAGGCAAAATCACGGTCACACCTGTTCTGACTGGCCCAAGACCGGGCGTGAGCTTCCCCTCGCCTTGAATTAGAGTAACGCTCCCCACGCGAACACCCTCAACGTCCGTTATGGAATTTTGCTGCCCAAGCTCCATGTTCCCGATATTTATCCCACATTCGCGCACACGGGGACGCAACTCGAACTACCCACCCAAACAATAGCGTACGATTACTTCTGCTTTCCTAGCCCAAACCCGGTCAACGATTTCTTCCGCCTCTTTCCTCAAACTCTTCTGATTCGCAGATGATGCTTTTGCAGCGATTCTCCGAGTGCGTCTGCGAAGGCTTCTTCTGCCTTGTGGCGTAGAAGTTCGCTCATTTTTCCGGAGGGAATAGCAGCCAAGTCCCCAAGTTCGGTGATATCGAATATATCGTCCAAAGTGCCCGAGAAATCTTAAGCCGTTTGAAATCATGAGCCCGTCGCGTGATTAGGTCTCCCAAATTCCCAACATAGGATTTCGCGAGGAACTCTTAATGGTCGAGTTCGTCCTCGTCCCATGAGGATTGAGCATGAGCAAAATTCTCGTTATCGGCCTCGGCAGTCTTGGAGGCCATATTCTCGAGTTTCTCGCCAGGTCCCGCGGCCCAACTGAGATAATCGCAGCAGATTATGATGAGCAGCGCGGACTCCAAAAGACTAACAATGTTATGCTCGGAGCCGCGAACATGGGCTTCTATCCGCGCATGAAGTTCTCGAAGATAGATTTGAACGATATTGATGGGACAAGCACGATTCTGCAGAATGAACAGCCTGATGTTGTTGTGAATGCGAGCACGCTGCAATCTTGGTGGGTCATCGGCACTCAACTCCCTGAGGATGCGTACCTCAAGCTTCTGGACGCGGGCTTGGGGCCGTGGACTCCGATGCACCTCACTCTCACGCACAAATTGATGCAGGCTGTTCGAAAGTCGGGCGTAAAGGCGCATGTTGTGAGCTGCTCGTTCCCCGACGCCGTAAACTGCATACTGTCCAAAGTCGGTTTGGCCCCCACGGTGGGCATCGGCAACTTCGATCTATTGGTGCCTCGGATAAAGAAAGGGGTAAGCGACAAGTTGGGTGTTCCGATGAACAATGTCACTGTCTTCATGCTGGGGTACCACTACCACGACGTCAGAGTAGAAGAGTTCGGTACTACTGGAGGCGCTCCATACTTTCTCCGAATCCTTGTCGGAGACCGAGACGTGACCGAGGAAGTAAATGGCGAGCGAATGCTACTCACCCCGATCCCCACACCTCCACTAACTGGAAGCGACTCTCAGGTGGCATCTTCCGCCGTCAAGAACATACTCGCAATTGCCAACGATACTAACGAACTGACTCATGCTCCGGGGCCACAGGGACTACCGGGCGGTTATCCTGTACGTTTGAGCGCAAAAGGAGCCGAAGTCGTGATTCCAGCGGGACTAACACTCAAAGAAGCTATTCACATCAATGAAGAAGCCCAGAAATATGATGGAATTGAACGGATAGAGGACGACGGGTCGGTCGTACTCACCGACAAGGCGCACAAAATCATGAAAGAGATGTTGCACTACGAGCGCAAACGTTTCAGCATATCGGAAGGCGAGGCCGCAGCAAAGGAACTGCGCAACCTCTACAATGACTTTGCCGCAAAGAACACCAAAACGTAGCCTACTCAAAGCCGTACCCGCGCGGAGCCCGCTCCCCGTCCGCTGCTAGGTTAATGTCTGACAGTCCTACGTGAGAATCTGCTCGATCGCGTGTGCGAGAACGCTTGTGGCATCCCTCACCTGATGTATGCTTGTGCATTCGTCGGTGCTGTGTCCGAGTTCCATTTTTCCAGGGCCGAATAATATTGTCGGGATATTGGCACGGTAGAAGTGAGTTGCGTCACAGAAACTGAGCACGTAGCTTCGCTGATTATGATCGAGAACCTTCTGCATGGCATTCTCGAAGCTTCTAACATATGGATTTCCTGCTTGTACGAATCCGATGTTCCAATGCGCCTTTGTAACCCCAGTTTTCTGACCCTGCCTATTAGCGTTAGTCACATGGCGTTTGATGCGATTCATCGCTGCCCTAGCCAACCTTTCAGAACTTTCGACAGTCTGCCCCGGGACTAGCCCCAGAAGGCAGTTGACCGCATAATCTTCTATTGTCATCCAAGCGAATGATGAGCGCACAGCAGGCTGAACCGGCGACACATTGAAAGTTGTGCTCATTTCCACGCCCATCTGCCTCTGCTTCCTGATGAGAACCTTGTCTTCCATTATGCGGTTGCAGATGTTTGTCGCTTGCAGGAAAGCGCTGGGCCAAAGGTGAGGTAGTGCAGTTTGGCCATGTCTTGATTCCCCTCTGCAGGATATGTCGAAGTCGATATAGCCTGCCTGGGCTATCCCAAGTGTATTTTCCGTGGGTTCGGCGACTATGGCGAAGTCACCAGATTCTCTTTTCAAAAATTCCTTGGTTCCTTCTCCTAGTGTTTCTTCGTCCACTACTAGTGAAAGTACAAGTTCGCCATTCAGGTTGCAAGATGACTCGTGAATTGCTTCAGCGGCCGCCACGATCGCCGCGACCCCGCCCTTCATGTCGGAGCTGCCTCTTCCATACAACCTATCGCCCACAACACGTGGTTCGAATGGTTTCTTCATGTTGGTTCCTGAAACCGTGTCGATGTGCCCATTTAGAATGAGTTTGGTTCCATCCTTCCTTCCGATTCGTGCTATGACGTTTGGACGAGTGAAGGTTCTGTTTTCCGGCAGCCCGGCATGCGGATACGCGCTTGTAATCTGTTGAAGCTGGACTTGAAAGCCCGCGCCTTCGAGCTCCTTTTTGAGGAACCGCGCGATCTCTTTCTCGTTTTTGTCTGATACATGGGGGTTGGAGCTGGGTATGGCAATCATCTGTTTCAATAGTGCTATGGAGTGGTCTCTCTTGCCTCTGAGCACACTAGAATCCAAAGACCTTGCCTGATGAGCGAAAATCATCGGAGTATTTTATTCTTGCGACAATACTGTTACGAAAGTATTGCCAGGCCGCAAATTAGGGAGAAGAGCTTCACGTCTGCTGGTCAAGTTTTGCTTGCCGAAAATCGGCACTGCAAACCAACGCTAGCCTTTAGAAGAGCGAGAAAGCTATCAGCTCCTGTGCCAATCTGCACTGACCGGGCTAAACCATCTTCATCCTTAAGGGGATTGAATTGTCATTCGTCCGATTAGAGGATGTCACAAAAGTTTTCGGTGAAATGACGGCTGTTAATGGAGTTAGCCTCGACGTAAAGAAAGGCGAGTTCCTTTCCCTATTGGGGCCGAGCGGTTGTGGAAAGACAACAACTCTACGAATTATAGCAGGCTTTGAGCGACCGACGCGCGGTTCGGTTTTCATTAGGGATGAGCTTGTCAACAATGTCCCCTCATATCTAAGGAACACGGGAATGGTCTTTCAGAACTACGCACTTTTTCCTCACAAGAGAGTATACGACAACGTAGCTTTCGGGTTGAAGTATAGGCATTTTCCGAAGAACGAGATTAAGGACAGGGTCAAGCGAGTCCTGGACCTCGTCCAGCTTCCGGGACTGGAAGAAAGATATCCTAAACAGCTGAGTGGCGGTCAGCAGCAACGTGTCGCATTGGCACGGGCTCTTGTCATCGAACCCGACGTTTTACTCTTGGACGAGCCGCTCAGTAATCTCGATGCAAAGCTTCGTGCTCAAATGCGAATAGAACTAAAGCAGATTCAGCAGCGAATCGGGATCACCACAATCTTCGTAACGCACGACCAAGAGGAATCGATGACTCTCTCGGATCGAACTGTAGTGATGCAAAAGGGATCCATTATCGAGCAGGGCGAACCATACCAGCTCTATGAGGATCCTAAATCAGAGTTCGTCGCGAGCTTCATAGGCCAATCGAATTTCATGAACGGTAAGATTGCCGAGATCGGTGAGAACATGATGAAAGTTTCCGTCGACGATGGCCCTGTACTTACAGTTCCCAAGCAGGACGCATACGGAGTGGGCGATAGCGTGACAGCTTTCATTCGCTACGAGCGAATCGAAGTCCTGCCTGCCAAGCCGCCTGATGGAGGCAATGTTCTCAGCGGATTAGTCGACCACGTGATGTTTTTGGGCACAAACTACTTGTATCGTGTAGCTGTTAGTCCAAAAGTGATGCTGATTGCCACCGAGCCCAATATTCGAAGAACACGGTCAATTGTAAAAGGTTCGACTGCCTGGGTGAGGGTCGAGCCTGAGAACGTCGGTCTGATTCGAAAACCTTGAACTTGGGAGGTCAGCCTGAGATGAGCGAAAATCAAGGTCCTAGGGAGAACAAACTTCAGACCTCATTCAAGTCAAAGGCTGCGCGAATTCGGATTCCTCGGATATCAGCAAGGCTTGGCGCAGTATTGTTAGTAGGGTCAGGAGCGGGCTACGTCTTCGTATTCTTCTTCATCCCGATACTAATCACTGCTGTTTACAGCCTTCAAGGCTCGGGTTATGAGCACATACTTACAACACCTTTGTATCTAGACATCATCTTGAGATCACTAGGCGTCGCGGTCGAAGTATCATTTTTGTCCTTATTACTCGGCTATCCAGTCGCATACTACCTAGCAAAACTCACGTCTATCCGTCGTGAGACAATAGTGGTCTTGCTTCTCTTCCCACTCTTCATAAGTTTCCTGGTAAGGGCCTACTCTTGGTATTACGTATTGGGCGCGAGGGGAATCGTAAACTACGTTCTGTTAGCCCTCGGCGTCGTCAATGAACCCATGAGATTCCTTTTCACAGAAACGGCAGTCATAATCGGAACCGTAAATTGGACATTACCCTTCATGATACTGCCAATATACTCCTCGATCGAGAAGATCGATAACAACATCATAGATATGTCAAAGAACCTCGGTGCTGACGATATCTCTACCTTCCGCCAAGTCACGTTTCCACTTAGCGTTCCAGGCATAGCGTCGGGAGTCCTGCTCACCTTCATCTCTTCCTTCGGAATGTATGTGACGCCAGCAATCTTAGGGGGCCCACAGCAGGCGATGATTGCTAACCTAATCTCAGTCCTCTTCCTTACAATGCGCGACTTTCCCTTGGGAACGGCGTTAAGCGTCATCCTAACCTTAGTGACCCTAGCAATCGTGTACGTCTACAACAAAGTTGTGGGATTAGACAAACTCCTTGAGGCGATGGGTTGACTTTGCCCGCTTTATTGTCTCGACTCATTTCAAGAATCTCGGGCAGGTCGCTGCAAATTCTTACTGTGGTGGTCTACGGTTTCATCCTCACGCCCGCCGTGTTCGTCATTTTGATGTCGTTTTCGCCGGATGTGATAGCAACGTTTCCTCCTCCTGGTCTTACGATCAAATGGTATATTGCACTCACGCAAGACCCCAGAATGGTTGCGGCCATCTACAATAGCTTATTCATTGGTCTGTCGGCAATCCTCATTTCCGGTTTGCTTGGAACCGTGACCTCAATTGGAATGGTCAGATACAAATTTCGAGGACGTGGCCTGCTCTCATCCTTCGTCATAGCGCCGATGGTGGTTCCCGAGATCATCCTGGGCGCGAGCTTACTCACTTTCTTCATATCTTTAGGGTTGTCGCTGTCACGATTCTCGTACCTTTTCATGATTCTCGGGCACGCGCTCTTCACTCTGCCCTATGTCATACTGATGGTACATGCGCGCGTCTACGGACTCGACAAATCGCTTGAGGAAGCCTCAATGAACCTGGGCGCAAATCCGATCCAGACATTCAGAGAGGTTACCTTACCTCTTATTCTCCCGGCAATACTATCAGGCATGCTCCTCGCTTTTGCCCTGTCGTTGGATGATTATACGGCGAGCCAGTTCTGGGTCATGCCATATACAGAAACGATCGCTGTGAGAATATTCACCGCGTTGAGGACTGAGCTTCCCCCAACGATCAACCCGCTGGCGACTTTACTAATGCTTTCCACGTTATTCGCTTTCTTTCTGCAAGTGCGAATAAGCCGAAGGGTAACACTAAGAAAAAGAAAGTAACGTTGCAACAGGTCCCAAGGATAGGATGAAATCACTCCGTCCAAACGAGCGGAGCGACATTCAACTAGGAAGGTCTCTCCGCCTTCTGCAACATTGCCGATAACGGCTTTCCAATGCCTAATTGATTGAGAAAGTAACCAAAATCGATTCTTGTCTTATGGTTAACTCCGTTAGAAAACGTTCGTACGTTCCTTGCATAGAAAAATTACAAAAAAAGATAGGGTTGCGGACGACTCATTCTGTCGCCCACATTGTGAAGGACTTACGCTCCGGACATGATTGATGTCCACTTCTCAGTCCATGCTTGTTTGTGGTCGTTGTAGTATCCGGTGTTAGCGAAGCCAAGTTTGTCGTAGTTGTTGCCGACGAAATCTGGCATTAGTTTAATCTGTTCCAATGAGTCCGCTGGTATGTACTGACTGTCGATTATTGGAGGATAAAGAAACTCCAATGCCAGAGCCACATTGACCTTCGGGTCCAGCATGTAGTTCAGCAGAAGTTCAGCCTCGTATCGGTGTGGTGCATTGATTGGGACTACAAATGCGTCCGTCCATACTTCAGTTTGGGGCAACAGCAGTGTCTTGACAGGGACGCCTCTCTGGGCAAGTTTCTGAACTCGTCCTCCCCACAGGTCACCGATCCAGGCTTCCCCGTTTGTCAGCTCTGTTTCCATTTCGGCCCCTGATTCCCAGTACTTGAATACTAGTTTCTGTTGGTCGCTGAGGGCTTTCCAGATCGCATCTACGTCAGTGATGTTGTTATAGTCTTGTCCCAAGTGAACAGCGGCGTCGCGCATTCTAGTGATCCAATAGTCTTCGAGGCACATTCTACCTTTCCATTTCTGGTCCCAAAGACAGTCCCAGCTGGTCGGGTCGGGTGTTACTTTGGTCGTGTTGATGACCACGGGAGTTGTCCCGTACATCGGGCCAGGTATTCCGTGGAAGACTCCGTCCTTGAAACCTGGGTCGAAGGCGCCGTGACCGTTTGTCTTGAAAATATCCGGAAGTTTATCGTGGTTCGGAATATTCTCAAGCCGCAATGGTTGCCAGAGATTCTCCATGGTTCCGAAGTAGATGGTGTCGTTGTCTACCTCGACTAGATCCCATTCGCCTCCGTTGGCGGCCTTAATCTTTGACATTATCTCTGATGTCTGGCCATATGCTCCATCGACAATTTTGATTCCGTACTCTTGCTCGAAACCGTTGAAAGCGATTTTGCGTTCTGAGTCCTGCATCGATCCTCCCCACCCGTCGAACCGGATGGAAGCAGGTTTGACCCACGATGAAGAGGTCGAAGTGGCTGAAGTCGCTGAAGAGGCTGAAGTTGCGGAGGTCACCTGTCCTCCCTGGGGTGTCTGAGTGAAGAAGTAGTAGCCTCCAGCGGCCACGGCCGCGACTACGACTGCTCCCGTACCGAGTTGTATGAATTTGCGACGCGACATCTTAGGATTGTTTGCTCTTGCGATTCTTAGGACGTCTTTTCCCAAAAGAAGTCACAGCTATTTTATCCGTATCTGGACTAGTTAAGACTGCAATTCATACAGTATGGTCGGTATAGACTTCAACGCCCGCCGACTACACTAGCCCCGAAGTTTCCGTAGTGCTATTTACCAGCCATTGGCTTAGGCGGTTCTCGGGCGCGTAGTCATGTGCCATATAAGATGGCCCTTCCGAAGGTTTTGCGAAGGCTTCGTTGTAATGCCAGGTATCCGAGCGAAAAACGAAAAGGACTGGTTGCGGACATTCTAGTTGTGAACTAAGTGAGAATAATCGGTGGGGCAGTACTATCGACGACTCTCAGAGACTGCGGCGTGGCAAATTAAGACGCGTGAAATCCTCAGGGTTCTAATGTCGGAAATCGCCCCATATTCTCATTAGGACAATCGCGGAGTGGACTTACGTAGAAAGATCGAGGCAATCTAAGGAATCACTCTGGAGTATGTTTTATGATGAAAGTTCTCGTCTTGGGTTGTGGACTTATGGGTCGGGCAATAGCGCTGGATCTTCTTGAAGCTGATGACGTCGAGAAGGTTGCGGTTCTCGATGTTTCGCAGGAGAAGTTGAAGGCACTGCAAACTGAAGCTCACACGCAGAAGCTGTCGACACAGAGAGTCGACGTGGCGAACCGTTCTAGACTCGCCGTTCTGGCCAGGAGATTTGACGTCGTGGCCAATGCTCTTACCCACACTTACTCAGTCGCAGCTGACAGAGCATTGATAAAAGCAAAGGTTCCAGTGGTGGATCTGACATTCCAGGACGAGCACATGAAGCTCGACGCCGAAGCCAGAAAGGCCGGCGTAATCGTCGTTCCAGGCTGTGGAGTCGCGCCAGGAATCACTAATATTCTTGTCGGCGAAGCGGTCGACCAACTGGACGAGATCAAAAGCGTAGAGATCATGTGTGGAGGACTGACGCCTACCCCGTCTTCTCCGTTACGGTGGCGGTATGTTTTCTCCCTGGAGGCCGCTTGGGGGCTGTATATGAGAAATCCAAGAATTGTAAAGGATGGCAAAGTCGTTGAAGTGGAACCGCGGTCCGGGTTAGAGAAGGTCAGTTTTCCAGCTCCTTTCACTGATGTCGAGGCATTCTACTCCGATGGACTCGCAAGCCTCCTCTTTACGATGAAAGACAAGATCCCGAACATGGTTGAGAAGACCGTCAGATGGGCTGGGAACATCGAAAGAATCAATCTCCTGGCGGATTGTGGTTTATTATCCGAAAAGCCACTGAAGGTGGACGGATCGATGACAAGCCCTCGACGCTTTAACTCGCTAGTTATGGGGCCCCTGCTTGAGATCGGCAACGAAAAGGACGTAACGCTTCTGCGGTCTGACGCAGTCGGGATGAAGAACGGCAAGAAGGTTAGGTTGCGACGTCAGATGGTTGATTACTACGATGAGAGAAAAAGAGTCATCTCGATGGGGAGGACGACAGGTTACCCCTGTTCCGTAGTGACGATGATGATAGGTCGGGGCGAGATCACTTCGACGGGTGTGGTTCCCCCTGAGATGTTGATCAGAGGCAAACTATTTCACGAGTTCGAGTCAGAGATGAACAAGAGGAACATAGTCCTCGAAAGGAGCCTAGATGAGGTCTAGCAGTAGGGACGCCCAGCTCATCGTGAGCTGGCATGTGAGCTTTTCCTTTGTATCCTAGAGGCTTGCCCGCTCTAGAGAATTCATTCTCGCCATTGTATTTCTCAATGATCGCACGTTCAAAGAGCTCTGAAAGCTTCTGTCACAGCTGAAACCGCTTTCTCTATCTCTTCTTCGGTGTGTGCTGTGGAGATGAATTGGCGCTCGAAAAGATCCGGGTGGAAATAGACGTGCCTCTTGAGCAACTCTCTCTGAAATCTCTTTGACTTCTCTGCGTCACACTGGGGCGGCAATACGTCTCTTAGATTTCGTATCTGCTTGAGTTTCGTGAAGTATACCTGCAATATTGGGCCAATACCTTGCACGATAGCTTCAACTTGCGTTTTGTCGATCGCTTGTCGGATTCCCTCATAGAACATTCTGCCCAATTTTGCCATACGTTCAATTCCCCCGGCTTCCAGCTCGATTATGCTAGCGTATGCAGCTGCCACACAGAGCGGGTTCTCGTTGTACGTTCCCATGTGCGTGATCGCGCCCGGCCTGATCATTTCCATGATTTCTTTCCTTCCGGTTATCGCTGCTATGGGGAACCCGGCCCCAAGAGCTTTCGAGAATGTGGCCAAGTCAGCCCTGAAATTGAAATATTCTTGAGCGCCTCCCAGTGCCAGTCTAAAACCAGTCACAACCTCGTCCAATATCATAACTATGCCATAGTCTTCAGTGAGTTCTCTGATTCCTTTCAGGTAGCCTTCCTCAGGTGGGACTACACCGTAATTCATTGAGACAGGTTCTGTGATTACTGCGGCAATTTCGTTTGACCTTCGTTTGATAGTCTTCTCTAGCGCACCTAAATCGTTCCACGGCAGAATTATGATGTTCCTCAATGTGCCTTCAGGTATCCCCAATCACTCCGGCACCGTCGTAGGGGCTAGTTCACTACCGACGACTTGGTGAATGCTCACAAGGGCATAATCATGCACTCCATGGTATCCGCCTTCGAATTTGATTATCTTATCTTTGCCAGTGAAGCCTCTCGCAATCCTGATGGCATGCATAGTAGCCTCGGTACCTGTGTTGGAAAATCTGACAAAGTCGGCGTTTGGAACTACCTGCTTGATCTTCTCAGCTGTTCTTACCCCCACCTCCGTTGGCTGCCCGCACATGGTTCCTTTTTCCATCTGTTTCCTTACGGCGTCGAGAATCTTGGGTGGGCAGTGGCCGTGTATTAGCGGACCGTAGGCGAGCACAAAATCTAGGTACTCGTTTCCGTCGATATCCCAGAAACGCGAACCTTTTCCATGGTCAAACGATATGGGATACGGGTTGAACATGGGGTAGGCTCTAGCGCTAGAAGAAGCTCCAACGGGGATGACTGCGCAGGCTCGCTTGTAGAGTTCCCTCGACTTTTCGGTGTTTAAACCATCCCAAGAATTTAGGTCAACCATTTGCAGCCCTACCCTTAGATCCAACTCAGAACTGTGCCAATGCCCTTCTGCTTCGCGTGGATGTAGACTCTGAAAGCTGTTGCGACATCGAGGCTAGCGACTCCTATGGGTGCCGCCAAGATTCGTTCTTGATCGTTTTCTCTCCCTGGTTTCTTGCCTGCAACTACTTCGCCCAATTCAGCGTAAACGTCTCGTTCAGAGATTAGGCCTTTTTCAAACCATTTCTTGAGCTCGCCCATGTGCATGGTTTGCTGTCTATGATCGACGATTATTTTGTCCATAGTTCTGAGGGCTTGGTATTCCATCACGGTTTCGCCCAGAGAACAGATCAGCGTGCCCTTCTCGATCCAGTCCTGTTTGAAGAAGATTGTTTCGTTGGTGATAGCGATTACTACTATATCAGCTCCTTTGACGGCTGTCGCCACATCTTTCTCAGGGTTGAGTTTTGCTTTGGACATCCCACGCATTTGTTCCACGAACTGATTCACGGCTTGGGGGTTTGTGTCATGAACTCTGACCTCTGTTAGTGGCAGCACTTCCTGCAGAGACAGTAACTGGTGTCTTCCTTGAAATCCTGCGCCGATAATGCACAGCGTCTTCGAGTCCTTTTTTGCTAGGTATTTTGCACAGACTGCTGTTGCAGCCGCCGTTCTCATGGCAGTTATCCAAGCGGCTCCGAGAATTGCTATTGGGGCGAAAGTCTGGGGGTCATTTAGCATTATTACTCCCATGAGTGTGGGCAATTGATTCTTGGGGTTATCCGAATTTGCCCCGATCCACTTGATGCCCATGATCTTCCAGGGTTCAAAGTAGGCTGGCATTGCGTTTCCCCAAGTTATCCACGGAGAAATACCCTTTAATTCAAGTGAAATCTTGGCGGGGACGATCGCTTTTCCCTCACCATGTGCTCGGAACACGTTTTCCGCGATCTCGATAGCCTCTCGCATGTCCAAGCCGGATGATTGAGCATCTTTCTCCGACACGTAGAGAACATCGACCATGGGTCCACATCTCTCTTTTACGACGAACTAAAGACCACTGTTGCTTAAGCCAGTCGACTGGTTTCCTAACTTGAGCTGAACGGTTTTGCAACATGCGGTGGAAAAGCGAAGGAAATTCCGCAAGAAACCGATCACGTGAGTATGTACCTGTTTAGTTTGCGGTTCCCGTTGTTGGGTAGTGGACTATAGCTATGCGTGATGCCTCTTGGAAAATGACCGAATTCACCGTCTCATTAGCGGAGTCGCTCGGTTTTGTGAGATACTCTGATCTTTCGCTTTGCCAACTCTCGAATGAATAATGCGGGCTCAAATGCGCTCTCCGGAGCAATCACTCCCTTAGGCATGGCCTTTCCTTTTGCAAGCATTTGGGCTCCAATCGAGAGCGGATAACCCACGTTCCTAGCATAGGCATCTCTTCCACCCCATTCTTCCATCGAAGGATGGGAAGTTCTGAAAATGTGCTTAATTTTCTTCTTCTTGCTGTGCCCAGCCACCTCAACGACTACTCCGTACGCCCAAACTGCAGTTTCCTTCGCTTCCGGGACCTTTGACAGATATTCAGCAAGCCAGTCGTACGGAACAACTCTTTGCCCAAGAATTTCCATTGGCTCTTTGCGGTAGATACCGAAGGAATTCATGAACCTCAGAAGCCTCATTGTTTCTGCTGGCCAAGTACCTCGTATTTGCATCCGCTTTACCGGAATCGCTTTCGGAATCGTCAGAGGCTCCGGGTGCGGAACATAGTACACTTTCTGAACCCCAATAGGTTTCGCGAATTCGACGGTTCTGTCTCCACTGAAAGGTGGAACTTTAACGTACTTGCCGTTCTGATAGTAAATGCGGTCTCCAATGCTTGGATCGAACTCCCAGAGTGTCGTGTAAACGAGCCCAGGGGCGGGAGCCATGCAGCGGAACGCCGCCCAAAAGATCTGTATCTCCTCGACCCTGTCCAGCAAGTCTGCACCACGCCGAGCCAGAACATTTGTGGTCCCGGGCGTGCAGCCTGATCCTACTACGTATGTAATGCCGGCTTTCTCTGCCTCTTCACTCATCTCCAACTGTTCCTGTGTTGTCGAGACATCAATGCCGCTTACCCGAGCTCGGATGCATGCTCTGGTCACCGCTGTGTCGTACTTGAATGGTAGTGCGCTTACAACGATGTCGAAGCCTCTCATACTTTCGACCAATTGGTTCTCGTTGTCTACATCGACATATCTTGTAGACAGCCTCTTGTCATTCAATCGCGTAACTAGATTCTCAGCTTTCTTGATGTCGATGTCTCCCAAGACGATTTCCGAGAAATCGCTGGTGGCCGCCAGGTCCTCCACTGCCGGTGTTCCGATGAAGCCGGCCCCTCCTAGGAATAGGGCTTTCATGTTGATTCACCATGAAGAAGTGTTTAATCTAGAAATTCGGCTGGTGCCCTGATCGTTACGGGCATGTCCCGCTTGTCCAACTCGCTGAACATTAAGGCCGGTCCCACGCAGTTTTCGGGGGGAAGAACTCCTCTATTCTCGATCTGTCCCTTACCGAGCATCTGTGCAACTATGGATGCGGGTATGCCCACGCCGTATTGAGCACTGCTGACCCTCCATTCTTTCTTGGAACGGTAGAAGACTTCGAGCTGCAGTTCCGTGGGTTTGCCGTGTTTCTTTCCGACAACTTCGACTCTTGAGCATTCGCAGTCTTCTGGAGTAATGTTTTCCGGGTGGCCCAGCAGGTCCTTGCTTGCGAGAAGCTTCAGAAAGAAGTCTCTCGGGGAAACGGAAGTGGTCCCTATCTTCAATGGCTCTGGGCTCGCAAGTCCAAGTGCCACTATGAGTTGGTTGTCCAAGTGCCATCCCTTGGCGCCTCCTTCCTTCCAGTTCACGTTTCGAATTCCCTTCTCCTTGAACGATGACGGAAACGTTGCAAGCTCAGAATGCAGTGTCGTGAATACCTCAACCTCACCTATGGGGAGAGGAAAAGTGATGGTTTCTCCGAGTGTTATGGGCGGCACCTCCTTCATGGCTCCATTCTCGTACACCATGGCGTTCTGCGTGAACTCGTCAGTGAAAGTCTGGACGGACCAAGTAGCGACATATCGTGGAGAATTAGGCGTGAAGTCCCTCCAACCATCTCTAATTCGGATGGTTTCCACAGAGTCAAGTCTGTCCACTGCCCATCGCGCCATCACGTTCGATACACCGGGCACGCAACCCATGCCGACCACCGCGGTCAAACCTGCTTTCTTGAAGTCATCGTTCAATTCGAGCTGTTTGCGGGTCATATGATATAGGCCCCCCAAGTCGAGGTAGTGAGTCTTCGCGATCAAGGCTGCTTTCATAACATCGATGTTGAAGTAGTATTGGACCGCATTCAGTGTAACGTCTGCATTCTTCAGAAGAGCAGCTGTGGCTTCATGGTTTCGGACGTCGACCGTTGTATGCTGAACTTTCTTGCTTCCAAGACTTGAAACGAACTTCTGAGTTCGTTCTTTTTCTATGTCTGCAACTAGAATCTCTGAAACTTCTGGACTGTTAGCCAAATCACGAACAGCACATTTGCCCGTTAACCCCGCCCCACCTAGAACAACGACCTTCATGACATCAACGACTCCTGTGGCTCACATACAGGATCGAGATGAGACGGTTGGGTAAAATGATGTTCGTAAGTACGATAATAACAGTATATGGCTGCAGCGAAGATTGATCTGGATCTGAAAGACTCGTTCTGTCGCGTAGTTCGTTCGGAGATCTTCGTATGAAGGCACTATTCGAAGAAGCAACTCGGATAGAGTATGGTGGAGTTGATTACGATATTGCTGACAATAAGGCGATTCCGAGAATGATTGTGATGATGCCTATCCATTGGTACAGATGTACGCGCTCCTTGAGAAAGGTGTACGCGAGAATAATGGTGATTACGGAAGAGGAATTTGTTATGGGCGCAACTATAGAGACGAACCCTTCACTGAGACCCAAAAACCAAGCAAAGAAGGCAAATACGTCTATCAATCCCAGCAAAGCCAGCCGCGAATAACCGGTTGAAACTGCCGCCGTCTTCTCCTTGTAGAAAACAGGAAAGAATGCGACCAAGAAGGACAGCATAACGAACCGAGTTAACAGAAAACCAAGCAGAATATGCCCGCTCAGGACAATCCATTTCTGAATAATCGCGTTGGTCCCTGCGCCGAACACGACAACCAGCGATAGCACGATACTCGCGTTAGAGGCTGCCGTCCGCGGTGTACCTCTCTGCAGAGCGATGAGCAAGATTCCACCCAACACAACTGCAATGGCCAGTGCTTGTGAAAGTGTGAGTCTTTCTCCTAGGACCGTGACTGATAATGCCAAGGCGACAACCACCAGGCAGGAGCTTACAGGTGAGACGAGACTTGCCTTGCCCAAACTTAGCGCTTTGTAGAACGAGAGCAAATAGAGGGAAGAAAGCGCTCCCGAGAGGATAGTCAAAAGCAGAAGGGGGCCATCTGGAAGGGCAAAGTCATAGAGAAGCGTTAGGCCTAGAAAAGGGATTGAGCCGATGGTTTGAGAAATCAGTACGGTTCTGTAAGCGCTGGTTTTCGACACTATTGTCTTCGCGAAAAAATCAGCTAGTCCGAAACCAACCATCGACGTTACTGCGTAAAGTATCGAAGCTACTCCGTTCATGCGCTCGCATCCACGACGCCGCCGCTAGCTTGCGTGAGGTCTTGTGGTTCCGGTTCTGCTATATCGACCAATTCCTGCATGTCAGGTCCTTACAATTCGTCGTCTGCCTCTGACATGTACAAACTGTCAACGGCGTCCATGATCTTCCCTGCTGTTGAGCTCGGTAGTCATGACACGACTTTAGCTTAAGCAAGCCGATTGATTCTCCTTCATGAAATGCTTCCGGGGTATCATCGCAGGCAACATTAGGCGGCTATATTAGAATTGACTGGCCCTTCCGAAACCAAAATCGCAGATTCAGATTGCGCGCCGTACGTTCCAAGCGCGTGGAATCGGATGCGAGAGCAGGTTTCACATACCAGACGCACCTCAACTTCCCTCAATCCCCTGTCTTTCGCTTTTCTTTCTGCAGCTTCGGATAGTTCCTGATTGGCTAGGATCCGATGGCATCGCAGTCACTTTCGGTAGGTAGCAAACAGTCTTTTACCTTTCGTGTGTTTCGTGAAAGGTGATTATCATGACGAGAGTTCTCGTCATAGGGGCTGGGGCACAAGGTGGTCCGTGTGCCTCAATTCTCGCGAGAGATCATGACACATCAGAAATTGTCCTAGCTGATGTGAACCCAGAACTGGTTAGGAGAGTAGCCAAGAGGGTTGGAAGTGACAAGATAGCGACCGTCAAGCTAGACGCTGGAAACGTTGACGACGTGGTTCGGGCAGCCGAAGGGGCCGATGTTATCATCAATCTGACTCTGACAGCGTATAATATGATCATAATGGAAGCCGCCCTAAGAAGCGGTGCGAACTACGTTGACACATCCTTCGGCGAACCAACCCTACTGGATATACGGGCAAAAGACAACATCCTCGCGCAAATAATCGAGAGGCGGCCGATCTCCTTTGACAAAGAGTTCAAAGATGCGGGATTGACTGCGATTCTTGGATGCGGGATTTCACCTGGAATGGTAAACGTGATCACACGGTTCGTCTGCGACAAGTTGGATACGGTTGACAAAATACGTATCCGCCTTGGAGACCGACCTATGAACCCATCCAACGAGGTCGTGAGTGCATGGGCACCAACTTGGTCTCCCTTCAGAGCCCTCTGGGGATACGCCGTTGAACCAACAATCTTTGAAGAGGGGCAATACAAGAAATATCCTCTCTTCGCTTGCCCAGAGGAATATCACTTTCCTGACCCAGTCGGGTCGATTTTGCTGACTTATCATCAACACCAAGAGCCCATTACGCTACCGCATTTCATAGGCAAGGGGGTCACGTATTGTGACTTCAAGTATCCCTTGGATACCCTAGCAGGGGCCTTTGTCAAGATGGGGTTTGCTAGCCCAGATACAGTGGACGTTGGTGGGGTGAAAGTAGTTCCGAGGGAGGTTCTCCTGAAGTTGGTGCGCCCTCCAGTTAACGCGTTCCTGGCCGAGAATGAAAGCAGCTCCAAACTGCCGCCTCGTGAAGTATACTGCACGGTCGTGGAAGTAGAAGGAACTCACTCAGGCGAAAAAGTCCAATACACTGTATCTACTCCTTGGCCCTCCCTCATAACACCAGAAGAAAAAACATCGGTATACGAGAAACTTGGAACCACAATGATCGACGTCGCGCTACCAGCTGTTGTAGGAGCGAAGATTTGTGTAAAGGGGGCTGATGAGAAAGGAGTAATCTGCGCAGAATGCCTTGACCCAGGAACATTCCTCAAAATGACGACCGAATTGGGCGCTCCTGTAAAGCTTCATGAGACCGTCGCCAGAGAAGTATTACTCACTGGCCACGTATGAGACTCACGAATCTTAGTTGCCAGTTCCAACGGTCACTTCTAGTGTTATCCTCCTTGAGGAGAGTTGTGTGGTAAAGGACTCTCTGACTCTCTCCAGCCACGGATTTCCCTCAGCGAATGAAGCCACCGGGTACATATTTTGTACTTCGATATAGAGAAAATGTTCATCTAGAGAATAGAGAAAACGCATGCCCACAATTTTTCAGCCGTGCGATATGTTGAGAGAATGTGCGTTCACCTACAGAATTAACGATAACAAGCAAACTACAAATTCATCGTATGACAAGTCCGCGTCGTAGGAGTCATTCTTGAAGTCGGCTTCGAACGCGCAGGTGTACGTTGACGGGGCGTTCTATTCGAGTGGTGACGCGAAGATTTCAGTCTTCGACCACGGGCTTCTGTACGGGGATGGAATATTCGAGGGGATCTGCGTTTACGGCGGCAGAGTCTTCAGGCTCGACGAGCACTTGAAGAGGATGTACGAGTCGGCTAAGACGATTGGCTTGCGCATCCCTCTCACCGTCGACCAGTTCAGAGCCGCGGTGGTGGAGACTGTGAGGAGGAATCGATTGAGAGAGGGGTACATTCGGCCGGTGGTCACGCGCGGCGTTGGCAAGTTGGGGTTGGATCCAAAGAACTGCGAAAAGCCGACGGTCATTATAATTCCCCAGAACGCTGAAAGTTACCCACTGCTCACAGCCGGCAGGAAGCCCGCGAGAGCGATCGTGTCCTCGATCCGGCGTACTCCGTCCTACTGCCTGCCAGCGGCCGCTAAAACGCTGAACTACTTGAACAACGTGCTTGCCAAACAGCAGGCAAATTACGCAGGCCTCGACGAGGCGATCATGCTTGACTGGAGAGGCTTCGTCTCGGAGGGGACGGGTGACAATCTGTTCCTGTTCCGGAACAATCTGCTGCTGACGGCGCCGCTCCACTCCAGCGTTCTAGCAGGAATTACCCGACAAGTCGTATTGGAGATCGCTGCTGAGCTGGGCATTCGTTCGGAGGAGAAGGAGTTGACGTTGCATGATCTCTACAATGCCGATGAGGCGTTCTTCGCCTCAACCTCGCTTGAGATCCAGCCCCTGGTGGAAATCGATGCCAGGATTGTGGGTGATGGCGGCGAGGGTGCGATGACCAAGCGAATCCGCGACAGGTTCAACCAGATCAAGCGAACCGAAGGAACCCCAGCACTGGAATGAGGAGAAGACCAGCAAAATGCCAGCGCAAGTAATGATGAGCAAGGAAGCGGTGGAGAAATTCTTGAAGGATGGGCAGCTTGTGTGCTTTGGCGGATTCACACACGGGATCCCCTTCGCCATCGGCCATGAGATGATCAGGCAGGGTAAGAGGCATCTTGCAGTTTGCAAGGAGACTCCGGATCTCATCGTGGATCAGCTTCTTGCTGCAGGTTGCATCGACAAACTGATGTTCAGTTGGGCTGGCAATCCGGGCGTCGGCTCATTGCACGCCTTCAGAAGGGCTGTTGAGCATCAGATCCCCCACCCGGTCACGATTGAGGAGTATACGCACTTCATCACCGGCGCTCGGTATCTCGCCGGCGCAAGCGGTCTGCCCTTCATGCCCGTCACCGCACCCGTGCTGGCCTCGGACTTGGCCGGGCATACGGATGTCTTCAAGACGATCGACTGCCCCTTCACAGGCAAGAAGATCTGCTTGGTGAAGGCGATCAACCCGGACGTGGCTATTATCCACGGGCAGAGAGCGGATCGGGAGGGAAACATGCAGATGTGGGGAATCGTGGGATCCAACAGGGAGATCGCTATGGCAAGCGAGCACGTGATCATTTCAGTAGAGGAGATTGTTGATTCAGAGATCATTCGCAGGGATCCAAACAGAACCATCATTCCAGGGTTTCACGTGGACGCGGTGATCGAGGAGCCTTGGGGTGCGCACCCGTCCTACTCGCAAGGATACTACGACCGCGACAACCAATACTACATGGACTACGAGAATCGCACACGCACCCGAGAGGAGCACGAAAAATTCCTCCAGGAATGGGTATTCAGCATCTCGGACAGGAAAGAGTACTTGAAGCATCTGGGCACTGAACGCATGGTCAGCCTGAAGACGCGATCGTACTACAGTGCTCCGGTGGATTACGGTTACTTCGGATAAGGTGGAAGCCATGAGCAAGAATTACGCTAGGGAATTCTCGTTCCAAGAGTTAATGGTTGCAGCCGCGTCCCGGGAGCTGAAGGATCATGAGGTCGTGTTCGTTGGAATCGGCATACCCCAGTTGGGTGCGTTGTTGGCGCAGCGAACCCACGCCCCCAACCTAACCCTGATCTACGAGTCAGGGGTTGTGGGCACTAGGCCTAAGCGCCTGCCGCTCTCGATTGGAGACCCAACCCTGGTAAGCGGCACGTATGGGATCTTCAACTTCTATGAAACCTTCTCAATGCTCCTTCAACGGGGCTTCATCGACGTAGGTTTCGTCGGAGGAGCCCAAGTCGACAAGTTTGGGAACATTAACTCAACTGTGATCGGGGATTATAGCAAGCCGAAGGTGCGGCTGCCGGGGAGTGGGGGAGGTTGCGAGATTGCAGGCCTCTCAAAACGTATAGTGATAATCACCCCGCATGAGAAGCGGAGGATGGTTGAGAAGGTGGATTTCATAACTAGTCCAGGCTTTCTCCAGGGAACCAACACCAGAACCCAAGCCGGCCTGAGCGGGGGACCGTCTGCGGTGATCACAACCATGGGAGTGCTAAGGTTTGATGAGAAATCCAAGGAGATGTACCTGGACAGCTACCATCCAGGGCTTTCGTTGGATCAGGTGAAACAGAACACTGGTTGGAATCTGAAGCTCGCGCCGAACGTGAAAGAGACGGAGCCACCAACCCTGGAGGAAGTTGAGATTCTCAGGAAAGATTTGGATCCGCAGGGGATCTTCCTGAAGAAGGCAGTCGCCTAGAGGAGGCATGGGGAATGCGCCAAGTCGCAATAGTCGGCGTCGGTCAGACCAAGTTCGGAGACCACCCCAACCTATCCTCTGGAGAACTCTTCGCACAAGCATTCACCGAAGCCGTCGCGAACGCCGACAAGGGCTTTGATCTGAAGCTGATTCAGGAAGCCTACGTTGGGACGCTTGGTGTTGGGGGTGGGCAGTTGGGGAACTTTTCGGCGGTCGTAGGCGAGGCCGCCAAGATTACGGGAATTCCCATAACCCGTGTTGAGAACGCCTGCGCATCAAGCGGCTTCGCTTTCCGCTCCGCCTTCCTTGCCGTCGCCTCGGGCGTGTGCGATGTGGCGCTGGCTGGGGGGGTTGAGAAGATGCGCGACCTAACCCCGGATAGATTGCGTTACTGGCTGGGGGTGTCGGGGGACACGGAATGGGAACGGCTTGCTGGGATGACCTTCGCCGGAGTCTACGCCCTAATGGCTCAGAGACATATGCATCAATACGGCACCAGGGAGGAGCAGCTGCACATGGTCGCCGTCAAGAACCACAAGTACGGCGCCGACAATCCAAAAGCCCATCTGCAGCGAGCCATAACGCTCGATCAAGCTAACAAGTCAGCAACCGTCTGCCACCCGCTTCGACTGTTCGACTGCTGCCCCACCTCCGACGGCGCCTCAGCCGCGATCCTCTGCGAGGCGGGGATAGCGCGTAAGTTCACGGACACGCCAGTACGAGTACTTGGGGTCGGGGCAGGGACGGATCGGCTGGCACTGTTTCGGAGGGAGGACTTTGCAACTCTCAAAGCCACCGTACACGCGGCCAAGCAAGCCTATGGGATGGCGCACTTGGAGCCTAAGGACATCAGCCTAGCCGAGGTCCACGACTGCTTCACCATTGCCGAGATCATGGCCTACGAGGATCTGGGATTCTGCGAGAAGGGTGAGGGGGGCAAGTTGATTGAGGAAGGCCAAACGTACATCGGCGGGCGCGTAGCGGTCAATGCGAGTGGCGGCCTGAAGGCGAAGGGGCATCCGATCGGTGCGACGGGTGTTGGGCAGATTTGTGAGATCACAAACCAGCTACGCGGCAAGGCTGAGAAGAAAGCTAGGCAGGTTCCAAACGCACGATTCGGATTAGCGCAGAATGTGGGCGGCTCGGGGGCCACGGCAACTGTGCACATTCTAGGATTATGAGGTGCCAAGCAAGAAATGCCAGCAGGAATCATTGGTTGCGGCGTCTACCTACCCAGACTGAGAATCAAACGCGACGAGTACCAGAAGGCCTGGGGATACTTTGCGCCAAGATGGCTTGAAGAAAAAACAGTAACCGACTTTGACGAAGACCCAATAACCATGGGCGTCGAGGCCGCGTCAAACGCCCTGCGAAACACCAAACTCGACGCTTCGCACATCGACGCCCTGTATTTCGCCACAACCTCACCCCCCTATGCTGAGAAGCAGAACGGAAGCACCGTGGCCACCGCGTTGGGCTGCAGAAGCGATACAGCAACCATGGATTTGGCGTCGTCAACAAAGTGCGGTTTGGCCGCTCTGCTAAGCGGCCTGGATTATGTTGGCTCGGGGAGGGGGAAGGTGAGCTTGATCGTGGCTAGTGACGCTCCAGCTGCAGATCCGACTGGACCGCTTGATCATCAGCTCGGTGCGGGGGCGGCTGCGGTGATTGTGGGGCGGGACCTGGTGAATGGAGTTGTGGAAGGATCGTTCTCAGTGACCAGCGAGAGCCTCGGCGAACGGTTCAGAAGGAACGGAGACCTCTTCCTCACCGTAATGGATCTAGGCCGCTTCCACGAAACCTCATCCGAGGACACCATACAAACCTGTGTGAAGGGCCTCATGCAACAGTTAGGCCGATCAGCGAAGGATTATGGCTTCTTCGTCCTCCAGGGAGTTGACCCGGGGAGGGCGCTTGAGCTGGGCAAAAAGCTGGGCTTCGAGGACAGCAAGATAACACCGGGCGCGTTCACGGGGAAGGTGGGCGATGCAGGCGCCGCGTCACCGCTTCTGGCTCTCTCCAAGGTTCTCGAGTCTTCAACCTTCAAACAACGCGTACTCCTCTGCTCCTATGGACCAGGCGCGGGCGCTGACGCCCTAAGCGTCGTAGCCGACGGAGAGATGAAACCCGCCGCTGGGCTTGGATTCGACGACCACCTTGCCAGAAAGGAGTACGTGGATTACTCAACCTACCTGAAGCTTCGAAGATTCCTCGGGAGAACATGATCAGAGGCGATTAATGATGGCATACGTGTCGATTCCAACTTACTCACGATCAATCCCCCAAAGATACGCGCTCATCGGAGCCAAATGCAACTCCTGCGGCACAGTGAACCTACCCAGAACCATCAACTGCCTCAAATGCGGAAGCGCCGAGTTCACGCCTACGAAGCTGAGTGGCAGAGGGAGGATTTACTGCTACACGATGATCTCCCGGGGCGGATCACCCCCAGAATTCTCCACCCAACAAAACCTCGTCGGCTCGTATTATGTGGCTGTGGTGGAGCTGGATGAGGGACCGAAGATCGTCGCACAACTGGCCGACTGCAAACCTGAAGAACCCAAGATCGGACTACCGGTTGAAGCGACCTTCAGAAGGATCTACGAAGACGAAGGCATGATCCGATACGGCCTAAAGTTCAGGCCGACAAGAACAGGCTGAACCAGAACTCGTCAATCAGCTCACGAGCGTATCTGAAACCCTTCAGGATTCTGGGAGAGCATAAGCGCTATTGATTCAATATGCCTGAAACTGGGATTGTCGCGGGTGAATCTGATTGCCTTTCTGCGGGTTCTGTTAACTTGTCGGCTCATTGCTTTCACTGACCTCTCCTGCCTAAAAATACCGGATGGTAGAGGCTAAGTTATGCGGGCGGTCAAAGCGGTTCAACAGCACTACGCGCCCGGGCCTGAGATTCTCCAGATGCTTGAGCAGTTCCGCCAAATGCTTAACGACTGCGTACGGATTGGGCTTGCGGAGAATGTGACCAGCCTCAAGTCACTCTCCATGAAAGCTTACGATCAACTTGCAACCTACGATGCCATGAGCTACTACAAACTCTGCGCAATCAGCAAGGCCACCGGTATCTTGGGAAACTATCGTAAAGCCAGTAGGAAGAATCCGGAAATAAAGGACCCTTACGCACGGCGGCCGCAGTTAACAACATGCTATGGCTTCAAAATCAAAACGTTAGAAGGGGCGCTCTTGCTGCCATTCAAGCCCAAGCAACCGTTATCCA
>JBEKVV010000003.1:0-528358 GCA_049513715.1 Bathyarchaeia archaeon | reverse complement strand
TAATCATAAGGCTTCGGAAGAGACGTTCGGGTTACATCTTCGCCGCCCTAACACTCCAAGCGCAAGCCATCTCCCTACTCCACGGCATAGAACTCCTCGAAACCCAAGACATCCAGAATCTGAAGCAATACTTTACCCGCATGTCAGAAAACCCGAAACGAACCATCAAAAGCCTACTGAAAGACCCCCGAGTTCAAACAGCCATCCAGCTGACCGATAACATTCACACGTCACATCCGAAATTGAACCTCCTCTCCAACTTAATCATCGAACAATTGAGGATGAACCAAACCAGTCGCATCATAGTGTTCACGCAATATCGAGACACCGTAGAGCTGATCGTAACGAAACTGGAAGAGGGGGGCTCTCGCCCGGTTCGCTTCGTCGGCCACGCAACGAGCGAGGATTCAGGCCGAGGCCTATCACAGAAGGAGCAAGTGCAAACGTTGGAGGACTTCAAATCGGGGAAGTTCAACATCCTCGTAACCACAAGCATAGGCGAGGAAGGCCTACATGTGCCGGATGTCGACCACGTTATCTTCTATGAAGCAGTGCCATCCGAAATACGAACCATTCAGCGAAGGGGGAGAACCGGAAGAACCAGAATCGGCAAGGTCACAGTGTTGATGGCTGAAGACACAGTTGACGAAGCCTACTATTGGAGCAGCATTCGCAAAGAACAGAAGATGCACTCAATTCTCAACCGCATCAGTCAAACAGGAGTACGAACAGCAAGCAAAAAGACAAGCAGTATGGACTACAGCTGATTCCCCCCGCAAGAAAGGCGGTCTAGATTTCCCACGGAGCTTGACCTCAGAGATGGGGCAGGGAATTTCAGCCCCAATGTACCGGTACATATAATGAGCTCGTGTAGGCCGAGGTGGATGATCTACTAATTCCGTTAGCAGTAGAATGCGAAACTACTTTGTATGTTGGTCCAGAAGTGCCCTCAACCAATTATCGAACCTTTCGAGCATACCCGAGGTCAGATCACCGTTAATTCCTCTATTCAGAACGTTGACCTTCACGTCCGATTGGAGACTGCGCAGATGTTCTTCGGCAAGGGTCTCAAGATACTTCGGGTACGAAGCGGATTCTTCAGAATCAGAGAATCCGGTTTCTCCGACCGTCAGGCTGTCTCCGAGGGCCACGATCTTCACAGTTCCACCTTCAAGCAATTCAACTCACTTTCCGAGAACTGGTCGAACGCACTTTTTGCTTTAGCGAACAGTCTCGTTGATAATGTGGTTAGGTGGAATCGGTGGAAGCCTCTGTTCACGGAGTGAACCTAGCTAGGCTGTGCCCGATTTTTTGTTGTTGCTGGCGGGTTTCCTCCTCAGCAGTACCAAGAGGACTCCGAGCCCTAAGCCCAGAATGATCGATTCTACGGGAAATCCTGGAATCGCAACGACAAGCAGTGTTCCTCTTCCTCCCGTGAGTATGAAGAGTAAAATTGCGACGACAACCAGAACCACGATGATGAGTACTGCAAATATCGGCCAAATTGGAGTTCTCTTGCCGACGACAACCACCAAAGCCTTAGCGCCTCCTCAAGAAATTCGTTATAATGTTCCCGCAACTATTTAGTTTGTTAGAGACGGAAATCAAAGTCAACCCTCAAAGCGTTTTCAATGGTGCGGGGCAGGGGATTTTGACCCCAATTTACCGGTACATATAAGCGCCTAAGCGAGAATTCGCAAATCGAACCTGACCGATGGTGCGCAAACAGTAAAGCTAAAGTTCAAATTCTGATGCACGCACCACCAGACCACACACACAGGAAACTGCTGACCAGATCGCCTGTTGGAAAACGATTTGAACCGTCACTTCAGGCGTTATTTTGTGCGCACCACGAAAACACAAGCAGTCACATTACGAACCGCTTGCGTTTGTTTATGCCCTAAATGTTTTTCGTTGTTCCCTCAAGTTGCACTTGTTTGGGCGTACCCAATGGGTGAGTGGAGTCATTTCCACAGTATGCTTCCATTCCTTTCCGCACTCTCTGCATTTCAACCAGTAACCTTCCGATCTGTCCAGGCGGCTGACCCCAACACTTCGTAGAATTCGTCCATCTTTTTCGCAGCAGCCCGTTCCTGTTCCTCGCTAAGCCGATCTGTCATACAATAGCGCCCCGACTTCCCTCACGGAATAACGGGACCAAGAGAGCACTATGCTTGTTCAGCTTCGTCAATGTCTGAGACTACAGACTTGAGGCCGAGTCCATCAATTAGGACGCGTTCGGGCTTGTAGCCAACATACAAGTCGATCCATCCTTCAGCTGCATGATAGGCCTGCTTGAATCGGAAGATGCGCCACCCCTTGTGTTCCCTAACCGGTTGAATTCCTCGCATAAAATCAAAGAAAGGGTACTTGGGTGTATTGCGTGAAGACGAATTCTCAGCCACAGAAATCAGCTATTCAATGTCGCTGTGGTGACCGGACGCTAATAAGGTGAAGTTGACAGTTGTTCGATGGCACGGTGTCTCAGTCCACATGGGTCCCTATTTTTGTGTGCGTGCGCGCCAGCTGTACCACACACACGTCCGCCAGAGAATGGACAACGCACACTTCTGATTAAGTACCAAAACCAAGACTCGTCCTTTGAGCTTATTGCTCCTGGCGGTAATACGAGACTCATGCCTTACCAATTCAAGTTCGACCTGACACGGCTATCTCAATCGTTCTTCACAGGAATTGCGCTGGCTGCCCAAAAGAGAAAGCTGCACAGAAGAATTGGCGAGGCAACTCTACGTCTTCTTGAACGATTTAGAGTTCAGGAGATCACAGGGTTGGATTTTGCTCAAGCTCTGATGCTCCTCGAGGACTTGATAGATATCCAGACTAAGAATTTCAACAACCGGGAAAGATTCGTAAGAACTTCCAGGCGAGTGCTACTGCTTCCTCACTGCTCAAGGAAGTATATGGACAATCGGTGTAAAGCCGTCTTCGATTCGAACATTCCATCATACGGCTGCTCTCACTGTTCACCCGACTGCTTGGTAAACCAAGCGACACTGGCTGGGGAGGAGAAAGGGTACGATGTTTATGTTCTGCCGGGTGGGTCATGTATCCATCAGATTCTGCAAAAAGGCCGTTATGAGGCGCTTGTGGGAGTCGCCTGCGGCGAGGAGATCAAGCTAGCTGAAGGGCTGTTAGAGAAGACGGGGCTGCCAGGTCAAAATGTGCCTTTAATCAGGAATGGTTGCGCCAATACAACATTCAACATACGGGCCCTGAAGAAAGCCCTGTGAGTTTCCGAAAGATACTAGCAAGTGTTGTTCAGAAGAGTCGCGAAGAGTTCCTTTTCCCTTCGCCACTTGAAAAGAATCTTCGCGTTTTGTGGGCGCAGAGAGAATGGGATTCCTTTCATAAGCGCCATCAATGCGCTGCTCTTGCCTACTCCTTGTCGCCCCACGAGCCCTATCAATCCGCGGTACCCCCCCTCCAGTTCTTGAGCGACATCGTTCAGCACATCAGGAACAACATACGAATAACGAAGCCAATCCGCGTCACGAGCTTCACCAGCAAGCTGGTTCGCCCATGCGCGTACCTGGTGAATAGGGATGGCCTTGATTGATTCGACGGCCAACAATAAGTCTCCTCAACCTTTCATATCTAGTAAGCGTGAGAGTGTTCTTGCGAAGAGACTGAATAGTCAGTGAGACGAGTGAAAGTGCTGCATAGCTACAAGGGTCGCATTCTGAAATGGCATACGGTAATTCAGGAAAAAACGAGCGAACTGGCGATATACCTGAGTGGTAGCTCTCGTAGCCCTGATTTCTCTGCTCCCTTACCTTATTTTTGAGACGACTGATGATCGAGTGGTTAGAGAGAAGATTCTTGGTATAACTCAGTCGGAAGCTGGAAAACTAGGAATCAGCAGGAGTACGCTCCATTACCTGCGAAAGAATGTCAAGGCCAAAGAATGATTTCGCATCTATGCGAAAGTCCGCGCTAAACTCAACGGCGAGCTCGCTGCTTGAGATTCGTATCCTGGCAACAGCCGCCATCGCAGCATTACTTGAGAAGGCCAAGCTCAAAGTGGGGGAGAAAGTAGTGGTGATTGTAAGCGGCGCCAACATTTCTCTAAACACTCTAAGAACAGTCCTGTCCAAACACAACTAGCCACAAGTTTTTCGGTGAGTGGTAGATCTTCTGGAGCGGATGTTCGCCGACTGGCACCGCCCCCCTACTACGGGGGGTTCCGTCGTTCTTGTGGTGGGTCGGATTCGAACCTCCAGTAGCTGTTGTGCTTGGCTCCGCGAAGCCGGGATGATTGTCGGGAGGGGAGCCTTTCTCTTCAGACAAGATGTTCTCGTTCTTCTATGATACGTATCTTACACTGAACCCTTAGCTCGGCACCCGATTATGTCGAGTTCAAATTGGACTGCTCGCACCATTAGACCCGCCCCCCGAAAACGAACGAATGAACGGGTTGTGTTTTGTTGTTTGTGATTCAGTGGTTTCGTGTTTGCGGTTTAGTGCACTATTGATAAACACGGGGCAGCACGTGGGTGTAGATGCTGAATATTCATTCTGTGATATGGTGTTGCTTTGTCTCAGTTGTTAGCGTCGTCGAAAGACTAACGATTAGCGCTGCGCACTAGTTTTAACCAAACGCAGATATGGGTAGGGCATGCTTTTCGGGATAGGTTCTTTCGCGAGGTTTGGGTTCGATGGAAGGGTGGGAGCCCAGCGAAGATGAGGAGATGGATCCAAGAGTTGCTGAGGCGATGCCAAGAATCTCGGAAATTCTTGGCGAAGTTTCAGTAGCGACGGACAGAGAGCTGAAAGTACGACTGGAGAAGACTTTTTTCCCATGGGTCGTTGGGCGCGCCCTTGGAGTTTTGATTAATGATGAGGTTGTTGAGAAAGTTGGATATCCTGGAAGGAGGCGGATAGTTGGTACGGACGTGGTTTCGTTCTATGTGTTGAGTGGGACTAACTATGATTCTGTAAAAGATCTGATCAAGAAGAAAAAGGACGTTTCGGAAGGAGTTGCCAATGTTCTTACGGGGGTTTCGCCAGCGGGTGCGCATGCTGAGGATCTTTTCGAGCATGCGTTTCTCTCTCTAGGGTTCAAATTTCACGGCAGAGATGTGTCTGAGTTCTCGGGGCGAAAGGTCCACGGAGTGTCAGGGAAAGAGCCTCCGAACGTCGATTTTGTTTTTGAGCGTGACGGGCTTTTGTACGGCGTGGATGTGAAAAACTGGATTCGATATGAATGGGACACACGAGATGACGTTAACATGAAGGTTAGAGTTGCCCGACAATTGGGATTGGTGCCTTTTATTATTGCTCGATACGTGGATGAGGATATTGCGTACAACGCCGTGATTAAGCGTGGAGGCATCGTGTATCGATATGGGGACCTGTTGGTGCCCTCTCTCTACGAGAGTCTAGCAAGGGCTGCGCGCGAGACGTTGGGGTATCCTATGCTGGCGATTGATGCGCTACCTGACTACCTGTTTCAGTGTTGTTGAATGCCTTTCCTAGGGATAGGCCGTAGCCGGTCTTTTTCTCTGGGGTGCAATCCTAGGTCAGTCTACATCGAAGTGAGGGCCGAACACGTTCCGCGGTTGGTAGGGATGTCGCGCTCGCATTTGGTTGGAGCTTCTGTTAGATAGCTTCACCTCTCCAACAATCGTAGAGTTTTTGTGTGGTGAGTATCGCAAATGGTATGATAGCATGCGTGCACATATGGCGAGGTCCAACTAGCGTCTCTCGAAATGACGCTTCAGGGGAATGAATAGCATTCCGCTTAGGAAGGCCCCAATTAGACGCTCCACCAGGTCCAAGTTGGTGTCGCTTTTCAGTTGGAAAAAGGCAAAAAGGCTTTCGCTCAGTAAATCGCGGAAGTTGATAGTGGAGTTACATTTGATCGCTTCCGAATTCCACATAGAGACTCCATGCACCATAGCAAAGAGCAAAATCATTCCAATGATCCATGAACCTGAGAGCAGGTAACTCTCGCCGTAGAAGCTGATATTCCTGTACCAACCCAATATCGAGAGAATATTGCGACGTACCCAGCGCCAAAGGCCAAATCTGGACTGACAAGAGAGCTGGAGCCGTCGCATCTCCATTTCGCCGACGTAGAAGTCGCCAGCTTCATGATACCTTAGTTCAGCTTCATAATTCCCCCGAAGCTGTCTGTAGGTCGCCGCGACCGATTCATAATCCGCTGATGTGCGGCTTCCTTCTTGTTGGATCTCATCGAATATTGCGCTTCTTGTCCTAGAGAAGGGCCAAACTCCGTATGACTTGCTATTCCAGTTAACATTGAGGAACTGCATGGTGCTGATGTCTGCTCCACTGAGGGTCACTAGTCTCAGACTGATATGGCCAATTGAAGCGATTTTCTTTTGGTTGTCAAGCTCTGCTCTCAATTCGTCATCTAGAGGAGGTTCTCCGTTACTGTCTTCGAGTAATTCTGCCGTCAAGTCGGCGGGATTACCGGCGAACAAAACGCTGTCTCGCGCGTTCCCATGAACGTCGCGGAAACTTGCCTGTGATAGAAAGACAGTGTTGGTAAATTTCGAAGTTCCAGAGAAAATACACTCATCGAACGACACGGGTCTAACAAATGTGGTAGCCTCGAAAGAAACATCGCTCAACTTTGCTCTGTCGAAGAATGATTGCCAAGCAATCGTCGCGTCGTCAAAGTCACATCCACTCATTGTGCATGAGGCAAAATCAACTTGAGCCTTGAAGTTGGTCGAAACAAATGAAACATCGTGCAATTCTGACCATTGGAAACTCACATTCTTGCTGAATGTTGCGTCAAAGAAATCTCCGACGTCAAATTTGGCGAATTGAAAATCAGCTACGTCCTCGAAAGTGGCTCCTTTGAAAGAAGCGTCGGTGAACTTTGCTCCCTCAAACTTGGAGCGGCGTTTGAATACGGCGTTCTCGAATGTGACCTCATTGTCGAACGTCGCTTTCCGGAAATCAACCTCGCCGAATGTTGTTCCATTGAAGAAAGTCTGTCCTCGGAAATCGGCTCCAGTAAACAAAATCGGTTTGCTTTGCGATATGCAGGTCAGATCGACACCCGGCTCCGGGAAGATCGCCCCTGTGAAGTCAAACGATTTGATTTTACTGTTACTGATCTCTCTTCGAAGCGCCGTATCGAAAGTGGCCGCATCTTTCTTGTCTGAATGGAAAACGCATCGATCATCATTCTTCATAGGATTTCTATGGCAACGCCAATTAACAGGGAGCACTAGCAGTGAAGCATCCCAACCTTCATAGCCACGCTTCTGAAGGCTGAGTTCGAGTTCTCACGAAGAAGTTGCAAACAGTTCATAGAATTCTAATCGACCAAACGGGCGTTGGAGAGAGTGTCGTAGAAGAAGCGAAGAAATCGCTCCCTAACGCAGAAGGCATCGTCCTCTCCGCACCAGCCAAACAGGACGTGATGAACTACCTCAAAATGATGATGCAGCAGAAACGATTCCTGATCCCCTATCAACTTGAGTTAGCCAACGAGTTGAACATCGAACGATTCCAGCTCACCAAGGCTGGTCAAATTCAATTCAGCCACCCAGATGGGACGCATGATGACCGTGCCTGGGGCATCGCATTGGCCATGTTCGCTACGAGGACACGGCCGGTCCCCGCATTCAAGCCGGTTACCCGAGTGTTCTAACCTTGCGGGCACTTCGACTGATTTTTTGCAGAAGTTTGATGCAGTTCGCAACAAGGGAGGGAGGTGATGTCACCTCACCCTCGGGTGATGTCACCCACCAAGGTCTAACCCACGGAATGGACTCGTTAACGCTACAGGGGCGAATAGTGTTGTTTTGGAGGGGTTTGCGCCCATTCGGGTTAGAACCGGGGTCAATTTCCTATGCTGAACATGTGTTCTAGATCGTAGTTGCTGTAACATCTGAACGCGATTAGCGTCATGGTTCTAGTAATCCCTTCGACTTTCACGAATTGGTCTGTGACCACTTTGGCTAGGTCTTCGGCTTCTTTGACGCGTGGGTGGAATCTACCCTCGATGAGGTGTGTCCACCCTGAGTCCGCTACGCGGAGGCGGTCGCGTAGATCTATTTGTAATTTGGAGTCCATGTGTTCCATGGCTCCCAGGGGCTCTCCCCGCTTTTTCTATTGAAACGTGTATGTGCCATAGAGCGAACACTGATATACCTATCTCCATGTCAAAAGGCAATCAGGAAAAAGTGGATCAGAAAATGAAAACCCACACCATTCAAACACGAAAGGTGGCAATCGTGCTACTGCTCCTAGCAGTCTCAGTTCTTGCGCTCCAGCCCAACGTGACACTCGCCGACAAACACTCAACACTCAGCTCAAGCAGCAAGAGTCACACTCACACTGATAGTCACAATCAAACTGAAACAAATGACGACAACGGCAATAACAACGATGACAACAATAACGAGAACAACCACAACAAAAAAACAGCCACAGTAACCGAAACCACCACCGTAACGCAAAACCAACCTGTAACTGTGACCCAAAACATCACACAAACGATCACTGAACCGGGGACGAACTCAACAATCACCGAAACAATCACTCAACCAGGGACGAACACAACAATCACAGAGACTCTAACCACCGAAGTAGCCAATACCACCATAACTGCCACGACTACAGTTGCAAATACAACTGTAACCGTAACCTAAACGCAGGACCCATAGGGCCCTCCACCTATTTTTCTAGTCTAGATCCGTCATTCATTCTAGGACGTTGATTTCGATTTCTTGTGTGTGGGTCCAATGGTGCGAGCATCCACAATTGAACCGTCAATTCTGGCGGGTTTGTGTATGTGCACCCTCACTCAACCCATACATGAAAGAGGATATTAGAGCAATAGCAAAAAAGCTGCAGCTGCAGTTTCGATGTGACCAGAGTGAACCGTGCAATAGCGAAGAACCGTGTTTCTTTTCGTGGTTGCATGTCACAAAAACCTAAACCAAGTGTGACTTGTTGCAATCAGCGTTGCGAAAATTGCGCGTTGGTTGCGATGTTTGTTTTCTTGTTTTCTCGCTAACCTCGCGATGTTTGTTTTTTGCCAGGAAGTTTCGCGGTACCTAGCCTGCGCGTTTCTTTTCCGCAAACGCGCGATGGTTTCTTGGGCAAGAGCCCATGGGACACGCGACTACGATTCAACTTCGAGGACCTCGACTGGGAAGAGTATAGTGCATTGCTGTTCTGTGTTATTCAATGCACTGTAGAGTATGTGCAGTATTGACTTTTCGTAGTCATTGTGAATCAACATGGAAAATGATAATTACTCATGGCCACGTAATCGACTGTTAATCGTCTAACTGGTGTGAAGTTTGATTAGACGGGGTACCGTAATCCGTTCCGTACTTCTCCTATCCCTGATAGCAATAATGTTCCCCGCCTTGAATCCACCACAACCCGTCAAGGCCGTTACACCGTATCCCCCACCAGGAAGCAAAGTGTGGGCTGTGTCGGAACATATCAGCACCAGCAGCGAGTGGGCTAATGGTGTTGCTGTTGACGCCTCGGGACTCTACGCTGTCGGAGCTGACAACAATACTGTGAGCGGGTCATATGAGTGGAGGGTTGAGAAGAGAAGCCTGACCACTGGCGCGATCATGTGGGCCGTGTCTGAGCATATCAGCAGCTACAACGACTGGGCTTATGGTGTTGCTGTTGATGGTTCAGGCCTATACGCAGTCGGATTCGATCATAACGGTGCAGGGAACACGTTTGAGTGGAGGGTTGAGAAGCGGAGCCTAACAACCGGAGTAATCATGTGGGCTGTGTCGGAGGACATCAGCACCGGCAGCTCCTACGCTTATGGTGTTGCTGTTGATGGTTCAGGCGTATACGTCGTCGGATACGACTCGAACACTGCTGGCACCAACTCTGAGTGGAGGGTTGAGAAGCGGAGCCTAACAACCGGAGTAATCATGTGGGCTGTGTCGGAGGATATCAGTACCAGTTGGGACGTCGCTTATGGTGTTGCTGTTGATGGTTCAGGCGTATACGTGGTCGGCTTTGACCAAGTTCCCGGCAACTATGAGTGGAGGGTTGAGAAGCGGAGCCTAACAACCGGAGTAATCATGTGGGCTGTGTCGGAGGATATCAGCACCAGTTATGACACCGCTCATGGTGTTGCTGTTGACGCTTCAGGCGTTTACGTGGTCGGAGGCGACTCGAGCACCGCTGGCAACCACTATGAGTGGAGGGTTGAGAAGCGGAGCCTAACAACCGGAGTAATCATCTGGGCACTGTCAGAGCACATCAGCAGCAGCGGGTCCGATGCGTCTCATGGTGTTGCTGTTGATGGTTCAGGCGTTTACGTGGGCGGAGGTGATGAGAACACTGCTGGCAACCACGATGAGTGGAGGGTTGAGAAGCGGAGCCTAGCAACCGGGGTAATCATCTGGGCCGTGTCGGAGCAGATCAGCACCAGCAGCGACTACGCTTCTGGTGTTGCTGTTGATGCTTCAGGCGTCTACGTGGTCGGATACGACTCGAACGCGGCAGGTAGCAAGGAAGAGTGGAGGGTTGAGAAGCGGAGTAAGCCTCAGGGCGATCTAGTGTCTGCGACTGGTATGGGTAGCGTGGTCTTCACGGTGAACAATGGTAGCTTTGTGGGTTTGACGGCGTTGAGTCCTGCGAGTGCATCTCCTCTCTCGCCTGCTGGCTTGACGTTTCCATTTGGCTTGTTCAACATGACGGTCGGCAATTTGACGGCGGGGGCGTCTGTGAACGTGACTGTGACGTTGCCTGCCCCGCTGCCTAACGGGCCTGGGTTGATGTACTGGACTTTTCATAATGGTGTCTGGCGTCAGCTTCCCGTCAGCCACTTCACTGTCAGCCAGAACCGCACAGTAGCCCTCCTAAACCTGACTGATGGGGTGCCTTCGGATGATCGGGATGAGGTGATGAACGGGGTGATCATGGATGTTGGGGGTATCGCCTACGCCTATAGCGTGCCGCTGGTTGCGGGTTGGAATCTGGTCTCGTTGCCCGTGGTTCCAGTGGACTCGTCCGCTGTGAACAAGATGAGGTCTTTGGCTGCATCAGGTAACCTTGGTGTGGTGTGGGGTTATACTGGAACTCCGCTGAGCTGGAAGTTCTACATTCCCGGCAAACCGAGCACTTTGACGACGATGGTGGACGGGTTCGGGTACTGTGTCTTCATGAGGGCTGCGGGTACGTTGTACGTTAATGGTTCCGTAATCCCATTCGGCTCGACACCACCATCCTACTCGCTGGTTGCGGGTTGGAATTTGGTTGGGTTTAAGTCGCAGCCGAACGCTACCGAACCCAAAACGGTTGGCGTCTACTTATCCAGCATTACTGGCAGCTATGATGTGGGTAACGTTTGGTTGTACGATACTTCTAGTGGCACATGGATTAGGGCAAACTCATCCTACGTACTTCAACCGGGGCAAGCCATGTGGGTCCTGGTCACATCGTCAAGCGGCGCGACACTCCGACCCTAAACGGGTTTTGTGTGATGCGATGGGATAGCGGCAAGATGGCGGTCGAACTCAAAGCATAACAGGAGTTTTCAACACGCGTCGGTAGAAACACCCCACCCATAATGGGGTATTTCGTGGCAGAGAAATACACTACACTAGCCTTTCCACTAAACCAAAACTGAACACGCAAAAGGCTCTCAAGATTCACCATTTACTACCTCCACAAAATAACGCATCCCATTCCAACCCATGCTACATGGAAAACGAGTCTGCGAGCGAAGCGAGCACCGTCAAAAATGTGTGTGTGGGTCTAGTGGTGCGAGCACCGTAATTTGAACCGTTATTTTGTGTGTGTGGGTCTAGTGGTGCTGGCAACTGAATTTGAACCGTTGCTTCTTGTGCTTGCGCACCATGAGTTATCTGTGCGCCAGGCCTAGCATTAGTTTCCTATGCTGAACATGTGTTCTAGGTCGTAGTTGCTGTAGCACCTGAAAGCAATCAGCGTCATCGTCCTAGTTATCCCACGAACCTTCACGAATTGTTCCCTGACTACCTTCGCCAGGTCTTCGGCTTGTTTGACGCGGACTGTGGCGACTAGGTCGTAGTCTCCTGCTACGGAGTAGACTTCTGTGACGCCGGTGATTTTGAGTAATTCGTCGGGTACTTGTGCGATGCGGTCTCGTTCCGCGTTCATCATAACGAACGCCGTAATCATCTGAGAACCCCTTTTCATTGTTAGTTCGAGGTCATCATCTTCTTAAATGCTCTTGGCCGAATGCCAGGCTGGGATTGAGCCGTTGCAGGCCACAGCAAGCCAAACTGGAGGCTCAACCACCCTACTCGACAAACTACTCAAGAAACTAGAGAACATCTCAGGCCGAGCGGGCGTAACAAAGTCCGTCTACTCCATCGCACTGGTTTTCTTCTTTTTGATTGTGATTACGCCTGCGATTGCCGGTATTGTTGTTCAACTGTTCACGATTCCGAACCTCGCCTTGACACCTGCAGTTACAGTGCGAATGCAGAATGCGGTCGTGTGGTCTTTCACGATCGGCCTCACCGTCGCTGCTTTGGATATTGTTGCGGGTGTTCCGTTGGCTTGGTTGATTGTGAGGAAGCATGGAAGTTGGACTCCGATACTTGACAGCCTCGCCGACATCCCGTTCGTCATTCCCACCGTCGCCCTAGGTTTCTCGATTCTACAGTTCTGGGGCAGTCCCTCCGGAATCTCGGGAATCTTCGGAGGAAGCGGGCTAGTGGCACCGGGAGCGTTGCTGATTATGCTGCTTCACTTCGCCTTCTCATACCCCGTCATCGTACGAGTAATGGTCGGAGAATTCCTGAACTACCGCGAAACCTTCGAAGTTGCCGCGCGAACTCTAGGCGCCTCAGCCCACACGGCAGTTCGAACAGTCACCTTCCCAATTCTAAGGCCAGGGCTCCTGGCAGCATTCTTGCTGGCACTGGCTCGCTCGCTCTCCGAAACGGGCGCAACCATAGTCGTCGCCGGCGCCTTCGAAAACGGAACCGTCTTCATCAGCAACGCACGCGGCGCAGGCTTAACGGCGGCTGTCGTACTCGCAAGCCTAGTCCTCATAGCAGTATCGCTCGTTGTTTTTGCAGCAATCAAGATTCTCGCTCCTAGAGTGAAACTGTCGCCGCTGAGAGCCTGGCCGACTGTAGAGAAGAAACTCAGCACAAGTAACGTTGCTTCTGGCAGAAACGTGGTAAGCATATCCGTGTTCTTGGTCTTCGTTTTAATGCCATGCCTCTTCATCGCCTTACCCGCAGCGCAAGCAGTTGCCAGCGGCACGGTTAGCGAAGCGGTGGCAGGAGTAGGCCCATGGGGCGCCTTCTGGTCCGCGATGGGCTTGTCCTACGTTGTGGCTTTACTGGCAACCGTCGTGAACATTGTATCAGGCTTGCCGATAGCAGTCCTAATCGCCCGGAATAGATTCAACCGGAAGCTCACGAGGATTGTGGACACTCTCGTAGACCTACCGATAATAGTGCCATCTTTGGCGCTTGGTGTCTCGTTGAATTTCTTCTGGCGAAACATCGGCGCCCTCCCAGAATTCTGGGTACTCGTCCTCGCCCACACCACCATAACCTACAGCTACTTCGTTCGCGCGATGGCTGCATCAATTCAAGGCATAGCCCCCGAGCTTGAGGACGCGGCCAAAACGTTAGGCGCTAGGCCGTTCAGAATCTTCCGAAAAATCACCATACCCCTCACAAAATACTCTCTCCTCTCTGGAGCAATCTTGGTCTTCACTCGAAGCGTCGATGAAACCGGGGCAACCTCCGCTGTTTCAAGCACACTCAAAACTGCACCAATCCTCCTCGTCGCCTGGATTAAGGGCACGGTGCAAGTGACCCCTGCCGAACGAGCGCTTGGCGTCGGTTTCCTGGTACTGACCTCATTTTTGGCACTAGTGGTGCTGCGGCTGATTGCACAACGCGGCTCAAGACGGAGGAATTGACAGCTGCCCTCGGTAAACTTCGCGAACGTCACAAAAAGATTCGGAAAAGTTCTGGCTATAGACCGCGTAACCTTCGATGTAGAAGACGGAGAGTACCTCTGCGTTCTGGGCCCGACTGGGAGCGGTAAAACAACCCTTCTGCGCCTTCTGGCGGGTTTGTTGAGGCCCGAAGAGGGAACCATTTACTTCGACGACAAACCCGTAACCAATATCGACCCCCAAGACCGGAACTGCGTCTTCGTTCCGCAGCAGTACGCACTCTTCCCACATCTCACGGTACTGCAAAACGTGGCATTCGGTCCCCTTGCGAAAGGAAGACGGGAAAGCGAGGCGTTGGAAACTGCTAGGAAAACGTTGGATCTCGTAAGGCTCTCTTCGCGCTCGGATGCCTTTCCAAACGAACTCAGTGGTGGGATGCAACAACGGGTCGCATTAGCCCGAGGCTTGGCCTCAGGAGCCAAACTCCTCCTGCTCGATGAGCCATTAGGAGCGTTGGACGCTCGGCTTAGGCTCGAGTTGCGCCATAAACTCAGAGAGCTTGTGAAACAAGCTGGCATGACCGCGATTCATGTTACACATGACCGGGACGAGGCCATGAGCGTTGCAGACCATGTCATGGTTCTCCGGAACGGACGCTTTCTGGATTACGGAACAGTTGACAGGGTCTACATGAGGCCGCGAGGAATATTCGTGGCGAACCTAATCGGGGGCGCCAGTTTCCTCGAGGGCGTTGTCGAATCTACCGCAGGAAACAGGATGACTGCTCGGGTTCGAGGGGGAATCGCAATCAAAATGCAGGAACAGGAGCCATTCACAATCGGCGAGCCAATCATCTTAGGGATTAGGAAAGAGCGTGTTCGAATTCAAATCGGAAACCTCAATTTGGCAAACGTTTTGAGTGGAGAGGTTAGAGCGGTCAGGTTTCTCGGAAACTCACGCGAGTATTTGATTCGGTTAACAAACGGTGATACCTTAACGTCCCGCCGATTCTTGGAGGGCCCCGAATCGGACTTCAGGGTCGGAGAGGAAGTTTCTGTTGGCTTCGATGAACGGGACGTCATGACCTTCCAGTACCCAGTCGGCGGAATGGGACAGGAGTTGGAAATGGTCTAGATGCCAAGCTTAGACATAGAAAACGTCTCGAAACTATACGGAGACATCAAAGCACTCGATAACGTGTCTCTTCACGTCGATGACAAAGAGTACGTCTGCATCATAGGCCCCAGCGGTTGTGGCAAGAGCACCCTAATCAAATGTGTAGCCGGCATAATTCAGCCCACCAGCGGGCAAATCCTCATAGACGGCAAACCCGTTCGAGATCTGCCGATCGAGGATCGAAACATTGGGTACGTCTTCCAGGATATTGCACTGTTTCCTCACATGACCGTGCGCGAGAACCTATCATACGGCCTAATGGTCAGAAATGCACCGAAGGATCAAATCACAACTGTATCTAATGAAATGCTAGACCTCATCAGCATGCGCGACCGCTCCAAATCCCATCCAAACGAACTCAGCGGAGGTGCGCAACAAAAGGTCGCCGTGGGACGCGCCATAGCAACAGGCTCACATTTCTTCCTCCTCGACGAACCACTCGGCGCACTCGACGCCCTAGTACGCGCTGAGTTGCGTTACGAGTTGCGACGCCTCGCCTCAGACCTAGGTTTGACTGTGATTCACGTAACCCACGACCAAGAAGAAGCTCTCTCAATTGCCGATCGGGTTGTGGTGATGAAGCGAGGCGCGGTAGTGGAGGTTGGGAGTCCGGCTGAGCTTTACTATTCGCCGAAGAATATTTTCACCGAAAACTTCGTCGGAGAAACAAACCTCCTCGAGGGCAGCGTTGTGGGAACGAATGGGACTGATTGTGCTGTTGAAGTGAAAGGGCAGAGAATTAGAATTCCAGCGTCGGCCAAAAAGGTCGGTCAACGAGTTGTAGTAGCTGTTCGGCCCGAGTTCGTCCCACTGGTTCCAGCAAAGGCGGAAGGTGATGAGTGGAGGGGCCGAATCAAGGAGGTCGCATTCCTTGGAAGCATAAGTCGTTATGTTGTTGAGGTTGGAAATGGGCTGGACATCATCGCGCACATTCCCACTATTGCTGAACGTCGTGAATTTCAAGTTGGTGACGATGTCAACGTCCAATTGAGGTCGGGCGAACATACGCTATTATTTGACTATCCCGAAGAAGGGTTGGAGAAAGAAACGGCTCTAGAGTGATCATCGCTCATTCAAAGTCATGAGGTGTAATCGAAATGTCGTTGGAAAGTTGGTTAGTCGCTAGGCGAAGTGTCAAAGCGATGGGGCTCGTGCTCGAGCACTCGAAAATGACCACGCTTGCAGTGGAGCTGCTCTCCAAATGCATTGACGAGGCTGTTGCAGGGAAGAGGGACAACTTGATGAGAACCTTCAACCTGCTTGAGCAAAAAGAGCGCGAAGCCGATAGCATGCGACGCCGAATTACCATGGAACTAGCTCGAGGGGAATTGCCAGCTGACGAGCGAGTAGGCCTGATGCGCCTTGGTAGGCAAATTGATTGGATTACTGACTGGGCGCATGAGGGAACCAGAATACTGGTTCTCTTCGACCTCTCACAGATGCCGAAGCAGGTTCAGGAAGTCTGCAAGGAAATGTGTTCGACCATTGTCGTGTGCACGGTTAAGGTCGCCGAGTGCGTTCAGGAACTGATTGACGGTGAGATCGAGGACTCTCTGAGAGCCGCTGACGAGGTGGAACGGTTGGAGGAACAAGTTGACAAATTGCACCAGAAGGCTCGGGGCAACCTGACAGGTATTCCCGCAAATGGAGTCGGAGTTGGCTCCATCATACTTCTAGGGCAGTTCTTCGAGGCGATGGAGAACACAGCTGACCACTGCGAAGACTCCTGCGACCAAGTAAGAGTAATGGCCGTAACACTATCAAAACGCAAAGACTAGGCTGCCGAAGTCAATCCGTCCGAAAGCCAGTGTTACCAGGACGTCGCCGTTTTTACTGGAATTTTGCGGATGATTTGGGGCTGAACGTCAAGGGCAATCGCTTTCGAAAACCATGCGAATTCTTCCTGAGCGAGTACTCGGCCAGATCGCCGTTTCTATGTCCCAAGCAGCAAAAAGTCCAGGAGTGAGTTATGCTTAGCAGGGAATCTTGCAAGGCCTCTGTTCCTCTGCGGAATACGATTCGTAGTCCTCTATACGAAGTATGAGACCAGCACTTAATTCAAATCCTGAGACGGTGAGTGTATGAGGTGAAAAGAAAAGATGAAACAACGAACAATTGGAGTAATCGTTTTGGCAATCGTGATGCTTGCCGCACTCAGCGTTCCGCAGGGCTACGCTGCCAGCAAACACGGCCCACCCGTACTCGGCGCAGGAATAAATCATTATACGCGAGCGAATATTCGAGGAGTATCCAATGCCGCACCAGCCAGCCCATCATCGAGTCCTGCAAGCTGTGGGGACCTGGGATTTGGTGGCAAATTCGGCACTGTAATGTTTGACAGTGGAGACTTGATCGTCCGTTTGCAGCACGCCAGTTCCAATACCCAATACAGTGTCTGGCTTGGATACAAGACTGGTTCAGGTGGATGCGATGGCAGTTGGCAGCAACTTGGTTGGGTTACTACGAATGATAGCGGCGATGGAGGTTACGCTCAGTCGCTCAGCCTAAGAAGTGGCACACAGTACCAAGTTGTGGTCAGAGACGCAACGGGCAACACGATCTACGCAACCGCGTTCTTCTCGCCATAACCCACCCCACCCCCTCCTTTCCACATAGCCTCCCTGTTTTCACTCGTAGGATTTTCCTTGTGGCACAATTCATGATGAGGGTGTGTTGTCAGTAGACCGCTCTATATGATTCATACGAGGCATGGGGAGGCATACGATTTCTATGCGCTCAATTCTTAGCTTTTTCATTGCAAGATGAATCACAAGTCAGTCCGAAAACAAACCTGGTGGTTGGGTTGGATAAAACATCTGGCCATTCCTGCCCGAGATGCGGAGCAAACAACATGAACATATTCTACGAGGACGGCGTGGACCTGCAACTCGCTGCCATATGCGATCAATGCAGCCTTCGAGGCTACTTCGTGAACGGCAAACTCGTACAATTGGCAACCGCTTGAGAGTCTGAGAGAAGAATTGGTCTACAAGTCATTCGGAAAGAAACAGACAACGTACCGACGTGAAATCTGCGGGTTCGGCTACAGCACTCTCAAAACCGCAGAAGCCTGCGAAGAATTTTGCGGAACACACGGCTATTCATCACTCGGGATCCTGGAGAAAGCAATCTACAGCCCGACAGTTCAAGTGGTGTCGATCGCGGTTTTGTAGAATCGGGTAACTTGAATCCCTCGTTGAGACCGTTCTCTCTGTTTTACAACAACTACTGTTGGTTTCCAACTGCAGGTCAGTTTGTAGGAGTCAGATTTTCTTTTCGAAGATTATGCAGTGCTTTCCCCAGTCGTCAATCCTGAACCCCAACTTTCTAGCAGCACGAAGAGTGTAGGAATCGTACGGGACATAGGAGGAAAGACTGTCAGCGCCCAAATCCTTAGCTAATCTCTTGGCCGTTAGCAGAGATTTGCGTACCTGTCCTGTTAGAAGCGTTAGTGTGCTACGACGCGCATGGAAACGTTGTTCCGGTTTCGTTAGGATGAAGCATGTCTCCCCGTCTTGGTACAGTTCGCCTCTTCGTGCGATTTTGAGAAGTAGTTCCTTGTTTGCCTTAACGAAGTGCCACTTGTAACCGAGGTAGTCGCGCGTTTTCGAAACGGTCTTCGACGTTAGAAGAGACCTCAGGATGTCTTTGGAAGCGGGCCTCAAGAATGCGTGAGTTTTTCTGCGTCTCTTCCCGCGAAGTGCACACGAGATATGTGCAGCCTCGCAAATGGGTTTGAAACCGCCTTTCAGGCAAGCACGTTTTGATGCATTGTTGTTCGACAAGGTCCACAATCTTAGGAACAGGATATTTCTTCGCTTTGCGTATTGGGTGATTTTGTGTTGCAAGAAGAGCGCTACACCGGTACGTCTCCATTTCGGGTCCGTTCGGGCCATGCTAAGCCAGCCGGATCCATCCACGCATCTGTCGAAGTTGGTCATTCCAACAAGTTCATGGCCGGCCCACGCGAGAAAGAGTCCTCCGTCCTCGATGGTTTCTCGCAAAACCCAGAGAGCATAATCTCCCCTCCCAGTTGAGCGCTGGCAAAGCCGCGTTGCTAGCCTGAGGTCGGACGTTTTCGCGATGGTCGATCTGAACCTGACAACTGCTCTGGGCATGTTCTGGGGCCTTGAGGTGTCTGCAACGAAGGAACCTAAGAACCAGTATGGTTGAGTTCTTGTGCATGTTTTGATTGGTCGCCATGCTTTTACCCAGCAGGTGTCAAGAGAACACTGGCGAATCATGAGCTCTGCACGTAGAGTGAGTAAGGTATGGCGGAGCACTCCAACTGTCGAAGGTGCCGGTGTGCAACTGAAACGCGCGTTCGGATATCCACCGGTGCCCGAACTGGACCCATTCCTGTTATTGGATGATTTTCATTCTAACGATGAGCGCGATTACATCGCTGGTTTTCCTTGGCACCCGCACCGCGGCATCGAGACAATAACGTACATGCTTCACGGCAGAGTGGAGCACGGAGACAGTTTGGGAACCGGGGGTACGATACACTCAGACGAAGTTCAATGGATGACCGCCGGCAGCGGCATCATTCATCAAGAAATGCCGAAAGGCCCCGGCCTGCTGTGGGGGCTCCAGCTATGGGCGAACTTACCCGCGTCACATAAGATGATGGACCCCCGGTACCGAGATGTGAAGGCAGACACGATTCCCGTAGCAGTGCCCTCTAAAGGCGTAAAGATGAAGGTTATCTGCGGGAAGGTCGGCTCGGTCGAAGGGCCAGTTCGAGACATCATCACTGCCCCAGAGTACCTAGACGTGACGCTGGCTCCTAACGCACTCTTCTCACACACCGTCGAGAACGAGCGTAATGTGTTCGCATATGTCGTTGACGGGCAGGGCAAATTCGACGAGGCAGACCATGACACCGTAGGCGCCGAGGGGTTCGTACTGTTCGGCAAAGGAGACCAATTGAAAGTTCAGGCAGGAGGCACGGGGGTCAGGTTTCTCCTCATCTCTGGTAAGCCTCTACAGGAACCCGTCGCGTGGCATGGCCCTATCGTGATGAACACTGAAGAAGAGTTACGGGTCGCCTTTGAAGAATATCAGAGAGGCACATTCATCAAGCCTCGGGCTTAGCGAAGTCCAACTGGCGCGCAAACAAGAGAATATAGGAAGTCCACTGAATCGGTTTCGCGTTCTGCCAGACGAAATTCTCGAAAGTCGTGGATGATTCATCCACAACTCCTTTTATCGAGAAAGCCGAACTCGCGTCAAGAAGGTGAAAAAATAATGCCTTATCCAAATGGCTTACTGTTTGTGGGCTTGATGATCAGGGGCGTCATCGGCGCTGTTATTGCAATTGCAGTCCTGTGGTTGATTTGGAAGCTCGGAAAATTGGCCGACGCCTACACGGAGAAACTGAAGGTCAAGCAGTAGCACAAACACTCCAACTAAGCTAGAACCCATTTCCCCATTTTGTATTATGTGTCCGCACGATTGGCTCATGCCTGTTTGTCGACCGTTAGTAGGCTCGTCATGCTAGTTGTTCGGGGCATTTGCTGTGCCGATAATGCGCATCTTCTTAGCGTTCAGATCCAACAGGAGAAATGTATCTTGGGCTGTGTACGCGATTGGTTTCTCAGATTCGATAACTATTGAGGTTGCACTTTGTTCGGTGATGTTGATGGGAACTGTTTGCATGCCCACTGTGGCGTGGAACGCGCCTTCTTTCAAATCCTCAGAATAGAAGGGGCTTTTCTTGAAAGAGAGCTCCAACCTTGTACCCGTTTTGACGCTGCCGGGGGCGCAGATGATGGAACCTCTCCTCATCTCCTCAACGGTCGCGCCCTTCATGGCGAGGCCAACTCGTGACCCAGCCTCAGCTTGGTCGTAGTCTTCATCCTGCATTTGTATAGACCGCACCGTGACCTCTTTGTTGGCCGGTAGCAGCGTGAGGTTGTCGTATTTTTTCACAATGCCTTTCCGCACGAATCCAAGTAAGACCTCGCCCACTCCTTTGACGCTGAAAGAATGATCCACTACAACTACTGTCGGTGAAGTAGAATCCCTCTCTGGGCGGTAGCCCTTGAGAACTTCAAGCATCTTCACCGCATCCCTTGTTTCGACGGTGAATGATTTGAGGGCAGTGCCATTGGTTATGGCGGCTATTTGCTCAGGAGTCGCGTAGGGAGACGTTACTGCTATTCCCTGAGAGACACCAAGCGAGTTGAGCATTACCACCGTCTCGCCCAATTCCCTACTCATCTCCGCGAACGCAACTATCGCGACGTCAATGCTGGAAATTATCTGACTCTTTGCTGACAGTTTGTCTTCCACTGGGCTCATGAAAGTGAATATGTGGTCGCCCATTTTTCTGTTGAACATGGCGATGTCGCTTTCGCTGCCTTTCTTACCTAATTCTCGACCAAGTGCATCGTCGTGAAATAGTCCGACAGTGAGATGGTTCATAGCGCCGAACGAACATCATGGTTACATATCAATTATCATGTACTCGAGGCAACCAAATTCATCGATAGCTGCGAATGGGAAAACGTGGTTCATGTTCTTTTGAATTCTCACGTGTTGGGTGTAACGGCGCGCCGGAAATGATATTTCGTTCTAAGTTTTCCATGTGACATTTGAAGGCGTAGCATGGAAGACCACGTGTAGCTGCCGAGCCAATATATGAGGCACGTCATCAGGCACTTAAGGCTCAACCGACAGACTAACTTCAGCTAATGCCAATAGAAGAACAGAGAGGTTAGGCTTGCAAGCGCCAACAACCCCAGTGAGGCTTTGCCCGCTCTGCGGGGAGCCATCATCGTACGATGAAATCACAGAGTTCTACTACTGCGGCCATTGTGACCAGTTCGTTCAGTGGTTACCGGACAGTTACACTTTGATGGTTACCGGCCCGCCAGGTGCAGGTAAAACTCCGATACTGCATCACTGGATAGACTTCTACCTAAGAAACAACAGACCCGTTGTTCTACTCGCGTTCGATGATTCCCCGTCAAACCTGCGTGGTCCCCTTGGGGGGTATACGCAGGAAAAACTCCCAGAATATGAGGGCAAAGGAATTGCCACTCTCGTCGATTGTTACTCCTCAATCGCGGGAGTGCCCAGTCAAGAGAAGTACGCGCTGAAGAGCCGCACAGACCTGAACGAACTGAGTCTCTTGATCACGGATCTATTCAACGAGAAGAGTAAGTTAGGAACCCCGAAGATAATCGTCGACTCAGCCACTCCTCTATTCACCTACAAGGACCCCCAACTGGTTGTACAGTTCCTGTCAAGCATGGCGGTTAAAGTGAAGTCGAAGGGCGGCGCTTTCTTGACCTCACTCACTAGCGGAACCATCAGCGAAGAGAACGTAAGACGCCTGCAAACGCTCATGGACTTCGCGATAGAACTGCGCGTGATTGAGGTTGAAGGACGCCAGAAACGACAAGTGAGGATCGTGAAGGCACGTGGTCAGCGGGCATATGAGGAGTGGATTCCCATCTACATTGGAACAAAAGCCGTGTCAGTAGATGTGGGAGATGATCCTGCAAAATATGAGAGGCTTAGGAAGGCTCTGCAGTCAAAACCTCCCTAACTTACCAGTTTCATCTGCGCACCGCAGCACATACCAGCGGTGCTGGACTCTTTGCCGCACGCTCCACACTTATACATGGCCACTTCGAACTCACCTCCAATCAAACTTCTGATCAACCAAAGAATTCCTTTGGTATCACATCGACCTCATAGGTATCCGAAACAAAGCCCAAATTCAACTTGGACATTTCAGAATAGAATATTCTACCGACTTCGTTGAGTCTCTAGTATTAATCAAATCGCTTCCGTCATTCACTTAGCCTGTTTTGCGTAGTCTATCATGCCCTGAAAGTCAACTACAACTGCAGGTTCATTGCCTACGACCCATGCGTCGTGGCCGGATGGGAGAAGCGAGACGTCTCCTGCCTTGCAGTCCTTCTCTGTGCCATCGTCCATGACTACGTGAAGTACGCCGGAAACATGGTACTGAAAGTGTGGGGCCTCGCAACTTTTCGTCTTCGCCACAGGTTTGAGTGAAGTTGACCAGCGCCATCCCGGCTGGAAGACTCCGCGTCCAACGACAGCACCGCTCATTTTTACTAGGTCGAGTTTGCCCTTTTCGAAGTTACGGGTCTCATCTGGAGAATTCAGGTTCTTTACTTCCATCTTCTGCATTAGAATCAGCATCTCTAGGCTTAGGTATGGTTCAAAGTAGATATGGGTTTGCATATCTGCAAACCGTGTTTGCAGCCGCCCAAAGCGATGACTTGGCGATTGCTGGAGGTTTCAGCGAGGTCTTCGAATTCGAATCATTCCGGCCTCTTTCAATATGTCGAGATGGCCGCGTCCCAAATGCATGCGTGAGATCTTAGGGATCGGAAAGTAGTGCGCCTCAGACCACCACGGCTTCGCTTTCGGCCCGGTCCCAGCAGTAAGTTCATAAACGAAGCAAATGTCCCAATGTTTGCCTTTCAGTTTCTTGTTTAGGAATCCACCGCGTCGAGTATGAGATTGAACCATCAGAAACCTCGGCGTACCCTTCAAGCCCGCCCATTCCCGAACGATTCTGCGCGCCGCATGATCTGGCGATTCCCCCATGAGCAGGTGAGTAGCGGGAAGCAACCAAGCCCCCTCCTTAGCCAACTCAGCAGCCCAGCCCTTGGGGAACGCGCCTTTAGTTTCCCAAGCATCGTGAGCGCGAGGGCGGAACAGTAGGATTGAGTTTCGTTGTTTCGCGATAACGAAAGTTGAGAGGCAGACTCCAGCTTTTGGCGTATGCACTAAAGTGCGTGGGTTTCTGGGTCCTATGCGGGCCCAACGTTCCGATACACGATCCAATTCTCTTTACCTCAGTTCATGGTGACATAAGCAAATACTTTCGCGTCGTTGATCATATTGTCGATCTTGCAGTATTCGTTGGGCTGGTGCGCCATGTCGTCGAGGGTCCCCCAAACAGCGGTGTGAATTCCCTTCCGCCTAAAGTACAGTCCAACTGTTCCGCCACCTATTCCGATGGCCTTCGCATCGATTCCTCGCAACTTCTTCAGTGCACCCTTAAGTTTCACAACAACCTCGCTGTCGGTTGGTGTGGGCGCAGTGTTCTCTTCATATTGAATCGGTTCAACCTTAATCTGCGCACCCGTTTCCTTTTCCAGTTTTGACGTCACCGTTTCAATTTCATTCAAGACTTCTTTCAACGGGTACCGTGTCAGGATACGGCAGTCGAAGTACTGAACATCTAATCCTGGGACAGTGTTCACGTTGTCCACGTTCGCTTCGCGTTTGGTGGGTTCAAATGTTGAGACTGGAGGGTCGAAGAGGGGGTCAGTGGCCGGGTAATTCTTATGCAACATTTCGTCGAGTTGCAACGCCAGCTTCATGCCGATTCGGTTCGCGTTCAATCCCTTCTCAGGTGTGCTGCCATGCACCTGCAGCCCCTTCGTGGTGAACTTCAACCACATTATGTGCTTCTCCGCAACCTCAATGAGGTCCCCTTTAGGCGATCCGCTGTCTGGAACGATGGCCATGTCCGTAGGTTTGAAAATGTTCTTTTCGAGCATTGGAATCACGCCGTACTTGCTACCCGATTCTTCATCTGAAAAGTAGGCGAATCCAATGCTCATTCGCGGCTTAACTTTTTGAGCCTTTAAAGCTTTCAACGTGAAGAGTGTGGACCCGATCGCTTGGCCGTTATCCTCCGAACCTCTTCCAAGGATCTTGCCATCTTTGACGACTGGGTCATAGGGGTCAGTGGCCCAAAGCTCTCTTGCGCCCTCCGGGACGGTGTCCAAGTGCGCAGCAAACCAGAGAGTTCGTGATGGGTCCTGTCCTTCAAGGACTGTCGTCAAGTTAACGCGGACGCCTTGAGCGACGCGGTCATCAGGAACATCATGCCTCGCAACCTTCATTCCCAAATTGTCTAGCCACTTCTTGACGAAAAGTGCGCGATCGTACTCTCCTTTTCCTCCACCATCAACGTTCACGGCCTTTATCTTCAGCATCTCAACCATGAAGCGTGTTATTTCGTCTCGCGAACTCTCAATCGTACGCAGAACACTATCGACACTTGACAACTAAGGCTCTCCAAATTGGGGCGTTTGCACCCGACCGAAAGATAAAGCTTGGCTGCCATCAACAATAGGTTGGTGGCTGTTCGATGATGTGGTCAAGGTTTCTGGTTCTCGTAGCAATCGCTGGGTGGCCACTCATTCCAATATGCTGGCTGCAGATTCACAGCCGCCCTGGCTTCTGGAGGAAACGTGGAGGCTTCACTTACGTTCCAATTCTGCTCGAGTGGTTTGCTGTCGCGTTTCTGGTTTTCGCCTTCAGGAATAGTGTACTTGGCACGAGGCTTGACCTTGGCGCACTGAGATGGGCAGGGTTGATAATTGCGCTCATCGGAGTTGGCCTTCAAGCTTGGGCCACGCGACTTCTCGGTTGGAGAGTCCTAGTCGGCTACGCGGAACTGGTTCCCCAAGCAACACACAAGAGGCTGGTCACACAGGGCCCCTTTTCAATTGTGAGGCATCCCACATACCTAGCCCACACACTCTTCTTCGCAGGAATATTCCTTCTCACAGGGTACGTTGGCGCCGGCGTCCTGGCACTAGCTGATTTTCTTACATCCTACTTTCTGATTACGCCACTTGAAGAGGGGGAGCTACAAGAACGATTTGGGGATGAGTACCGCAAGTACAAGGAACATGTTCCGAAATTCTTTCCACTGAGGTACCGGTAAGACAGGGGGTGGTTTGATTATGGATGAGCGTTTAAGGCCTTTCAAGAAATCCGCGAACTACTACGACTTGATATACGATACAGTGGGCAAAGACTACCGAAAAGAAACCAAACGACTGCGCGCACTCATTCAGAACTGCAAGCAGTCCAAGGGCAAGGATTTGCTGGATGTTGCCTGCGGAACAGGCCGCCACATTCAATGCATGCGGAAATTCTATTCATGCGAAGGCCTGGACATACAACCCAGACTACTAACCATCGCGCGTAAGCGAAACCCCAGAGTTAAGTTTCACCGCGGAAACATGTTAACCTTCGACCTGCACAGACAATTCGACGCAATCACATGCCTCTTTAGTGCTATTGGATACATGCGAACTATTCGCGAACTAAATCTAGCCATCAGAAACATGGCACGTCACTTGAAACCCGGCGGCGTCATAATCGTTGAGCCATGGTTGACTCCTGACAAAATAATCCCCGGTCATGTCGGGGCCGTATTCGTAAATCAACCGAAACTCAAGATCGCCCGAATGAATATTCTTGTAACGAAAGGAAGGCTTTCAGTATTCAAGCTCCATTATTTGGTGGGCACACCGGATGGGGTCAAGTACATGACAGAGTTGAACGAATTCGGGCTCTTCACGCACGCCGAATACTTAGCCGCGTTTCGAAAGGCCGGTTTGAAAGTTACCTACGACCGCAAAGGCTTGATTGGAAGAGGACTCTACATCGGAGTAAAGCCGATCAAAGGGAAGCAGGAAGTGCGTAGAACCTGAAACACACTTTTCTTGTGGACCAACCGGCAGCTAGTGCCCTTCAGTGACCCGTTCTTTCCATATCGATGTGCTTCAGCGGCGGTTACTGCCAGAGGCTTCTCTTCTCGAATCTCAAGAGGGCCCACCAGAAGCTGCGGTCGCAATAATAATTGACCCGAAAGACCGGGGCGGAAGTGCGCTTTTCATAGAGAGGAGGGAACGGCTGGGTGATCCTTGGTCCGGCCAAACAGCCTTCCCAGGCGGCCACAAGTCCGCCATTGACAGCTCGTTTCTGGAGACTGCGATTAGGGAGGCGCAAGAGGAGGTAGGAATCAATCTATCCAACCATCAAATGTTAGGTGTGTTGCCGCTCATGCGTGCCCACACTCGCCGCATCCTTGTAGCTTCGTTTGTTTTCCAATTGAATTCCAGTGTTACCGTTGAATTGAACGATGAGGTGACTGAGAGTTTCTGGGTTCCCCTAGGTCTACTAGACCAACTCAGCATAAGCAAGAGTAATGTCAAAGTAGAGGGCGGAGTTTTGACGGTTGATTCTTACATTTACGAAGGGCGCGTAATTTGGGGTTTGACCTTCAGGATTGTCAACATGTTGCTTGCGAAGAAAAACGTGCGTAGTGATATGTAGGCAATTGAAGCGCAGAGTTACGGCTCGGAAGCACTGAGTCTAACGATCGGCCCGAAATACGATAATGGGATACAAAACTACCCTACAGCCCCCCACCCCTAACAATAATAGAAAGAAAAAGTGAAGCGAGCCTACGCTACTGCGATTGCCTACGCTTGCACGATTGCAATTGCCCAGGAAGCTTGACCTATCGCGATAGCTTTCTTCTGATTCTAGAAATGCCTTTTCTGACTCTGCGGCGTGTACTTTTGGCTCCTCTACGAACCCTGCGCTTCACTTTGGTTCGTCGCTTGGGCTTGCGTTTGGTACGTTTCTTCATGAAACCAAATGACACTCCTTCTGGACAATAAGACTTTGGATGGGCTTGAATCTGTCCGGTAAGTTTGTAACTGGAGCTGTGAATCTCAAACCCGAGCATGATGCAGACTTGAAGTCCGAATGCCAAGCATTAGCTGCGTTCCCAAGCAGGTTGTTCTGCTCCAAGCAGTTGAACGGATAGGTCAGGGGCAAACATTTTCTAATACATCCGAGCTATCGATTCACGAATCCGGGGAGTTTCTAAGAACAAGTGATGGGGCTGAAGCAGAATACTCATCTGAGAATACAAGATTTTCACACCATGAAATCCGAGGATCTGCTATCAGTGAGAGTAGGAGGGGAGAAATTTGGCCTTAACTGAACTCAAACAACTAGTCCATAATGGTGTCTTGATACCCGACGCATACGCGCCACGAGGGTTCACCATCAAATTCCGTGGGCAGGGCCTCAGGTTGAACCCGCTTCAAGAAGAGATGGCAGTAAGGTTCGTGCAGAAATTCGGAACCCCTTACTTTGAAGATAAGACGTTTCGCTCCAATTTCATGGAAGACTTCGCCAAAGCTCTCGGCTTGAAAGAAAAGATCACTGTGGAGGATTTCGACTGGTCCTCAATCGTTCAATGGGTCAAATCCGAGAGGGCACGCAAAACGAACATGCCGAAAGAGGAGAAAAAAGAGCTGGCGGCAGTCAGGAAGAAGATTCGTGAGGAGCGAAAAGCGAAATATGGTTGGGCTACGGTTAATGGCGTCAAAATGGAGATCGCAAGCTACGCCGTCGAGCCTCCGGGGATATTCATGGGGCGGGGAGCCCACCCGGATCGGGGAAGATGGAAACCTGCCATAACCACGAAAGACGTTACTCTCAATTTGAGCCCCGACGCCAAACCGCCCGGTGAATGGGCAACCAGAGAGTGGAGGCCCAGCGAGCTTTGGATTGCGCGTTGGACGGACAAGCTGAACAGAAAAGTCAAGTACATTTGGTTCCACGACGCCACCCCGATGAAACAAGGACGAGTTCAAGAGAAATTCGACCTCGCCAAGCAGGTCGAATTAAGACTTGACAAGGTTCGGGCCCACATAGCAGAGGGCCTCACAGCCGAGGATTTGAGGCGGAGGAAGGCGGCAACGGTCGCCTACCTGATTGACATCTTCAATATTCGTGTTGGCGATGAGAAGGAGACTGAGAGTGGAACGGTTGGTGCAACCAGCCTACGCAGGATCCACATACGCCTTCCCCAGAGCCAGCCCAAGGTGAAGTTGCACTTTCTCGGAAAGGACTCGATTCTGTTCGAGAGAGAACTGGAAGTTAGCCCAGAGGTTTTCCGGAATCTGAAGGAATTTGCTTCAGAAAGCGATCGCTTGTTCAGTGGCATAACTACAGATGCTGTGCGGGCTTTTCTATCAGAGGCCATGCCTGGCCTTAGCCCCAAAGTGTTTCGTACCTTCTCTGCCACGCGGCTCTTCGTACAGCAACTGGAGGCCTCGAAAGTCACCACGGAGAACCCTGATGTTGAGAAAAAAATGGCGTTGATGGAGGCTAATGCGGCGGTGGCGCAGTTACTCAACCACCAAAAGGCTATTCCGAAGAATTGGGAGGAAACCTACAAGAAACGGCTTGAAATGCTTCGGTCGCTGAGAGGGAAAGAGGGAAAGTCGGTTGAGAAACGAAAGCAGTCACTAAAACTGCGTCTGGAGCAGATGAAGCTGAGCAAGAAATGGAACCTAGGAACCTCGCTGAAGAATTACATCGACCCCAGGGTCATCGTCAAATTCTGTCAAAAGGTAGACTACGACTGGAAAGCATACTATCCGAAGACACTGGTGACCAAATTCGCATGGGCCGACCCCACGCTGGGCCATGAGGTAGTGAAGGTTGAAGCAACTACTCGTCGTTAACCTCTACTTACAGTCGAAGTATAAGCGCAACTTCGACAGACTGGTCGCTAGGATCAAAGAGGTAGGAGTAGAAGCGGCGGAGTCTGATTTCGAATCTCTAACCAAGAAGAAGAACCCGGAGGCAGTCAACCAAACTTACAGCGGCATCATATTGAGCGGAACAGAGGCGCTATGGACAAGAACCGCTGACCGAGCTCGTTTCGTAGACCTAATCCAATTCCTACCGAAGATCACAATCCCCACTCTCGGAATCTGCGGCGGCCACCAAGCGCTCGCGTTGGCATACGGAGGTAATGTGGCAAAGGTCAGGTCGGGCCTCGTCCAGGGCTTTCGAACAGTGAGCTTGGAGGATAAAGACACGTTACTCGCCGGGTTGCCCGCTAAGATCAGAGTGATGCAAAGTCACAAAGAAGAAGTGAAGGTACTCCCCCCAGGTTTCGTTCGAACTGCAACATCATCAGACACCGATAACGAGGGTATGAAACACAACGACCGCCCTTTGTATGGCATTCAATTCCATCCCGAGCGATGGAATGAAGAAAACCAAGCCGGCAAAATCATTCTAGAAAACTTCGTACACAAAATTACACTTCAGGAAGACACCAAGAACCTCTCGTGATTTTACAGCTGCAACAATTCTAGAGGTTTTGCTTTCAGGGATTCCACCATGCGTGGCAATGGCACGTGCAGGATCCATCACAACTCAAATGGCGGCCTTCTTCGCAAGCATCCGTGATTTCAATTCTCGGCGCCTGAATAATCATAGTTGCCAACACTTTCACCTAGGTTCATCTGATCGGGATTAGCAGCCCTTTCGCTCCTTCAGGAACTTGCAGTTCTGCTGCAGGCCAGAACTGGTACAGACGTTGCCGAAGCAAGTCCAGAGGTTAGTGAATGGGTCAAGCATGCGTTGGACGTATCCAATGCCCATATAGGGGGTTGTTACTGATTTTTAGTTCTGAAAACCTCTCGTTTCGAAGACCATAACTGGAATATTCCTTATCTGAAAAGTGGAGAGCACTTCAAGTCTGTGAGTTAGCGAGGCTCCATAGGAAACCACCGGAGCTCGGCTCTCGGTTGAGCAAGCCTACACGGTGCATGCGCATGGTTGTCTCATACACTTCAGTTCCACTCCTACAGTCACGGCAGATCTCCTGAAACTCAGCGGTCGAAGCGAGCTCTGTGATTCGCCTAGTCGATACCGGATTCTCCAACCTAAGTATACTGAGCACGCACACCTCTCGCGTATTCGTGAACATCAAACGAATCAAACCATTAAGGAAGGGTAGGTAGATGCATTTGAAGTTTAGGTCAATCTTAAAAACAATTTGCCATTGCAAAATCATACTTGGTCGTGCCTGAAACAGTCGACCGTATGGTCGTTTACGATTCCCACAGCCTGCATGTACGCGTAACAGATAGTTGACCCAACAAACTTGAACCCGCGCTTTTTGAGGTCCTTGCTCATCGTATCTGATTCCCGAGTCTTAGCCGGCACATCCGAAAGAGATCTGAACCGATTCTCTATCCTACCATCAGTGAATCGCCAGATGTAATTGTCGAAAGAGCCGAATTCTCTTTGAACTTCAAGGAAGTTTCGGGCATTAACTATTGCACCTGCAATTTTCAATCGGTTGCGAACAATTCCAGGATTTGAGAGAAGGCGTTTGATGTCGGCTCGGGAATATTCAGCTACCTTGGCTGGGTTGAATGAGTTGAAGGCACTGCGGTAGTTGTGGCGTTTTTTCAGAATGGTCAACCAATTCAAGCCCGCCTGAGCGCCCTCGAGGATTAGGAACTCGAAATGCTTTCGGTCATTGTGGACTTGGACTCCCCATTCCTTGTCATGGTATTCTAGGAGGAGGGGGGCATTCATGGCCCACAAACACCTTTTAAGCAACGGCCTCGACCTCCGGGAACTTACTGTTCATCACCAAGAAGATTCGGTGCTTGAAAGAGCTTTTCTAACCAACTGAGCTTCAGTAATTTGAAGGTAGTCAGCCCATATGCGCCAACGCATCCGCATCACAACATGCACATATCACGTCACCAAAATCATCAACGCGCCACTTCGATTCGTGTTCGGTTGGTGCACCGACTACAGAGAGGATGACAATAAGCTCACAGGGTCCAAGACGAAACGAACAATCCTAGAGAAAACGAAACACAGGGCCGTTTACGTGATTGAGTATCCGGACGAGAAACAAATCAAGATCGGGTTTAACCTTGTAACGCTGAGCGCGCCATACTCTTGGCATTTGGATTACTTTGGTCAGGACGACGATGAAATCGCGGACTACGCGCTGGTTCGGTTAGGGCCTCGAAAGACGAGGCTCGATATGGTGTTCACCGAGAAATGGAAAATCCGCAAAGTCCCCGAGAAAGCTATCTTTACCAAGCACATTAGCCAGATATGGGACAAATACGTGGCTGCACTTGAACGAGATTACGCCAAAACAACCAATCCCAAATGGGGCCCATCATGAGGTTCTGTGACAAGTGCCACTCGTACATGCAGAAAACAGCGAGTGGCCTCGCATGCTCACGTTGTGGGTACACGATCCAAACTGACATTGTAGACGTAGAAAACATCGAAGGACGCGAGGAAAAACCGGTGGACATCATTGGCGCTTCTCAAGGAGCCGAACGCACAAAAGTGGAAGAACCCTGCCCCGCGTGTCTTAATCCGGAAGCCTTCCGCTACATTTCATTCTTCTCAGGAGAACATGCTGGAGTCAGACAGGAAAGGTCAATAGAGCGCTTCATGTGCGCGAAATGCGGGCACACATGGACAAAAGCGTAACGACATAATGCCGCAACGTATCTGAACGGGGGCATTCATGTTATGGAAGTTGCGGGGATATTTCAGCAGGCTTCGCTAGGCTTTGGTGCGATCTAACCTTCAGAACTCTAAAGGCGAGTTGAACCGCAGGGCCAATCGCGAAAGCGCAAATCACAGTCCCAAACCAAAGTGGGCCTCCAAGTAACCATCCTACACAAACCACGGTCAACTCGATGGCAGTGCGTGACCACCGCAAGCTAGTCTTGCGCAATCGAGAAACGGCCAACATCAAGCTATCTCTAGGGCCTGCACCCGCATCAACTCCAACATAGATTGCCGTAGCAAACCCCATCACCAAAACCGCCAAAAGCACGTAAGCAACTTGCAACCACAAGATAGGGAGAATTCTTGGAACGTAAGGCCTCAACACGTCAACCCACACCCCTATGAAAACCATGTTCGCGAGCGTCCCCCAACCCAACGGCTCACGAAGAATCACATCCACAAGAACAACAAGCGCCGCTACCCCAATACTAGACTCGCCAAGGGTAATTGGAAGATGGTAAGTGAGTGCCATGTGTAGAACATCCCAAGAACTCAACCCTAGGTTCGCTTGAACCGTCATGTCGATTGACAAACCGAACAGCAAGAAACCAAACTGAATTACAGAGAAATCATATGCAAACTTTCTCCAGCCACGCCAATGAAAACTGAAAACCCTCCAGATCAAACAAACTCACCTACAGGTCATGGAACCTCATTAGTCTCAGCCGGAGACTGGCAAGCAGTGGCTTTGAAACATGTATCCTCTCACAGTTGAAGTCTCATTTCCCAAGTCCGCGAAAAACCTTGGCGCAGGTATACGCGTTTACCCATCTGGCTTGCGTGAAGCAGAATCTCTTTGTACCCATTCTTCCTTGCCCAGTTCACAGCTTCGGCGGCGAGCAGAGGCGCCAAGCCTCGCCCGCGCCATTCGGGTTCGGTATACATGGAAAGCACGAACGGTTGAGTCTGGTGTTTGAAACCGGGGCGTGGAACAGTCGGTCTCAACCAGACGATTGCGCCGGCCACTATGTCCTTCTGGTTAGTCTCGGCAAGCCATGCGACGACTGTTCCAGCCTTTAGACGTGAACGCGCCCAAGGTCGGTAGACTGAGTCCGCATCATCGAGTTCAGCACTGGTCTTCTCGCCCATATCGGTCCACATACCCCGACGCTGGTGAACAAGCACATCGAGGTCTCTAACTGTCGCCAGGCGAACCTTGACACGACTTCCGATACGCTGACCACGCCTTCTTGCATTTACATCTCTTACCGGCATCGCTTTTCCTCACAAATCAAGCTAGGTCCACGGATTGAAAGTATCGGAATCTTGAAAGTCCAGGCTTTCGCTGTTGACCACTAATGTTCCATTAACTCGGCACGCAACACTGTTACTGCCTTGCCTCCGATGTGCACCCGCCTATCACCGACTGTAACCTTAACGACTCCTCCACGCGCGGAGGCTTGGTATGCTAGGAACTCGTTCTTCTTCAGCCGCTCGCGCCAGAAGGGGCCGAGGCAACAAAATGCTGAACCGGTCACTGGATCCTCATCGATACCCACTCTTGGAGCAAACATACGGCAGACGAAATCATACGGTTTAGAGGTTGCACGAGCAGTTACGATTACGCCTCTGATTGGAACTTTCCAAAGCAACGAAAAGTCTGGCTGCATCTTCCGAATGGTCTTCTCTGAATTGGCTTCCACAACGTAGTCGAACCGGCTCTTGCCGACGTACACGGGTTTGATGCCTAAGGCTTTCGAAAGCCCGTGAGGCGCAGGTGTGCGTCTGTCTGGGAGAAGTGGAAAATCAAGCTCGATCCAACCATCCTTTCGTTCAGCCGTCAAAACTCCGCTGCGAGTTTGAAATCGAGCACGTTCATCAGGTTTGAGAAGTCCACTTTCCCACAGGACATGTGCGCTAGCCAAAGTGGCATGGCCACACAGGTCGACCTCGACCGCTGGTGTGAACCAACGTAAATTGAAGCCCCCAGCTTGTTTGCGGAGGAAAGCAGTTTCGGATAGATTCATTTCCCGTGCAATGTTCTGCATCCACTCATCATCACGCTGCTCCGAAAGAACGCAGACGCCCGCCGGGTTCCCAGCGAAGGGCGTGTCAGTGAAAGCGTCCACCTGAAAAATCGTTAGTCCCATGACTCCGCCGCAAGTCATGCTTGCGTATAACCTTTCACAAAGGTGAAAGAAAAAATAGGTGAGAGAGCATGGGACGATTCATGGAATACGTGAACCTTGGCAGAGCAGGCGTGAAGGTTTCTCGGATATGCTTGGGCTGTATGTCGTTTGGCACAGATGCTGCTTGGAAGGTTGAACTTGATGAGGCTCAGAGGCTGGTGAAGAAAGCAGTTGACTTGGGAGTGAACTTCTTCGACACTGCGAACGTCTACTCATCAGGCCGTTCTGAGGGGATCACAGGTGAATGCCTGAAAGGCTACCGTGATAACGTCGTTGTCGCAACGAAAGTCTATTTCCCAATGGGTGAGAGACCCAACGATTCAGGCCTATCCCGCCGCCACATTATGCAGCAAATCAAGGCGTCATTGAACAGGCTCAAAATGGATCACGTTGACCTCTACCAAATCCATCGATGGGACTACAATACACCCATCGAGGAAACCATGCGTGCCCTCAACGAGGTCGTCAGTCTCGGCTTCGCGCACTACATAGGGGCCTCAAGCATGTTCGCATGGCAATTCCTGAAGGCCCTCCACACAAGCGACCGCTTGGGTCTGGCCAGATTCGTCAGCATGCAGAACCACTACAACCTACTATACCGCGAAGAAGAACGTGAGATGATCCCCCTCTGCAAAGAAGAAGGCATTGCCCTCATACCTTGGAGCCCACTCGCAAGAGGTTTCCTTGCCGGAAAGTACCAACGTGGGAAAACACCGAAAGCCCCCCGGTATGAGGTTGACAAGTACTTATCGGAACGATACTTCAAACCCGAAGACTTCGATGTGCTGGATGTTGTCCTAGAATTGGCCAAACAGAAAGACGCAACGCCCGCCCAGATTTCTGTGGCGTGGTTGCTTCATAAAGGTGTGACTTCGCCAATAATCGGCGCAACTAAAGTAGAACATGTAGAAGAGGCAGTTGGAGCTTTGGACATAAGACTCGAAGCTGATGACGTTAAGCGGCTTGAAGAGGGTTACACGCCACATCCGATAATCGGCCACCAGTAATGCTGGATGCGCAGCAACAGATATGCGATGGACAGATCGATGCACATAGCGCCAGCTTTACAATGGCTCTTCAAAGAGTTGCAGATCAAGAATTCGATGACAGCGAGTTGGTTGAAGCTTTAGAAGAAAGCAGGCCCTAGAAGTTCCCGGTCTGTCATGAGTATGTGGAAGCAGCTGTATGCATTGGTCTGGCTTTCGTTCCTGCAGATTGTCATAATGGTGGCCCAACCCCTTGCGAGTTACATCGTAGACGGACATGCGTTGTTGGGTCTCGTTATTCTCGGGTTAGCACATTATAACAACGCATCGATCAAGAAGACTGAAGCTCCAGCCCGCCTGAAACGGACTACAAAAGCTACGGCTGCGTTAGCTTCGATTCAAGCAATCTTGGGCGTAACCCTCTATGTTGGCCTCACCTTGGGACTGGGTATTCCGTCAACCATGATCTTTCCAATCAGCTTGATTCACCTAGTGATAGCGTTGGCAATCATAACTCAAGCCTCTTCGGTGGCAACAGCGTTTGACATGTGGGAGGAACACGAATTCACTCCTCCAATGAAACCTTCTTAGTTCGAGGCTCCGGGCGCATCCGCGACAGCAAGGCCTACGACTATACGTTCTTCACGCGTAGCTCTAGTTGTGGAATCTTTTCTAGCTTCGATGGCTTGGTCGACAGTTCGATGCCTTCGAATTTGTTCCTTGTGTGAAAGGGTCTTGATTCGACGATGTCAGGCGTGGAGCGACTGCTGAGCCTACGGCTACGGGTACTAGACGTGTAGTTTTACTTGTGGAATTCGTCGGCTAGGTCTTGCAGTAATTTTGCGTGACGTTGTTCGTCCGTCATGATTTTCGTGAAACTTTTCCGTATGGATGTGAGGATTCTCACGTGATTTTTCGAATCCTCCACGATCTTGGTTAGGGTGTTCTTGATCTTCTTGTTGTCTGACTGGTTTGCTAGCTTCGTGTAGCTTTCGATGATGTCCTGTTCCACGGCTACCCAGTGGGTTAGGTTTTCTTCGATTACGCCGTGGTATCCTATTTCCACGTCCTTCTCAGCTTTCACGGCTTGGTCTAGGGTTTCTATGTCGTTGATTATTCGTTCCCTTCCTCTCTCACTCATTTTGAATCACCTTCAGAATCCTGCTAGGAGGGCCTTCACAGCGTCAGCCGCTGCTTGGTAGAATAGATTAGGATAGAGGCCTGTAATCAAACTTAACCCAACCAGTACGACACATGGAATGAGCAACAAAACCGGAATCCGCATCGAACCTTCAGCAGCCTCCAATTTGCTGCTTGGTTCAGCGAAAGCAATGGTTCGAATTACTCTGAAGTAGTATCCTATGGAAATCAAGAGATTGACCAACATCAAAACGACAGCCCCAGTCAGGATCAGTGAGCCCACAGCCAAGTTCGAGAGTACAATCAGGAATTCGCTCCAGAACAAACCGAATGGCGGCACACCGGTCATAGCCAAAGCGCCAAAACTAAAGAGCGCCGCCAAGATCGGGCTCTTCCTGCCCAACCCCGCCATCTCAGAGAGGCTTCGGGTTCCGATTTGGAACGTGACGATTCCGGCAAGAAGGAACAGGAGCCCTTTCAACAATGCGTGGTTCCAGATGTGGAAAACGCTCGCGGAAAAGCCTGCAGCGGTTAAGGTGGCGATTCCTAACAAAATGTAGCCCACCTGGGCGATGCTTGAGTAAGCTAAGAGGCGCTTCAAGTCATCTTGCTGAAGGGCCGAGAGGTTTCCGATGAACATGGTCGCAACAGCTGTAATCGCTAGTATTGGTTGAGCCATAGCCACGTAGGACGGAAGAATCAGGATGCCGCCCAGCAAACGGATGAATGCAAAACTGCCAACCTCAATGATGATCCCCGAGAGCAAAGCGCTCATCGGGCTTGGTGCCGCAGGGTGCGCGTCAGGCAACCACATGTGCAAGGGAGCTATTGCAGCCTCGACGCCGAACCCCATGAATATCAAAACCAACGCCAGGTCCCCTATCGGGGTTGGTGTCGCGAATGCTTTGACGAAGCTTTCGATGTTCAGTGAACCGGTGAGGCCGTAAATGAGTGCAATGCCGTATAGTGCTGTCAGGCTTCCGATTCCACTCATGATCAAATACTTCACTGTCGCTTCGATCGCTTCCCAGCTGTGCTTGTAGAACGCCACCAAGCCGTAGGCGGCCACGCTCATGCCCTCCCACCCGATGAAGAAGGTCAACAGGTCCCCTGACACTGTGACAGCGTAGATGCTCAAGTACAGTAGCAGTATCAGCGACTGGAAAACCGCTGAGTTGCCATCCTTTCTCAGATATGCAATCGAGTATACTGAGATCATGAAGGAGAGAAGAAGCGCTATCGATGAGATGTACACACCCAGCTCGGTAATCGTAAAAGTGGTTGCCAAAATGCTTGGTTCTAGTTGAATGACTATCGACTTGCCCGACGCGAGGATCTGTGTGGCTTGTTGCCAGTTACTGTACGCAATGAAACCAAATGTCACGAGGGCCACAATGCCGCTCACAGCTGAACGGTGGCTTGTCTTATTCTTGAAAGCCAGGTCAAGGAGTAGGACCGCGAATGCGCCCACAAATCCTGGGAAGAACGTTGCCAGCAGCATGGTCCAGTCGTAAATCATCGGGACATCACAATCCACAGCGCAAGCAGCAACAGTACTGCGACCATAGGCCACAGGTTCTTCGCTAGAATACCGGTCTGAATGTTTCTTACAGCACTCGAAATTCGCGAGGTGGGTCTTACAAACAATGCTAGGTAGAGTGCATCAAACCCATAACCAGCCAGCATGGCGTTCCTCAACTTTTCCAAAGATGGATGGTCTTTGAGGAAGGTTCGTGGGTCAGGCCTGCCAACATAGAATGCCATGTACGCAGGTGCGAACCCGAGTACGATTGCGACTATTGAAGCACCGACGATAGGCAGCGCAAACACAAGCTGCTCTTTGAAGCCTAGGAGGCTCGCAGCCCAGTTCTCCGTGAAACCTAGCACTAGAACGCAGGCGCTTAGAATCATCAGTGGGACGGTCATGATTTTCGGAGCCTCATGGAGGTCTTTGTCCGAGGCCATCTTGCTTTCTTTGCCGAAGAAGACTTTGAACAGTGCCCGGAACATGTAGAACGATGTGAGTATCGACGCCACGACCATGAGCAGCACTTGTATGTTCATATGGGCGAGGGAGAGTTCAGTGATGATGAGATCTTTGCTCCAGAACCCAACGAACGGCGGAACACCCGCTATCGCCAAGGTCGAAAACAGGAAAGCGATGAAGGTTAGTGGCATACGCTTCCTTAGTCCGCCCATCTCAGCCATGTCCCGCGTTCCAAGCATGTGAATGATTGATCCGGCGGCCAGAAATCCGAGGGCTTTGAAGAAGCCTTGGCTCATTAGATGGAATTGAGACGCGAACCAACCCCCTTGGGTGCCGGTTCCTAGAGCCGCAAACATGAACCCCAGCTGACTGATGGTTGAGTAGGCTAGAACGCGTTTGATGTCCATCGTGACTGTTGCAATGCTGGCGGCGAGCAATGCTGAGATTATTCCGACCCAGCCAACAGTCGTCAACCAAGATGAGCTTGAGGAGAAGATGGGGTAGGTTCTGGCGACCAAGTAGACACCAGCGTTCACCATCGTAGCAGCATGAATCAAGGCGCTAACAGTTGTTGGGCCCTCCATTGCGTCGGGCAACCACACATGCAAGGGAACCTGCGCAGACTTTCCCATGGCTCCAATGAGGACAAGGATTCCAGTTGTTGTAAGAAGCGAGGCTGGGATGAAGCCTTGGGATGCCATCGTGCTCAGTTTCTGGAAATCGATGCTGCCTGTCGTTGTGTAGAGCCAGATGAATCCGATTAGGAGGGCGGCGTCACCTACCCTCGTGACTAAGAAGGCTTTGAGGCCAGCGCGAACTGCTTCTGGCTTGTTATACCAGAAAGCGATTAGAAAGGCAGAGCAGATTCCTACGATTTCCCAAAATATGTAGAGCTGTAGGAAATTCCCGGCGATTACGAGTCCAGTCATCGCGCCGATGAAGAGTAAGACTAGCGAGTAGTACCTTGGCAGGCCTTTCTCGTGTCCCATGTACCCCTGTGAGTATACTACGATCAGGAACCCAAGTGCGTTGACCACGACCGCGAGGAAGGCCGCCAAGCCGTCTACATGTGCGGTTACCGTGAAGCCATAAGCCGAAAGCCAAGGAATAGAAGATTCGACGATCTTCCCGCTCTGGACATCTAAGAGTAAGCTCAGGGCTAGCAGGAATGTTGTCCCAACGATTGCGGCCGCGAACCAATTCCGAGCTTTGTTCCAACGGGAGAGTAGTAGTACAAAGGGAATGGAGATGAACGGAAGCGCCCAGACAAGCCATTCCGCGTAGAACATGGTCAATGTGCCAGTCTCCTAATTTCCCACGGGTTCAAAGTTCCATACCGACGAAAAGCCAAGATTACAAGGGACAGCGCGAGTGCCTCAACGCTAGCGCCTACAGAAATCGAGAGCACAACCAGCGATGACGAGAAAAGTGAAGCCTCCCCATTAACGACCCCACCTGCGAAAAGAACTAGGTTAGCGCCCCATATCATGACTTGAAATCCCATAATCATCTTGACCAAGTTCTTGGTTGTTACAATCGCACCAAACCCCGACATGAAGAGGATGGCTGCAAAGACTTGGAGTAGTTGTTGTTCGTTCAATGCTCAACTCCTCCTTCACGGGAGAATAGGTTCATTACGCCAAGCATTGCTGCGGCGACTACGATGACAACTAGCAACAGGTCCCAAGAGCGCATGGCCCACAAGAAGGCAAGAGGACTGACGGGTGGCGAAGCCAACCCGGAAAGTTGCATTTGCTCAACTACCTTGCCTTGGAAAGGTTGAAAGTTTGAGACCAGTACGACTATTGGAATCGCTGCGAGGACGGCAAGCACCAAACCCAGAATGTTCTGTTTGTTCAGCTGATCCTCGAAACGCCATGCATCGCCGCCCACGATCATCAAGATCACCATGAAGAGGACGGAAACCGCTCCCGCGAAAGTTACGATGTGAAACAGGCCCGCAAACTCAGCACCAAGTGTAATGAGGAGCACACCGAATACAATGCTCGAGTAGAACAAAAGAATCAGCGACCAAACCAGCTTACGCACTAGCAATGCCACTATTGTGACAATAACGAGCATCAAGCCCAGAAGGAGAGTGATTTCAAAACTCATTTCACAATCGCTTTCCTCATTGTTAAATCAGATTTGTTGGGCGTCGCCAACTCGAACTGTTTCGTCATCTCCAATGCCTTGAACGCGCAGTTGTCAACACACTCGCCACAGAAAATGCACGTCGACAATTCAAAGACGGGGCGTTTGACGGCGAGTTCTCGGTCACCCACTTTCCGCGTCCCAATATCTACCATCGTGATGACGCTAGCAGGGCACACCATGGCACAGACCTGGCAGCCTGTGCATTTGTCAGGGTCAATGTCCAGTTTCCCGCGGAATCGCAGTGGAAGTACGACCGGCTGGTACGGATATGTTCGGGTACTTGGCTTTTCCAGCATGGTTCGGAACATTTCGGGTATGGCTGCGCCAGCCCTTCTACGGGGCAATTAACAAGCCTCCTTGAATCAAGAACAGAACGAACGCGACTTGTGCAAGGCTGACAGGCGTCAGAATTTTCCAAAACAGCTCAGTCGCCTGGGCAATCTTCACTCGGGCAAGCGAGGTTTTGAGCACGAAAACAAGGAAACCAACAGCGAGAAGTTTAACCATAAAGTAAACGAAGTAAAGTACCGAAGGCGGGATCCCAAATATCACGGGGCCGAGGCCACCGCCGAGAAAAAGCGACACCGCCAACGCAGAGCCGAAGACGTAGCTAACTTCCTTGGTGAGCTTGAGGAATGACAACGCCCGTCCTGAGAATTCCGTTAGCCAACCCGCGACGATTTCAGTTTTGGCGCTGGGAATATCGAAAGGAGGTTTCTCAAGTTCAGCCATTAAGGCGATGATGTAAACCACGAAGGCAAACGGCATTATCACGATATTCCATAGTCCGCTCTGGGACGCGACAATTCCTTCCACTGAGAGGCTCTTGGAGTAGAGTGCGGCCGTGATGATTGCGAGAACGAACGGGATCTCGTAACTCACGTACTGCAAAACCAATCTTCCGGTGGCGATAGTCGTGAAACTACTCGCAGAGGAGAAACTGAGAATCGCCACTACGAACGCTGCGTACGCAAGGAGGAATAGGATTGCCAGCAGGTCGAAGTCGAACCCTGCGAGTGGTGAAGGACTGATTATGGGAATGAACATCATCGACAGCAGTGGTGCGAGGATGTATAGAGCGGGGGCGAACAGGAATATGATCCGGTCAGCATGAGAGGGAATGATTTCTTCTTTGAACAGCAACTTGAGAAAATCCGCTAGGGGTTGGAGGATGCCTGATGGTCCTGTGATCTTAGGACCTATTCGACCCTGCATTCGAGCAGAGGTCTTCCTGTCGAGCCAATCGAAGAGGAAACCCATTCCGATGGTGAAGAGGACTCCTGGGAAGATTATTGCTTCCAGAATTTCAGCAATCATTGTTACTTCGCTCTTTCAGGGAAGTAGTGGTTGATTCCATATTGCCTGAGTTCTTCCCCAGACCATGTCCATTGTCGGTTCGTCTCAGTATCCATGAAGGACATGCGGTCCATGCAACCGAAGCAGGGGTCGATCGCCGTTAGCACGACTGGGACGTCTGCGATCGTCTGTCCCTTCAGCAGTTCGAGGGCCGTTGGTAGGTTCGCCATTGTCGGCTGGCGGGATTTCACTCGGTCTGGTGTTCGTCCGCCTGACGATTTCACGTAGTAGAAGATCTCGCCCCGAGGAGCTTCGCTGCGCGACGAATGTTCTCCTGCTGGGATTATTGGTGCAATCTTGACTCTTATCGGGCCCTCTGGAAGATGCTTTACCGCGTAGCTGACCATGTTCGCGGATACTATCATTTCATCGAGGCGCAGTTTCAGCAACGCATGCACATCGCCGTCCTTGCATGTCACCATGTCGAAGGGCACTTCATCATATGCGGCGTATGGATCGTTTAATCGAACATCTTGCCTGAGCCCCACGTATCGTGCCATGGGTCCGACAGCGCATAAACGCTCTGCAAGGTCCGCATCGATTTTGCCGATGTTTTCGGTTCGCTCGAGCATCGTCTCTTCTGTGTCAACAATCTCCTTGTAGTAATTCGCGCGTTCGACTAGGAACTTCATTCTTTCGACGATTCTGTCTTCCATGCCCTCAGGCATGTCGAGCCTGACCCCGCATATGGCGTTCATCGATTTGTGAACCCGGTTACCGGAAATTGCCTCAACTAAGTCGAGGACGACTTCGCGGTCACGCCAAACCCACATGAACAAGGTTTCGAACCCTGCCCAGTGTCCCATCAATCCGACCCAGAGGAGGTGGCTGTGAATTCTCTCCAGTTCTGCGACGATTGTGCGGATGAACTTGGCTCGGCGCGGTACCTCGTAAATCGTCAATCCTTCGACGGCTTGTGCATAGGTTATGCTGTGAACGAAGCTGCATATTCCGCAGGTTCGCTCGAACATGTACATGTTCTGAACCCACGGTCTTGATTCCGCCGCTTTCTCCAGGCCTCTGTGAACGTAGCCTATTCTGGGGATGACCTCGATGATTCTCTCGCCCTCAAGTATCAGCTTGAAGTACTCAGGTTCCTTCAAGGCTGGATGAATAGGCCCGAAGGGAACAAGGGTTTCAGTCGAGTACTTCATCAAACCTGCCGATTCTTCTTTTCGAACCGGTTTATCCTCGATCATTCTTTGACAACCTCCAAGTGCAGTCGCTTTCGAATTTCTTCAGGTTTCGAAGTCTTCAGCAGAGGTGGGGGTAAGTCGTCTGGCCAAGTCTCGGGAAGTAGTAGTTTCCTGTCCATCCATGGGTTGCCTTCAAACTTCACACCTAACATGTCATGAATCTCCATCTCATAGAGAATCGCGCCCGGAATAATGCCCACAATAGAATCAGTAGTTGTGTTGGTTTTTGGGATGAGAGTCCGTATGTGCAGGTTGTCTGTTTCGTGAGAGAAATGGTAAATGACGCCAATATTCTGTCCCAAGTCGAGTCCGGTCATCGTCACGAGGTGGCGTATGCTCATGCCGTTGACGATATGCGAAAGGAAGCTCTTCAGCTTCTTCTGATCAACCTCGACCAGCGTTTCACCTTTTCGAAGTTGGGTGACCTTTGCTTTCGCTTCGTTGGCGTATCTTTCGACTTGCTGAAGGAATACTTCGCTCAATTACTTTACCTCCCCCAGCAGCTTCAGAACCCCATACATTATGGCTTCAGGCCTGGGTGGGCAGCCTGGAACAAACATGTCAACTGGGATCACGTCTTGGATCCCTTGTCCAGCATTATAACAGCCTTTGAAGACTCCGCCTGCCGCTGCACAAGCACCAAGTGCGATGACGTGCTTCGGCTCAGGCATCTGTTCGTAGACACGTCTCAACCTGTCCTTCGTCTGTGCGTTGACAACCCCAGTCACAATGAGAACATCGGCATGCCTCGGGCTGGGTACGAGTACAGCGCCGAATCTTTCAATGTCGTACGTTGGTGTTAGGGCAGCGACGAGTTCGATGTCGCAGCCGTTGCAAGATGACGCGTTGATGTGGAACACCCACGGTGAACGTTTCCTTGCCCAAACGGCTAATTTTTCAAGCAAGCTCTGCGCCTCCAGTTCCCACAAACCAAACCATCAGAACAAACAACGAGAAACCACCCGCTAGAGTGAACAGGAGCGGCCACAACAACCCTCGTGCGGCAATTGAGCTAGCAATCAACAGCCCAACCACCTCGAACGCAACAAACAGCGCCGCATAAACAAACAACTCCGAATGATACTTGCCACGCTCAGGGGGCAGTTCCTCTCCTCCCGAGAATGCGTCAAACTTGGTTCCGGTTCCAGTACTTACCTTGCCGAGCTTACCTACGGCGAAATAGAATGCCAGTACGAATAGGATAACCGACCAGATTACAACCAAAAGGTCTACGCTCACTATCAATTGTTAGCGCCCTCCTTCAGTATTCTCAGAATTGAGTTCACTATTGAGTTGGAGACGCGCCGAATTTCCGGCGTCAATTGCTCACCGAAGTAAGTGTCCTTCGGTTGAATCGCCAGGAGCCACACTTGGCTCTTCGGCAATAGTTGCTCCGCAATGAGTTTGAGCGGTATTCCATGTGTTGTGAAGAACGGGTAACTTGTCCGCTCTATTGAGACTAGTTGCGTCTCGCCCGGTTCTGCTTTCATCTCACAAGCGTCAACAAAAACAACATGATCAGGAGCAAGGTCGCCTATCCCTGTAATCAAGGCCTCAACATTGTCTTCGCCGTCGAAAACGTAGAAGCCGTTTCGCGATGTGCCGTTTGTGATTGATTTCAGTTTCTTCGCAATGTAGCTGCCGGCATAATCATCTCTTCGAAGTGGGTGTCCCATCCCCACGAAAACCACTTTTTTTCCATGTGATAAAGAAGAATCCAGGATGGATTCTAGCTCCGGTATCCACGTAGTTGTAGTCGAGGTTGTCTGCTGCGAAACCGTTACCTGTTTTTTCAAGGTCAGACGAACCTCGAAAGGCGTATCCGAAATGATGCTACTTAAGAAGGTGCCATAATTACCGCAGCTGGAAAGAAGCTTGACCGAGAATAATGCGTGACGTTGCAGGAAGCGTCATCATCAAAACCATAGGCCAACCAGACCACAGGGACCCACTGCATACGAAGCCCATGGAGGCGAAACCACTTATTCTCGTTCTCCTTCAAGACTAAAATGGCGCCTCAGCGAGAACTGTGAAAAGAAAATGCCAACCGAAATCAGCAGCATGACGTTCGTAAATCGCATCTTCGAAAACCTAGACAAAGCTAATCGAAACGAAATTGAAGCGCTCTACCACGACATCATGGGCGCGGGTGTAATTCTCCCCTCAGGAGAAGGACGCTCAAAAGGAGCGTTAAGCATTGCATGCAGCGAATTAGCGAAGATGCGCCAAGGAAAACTTGTACTCGACCGTGGCGACATTGGCTTTCCCGGAAGGAATATTCTAGAGGCCGCCCCGATTCTGAAACAACGGTTCGGCCAAGTTTGTCTGCTGATCAACTCGGGCAGTGGCAAATCCCTAATGCCATTACTCGACGCCCAACAATTGGCCATGTACATAGCTCAACATGGCAATCCGCGAGATTTCCACATCGACGCTGTCACCTCTGAGCGTGATTCCCCAATCGGGAAGCTCGGAGCACGCTACGGTAACGTGCTCGTTTTGAAAGGGCGAGAGTCTGAAGAGGTGCCGACCGAATCGAAGGAGTTCAGAACCACGGGCATTCTCGAAGACCTCTTCATTCTGGGTACCGGAGTGCTCTTCCAAGCTATCGGCGAGGCGCTTTATGAGGAAGCGCAGGCAGACCGGGTATTAGCACGATCAAAAGAGTTGTTCGGTGAGATTGGATCCCTTGTTGATGAGATGGTCACTTCGGATTTCTTCAAATCCTTGGTGGATTCGTTGGAGCAAAGGCATTCCTGCTTCTTCGTTGGGTTAGGTAGCGGAAGGGAAGTTGCCCGCATGACCGCGGTCCGTGTGGGGCATGTGAAACGTGCGATAGGTGACCAAATTTACGTGGCCGGAGAATCGAACACTCCTGCACCACGTGCAGGCGACGTTCTTGTTGTCATTTCGAACAGCGGCGAGACTGAGATCGTGGCCGGTTGGTGTAAGAATTTCAAACGCATGGGAGCGAAGGTTGCTTCCATTATAGGCAACCCGGACAGCACAATAGCCGCAGCCTCGGACCTCTCATTCACAATCAAAGGCGACGGGGTCCAAGGAAGGCCGAATAGTTTCTACATCAAAACCGCGTTTGCTCTAAGCCCGCTCCCAATTTACTTGGTCGAAAAAGTCGCCGAGCGCGGCCTCAGACTACCGGAGTATATTCTCAGATGGCACCACTCCGTCACCTCCTGATTTTGGATGCGCCGATTTGTACGGTCGACGTAGGACTTAGATTGCTTAGCGCTCTCTCAAATGAACCATGACAACGAGCAGAAGATTCGCCCACTTCAAAAGAGATGTTGCCGAACCTAGAATCAAAGAAATCCCCGAAGGCGGATTCTGTATCTCTGCGTTCCTCATTATCTCGAAGAGGGGCTATCCGAACAAGGTCTTGATGGGTCACCTAAACAAGAATGCGCCATGGGATCACATTGGCGCGCTTGACTTGGAAAGAGTCAAGAGGCATAGTAGGGGATGGATGCTCCCCTCTTCAGGTCTCATTTTCGGGGAATCCCCACAAGAAGCTTCAACAAGAATTCTGAAAGAACAGCTAGGGTTGGAAAATGAGAATTTGGAAGGACCGCGTATCATCTCCGAAATCTATGGAGATGAAGAACATTGGGACTTAGAATTCCTGTTTCTCGGCGAACTCGAGGATGCACCCTCCCATAACGCCTGGCTTGAATTGAAATTCGTTGATCTCTCAAAAACTCGTCGAGAAGAAATCGCGAGGTTACACGAGGACGTACTTGCGCATGTTGACAGATGGAGCAAATGAGGAAAATCTGAAACGCGTTGTCAGCCTTGCTTGACGTCAACGCTCCTGTGACGACGTTTCCATCAGTCCACAGTCACAGTACGCACAGGCTTGAATAGGTTCTCGTAGTACTCGCGCATCCATGGTAGAATCTCGCGTCCCAGCAGGCTGAGGAATCTTTCCTCAATTGGGCTTGCGCTGTGAATGTACACGCGGTCAAAGCCCATTTTCAAAAACTCACCAAGCCTCTTGATAATGTCGTCTGAGTCCGTGGTGATTAACCACGACTCTTTGATCTGTCGCTCTTCCTCAGGCCCGACGAGCGCTTCAAGTTCCCGCGGGTCCCAGACATTCTCTCTTTTTTCGCGGGGGATTGCTGTTGTTGCCCAGAACATCGCCGACTTCAAGGCCCGGTTGTAATCAATGTCATACGCTACTTTGAACTCCATACTCTTACTGAGTTTTGATGGGTCCCGCCCAACTTTCATTGCAGCCATCTCCATGGCCCCGACAATCTTCATGAAACGTTCAAGCCCTCGAGGGTTCGTCAGAATTCCGTCGCAGAACTGACCTGCGATTCGTGCAACCCGCTCATTCGAAGTGGCCAGGTACACCGGGATCTTCATCTTCGGCTTCGTGTAGAGTTTCGCTTTGTTCAGTTGGTAGTATTTGCCCTCGTAGGTCACAAAGTCGCCTTTCCAAAGTTTCTGAATGATCTCAATTGATTCTTGGAGTCTGGCAATCTTCTCCTCAAACCCAGGCCACTTAAACCCAAGAGGTATCTCATTCATCGCATGTCCGGTTCCGAGTGTGACGAAAATTCGACCCGGGTAAAGGTTGTCGAGGGTTGCGAAAGCCTGTGCAACGATTGCGGGGTGGTAGCGGAACAGTGGGGTCGTGACTGCGGTCCCAACTTCAACTTTTCGAGTTTTCTCTGCAGCCGACGCCATCCATACCCAAGGAAATCCAGCTTGGCCACCCGTGTCACCCCACGGGTGAAAATGGTCGCTGGTGACGATAATGTCGAACCCCACAACTTCGGCTTGGACCGTGTACTGGAGCAGCCTTTGCGGGTCGTACTGCTCCTGGGCCGCCCAATAACCCAGACGAAGTTCAGCCACCAATCATATGCGCCCTTGAAGCAGACCGTAAATACGATATCTTTCGCTTAAAGCTTCCAGATGAAGCAAACTGCCGAAAACAGCATCCAGTCGCCTCAATGAGGAACCAACGCCCTCAACAGATTCGGGAGGCCGCTCAGTTTGTCAAAACTCACGCTTGCCGCAGCCCCTTCCAGTTTCAGAACTTCATCGACAGACAGTCGCCACCCCACTGCCCCAGCATCATCCAATACATTTTCTGCTCGTTTCACGCCAGGAATGGCGATTACTTGCTCTTTGTCAATTAGCCAGTTCAGGGCAACTTGCGATGGCGTTTTCCCGTGAGCGGTTCCCAATTCAGACAGCACGTGGTTTACTCCCTCAAGCCGGGTCAGGTTGCGCGTTGAGAATTTAGCATTCGTTCTTTGAACGAAGCTGCTTGGGTAACTACCTGCATTGTATTTACCAGTAAGCAGGCCTTTTCCAAGAGGGCTGTAGGCTATGATTGAAATTCTCTCGCTTTCTGCATACGGGAGAAGCTCCGTCTCCACGCTTCTTTCGAGTAGGTTGTACTTCACTTGATTCGACGCGAGTTCTAGTGGGGCGGACGCTTCTTGAGCGGCTTTCATCTTCTTCAGGCCAAAGTTGCTTACGCCCAAACAACGGATTTTTCCATGTTGGAGGAGTTTCTTCATCGCTCTCATTGTGGTCGCAATCGGGACGATTGGGTTCGGCCAGTGCAGTTGGCAAAGGTCGATGACGTCAACACCCAACCGGCGCAACGAGTGGTCAACCGCTCTTAACAGGCGGCCATAACTGAAGTTCAAAGGCCAGACTTTCGAAGCAATCACAACTTCGTCACGGTGGTCGCGAATTGCTTCGCCGATTAGCTCCTCTGATTTACCACCGCCGTAGATTTCAGCGGTGTCAATGAAGTTGATGCCAACTCCTAGCGCTTTCTGGAAGGCGTCAAGGACGTCCTTCTTGCCGTACGACCGACTCCATCCCCATTCTCGGCTTCCCCACTGCCAAGTTCCCAAACCTATTGCGGAAACTTTGATTCCGGATTTTCCCAGTTCTTTGAATTCCAAACTACTAACACCAGAAACGATCTGAGTGCTGCTTAACTCGTTGCGATGCTGCCGCGAACGCGTGCTTCTTCCTCAATCTTGTTGAACGCCACAAATCCCACTATGAGCATTGAAATTGAGAGCAGGAAGGCAACGATGTATTCAGTGATCTCTGGTAGGATCGTAGGGGAGTCCAGTGCTGCGTGTCGCATAAGGTCGATGAAGTAGGTGAAGGGAATAGCCAAAGAGATGTACCGGAAGGGTGTCGGAATAAGCGTGATTGGAAATAGTGCTCCTGTTACTATGATGTAGCCGAAGAATATCAAGTTCGAAATTGTATTGTAGGATTTCAGTCGCATTGTTAAGCCGGCCATAAGAATTCCGAATCCGATTAGGCCCACCTCGTAAAGGCCGAGGGAGAAGAAGAAGAGCAGTGGGTTCAATAGTTGAATCGCGCCCCCGCCGAGAAGGTAGAGTACAACGGTAGTGTAACCTATGATGAGCGTGCTGGTTAGGAAAACCCGCGCCCATCTACCAATTATGAGCGTTACCCTATTAGCCGGTGCCAAGAAGAACTGCTCTAATGTTCCGGCAGTCTGCTCGGTTCTCACACTCTGCCCTATGCCCCAAACAGCAGTGCCGAAGAGAGTTATGAAAATGAAACCTAGGAAAAAGAAGCTGAAACCGCCTCCCGAAGTCGCTTTGGTGGTGGGCGTTGTTGGGGTGAAGAGTGTTACGCCGAGGGCGAAGAAGAAAAACCACATTGGTGTGCTGATGAATTCGCCTATCATCCATGCTGGGTAGCGCAAGTAGGAACGCAGATCCTTCAGGAAGGCGGCCTTGAATTCCCTAAGGCCTTTGAGTGTTGAGCTAGTACTTTGAGAATTCACCTGTAACACCCGCACGTTTCTCAATGTGCTTGAAAATGGCGTAGCCGAGAGTTGGGTAAGCTACAGCCAATGCAAGTAAAATGAAGACGCTTCCGTATAGGCTGACAAGGGTTTGATTTGCGAGAACAATCTTGCGCATGTCATCAATGACGTAAGTCTGTGGTAATGTCCTGGAGAGTAATTGAACCCAGTAAGGAAGGAGTGTTACGGGATAGTATGTCCCGGTCAGCGTTGCGAAGAGAAGGTTGACGATTTGGGTGAAGACGTAAGGCTCTTTGAACCTAACAACGAACCCCGCGAAGAGAAACCCGATCCCGAACAGTGGGATCAGGCCCACCAACAGGGCCAGATAGGCTTCGAGTAAGCTGGCGAAGGCCGCGGGGAGTGTAACTGCAACCGTAACTCCAACAACAATGAAGAAGATCCCCGCTGTAATCACAATATCCGTCAGGCTGAGGCCAATTAGAAGTGTGACACGGCTTACGGGCGCTAGAAAGTTTTGCTCAAGCGTCCCTTTCATTTGCTCATCACGCAGCGCCACGCCAACATCCTCCACTACAACCCAACTTACCATCCAGACAGCACTCCCCAGAACCTCATAGACCAAAACATTTTGTGTCCCAGTACGAGCGGCAAAATTCAACGCGGCATTTCCGCCTCCCACGAACTGCCCCATCCCAAAGATGAGGGATGTGAACAGGAATGGTATCACGAGGTACAGTAGGAAGTTGCCTGGGTACCGGGTGTAATGTTTGATTCCTTTCCAGAAAATCGCGGCTAATGCGCCCGCTACCGCTCGAGGGCCGGAAATAGTATTCATTCTAATCTCTTAGGCTCCTGCCAGTTTGAGAAATGAAGACGTCTTCGAGAGTGGGCTCGATGAATGCCACTTTGGTTATGGTGACTTCTTTGCGAACCAAGAATTCCAAAATCTTAGGCAAAACTTCCTTGCCCTTCTGAACATGTACTCGCAGCAGACCCTTATCGTCGGAGCCGTCAATTGATGAGATAGCTACCTTGGAGACTTCACTGAAGGATTCTAGTGTTTTGGCGGTCTGGTCGGATATGTTGCGGGCTTCGATTTCAATAACGTCGCTACTCTTCACTTTCTCCTTCAGCTGTGTGGGGGAATCCAAGGCAACGATTTTTCCATGGTCAATTATGGCGACCCTGTCGCTCAGAAGGTCAGCCTCTTCCATGTTATGAGTCGTGAGAAGAATCGCATGTCCTTCCTGCTTTAGACTGTGAATTGTGTCCCGAATCAACCGCGATGATTGGGGATCGAGGCTTGCGGTTGGTTCATCAAACAACAACACTGGCGCGTCGTTGAGCAATGCTTTCGTGAAGGAGAGCCGTATCCGCATGCCGGTGGAATAATTCTCAACGAGGGTGTTCTCGCGGTCCTTCAAACCCATTAGGGCTAGGAGTTCCTCGATTCGTTTCTTGGCGAAGGATGGGTCAAGGTGGTATAGAGCTGCGAAATATTCAAGGTTCTCTCGGCCAGTCAATTTCCAGTAAAGAGTGCGTTCCCCAGTTAACATTACGCCAAGATTCTCGCGTACTTTTTGCTGGTCCTTTGCAACGCTGAACCCACCGACCAGAGCGTCTCCAGAGGTCGGGGTGATCAATGTGCAAAGCATTTTGATTGTGGTTGTCTTACCTGCACCGTTCGGCCCGAGGAGGCCGAATATTTCCCCTTTTGGAACATTGAAACTTATGTCGTCCACTGCGACAAGCGTCTTCGGGCTTTTCCGAAACAGGGGGCCCTCTTTGGTAACGAAGGTCTTTGAAAGTGCTCTGACTTCAACCGGGTTCATAGCACATCAGCAGGTTTGGGGGACGGAATCACCCGGACGGTCACTAATTAGTTTGGTGAGGACGCTCTATTCATGAATTGGAGCTTTGGTGTTAGATCAATGAATGATGAGGCTGGCTGTCAAAACAACGAGGACAAAGACCGTAATGGCTAGGTACTTCAGGTTCTTGGCTACACTGAAGTAGAAAACTGAGGCGACGACTCTCAGGTACGGGGTAATCATAAGCAGTACGATACCTAATCCCATAATGTGAAGGGGAGTCCATCCCCCCAAGAGAAGGCTCTGAATCGTTTGACCTCTATAATTAAAAAAGTCAACTCCTTTCAAGGAATCGCCAGGTTGAAAGGTGATGCTGAGGTTTCCCTGTGTGAAGTAATAGCTGATGATTCCAGCTGTTTCAGTCAGAACGCTCGCAATCACGCCCACAATTAGAATGTAGCTGATTGCCCGGTCCAGTTTCTCTTCGCCTGATGCTTGGGTCACGGGGAAGTAACCCCCTTGTAAAGCATCTGAATAATCAGCCCGCACACAATCACCAAGAATAGGTATCGAACGAATCGACTCGGGAGGCGGTTGAGAACTCTCCCCCCCGCCACAGCTCCAACAGTCGTTCCCACGGCCATCGGCGCAGCTAAACCAATGAAAAGTAGGCCCGTAGAGAAATAGACGCTTGCCCCAGCCAGCGCCGTTATGCCAATGATGAAATTACTCGTTGTACTGGAGACTTTGGATGGCATCTTGAGTATCAGCTCATGAATTGATACTTTGAACGCCCCTGCCCCTATGCCAAGCATACCTGCTGCCAGCCCGGCAACAATCATTCCAGGGCCACCCAGGCGCGCGTTTGTCATCTCGTAGTCGACCTGCTTTCCAGCAGCCTGATCGTAGTAGCTGCCGCGTAATTCCAACCATCTTGAGAACTTGTCTTGTTTGAATTGCTTCGGGAAATCCTCCTTGAGGTGCCCCGATAGGCCATAGAAAGAGGTGAGAAGGAAAGCGGCGAAGAAGAAGTACAACAGCTTAGGTGCTATGAACGATGTGATAGTGGCACCGATTATTGCTCCCGTTATAGTGAACATTTCAAGGTAGAATGCAGCCTTTACGTTTGTTATGCGTTCTTTCACGTATGATGCGGCTGAGCCGCTAGAGGTAGCGATTATGGTTACCATACTCGCAGCGATGGCATACTTCACTGGGACACCGAAGGCGACGAGGATAGGTATCATGATGCTTCCACCACCTAACCCAGTCAAAGCTCCCATGAAGCCCGCAAGAATCGAAATCAACAGAACGGTAATCATGTCAATCATGGATTACGCCAATCCTTAGCTACTCGTTTCCGGATCAGTTGGGGTATGTTGGCTAGGATATTATTGTTTAATTTGATGTGTTGTGCCGTTCAGAACCCATGAAAGCCATTACGGTCACCCCAGGTTCCAAGGGCTCAGTTCAGCTGGCCGAGATTGAGCAGCCGCAACCGAAACAGAACGAGGTTCTTCTCAAGATCGCTAAATTAGGCATCGACGGGACTGACCGTGACATTAACGACGGGTTCTACGGCGCCCCTCCTGACGGTGAAAAGTTCTTGGTGACCGGGCACGAAGTTCTTGGCATCATTGAAGCCACGGGGACAAACGTCCAAGGATTTTCCAAAGGCGATCTAGTTGTTCCAACTGTTAGGCGTTCTTGCCGCGAGAATTGCTTGAATTGCAGTCGGGGAGAATCCGACATGTGCCTAACCGGACACTACTTCGAGCATGGAATCTACAAACTCCATGGGTTCGCCTCCGACCTAGCCCTCTCGGATTCGAATTATCTGGTGAAGGTTCCACCGGATCTCGCTGATGTGGCGGTTTTGCTGGAGCCAACGAGCATAGTTGAGAAGGCCACATACCAAATCGACCAGATCCAGAAGAGAATGGCTTGGGAGCCAAAGACAGCCCTCATGCTTGGCGCAGGCCCGATTGGGCAACTCGGAACTTTCCTGTTGAGGTTGAGGAGTTTGGAGGTTTTCACGATGGCCCGAAGGCCAAAGGATGACTTGAAAGCGCGTCTCGTGGACGCGGTCGGAGCGCAATACGTTGACGCAACACAAACCTCACTCGAGACCCTCGGCAAAACCTTCGACATCATAATCGAGGGAACCGGCAACGCATCCGTTGCCCTTGACGCGATGAATCACCTCTCAACTAACGGTGTTCTATGCCTATTGGGCGTCTATAACGCATCTCAATCGACTTTCCAATTCGGTGACATGCTCAGGGAGATGGTTTTGAGAAATAAACTGCTGTTTGGTTCAGTAAACGCAAACAAGCGCTACTTCGAGATGGGACTGATAGACCTTCGGCAGGTCAAGCAGAGGTTCGGCGACGTGCTCTCGCGTATGTTCACGCTGGTTCTAAAACCCGAAGAATTCAAACAGGCATTTGATCCTCAACCAGAGGACATTAAGACCGTCATCAACTTCGCGTGAAACATGGGGCCATGTCTCTTACGGCGTCTTCCAAGTATTCTTAACCACCCAAACTGGCTCGTCGGGATTGAAGTACTCCTGACCCTCAGCCTTGTGTTCTTCCAACAGTTTCTCATCCACTTCCACACCTAGCCCAGGCTTGGTTGGGACGGTGGCGTAGCCGTTTTCAATTCTCGAGCCGTCCTTCACGAGCTGGCGTTTCCAAGATGGGAATACGTCGTAGAATGATTCTTGGATGAGGAAGTTTGGAATCGAGGCGTCGACTTGGATAGTTACAGCGTTTTGAATGGGGCCGAAAGCATTGTGGAAGGCGATCTCGACTCCGTACGCCTCTGCGATTGCGGCAACTTTGCGCGCCTGCGTTACCCCCCCGATGTTGGTTATGTCGGGTTGCAGAAAATCTGTCAGGTTGTTGGAAAGAACATTCACAACTTGTTCCTTAGTAAGAATTCTTTCGCCAAGCGCCACCCGGACGTCTGTCGCAGCTCTGTACTTTCGTAGACCCTCAAGGTTTTCAGGGTGAACAGGTTCCTCCATGAAAAGGGGGTCGAACTCTCGAAGCCGTTTCGCGATCATGATGGCTGAGTTTGGGTTGAACCTACCGTGATGTTCAATTAGAAGTTCTACCTTGCCACCGGTCGCGTCCCGGACGGCTTTCACTCTCTCATGCGCCAACTTCAATCCTTTCTCGTCGATGTAATCGTAGTAATCACCGAATGGATCAAACTTCAGGCCTGTGTAGCCCATTCTAGCGAACTGCTTTGCACGCTCCGCAAACTGGTCGGGGGTTACGCAATCGTTGTACCACCCGTTCGAGTACACTCTAACTTGCTTTCGAAACGCTCCCCCAATCAATTGGTGAACTGGTGCCCCGAAGTGTTTTCCGATAATGTCCCAGCACGCTATGTCGAAGGCGCTGACTGCCGTAGTGGACTCGAAGGAGACGGGGAGGTAAAAATCGTGTTTGTGCCACTCATGCCAGTTCCTCTCTACCTCAAGAGGATCCTTGTCCACGTAGACTCGCGCAACTTCACGCAGTGATTGAATCACAGGCTGAACTCTCAAAGTCGGAACCGCCTCGCCGTAACCCACCACCCCATCAGATGTGGTGAGTTTCAGTAGAATGCAATTGGCGGCCCATGTTGCACTGCCAGTTGCTTGCTCCCCAAGCTGGTACACTTCGATTTCTTTGATTTTCAAAGTCGAGACACTACTTAGCTGACGTTCTTGCGTTCGCGATGAAATCGCGCTAGGACTCTATTGAATCTTCTAGATGTATGGGGTTACCGTGTGTCTGAAATCTCTGCGAACGATCCTTTGCAGTTCCTTCCGTAGTCTCTGATCGAGTTTTGTGTGAGCTGTGGAAAGATCTTCCAAGGGACTGCTGGACTGCAGGATTGGACCCTGGAGGACGGCCGCACTCTCAGCGATGTCGCGGGATGTGGTTGGTTTCTCTTGGAGGAGTCTAATGAGAATGTCATTCATTGATTTCGGGTCATCAATGAGGCCTGCGAGTTCCTTCATCTGGTCAATGCCAACAGGACGAAGCCCGAAGCCGGGATTATCCATTGCGATTGAGTGAGCGGGCGTGTTTGGAAGCCTTGAACCGAGGCCAACGAATTTGTAAGGGTTCACCTGGTATTCTTTAATCTGCCAGCCTTCGTCTTTGTGTGAAATCATCACATCGAAAAAGCCCGCCCTGTCCTTCCCGACCAAGACTTTCCAGCCCTGTGGGTCCTTGTCATATAGCGTTGAGATTTCATGTCGTACCTTGGTCGAGTCGTGCATTTTTCGTACACCGCCCAGTTGCTGCTACCGCAAATTCTCTGAATTAAACTTTCCAGGTAGATCTCAAGACAACTCTGATGGTTTAGCCTCGAAATCCCTGGTCGAATTTCAGAAGTTCGTATTAACGCAAAACGAGGTGTATTTCTTGACGGGTGTTGCTAAACATCAAGGAGGTCAAAATCAGTTAGAAAACTTAAGCTCGCCAGCGCAGGGGAAGAGGAAGAAGAACGCAGAGAACAATAGCTCTTGAGTACCAAGACGCTTAGCTTTTGACTGATCTATAGGCGGCAAATGCCATAAGAGCAAACACTATTGCTCCAAGAGCCAGTACGAGTTTAAGCAAAGAAAACACCGTTCCTGATAGAGTCAGGATCGCGAGCAACAAAGCTCCAATTATCACGTAGGGTAGGAAGTTGAAGCCACTTCTTTCCCGGCGAGACTTCAGTCCCACCAAGAGTAGAATTCCTACTATCGCAGCTGCGAATAAGAACTCTAGGCCGCTCAGTAGGGCCATTTTCTCAACCGTCGCCAATCGCAGCCATGCTCACGGCTAAAGTTAATCTTTCTAATTGACTGTCACCACTTCAGGCATGCTGCGTTGGCACTGACTAGGTAACAATGGCCGTGCACAATATGAGAGCGGCGAGAAAAGGTCAGTTAGGCTTTAAGTGGTGGAACGGAGAGAACGGATTTCTGCGCCTCGTCGTGTTGGTATTGCATTGTGACGTGTGTCGACTTCAGAGCTTTCTTGAAACTTTCTAGTGCTGCCCATGGGTTACTGTCGCAGCCGCAGGTGGCGCAGTCGAATTCAACCGTGCGGTACATTCTTGATGTGTGCACGGTCAGGTGGCTGGTAGTAATCAAGGCATTGACGCTTACTCCTCCACCCATGATGTCGTCGCCAACTTTGTAGACGAGAGGATTCGTCGTTTTGGTTTTAGCTAGATTCATGTTCGCGTTGTGAATCGCTTTGATTGTTGTGTTGAGGAGAAGTTGGTCGTCAAGGAGATCTGATCGGCATCCATGGAGCGTTGCGACGACATGCCTGTAAGCGTAAGGTCTAGAGTTCAATTTTTGTACTCAAGGTCCTCCGGTAAAATTCCCGACTTTCGTGTAACCTTAAATAAATCGCATATAAGCGTTGCCCCATTGCGTTCGCGCTTCGCGCGAAAAATTTCTTCACCAAAATCTTCCGCGAGTTCACAGAAATCGGTTCGCATTCCCAAACAACTCCAGAATGTTACAACGAATCCCAATGCACGTTTTTCGTCGCGCGATTTTTCGCGGCAAATTCTCTATCGGACGATGGAAAGAAATCGGCTCATGGCGCGCGGTTTGACGGAAATTGTGTATGGTGTCTCTCGACAGAAGTTCGATTTCAGGTATGGATTTCTGGACAGTGAATGAGTTCAGTCATGCATGAAGTGACTCAATCACCAGCATGCAACTTGGACTTCTAGTTTTTCCTCGAATGCTTGAGGGCTTCGAGGAGTTTCCCTGAGACGACGTTCTGTATGCTGCCGATTTTGAAACGGGTTACCCATAGGTCGGTTTTCGGGTAATAGACCTGGTTCGCTCCAGTCATCGGGCGCTTTTCTCCACATGAGCCACAGACACCTGAAAGCGCCTTGCTTTCAAACTCAATTTTATGTTCCATGACCCTCTGGCAGCGCTGGCAGAAATCGTTGAAGGCAAAACCTTCCACGTATGCGCCCATCTCGGAAAGCCTCTAAAGGCGCCCTCCTAAGGGGCTTTGAATTAAAGTCAACTGAAACAGCTCCAATCAATAATCGAAGCGTAGAAGATGTTCATGCCCCCTAACGCCCAATTATCGAGGGTCTTGCTGCAAAACCAGTCAACCGGGGCACAGAAGGTTGCAAAAGCGATTATTTCTGAGCATTTGGTTTTGCAACTTATCACTCTATACCAATCTGCTTGGTAGCATGGCTCAGAAAACCGGGAACCATTCATTTGACCGGCAACGGGGATGCGAATTGCAGAAACCCTAAAGATTATCCAGCACCCCAAAGTGGTCAATCATACCAACACCATGAGGTACAAGGCTAATTGAACAAACTCGGGGCAGTCCTAGGTTTCATTGTCTTAGCGATTGCTCTGGTCGCCTCACCCATGCCGCTGGTTAAGACTCTGCAAGACCCACCTAGACAGGTTGTGATCTACCCCAACTTACTCTTCGCCGTTCCATTGATGCTGTTGGGTGCCCTGTTGCTACTTTACGGAATGACTGCCGACACGTCAGCGGACTCCGTAAACGGCGGTTTCCATATCATGACTCATAGTCGCTCAGTTCCGGTTTGAATTTTGCCCTCAAGAACCTTAGTCGAAACGGCAACTGCAACCTAACAGGAATCAACTCAAATAGGTCGTCGGTTAATCTTGTTGTAGTGAAATAGTTTGTCTACAGGAACATACGTTTGCCCAGCCTGCAAGATGTTCTTCAAGACAGAGCAAGAATTGCAGGCGCATGCGAAATCTGCACACGGAAAGTAAGTGTGAGAGGTTCCGCGACAGTCTCCATCTCTGTTTTGTTTTTTCTTTGACGCCCACTCCTTTGTGTGAGCCGCCAATTTGCGCGAAAGCAAATGCTAAGCTTCAAAGGCCCCATCGATGCATAGGTCTGGCATGTCGGATTCTCCTGTAAAGACGGCTCTCCTAAGCGTACACGACAAAACAGGCATAGTAGAATTCTCGAAAGGCCTTCAGGATCTCAAAGTTGATTTGATCTCAACGGGCGGAACGGCTAGGCTCCTAAACGAGAACGGAATCAAAGCGCGCGAAATCGCTGACTACACTGGATTTCCAGAGATTTTGGACGGGCGCGTGAAGAGCCTCCATCCCAAAATTCACGCTGGTTTGCTATTCAGAAGAAACAGCAAAAGCGACAGGGAGACGATTCAGAAAATGGGCATCAACCCTATCGACATGGTCGTCGTGAACCTTTACCCCTTCGAAAAAGCCATCTCACAATCTGAAGATCTGCCCAACGCAATAGAGAACATAGACATAGGCGGCCCAACGATGATACGGGCTGCAGCAAAAAACTACCAGAGCGTAGCGGTGATTACCGACCCTGGAGACTATACGCGAGTCCTCAACGAGTTGAGAAATTCTAGCAGCCAACTTTCTGAGAGAACACGACTTGAGCTGATGCTCAAAGCCTTTGAACGTACGGCCTCATACGACGTTGCGATCTCAATGTTTTTCCAGAAACTCGCCTCAACTGAGAATATTCGCGGTGAATGGCCGGGGCCCGCAAAGCTTCTCATGAGCTTTGAGAAACTGAAGGACTTGAGGTACGGCGAGAACCCGCACCAAAAGGCGGCAGTCTACAGAGACGCACAGACAAACAGTTGCATCGCAACAGCGAAACAAGTTGCCGGCGAGAAAGAATTGAGTTACACGAACATCTTGGACGCCGACGCAGGCTACAGGTTAACAAGGGAATTTAGCGGAGAGTGCGCCACCATCATTATCAAACACACAAACCCGTGCGGCGTGGGCAAGGCCGAAACACTCGTAGAATCATGCCGAAGAGCCCTTCAAACTGACCCGGTTTCGGCGTTCGGCGGAGTCTACGCATTCACAAAGCAAGTCGACATAGAAACTGCCAGGTTACTTGAAGGCAAATTCGTGGAATTGATCCTAGCGCCCGGATACGAACCGGAAGCATTGAGACTCCTAGCCACGAAGAAAAACAGGCGAATTCTGGATTTGTCAAGGCTCCTGACCTCTAACAAAAGCTCCACACGCACCAAGAATTTCAGAAGAATCCATGGAGGCATACTCTACCAAGACAGCGATGAATTGCTGCTTGATGAGGAGAAATTAAAGGTCGTCACAAAGCGCGCACCGTCACATGACGAGCACGACGCGTTGTTGTTCGCTTGGCGCATCGTGAAAAACGTCAAGTCAAATGCAATAGTCCTCTGCACGAAGGAGCAGCTCGTCGGCGTTGGGGCTGGCCAGATGAGCCGGGTCGATTCATGCAAAATAGCATTGATGAAAGCGCAAGATGCAGGCTTGAACGTCAAGGGGTCAGTTTTGGCATCCGATGCTTTCTTTCCCTTCAGAGATTCAATAGACCTGATGGGAAAGGTTGGCGTAACCGCCGTGATTCAACCAGGCGGCTCCATGCGCGACGGAGAAGTAATTCAAGCAGCAGATGACTTCTCAATGGCGATGCTGTTCACAGGCATTCGACACTTCCAACACTAATTCAGGGTTGCTGCACTGTCCTAGACCAGTTTTCACTGCCAACTCTTGAAATGAGGGCGACAAAAACTGACGCAAAACCGACTGGAAGTCATTGACACGGGTGATGCAATGTCAATCGGCATCGAAAACTCAGAGCAGAACGGACGCAAAGAATTGTGCATGAACGTGTTAAAAACGATTTTTACAGTAATCTGCGAATTAGCGAAACATGTCAATTTCTGTGCTGTCCAGTGGAAAGACCAAGACCGTAACTCCTACTGATGATCCGGGGCAAGTCGTCCTGATCTTCCGCGACGATATTACAGCGGGTGACGGGAAGAAACATGAAATTCTCAGCGGGAAGGGAAGAGTCAACGCCACAATCACCGCCAAACTGTACGGGATTCTGAACGAGCGAGGAATTCCAAACCAGTTCATTAGACAAATTGACGGAACCCGGCTCCTCGTCAAGAAGCTCGAAATGATTCCAGTTGAAGTTGTTTGCAGACTTCGAGCCGCAGGTCACTTTATAGGAATTGGGAAACACTTCCAGAACGGCGATAGACTCACTTTTCCACTAGTCGAATTTTACCTGAAAGATGATACTCTTCACGACCCAATGCTCACTGATCAACACCTGAAGCTTTTCAAACTAGCGAACGATAACGAAATTGAAGTGATCAAGCACAACACGCTCAAGGCGGCAGCTATTCTTGAGAAGTTCTTCGATGAGCGCGGAGCTATTCTAGTTGATTTCAAATTGGAATTCGGCCGCGATGAGAAGGGCAAGCTTGTTGTCGGCGACGAACTGAGCCCTGATTCTTGGCGGCTCTGGGATAAGGAGACGAAGGAGATTCTAGACAAGGACAGATTTCGCAAAGACCTTCCACACGTCTTCGAGTTGGGCTATGCGGAACCCTACAGGAGGATATGCGGTGAACCCGTTGTTCACGGTTGAAGTAGTCATATCCAACAAACCGCAGGCCCGCGATCCCGAAGGAGAGACGATAATCCGAGATTTGATTCACAAAAGTGGGCTGCAGGCCGTCAAGGAAGTCCGCACTGGAAAGTTGCTCTCTTTGAAAATTGAGGCTGCGGACCCAGACGACGCTCGAAACACGGCAGTCTCTATGTGCAATGACCTGAGAATCTACAACCCCGTCGCGCATTCGATCACGGTCAGAGTTAGACCATAAACATGCGCGTCGCTGTAATTGAGTTCCCTGGCAGTAACTGTGACCGAGACACTGTACACGTTCTCAAAGAGTCACTGCGAATTGATGCCAACCTAGTCTGGCACAATGATTTCAAAGACGGCTCCTACGACGCTGTGATTCTCCCCGGAGGGTTCAGTTTCGGCGACCACCTCAGGGCCGGAATCATCGCAGCACATTCACCAGCAACGAAAGCCGTCATTCAAATGGCTAGTGACGGCAAACCTGTTCTAGGAATATGTAATGGGTTCCAGATTCTGATTGAAGCCGGCCTTCTACCCGGAGCCTTGCTGCGTAACGCTGGCCTCAAGTTTGTATGCAAATGGACAGCCCTGAAAGTGGAAGCCAATAATTCGGCGTTCACGTGCACTTTCAAGAAAGATACGAAAATCAGGATGCCGATTGCCCACAACGAAGGCCGATATTTCGCTGATGACGAACTTCTCGATGCCCTATCGGCAGCCGGTCAAATCGTAATGAAGTATGATGAGGAAAATCCAACTGGAACCGCACGAGGCATCGTCGGCGTCTCGAACGAGAAAGGGAATGTTGTAGGCATGATGCCCCACCCGGAGAGGGCCAGCGATTCCGCACTAGGTGGGACAGATGGACTAAAGGTGTTTGAGTCGATGGTTGAGTGGGCCAAATGCTAGTTGGAGAAATCGAAACCACACTCACCCCCGATGAAATTCAGTACGCTCGCAAACAACTTGGAAGAGAACCCAATGCACTCGAGTGGGCATTGATTGACGCAGAATGGAGCGAGCATTGCAGCTACAAATCCTCCAAACCCCTGCTAACACAGCTTCCGACAACCGGGCCGCGCGTCCTAGTCGGCCCTGGCTATGATTCCGGCGTTGTCGACATTGGAGACGGCTATGTTCTGACGTTTCATATTGAAAGCCACAACCATCCTAGCGCCATCGAACCTTACGGCGGAGCTGCAACAGGAATAGGAGGCGTCGTCCGCGACATCCTCTGCATGGGAAGTATTCCAATCGCTCTACTCGATTCCCTAAAGTTCGGCGACATTACAAAGAGCGATCACTCCAAATGGATAATGAAGAACGTGGTAAGGGGAATCGCTGACTACGGCAACTGCATCGGCGTCCCAACGGTAGCGGGGGAGATTGAATTCGACGAATGCTTCGAGAGGAACTGCCTCGTTGACGTTGCGTGCCTAGGCTTGGGCAGGAAGGAAGAGCTGCTGCTCGCAGAGGCGACACACCCGGCGGACAGTGTCTACCTAATAGGCGGGTCCACAGGACGCGACGGAATTCACGGAGCAACTTTCGCGTCAAGAACACTCGCCGCGAATTCTGAAGAAGAAAGGTCGGCGGTACAGATACCTGATCCTTTCACCAAGAAATTGATCATTGAAGCAACGCTGGAAGCAAGCAGAGCCGGAATTCTACGAGGCTGCAAAGACCTGGGCGGAGGCGGACTGGCAACGGGACTTTCGGAAATAGCCGACAAAGGCGGCACTGGCCTAGAGGTTTACTTAGAGGAAATTCCGATTCGCGAATCAGACATGAACTCGATTGAAATCATGATCTCGGAATCTCAAGAGAGGATGCTACTCGTGGTGAAGGAAGGGCATGAACCAACACTGCTGGGCATTATGAGAAAATACGGTGTGTCCTTCGCCCGCATCGCAGCGGTCACATCAACTGGGAAAGTGTCGATTGTTCGTTACGGCACAGTGATTGCCGACCTTCCAACTCGTTTTCTCGCGAATGCGCCCATCATCCACAGGATTGGCAAGCCACCACACTTTTTCAATCAGGGGTCTGAGCCTTGTCCTTCCCAAGGAATCGAAGCGCTCTTTCTGAACCTCCTGAGTTCTCCGACAATCGCAAGCAAAGAATGGGTCTACAGCCAATACGACCATGAGGTAGGAATTAGAACAATTGCCAAACCTGGTGAATCTGATGCAGCTGTGCTAAGATTGCCTAACGGGAAGTTCGCCGCGGTCAAAGTTGACGGTAACGCACGGTTTTGTGATATGGACCCTTACGTCGGCGGTGCGAGTGTACTTGCGGAGGCATGTCGCAACATCGTTGCCGTTGGCGCGGAACCAATCGCCTTTCTCGACCATTGTCAGTTCGGCGATCCGAACGACGAGAGGATCTTCGGGGCCTTCTCAATGACGGTGAAAGGTATAGCGGACTTCGCGAATGTTCTCTCTTTGCCCTGCGTCGGTGGTAAAGTAAGCTTCTACAACCAAGACGAGGTGACCAAAAAGGCGATAAAATCTTCGCCTGTCATCAGCGTTCTCGGATTGGTTGAGAAACCCGAACATATCACGAAATTGGGTTTCAAGCAAGATGAAGAAGCAATATTCGCGGTAGGGAAAACCAAACGAGAATTGGGTGGTTCCGAGTACTACCACCTTCTAGATGGAACGGGGAACGGTCCACCTTCATTGAATTTCGAGCTTGAGAAAAGGACTCAAGCCGCTGTGCTCGACTGCATCAAATCGCAGCTTGTCACTGCATGCCATGATTGCTCTAAGGGTGGTCTGGGAGTATCACTCGCTGAGATGGTTATCGCAGGCGAGAAAGGTGCCACAATTGACCTGAGAAATCTGCCTGCCGAGAAAATGAGAGAAGATGAAACCCTATTCTCCGAATCAAACTCCAGGTTCATACTCACCTCAAATAAAACAAACCTGGTGAAGGAAAAATTCGCGGACAATAGAATCCCCTTTGCTGTGATTGGAAAAGTCGGCGGCGATTCCTTGAAATTTACATCGCGTGCGGGGATGTTTAACCTAAGTTTGACTGCAATCCGAGAGGCTTACTCAACCGCTCTGGAGAGGATTCTGGAGCCTTGGCCGAGGTAAGGGAAAGTTGTGGCGTCATTGGAGCCATGCGCTCGAATGGTGATGTTAACCATAACATTTGGCTTGGTCTTCTCGCGCTCCAACACCGTGGCCAAGAGGCCTTTGGGATCTTCACCGTCGACAAGGGCCTATTCCACCACAGAAAACAGCTCGGCCTCGTGGACAACATTGAGGAGTTTCAAGACATTCGAGGCAGTGTTGGTATCGGACATGTGAGATATTCTACCGTGGGTCAACCCGCAGATCAGAGAACACTTGCGGACCCCCAGAGAATCGAGGAATTTGCGCAACCATACTTCTCTGACAGACCCAAAGGTGGCATGGCGCTTTGCCATAACGGCAACCTTGTGAACTTCCCTGCACTCTGCAAGGATATGCGTTCGAACGGCACTTTCCTCTCTGCCACTTGCGATGCTGAGGTTATGCTCAAAACTCTAGCCAACGCGCTCTCTGATGGAGGCAACATCGAGAAAGCTGTTGGAAATTGCATCTCAAAATTCGAAGGTGCTTACTCAGTTGTTGCCCTAACCGGAAACGGAGAGCTAATCGCCTTTCGCGACCCGAACGGTTTTCGCCCTCTCTGTTTTGGCCAGTCAGATGGACTAGTTATGTTCGCTTCTGAGAGTGTTGCACTCGACGTGAATGGAATACATGAACACGTGAACGTTAAACCGGGAGAGTTGGTTGTCGTGCGCGAAGGGGAACCACTCTCCAGAACCAAGCTTGTGCAGCGGAGCAGTTATTCTCGCTGCATGTTCGAATACGTCTACTTCAGTCGGCCGGACTCAACAATCGATGACAAGGGTGTTTACTCGGTTAGGATAAGGCTCGGCCGAAATCTTGCTAGAACCTACAAGACACACGCAGACGTAATCGTCCCTGTCCCAGACACTGCCCGCCCTGCTGGCGAGGGAATCTCATGTGAAACAGGTATCCCTGTCTTGGAAGGGCTCATCAAAAATCGCTACGTCGGGCGGACCTTCATCATGCCCCGTCAGGAAGGCCGGGATAATGCTGTGCGGCTCAAATTGAACGCCGTGCGTGCTGTTGTTGAGGGCAAGAACATCCTTCTGGTGGATGATAGTATTGTGCGCGGAACCACGATGCGAAAGATCGTTAACCTACTGAAAGAGGCAGGCGCAAGACGCATTGAAGTATGGGTGACATGCCCCCCCATCAAATCACCTTGCTTCTATGGCATCGATATGGCCTCTTACGCAGAGCTGATTGCTTCAAGCAAATCTGTTGAGGAAATCCGGAAAACAGTCGGCGCTGATGAACTCTGCTATCAGACAATCGAGGGTTTGCTCGACGCGATCGGACTTCCGAAGCAAGAGATGTGTCTAGCCTGCCTGACCGGAGTGTACCCGACATCACTGGCCCAAAGAATCGCAGATGACATGCGAACAAATCCTCCAAGTCCAACTGTACGATATTGGGAGATGGAACATTGACACGAGTCCTGCTCGTAGGCTCAGGCGGAAGAGAGCACGCAATCGCCGCCTCCCTGTCGAGGTCGGCCAGTGTCGAATTGTATGCAGCCATGACTTCGCGCAACCCGGGGATCATTAAGCTGGCCAAATCAGCAACCACTATGAAAATTAACGACCCACAGGCGGTGGCGGATTACGCGACGCGAACGAAAGTAGAGTTGGCTGTAATTGGGCCTGAAGGGCCGCTCGTGACTGGTGTCGTCGATGAGTTGATCAAAGCAGGGGTAAGGTGCGTGGGGCCAACGAAGAAACTCGCTTCCCTAGAAGGCGACAAGGCATTTTGCAGAGAGCTATTAGATAAATACGAGATCCCCGGCAACCCGTTCTTTCGAATCTTCACAGGCGCCAATTCCGCAGAAGCGTTCATCAAAACCGCGGGGCCCATTGCAATCAAGCCTGCTGGTTTGACGGGCGGTAAGGGAGTGAAGGTTTCTGGCATAGATCTTCCGAGCAAGGAAGCCGAGGTAGAGTACGCTAGACAAGTTCTTCAGAGCAAACCGGGCGGTGTTGCAAAACTCATTGTAGAGGAGAGGCTTGACGGCGAAGAGTATTCCGTTCAAGCCTTCGTTGATGGGCACGATGTTCATGTGATGCCGCTCGTCCAAGACCACAAACGAGCGTACGACGGTGATTCGGGGCCAAACACGGGCGGAATGGGCAGCTACAGTGACCGCGATCATTTGCTTCCGTTCGTGACCCGGAAGGATTTGGAGGCCAGCTCACAGATCATGGCGAACGTTGTTCGAGCACTGAAGAAAGAGACAAGTGAAGAGTATCACGGTATCCTCTATGGGCAATTCATGCTTACTCGTAGTTTGAATGAGAAGAAGCCTAGCCCTAAGCTAATTGAGTTCAACTGCCGGTTCGGAGATCCTGAGGCAATGAATGTTCTTCCACTCCTTAGAACTGACTTTGCAGATGTTTGTGAGAGAATCGCAGGTGGAAATCTTTCCACGAAACATGTTTCATTTGATTCGAAAGCCTCGGTCTGCAAGTACTTGGTACCAAAAGGCTACCCCGACAATGCTGCCCCAGACCAAGAGATCCAAGTGGACGAGATAGCTATCCGAAGAGAAGGTGCGTCAGTCTTCTACGCCAGCGTCGACATCAAGAACAGTCATATTGTGACTGCAAAGTCAAGGACCGTAGGAGTGGTTGGTTTCGGGGAGACTATTGAATCGGCCGAAAGGTTGGCTGAGGCTGCAACGTCCTATATTACGGGCCCACTGAGGCATAGGCGAGACATTGGGACTACAAGCTTAATCCGAAAGCGGATTGAACACGTGAAATCATTAGAGACAAATGGTCGTGTGAATCCACCTCTTCAAGCGGGGATTGCATGAAGAGGCTCGCGGTCTTTGCTTCAGGCAGAGGCTCCAACTTCCGCGCCATAATCGACCATGCTCGGCTTGAAGTTCTGAGGAATGTCGAGGTCGCTCTGCTCATGATCAACGATAGGACGACTCCAGTGGTCGAGGTCGCTAAAGGAAACTCAATACCTATCGAGTTCCTGGAAGGCATCGTGGGGAGGAAGTTCGCTAGCAAGGAAGACCGGGAGAAGGCCCGAACGGAATTCGACACGAAGGCGGTTGCTGTTCTACAACGGTATCACATTGATCTTATCGCCCTCGCGGGTTTCACGCAGGTACTTGGTTCTACGGTTGTGCAGGCGTTCAGGTGGCGAATCATGAACATTCATCCCGCGAAGGATTTAGTGAAGTTCGGGGGGCGAGGAATGTATGGTGAACACGTTCATGAAGCGGTCTTGCGAGCTGGAGAGAAAGAGTCCGGGTGCACAATTCATTATGTCGACGAAAGTGTCGACGGCGGCCCAACCATAATTCAAACCACAGTACCCGTGAATACTACCGATACTCCGGAAACCCTCGCCAAACGCATCCTCATCCAGGAACACCGCACTTACTCGAAGGCGATTCAACTTCACGCGGACGAGCGGCTCAAGGTGAGCGAAGGCAGGGTTGTAATTGATTGGAGCGACAACTGGGAAGAGGATTGGAATCGGAGGCAGGAACGATTCATCGAATACCAAATGGTAGGAGCAATTACTTCGACTTGATGAGTTGAGAGATGATGAAGTATGGTTGATGTTGCGGTTTCTATCGTGATAGGCTCGAAAAGCGATTTGGAGATAGCTAAACGAGCGGAGCAGACATTAGACGAACTCGGTGTCTCTCATGAAACACAGATCTTGTCAGCCCACCGGGATCCGAAAAAGCTAGAGGCCTATTTGGCTTCAAGCAAAGCCAAGGTCTTCATCGCGATCGCAGGTCTCGCCGCCCATTTGCCGGGCTTCATCGCTTCAAGAACAGAAAAACCCGTTATTGGTGTGCCAGTGAACAAAGCTTTGGGAGGCTTGGATTCACTTCTTTCAATCGTTCAAATGCCGCGTGGGGTCCCCGTCTGCGCGGTCGGCATCGACTCCGCTGAGAACGCGGCACATCTAGCAAAGAGAATTCTCGATGCTTCAAAGTGAGAGTGAACCAGGTCGCCTAAAACCTACGCCCAAGTGGGCATTGACATAGGTGAAATTTCGAAAATCCATGACACCATCAACGGAATTCTGTCAAAGACGTTTCAGACTCGGAGAGGAAAAATGGGACAGGTTCTTGGCGTTAGGCAGCACTATGCTGGCTTGATCGATATTGGGCAGGGTTACGCTCTCGCTTTGCACGCTGACGGTGTCGGAACAAAGGTCCTCGTAGCTGAAGCCTGCCACAAGTACGATACAATTGGCATTGACTGCGTCGCGATGAACGTGAATGACGTCATCTGCCTCGGAGCCGAGCCCTTAGCCCTCGTGGATTATCTGGCACTCGAGAAAACGCGGCCCGAACTCGTGACACAAATAATCAGGGGATTGCAGCGAGGAGCGCGAGAAGCGGGCGTCGCAATCGTGTCCGGAGAAACGGCCATAATGCCTGATGTTGTGAAAGGCTTCGACTTGGCTGCAATGGTCATAGGACTCGTGCGAAAAGATAGTCTCATCACTGGCGAGCAGATAGAGCCGGGGGATGTGATCTTTGGGCTGCGAAGCAGTGGCATCCACAGCAACGGCTTAACCCTTGCCCGGAAGGTGCTTCTAACTAAGAGAGTCGACCCGCAGGTCTTGCGAGAACTATTGCGTCCAACACGCATCTACGTGGATCCTGTTTTGAGGCTTGTGAGGTCGAGAGTCGAGGTACATGCGTTGGCCCACATCACTGGAGGAGCATATTCCAAACTCAAGAGAATCGGCTTACGGTCACGAGTGGGGTTTATGCTGGATAGTTTACCCAACCCCCAGTCGATATTCCAGCAGATTCAGTACAGAGGCCATATCTCTGACCGAGAGATGTACCGCACCTTCAACATGGGAATCGGGTTCCTTATAGTGTCTCCAATGCGTGCAGCAAAGCGACTGAAGGCGTTGCTGCCGGAGGCGGTGGAGGTTGGTTACGCTACAAAGTCTCGGTCTGCTCTCATTTCTCGGTTCGGGAAACGCGTAGATGTTGGGAGCTGGTAGCGTGGATTGTATGGTGAACGGATGGAAACCATGAAATAGGCATCACTCTACATACTTTCTATCGTGTTCTAGTATGGATTCGGTGTCTAGGTGGCATCATGCAGCGAAGAACCCGAAGACTTTCGGGCAAGCATTACTCATTCTCTCGCTCTTCCTCATATCAACAGCGACAGTGGGAATATGGACGACATCCATACGCCCAGTATACGCTCCACCTGGCCCCGCCACATTGACCGAATGGACGGTCCCGACACCGAACAGCGGCCCTTGGGGCTTGGCTTTAGATCCAAGTGGAAATTGTTGCTGGTTTCTTGAATTTTTCGGAAACAATGTGGCGCATTTTGATCCTTCAACCGGCACGTTCCAAGAATGGACCATTCCGACGGCAGGGGCAAACCCGTACGGTATTGCCACGACGAGTGTTTCCGGTTCTTTGGAAGTGTGGGGAACAGAATTCGCCAAGGACAAGGTATTCGTTTTCCTCCCCGGGACTGGAGTCTTCAGGGAATATTCTCTGCCGCATGTGAATTCCGGCGCTGAGTACGTTTCCATCGAACCATACACTGGGACTTACGTCAGAGTAAGGTTTACTGAGATTCTCCGGAATGCCAACGGTGAGGCAATCTACGATCCGGGTACGGGAGCTGTAACGCTCTATGAAGACACGTTCCCAGCAGGGGTAAACGGTGCAAACGGCGTCTACGCTGGAGCCGGTTCAGTTTGGTATGCCGGGACTTCCGGGCTTGTTAGGTGGGATAGGGCCTCAGGGCAGTACTCTGTCTGGCCTCTTCCAAGTCACGGTTCGGCCGGAGGACGTTTCCTCGCTTTCGATGCTCTTGGCCAGCCATGGTACACTCAAGGAGTGACGAGTGCAACTGGAAGCGACAATTACGTTGGAGTGCTGAGGGGCGATAACACGATCAAAGAGTGGCAGGTGCCTACCATTGGCTCTGACCCCAGGTTGATTAGCACTAACCAGTTGACTCAACATCCTTGGATTGGAGAAGATTCAACTGGTGCAAATAACGCTAGGGTAGCTGAACTCGACCCATCAAGTGGCGGGACCGTAGTCGCGGCTCCTCCAACGACTTCACTCTCAGGCGGAGGCCCACTTGGGCTTCCACCAGTTACATCTGCTCCTGTTGCAGGATCAACAAACGTCGTAGCCCCAGCAACTAGCCCCACTACAGGAGTTCCCAATGGCCAATTCAATGAGTACGCATTAGCCTCTGCGAGCCAGCCCCATGACGTCATTGTTGATTCGTCAGGCAACACATGGGTATTGGAGGCTGGCGCGAACAAAGTCGCCAGAATAACTAGTACAACCCCTGATTTCGGACTAAGCGCTTCGCCGCCAAGTGTTTCAGTCGCACAAGGTGCTTCTGGGAGTGTAACAATTACTGGAACATCTGTTCTGAGTTATTCGGGATCCATCACATTGTCGGTGACAGGCTCGGTTCCTGCTGGCGTAACTTTTTCAAGCTTCAGCTCCAACCCGATCAATATTCCGGGAGGCGGCACTAACTCAGCCACATTAACGGTCAGCGTGGCATCAAGTGTTCCGACCGCGTCTTACCCAATTACTGTGAGTGGAACAGATGGCTCGGCAACTCATACTGCCGCTTTCACGTTGGTTGTGACTCCTGGGGCAGACTTCTCATTGTCGCTAAGTGCACCCGGCGTTAGTGTGGCAGCGGGCGCGTCTGTTACAGATACGGCGACCGTAACCTCAATTGGAGGCTTCAATTCCGCTGTTGCCCTCAGCACGACGGGAGTGTTGCCTAGCGGTGTGCATGTTTCATTCTCGTCGACTACTGTTACGCCACCGTCTGGGGGAAGCGTGCCATCGACCATTACGGTCAGCGTTGACACAGGGACTTCTGCGGCGGTTGGAACTATCAGTGTCGGGGGAACCAGCGGGAGCCTGACTCATTCTCAGTCTCTCACAATCACGATTACGGCCCCAGTGGTGACCCCAGACTTCACCATCTCAGCTAACCCAACATCTATCTCAATAAATCAGGGATTAAGCGGAACATCAGCGGTTGATGTTGGGTCTGCCAACGGCTTCAGCTCCGCAGTAACGCTAGCTTATTCTTGGGTCGGGAGCGCACCATCTGGTGTCTCAGTCACCCTTCCCTCTCCTGTAACGCCGCCCTCAGGATCCAGTGCAACCTCAACCCTCACGGTAACCACTACTTCATCATCTTCAACAGGCACATTCACTCTCCAAGTGACGGGGTCTAGCGGGTCGCTATCTCACAACGTCAATGTCGGATTAACGATCGCGGCTTCTGCTGCGCCAAAATGTATCATCGCCACAGCAACATATGGCTCAGAAGTAGCACCTGAAGTTCAGTTGCTTCGGAACTTCCGTGATAATTCAATCATGAAGACCAAATCCGGGTCCAACTTCATGATCGCATTCAACGCATGGTACTATTCCTTTAGCCCCAACCTTGCTGCCTACTTGAACACGCACTGGGTTGAACAAACCGTAATGAAAGGCGTCCTCTACCCGCTCATTGGAATCCTATACCTAACATCGAACCTGTTCTCAGCAACCTCTTCCTACCCCGAGCTTGCTGTACTACTATCCGGCCTGCTCGCAAGTTCTCTAATCGGCGCCTTCTACCTGGGACTACCAATAGGTGTACTAAGGATTAAGATTCGGCGCCTCCGCAATTGGAAGGGCCAGAGGATGCTTGAGAGAGCGCTCGCTGCCATGCTATTTGGCGGCTTGGTGACTCTCCTGTTTGGTGAGCTGTTTTCGTCACAACCCGCACTCATAATCTCCACTACAACAGTCGTGTTATCGACACTCTTCATATCCTCAGCAATAGTATCCAAGAAAATCTGCGGCCGACTCTAGAAACCAAATCTCGACAGAAAAGCCGAAACAGCACACAGGAGCAACAGGTACCGAGAACCCTCTGGTCCCGCGGGAAACGCTCCTGAGAGCGCAGTGCAGCGTCTTTCCGCAACTCTTTTGTTGCATTACCTGGTTGGTTCGATGGACCAGGCTTGAGATCAGCAAAGGTTCTGCTAATTTGCCTCCTATTCCTCCCGCTCACCCTAGCGCTTCCTCATGCCTACGCGCAGACCACAAGCATAACCGACCTCACTTACGATTCGACCATCGTCGCAGGCAGCCTCACCCCATTATCAGTGAAGGCCACAGTATCCTACCAAGATGTACCTCCCGATTCTACCTTAGTGGTCGCAGTGCTCGATGCGGGCAAAGTTCCGCAGTCGATTGTAGCTGGAATCGCAACTTCTCAATCTGACCCATGCTTCAACCAGCCAGTTCTGATGGCAAGTTGCGACATCAACCCTTCATCACGCTCTGGCCAGGAGCAGCTCGAGTTCAAAGTCGGGGGTATACTGGCTGACCAGCCCCAAATCAACCCGGGGGCATGGAATCTCAACATGACCGCGGCAGTATTCGATTCTAAGAATAACCTGATTCAGAAATCGGTGAGCACAGTCAATCTCTCAATCACTATCACTGGATTAACGTTAACGGTAGTTGTTCCACCCCAAGTACCTGCTTTGGTTGATGGCGTACAACAACCTCTTGGAACCGCAAAAATCGTAACGACAGGGGGAGAACACAACATCACAGTGCCAGCGTTTGTTAATGTGGACAACGCGACGAGGTTGAAGTTCGATCATTGGAGTGATGGAACAACCAAACCGAACATGACGGCAACGATTGAGTCAGATACTATGATTCAAGCATTCTATGTTGAACAGTACCAATTGACAATTACTGGTCCCCAGTCGGAAGCAACCGGGGAAGGGTGGTACGATTCTGGTTCCGCTGCAGCATTCGCGGTTGCACCGACTGAGCCCATGGGCGGGTTTCTTGGGTTACTTGGTGGCAAACTGCAGTTCCAGGGTTGGTATGAGAACGGAAAACTCGTAACCTCATCAATTGCTGGCGCAGTTACAATGGACCACCCCCACACACTAACGGCGCAATGGCAGGCAGACTACACTCTTCCAATAGCAATTCTGGTCGGGATCATGATCCTCGCCGCCGTAGCATACGTCATGGCGCGCAAGGGTCTTCGGCCACGGGGCGACATTCCTCAAAAAGTGACTTCCCCCGCACAGAAAGCGCAACAGAAGAAGACTCGAAAGCGCACTCCGTCCGCGAGGAACCGACGCAGTAGGCGGTCAAAGTAAGGCGGGCACCCACACAGCCTGATCTAGGTTTTCAATACCCAAAGTTACAGAGCACGCCGCAGCATACGACTTTTTGAGGCTCCGGCCCAACATAATGACATCCGGGTTGACAGAATTGCGCGACAAAAACGTGGGCCTAGTTGGGTTGGGAGTGATGGGGCAGAACTTGGCCCTGAATTTCAACAACCATGGATACTCCGTCGCCGTATACAACAGAACCGAGCAGAAAACGAAGGACTTTGTGAGCAAGTATCCCGAATTCTCGGGAACATACAGCGTCCCAGATTTCATCAAATCCCTTGAACGCCCGCGAAAGATTTTCCTCATGGTTGCTGCGGGGTCCGCGGTGGACGCAACCATAGCTAGCTTCTCGAACCTCCTTTCAAGGGGAGATGTGGTTATGGATGGAGGGAATTCGTTTTTCCAGGACACTGAAAGGCGATGCAGCGAGCTCGCAAAGCAAGGTGTTCACTACCTGGGAGTTGGCGTTAGCGGCGGTGAGGAGGGAGCCCTCAAAGGGCCATGTATCATGGCGGGGGGATCAAGGGAAGGCTATGAGCAAGTCAGTCAGATGCTAGCCCGAATCGCAGCCCAAGTCGATGGACCGTGCTGCCAACTCCTTGGACCACGAGGCGCAGGACACTACGTGAAAATGGTTCACAACGGAATCGAGTACGCAATCATGCAGATAATCGCGGAAGCCTACGACCTTCTGATCCGAGCCGCCGGGCTCAGTGTTGAACAGGTTCAACAGGTCTTCAGCGAATGGAACAATAGCGAGCTCAACTCGTTTCTTATGCAGATCGGCGCTGAAGTTCTGAAGAAATATGACGAGGAAACCAAGCGCCCTTTGGTTTCACTGATTCTTGATCGTGCGAAGCAAAAAGGAACGGGAAAGTGGACATCTCAAAACGCCTTGGATCTAGGAATCCCGACCCCAACGATCGACGCAGCCGTAGCTGCACGCAACTTATCCTCCTTGAAGGAGGAGCGTGTTATTGCTTCGAAGATATTGAAAGCGGCTAAGGCGGCTAATTCAGCGCCTGCGAATTTCGTGGAGAGATTGGAAGGCGCTGTTCGCGCATCAATTGTTGTGTCATACGCTCAAGGCTTTCATTTGATGCGAGGTGCATCTGAAACCTACGAATACCGAGTTCCATTTGCTGAGGTTGCGCGTATCTGGAAGGGGGGCTGCATCATTCGGGCAAAGCTCTTGGATTCGATTAACCAGGCTTTGAAAGCAAAGAGCGGACTGCAAAACATAATGATGGATTCCAAAATCTCTGGTGTATTGATGAGCTTGGAGGAAAGGTGGCGCGATACCGTGAAAATTGCTAAAGATGCTTCTGTGCCGGTTCCCGCGATCGCTGCTTCATTGGATTATTATGACGGATATCGAAGTGAACGGTTGCCAGCGAACTTGATTCAAGCGATGCGAGATCTGTTCGGAGCCCACGGATATGAACGGATAGACAGGCCGGGTGAATTTCACTCGAATTGGCTAACTTCGTAACTTCATCAGCAGACAAAACAGAGGGTGTGGCAGACACGGAAAAGTGCCTGCTAGATTATGCCCTTAAGGTTAGTAGATAGTTGTACGCGCTTAGTGCAGCGTTGGCGCCCTCGCCGATTGCGATGACCACTTGCTGCGCGTTCACGTCTGTTACGTCGCCAGCAGCGAACAGACCTGGTATATTTGTTTGGTTGTTTTCGTTTATGATGATTCTACCGTCCTTGGTTTTCTTGACCATGTGCGAGAGGAGTGCTGTGTTGGGAATGTAGCCTAGCTCAACGAAAACTCCGCTCACGGATATTTCGGTTTGCGATGATTTGGATCTTAGAAGAATTTTCTCTGGTGCACCGGTGCCTCGAATTTCCTTTACTTTGTAGTCGCTGAAGAATTCAGTTTTTCCTGACTCTTTCAGTTTCCTGCCTAATGAGGAGCTGAGGTCCTTGTTTGGAACGCCGATTACATTTACCTTCTTCGCTATTTGTGCTAGTTCTGCTGCTGCTTGAAGAGCATGTGGTCCGTCGCCGATGACTGCGACTTCCTTGTCAATGAACATGGGTGCGTGGCTCACGGTGGAATAACTGACTCCGTGGCCGAGGAATTCTTTTTCGCCGGGCACGTTGAGGCGTTTGGGAGAAATGCCGGTTGCGATTATGGCCGCTTTAGCTTTGAACGACTGTTCCTCTGTTGTGGCTACGAAGTTCTTCGCTGCCTTCTCCAGTTTGGTGACTTTGCCTATGTGCCGCGCGAAGTCGAGGTATTCCAGTTGACTCTTGAACTTGCTCACTAACTCTTGACCGTCGATGATGTTGTGCGTTTCAGTGTTGGGTAAGGAGAATTGGTAGTTGGTTTTTCCTCCTAGATCTTCGCTGATGAGCATGGTCTCTAGGCGTTTTCTGATCGCGTACGCGGCTGCGGTAAGGCCTGCAGGACCGCCTCCGATTATCAATAGGTCGTACTGTTTGTCGGGAACGTTTTTCTTCATTGCCATTGTCAATCCCCTCCTAATCTGGGGCCTTCGGGATGTAGCCCATTTTCATTGAGTTCTGGGTCATCTCGCGGGATCGCTTGATGATAGTAGTTGCCTGTTCCAGCAGTTGAGTTCTGGTCAGGTTCAGTCCGGCTACGCCGACTTCTTGAGCTTTGAGGCCTACTGCCATTGCTTCTCTGGGGTAGACTTCCCAGTCACCCATAGTGGGGGCAATGGAGTCTTCGCTTAATCCTTTTTCTCGTGCGCACTTCGCTAGTTCGCTAGCGGCTGCTATGCACATAGGGTCTGTTATCGTGCGGGCGCGAACGTCAAGGGCTCCACGGAAGATTCCTGGGAAACCGAGTGAGTTGTTGACTTGGTTTGGAAAGTCGGATCTTCCGGTTGCGACAACTCGTGCGCCTGCTTCCTTTGCCTCCCATGGCCAGATTTCTGGGATTGGGTTTGCGCAAACAAAGACGATTGAATCATCAGCCATTTTTGCCACCCACTCTTTCTTGATTGTGTCAGGTCCTGGTTTGGATAGTGCAATGCATACGTCGACGCCCTTCATGGCCTCTGGTATGCCGCCGGAGCGTTGTTCCTTGTTCGTTGTTTGGCAGAGCCGCCATTTGTCAACGTATTCGGCTTTGCGCGCTTCGAGGTCTTTGCGGGCGGTGTTTAGAATGCCTTTCGTGTCCACCATGAATGTGTTTTCGGGTTTGATGCCGTATGCGAACATGAGCCTACTGCACGCGACGTTTGAAGCACCTGCCCCAACCATGGCTACGGTGACATTACTTGCCTTCTTGCCGACTACTTCGAGGGCATTGATGAGTCCGGAGAGAACTATTGTGGCTGTTCCTTGCTGGTCATCGTGCCAGACAGGGATTTCAGCTGACTCCCTTAAGGTGTCGAGGATTCTGAAGCACTTAGGCTGGGCGATGTCTTCGAGGTTAACGCCGCCGAAGGATGGTTGAAGCCATCTTACTGCCGATATGATTTCGTCAGGGTCTTTCGTTCCCAAGCAAATGGGAACTGCGTCTACTCCTCCAAGGTACTTGAAGAGGATTGACTTTCCCTCCATGACTGGAAGGCCAGCCTTTGGTCCAATATCTCCGAGGCCTAGGACACGTGTGCCGTCTGTAACAATTGCGACCATGTTCCACTTGTTCGTGTAATCGTAGACAAGTTTCGGGTCTTTGTTAATTGCTCTGCAGGGGTCTGCGACACCAGGTGTGTACCAGATAGCGAAGTCATTGAAATCTCGGATGCAGCATTTCGGCACGATCTCCATCTTTCCCCTGTAGAATGGATGGAGTTTCATCGCATCGAGTGCTGGTTTCTTGGCTTTCTCTAGAAGTTGCTCTTTCGTAAGGGTTTGCAGTACTCTTCATCTCCATTATTTAATGCTCGAAAATAGATTGCTTATGATTTATTTATGATGCAAATTTAGCATATACTTCTACATATACACCCTTGCAATACTGGAAATGGGTGAAATAAACCCAGAATTCAGAGCACAACCATCTTCAACGAGGAGCAAGAAAACAACACGTTGGAGAAGCTGCTCTGCTTGAGTATCAGGTTAGGCGTTTACTGGTCCTATTGGCAAGATCACTTTCTTGTGGGCTTCGTTGAGGACTTGTGCTAGTGAGAGGTAGAATGCGCTGAAGCCGCAGATGACGCCTTCGACGCCAGCAATTGGTTCTAGGGCTGGGATTCCCCTGGCTGCAGCTAGGAGGAAGAAGAGTATGGCGAGTGAGAGGAAAACGAACTGAAGTGCCCTGTTGGTCTTCAGGGTGCCGAAGAACATTATCAACGTGAAAAGCCCCCACATGAACAGGTAAGCAGCCATTGAAGCGTTGTCAGGGGCGAAGGCCGGCTTGTCTGTTGGAAGTACGATCAAGTAGACCAGCGTCAGCCAGAAGAAGCCGTAGGATGTGAATGCTAAGGTTCCGAATGTGTTTCCTTTTCTGAATTCCATTATCCCAGCAATTACTTGGGCTATTCCACCATAGAAGATTCCCATGGCCAGAATCATGCTCCCTAGGCCGAAGAGGCCGGCGTTGTGTAGGTTGAGGAGGATTGTGGTCATTCCGAAGCCCATGAGTCCTAATGGCGCGGGGTTGGCAAGTTCCGATGCTTTAACGCTCATTTCAATTCACCCTTCAACCTACTTCTTTTCTGTAGCTGCTTTGGAAGCGTCGATTTCGGCCTGCAGTTCGCCGTAGGCGTTTTTCATCTCTTGGACGCTTGTTTCGTCTTCGATGGTGGTGACATCGCCGAGGGGTTTGCCTTCCACAACGGCTCTGACAACACGTCTCATGATTTTCGCACTGCGAGTCTTTGGTAGCTTGCTCACGAAGTAGACCGTTTCCGGAACGGCAATTGGGCCGATCGTGTTTCTGACGTGCATTTGGAGTTCCTTCTTGAGTTCTGGGGTCGGCTGGTAACCGGACTTGAGTACAACGAACGCCACGGGCACTTCCATCTTGACCGGGTCCGACTTTCCGATTACTGCTGATTCAGCGACGGCAGGGTGCTGGATGAGGCTGTCTTCAAGCTCTATCGTTCCTATTCTGTGGCCTGCAACTTTCAACACCTCGTCCGCGCGGCCTAGGAGCCAGAAGTACCCGTCGTCGTCTCTAACAGCGTAGTCGCCGGGGTAGTAGATTCCTGGAAACCTTGTGAAGTAGACCTGTTTGAATTTCTCTGCGTCGTTCCATAAGGTCATGAATTGGCCTGGCCACGGCCGCTTGATCACTATGAAACCCTTCTCGCCAACTTTCGCTGGCGTGCCGTTCTCAGTGTAAACGTCAGCGTCGACGCCCGCAACTGGGAACGTGGCTGAGCCTTGCTTCAATGGAATGGGCGCTATTCCTGGTTGTGGGCTGATTAGAATTCCGCCCGTTTCGGTCTGCCACCATGTATCGACAATCTGCGTTTTCTCGTGGCCTATGAACTTGAAGTACCACTTCCATGCTTCCGGGTTAATTGGCTCCCCAACTGTTCCGAGCAGCCTGAGGCTGGTTAGGTTGTGTTTCTGGGCATATTTCTCCCCGAATTTCATGTGCATTCTGATGGCGGTTGGACTTGTGTAGATGATTGTGACCTTGTACTTCTCGACCAAGTCCCACCACCGGTCGGGTTGAGGATAGTCTGGCGCGCCCTCGTACAGGAGAGAAGTAACTCCGGCGACTAGGGGGCCGTAAACGATGTACGTGTGGCCCGTTATCCAGCCTATGTCTGCAGTGCACCAGTAAACATCGTCCTCTTTCACATCGAAGACTGTTTTCTGTGTGTAGTAGGCGAAGGTCATGTAGCCGCCCGTGCTGTGCGTCGTTCCTTTTGGTTTGCCTGTGGTTCCTGACGTGTATAGGATGAAGCTCGGGTCAACGCCCGTAAGAGGCTCTGGTTGAACAAACTTGTCTGCAGACGCGATTATGTCGCTGTACCAGAAGTCACGTCCCTTATTCATCGTTATTGGGCTACCGGTTCGTTTCACAACAACGACTTTTTCAACAATGGGCGCCTGCTTGATGGCCTCGTCCACGATTGATTTGAGTTCAATCGTCTTTCCCTTCCTGAAGGAACCGTCGGCTGTGATTACGACTTTGGAATTCGAGTCGTTTATCCTGCCCGCGACTGATTGCGCCGTAAACCCTGCAAAGATTACTGAGTGAATTGCACCAAGCCTAACAGTTGCAAGCATGCTGATGGGAAGTTCTGGTATCATCGGGAGATAGATTGTGACTCGGTCACCCTTCTTTACGCCGAGTTTCTTGAGTGCAGAGGCGAGTTTGTTGACCTCCTCGTAAAGCTCGTTGTAAGTGATCTTCCGTTTTTCGCCGCCCTCGCCTTCCCAGTAATATGCGACCTTGTTCTTCCTCGGGCCTGAGACGTGCCGGTCTAGTGCGTTGTACGAGATGTTTGTTTTCCAGTTGGGGAACCAACGCCCATAGGGGGGCTCCGGCATAGTCTCAAAAGCTGGGCCCTTCTTCTCGTACCAGTGCAGTTCGTCCGCGACTTTTCGCCAGAAAGAATCAGGGTCCTTGAGGCTCTTCATTTGAACCTCGCTGAGGACCTTTATCTTTGCGCGGTTTTCAGGAAATATCATAGTCGTTGTTGGGAGAATATCTCGAAGCGACATCGTGATGCGCCTGTAATGAAAATTCGAGTTCAACGGCGAGTTCTTAACTGTTTAGTTCGAGTATCATGCTCAACACTATCAAAAACCAAATTCGCACGTTTCATCGAGAGTTCCCATCTGGGAAAAAGTGGAAGAGCGCAGTGGTGTTCGTTACGAGTACACCAGAGTTCGAATGTGTTTCTTTTAATCCAGTTGCGGACATGTTCGATCGAACGTGCTACATGCCTCTCGATGTCTTGCGTCGTGGCGTCAGATCCGAGAAGGTTTGCCAGGAATTGCTGATACTAACAGCAGCCATCCTAGGTTGGCGACTTGCGAGGTCGCAATTCTCTCTTCAAGATCTTACCAACAGGCGTTTTGGGTAGTTCGTCCCTGAAGTCTACGATTTTGGGAGCCTTGTAGGATGCGATTCTCTCCCTGCAGAAATCCATGATTTCCTCAGGCGAGGTTTTCCCTTGGTTGCCTGCTTTCAACACAATAAACGCCTTAACCGCTTCACCGCTTTCCGAATCTGGCACGCCGACAACAGCGGCTTCTTTTACAGCGGGATGCTCAAACAGGATATCTTCGACCTCTCTCGGCCAAACCTTGAAACCGGAAACGTTGATCATGTCCTTCTTTCGGTCGACTAAGTGAAAGTACCCATCTTTGTCCATAGTGGCAAGGTCACCAGTGTAGAACCAACCATCACGGAGCACCATCTTCGTTTCACCTAAGTTGTTCCAATAGCCCAACATGACTTGCGGGCCGCGGACAACCAGTTCCCCTACTTCACCGGCAGCGAGACTGCTCTTACTTGTTTCTAGGTCTACGATCTTTGCCTCTGTGTCCGAGATGGGTATACCAATTGAGCCTATGCGATTCTTGGCTCGGTCGTCGAGAGGGTTCACATGGGTAACTGGGCTGGTTTCCGTTAATCCATAACCCTCTACCAATCGCCCACCTGTCAGCTCTTCGAAACGTTTCTGAACCTGACCAGGCAGTGAGGAGGCCCCGGAAATGCAGACCTTGATTGACCGCAAATCGTGCTTCTGAATATCTGCCTGGTTTATGATAGCGATGTAGGTAGTCGGAACGCCGCAGAAAATCGTCGGTTTGTATTTTTCTGTGGCTTCCAGGAGGCCTTGAACGTCTCTAGGATCAGGGACGAGTATCATTGGTGATCGTGTGTATATGGGTGAGTTCATTGATGTAGTCATCCCGTAAATGTGAAAGAACGGAAGAACAGAAAGGTGTACGTCCACGCCCGGGCGCATTTGCAGCCACGTCGCGAATTGCACGGCGTTCACGATTAAGTTGTAGTGTGTGAGCATTGCGCCTTTGGGAGTGCCAGTTGTTCCCCCGGTGTACTGAAGGAGAGCAAGGTCTTCCTTCGGTTTGATTTCAGTTCCCCGCGGGGTTCCGCGTTTCTCCAGCAGAAGGCTCCTCATGTAATCTGTATCTGAGTGAGATTCCTGATTCTTTGATGAAGAGATTGATGTCTTTTCCAAGGAATAGTCCTCAACGTTGGTGACAATGATTCGTTCCAGTGCTGTTCGTGCTTTCACCGACTGAACGTAGGGATCTAACTTATCCCAAGCCACGATGATTTTGGCGCCAGAATCAGTCAATATGTGGGCAAGTTCTCGTTCCTTGTACAACGGGCTTACGGCAACCACCACGGCGCCAATTCGGAGGGCTCCGTAGTATGCTATGACGAACTGGGGGATGTTGGGGAGGTATAATGCGACACGATCTCCCTTTCTGACTCCGAGGTCTTGAAGCGCTTCAGCGAACCTATCGACGAGCGCATCCATTTCCCCATATGATAATTCGGTGCCCTGAAAGTAGAGTGCTGGATTCTTAGGCGTTTTCGAGGCAGAGCCTCGAAGCATTTCACCCATAGAAATCTCAGGGTATTCAAGGGATTGCGGGACGCCTTTCGGCCAATGACTCAGCCACGGCTTTTCAAACCGGCGGCTCATTGATGATTCATCCAGATGATTCCTTCCGAACCAGATTATACGACCCCCACGAAGGGTCTAGCTAGTGATAAAACGTTGCAAACCAAACATTTGATACCAATTGTACTCGGGGCTGTTCTGCTGAGCCTCACGGCAACCTCAGTCCTCGCCGACCCGCTCGTCGCGGGCGGGAACGTGATGGTTGGAGGCAAGTACAGTATCACAACCATGAATGGCCAAGCACGGGCTTGGGTTGACGGCAAGCTAGTCACTGGACCTGCGAACATACAACTCACAGTGCAAGTGACGTTTGTTGGCCCCCACAATATCGTCTTCAAAGTTGTGGACGGAACTTTCCAGATTCGCGGCAAGCCATACGCTATTGATGTGGGCCATTGGCGGGGCGACTACAACCGCGACGCCCACACATCAGTCTACCAAGGGCCAGCAACCGCGCCGGATGGCCGCCAAGGTTACTTCGTACTACTCGGAGCCGACACAGACAGCACCAACACAGGTGTCTACATTCACATTGTCAGCGGCTTCCGCGGTCAATATGGCGTACTATGGCACGTGGACTTAAACGCCTTCCGAACTAAGCTCATCTAAGCAATGAACGAAAGCCAGCAAACGCCCCGACTCTTTTCTCTGTCTTCTGTGCGGAAGCATTTTGAACCCATGCATCTTACACTCCTACCGCTGGCCGTCTCAGCGTGAGTGCTTCCCGCATGAGTATGGATGTCCAACAGGCCGATCAGGTTCTGCAGGGGCTATGGAATCAAGACGTTGAGGCGTGGGAGAAATGGTGGGTTCCGATCTTCAGAAAATTCGCGCGTGACCTAGTGCTCATCGCCAAAATCGCGTCAGGCCAAGTAGTGCTGGATGTTGGGACGGGGACAGGTGTCGCTGCGCTGGAGGCAGCTAGACATCTAGGCCCCAAAGGACTTGTGGTCGGAGTTGACCGGTCAGAACAAATCCTAACCCGAGCGCAGGTTGCGAAAGGCGAGCGCAAGAATGTGCGATTCTTCAAAATGAATGCAGAGCAGTTGCTTTTTCCCGATGGTTTCTTTGACTTGGCGTTTTCAAATAGCGGCATCTCTTACGCCACCTTCCATCAAACGATAACTGAGATTTTCCGTGTGGTCCGCAGAGGCGGGTGGCTTGTCTTCGGTGATTGGCATCTGATCGATGTCCCGGTCCACAGAGTCTTCAGCGAGGTCCTGAGGCGACACAGAACGGATGCGCCCTCAGACCGGTTGCAATTTGAGAGAAACGCAGTCGCAACAATGGAGAAAAAAGGTAACTTGGACGTAACGAAGCAAATGGAAGAGTTACGGCAGATTGGGTTCACGGATATTCAAGTCAAAGAACGCAACTACAAGATCAAGCTTCGCGGAGTTCAGGACTACTTGAACCTGAGGCTTGAGAGGGTTGCACTGAAGCATGAATTTGCTGAGCTGTCAGACAGCCAGCGCTCGGCCTTTCTTGGAGAATTGACAGAGCGACTGAAACCCTATGTGGTTGGTGCGAGCTTTTTCTTTGATTGGAAGGTCAAATTCATTCGCACACAAAAGCCATGAGGATCGTATGGCAGCTCACATGTGACCTCTCTCTTGCAGCCGATGGGATTTCATCTTCCTTAAGAGAGCGGGTGTCTGCATGTTTGAGGAGAACCGGTGCTTGAGTAAGCGAGTTAATTTTTCCTCAGGGACGAAGTGGGAGCCCATTGTTGGTTATTCGAGGGCTGTGAGAGTCGGCAACGTTGTTTACGTTTCGGGAACAACTGCCACCGGCTCTGATGGTGATTTGGTTGGGGTCGGGGATGCGAAAGCACAGACTGAGCAAACCTTACGGAACATTCAGAGGGCATTGGAATCCCTTGGAGCCAAGCTGGAGGATGTCGTCAAAACAAGAATCTATGTGACCGACATAGAAAAGTGGCAAGAAATTGGCACAGCCCACGGGCAAGTCTTCAAGAACGTACGCCCAGTAACTACGATGATTGAAGTCAAGAGGCTCATCAACTCTGAGATGCTTGTCGAAATTGAGGCCGAAGCAGTTCTGAACGAGTCGAAGCTGCTATGAAGACCAACAATGAAGTTAGACTTGGCGAGGTATTCGCGCCAATCCACTCGGTGAGTGATTTCAACGTCCTTGATTTCAAGATGCTACTTGATGGGAAATGGGTTTCCCTTGCTGAGCGCATTGAAGTTCGCACCCCAATAGATGGAACGCTAGTTGCGACTGTTCCCAGCTCTTCTAACCGAGAAGCAGAACAAGCTGTGGAGGCGTCTTACGCGAACCGGAACAAGATTCGTACGATACCGGCCGTAGAGAAGATCAACATCTTCCAGCGAGCCCGCGAATTGCTGCTGCAGAACAAGGAATCCTTCATCACAATTCTGACTTTGGAAGCGGGCAAACCACACTCAAACGCTGAGGGCGAAGTCAAGGCCACCGCTGAGCGCCTCAAGCTCACACCGGAGGATTACGGGAAGATTCGAGGCGAACATATTCCAGGGGACTGGTCTGACGAAACCGTTGGGACGTCAGCTGACGTACTAAGGGAGCCTTTGGGTGTTGTCTTGGCGATATCCCCTTTCAACTACCCATTGTACATTACTGCAACGAAAGTGATTCCAGCACTTCTAGCTGGAAACGCAGTTGTGGTGAAAACCTCCAGCAAGGACCCGCTCTCGTTTCTGATGTTCACAAGAATTCTCGAGGTTGCAGGAATTCCCGCGGGCGTCTTGAATGTGATTACTGCAAGGGGACCCATTGGAGAGTACTTGGCAGCGCACAAGAGGGTCAACATGGTAACTTTCACCGGCAGCACCGAAGTCGGGCAGAAGTTGGCGCACGTCGCCGGCCTAAAACGCTTACACATGGAGCTAGGTGGGAAAGGTTCCGCGATCGTACTTGCGGACGCTGACATCGGTTTGGCTGTGAGTGAGGCCGTTAAGGGGTCGTTGAGTTACAGCGGTCAACGATGCGACGCCGTGAGCCGCGTATTAGTCGAACGGAAAATTGCTGACGAGTTCGTGAATATGGTTTTGAAGGAAGTTCAGAGCTACAAGCTCGGTGACCCACGGGACGCGTCGGTGAACATGGGCCCACTTATCGACCGAAATGCCGTTGAACGTGTGCACGGGCTTGTCACTGATGCGATAAGCAAAGGCGCAAAGCTGCTCACAGGAGGCCAGTTTGAGGGCAACTTCTACCAACCCACAGTGCTCGACAACGTCCCGACCAGCGCCAATGTCGTGTGGGACGAAACCTTCGGCCCCGTCATACCCATCGTGCACGTGAAGGATGTGGATGAAGCGATTGAATTGGCGAACAGGTCTAGGTTTGGGCTTGATTCATGCGTGTTCACCAACAATATCAACCTTGCCAGAAAAGTCGCAAAGCGGCTGGAGGAGGGCGAAGTGACTGTTAACGCCGCGCCTAGGCACGGCGTCGGGTATTATCCCTTTGGCGGCAACAAAGATTCTGGCATCGGGAGAGAAGGAATCGGATACAGCATAGAGGAAATGACTAGGCTGAAAACTATCGTTTACAACTGGAAACCAGCAAAAGTGTGGGCCGACCTAATACGCAATGATAGTTGAACAAACGGCCTGGAAGACCACTGCTGGTGGAGACACTGCGGTCGGCTCACTCAAGGAACCAGAAGAAAATGTCCTCGCGCCCGACTTGCTCGCCATCTGTGTCTCTCCATCCTAACTTGTTCTGGTCTTTATTTTGCATTTTCATCGCGGTTAGAGATCACCTCTTCTCGTTTATACTCGATTACCATTGTGACAATGGGCTATCACGTGATTCTATAGTAATCATGTAACCCTGCCTGAATTCCCAAGTTCTTTGTGCGTGGAAGATTCGAGGCTAGAGGGGCTACAAAGGCGTCTGCGACAAAGCGACAAGAGAGATCGTCAACACCTTGAGTTGTCGATGCGCGTTTTGCTATCCAGATCCAACAGGTCACATCTAATCATTCAGAATTGTGCAGAATACCAACAAAGACTGAGATTATGAAAGTTGACTAGTGCCTCAGCGGAGGAGAAATCAGGGACCTTTCGGGACAGTGGACGAATTGCGGGAACTCCAATCTGCCTACTCGGTGGCCGCGAATTTCAACCGTGATGCTGTCCGCACTACAATGTTTAGTCCGAGCACAATTACAAGAAGGATTAGAGCGGCGCCCCATGCGAAGACATGGGAGTTTTCGTAGGGTGATGTGCCGAAATCGAATATCAGAAGAGTCATAGACGCTGCGGGGTCGTTGAGGCTAGTCATCAGGAACTGACTTCCCAGAGCTGTGAAGAGGAGTGGTGCTGTTTCGCCCATAACCCGGGCCACCGCCAGAGCGATGCCAGTAATCACCCCACTTCTTGCTGTGCTCAGTAACACATACACTGTCGTTTTTGCCCTGGAAATTCCTAACGCCAAGGCGCCTTCCCTTATTGACGATGAGACAAGCTTCAATGATTCGTGGGTCGATATGGTAACGATTGGAATCATCATGAACCCGAGAGCTATTCCGCCGCTCAGGGCAGAGAACCGGTGTTGGGTAGATACAATCAGTACGTAAACCACAATGCCGGTTACGATTGAAGGTACGCCAGTCAATACCTCCGCTAGAAGCCTAACTTGGTATGCGAATTTTCCAGGGTATTCAGCTAAGTAGGCCCCCGTGAACACTCCGAGGGGGGTGCCAATCAGAGCCGCGATCGCGACCATGACGAGGCTTCCTTCGATAGCGTTCAGGATTCCGCCGCCGGCTCCACCGATGGGCGGCGTCACCTGAGTGAAGAAATCGAGACTCAGTGCACCATACCCAGACATAATCGTCTGGTAAAGAATTGCCGCCAAAGGCACAAGAGCTAAGAGAAAACAGAAAGTCGCGAGACCGATGAATAGGCTGTTAGTGACTCTCTTTCTCATTCGGAGGCTAAGCACTGACATCACGCCCCGCTTTGTAACTCAATCTTGATACCAGTACCCTTCCTGCGAGGTTCATCAGGAATGCAATCGCGAATAGGATCAGGCCCAGCTCGAAAAGAGCGGCTAGGTAAACATTATTCCCTGCAACCTCTGTGAACTCATTCGCAATGACACTTGGAATCGTTTCGGCAGGAAGGAACAAGGATGGCGAGATTCTCGCAACGTTTCCGATCACCATTATCACAGCCATCGTTTCACCAATTGCGCGTCCCAAAGCGAGGACGACTGCCGCAATTATCCCAGTCCGCGCGAAAGGTATCACAGCTGTGCGAATCGTCTCCCAATTCGTAGCACCGAGGGCAATGCAGGCTTCTCGTTGGCTTCGTGGTACGGCTGTTATCACTTCCCGCATGACTGAAGAACCGTAAGGTATGATCATGATGGCAAGGATTACGCCTGCAGTTAACATTCCGAGTCCGGTGATTGGACCCTGGAAGAGTGGAAGGAAACCAAGAAATTGTTTCAGTGGTGGGTTGATGTAGTCACGCATGAACGGGACAAGGAACAGTAAACCCCACAACCCATACACTACACTCGGTACGGCAGCTAGTAGTTCAATCATGAAGACGGACGGAACGCGTAATTTCTTTGGAGCTAATTCTGATTGGAACAATGCTACTCCCAGGCTAATGGGCACGGCCAGTAGGAGGGAGATAGCCGTGGTTACGATTGACCCATAAATCGCTGGCAATGCGCCAAGTGACGGCGGGCCGCCGTTTGCCGGGTTCGGAATCCAATCGGTATTGAAGAGAAAGTTGAGTCCAAAAGCACGAATCGAATCCGTGCTCCCGATGAATAAGGCGTAAAGATAGATGGTCGTAATACACGGAATAGCGATAGCTGCTATAATCAGTAAAATAAGAAAAAGGTTGGGTCGCCGCGTTCTCTTGTGGACGCGGCTTGTCTTACCGAAGGTTGTCAAGGACGTGCTCAAACGTTTGCTGGGTTTATTGAGTTATCAGTTGTTGTCCTTGGTAGTTCAGCGATAGGAGCAGTTGCTCGTCAGCGGATACAATGTTCTGTGGTAGTGGTACGTAGATGAGGCCTTCTGAGTATTTCTGGCCGTCGTGAATTGCCCACCAGAGGAATTTTGCCAATGCTTGTGCCTTTGCTAGAGTTGTGCTTGGGTTAGCGGACATGTCCTTGTAGATGAGGATGTAGGTGTAGGTGGCAATTGGGTATGATTGATCGCCTGGAGCATTCACGATGTGCAGTCGAAGGTCGCTAGGGTTTGGTGTGCCAGTTGCATTCGCTGCTGCATACAATATGGTTTGTAGGGTTGGGACTATGAAGTTGCCAGCTGCGTTCTTCACTGCTCCGATGCCCAAATGGTTGTTGACAGCGTAGATTACATCCACGTAACCGATCGCGCCCTGCGTGTTGACGACGGTTCCTGCTACGCCTGCGTTGCCTTTGGCGCCGATTCCACTTGCGGTTTTGTCTGCAGGCCACGTCACTGATGTGCTTCGCCCGACGGCTGACTTCCAATCGGGGTTAACTGTTGAGAGGTAGTCTGTGAACGCGTAGGTGGTTCCACTTCCATCAGATCGGTGTACGGCCGCTATGGTTGCGCTCGGGAGGTTCAAACCGGGGTTCAAAGCTTGGATTGCTGGATCATTCCATTTTGTGATCGTACCCATGTAGATTCCTACCAGCACGTCGCCTGAGAAGTTGATTGTTGTACTATTCGATATTCCATAGGAGTTGAGGTTGTAAGTTACTGCTACGCCTCCGAGTGTTTCGGGCATCAGTACTAGCCCTGAGGCATTTGCCATTTGCTTGTCGGACAATGGGGCGTCAGATGCGCCGAAGTCCACTGTCTTCGCTGTGATTTGCTGAATTCCACCGCCGCTTCCTATTGGGTTGTAGTTTATTGTGACTGAAGAGTACAGGTTATGGTATTCCACGGTCCATCTCTGGATCAGCGGAGCGGGGAAAGTAGCCCCAGCCCCAAGAACAGAGACAGGTTGACTTTCTGTCATTGAGCCAGTTGCTGACATTGATTGCGATGTTGACTGCATTGAAGGACTTGAGTTGTTCATGGATTGGTATCCGAATGCACCTGCAATGATCGCGACTATGACAACGACCACGACAATCGTTATTCGGCCCAGATTTCGTTTAGGTTTTTCATTTGACATATGCGTCATCATGTCGCCATGTGCAGGCCATGGCATATTTAGTGGAATACCATGAGAGTCACACGTTCGCATGTGTATCTATAGGATTCATGTAACACGCTTTCAACTAGTTGGCGACCTCGACGACGTTCCCAACTGGTAGTAAGTCATGTTAAGTTCACGGGTAGTCGTGCAAATGCCTATGATAGATGCTCGCAAGAATGGAGGGACTTTCGAGAATTTGAAAGAGAAATTGACTGTAGAGAACCTGAACGCCGGTTTCGGCAAGAAGAGAGTGCTAGAAGACATATCGTTGAGTTTCAAAGAGAATATGGTGACGGCGATCATTGGGCCTTCGGGATGCGGAAAATCAACACTCATTCGATGCCTGAACAGGATGCATGAAGTAGCTTCAACCGCGTGGGTTACGGGAAGCGTCATCCTTGGCGGTCAGAACACCTACTCTCCAGACAGTGACCCCGTTGATGTTCGCAGGAGAATCGGCATGGTTTTTCAAAAGCCGAATCCGTTCCCGACGATGTCCGTGTTTGACAATGTTGCTGCCGGGCTTCGGCTAAATGGAGTTAGAGATCATAAGACCGTATCGATCAAAGTTGAGGAGAATCTCAGGAAGGCGTTCTTGTGGGATGAGGTAGGAGATCGAATAAACGAGTCAGGGGCCAGCCTTTCCGGCGGCCAACAACAGAGGCTCTGCATAGCCAGGGCTCTCGCCATAGAGCCCGAGATAGTTCTGATGGACGAGCCGTGCTCAGCACTAGACCCTGTTGCAACAGCCAAGATTGAGGAGCTTATTATCAAATTGAAGGAAACCTACACGGTGATAGTGGTCACGCACAATATGCAGCAGGCCGCAAGGATATCTGATTTCACGGGTTTTCTGTATCTTGGCAAGCTGATTGAGTACGGGCCCACTAAGCAGATTTTCGAGAATCCCAGAAATGAACTGACGGAGCGCTACATCAGCGGTAAGTTTGGTTGATCTCGCTTGCCACGCCTAATGGACATGGGATTAGAAAGGCTCTCGAACGCCATCGGTGATATGGCGAATCTTGCGCAAGAATCCGTGATGAAGGCTATTGAAGCCTACGGTAAGGGAGAGCGGATCACAAAGGAGGCCCTGAATAGGGCACACCAGTTATCGATGCTTTCCAACGAGGTTGAAGAGCTTGCAGTGGAGCTTCTTGCAAGATATCAGCCAGTCGCAACAGACCTCCGTTTTATAAAATCCTGTCTTGAGATCGCCTATGGTTTCTCGCGCTTCGGAAGGTATGCATACGATATTGCGCAGGTCCTCGAAATATTCGGAGACCTCTCCCAATGCGACAAGTCGGTCGTCCAAGACCTCAGCGGGAAGGTCACCAAGATGATGCAGGCGAGCATACTCTCATTCAAGACTAGGGACAGTGACATGGCACGTTCTCTTCGGGACGAGGACGACGCCGTCGACAAGATCTACCTCGATTACATCAAAGAAGTCACTCAGCAAGAACCAATCCAGCTAAAATGTGCCTTGGCCTCCACACTCGTGCTGAGATACCTAGAGCGAATTGCGGACCATGCATGCTACATAGGCGATTCCGTGATTTACATTACGTCGGGGAAGAAAATATAGTAAATGCGAAGCAATAACATGAAATACCAGAAATCTATAGTACAACCCATGAAAACCCCAAAGGATTCGCCGGAAGAAGAATCAGAGGACCGGTACATTCGCCGCATACAATTGACCGGGCGTGGGTCTTACATCGTATCAATCCCGAAGCGCTGGGTAGAGGAGGCGGGGTTGCGCAAGGGTGGCAGGGTAGAGTTCAGTAGACAAGACGAGCGTGGTCTCCTACTTGTCCCGTCTGACAGCGCCAAGTTTGATGATCAGAGTTCAAGATGCTCCATCACAGTGGGATCCGAAGCGGACCCGGAGGCATTGACGCGTAAAATCATCTCACTTTATGTCGTAGGATTCTCGACGATCGAAGTAAGCTCGGCGTCGGGTAATCTGTCAGCGGCGATCCGCGATAGCATTAGAAACGTGGCGAGAAACAAGCTAGTTGGGACGGAGCTCGTCACGGAATCTGCCCGAAGCGCTACACTCCAAGTTCTTCTCACCTCTCCTCAGCTGCTCGTACCGGATGCGCTCAGAAGGATGAGCTCCATCACTAGCTCTATGCTTCATGACGCCATGCAGGCTCTGGCAAACTCAGATCATGAGCTGGCCAAACAAGTGTTGAAAATTGACGATGAGATTGACCGCTTTGGTCTTTACATTATTCGGCAATTGAAGTGGGCAGTTCAGCACCCGCCTCTTCTAGGAACAATCGGCCTCACTGAACCCGTGGAATGCCTCGGCTACAGGATTGTAACGAAGAGCATCGAGAGGTCTGCGGACCATGCTGCAAAAGTTGCAGAGAATTCCTTAGTCATTGAACATCCCTTAGAAGCTGGGCTTTTGAAAGACACAAAGGCACTGAGCCAAATCTCAGCCGATATGATGGAAGCCTCGATGCGCTCTTTGTTCGCAGGAGACTACGAACTCGCTGAGAAAGTGCTTCTCGATAAACAGAAGATTGCCGGGCTTGAATCGAGAATCGTGGAGCGTTTGGTGAAGGAGAAGATGCCCGCCAACGAGCTGTCCGCCATCACCCTGATTTCAGAGAGTCTTCGGAGAATCGGCGAGTACGCCACCGACATTGCGGAAGTTGTGCTCAACCTAACCGTCAAGAAATCACTCGAACAACCTCTAAAGATTCGCACTTGACCTATCCCACCTTGTCTTGCAATGTGCCTGTATTGGAACGGGGGATGGCATGCAGAAAACAGTGAGGGTTCCGCTTCTATCTGAACTCTTTGGAGAGATACCTTTTGGGAGAACGATTCTGGCGTTATACGATCCTGACGCTCAGTATACCGCACTGCTCACGAATATAGCTGCGGATTTTCTGAGGGCTGGGGGAGATCTACTGTACACAGTCTCTTCGCGACCAAGCGGCGAAATCAGGCAGCAGTTCGACATGTTGGGAGCCAATGTTTCCGAATATGAGTCCAGTGACAAGGCAGTAGTATTCGACGCGTACTCTGCGCAGATGGGCATATCGTCGGCCGAGAAATATCAGTCTGAGGCTATGAATCTCAATGAGTTGTCCATAATAATGGGGAAGTCCGCCCCGCAGTGGCCTGCAGGTACTTTGGTTATTACTGAATCCTTCTCGAATTTAGCGTTCAATCAAGAGAATGTCTTTGCGAAATTTTCGCGAAAAGCAGTGGGAATTTGGAGGAATCAAGGAACGATTATGATTGCGGGGTTGGCCAATGGCCTACATCCGCCGGAATTCTACCAGGAGATGAAACTGATATCTGATGCCGTCCTCGAAATGAAACTGGTCGAACATGGTGGCGAATTCATCAATACGATCAGAGGCCGTTCAATGAAGGGACAGAATACTGATTCGAGGGTGCGGAAAGTCATATTCGACAAAAACATGAAGGCCACACTGCAGCTTTTGAAGTCCTAAACGGTCCAATAGTTCACTCTACACGAAAAGGGAACGCGGTCACTCTCGTGAGAACTGTCGGCTCGAGTATTTTGATACAGCTGACGGGACGACCAGAGTGATGGCATAGTAAATGAAGATGTGTGGTCGATAGTAGCTTGGCGCATTGAACAGCAAGACGATGAATATGAAATCAAGAACGATTGCGAGGGTGGTCCACGCGATTCCGACGAGGAACGCGTAAAGCCAACTGACCTCCCGGCGTTTTCTGAAGCGGACGTAAGCAAACGCGGCAGTAACTAACGCTACCGCAAGGCTGAATGCTGTTAAGATGACTGGGATTGTCATTATTTCCGGGTAACCAGGAATTGTGATAATGAAGAAACCCATGAAGTACCCAATTAACCACAAAAGAAACCCGAAGCCAATCGTATCGACAAGTTTCTGATTCATCACGGATCTTCCGCTCGCAGAATCACGGACCAAAAAATTGGGGAGTTAAGCGGCCAACGTTGGCCGTAGGTCAGGTTCGGCTGTATGGTCGTGCTTCATGCGAATCACACGGGCCTTGCCGCAGATCCAAATCTCCAACAGGAGCCTTATGAATCTTCACCTGCGACTGAGCCCTACGCATTGGCTTTTCGGCCCTTAGACACGAGGATAATTGAAATCAGAGCTAGCGTGTAGAAGCCTGCAACTAACCATGCCGCCGAGTAACCGAAGCGTAGTACGATTAGGGAGAATGCGACCGGCGAGAAGAAACCAGCAAACATTTGTATGCTATTTACCCAGCTCACAGCAAGTGTTTCGTACTCTTTCGCAACGGTATGCACATCCCGGGCCGCTGTGAATCCTACTGTGTACGCGGCGCCTCCGCAGAGGCCTACTACTATCGTGGAGACGGCCGCACTCCATAACCTACCAATAGAGGCGAAGGAGATGCCGAAGGACATTATGAGACCTGACAGGAAGAGCAACCTTCGAGCGTCTTTGGTTCGATCGTAGGCTCTGCCGATCAATGGTGCTGAGATTATGGAGGAGATCATAGCGAGGCCTCCCACTACACCAGCCATCGCGGCTCCAACGTTAAGGGAATTCTCCAGATAGTACACGATGAAGGTTGTTGTGATGGTTGTGCCGGCAGTAATTCCAAAGAGTTCCAAGGTCAAGAGCAGTAACCACTTATCCTCTAAGATCTTCCGTAAATCGGGCCATTTGACGAGAAAATCCCCGCGCAGTGTATCCTTGGGAACAGAAACGATCATGAGTACACCCGTCAGAATGCCCAACGCACCGCCCATTATGAGGCTTAGATGCCAGCCAACGATTTCAGCCAAGATTGCCCAACCGAACAAGCCTATTGCCCCACCCACATAGAACGCCGAGTTGAACGTTCCAACACCCAATCCTTCCGAGTTTTTCCGGAAATATTTCGCAATCAAAACAACCCCAGGCGCGAAGAATAACGCCATACCCATCCCGACGAAGAAACGGAGGAGTATGATTTCAACGAAATCGGTGGCAAACCCCGTGAGTAAAACAGCGAAGGAATCAACAAGTATTCCGTATATCGCGGTTCTTTTGGGCCCATATCTGGCAGCGATTATTCCGCCGGGGACCTGGAAGAGGCCAAGGCCAATGTAGAAGCTGCCGGTGAGAAAGCCAAGCCCACCCACGTTTTCCTTGAAATCCAATGCAATTAGTGCGAAGATTGCGGCCACGTTATACCAATTGACGGCATAAACGGCCCTTGCTAAGCAAAGAGAAGCAATTGCCCTACGATTAGCCATGCCCTTCATGGAAAACTGGCCCTGTGGTTGTATTGAGTGCTGAATTCTCGGTCAAGTATGCAGGCCAAAATTATCGTCTATCATTTAATTGTCTCCCTAAGTCTTTTTCTTGGCGACTATCACGGAGTCCTTTCCATGTGGAATGATTCGAACCGTTGCGAATCCTGCAGTTCTCATCTCCTCAACGAGGTCGCCTTCATTCATTATTGGAGGGCCAAACTTCCCGGAAAACACACCCTTTCCTCGAGTTTTTTCGAGCACAGCCAACCTGCCCGATGGCTTCAGAGTCCTGAGGAATTCTTCTAGGACTTTGCTTCTGTTTTCGACTTCATGAAAAACATGATTCAACAGGATCAAATCAACACTACCGTCTGGTAGGGTGATACGTGCCCCATCGCTTTGAATAGTTTCAATGGTCACACCGCTTCGCTTGGCATAGCTGGCAGCTTTCTCAAGCATGTGCGTGGAGACATCAACTCCGATAACCCTACTTGTTATTTTCGCTAGCGGAATAGTGTAGAAGCCTGGGCCACAGCCGAAATCTACGACCACGTTGCTAGGGTGAAGGTCGAGTTTAGAGAGCAACCTCTGAGGCGGGCTTAGAAATCGCCTCACGGGATTGTTGAGTAGGAAGGCCATCTTCTCGGGGAATCGTTCGTGGCTCAATCTTGGATCCCCCTTGCTAGCTCACCAGGCGTTATCGATCTTTGCACTTCTAGACGCCCCGGCCGAAGTTGTATAATACGCTATGCAAAACGGCGGATTTTTCGTTTGGAGTGCACGGAGACGGAAATTGAATGTTAGGGTTGCACAGGAGTATTGAGGGGAGGTGTTCAGACTGTGAGAGTTCTAAGCGGAATCTGCCGAAATCATTTATCGACGTGCTGGGGTGCGTGAAGTCACGACACTCACGTGTACAATTGATAAAGGCAAGGGTGGGCCCGATACTGATTACCGCTGTGAGTTCGCGATGATGGGGAAGCCTCCAATATCTAATTGTTCTTCTCCTGAGCATGGCCCAATCATTAGGCTATGCTAACCATATGTCTCCATTACTGTCAACGGTAAGCTGAATTGAAGAGAGTGGCGCAGGCGCGGGACCCTGCAGAACCCTTGCCCCTTGTTTTGGATCAAATAAGGCACCGTGGCATGGGCATCTAATCAACCCAGTTCCAGCGTCATATCCGACTGTGCAGGGTTGATGCGTGCATGTTGAGGAATATGCAGCTAGACTGCCGTCACTTGACCGAATTAAGATATTGGAAACACCTGCAGGGTAGTTGAAGTAGAACGCGCTGTTAACCGGTATGTTCGAAAGATTTCCCAACTTGTTCCCTGTGGCTTGCTGATTCGTTTGAATGGGCGTGATTGAAGCGACAACAAGGCTTTGTTGTGCCTGTTGATTCTGCGGCGACGAGAGGACATTCGGCATGAGCGCGGCGGCTTCGGCGAAACTGATGGCTACGAGCGTTCCTACGGCCAGTGTGCCAAACTTCTGTAGTGCCGCTCTCCGTCCCAGATTGACGCTGCATCCATCGCTCGGTATGGGTTGCGGTACAGTCTTGAAGTAATGTCGTGCGGCTTTGACGGAGGCATATTCAACTCCTATGCCGATCATTCCGATTGTACCTACCAACAAACCTAGTGCGATGGTTGAGCCGAGGCTGAATATCGTTGAACCGGCCGCGACTGCGTGAAGTTCAGCTAATGTCAGTGCCCCGACCATGAGCCAAAGATGTGTTTTCTTCAATGATCCGAAGGTTTTCGTCTTCCGATTCGCTTCGGTGACGGCTCCAGATAAGCCGAGAGCTAGAAGTGCGATTAGACCGATTAAACCGAAGGTCACGCCAATGGTTGGAGACGCAAGTCTGGGAAGGAGGAGGATTCCATGAAGTCCTGCTAGTGTTGTCACTAGGATTGAGAGGATGATGTGCATCACTCTCCATCCATGCACACGGGATTCAGTATACTTGTTTACAATGTCTTGTTGATGTAGCGATGTTTGATTTCGGAGTTGAGTCATGTACTGTTTGTCTCGAGAGGCTTTCCAAAACCCTTGAACGACGAGTACGGCTGCTGATGCCAGACCTCCCCATCCGAGCAGCCGTGCGTAGTCTGACCATATTGGATTAGTTGGTGTGGTTTGTAAGACAAGAAGAGTGGAGAGGCTTGCAACGCCAGCGAGCACTGCTAGGGCAAGCCAAATCCTCGTATGCAATGATCCCACTTTGTTCAGTCTTAATTGTCGCTCTGCGAGCAGTCGTCGCCTGAGCAGGTTTGGTTCGTGGGGGGTTGTTGTGTGAGTTTCAGGGGACTTGGTTGTTGTGAGGCTAAATTATGGAAGGATGTCGTTGGAATTGTTGTTGGAGTGCTAGTGGGGATTGGTGTAGTGGGAGTTGTGTACGTTTTCATTATGGCTATTCCCCCGGCTGCCAAGATTCCTGACAAGGCTAGGAGCACCGCTAGGACAACGGGCAAAGTGTTTCTCATTCAGTTATCACCGAAATTACGATTGGTTCTGTTTTGATAAAAGGACCCGAGGAAGTCTGTTGTCTTAGAACTCAGTTCTCATAGTGCAAAACCAGCCAGTGGTACCTGGAAGGTAAGTTGTACTCGCGATTGGACGAAGCCCAAAGCAAGAAGGAGATCACGAGTGTTGTGGATCTGATTGGCCGGGAAGAACGTAACGGAGTGAATGACTTTTGCTCATCCGGTCAGGTAGATGTTGCCTGTTGAGGAGTTGTATTGTATAGGGATTTTTTGTAGTGGGTAGGGGGCTGGTCCACCTGTGACTTGCGCATTGTTGTATGGGTCGAATGTTGCGCCATGGCAAGGGCATATCATCTCTTTCCCGGATGGGTCGAATTGGACTTGGCAACCTGCGTGAGTGCAGATTGAACTGTAAGCAACAAACTGCCCGTTATCTAAATGGATCAGAATAATCGGACCTAGAGACGGGTCATTGTAGGTTATCGACTGGTCTGGTGCAATATTCGCCGCGTTGGCTATAATTGGTCGGGTCTGAGTGCTAGGATTACTTGGGTTGCCGGGTAAAGTAGTGGGCGTTTGAGGCTGAGTGCTAGGGTTACTTGGATTACTGGGATTGCTGGGCACAGTAGTGGATGTTTCAGGTTGTGTGCTTGAGACTGTTGCTATCTTCAGTAGGACTAGTGCTGATGCGGAAAGCAGAACGAATCCGAAGATGCTACGGAGGAAATTCCTACGTTCCTTTTGGACTCGCGTTCTTTGCTTCGTTCGGACATCAAGATCAGGTCGGAAAGAAGCACGGGAGAGCAGTACAGGAAGTTTAGGGCGCCCCGCAAAGACTGAAGCTACGACATCCCTTGAGACTTGCAATCCATAGGCCGTCGCAATCTTGTCAGTGATTTGTTCAGTTTCTGTAGTGTTTGCCATGTCATGTCCCCTGTTTGGTGTATGCCCCTTCCGTTGAGTGCCTGTTGATGATGTTCTGCAGTCCGCTGAGAATTTGTGACGCGTCGTTTCGGTCGACGCCCAGACTAATCACAAAAGCCCGCACAAACTCGAGTATCGTTTGAGTTTCGCGGTGAAGAACAAACTGCTGTTTAATGCGCTCGAACGCTCGGTTCACTTCGCGAACTTGGCCGGGATATAGCTTGGCTCCATCAGGAACTGCTACCTGAACTTGACTCGTTTGGGTTTGAACTGGCGTTATTGCGGGCGTTATGAGGTTCATTCTTGGATTCGTCTGGGGCTGGGATACCAACCAACTCAAGAAACGGTAGCGTCTCGCCAAGACTGCGTCTACGCTTTGCTTCAGCTGAGGGCCTGTCAAGAGGATGGTCAACCAGCACATGACAAATACTATGTCCGAACCGAAATAGAACGGGAAAGCAGTCCAGGTTGCGGATAAGAAGAAAGTTAAGTTGAGTAGTAACCCGGCTGATGCTGCAATCCTGAAAAGGAATCCTAGCAGAGTGGCGATGCCAATCAACGACTCGCCAACAGCGACTCCGTACCCGAAAAGGACAGCATTCGGTCCAACTACTCCTAGAAGGAAGTCGTGAATTGGGGATCCGACGGCATATTGTGCAATCAAATGCCCAATATAGCCTGATTTCGACGGGTCGAAGTAAGACGGGTCAGTTAGATGCTGCACTCCCGCATATAGAAAGGTCAAACCCATGAAGATTCGCAATGGCCAGAGTAAACTCAATGAGACCATCGGGGAATTTGCCTGCGTTTTCTGGCCTGAGATGGTGGTTACCATTCAAATCTCACGGGGGCGTGAGGGTAGATTTCGATAAAAGCGGCCTCGTAAGATTGTTCTACCAGAACTCAGTTCCCATAACGGTAAAAGGCATAGGACAATATGCATGAACGAGTTAAATGGGCTATAAAGCCGACGCTACCGCGACGGACAGCGGGATGGCGTTATCCGTTCTCTATGTTACAGAGACATCGCTTCTCTTGAACAAGGTCCGCCGGGTAATACTTGCATCGGGGATTACCTCGACTGTTCTGATGGTTATTTCGATTCTGATTTTCGGCGGATTCTCAGAGAGGCTTGAAAGGCTTGTTCCTATCCACGAGGAATTCATTGGCGGCGTCATAATCGTGCTCGTAATCCTTCCGGTAGCCATCTACTTGACTTACAGAGCAACCGGCACAATGGAAAAGTGGAGAAGTCGTTTAGACGACCTCTCGTACGCGTTAAGGTTCGAATCACAGAATCCCGAGGGGGAGACACCGAGCGTCAGGCTTGCAAATCAAGCACTGAACGCGCTTACCGGTAGTCGTGCGGAAAACCAATTTGATCCCCATGATTTCGCGGACAGGAGGGAAGATTCGGAGACTTACGATGTAATCATACCTGGGCACGTCATAAAGGCCATGAGCGGTCACAAGGGAGCGATCGTTGCGACAAGAGTTCATGGTAAACCGGTTCTCGCGAAGGATCTGTCGGAGGCGGTTCAGAAAATTCGCAGTCTTCGCATGCGTTTGTGGCGACTTCTAATCGTTTCGGACAAAGAGTTTCCCGCTGAAACAATTGACTATAATAGTTCTCTCTCGAGAAGACACTTGGGTTTCTCGACAGATCTAATAGAGGAAACGCAGTCTGGTTTCTCAGTCGTGTCCGTAGGCGGCTAGAGTTCGCGCTAGCCGTCCTCTTGGTTACCCGTCCTGAGGATTCTCACAAATGAGAGGAATTGTCGGATCCACTTGTCATACTCTATTTTCCCCTCTGCAGTTATCTTGTAAACCGCATTGGCACTTGCTTGCTTCTCCAACGAAATCCACCCTCGCAGAACGAGAAGGTCCAAGATCTCGGAGACTCGGTCTTGCCTCTGGGTTGCCAGACCTGGAATTCGATTCATGATATGGTACTTCGTTATTGGACCTAGAGCTTCATGTCTAACAAAATACTCCAAAATAGCGAGAACAGTGTACTCGAAGCTTTGCCGGTCTTTGGGTTTCATGTTCACTGATAGCTCGTGAGATAGTGATTGGTGTCTATTATTGAATTGCTGCTTACTGCAATGAGCCGGGGTGGAATTCGCGGGGGATTTTGGCGTCGCGGGCTGGATTTGAACCCGCGGAAGCTCTTGTGCCGTTTTTTTCGGGCTGACGGTGTTCTTCTACGCTTAGTCGAGAGGGCTGTTTCCCATCCCATGGTTAGGTGCAGGTTACTTCTTCATCAGGTCGTAGTCAATATAGATCCAGATCACGCTGGCAACGAGTATTATTACACCAGCAGCTAGCCAGGGCAGATACGTATAGCTTGTCCAAGTCCACCATAGGTCTGCTACGATAATTATTATTCCCATTAGAATTGCAAGGTACGATTTCGTACTGCCCATTTAGATCGAATTCGGATATTCGACTACCGTTTAAATGCCTTTTCCTTGAGAGGTCAGTCTTCAACGATGCGTGTGTAACTATTCTGACCTGAGCCGCTTAGGCACGTATCCCGGTGTCCTCTTTCGTCTGGTCTATTCTAGTCTCTTTATAATGTGGTATCCGAATTTTGTTTTCACGATGGGTGAGATCTGTCCCTTCTGAAGGACGAACGCCGCCTGTTCGAATTCTTTGACCATTTTTCCTCTGGTAAAAGTGCCGAGGTCTCCGCCGCGCTTTGCAGAAGGGCAGATTGAGATCTCTCTGGCAATGTTCGCGAACTTATCTTTCTTGTTCAGTCTCTCCATGGCAGCTTGTGCCTCTGTCTGGGTTTTAACGAGGATATGTGCGCAATGAACTTCGTTGGGCATCAGTAACCACTTAACATCGTAGTGAGGAGCTACTAAAATAAATTTGGCCGGAAGGTCAAAGCCGGAGAACGAAGAACTTAAGGGAGTTGGCGCCGGGGGTGGGAATTTGACCCCAATTTACCGGTACGTATAACCAACTTCGTGGGGACGGTGGGATTTGAACCCACCAATATCTCACTCGTTGACGCTTGCCCGTAGACATCCATCATTCCCCCCTCAATGTGAGGGATGCCTGAATGAACTTTAGGTGGCATATTTCGCTGGGTTCTTGTCGAACTCGTTCTTGCAGAATGGCGAGCAGAAGTAGTAGGTTTTGCTTGAATACGAGCTTGAACCCGCCGCTTTCTTCTCGTCAACCTTCATTCCGCAAATTGGATCCTTAACCAATTCGATCTCACCTCCAGATCTTCACCGTGGTTTGAACCGGTTCAGCAGAAGGGAGTTGCTTACGACAGTAACTGAACTTGAAGCCATCGCTCCGGCAGCTAGGAATGGAAGGAAATTGTACACACCAGGTCCGAGGAATGGCACGAGTGCACCTGCAGCGATGGGGATGAGTGCAACGTTGTAGCAGAATGCCCAGAACAGGTTCTGCTTGATCTTGCTGACAGTTGCCTTACTGAGTTTGATGGCGATCACCACATCTCGTAGGTTGTTCCTGATCAGAACAATGCCGCCTGTTTCGACCGCGACATCTGTTCCGCTTCCGATGGCAATTCCAATGTCGGACGCTGCAAGAGCTGGCGCATCGTTGATTCCGTCTCCAACCATGCCCACAACCTTACCTTCCTTTTGCAAGTCTCTGATAATCTTCTCCTTCTGCTCTGGCAGAACGTCTGCCACAACCCTGTCTATGCCCAATTTGCTAGCAACGGTTTTGGCCGTTCGGATGTTGTCGCCTGTCAACATTACGACTTCAATCTTCATTCGCTGCAATTCTCGGACTGTGTCTGAAGCGTCATCTTTGAGGGTGTCTGCGAGGCCGATGACACCGAGGAGTTCCTTGCCGTCGGATAGAACCATGACCGTTTTACCCTCTTCCTCAAGCGCAGATATGTCGGCTTCGACTGGCGCGAGGTTCATGTCATATTTTGCCATCAGCTTTCGGTTTCCCAGCAATACGGTTCTCCCATTGTGCTCTGCTACTACGCCCGCGCCTGGTACGGCTTTGAATGAGGTCGCGTCAGGTATGCTTATGCCCTTTTTCTTAGCAGCTTCTACGACTGCTCGGCCGAGAGGATGTTCTGAGCCTTTCTCGGCTGAGGCGGCCAGCTGAAGTACTTCTTGTTCCGTGTGCTTTCCACTGACTATGACATCTGTTACCGACGGTTTGCCTTTGGTCAGAGTGCCGGTCTTGTCAAAGACAATTGTCCGTATCTTATGGGTTGTCTCTAGATACTCACCGCCTTTGATGAGAATCCCATTCTGAGCGCCTTTGGCTGTTCCGACAAGAATTGCGGCTGGAGTAGCGATGCCAAGTGCACACGGGCATGCGATGACGATTACTGAGACAAACGCCAATAAAGCAAAGTTGAGCGCCAATCCACCGAAGAAATACCAACCTAGCGCCGACCCTGTGGCGATTACGATAACTGCAGGCACGAAGTATGTTGAAACCTGGTCGGCGAGGCGTTGAATCGGCGCATGCGCCATCTGGGCTTCTTCGACGAGTTGAACGATCTTTGATAGTACTGTATCTGCTCCGACCTTCGATGCTCGAACGTTGAGAAGACCGAATGTGTTGATTGTTGCTCCGATTACTTCATCGCCAGCAGTTTTTTCAACGGGGATACTTTCTCCGGTGATGGCGGATTGGTCAACAGCAGAGTTGCCTTCAGTCACCACTCCGTCAACCGGTATCCTTTCCCCGGGGCGGATAACTAGAATATCGCCTACTTTGACCGACTCTACTGGAACTTCCTCTTCAGCCCCATTGCGGATCACGTGTGCCATCCTGGGCTGTAGATCTAGGAGTTTGCGAACTGCCTCGGAAGCTCTTCCCTTACTGATATGCTCCAACATGTTCCCGAGTAGGACCAGGGTGATGATCACTGCAGCTGTATCGAAGTATGCTCCGCTCGTGGGGAAGACTGACGGAAGAAAAGTGACTACTGTACTGTATGCCCAAGCGGCAGTAGTACCAATGGCAATTAGAAGATCCATGTTACCCATTCGGTTTCTTAGAGCGTCGTATGCGCCCCTGTAGAAGCGCCAGCCCACGATGAACTGTATTGGCGTTTCCAAAATGAAGAGCAGATAATTGTTGATGTTGGATGGAAGAAGCATAACGTATGTGAACAAACCTGTTGGTACTGTGAGCGCGATGCCAATTATCACCAAGAGCTTGAGACGTCTGATTTCGACCTCTGGTTTCTCGAATGTCATGGCGCAGGTTTCGCTGCAGAAGTACCATTTTGTTCCCCGAATCGTGCGGGTTATGGTCGCGGTCTTCTCATCCACAAACATGCCACAAATCGGGTCCTTGGCCATTCTACTTCCTCCCGCGTTTCGAAAGACTCAAGCTAGAAGGGGCTGTTTGATGACTGCCCTTACCTCTTCGAATGTGATTTTGGTTAGATCATAGTCGACAGTTATTGTGTTAGCAGCATAATTGAGATCTACATGCCTTATGCCAGGTGTCTTCTTCAGCGTACGCTGAAGTATTTGAACTGGTGCGTCGCCTTCACAATTGGATAGTGATAAGACTGCCCGCCCAATCGGTCTTTGTTCTGTCACTGGGGTTGATTTCAATGCTTTAGTCCCCCTCGATTCTAGCGGGTTCCAGTAGTTTTCTGATGTGATTTTTCAGAGCGAAGACGCCAATGATGACTATCGCCACACCAAGAACTCCAACTAACTCTAGTCCAGAGGAATTCACGAAGTAAGCCGTCAGAACATACGCGAGCTGGGCCTGCATGGCCCCTATTTGCGCAGCGCCGGGTGCCGGAATCATTCTCCCCAGTAGGCCCAATGCAACGGTGACGATTCCCATCAAGACGAACATCAGGCCGGAAATGAGCTTTGATGAGTGTATCGCAACTTCGCGGCCGAATGTATTGAAGTGTAGAAGTCGCCCCTTCAACGGATTTTCTCCGTTAGGCACATATCTGTCCCATGCGAGGGCGATTGCGAAGAGTGGAAAGACCATCCCAAGTACGTACGTGAACCCAATTAGCAATCCCTCAAAGGTTCCAGCTGATAAAGCGGACAATACGAGGACTCCAGCTAGAACAGGGGCGCAGCACGAGGTCGCTGCTCCTGAGAAGATTCCGAGGGTGTAAACTGAAAATGCGTCGGTGCGTTTCAGGCTGACGGGCAAATTCAATTGCGGCAGCATACCCTGCCCCCATAGAGTGAGAAACCCGAACACAATCATCAGGAACCCTCCGGCCACGAAGACCAAGCTGTGATTCGAAGTAACCGTTCCTGCAACTGCTACCACGCCTAGGGTGAGCGGAAGCATTATCGTGGCGATGCCTAAGGAGAAAATGACAGTCATTCCGATTAGCCGCGTTTTCTGCCTAAAGCTCTGGGCGAAGTACGATGGGAGAAGTACGCTAAAGCAGCATGGCATTGCAAGCGCAATCACGCCTGCAACAAATGCAATTATCAGGTATGCGAGAAGAAGCAGTGACATCAAACATTCACCATTTCGGCCTCTTGGATGGTCGTGATCAACGTCTCTGCGTGTATCTTTCCTTTGGCAATCAGTTTGCCTTCAAGGAAGACCGCGGGCGGGTAAAGGACTCCATTTTCCACTGCAAGTTTTGATCCAACTTGAGAAGAAAATTCAATTTCCTCGACTTCGATCTGAGGGTTCTTCGCGTGGAACTCGTTAAGGTACCGCTTAACACGCAGGCAGGGCGTGCAACCCACGCTACTCAGCAAAATGACTTTTGACACTACTCAGCTGGCTCCGAGCGCCTTCGAGACAAGGGCAACGATTTGGTTGTTTGGAACGAACATGTTGCTAGGCCCGTAGTCTTGTCTCCAGACTATGACACCCGATGTGTTTACCAGAACGAACGTGTGTCCAGGCTTGGAGTACGGCATCATGCTCACGTCTGGGCCCAGCATTCCGTACATTTTGCTAACGGCGAGGTTTTGGTCGGAAAGAACCTTGGCATACTGGGGCCCACTTGACCTAGTCCAATCCGTCAGCAACTGCAGAGGGTCAGCGGTTACATCAACAACCACGACATTCATTCTGCCAAATTCCGCATTAAGCTGGTCCAACCCCTGCATCTGCTGCAGGCAAGGAGCGCAACTTAGACCCTCGTTGAAGAACAAGAGGACGTTCGACTTTCCCCTGTAGTCAGAAAGGGTGAATGTTCCGCCGTTAACATCCGGTAAGGAGAAGTCTGGAGCGACCCCTTTCGCGCTGACTGTCGTTGTGAATACTTCCTTTGGTGCGAACGCAACGTAAGCTGTGACGCTGACCGCGATAAGCACGATTAGTGAGAATGCGATCAACTTCGCTCTTGAGGGCCCATGCGAATGCAGACTCGCTGAAACTAGTTCTCGTGTATCTTGCTCGGTCCTGACTTGTCTTTCTAGGTCCTTAAGGTTCGTCGCGTTTGGATGTTTTACCTTATAGTGTTGGAGTAGGCCAGAGTACGAGTCGAATTTCCGGTGGCAACGCCCGCAGTCAACCATGCATATTCACATCAACGGTTCGAGTCTGGTGATGCCACTCAAGAAGCGCACTTAAGATGGGTGTACACGGTGAAACACACTGTGTTTCAGTGTGAACTCACAGCTTAATGGGAGTGGTTTGGTTTGTCGGTTGGCAACGGCGTGTTGGGATACATGATTCCGCAGAACGAAATTGATGGGCCACAATCATTAGTTACATGTTAAAGAGATTGGGGTGACTATCAGTGAGCAGTGTTCCTACAGGAAGTCGAATCAAACTAAGCACATGGAGTTGAAATCTAGAAGATGACACTAACAGAGAAGCCTACGGCTGCTTACCTACTTTCACTGATTGGTGGCTTATTCATCCTCCTTGGCGGAGGAATGACATCCATGATGGGCGCATTTTGGTTTGGGGGAATGATGGGCGGCTACCGCGGCTGGGGCGGTATGATGGGCTACAGCGTTCCTAGTTATGGAATGATGGGATGGCTGGGTTTCGGGCTATTGGGGATCCTGGGAATAGTCTTCGGGGTCATAGTAATCATCAGTGCAGTGATGCTGAACAGCAAGCCCCAGGAACATTCAACATGGGGCATGTTGATCATAGTCTTCTCAGCGCTTAGCATATTCGGCGGCGCTATGGGCGGGCTAGGCGTGGGCTTAGTCTTAGGCCTCGTAGGAGGCATACTAGCGGTGACGTGGAAACCGAAACAGACCCAAACGACAACTTGAGAAGCCCCCTGGCAATTGCAATTGCCACGCAAAGTGAAGCCATTCAATGGGAAATTCTGTGTCAGTTGTGGTGGTGCGCACCATTAGACCCACATACACAAAACGACCGGTAAATTGGCGCCGGGGGTGGGATTTGAACCCACGAGGCCCAGAGGACCAACAGCTGTCTTGGCCCATTTCTAGCGCGGTGATCTCGAGGTTCAACGTCCCGATCACACGTCTACGGTTCTCGGGGCTCTGTCGCCTTACCTAGCTAGGCTACCCCGGCGCCAACCTAACCGTGGCTAAAGAATGTATTAAGTTCCTAGCTTGAGGAAATCGATTCTATCCTATTTGGGGAAACATGTTACCAAGGAACCTGCGCCTGTAGGGGTGAACTTTGCTTCTGAGCAGGTCTGTCAGTACGTAGTAGCTGGTTTCAAATTCGGTTAAGGAGTTGTTTCTGAATTTGAAGACTGGAATGTCTCGCGTTGGGGTTTCCCAAGTTTTGTCCCATGCGCTTACTGCGCCCTCTAGTCCTCGCTCTCGGTTGCGTCCCTCCAATTCCGTTTTGTCAACAACAAATAACACGACAAGCCTGATGACTCCCTGAACTTTTGTGTTCAGCAGAAAATTTCTAGTGCTGTTTCTTGGGGCAGTGCAATCTAGCACAACGTTGTGCCCCATCCTCAACGCCAAATCCCGCAAAGACGCAAAACCAGTGTAAATGAACTCCTCTTCTGAGGAAGGTTCCTTGGAGCCGAAGAACATGTCGCGCATTTCGTCGACACTTAAGCGTAGAAAGTTCGGTTGCTCAGCAACAAGCCTACGAGCCAGAACAGTCTTGCCTGAGGCCGGGTAACCGCTGAGCACAAGGTTCCAGAGCGGCATACGCTTCCAAACTCACAACGACGGCTTTGAATAGGAACGGCAGCTTAACAAGATTCCCATGCAAAGGAAGGTTCGACGTTTTTCCTGCAGACGATCTCGGGCTGCAGTAGTGGTAGCTCAACTTACGTGTTACGAGGTGACCAAATCTCGGTCATTAATTTCATCTACATAGCCATTAGCAACGTGCCCACCCGTACCTAACCGCGACCGGGTGTGTTTGCATGAACGACCCGGCAAACGTTAAATTTGCATTGAGCGATGAATTCTTCAACGCGTAATTCAAAGGAGATTTCAACGATTCTAAATAGGATAAGTCCTCGTGTTCTCTTCGTCTTTCTTATCATGATTGTTTGGGCAGGAGCGCTGCCAAACGTTGCGATGCAGGGAGCGTTTGCTCAAGGGTCATTCCCGAAGATTACGTCTCACCGAGTGAACGGAGCTCCCGACTACAACGCGCCTGGAAACGAATCATTCTGGAACGCGATCGAGTGGACAAGCGTCCCGTTGGCTGCCTCCGTTTCGCCAGGAGGAGGTCGCACGCAGAACGTTCTTGTGAAATCTGCTAATGACGGGTTCAATGTTTACGCGCTGTTTCGTTGGGATGATAAGGTTGGGCCGTCCTTCGGCTCGGAAGGTGAGCTTTACACTGCACCCAATGGAACCCTACTGCCCCTAACCGACGAGAGTACAGCAACCGCAAACCAGTTGTTCTACAACTCAACATACTACTACCAAGACCGCGTGGCAATGCTCTGGTTCCTAGGTGACACCTCGAAGAGGCAGCAGTCACCTGTAATGGAGTTAGCAACGAACGGCGCCATAACCGGAGGAGCAGCCGACATCTGGCATTGGCAGTCAGTTCCAACCGACAACGACCAGCGCGACCCAGACTTCCCAGGAGGTTACACCGACCCAGCCGGGACCACCCTCTATCCTCCTAACAATGTCTCATATGCAGAAAGCGATTACACGAACACGACCGGCTTCTTTGTGACAGGTGGAAGCTTCGGGGCTGATTCCCCAAACTTGGACCCCTACGCGGACCCATTCGTAATACACGTAGGCAACTATTTCTCAGAAAACAATCAAACATGGACCGTTGAGATGGTTAGAAGTTTCACCGTATCCGACGCATCTCAATACAGAGTGCAACTGAAGACTGGCTCTAACTATTATGTGGCTTTCGCGGTTTGGAACGGGAAACTAGGGGAATCAGCGCACGTGAAGTCAGTGTCGCAGTGGTATGATCTAACGATCAGCGACCAAATGCCACCAACTGCTCCGGTCACAATTGCGCAGTCGACCCCAACGGGCATTAGCGCTACCTTAGCGGGTGTGGTTGGCTTCGGCCTTCTGATCGTAGGATTGGTTATTGGAGCGATAATTACCAGGCCAAAAGCCAAACGGTGATTCAATGCCCCCGAAGAAAGCCACCAGTGACAATCCAAGGGAAAAGCGGCCGAACGAGAGGAAACGGAATTTTCTAAAGCTCGCAGTCACTTTATCGGGGCTTCTGCTTATCGGTGGAATCGCGGCCATCACAAAAGCCATTACTAATTCGGCCCCCCCAGCCAGAACCGGACCAGCGACATTTCCCAAAGTGAAAGTCGCGTCAATGGGAGACTTGAAGGTGAATGAACATGTCGTCTTCAACTATCCGCTCGACAACGAGCCAAACATCTTGGTGAAGCTAGGGCAGAAGGCGGAAGGTGGAGTTGGGCCCGATGGAGATATCGTGGCCTTTAGTGTCTTGTGCCAGCACCTAGGCTGCGTGTACTCCTTCCAACCCACCGGAACCAGTCCACAATGCAATTCAGCCTTCAAAGCCGACACCCCGTTGGGTTACTGTTGTTGCCATGGAAGCGTCTTCGATTTTCTGCACCGCGCTAGCGTACGCTCCGGGCCCTCCCCTCGGCCCCAACCTCAAGTCATATTGCAACTGAGCGACTCTGGGGAAATCTTTGCGGTTGGCATGACGCCTCCAGCAATTTTCGGGCACAACACCGGGTCGAACGATGTCACCTCGGACCTTCAAGGCGGAAACATTGTGAGTTAGACAACTGTGAAAGAACAAAGCGAGCCCACTAGGTTGCTCAGATGGATTGACACTCGACTGGGCCTCTCGCACCCCTTGCTAAGGCCAGTTCCTCGTTACGCCATCAACCCCCTCTACTGGCTCGGCGCCCTAACTGTAGTCGCTTTCGTCATTCAAGGCGTCACGGGGATGATAATGATGCTCTACTACATTCCCAACCCAATGGAAGCGTTTCCGTCAACTCAATACATCTTTCAATCCGTTTTCTATGGAAGGTTCTTGGAAAGCGTCCACCTATACACAGCATATGCGATGATAATGCTCGCATTCATGCACATGATGCGCGGGTACTTCGTCTCAGTCCACAAGAAACCTAGAGAGATTATGTGGTTTGTGGGCATGGTGATGGGCTTCGTCACATTGGGCTTTGGTTTTACTGGATACTTGCTGCCTTGGACGGTGGTTTCAAAGTCAGCAACCGACGTAGGCGTAGGAATGATAGACGCCTTGCCAGCACCGCTCTCATCACTCCTAAGTTTTCTAATAATTGGGGCTGGCGGTGATGCTACCCAACTCCTACGCTTCTACGATTTACACGTGGTCATCCTACCTGCAGTACTGTTAGTTCTCTTGACCGTCAAAATGTACATGCTAGAAACGCACGGCATCTCAGAGCCAGTAACAGCCCTCGGCGAAACAAAACCCCGTCGAACAATTCCAATATTCCCTGATGTTTCACTCTACCTGTTAGAGCTGGCAGCGATCTTCGGCGCCATAATGCTTCTCATCTCAGTGGTCTTCCCACTCAATCTACCCCCACAATATACGCCGGAACTTGCGTCCCAGTTTATTCCGCAACCTGACTGGTACTTTCTGTGGATTTATCAGCTGCTGAAGATTTCAGTGTTCGAAGGTGCGGGCCTTCCGGTCGCGATGAGTGTTGTCACCATAATCTTCCTACTGCTATTCCTCCTACCCGTAATTGACCGAGGCGAAACGAGGAAAATCCGAAACCGCCCTCTCTTTGTAGCACTTGGCCTAATATTTGTTGGCGAAGTCTTCGTGCTTGCATATTGGGGCTTGATCACACCAGGCCAAGTCATCCCTACAGAAGTTGCTGCCACAGTGCTAGGGGGATCTGCATTACTGATCGCGCTCATCTCTTTAGGCCTGAGCAAACTCATAAACTCGCAAATCAAGGGACATCTACCGACGAACAAGGCTTCCACGCAAGCGATAACTGTCGTATGGGCGGGGCCCATGCTAGTCGGATTACTTGCTCTAGGTTCAGTTTCAATCAGCGCATTCTTCGGAAATTCAGCTCAATTAGTTATTGGCGGAGTCAATTTTGAGGCGCTCGCATCTCTCTGTTTATCGGCGACATTGTTAGGAGCAGTATTCCTTGGCACATTCATCTTTCTATACAGACTAGAATTGAGAATCGGTTCAGTCAAGAGACGAATTCCTCTCTTTGAATTTGGAGGAGTCCAAAATGGATCGGAATAGGCTGATTGTCACATTGCTGCTCCTGCTTCAAGCAGCCTCCGCGCTTTTTCTATGGACGCTCGACGCAACCAGCAGCGTAAGTGAAACTAGATTCGCAATCTTCCTGGCTGTCGACCTTTTGTCATTCGCAATGATTGTTTACTTATTCATGACAGAGAGATGGGGAGAAATCCTGAGCAAGGCTTGGATGCTTGCAGCATCGCTAGGTCTTGCGATTCTGCTATTCTCAAGTCTGCTGCTGCCTTAGCGCCGAAAACATGTCAAGAAACGAAGCCTAGGCTGGCTTCCAATTAGTTCACGAGGTCTCTTTGATGAGATCGTGAGCTCTCCTAGCGGCCCACGCGACGATTGGGTTGCAGATTTCCGCGTGAATTTCGGCTTTGTACGCCTCGGCCCCCTCTGGGGTTTTCATATTTAGGTTCGTTAGTTCACGGCACTTGCACGACCCGAATTTTGCTCGGAAATCATTGTAGAATTGGTCGACTGCTGAGTAGCATGGTTCCCTGCTGGCATCGGACTTGTCGCGGCCCAACGCTAGGCTGATTGCCATCGCTCCGCCCACAAGGGCTCCGCAGACATCGCCATTCCGGCTGATCCCGCCCCCAAAACCTGTGGCAATTCTCGGAATCACCTGATCACTCGCTCCTGTTGCGTCAAGTTCACTGTTCACTGCTAACAGAACCGATTCCGCGCAATTGAAACCAGAATTGAAGTTGCATTTCGCTACCTCTTCAAGACTCAAGATATTACCACAAAATCACAGCGTCGGCAGAATCCAATATACTCTCCCTCCGCGTCCCAATACGTGAAATAAACAGCAGAAGACACAAACGGACGAGGCCGGTTGATGCTGGGCTGTTGACGTTATTCTTGAAATCCGCGGTCCGATATGTGCCTAACCGACGAAAGGACTAGTGGAATGAACCAGAAGTAGAATCGTATCGGCAGGTCCCAGAGTTTCAAGGTCCAGAATAGTGGCAGAATGGTGATCGCGAAGAGGCCCGCTGATATGAATAAGGTGTTCCTAACCCGCTTGAACCTAGCCATTGACTCCTTCGAGACTAACCCTCTCTCCTCCCTAGCGAGTTGATGTGTGAATAATGCGAGAATCAACATCAGTCCAGTCATATCTAAGGCGTACAGCATTGAAGCAGAATTCAGAAGCAGTTCATGGGATAAGAGGTCGAAGGTTATGTTCAGGTAGAAGAGGTAGGGCTCGATCGAGACAAGAAAAAGCAACACAAGGTTAAGGATGACTGTAACGCTATCCTCCATCGGAAGAACCGACATTATGTTCGTATACCCCATCCATACGGAGATCAAGATCAGGAAGCTGAACCCAAACTCTGCAACGTCAACCAATATTCCCAGCGGCTTGGTGGGAAGTCGCGAGATCAACGAAATAGCACCAATCGATAGAGCAAGTCCGAAAATAATTTTGACTAATTCCGAAAGCGATTCGATAGGTTGAGTTCGCTTCGTAATTTCGTCCAAGGAGGAATCGCCACTACTGATTGCACTATATTGAAAAGCTCTTTGCTCTTGACAGCCACTGCAAATGGCAGTTGCGTGCGGGTGGGACTAATGGTGCAACCGTTGGAATTTGAACCGGGCTACTTGTGTGCGTCAATTGGTACGTGAACAGCGCGAATATCGCCATCAACCCCGCCATATTCAACGCATAAGCCTCGTGATTACGGATGTTGCCCCAATCGACAGAGGAACCCCGAATATCAAATCTGAGAGGGATTCGATGTGTGGCCGTGGGCGCTTAGCAAGCCTGCCATAGTTCAACCGCTCCTTCACTTGGTGAGAGTTGAAAAGCCTCCGCAGTACCCGACTCTTTCGGGCTTCGAGGCAAAGAGATAACGGTCATCACCATAAGTGAGGCATTCAATCGCATCATTTCCGAGGCAGATTAGATGAAACCAAAAGTCTACGTGACAAGGCTGCTGCCAGAGGAAGCCATGGAACGGATTCGGTCATTCTGCGATACCAAAGTGTGGGAGGGGGAGGTTCCTCCGGGACGGCAAGTGCTGCTTGAACATGTTCGAGACGTTGAAGGCCTATTGTGTCTTCTTACGGACAAAGTTGACGCGGAGCTGATGAATAAGGCGCCAAAGCTGCGGGTAGTCAGCAATTACGCAGTGGGCTACGATAACGTGGATGTTGTTGAAGCCACGAGGCGCGGAATAATCGTTACCAACACCCCCGATGTTCTGACAGAAACTGCCGCTGACCTTGCATTTGCGCTCATGATGGCTGCAGCGCGGCGTATCGTGGAAGGGGACAAACTAGTTAGAGCGGGCAATTGGAAAACGTGGGGCCCATTGATTCTACTCGGCCAGGATATACACGGCGCAACCTTGGGGATTATTGGTTTTGGAAGGATCGGAAGGGCGGTCGCGCGGCGAGCACAAGGCTTCGGCATGAAATCACTCTACTATGATCTCCGCCGAGCGGATGAGGTCGAGAAGGAGCTCGGCGTAGAGTATGCTGAATTCGAGAGGTTACTGACCGAATCTGATTTCGTCACTGTTCACACGAACCTGACGACAGAAACCCACAATTTAATCGGAGCCAAGGAACTCGCCAGGATGAAGAAAACGGCGGTGCTCGTTAACACTGCACGAGGCCCGATAGTTGACAACATAGCTCTGTTCGAGGCACTGAGGGATAGGAAGATTGCGTTCGCAGCTTTAGACGTGACTGAGCCTGAGCCAATACCCTCAAACCACCCCCTCCTATCACTAAGCAATGTCATCATTACCCCGCACATTGCCAGCGCAACCGTGGCCACGAGAACAAAAATGGGTCTGATGGCCGCGGACAATTTAATCTCAGGCTTGAAAGGGCAAATTCCACCTAACCCAGTTAACCCAGAAATCCTGTCGAAAAAGTAGCTGACAGCCTCTGAGGGCCATTTTCAAAAACTAGATATGAATAATCACTTACAGACATTCTTCGGCTTGGTTCAATTGAGAGTAACTGTCACAATTCCGGCTGCTCTCCGGCAGTATACTCAAGATAATTCAGAAATCAGCCTAGATGCGGTCACGGTTGAGCAAGCAGTTTCGAGACTAGACGAAATGTTTCCTGGTTTGAAGGCCTTCATTTTGGACGAAGATAGACAAGTTAGACGGTACGTGAACATATTCGTAAACAAGAATGAAATCAGACAAGGGGAAGGCTTGAACACGAAGCTCAAAGACGGTGACCGTCTGCAAATAATCCCCGCTGTAGCGGGCGGCTGATGCAAGGTCAACCTATACAAGATAACTTGCGAAATGGGACTACTTCGCTGGACGCAAGTTAGGGCAGCTATACTCTCGATCCCTGTAGGATTCAAATACTATACAGTATACACCCTCAGCTGCGTTCGGAGGGAACTCGCTAAATGCCATCTAGAAAACGGGGCGTCTTAGCGCTGGTTGGATCCAGAAAAGGCGCCTTCATCTTTGAATCCGATTCACGACGCAAGAAATGGAAGATGAGAGGACCCTACTTCGAGAATTCTCCAGTTTTTCACATGGCACTAGACAGACGCGATGGGAAGACAATTTACGCCGCCGTGAACAGCGGCCACTTCGGGCCGACAGTTTTCCGCTCGAAGAATTTCGGGAAAACATGGGAGAACGCCAAGAATCCACCCCGCTTCGCTGAAGGAGCGGGGTCGACGGTTGAGCACGTTTGGCACGTGGAACCAGGTCACGCGGACGAGCCAGGTGTTGTTTATGCAGGTGTGGCCCCGGGAGCGCTCTTTCGAAGCGACGACGAAGGAGATTCCTGGAAAATGAACGAAAATTTGAACACGCATCCTACTCACTCGCAGTGGCAGCCAGGCGCAGGCGGTCTATGCCTTCATTCAATTGTAATCGATCCGTCAAAACCAAAACGAATCTACGTGGGGATTTCTGCGGTCGGAGTTTTCAAATCCGAAGATGGGGGGAAGAGTTGGGTTCCCAAGAACAAGAACGTGCGCGCAGACTTCCTGCCTGAAAAGTACCCTGAGTTTGGGCAATGCGTACACAAACTCGTTATGGACCCAAACAACCCGGACTATCTGTATCAACAGAATCATTGCGGCGTCTACCGTTCTGAGGACGCGGCGGAGAGTTGGGTTGAGGTCTCCAAGGGATTGCCAAGTGGGTTCGGTTTTCCGATGGCGGCGCACCCGCACAAATCTGAACGGTTCTACGTTGTTCCGGAGGAGGGTGATTTCTTCCGCGTGGCCGCAAAACGCCAATTCACGGTTTACGGAACAGCGAACGCTGGTAGGGCTTGGAGGAAACTCGGGAAGGGATTGCCTGCTGAAAACGCGTACTTGGGTTGCTACCGGGAAGGCCTTGCCTCAGACCAGCTAGAGCCCGCGGGCTTGTACGTCGGTACTCGAATGGGTCACGTATTCAACAGCTCTGACGAAGGTAAGAGCTGGAGGACGCTGGCTCAATGGTTACCCCCGGTCTATTCAGTCTCAACAGCAACTCTAGAATGAGCGGAACACTATCCACTTGGAATGTGTATTCCTCAAGCAGTTTTCTCTTTGATTCGTCGAACGAATTCCTCGAACTTAGTAGGGGGGCGGTGAATGAGGCCGCTCAGCTCGCGCGGGTTGCCCCAGAACCCGTGGCGGTCGTAATACTCGAACATCCTGATGAGTGTATCAATCTGGTAAGGTCCGAGCCCAGAATTCAAAGCGCGGCGCTTCCAGTTTTCAACGCTCATCCGTTCCGCGCGAACTTCGCGCCCGAGTTGCTTGCTCAGGACAGCAGCGGTCTGGGTTTGAGTGAGTGCCTCCGGCCCGGCCAACTCATACGTAGCACCAACATGCCCCGGCTCCGAGAGCACTTTTGCGGCGGCTTCGGCCACATCGTCCAAGTCAACCATGCTCATACGCGCTTCCAATGAATACGGAACCGAGTAGACACCGCGTTCGACTACGTCTCGCCAATTGGCTAGGATGTTCTGCATGTAGGAGGCAGGTTGCAGTATTGTGTAGGAAAGCTGAGACTCTAAGAGCGCTTCCTCAACCCGCATCTTGTTCCAATGGTGTGGCATGGTCTCCGCTTGTGGGTGTAAGACAGAATGGAAAACGAAATGGTTGACTTTGGCGGATTTCGATGCGGAAATCATCGCTCTGCCGATCTGAACCTCAGCTGGGTTCATGTTTGAGCAAATATGATAGATAGCGCTCACTCCGCGTGTTGCTTCGGCTATTGTGTTTGATGACTGCATATCTCCGACGACCACCTCTTTCGCTCCCAAGGATTGGACAAGCTCCGCCTGTTCTTTGCGGTGAACCAGAGCGCGCATCTGTTGCCGTTTAGAAACAAGTGCTCTAATGACTGCTTTGCCAGTCTTTCCTGCGGCGCCTGTTACGAGAATCAAAGCCCTATCACTCGATTGTAGAGGGGGTGAGGAGTGATAGGGTTTTCATTGTTCAGCTTAGGAATACGCCGTCACGATGTGGGACGCCAGAATACGTAAGGAAATCGACCAGACGTATCCTCCATGATCACCATTTTTTCCCCAAGCCGAATTTCCTCAGTTCCCTGCACCGTGCCAAGTATTTTCACGATTCCTAAATCAAGAACACAGTGAAGCAGTGGTGAGGGGAAACCCTTCGGCGCAACCCTAAGTTTCGTCCAAGTGACCACTGCGCCCTTTGTGGGAAGTTCCGCTAGCTTCACATGGTCCAAGTATCCAGGCCCGCATTTGGGGCAGACGCTAATTGCCGGGAACCCTACATACCCACACCGATCACACTTCGACCCTAGCAGTTTTTTTTCGCGAATCATTTGTTCCGCAACAGATCCCATGTTCCTCAACTCCTATCCAGAATCGTTACGACCACACTGTTTCCAAGCCCAGCAAAATTACATGCGAGCGCGGCCTTAGCATCGGCGACCTGCCTCTGCTCCGCCTCGCCCCTCAGTTGCCAAGTCAATTCCACAATCTGCGCAACCCCAGTGGCTCCGAGGGGATGGCCACGCGCTTTCAGCCCCCCACCGGTGTTGATTGGCAGTCGACCGCCAATCTGAGTGACTCCGTCTTCCAAGGCTTTTGCGCCTTCACCTTTCGGGAAGAAACCGACATCCTCGCTTTCCACGATTTCCAGAACCGTGAAAGCATCATGGAGTTCTGCGACATCGATGTCGCTGGGGGTTAACTGAGCACTTTGGAACGCTTTCCGAGCAGCATCTTTCAGAGCAGGAATAGCGAATTCCTCAGATCGCTGGTAGAACATCTGCCTATCAGTCGAATGCCCAACCCCTCGAATCCTAACTGGCACTCTGGATGTTGGCTTGGCCTGCAGTAGAACCGCTGCAGCCCCGTCGGTCATAGGTGCGCAGTCTGTTACTCGCAACGGCTCGGCAACTATGGGGGAGGACAATGCGTCTTCGATTGTAATCTTTTTTTGGAATTGGGCGTAGGGGTTCAGTAGGGCGTTGGCGTGATTCTTTACGGCCACGAGGGCCAAATGCTTGGTTGAGAGGTTGAATTTCTCAAGATACCTTCGTGTGAACATAGCTGCCAAAGAGGGCATACTCGCTCCGTGCACAGTTTCGCCGGTTGGGTGGGTCATGCTGGACGCGAGCACCTTGGTTGCATCTTCCGTGGGTATATGCGTCATCTTCTCGGCTCCGACCACGAGGACCGTATCCAAGAAACCACCTGCGATTTCTCGGTAGGCTTCTTTGAAAGCGCATGAGCCCGAGGCGGTCGTGGCCTCGATTCTCTGAGCCTCACATGGGAGCAAACCTAGACGTTCTGCAACTATGGGGCCAAGGTTCTCCATTCCACATAGTTGCCCCGACGCGGCATTGCCCACATAAACTGCATCAACCTTCAAGTTCTCTTGCGCTGCATCTTTCAGGGCACCTAAACCTGCGTCAACGGCAAGTTCAACCAGCCCCATATCTGGGCGTTTCCCAAACTTTGTCAACGCAACGCCAGTAACGTAAACATCCCTCAAATTCGTTCGAGGCAAGTGCGCCTTGTGGTAATTTAAGAGGCGTTTCTGATTGTCGCCGTCGGAACTCTAGGACAGGTAGCTGATCAGCTGATGAAGTAGATGCAGTCCATTCCGCATTTGGAAGAGCGCCTTGAGGCGCTCAGCGGGAGGTTCAGAGGTCTATGTGTGCTGGTTGTTTCGGGTTTTGAGATTGTTTGAGTAAGTCGGCTGGCACGGGGCGTTCGCCCAGGCGTTTTTCGTATTTTGGTTTTACAAAACTGTACCATTGGTCTTTGGTGTTGAAGAAGACTCTGGCGCCGCCCAGCTCGTGTTGAATTTGTGGGTAGGGTTTCTGGAACTGTGCTAGGCCTAGTCCCCAATACCGGATTCCTGTGTAGCTCTCGTATGTGGCCCACCATTCTTCGACGCCGAGGTTTTCGAAGGCATGCTCCATTTTCGCTAGGTACATGAGTGCGCCTATCCCGGCGCCGCGTTTGAAGGTCATTGTGTGAAGGCTGATGGCGACCTTCTCGTCCCACAGTCGGGCGTTGGCTATGGCCGCGAGTTCTCCTTCAAGGACTCCAACGAGGCAATAGTAATCTTTGACACGTTTCCTCTTGTGCGAGAGAACTTCCCCGTAAACCCTGGACGAAACCAAGTCGTAGAAGTCCTTCTCCTCATCCATGATGGAGCGCGTGGTCTTCAGAATGACATCGGTGTCTTCGGCCGTTGCCATCCTGACGACCATTCTCTTGCCGTCCGGAAGCTTGAGCAGCCTCGGACTGTAAGGTCTAGCAAGAAGAGGTGATTCTGGAGGCCGCAGAATTGGTTCCAAGTCTTCGACGTTTATTTTGACTTCAGTAAGCGTAACCGGGCATGGAGGTTTAAACGACATAAACATAACTCCAAGAGGACGTTTTCTAGGCATGCTTTTAGAACTTCCGACATGAGTTCAGAATTGGTAAAGCCAAACGGACGAGTTCTAAGATAGCAACCCTAACCTATCAGCAACAGCGCGCGTTTCATTCGTTTTCGATTGAATGTCATACGTCAAGCTGAGAGCAAGGATTACTCCAACCAGAATGTCAATTCCGGAAGTGTGGCCCCTCGGCAGCAGAGTTTCCAAAGCCACAATAAAGCTGTCTGTATCGCTTGAGGCAGCAGAGCGTATCAGTTCGCTGATTTGGTCATCGAGTACACGTCGTTGCATATAGTCCAACAGTTTCGCACTTATCCAACTCGTTTTGCTCTCGATGAGGTCGAAATTTAACAGGACTATCTGGCCACCCTTTTGTTGTGCAAACGAGTTGTAGGTTGCGAGGAAACCGCCTAGCAAGTCGTCTCCTGATGGTGTGAATCCCCCACCCAAACCCACAATTTTCCGGGCTGCATCACAGAAATGCTCCGCGTCACCCGACCGACGAAATGGGACGACACCTTTTGAAACAAATTCAAGGGCGCCAGAATACGCGAAGCCAGCAGGGTCGAGCACACTAAGATGTGTGTCGACTATCATTAGAATCAGTGATCCGAGTTGGAGTGACTCTCGAGCCACCGCGAATTGGTTAACTTGGGGGACCAGATAGCGCTCGTATGATGATGCTCCATTAAGGTCAATGGATCCTAATTCGCCTATTCGAATTTCATTTTCAAGCAGAGACACAACTTCAGATGGTTTTGCAATCTGAACCAGGTCTGCTTTTGAGTTAAGATTAATCGTTATTGGAGATTTCAACTCGCGATTAGTTACGAAGATGAGTTCATGATCCCTAGTTTTCAGGTAGAATGAATTTGGAAAGGCCGCGACTATTTCTCCAATGTCTCTTGGCCCGGGACCTGAGAGTGCTTGCGCTGCTAGTCGGCCAACATGGATCGCGTGAATACGTGTTCGCAACACTGGTCCTTAGAGGCCGTATTTCTGCGCGTACGATTTGAGTGCTTGTTTGAAGGTTTCCATTGGGAAAGCTACGATGCCTGCGCCAACCTGTCCGATTCCAGCTTCTTTGTGAGCTATTCCGGTGTTTATTGTCGGTGTGATTCCTGTCCTAACGACTTTGCGAATATCAATTCCTGTTGGTGTTCCTTGGAAGTCGAGGAACGGGATTATGAAATCCTTGTTCTTTGTGTAGGTGATCTCGTACATTTTCTGGGTGTTCTCAACGGCGTAGGCGACGCTTCCGCCAACCCAGGAAACGATGCCTGGTGCAGCGGCCATTGCGAAGCCACCATATCCGGCTGTTTCCGTTATTGCGCTGTCTCCTAGGTCCGGGTTAGCGTCCTTTTCAGTGAACCCTGGGAACCAGACACCCTTCGGCACAGGGGCAGGAGCGGTAAACCATTCATTGTCAAGGCCGCTCACCCAAATTCCAGCATCGGTTCCATTTCTCGTAAGCACCGTCACAATCGTGCTGTACTTGATTTTGTGAGCGGCTAAGGTGATGGCCTTCCCACTCGCCATGCCTAGGTTGAGCAACGTGAAATTGTTCTGGCTCATGAAATTGAAAGCCTCGATCAGTGTCTTCTTGTCGATTCCAGTGCTCATCATGTAGGGCGTGATCTCTTTGAGGAAGAGTGATGTTGCGGCGTTGTATCGGTTGTGGCAGTCGTCGCCCATTGTCAAAGCTTGAGTGATTATCGGTTTCATGGCAACTCCCTCCTTGTCTTTCAGGATTTCCTTGAGGGTCGAGTCGAGGGTTGTTGCGAGAGTATCGCGCATCCAGGCCAGCCTCTGGATTACTTCGCTTGAATAGGCGCCATATCTCAGGACCTTCCCGATTCCTTCGTTCAGGTTTGAATACGTCTGGTAGCCGTGCTTTCGGTCTTTGACAATGTATACGGGCATGTTTGGGGATATTACACCAGCCATGGGGCCTACCGCGTCATAGTGGTGATTTGGAGCGAATGTGATCTGGCCGGATTTCGCGAGCTTCTCCGCCTCAACTCCATCCCGCGCCCAACCTTCGTAAATCGCAGCACCCATGATGGCCCCCTTCATCGGCCCACTCATCCCGTCCCATTCAATGGGGGGTCCAGCGTGGAGGAACATCTTCTCTTTCATGCCTGCTATGACTTTTCGAGCGAGTCCAATACCAACCCAGAATGGGTCGGAATCCATCATTCTAGTAACTGCGAGTTGATTGGCCTTCTCGATTTCATCCTTGATTTCAGCAGGATTACGCGAGGCCACAAGAACCACCCGCTCGCTGAGCCCAGCCAGGATATAAGTTGATTTTGGCGAACTCTCAATCGTGCGAATTGAAATCACGGCTAATCATTAATTACGCGCAGGGGGCTTCCGGATTTCAGTTGAGTGACGTGCTTAACCCTAGGCGTGACTTCGCGAATTGATCTTAGTTAGAAATGTTGTGAAGAAAAATTTCCACAGAGATTCAGTCCAGCTCCTCCACCTTTCCGAAGAAGCCAAGAAGATTGGGGGAATCAAAGACGCCGCAGTGGTCATGGGAACTTCGACTAACAAGGAGATACTAACCAAACTCGGCCTCTTGACCGGCGAAGGGAAAGCAGCGACTGAAAATGATATGATCCTTGCCGTGATTGCTGACACAGAATCCGCAATTGAGAAGGGCCTGCAGCAGGTCGAGGAAATCGTTCTCAAGCCGCCTGAGATTAAGGGGCGTAGTTACTACAGTGTTGACGCCGCCCTGAAAGCTCTGCCCGACGCCAACTTGGCGATTGTCTCCATTCCTGGAGAATATGCCAGAGACATCGTGATCAGGCTGCTTGACAAAGGCATCAGCGTCCATTTGTTCAGTGACCATGTTCCGCCAGAGGATGAACTCGAACTCAAGCAGCACGCGAAATCCAAAGGGTTGCTAGTTATGGGACCTGGAGCCGGAACCTCGCTTATCGGAGGTAAGGCGATCGCATTTGCTAACGTCATCAAGAGAGGCAAGATCGGGATCGTTGCGGCAGCAGGAACTGGTCTGCAAGAGGTCAGCGTCCTGCTAAGCGAGGCGGGGATAGGCGTATCGGAAGGATTAGGGACAGGCGGCGGAGACGTCAAAGCAAAGATCGGAGGGCTAATGATGCTTCAATCTATCGACGCACTGGAAAAGAATCCCGAGACAAGCACGATTGTTGTTGTGTCGAAACCACCGGATCAGAATGTGAAACTTCTCATGCTCGAACACATTACTCGCCACACCAAGAAACAGTATGTCACCTGCTTTCTTGGACCCGAGAACTACGATATTCCTGCAGACGCACGCTCGCGCGTGAAGGGAACAAAGACTCTCCACGCCGCTTTCTCAGAAGCAATTCGTAGCGCTGAGCCTGCTCGTCAGACTGAGATCATAAGAAAATTCGCCCCAACGCAAGGCGAATTGAAGTCGCTTGCTGAAGAAGCGTCTAAAGATTTGAATGAGAAGCAGCGGTATATCCGAGGCCTCTACACCGGTGGAACACTCGCATACGAAACACTCATACTGCTTGGTCGCATGATTGGCGACGTGTATTCTAACGCTCCTCTCGACTCTCGACTGAAACTGGTTGACTCTAACCAGAGCGTGAAGGATTCAATAGTAGATTTGGGGGAGGAAGAATTTACAGCGGGCCGAGCTCACCCGATGATCGATCCGACCATTCGCAGGATGAGGCTTGTCGAAGAGGCGAAGGACCCTGAGGTTGCCGTGATTCTCATGGACATCATGCTCGGGTATGGCTCTCACGCAGATCCCGCAGGCGCGATGCTGAGTGCTATCGCAGATGCAAAGCGCATGGCAGAGACAGACGGCAGAGCTCTCCCGATTCTGGCGCACGTCTGTGGAACGGAGCAGGATCCACAGCCCCTCTCAGATCAACAAGCGAAATTGAGCAAGGCAGGAGTTCACCTCTTTGGAACCAATGCCATCATGGCCATCACGGGTGCCATGATAGCCAAAAGAGAAACCCTCAAGGACGAGGTCTTGAAGGATATCTACGCGCATTTCCTAGCGGGATTCTAAAAGGAGGTTGAGTGCATGTCTGAGAATATTCTGCGGCTCTTCAGCTCGGAGCTGAAGGTCATCAACATTGGGCTTGAATTGTTCAAGGATGCCTTGGAAGCTCAGGGTGTCGACGTGGCCCAAGTCTCATGGCAGAAACCACCGAAACTTGAGAAAGAGTACGAAGACATACTCTCAAAGATACTCTGAAGACGCTGGTCGCGTAAAGGGGCGTCTTAGGCGGGGAAGGGTGGATGCTATTCTAGCATTGACCGGACGGCTTCGGGCCTCTGAAACTGGTCCTTCGTCAGAACGGTGAACTTCGGGTTAGGCATTCCTCGTTTCGAAATTTCCTTCTTCATTTCAGGCATCCATATACCCTTGCCAGTTATTCCTTCGGCTCCTAGCAAAAGGACCTGGAACCCCCGTTTCGAATATTCCTGAATCTGATCAACCGTCGTCATAATCCACTCCTTCAGATCTTTTCCGACCATTGAAGAGGGGGGCATCTTGATTATCCCGTATCCCGCATCGCGCAATTGCTCGTAGACAGTGTTCGTTTTGGGAAGTTTCGGGTAGCTTTGCGGATTCACATAGTAGTCTGCAACGACCGCCATCTTGAAGGATCGTGCGTCGCCAAAATTGATTTCCACTACCTATTCCTCCAGAAAATCCTCGATTTCCTTAACTGACTTTTCCATGCTGAATTTTGGGTCATCCATGGGAACACCGGTGGCTTTGGGAAGCGGGAGGCCTCTGCGTTGGAGTTCTTTTTCGAGTTCTTCAATCCAGACGCCCTTGCCGGGGACGATCTTGTATTCTTCAACTGTTGCTCTGGGTCTGCCGCCCCAGATTGGTTCAGATGTTCCTGTGAATCTGACTCCGCTTGACGGGCTGCCGTCCAATCCTATTAGCCTGACATCGAAGCCCTTCTTTGAATATCGCTCAATGATGTCCGCAGTGAATTTGGCAAGCCCAGCGCAATGCCGCCGGTAGCCCGGATTGTCGTATATGTCCTTAGTCGTCCACCACCGCGTAATGCCCATTGCGAGAAGTTCGGGGCAAGGGAGTTGTTCAACCACGTAGCCCTTCTGGCGGGCTAACTCTATTATTGGGGATACGACACCTGGATATCGGGCAAACTCCGCGACTTTCGCGTTTTGATTCAAGAGGCAGTGTGCGACGAAAACGACGCGCTTACTCTCTTGAGTTTTAGAGGGCAAAGCCGAGACCTGGTAACCTCAGTTCCCTGTTCGAGTGGAATATAATGAGTTCCGCTCATTTCGGGAGTTGGCAGAGTTCAAGCAATACTCCTTTCGCGGACTTTGGATGAATGAAGGTAATCATTTTCCCATGAGAGCCCGGTCGTGGTTCAGGGTAGAGAACTCGGAGCCCTGCCTCTGAAAGTCTTCCTATATCACCTTTGACGTCCTCAACAGCAAGCGCAATGTGGTGAATCCCCTCACCCTTTTCGGCGATGAATTTCGCGATTGCACTCTCGTCACTAAGGGGTTCAAGGAATTCAATGCGTGTTTCGCCGACAGGAATCATTGCAACACGCACCTTCTCAGAAGGGACCTCTTCGATTTGGACATCCGGCTTGTTCAGAATCTTCTCATACTGCCTGAGAGCTTCCTGAAGGTTCTTTACTGCAATACCGATGTGGTCAATTTTCATGCGCATTCGCCTCTAGAAAGTTGGGCGAGGGTGATATTCTCCGTAGACCGTCCTCAACGAGTCGCTGATCTCCCCTGTTGTGCATAGCGCTTTGACCGCTTGAATTATGTGCGGCATCAGATTCTCATCCTGCGATGCGGCGTCTTTGATTCTCTGCAATGCTTTGGTAACTTGCTGATCGTCACGAGATTGCTTTACTCGTTTTAGGCGTCGGAGTTGATTTTCGGTCATGTCAGGTGTAATGCGATGAATTCCAATGCCTAGTTCTTGATTTTCCGCGAATTTGTTCACCCCAACGATGACTTTCTTCTGAGTTTCCACGAGTTTCTGGTGCTCGTATGCGCTTTGCTGAATCTCTCTTTGAACGTACCCCGATTCTATCGCTTTGACCATTCCTCCCTTTCCATCGATTCGTTCTAGTTCACGTTGTGCTGCTTCTTCCAATTGCGAGGTGAGGGATTCGAGGTAGTAGGATCCTCCTAAAGGGTCAACGGTGTGGGTCACACCACACTCGTGAGCAATGATCTGTTGAGTCCTTAGGGCAATCTTCACAGACTCCTCTGTGGGAAGCGAAAGTGCTTCGTCCCTAGAGCACGTGTGGAGTGATTGTGTTCCGCCCAAGACTGCCGCCAGCGCCTGCAAGGTCACTCGGATTATGTTGTTTTCTGGTTGCTGTGCGGTGAGTGTCTGTCCGCTCGTCTGTACGTGGAAGCGCATCATCATGGATTCAGGTTTTGTTGCATGGTACTTGTCTTTCATTATGCGCGCCCAAAGGCGTCGGGCCGCGCGAAACTTCGCTATTTCCTCCATGAAATCATTCGTGCAGGTAAAGAAGAAGGATAGCCTTGGTGCGAAATCATCAACCTTCAACCCTCGCTGCTGACACGCGTCCACGTAGGCTATCGCGTTTCCTAACGTGAATGCGATTTCTTGGATCGCGTTCGCGCCGGCTTCTCTCATGTGATAGCCGCTAATGCTGATTGGATACCACTTGGAAACCTCTTTCGCACAGTATTCTATCAGATCTACTGCCAACCTCATCGAGGGGCCTGGTGGGTAGATGTAGGTGTTTCTGGCCTCATACTCCTTGAGAATCTCATTCTGAGTGGTTCCTCGCAAGAGTTGACTGTTTAACCCCTGTTGGTCCGCGACGGCAACGTACATTGAGAGTAGGATGGGGGCCGTGGCGTTGATCGTCATGGATGTGCTGACTTGATCGAGCTTGATACCATCGAATAGCGTTTCCATGTCTTTCAGGGAAGAGATAGGAACGCCAACTCTTCCGATCTCACCTCCAGCCTTGCGATGGTCTGAGTCGTAGCCTAGCTGAGTGGGAAGATCGAAAGCAATGCTCAGACCAGTCTGTCCTTGGGTGATGAGGTACTTGAATCGACGATTGGTCTCTTCCGCGCTTCCGAATCCTGCATACTGCCTTATCGTCCACAGCCTTTCTCTATACATCGTAGGGTATATTCCGCGGGTGTATGGAAATTCTCCAGGAGCGGAGAGTTCATCAAGACTGTTTGGGGTAGCATCCTTGGCTGTGTAGAGGGGCTTTACGGACAGTCCGGAATCTGTGGCAAAAACTGGAGGAGGTAGCTCTTCCTTCTTGCGTGCTTGAAGATTGGTTTTCAAACCGGTGCCCTATCTGAAAACACTCCATTCTGGGCTTATTGTAAGCTTCGGCAGAATTCTACCGCTGATAAGTCTAGATTATAGGCGGATGTTCGTCTTCTAGCGGGATTGCTCATTTTTCATTTCTTTCTTCTTACGAGGGGGCTGAGGCAATGGGATCTTTTCCTCCTGCCTCATTTCCTTCGCATATTCTAGAATTGCTTCAATGATTTGTTTGTAGGTTCCGCAGCGGCAGATGTGGCCACTCAGGAATTCTCTGATTTCTTGCTCGGTTGGGTTCGAATTGCGTTGAAGTGAGTAGTATGCGGTTAGCACAAAGGAGGGCGTACAGAAGCCGCATTGCATTGCCCCTTTCTCAACAAACAACTGCTGTATGCGGGCTAGTTGTCCTTCTGGCGCTAGTCCTTCTGCTGTCTTGACTTCTCTTCCGTTCGCTTCCACAGCCAATACGAGGCAGGACTTCACTGGTTTTCCATCGAGCAAAACTGTGCAAAGGCCACACTCTCCTCGCCAACACCCTGCTTTTACGCTCTTCACATCTATTTTGTCCCGTATTAGGTCGAGCAGGAGTGCGTTGTCCTTGGTTTCGACTTTCCTTCGTGCACCGTTAACCGTTATGTCAATCGTTTGAGTCATCTTCTCACTCTCCCAACAACTTGCCGAGCGCTCTTACAGCTAACACTTCGAGAATGTGCGCTCTATACTCTGCTTTCGCAAGAACATCTGTCATGGGGTCCGCCGACTTCTTGATGGCATTAACTGCGTCGTCTATGAGCTGGGAGACTGAAGCCTTGCGCTTGAAAATTTCTTCTACTTCGTGAACTCGAGTTGGTGCCGGAGCAAGTGCCCCATAAGAGAATCTGACAACTCGGTCCTCGGGGCGAGAAGGATTCGCGCAAAGTGCGGCTACGTTTACCACGCTGAATTCGCTATTCGATGTGTGTTTTAGGAATAGGCTCTTGGAGTTCTCGGGTGGGGGTTTGAGATGCACGGCCACGGCAATCTCGTTGGGTTCGAGAGCGACCTCGGCGAGGCCTTTGATGAATTCGTTCACAGGTATCCTTCTTCTTCCTTTTACGCTGGCAGCCTCGACTTCTGCGTCAAAGATCAAGAGTGGAGTTGGTGAGTCAACGAAAGGCAGCGCCTCACAGAGGTCGCCCAAAAGGGTCGACCGATTTCGCAGGACTGGGTCGCTTAGTTTAGAGACGCAATCATACAACGCTCGATATTTTTCTTTCAGTGGAGGCCAGTCGAGTAATTGGCTGAGTGATGGAGTCGCGCCGATCGACACTCCTTTGGAACCCTCGTCACGGAGAGTCTCAAGCTCCTTGATTCCTTTAATGTCCACGACATACGTTGGGCTGACTAGGCGTTCCTTCATGAACGCCAGCAAGCCAACGCCACCAGCCATAATCTTGGCCTCATCCTTGTGTTCGTCGAGTAGTTGAAGAGCTTCTTGGAGTGACGTTGGCCTCATGTATTGGAATTCTGGTAGTGTCATGTACGATGATCCGAACGACATCTCATTCGCCTCCGTTCATTTTCAATTGGCGCTTCGCTTGCTCAATGAGTTCTGGTTTCTGTTCTTGGATTGCTTTCCAAACGTTTTCTGGTGACATTGGCAGCTTGGTGATTTGAACGCCGATTGCATGGAAGATCGCGTTTGCAATGGCTGGTGCAACCGCCACCATTACAAGTTCGCCGATTCCTCTAGCACCATGCGGACCATCTTTTTGCGGTGTTTCGACTAGGATGCCTTCAATCTCGTCGGGTGCCTCTTTCGCTCTGAGAATCATGTAATTGGACAGATTTGGATTCAGGACCCACCCTTGGTCATCGAACAGGACTTCTTCGTGAATTGCAACGCTCTGTCCCATTATGAAACCACCATCAATCTGGCCTTTCAACAGTAGGGGGTTCACTGCCTTTCCGATATCGAAAGCTGAAACGGCCTTCAGGATCTTAATTTCTCCCGTTAAGACATCGACTTCTATTTCGACGCCGGAGCCGCCGAAAGTGTGGAAGATTGTTGGAACGCCTTGGCCGGTGTCGGGGTTCAGGTAAGTTGTAAGTGAGGACATGAATTTTCCATGTCCAATGATGGGTCCACCGATTGAGCTTCCATCCGGGTACGTGTATCCGAAAACAACTTCGCTTAATGGAAGGCCATGCCAAGGGCTGCCTTTCACGGAGACCCGTTCATTCGCAATTTCGAGATCATCAGGTCTGACTTTGAGAACTTGTGACGCAACTTCATTGATCTGGGATTTGACATCCTTAAGCGCGTCCATTACGGCTATTCCGTCCGTGAACAGACCTCGGCTCCCAACAGTCTGCCAAGTGTAGGCGGACACGTCGGTGCTTCTGACGAGTCCGACGCGAACTTTCTCTATTGGTATGCCTAGTTCATCGGCGACGATTTGACTTAGGCCCGTAGGTGTTCCTTGGCCGAAGGATCCTGTGCCGATTATGAGGTCGATGGAAACGTCTTCATTGAATTTCAAAATGGCTGAGGCAGCAGCGTTCGGTGGTTGCGCTGGTCCTTTGAGACATAGCGCTAGGCCTCTCCCTCTGAAGTGCCCGGGTTGGGTAGGTTTCTCGGAGGGCTTTCCCCAATTGAGTGATTGCGCCACGGATTTCAGGACGCTTACAGGGTCGCCGGCATCTTCTCGCAGTCGCTCCCCCGTCCCAGTTTCAGAGATACCTGGTTTCAAGAGGTTCTTCATGCGAATATCGACTGGGTCGATCTTCAGTTTCTCAGCCGCCATTTCCATGATGCGTTCTAGTGCCCAGTGGCTTTCTGGGTAGCCGAAACCTCTCATCGCTGACGTAGGAACCTTTGTAGTGTATACGGCAAGTGACTCGCAGTATATGTTAGGAACCTCGTAGCATCCCTCAGAAGAATATCCAGCAGCTCGACAAACGTTTACGGTGTAGTCAGCGTAGCCGCCAGCGTCCATCACGAAACGTGCTTTGTATGCGAACAGTTTTCCGTCCTTTCTGAATCCCGCTTTGACTGATGCGTGGAATCCCTCTCTGAGAGGCGCAGAGCAGAACTGTTCTTTTCTTGAGAGAACCAGTTTGACGGGTTTGTATCCGGCTTTCTTGGATAGGAGCGCCACCAGTGGCTCCCATCCGATTCCTACCTTACCGCCGAACCCTCCGCCACACAGTGGTGCTTTGATTATGATCTTGTTAACTGGTATTCCGAGTGACAACGCCATGAGGTATCGGGTGGAGAATGGTGATTGTGTGCTCGTCCAAATCTCCACAGTGCCATCTTTCTTGTAGTCGGCTATGACGGACTGCAGTTCCATGAATCCGTGGGTGACGTGAGGAATGTCAAACTCGCCCTCAATGATCATATCACATTCTTGGAAGCCTCTCTTAACGTCTCCTCTGACAAGCTTGAATTGATTCGCAATGTTCGTGCCAGGAATCGGTTTGAAGGCGGGGGAGACTCGGTATTCCGACATCTTCTCATGTATTACGGGAGCATCAGGCTTGAGGGCCTCCAAAGGATCGAATAGAGTGGGTAATGGCTCGTAATCAATTTCAACCTGATCGATTGCCTGTTCAGCAGCCTCCAACGTTTCGGCTACAACCGCAGCAACTGGGTGACCTACCCATCTGACTTTGTCCACGGCAAGAACATCTCTGTCCCCAACGTAGATTCCCAATCTGTAAGGGAATTCGGACCCTGTTGCTACTGCCACAACTCCTGGGATGCTTTCCGCCTTGCTGGTGTCTATCTTCATTATTCGGGCGTGGGCGTGTGGGCTTGTTACGAGCTTTGCGTACAACATTCCTGGAAGTTCAATATCGAAGGCGTAGGTTGCGGTACCGGTGACCTTCAGGAATGAATCGAGTTGCGGTATCGACTTTCCAATGTATACCATTTTGACCGGCTCAGATTGAACGGGTGATTAGAGTGAATTACGTTGTCGCTTTAATGATATCGGATAGCGCTCGATGATTTCAGCGCTTTTTGAGATTCTAATGTGGACCGATTCTAGGCCGTTTTCCACATTTTGCAATATCTGACAGGTCAGGATGATTTGTGGAAAAGTCAGGTTTTCGCTTTTGACGCATCCAGAATTGCGTCAACGATTTGCCTGTAACCTGTGCATCTGCATAGTACGGGCTCTACGGATTCGATGACTTGCTCTCGTGTTGGTGACGGGTTTCGCTTGAGTAGGGCTGTGGCTGAGAGGACTGCTGCCGGTGTGCAGAAACCGCATTGAAGAGCACCGTGTTCAATGAATTTGGTTTGAATCGGTGAGAGCGCGCCATCCTTGGTAAGTCCCTCAATGGTTGTAATCTTTCGACCGTTAGCTTCGACTGCAAGAATCAGGCATGATTTCACTGGTTCGTCATCAATGAGTACCGTGCAGAGACCACAGTCACCGCGTTCGCACGCTGTTTTGGTGCCAGTCAATCCTATTTTGTGTCGCAAGACCCATAACAATGTCTTGTTTGATTCTGTCTCTATGCTGTGGTGTTTTTCGTTCACAGTAAGATCAATCGTATGTTTAGCCAATTAGATTGCCTCCCACAGTCGTTGCACTAATCTCTTCGTCAGTACCCTGACTAGGTTAGCACGGTATTCTTTGCCGGCTCTTACATCAGAAATCGGTGAGACCACTTTCATTACCGCGGGCATTGCTTCGTCTAGAAGCTGGTTAACCGGTTTCCTTTTCTCAAAGATCTTCTCCGCATCGTATGCTCGGACTGGTGTCGGCGCCAGTGACGCATATGCGAGTCTGACACTCTTCGCATCTTTGCCGTTTGGAGCTACGAGTCCTGCTACCCCAATCACGGCCACGTCTTCTCCTGTTGTCCTGCGGGCTTTCAGGTAGCCCGCTTGGGATTTTTCAGGGGGAATGGGCACATTCACTGAGGTTACAAGTTCGTTGCCTACCAAGCTCGTCTTCTTAACGCCCGTGAAGAATTCTCTAATCGGGACTTTTCGCTTGCCTGCAGTGCTTGAGACATTGACGGTTGCGTCCAGAATCAAGAGGGCAGGCGCAGTGTCCGCCGCTGGTGAGGCGTTGCATATGTTGCCTACGAGCGTGGCCCTGTTACGAATCTCATAATCACCTATCGTGCTCGCAGCTTCTCCGAGAATTGGGTAGATCTTTGAAACCATGTCATGGTGAATTAGTTGGTTCAGGGTAACTGCAGCGCCGAGAGTTAGCCCGCCTTTCTCGTCGAATGAGATATGCTGAAGTTCCTTCACATCTTTGATGTCGATGAGGTATTTGGCGTGTTCCTGTCTCGCTCTCAGATTAACGATGATGTCTGTGCCGCCTGCGAGCAATTTGGCGTCACCTCTGTGCTCGTTTAGGAGTGTGAGGGTTTCTTCGATGGTTTGTGGTGCGAGGTAATCGAATTTCGGAAGCAACTTCTCATTTCCCTCCTTTGAGCAGTTCTGGTTTCTGTTCCATAATGGCGGCCCAGATTCGCTCCTGTGTCATGGGAAGATTGAACATTTCCACGCCTGTGGCGTTGGAGATGGCGCTGGCAATTGCTGGGGGAATCGAGAGCATTGTCAGTTCCCCTATACCTCTAGCGCCGAATGGTCCGTCGGATTGTGGGTTCTCGATCAGAGTGAGGATGTGTTCTGGAGGCATGTCAGTAGCTCTTGCGATCTTATAGTCAGTGAAATTGCTGTTGAGCATAGAGCCCTTTTCGTCGTAGATGTATCCTTCCATCACGCCGATGCCGAGTGATTGGAGCATACCGCCGTAGACTTGTCCACGCACCAGGAGTGGGTTGATGGTCTTGCCTATATCGAATGCTGAAGCGACCTTCAAGACCTTCACTTCGCCGGTCTCTGGGTCGACTTCAATCTTGACTGCTTGCGCTCCGAAGGTCCAGTCGAGTGCTGGGAACCCTTGTCCAGTCTCCGGGTTGAGGTATGTCAATCCGCGTGGAACATATGATCCATGACCGATTACGGGGCCACCTATTGCGGTTCCGTTCGGGTATGTATAACCCATCGCGAATTGCTGGAGTGGAATGCCTTTGTCGGGTTCCCCTTTGGGGAAGACCATGTCGTTGTCGAGAACTAGTTCTTCTTTTGGAACTCTCAGGGCTTGCGATGCCATCTCAATGATTTGGTTTCTTGCGTCCCGTGCAGCGCTGATCACGGCTCTACCTTCCATGAAGAGGTTTCGGCTTGCAACCGTCTGCCAGGAGTATGGCGTTAGGTCCGTGTTTCTTTCTGTAATGACTTTGATTTTCTCGATGGGCATGCCCAACTCTTCAGCGACCATCTGTGCGAGGCTCGTTGTTGTTCCCTGTCCGATCTCGGTTACTCCGACAGCGAGGTTGGCGCTTCCATCTTCGTTGAATTTTATGATGGCAGAAGAGCCCGCGTTTGGTGGCATCGCGGGTGCCTTCCAAAGTGCGGCGATTCCGATTCCGTATAATTTCCCGTTCTCTGCACCGGCAGGCTTCTTTCCCCACCCAATCTTTTCGGCGACGTCCCTGATGCACTGATCCACTCTGCCCGAGTCCTCTCTCAACTTCTCACCGGTGGCGGTGATTGAGCCTGGGCGCAGAGCGTTTCTCAGCCTGATTTCAACAGGGTCTAGACCGGTCTTCTTCGCGATAATGTCCAACTGTCTTTCTATCGCCCAGAGGAACTCAAGATGACCAAAGCCACGGTAGGCGGTTCCATAGGGGTGGTTCGTATAAACCGTAATGGAGTCGCAGTAGATGTTCGGGACTTCATAGGGACCCGTGCAAGAGTATCCTGCGGCGCGGCCGATGTTCACCCCGTAGTCAGCGTAGGCTCCAGCATCATAGACGTATTTCATTTGCTCGGCGACTATCTTTCCTTGCCTGTCAACTCCGGTTTTGATCCATCCGTAGAATCCTTGTCTGAGCGGGGCCGTTGTAAATTCCTCTTCTCGAGTCAAGAGAAGTTTGACGGGGCGGCCTCCGGAGAATTTTGAAAGGAGAACTACGAGGGGTTCAAAGTTTATTCCTGCTTTGCCACCGAACCCGCCGCCAACGTGGGGTACGTGGACATTGATCTTCTGCAGTGGAATTCCGAGCGCGTGGCTCAGTATGTATCTCACAGCAAAAGGCGACTGTGCGCACGTCCACACCTCGGCGCTTCCGTCTTGGAAGTATTGGGCTATGCATGCACGCGGTTCCATGGCGGCGTGACTGACCTGCGGCATCGAGAATTCGTTTTCGACTATCGTGCTTGCCTTTTCGAAACCGGCTTTAGTGTCGCCCTTTCGCACTTTGAAGATGTTCGCTATGTTGGTACCGGGAACTGGAGTGTACGCGGGGGAATGCTCATACTGAGCGAGTTCCTCGTGAACGAGCGGTGAACTTGGTTTGAGCGCTAAATTAACGTCAAAAACCGCGGGCAGAGGCTCGTATTCAACGTCGATTAGTTCTATCGCCTCTTCGGCCGCCTCTTCGCTTTCAGCAGCGATGGCTGCGACAGGTTCCCCGGCCCATCTTACCTTGTCTTTGGCCAAGACCATTTTGTCCCTGACATACAACCCCATCCTGTAGGGGAAAGCTTGACCAGTGATAGCTGCTACAACACCCGGAAATCCTTCTGCTCGTTTGGTGTCAATTCTGACGATTCGTGCGTGGGCGTGCGGACTTCGAAGGAACTTTGCATAAAGCATCCCCGGAACTTCCATATCCGCAACGAACTTCGTCATGCCCGTTACTTTTTCGAAAGCATCGACGCGGGGAATCTCCTTACCAACATACTTGTAGCTCAAATCTCACATACAACCTCAGTTGGCTCGTTAGTCTTCTTAGAGCCGAGGGTCAGCAATTCAGGTTAAGTCGACTGGGACACTTTCTGCGTGACACACTCTAGTGTCTGACTCACAATCTTCTGAGCAGCGCCCTCAAGTAGACCCTTGGCAACACTTCCAAGTGGGCCGCTTATTGTGGCATCTGCGACCCAGCTCAACTCAGTGCCTTCAGGGTGAGGATTGCAGTTGAGGAGAATATCCGCTTTGAACGCGCTTGTCACTCCGGAGCCGTCGACCAGAAGTTTCGCGTGATGGTTCACAGGGTCTTCTTCTGTAACTCGACTGTGGATTTTGAAGGTCCCCTTGATGAACCCAATGCCAATTTTCGCTTTCGCTTCGATCCTCTTGTCTTCGAGCACTTTGTATTCCACGACACCCGGGAGACACTGTGCAATTGAGTCAGGTGTTGAGATAAAGTTCCACAATTTGTCGACAGGTGCCTTTACAACAGCTTTCGATTCGAAATGCAAAAGGGATACACGAAAGAGGTCACCTGACCCAGCTATATTGCTGTGATGCCCGAATTCTAAGGTTAAGAATAGCGTCGTAGTCCTTGTCGAAAAGTGTTGATTCCAGTCTACTGTCCAAAGTCGTTTTATTTACGTAGCTCTTAAATTCTGCCGCGAAGCTCCTAGGGTGAGGTTCAGAAATGAAACTGGTCGACTTATCACAGCCTCTTAATCAAGAAGCGCCTTTCTGGCCGTTATATCCGCCCTTTGAGGTCAAATTCATCAAGAGAAAAGCGGAACACGGAGTAAACGCTCAGTACATACAAACCTCAAACCATATGGGAACGCACCTTGATGCGCCCCTACATTTCGTTACAGGCGGAAAGGACATTGAGAAGATTCCGCTGGAACAACTGTACGGTCCAGGAGTCATCGTTGACGTAAGCGATGTTGGAGATCTCGGCATCTATACTCCACAGATGGTTGAAAAACGGGTCGACCTACACGACGGGGACATCCTGATTCTGCATACGGGATTTCACAGATATAGCTGGTACCAACCCCAAGGGATGGCCGACGAGGAACGGTATATTCACCGACACCCTGGCCCTACAAGGGAGTGGTGCGACTGGATATTGGGCCGAAAGATCAAACTCTGGGGAGTGGACGCAGTCTCAACGGATCACCCCATGAACCTGCCCATTGGAAGATTCTTGCCACGGGTTGCTCCAAAGGTTCGCGCGCTATGCGAAAAGAAATTTGGGAAGGAGAATGTTGACAAGCTCTTCCCTGAGGAAGATTACCAACTCACACACAACGTGCTCTTCCCACACGACTGCATACACATAGAGAACCTAGGGGGAGACATTGAGAAACTCCTGAACAAGCGTGTTACTATTGGATGCTTCCCTTGGAAGTTCCGTGGAGGAGAAGCAGCCTTCGCTAGAGTCGTTGCTTTCGTAGACTAGCGCGACGTCGGCTTCGGTTTCGCTCTTCTTTGTTTCCTTCTCTTCCTTCGGTCATCCCCCTCCTACTATTTCCATAATGTCAACGCTATCGATCGAGACTGTATCTCGTTCGACTAGTGTGGTTCTCAAGCCTTCAAGCATTTTGATGCTGTGGCCGTTTACAAGCAGAACTAGGGTTGGGCTCATCTCATTCGTTCCAGGGTCGAATATGTATCGACTAACATCGGGTCCAAGTTTGCGCACCAGTCCTTCTAGTAGTTCACCGGCAGTATTCACTGCACCCGGGAGTTCTATTTCGTCCGAGCCGACAGCTGTTCTAATCCGGCCGTGCAGTTTGACCTTGATTGGCAATTTGCTTACCCTTTCATGTTAGGACTCTGCCGAGTCCCAGATTTATCTTCCGTCCATCAAACTGACAACATGAGGCACCTTTGATGGAATCAATTTCGATTCCCATCTCAACCGACGTAGACTAACCTTGCGTCTATGTTGGGCCGGGTACGTGCTTAGATGTCCACTTTTTCGGCATTGACTCCACATCGTAAAGTGCAACTGTCCTATCGGTGTATTGTCGACGGGGTGCGTGCCGATTCTTGGGGTTCTTAAACTGGCATTGGCCTTGGCATTAGCCTCTCATAAGGCGTTCTGAGCAGCGGATAGTAGATGGAAGTATTGTGAATTATTACAGTACCCATTCTCATTTTTCGTGTAAGACTTTCATTGCAAAGCCTTTAATGTAAAAGGGGAGCTTCCCAACTCTGAGAAAATATGAAACAATCTATCACAGCGGTTGCTATGATCGTAATGCTCGTCGTCGGACTCGTAATCGGTATTTTCGTCGGCCCCTCTATGATGCCTAGTCAAGGCGGGGGCGCAATGACTACAGTAACTACAACGGTCACCGGTGAGATGGCCAGCGCTTTCGCGAAACTCAAAGTAGGCCTTATTCTGCCAATAACGCCAGAAGACTATTCATGGAACTACCAAGCGGATCATTCTATCAAGTTACTGGGCGATCAGTTTGGCTTCAACGCTTCTGTAGCAGAAAACCTGTTTGATGGAACCAAAGCTGAACCAGTTGCCACTCAATGGGCAACCCAGGGCTACAATGTGATCATTGGACAGGGTATTCAATACCAAGACATGTTCATCAAAATCGCTCCACAGTTCCCCAACACCCTCTTCCTTTGCGTCGACTGCTTCAAAGGCGGCCATGATGGCACTGATCCAAGTAACGTTGGTGATGTGTGGTGGTACATGGCTGACAGTGCCTACCTGATGGGTCTCCTAGCAGGAAACATGACCAAGACCAACAAGCTCGGCTTGATTGGTGGCGGCCGAGTTCCCTCAATCTGGGAAGGCCACGAGGCATTCATGCGCGGTGCATTGCACTCGAACCCAAGCGTAACGTTCATTCAAACATGGATGCCGTTCTCGTGGGCGGACGTAGCGGGGGCAAAGAAGTCAGCAGAACAAATGGCAGACCAGGGCGTTGATTTCATTTTCAGCAGTGGAGATGGAGTTGACGTCGGAGTCAGACAAGCGGCTGCGGAAAGAAACATAATGATGACCGGATGCTACACAGACGCAGCACACCTAGATCCAACACACATAATGCAAAGCATCGTAGTGCACTGGGACATTGCGTACCTTTCAGCGCTCGCATCTTACGTCAGAGGCGATTACAAGAACATCTGGCTGCAAGCAGACCTGTTCTCCGGCATGGTTTCCCTAGGCGAATTTGGGTCTACAGTGCCTGCGAACTTCCAGGCTGCGCTCCTACAACAACAATTTAACATTAGATTGAATGGTCTTCCATACACGTTGGATCCAACGTGCTTCGACAACGCAAACCAACCGCAGTGCAAACCGTAGCACGACTACGTGGCGTGGGCTACAACGCCCTCGCACTGGCAGTCGGCATAGTTTCGGGGCTAACTCTAGTCGCCGCGATAGGTGGCGACCTTAGAGCAGCCTCGATCTCCCTTTTGTTAAGCCCGATATCTAGTGTCTACTCTTTTAGTGAGATTTTCGTTCGAGTAACCGTACTCCTAATCATGGGTTTGGGTATCGCACTTGGTATGAGAGCTGGAGTTTGGAATGTTGGCGCCGAAGGACAGTTCATTGTTGGGAGCGTTATGGCGATGTACGTTGCCTTCCACGTCAACTCGATACCGGCCCCAATTCTAGTTGTTCTGATGATGTTGGCAGGCGCCGCAGGGGGCCTGCTGTGGATGGTTGTTCCGGCGCTCCTGAAGGCTAGGTTTGGAGCCAATGAGATCGTAGTCACTCTTCTGCTAAATCTTGTTGCATCGAACTTCCTACTTTATGCTCTCGACGGACCCATTCGGGGGAAAGCTTCGTTTGGTTATCTAATCTCAGATATGTTACCCCCTGACCTGAGAATTCCGAAACTAATTCCTGCGACAAGGCTTGGATTCGGTATCGTGATCGCGGTCGGTTTGGTGCTTGTCTTCTATTTGCTAAGTGAGAGGACCTCATTCGGACTTCAAGTTAGAACTGTGGGAAGGAATCAAGAGGCCGCAAGATATGCGGGTATCAGCATTCCGAGAGTCTACATGGTTACTCTGCTTCTAGCGGGTGCGATGGCAGGCCTCGCTGGAGCTATTCACGTAAGCGGCGTGATATTCACTCTCGACCCAGGTTACCCGTCGGGCTATGGCTACATTGCAATAGTCGTCGCGATGCTTGGTGGGACGTCTGTAATAGGCACCGCTGTAGCTTCCCTTGTCATAAGCTACTTTGTCGTTGGCGCCGAAGCAATGCAAAGCGCTGCCCAAGTTCCTTTCGCATTAGTCTACACAATCGAAGGAATCATCCTCTTCAGCTTAGCAGCCGGTCAATACCTCATGGGACGGAGAAAGTCGTGAATTCTCCTTGCTAGGAAAAAATTCGATCAGAACGTTGGCTCTGGCAGCGGTCATAGCCATAGTGGGAATGGCTGTGGTCTACCAGCTGTTTGGAATGTTGTTCCTGGAAGCAGTTCTTTACCAGACTCTCAAGTTGGTTCCTGCACTCTTGTTAGCCTGTCTAGGCGAGCTGATCGCGGAAAAATCTGGTGTTCTGAACTTGGGAGTGGAGGGCCTCATGTTAATGGGTGCTTTCATGGCCTTTGCTGTAACCTTCCTCACTGGGAATCCTCTCATAGGGGTGATTGCAGCAATGGGATTCACAGTCGTTCTAGGTCTCGTTTTCGCCTTCTTCGCGGTTAGCCTACGTACCAACCAGGTTGTAATCGGGCTCGGCCTCTGGCTTTTTGGGTTAGGGTTATCCGACACACTGAACCGGGCGTTCTTCACTTCAGGAGCTACGGCCACCATTCCAATAATCGGAGACATGCATATTCCCGTTCTCTCAACACTGCCTTTGGTTGGGAGATTCATCTTTCAACAGAACCCTATCGTCTACGTTTCGATCGCGCTCATACCTGTTGTCGACTTCTTCCTGAATAGAACTAATCTTGGGGTGAAGATTAGAGCTGTAGGTGAAAATCCGCGGGCAGCTGAAACGATGGGTGTCGATGTCTACAAGATTCGATACATCGCGGTGCTCATAGGCGCCGCATTTGCCGGCGCAGGCGGCGCATACTACACAACCACCCTCCTAGGCACTTTCATCCTAAACGTCACTTTCAGTCGCGGATTCATCGCACTTGCACTCATCTACTTCGGTAAGTGGAAGCCTTACCGAGTGCTCTTACCGTTGATCATTTTCAGTTTCGTTGATTCCTTGCAGCTCGGTTTGCAGGGCGCGGGGATTCCGGTCAAGTACTTCTTTCTGAACATGCTTCCCTACATCACGATTGTTGCTTTGATTCCAATTCTGGGAAGAGGAGCGGTGGCTCCCGCTGCTCTAATGGAGCCCTACAAGAAAGGCGGATAGGGGCAGCCTGTCTCTTTCTATGATGAATGAGACTTACTTTGTGTCATCAGTATAGCTATCTCTTCAATCTTGACGGCATTGATCGGAAAGGTTCCAGAAATCCTGCCATTGCACATGACCGCGATCCGGTCGCTCATGTCCAAGAGTTCATCAAGTTCAGTGGATATGAGCAGAATCGCCCTTCCTTTCTCCTTCTCTCTCATCAAGATTTTGCGTGTATACTCAGTGGCAGCTACATCCAAGCCCTTCGTGGGATTATGGGCAATGATGACTTTCGGGTTCCAGAAGAGTTCCCTTGACAGTAGGAACTTCTGCTTATTTCCCCCTGAGAGTGTCCATATGGGAACTGCTTGCGACTGAGCGCGAACGTCATATTCCGACATGAGTTTGGTCAGTTCAGCGCCGATGGACCGCCGATCGAGCAATCCAGCCTTTGTAAACATTCGTGCCACATGTGGTTCAATCATCAAATTGTCAGATAATGAGAAGTCGAATACCAAACCTGCTTTCTGGTCCTCAGGGATGTGGGCTAGGCCTAGTTCTCTAATCTCATCAGGAACCCATCCCGTCACATCCTTACCCATAACAGAAATCTTCCCAGCAGTAGGTTTCCGGATACCCGTCGCAACCTCGACAAGTTCCCTTTGACCATTCCCAGCAATACCCGCAATACCAAGAATCTCTCCGCCCTTGACGGAAATCGAGACTTGTTCTAGGGCGTTGAGTCCCAAGTTGTTAACTGCATCTATGTCATTTAGTTCGAGGAACGGGCTGGTTATCTGGGCGCTTAGCTTCTGGGTTCGAAATAGGACCTCACGGCCGACTATCATCTTTGCCAGTTCTGGTCCCGTCACTTTCTTCGTGCTTTCAGTGGCTACAACTTTGCCCTGTTTCAGGACTGTCACGTTGTCAGTGACAGCAAGTATCTCATCGATCTTGTGTGAGACAAATACGATAGACTTCCCCGCTTTTGCCATTTGACGCAAAGCAGAGAAAAGTTCACGGGTTTCTAAGGGCGAGAGAACGGAAGTGGGTTCGTCGAGAATCAGTATGTTTGCGCCCTTGAAGAGGGCCTTCACAATCTCCACCGACTGCCTCTGCCCAGCCGATAGTTCGCGAATCGTAGCATTCGGGTCCACGGCCAATCCATTTCGTTTCGCGACTTCGGCGATCTCGCTTTCCAAGCTTTCGCGTTTTATGAGGGGATGTCTCCAGCCTTCGTTCTGCATTACCGCAACGTTCTCGACAACAGTCATTGGATTGAGGAGCATGAATTCCTGGTGAACCATAGCGATCTTCGCGTTCATTGCATCGCGGGGCGAGTGAAAGCGTGTCTCTTTTCCATCGACCAGGATTCGTCCTGAGTCAGGCCGCAAGAGGCCGTAGAGCATGTTGCAGAGAGTAGTTTTGCCTGCTCCATTCTCTCCTAGGAGAGCGTGGACCTCCCCGCGCTTTACAGTAAAATTGACGTTGTCGTTTGCTGCGAGTGAGCCGAATCGTTTCGTTATGCCCTCAGCTACGAGTGCGTTTTCGGGCGTTGTGTTTGGATTCGTCATCCAGGGTTCTACTATCTTGCACACAATGATTGGGCTAAAGAGTGTTGTGGCACGTCTGAAATGATCATACTTGCGGAAATTACTCTATGTGCTTTAATCTCTATTTGGCAGCCGGCAACGTATATTAGCGGTTCGATGGTCGCAAAGTAAATAGGAGCAGAAAGGGAGAGGGTCGGAGTGGAGCTAGGGAATTCGTACGTGAAATTCGCCAAAGTTTTCCTATTCGCGTCTCTGATGATTCTCGTATTCTGGTCATGGTCGCCATCTGCTGTTTCATCCTCGCCTCAAGGCGCGAAGATAGAACTATCCTTCAGTAACGACAGGCCTCTCCGAGGGGATCTCCTGATTGTTAATGGACGACTTTCATCCACATCGGATGATCGTCCGATACCTCTTCTGTCAGTCAGCTTGCAGTACAATAGGGTGGGAGACACAAACGCAACTCGTGAAGTGTCTATGATTACGTCGAATCCTAGCGGTCTCTTTCAAGATATCGTGAATACAACCTATCTTCTACGAATAGGTCCATGGGTCGTTAATGCTTCATTTTCAAGCCAACTAGGTTACCAAGCAACTTCATCCACAAAGACATTCACCGTTGTGATCCAGCCGAGCCTCTCACTCTACCTATCCACGAATCAAGCCAGCCATGGGCGAGAAGTTGAATTCAACGGCCTCTTGTTTGCTTGCATCCCATGCCTCCAAGACCATGTGGTTGTGGCCCTAATTCGTCCTGACAACACATCCATAATGATGCACGTAGCCCTCAACGCGACCGGCGGACCGTACCCTGGAGGGTACTATGAAGGCAGATTCTCGCCTGACATGCCGGGGCAATGGCATATCCGAGCCATCTGGGAGGGAAATGATGTCAGCCTTCCCGCATACTCTGAAGTGGAGGTGCTGAATGTGGATTCAATCACGATCTTGGGGGGAGTTGCTCCGTGGCAACTTTACAGCGCTTTCGCTATTGTTGTGTTGGGGGCAATTGCGGTGATTGTGGTTCTGCGACGGGGGCGTGTTCATGAGCGGCCTGCGTAATTTGATAGTCGTTGGGTTAGACGTCTGCTTTTTCTGGAATCTTGAATTTCTGCGATTTGGCTAGCAGTTCTTTTGGTGGGGGTCTCTCACCGATGTAGCGGGCGTACTTCTTTTTCGTGAAGTTTTCCCAGTCTTCTTTGGTTGTGTAGAAGATGCGTGAGCCGCCGAGTTCATGTTGCATGTCGGGGAACGGTTTCTGTTTGGGAGCCCATTCGGTTCCCATGATTCTTAGCCCGATGTAGCTTTCGAATGTGGCCCACCATTCTTTGGCGCCCAGGTAGTCAAGGGCATATTCAATCTTGGCAAAGTACATGGCTGGCCCAACGTCGATTCCATATGGAGCGTTAGCAATCTCAGTGGCTGGGACACTGCTGCTAACCGTTATTCTGACGAAAGTATGGTCACGAAAAAAGCAGGGTAAAAGGTCACGAGAGGTTCTTGGGGTCTGTTTGAATGCTACCGCGTGTAGTAATTTTGACTTGTGCTATCTGACCCAAAATCAGAAAAAAGCTCGGCCAACACGACGGGCGAGCTGTAAGAACAATCATGAATGAAAATGCGAACACTGAGCGTCTTGAGAATCTGTGGAGGCACTAGGATTAGCAAAGGCCATTACCCTCCCACTTCTGCAAGCACTGCTGAAACTCATGGTGAGCCTCAATACCTCATTCAGAAATGCGACCTGATGGATTTTTCCGTTGCATGTCTGCCTTAGATCGTGCATCTGTATAGTTCCACACAAGAAAACCCACAAATATATTGTAGAACCGGGCTACGCAACGCGGACGGCAGAACATGCACCTTCCGACAAAAACCGAAATAGAGCACATGATTGGACGACTCAAATCTGAGCCGCAGTATGGCCTAAATCCTAATCGTGTTCGTGTGGTGCGTTTGGTTCAGCGCTTCAGATGTGAAGCGCAAGCGGGGCCTTTCGTTTTCGTAAGCGATGAGCCGGATGAACGCGGTGGGCGAGGAGAGGGACCAGCACCGCTCGAGTACTTTCTTGCGGGATTTGCGTTCTGTCAGCTTTCCATCGGCGCGGCCCATGCAGCGCTCATGAACCTCCAACTGGACAGTGTTGAGATATCGGTTCGTGGGCTCGTCAATGAGAGGGGCTGCTATGGATTCCCGGGAGTCTCCGCTGCAATGCAGGACATAAAATACGAGATTCGAATCCAGTCACCTGAGTCACCCGAGCGAATTCGCGAATGGCTGAAGGCCGTTGAAGATGGTTGTCCAGCCTACAACACGCTTCGCCACCCACCTCCACTTCAACGACAGCTTGTGCTGAACGGCAACGAAATACCGATTTATTCCTGATCGCAATCGGGCTTGGATACGAGAATTTGGGCCTCGACCCTCAACAATGGGCACCGGTAGGTATCCCATATATGGGGATAGGATGGGATTTCCCAAATTGATGCGTCATGACAAAACTGGATGCGACCGCCCTCAAGCTAATGGAAGGTAAGAACATCGCATCTCTCGCCACAATCAATCCGGACGGGTCTCCGCAAGTAACACCAACCTGGGTCGACACTGACGGAGAATATGTGCTCATTAACACGGCTATCGGTCGGGTGAAGCAGAAGAACACCACAAGAGACCCACGCGTCGCCGTCTTCGTGATCGACCAAATTAATCCATACAGGTTTGTGGCCCTGCAGGGGCGAGTAATCGCGCAAATCGCGGGCCGGCTAGCTGAAGACCATGCCGACAAGCTGGCAAAGAAATACATGGATGTAGAAAAGTACCCGGAGCAACACCGGGAGCCAGGCGAAAAACGAGTCATCCTCAAGATAATCGCTGACCACATCTACGTACCGCGGTGGGATTGACCTCACTCAAGAAGCAAATTGGAAATTACTTATCTCGAAACGGTTTTCGTTGCGAGTCCAACACGTTTGGATGGGACGTTTCCTCCGTTGAGAAAGGATTTCGAATAATCGAACGGATTACACCTAAACGCATTTATCGAGCTTTATTGTTTGCTGCTGCGATTCAATTTGAATCAAGTAGACCTACTTGTCAAGAATGCGCGAATAATCACAGCCGAAGGCTCATACGACGGCGCGATAGGAATTCGAAACGGCCAGATCCAATCCATAACGAAAAATGCCTCAGCACCGTCGGCTGGAGAAGTCATCGACGCCAAAGGCAACTTGGTGCTTCCAGGATGCATAGACGCGCATTCACATTTTCGCGACCTTGAAAGGTCGAGTTTTGAAGATTTCGAAAGCGGTACCAAAAGCGCCGCCGCAGGCGGGCTAACCACATGCATAGAAATGCCCACCACAATACCTCCCACCTCCACAGTCGAGGGTTTTCAAGCTAAGTTGGCGGCGGCAAACAAGAAGAGTGTAGTTGATTTCGCGTTGTACGCCGGCGCGGGCACACATAATATTCAGGAAATTGAGAAACTCGCCACTCTTGGCGCCGCCGCTTACAAGACTTTCACAATGATTTATCCCGGCCGAGAAAAAGACATGATGGGCATCTACCCCACGGACGACGGTTCTTTCTTCGACGTGTTGGCAGCTGTGGCGAAAACGAACCGCCCCTGGGCGGTACATGCAGAGAACGGTGAGATGATAGAATACTTTGCAAAGAAAGTCAAGGCGAAGGGTGGTCGGGACTTGAAGGCGTACCTCGAATCGAAACCGGGAATCGCTGAAGGCGAAGCCACTTTGAGGAGTGGTTACATTGCGCGGGCTGCAGGCGCCCGAATGCACATCGTCCACGTTTCCGCCAAAGAGGTTGTCGAGGTGATCAAGATGCTGAGGGGAATCAATTACTTCGCAACGGCGGAGACATGTCCTCACTACCTAACGTTCACTATCGAAGAAGCCGCCAGGCTAGGCCCATATGGCAAAGTGAGCCCTCCCATACGCGAGAAAGCCGACCAGAAGGCTTTGTGGCGGGCTGTAGCTGAAGGAGAGATTCAAATCATCGGGTCCGACCATGCCCCGTTCGATAAAGAGCACAAGGAGAGGGGCCGCAAGGATGTCTTCCTGGCACAAGCGGGGGTGACAGGCATCCAAGCCATGTTACCTGTCATGCTAACACATGTGAAGAACGGGAGACTATCGCTCCAGAAACTGGTCTCACTGATGGCCCTGAACCCCGCAAAGCTTTACGGTCTATTTCCAGGGAAGGGAACAATCCAAGTAGGCTCGGACGCGGATCTTGTCATAGTTGAATACGGCCGCGAAAGCAAACTCAGTGTCGACGATTTCTACTCCAAAGACAAAGGTGCGGCCATCATCTACGACGGCTACAGAGTCTACGGTAGACCGTTGGTCACAATCTCTAGGGGACGAATTGTCGCCCGAGAAGGTGTTGTCAACGCAGAGCCCGGGTCGGGCCGTTTCCTTAAACCCGGTCCTTCAATTCCTCTTTTGCCTCTAGGATCCTTCGCAAGACCTTAAGCCCGTAAAACATGGTGGGTGTGCCCGTCGTCACAACACCCACTTGAAGGGCCTCTACAATTTCACCTACGGTTGCACCGTGTCTAATTGCACGGTTAATGTGCGCCTCGATTCCTTCCTCTTCCCCGCGCGCAGAGAGTCCCACAATCGCAACCAATTCCTTGACCTTAATTGGCAAATGCTTCTCCTTCGTCATTGTGTGCTTGTAGAGCTCGTCATAAGCTTCCATGTAATCTGGGTCTTGTTTAGCCATGAGCGCCCATTCAGGAAGCAAGTAGCCGCGTTCGCTTCGCATTCTATCGATCAGTTTCTGCGCTTTGTCGTCGTTCATGCCTGAGAACTCGAGGCTGTCAGTGTTTTTCGATGATAAAGGATTTGCTAGCTGGATTCGTCAGGCCAAGCCCTCTAATTTCGCGAATGCCTCGAAGGCCTTGCGAAAAGCCTCCATCGGGGCTCGCGTTATTCCGGCGCCAATCTGCCCAATCCCAGGCTCCTTATGCGCAATGCCAGTATCTATTACGGGCGCGATTCCTGTGCGAATCACTTTTCGGATGTCGATTCCTGTTGGTGTCCCTTGAAATCCCAAGTATGGGATTTGGTAGTTCGGGTTTTGAGTGGCCGTGATCTCTCCCATCTGCATCGTATAGTCAATTGCGTCGGCAGCCGTCTGCCCGACGAGTTGGGTTAGGGCTGGAGCAGCTGCGAGGGCGAAAGCCCCGAGCCCGCCGGTTTCTGTTATCGCACTGTCCCCCATGTCGGGGTTCGCATCTTTCGCACTGAACCCTGGGAAGTAGGAGCCAGCAATTACTGGCGCTGGGGCCGTAAACCATTGACTGCCCAATCCACTCACCCTGATTCCAAATTCGAATCCATTTCGGGCCATCGTTGTTACGATGGTGCTATGTGGCACATTCGTGGCCTTGTCCAGAACGGACTTGCAGGCAGGCATGGACAGCGTCAAGAAATAGTTGTAATGGGGTTTAGTGATGAAGTCCAGAATCTTCGAGATCTCAAGTTTCGAAAGGTCTGTAGATGCAAGATAGGGATTTATTGCGTCAACAAAGAGGAGAGTGGCGGCCCAGTTTCGGTTGTGGCATTCGTCTCCCATTATCAGCGCCTTTGAAATTATGGGTGTTAACAGAATTTCCCCGGCATTTGTCATCGCATCATGGAGAGCGGGCCCTAACACTCGATCCATCCATCTGAGTCGGTCGATGACTTCGTTGTTGTAGCCTCCGAAGGCGCTTGTGTTTCCTCTTCCCTCGTAAATCGCACAATAGCCCATTGTATCATCGTTCTTAACACAGTGAACCCACATCGAAGCCGAGGTAATGCCCGTCATAGAACCTACAGAACCGTGCTCATGGCACGAGCCGAGCTTGATCTCCCCAGACCGGACCCGGTCTTCAGTCTCTTTCCAATTGTTCGCCAAGCCTTCATAGATTGCGGCCGCGACGACTCCACCCTTCTGAGGCCCACACATTTCGTCCCAGCGAACGGGCGGACCAGAATGCAGAATTAGCGTTTTGCTCATGCCTGGAATAACGTCTACCGCATGCCTCACATCTACAAGCGCAGGTTTGGAATTTATGATAATATCGACAACTTTCGCGTTGGCCGTTTCGATAGTTTCCTTAATGTCTGGCATTTTACATCCCCCTGAACGAGATGTTCAGGTGCGAAAGTGCTAACGAGTTACAGCTTAATACCGATTCTTGTCAATGCCTCGAGTAAATCCAAACGGAACCGAAATATTCTCCAAACTCTCGCGGATTTTGTAGCATATCATCAATCACAATGCTGAAGGCTCTTGGAGGGCCCCCTGTTGCCGCAATCGGGGTCACCAAGTATTGAACTACGTGATGCCAAATTTGATTGAAGAGGGTCTCAGTCGGATTGTATTTTAAGCTTTACAATCGATGTACGTGTCGGGCTTACAAATCGCGGTTCGGGGTGTGCTAATGGCGGACATGATTGTCGCAAACGGCTTCTTCGCTACCATGGAGCAATCCGGGGAGATTTTTCGCGACTACGCGATGGCAATAACGGATGGGCGAATTGTTGCTGTTGGCCCGAAAAAGCAGATTCTCTCTGAGCACAGGGCGAATGTTGAGATTGATGCCTCTGATTGCCTGGTTTGCCCAGGGCTAGTCAATGCCCATACGCATTTGTCCGAGCGTCTTCTCGCTGGCTTCGTCGACGACCTCCCCCTCATGGAATGGTTAGAGAAACTAGTGTGGCCGGCTGGTTTGATGCTTGATTCGGAGGACGTTTACGTTTCCTCGTTGCTCGCATGCGCTGAAATGGCGAAGGGCGGTGTTACGTTGTTCAATGATATGTTTGTTCATCACGGCAAAGACAAAATTCTAAGCAGGGTTGCCGACGCAGTGAAAGATTCTGGCCTTACCGCCGTGCTGGCCCGGGGAGCCAGAGATGACCTGGGGCAGGACTTCGCCGAGCTAGTCCTCAACGACACCAGGGATGCGAACAGAGTGTACGGAGGATTTGAGGGCAGGATTCTCTTTCGCATGGCTCCTACACTCATCTTCGTGAACAGCAGGGACTACCTCATGAGACTTTGGGAGGAGGCCGAGAAGATGGGTACTGGAATTCACACCCACATTCAAGAAACCTCTCATGAGGTCGCGAGGATGAGGGGGAAATATGGAGTCACCACGGTCGAGTTCCTGGACAAGTTGCAGTTTCTAACCCCTAGACTGGTCGCGGCGCATTGCGTTTGGTTGACTGATTCCGACATAGAACTGCTAGCGAAAGGGCATGCCTGCGTGGTCTACAACCCCACCAGCAATGCCAAGTTGGGTAACGGTGTTGCGCCTATTCCTGAATTGATGAAGAGAGGAATTGTCGTCGCCTTAGGAACCGATGGCTCGGCGAGTAGCGACAATCAGGACTTGATCTCTGCAATGAGGTTCGGTGGCTTGCTACAGAAAGCGTACCTCAAAGATCCGACAGTGCTTCCATCATGGCAGCTGCTTGAGATGGCAACGACAAACGGTGCCAAAGCGCTGGGTCTGGAGAAATACTGTGGCACACTGGAACAAGGAAAGTGGGCTGATTTCATTCTCGTAGACTTGAAGAGCACAAACCTCGCGCCGGCCATCGACCCCATTAAGCAATTTGCCCTATCCGCCCACGGAGGAAACGTACGCATGACAGTTGTACATGGCAGAATAATCGCAGAGGGCGGCCGCATACTCACTGTCGACGAGGAATCCTTGTACAAGGAAGCTATGCGCCGAAGCGAAAGAATCGCTTCGAAATTAGGATTTGGTGCCTAGCAAAACCAGACATTACTAGAAATCTCTCTATGGCTTTTCACCTTAGGGGAGGCCGCCCAAATTACGGTCTTTCATTGTCTAGTCTTAGCTCGAGAAGTAGACGGGACGTATCGTGGAGAAGTTTTCCAGAGTCTCTCAAATAGTGCGTGCATTCCTCCGATGAATCTGAGATTGTTCGTCCAGAGATCGTCTTCCCTCCAGTTGCGTCTACTTGCTTCTTCATCTGTGACGGGTGGTCCGAGAACCATTTCTTTCTTGTCAACTATTTTGAAACAGATCAAAACGTCTCGACTTCGTCGTAACTCGATATGACGCGATAGAATATCGGCGTTTGCGATGTTTGAAGCATCAATCTCTGCGATCAATCTGACACGCACATCCCGCTTTGCTGCTGATGCCCACTCTCTGTTCAATCTTCTGAGACCGTGTTTGCTCATGATTCCGACGCAGTCACTTTTCGCGGTCACTATCATCTCCTCCACTTTGCTAATGACGTTCGCCGCCCCGATAACGACGCTGAATCGCTGGCGAGGTTCTGCTTCGACGTGAGAAGCGTAGGACGAAAGACATTGGATCAGATTCAATCTCTTCTGCTCCAAATGAGACACTTTCTGAGTATACGCATGAAGCAAGGAGGAAACTCCCTCTTTTGGAGGTCTTGCTGTATAGGTGGAAGGCAAGCCCGAGTTGCGTTCGACGAGCCCTCTCAATGATAGCTCTCGAAGCACGCGATATGCTTCAGGACGGACGATTCCAATCGTGGAGCTTACTTGGCTAGCTCGCGCTGTGCCGAGCCGGAGAAGGGCAAGGTATGCCCTCGATTGAAGCGACGTGAGGCCGAAGTCCATTAGTCTTGAGATATCGTCTTGGGACATTGTAGTATGCCTACCTTCAGACAATGGATTATTACCGATTCCGTTGATAGGTACTGTAAGTTACAAGTCGATATAGAAGCCTTCGCTCATGCTCGTGCAGGACACTCGTTTACAGAACAACGCGCCTGTCAATTTGGAAATCGAAAGACTGAACCCGCCCAGATGGATCTTGAGGCCTGTCGACGGTGACATTGTCACCGAGCTGGCGCGGTCAATAGAGAACATTGGTCTGCTTCAACCTATTATGGTGCGCAGAGCGGGACAAAGATACGAAGTTGTGTTCGGGAATCATCGGCTCGAAGCATGCAAGCGCCTAGGCCTTCGGCATGTCCAAGCGATAGTCAGCAACTTGAGCAATGACGAATCGTTTATTGCACGTGTCTCTGAAAATCTCCTCAGAAACATGCGTGTCAACCCAATAGAAGAAGCCGAAGGCTACAAGATGTTACTTGGCAAGGGCTGGACGATCAACGCAATCGCCCGAAAGGTGGGCAAATGTGACAGTTACATTTGCGAGAGATTGGCTATCCTAGAGCGTTTGGATGATAGTTTACGTCTCGAGATTTCGAAGGGGGGATTCTTGAGCCCCAGTCACGGTGAACTTCTATCGCGTATTTCAGATGTCACGAGACAGCGCGAAGTTGCTGGATTGATCGAGAGAAAAAGGCTCAGCGTTAGATCTTTGGAAGATATGTTGAATGCAGCCCCGCCACCAGCGAAAGTACTTGTCGAGGATATATCAGGGGGCTCCTATCTTCGTATCCCTGACGAATTCATGGAGTCGATGGGGTTCGAGCGAGGGCAATACGTCTACGTGTATAGGCGTGGCAAGAAACTGATTCTTGAGAACGCGATTAGACCCAAAAGAAGAGGAAGAAAAATAGCTGAACGCAAGCTCTTGTCGGTTCGGTAGCTTCGCACGTGCGAACGCGTGGTGGCGGTTGTACCACTTCAGGAACATTCGGCTATGCTGACTTGACTTCTGGTATTCGTTGGGCCCATCTAAGTAATCCTGGAACGGTCTTGTACTTCTTCGGCATCGTGAGTTCTTCATCTTGGCTTCTTAGCCACCTTATTCTCTCCACGTCTAACTCTGCGGTGATGACGCCTTCCGTACTGCTCTCGATGACAACACCCTCAGGACTAGTTATCAGGGACATGCCTTCTTCCTTACCGTATATGCTGACATTGCCAGCAACGTAGGACACATTCTCCACCGCCCTTGCTAACCAGACATTCCTCCACGATGTCTTCAGATCGTAGAGCATGCCGCCTGTTGGAAAGATGATTAGTTCAGCGCCTCTCTTTGCCAGTTCCCGTGGAATCTCAGGGAAGAGGGCTTCCCAACAAATCGATACGCCCACTTTTGTTCCCTCTATGTCCCAGACCTTGACTTCGTTCGCTTGTGATATGGGGGAAGGTGCAAGCAATTCGAAGGCCGCTGGAAGCATCTTCCTATAGATGCCCAAGAGGCCTTCAGATCCAGTTATCGCATAGGCATTGTACAAGCGATCCGCAGACTTATCGGTGACGCCGAAGCCAACAAGCGTACGTTTGCCTTTCAAAGCCTGCTTTATTGATAAGTAAGCCTCGGACCTTTCGATATTCACGGATACAAGTTCTTTCGCTTTCTCGTCCGGCGCCAGCCACCACGGTCCAGGGAATCCCTCTGGAAAGAACAGAAGGTCGATATCGTTTGAAGCACGGTCGATGTACCCCAGCGCAGTTTCTATGTTGAGCTTATAGTCGTTTGAGTCCCTTCGTGGTTGAACGACTCCAATTTTCATTCAAATAACCTCAATTGCTCGATTTTGATTTCTCTATACGAATCAGAAGAGTCACAATCGTTCTTCTGTGGAGTAAAAGTTATTCTTTCCGCCCATTTGCCGCTTGCCTTTTCTTATCTCAAAACTATTATCCAGCCTCCCTCATTCATGAACAACAAACAGGACGGATTAAGGCCAGTTGAAACCAACCAAAGATCTGAATGAATTCTTGGTAAGGCTGTCTACCGCAAACATGCTTACACGCGTCTCACACCAAGTGGACCACAAGTATCAACTGGCAAGCCTCGCCTTTGACTTTGAAAAAAAGAGACAAGGAGCACTTCTCTTCGAATGCGTCAAAGGGAGCAACATCCCGGTAGTCACCAACCTTTTCAGCGAACTCGAGAGAACCTCACTCGCTTTTGGAATAAGACAGGACGAGCTGCACAACCATTTCTCGTCAGCCATGAACAGCCGCATAAAACCAACACTCGTTGATGTGGGTAGAGTTCAGGAGAAGGAGGCAGCTTCACTTGACGCCTTGCCGATACCAGAGAATACCCAGCATGATGCAGGGAGATACATAACAAGCATACTGACCACCCAAGAGTCCGGAGTGCGGGTCTTTCAGTGGGCGAGAGTTGAGGTGAAATCAGCAAGCAAGGTTGCGGTAAGGGTTGATCCTGGGCGTAGATTGTGGGACGTAACGAAGGATAAGGAGAGATTTGATGCGGCCCTAATAATAGGAGCTCCGCCTTCTGTGGAATTCGCAGCGTCAGTGAGGGGCTCGACGTTCGACAAGCTCGAAATGGCTGGTTCCTTACAGGGCAGTAGTGTGGACCTAGTGAATTGCGACACTGTGAACTGCGAAGTTCCCGCGCTGTCGCAAATAGTGATCGAGGGTGTGATGGACAGGGGAAACACGGAACCGGAGGGGCCTTTCGCCGAATTTACTGGCTACTATAGCCCCTCAGAACCCATGCCCACATTCCAGGTGAAGAAGATCACCATGAGGTCCGACGCTGTTTTCAGAACCGTAATAGGCGCATCTGCGGAGCACTTGGCTTTGAACAATGTCGGGCGTGAGGCCTCATTATACGATTCTCTGAAGAGAGCTGTCCCTGGAATAGTCGATGTTCATTTACCGCCTTTTGGCTGCGGTTTCATCGCCTTCTTGTCCGTTAGAAAGGAATACGTGATGATGGCCAAGAATGCTCTTCTCGCTGCTCTATCAGCTCATCCTGTCGTAAAATACGCAATTATCGTAGACGAGGACGTGAACATACATGACGAAAGAGAAGTTCTGTGGGCGATGGCAACGCGCAGTGGTGGCGATGAAGATCTGGTGATCGTGCCCCGCGCTTTCAACCACGCCTTGGACCCCGCAAGCATAGGAGGATTCGTCACCAAATTGGGAATAGACGCAACCTTTCCACCAGACAAGAGGAAGCTCTTCAAGAGAGTAGAATATGTGAGCTTGGACAAATTCAAGGCTTCAAGTTCCTGAAACCAGTTCGCCGAAGAGAACTCAGATGGCTACTGAATCAGAGCGTGATACAGATCTGGCTCCCGGTCCATGAGTGTGCCGGGTACGCATTTGAAGGGTTTGGGTATGTCGAATGATTCCGGTGTCTTCCTCAACCAGTGGATTCGGTCGATGTCTAGGGTTGCTGTGACGACGCCTTCGTTGTCCCGTTCGGCTAGGACTTCCTCGGGCCCGGCAATGATTGTAATGCCACGTTCCATCCCAAATATGTTTGAGCAGCTCACAACGTACGCGAGGTTCTCGATTGCCCTCGCCCAAATTAAATGTCGCCAAGTCTCGCGAATTTCGTAGTATTTGCCCCCGCTTGGCCAGAACATCATTTCTGCCCCCGCTAGAGCCGTTATGCGCGCGACTTCTGGAAAACAAATCTCGTAGCAAATATGGATGCCCATATTCCCATATTCAGTTTTGAACACTTTGAGAACTTCCTCCTTTCCACCGGGTATTCTCTGCTTTTCGCTCTCTTCCACAGCGAGATGGGTCTTCCTGTATTTTCCGATGACTGCTCCATTTGGCCCCAGAAGGAGAGCAGTATTGTAGAACTTGTTCCCGTAATTAGTTCTCTCCGCCATCGTGCCGGGAATGACGTATACTCCGCTCTCTCGTGCCTTGTTAAGTAGCTGCAAAACACCAGGATATGATTCGATGTCGCTTTTTGGAACTCTGGAAATATCTGAGTATAGATAATTTTCTGGAAAACAAATGATTTTCGCTCCTTGCCGCACGGCTTCGTCGAGATATTGAATTGCTCTCGGTATGTTTTCCTCGTCGGTCGGTTTTTTCAGCGGTGAGACTGCGGCTACATCAACTTTCACAACGGTCTACCTATGCAGTTACCACTCGTTGATGTCCCTAAAACATTCTCTGGTTCTCGAATCCTTGAAAAAGTTGAGATGATTAATAGGAATCATCGTTGGTGAGAGTACAATCGAGTTTTCTGAATCAGCTGCTGGACCTATCGGAGCCATTATGTAGAGTAAATTTCGAGTAAATTCGGTATTGACATCATCGCGCCGCTCTTATTTTCGGTCAGTCGCTCGCAAAGTATATGTGCAAGTGTTAAATACGGACTCAGTGAAGTTTTGATGTTATGTCAGCTCGAAAGAATTATCGTTACGTTGCAGCTGTCGTGATCGTTCTAATTGTGATTGCAGCAGGATACTTCTACTATCAGTCCACGGTTCCGACGGCGTCTACGACTACGACGGTGGCAGCCAAGCAGTTTAAGATGGCCCTCCTCTTGCCTGGCCCTGCGAATGATGTCTCATTCAACCAAGGTGGCTACGTTGCAGTCAAAAGCGTAGCAAGCGCCTTGAATTCATCGTCCTTGAACGTACAGTATGTTGTGAATGAGAACGTGGCGGTCTCAGACGTTGAGAGACTGGAGCGACAGTATGCTCAACAGGGCTACAACTTCATCGTCGCGCACGGAGTGGAATTCCAAGACCAAACGATTCGAGTTGCAAAGGACTTTCCGAACGTCTTCTTCACGGTATCAGCTGGATTCGGGAATTCAACTGATAACGTGGCGTACACTGAGCCCGGCTTCTACAAGGATGGGTACTTAGTGGGCCTTGTGGCAGCTCATTTGACGAAGACCGGTAAGATTGGGTTTGTGTACGCATTGGACATTCCATCCTACAAGGCTTGGTTCCAGAATACCAAATTGGGCGTAGAAGCGGTTAACAAGAGCTTGACTTTCACGGGCGTCGCGACAGGCGATTTCAACGATGTCACGAAAGCGAAAGAGGCAACACAGGCGCTCATCAGCCAAGGGTATGATGTAATAGTCAACGGCGGAGACGGACTTGGCGTAGGCGTTATCTCCGCAGCCAAGGATGCAGGCGTTTGGACCACTGGGGCAGAGTGGGACCAAAGCGCATTGTACCCCGGGAAGTTATACATGTCAACAGTCTGGAACTTTACGGTCGCATTTGAAGCAATGGTTCACGACGTTCTGACCAACGGAAAATTCTCAATGAAAGTCTATCCGATAGATTTGAACAATGGTGGTTGCGTTCCTTTGCTTCACATCCAGCTACCGGCAGACGTGCAAGCACAATACGACCAAGCGCTCGCGGATCTTAAGTCTGGCAAGATCCACATAGTCACCGCGGCCGAAGTAAGCGGGTCCTGAACGGAGCCTACCCTCCCTACTTTCCAGGCCTGAGGCACACTGACCGTGCCGCATCTCAAGTTAGAGATGCAGCACATAACAAAGAGCTTCCCTCAAGTCCAGGCTCTTGCCGACGTGGATTTCTCCCTACGCGAGGGTGAAATCCACGCTCTATTAGGCGAAAATGGTGCTGGCAAGACAACCCTCATGAATATCTTGAGCGGTTACTTCGCACCCGATGATGGACAAATCCTGATACACGATACAAGCGTCCGCTTCCGTTCTCCTCGTGACGCGGCCGCGCAGGGTATTAGCATGGTCCACCAACACTTCTCTCTAATTCGCAATTTGAGAGTCTACGAGAACTTCCTGCTTAGCCTCGGGATAAAGGAGGACTATGCTCATCACAACATAAAAGAAGAAATCGTGGATTTTGCGAAAAAATTCGGTTTTTCAATTGATCCAGAAGCATACATTTGGCAATTGTCGGCCGCCGAGCAACAGCACGTTGAGATACTGAAAGCCCTCTTTCGGCACGCATCTATCTTAATTTTAGATGAGCCAACATCAGTACTGACACCGCAACAAATCGAACCATTCTTCCAAACATTGTTAAGTCTGAAAAACGAAAGCGTGAGCGTCGTCTTCATCAGCCACAAGATTGACGAGGCGAAACGAATAAGCGACACCGTGACTGTGCTTAGTCGGGGCAAGAAGGTATGGGAGGGAACGGCGAAAGAGTCGAAGGAGAGACTCATTGCTCATATGTTCGCCGATTATTCGCCTCTCAACGAACGGCAGACACAGACAGTGTCGAAATCCGATATTCTGCGTAAGGATGTCCTACAAGTATCACGTTTATGCGCCTTTCGCGACAACGGTTTGCCTGCCTTCGAAGATATATCGTTCGAAATCAAGGACGGCGAGATTCTAGGGATCGCCGGTGTGTCAGGAAACGGCCAGAAGGAAATGGTTGAGGCGCTCTCAGGTCTACGCAAAGCGACTAAAGGAAAGATCATGTTGAACGGCCTCGATATCACCAACGCCTCTGTCACGACACGGCTCAAAGAAGGGTTAGCCTTTATTCCTGAAGACATGGCGACCGGTGCCGTTGTTGATATGCGTCTATATGAAAACGCAGTTATGGGCTATCTGGAAATTGGGAAATTTACCACTCGCATGGGCCAATTGCAAGTTGGCCGTATACTCGGCTTCGCAAAGGATCTTGTGGACCAATTCAACATCAAGGCCAGCAGTGTCCGCAGCGAAGTCAAAACTCTCTCTGGCGGAAATATCCAGAAAATGGTTGTTGGGCGCGAATTGAAGAAAGACACTAACTTTCTGATCGCGGTTAATCCCACGCACGGTCTCGATGCGGCCGCAACGGCCCGCATACGTTCAAGACTAAGAGCAGTTTCCGAAACGGGCTCTGCAATTCTATTGGTAAGCGAGGATTTAGATGAGATTCGAGAGCTTGGTACTCGAATCGGAGTCATCTATAAGGGAAGAATTGTTGACATAGTGCCATCCAACACTCCTGTCGAGACTCTGGGGTATATGATGACGTTAGGCTCCAAGACTGGGCACTAAACTTGCAGAGACGCTTCGAAATCCAGCCTAAAGGGGACGTGAGCCCATATCTTCGAGGGCTAACACCCATTCTGGCGCTGGCCAGTTCGCTTGCAATAACGACGATCATAATGGTGTACTTGCACGTCAACGTACGAGAAGCGTATGGCCTTCTGATTTACGGCGCCGTTGGCAATGTGACTTCATTATCTGAGACCTTACTCAAGTGCTCCACTTTGCTGGCCATCGCAGTTGGACTTTCTGTCGCCTTTCGGGCGAGCTTCTACAACATCGGAGCAGACGGGCAGTTCATCTTTGGGGGGATCGGGGCGACATGGGTAGCGCTATCTCTTCCAAATCTGCCAGCGGTAATACTGATTCCATTAATGATACTGTTCGGTGTGATTTTTGGCGGGTTATTTGCTCTTGTAGCTGGAATGCTGAAGGCTTACCTAAACGTAAACGAGATTATTGTTACCATACTCGCGAATTTCGTCGCTGGGTATTTTCTTGAGTATCTGCTTTACTACAATTGGAAGGACCCAGCCGCTCTATACCCGGAGACTCGGATCCTTGGCTTGAATGCACAGCTTCCCAACATGATACCAGGCACGCGTCTCCATGTTGGAGTCGTCTTACCGTTTCTTCTTGCCTTCGTGTTCTACTTTTTGCTTTGGCACACACGTATCGGTTACAATATCAGAGTTGTAGGGTACAATATACGTGCAGCCCGCTATAGCGGTATTAGCATTGCGAAGACAGTTGTCCTGACCTCACTTCTAACAGGTGGCATGAGCGGCTTGGCAGGCATGATGGAAGTTAGTGGTGTACAGCATTTCCTTTTGCTTGGCTTTTCGGGCTCGTCATTGGCTGGGTACGGATTCTTAGCAATAGTCGTGGCCCTGCTGGCGAAGTTGAATCCACTCTACTGCATTCCAGCGGCGCTTGGGTTCGCCGGGCTGCTGAATGGCGCCCAATTCATGGAACAGGCGGGAATTTCCATTGGCGTTATCACATTCCTAGAAGCGTTAATGATACTGACTCTACTGATTTTCGAATTCTTCGTGAATTACCGTGTTGTAGTCAGGTGATTCTGGTGGCGTTTGAAGCCGTAACCTATTTGATTTCAGGAACGCTCGTGTTCGCGACACCGCTTCTTCTGAGTTCCCTTGGTGAGGTCATCGTGGAAAGGGCAGGAATAATCAATCTGGGCTTAGAGGGCATCATGGTTCTGGGCTCTTTTGTGTCGTTTACAATCGTTTACTTCAATGGCAGTTTGGCCTTCGGTCTCATAGGAGGAATCGTAGCTGGCGCCCTTGTGGGGCTCGTCGTAGCTCCGCTCACGATAACGCTAATGCAGGATCAGATCTTAGCTGGACTGGGGGTTTACTTCGCGGGTTTGGGTATAACTTTCTTTTTGTACCGGGTGGTCTTCGGAGTCGCTTCCGTGCAACCTCAAGTTTCGGGAATGCCGGATATCAGAATTCCGATCTTGGCCGACATCCCTGTCATTGGAGAAGCTTTGTTCTCGCAGACTGCCCTCACCTATGCGGCTATCATCCTAATCGTGGTAGTATTTTGTTTGTTCAAAACTCCCCTTGGCTTGCGGATTGTGGCGGCAGGTGAAAATCCGCACGCGGCCTACGCTATGGGATCCAATGTCAACTTGGTTAGGTACGTGAGCGTGATTGTCGGCAGCATTCTTGCGTCCTTGTCAGGAGGGTACATCGCTATTGCGCTCGTGAAGATCTATACAGCGACGCCAATTATTTCCGGTACTGGATTCATTGCCATCGGCCTAGTCTATTTTGGCAAATGGCGTCCACTTCGTACTGCTCTTGGATGCTTTTTCTTTGGTGGAATGCAGGCCCTTGACTATCTTCTCCAAGCACTCAAGGTTCCGCTACCTCCACAATTCTTCAACGCTCTGCCCTACATCTTTGTAATCGCCGTTCTTGCAATAGCGGGAAGACATGCAGCAGCTCCAGAGTTCTTGGGCAAACCATTCAAGAAATAACTTGGAACTAGAAGAATCCTTTGAAGAGTTGAGTACCGTTAAAGGCATCCAGCATACTCATTAGAAATGCAGATTCAGTCGTTACTGTAAGTCCGAAGCGAAACATCATCAGGAACGGCGCGGTCTACGTTGAGGGCAATCGCATTCGCGCTGTCGGCCCAACTAGGGAGGTTATTGAAAGCCACCCAAGGGCCGACGAAGTGATAGAGGCAAACGGGAAAACCGTGTTCCCGGGGTTTGTCAACACCCACACCCATCTATTTCAAGTCATGCTCAAAGGGTTAGGCGATGATCGAGTCTTAGCGGACTGGATAAGGACGATAATTGTTCCGAGCTCCCGCAAACTAACCTATAAACATGTTCACGCCAGCGCCCTTCTCGGAGTCGTTGAGGCCATCAAATCCGGCACGACCACAACGTTGGACTACATGTACGCACATCCCGTTCCCGAACTATCGGAGGCAGTACTTCTAGCGTTTCAAGAATCAGGCATTCGAGGGATCGTCGGTCATGGAGTCATCGACACTGGGCTTGAGGTAGGTTTGCCCTCCGAAATCATCCACAACTCAGATGAATCGTTCAACGAGATTCGACGCATGCATCGCAAGTTCGCAGCGAATCACAACGGGAGACTGGGAGTTTGGATCGCTCCAGTTGCAATTTGGGGTGTCACCGAGCAGGCACTGAAAGGCTGCAGAAGACTGGCAGACGAATTGAAAATAGGGATAACGATGCATGTTGCAGAAACACCGTTTGAGGTTGAGAACTGCAGGTCCCGCTTTCATTGCAGGGAACTGGAGTTGTTTGACAGGATCGGACTTCTCGGACCTGACTTCTTGGCGGTTCACTGCGTCTATCTCGACGATGACGACATTGGAATCATGAAGAAATCGGACTCCAAGGTGTCCCACAATGCCACCAGTAACATGTACCTGTCGTCAGGAGTAGCTCCTATCCCAAAAATGCTAAAATCAGGCATAACCGTCGGCTTGGGCGTGGACGGCGCAGCGAGCAACAATAACCAGGACATGCTGCAGTTAGTTAAGGTTACGGCGCTTTTGCACAAGGTTGCTCACCCTGGCAACCCCACAATCATTACTGCAGAAGATGTTCTTGAAATGGCGACAATTGGCGGGGCCAGGGCTCTTCGACTTGAGCATGAAGTCGGCTCGATTGAACCAGGAAAGAAGGCCGATTTGTTTCTAATCGACCTATCAAAAACTTTCGCTGCACCCGCCCACAACCCCGTTTCAGCGTTGGTCTACAGCGCCACGAGCGAAAACATAGACACGACGATCGTCGACGGACAAATCCTAATGAGGGGAAGGAGGTTGATTACGGTTGATGAAGATGAAATTCTGGGCGAAGGCAGAGCCGCTGCGGATGAGCTCGTGGAGATTTCGGGTATTTCAAACCTCAAGAACAGACCTTGGCGCTCTAGAGCTCCCTAAGCTGAACGTGTAAACGCCTCTGGTTTGGGCAGAGCTCACTTCATCGGGCTTCTATCGCGCTGACATATATCGAGCGCTGACAAAGCGTACACTCTTGATGAGTTAATCAGGTCCTTCACTGGAACGTATTCCACCGATGAATGAGCGACGCCGATATTACCTGGACCAAAAATGATTGTCTGAACGCCAGCATAGGAGAGAATCGACGCGTCGCACCAGTAAGGAACGCCGACCAATTTGGGCCCCGTGCCAAGTACTCGCATCGCGCAATGCTTTAACGACTTGACAATCGGTGAAGATTCCGGTATCTCAAAAGACAGGTTATACCCCTCCGGTATTGTTTCAATAGGTATGATGTCGACCTTTGCGCAAAGCTCGCGGTCGTGGGTCTGCAATTCCTTAATAATTCTCTCATACAGTAACGGTATTGATTCTCTTTTTTCCTCTGGCAGGAGTCCTGTTATGATTACTATTTTGCATTCGTCCGGTACGACTGTGTAGGGCCATTCGCCTCCACTGATGTAGGCTATGTTGATTGTCGGCGGTCCGGTGTACTTGTGAGTCTTCTGTTTTAGTTCGTTTGGTACTCGGTCTGCTATCGTTTGAACAATCTTGCTCATCTTTTCTACGGCGTTTATTCCGAGCCAGGGTGTGTCACAATGGGCGGCCTTCCCGCTTGCAGTTATTTGAATGAGTACTGAGCCTTTGTGCGCGACCGCCAGGTCCATATTGGTTGGCTCGCCATTGATCGCAAAATCGGTCTTCGGGCCATTTCTTACGAGATACGTGGTACCTTCGCTTGTTGTTTCTTCTCCGATTGCGCCAACGAAGACTAGGTCGCCTTTTAGGTGCACATGAGATTCCTTCACTGCTCGCAGAGCACAAATCATCGCTGCCAATGCGCCTTTCATGTCTGAAGCCCCTCTCCCGTAGATTTTGCCGTCACGTATGGTGCCGGCAAAGGGCTCTATTTCCATATTACCCGCTGGCACGGTGTCCAAATGGCCGGTCAAAGTTAAGCTGTGACCGTCAGCCTCGCCCGAAATCTTTCCAATGACATTGAATCGGTCATTGACGACCCTTTGCAGCGAGACTTCGGCGCCAATCGTCTCTAACGCGTCCGCGATGAACTCCGCGATTTGTTTTTCCTGTCCTTCACAATTTCTGTGGCTGGGTATTCTGATAAGCTGTTGGGTAAGGCTGATCACGTCTTCGCTTTTGATCTTGCTCAGCACACTCTTCTCAGGTTCCTCGGTCTTCACGAGCTTTCACTCGAATAGTGTCTCTTGCCGGGCTACGTTGAGTTTCGGTTTTTGGTGATTACAACGGGTAGGGAGGTGAGAGCTGGGCTCCTTTTGCATGCATTCCTCTTTCGACGGCGGATTCTACGTATCTCTTTGCTCGCCGCTGCACTTCCGTCGAGACCTTATCCATGTCGAAAGTCTTTATCCGCCTGTTCTCTACGACAACTTCCCCATTCACAAGAACTGTGTCAACACTAGAGCCTGATGCTGAAGTTATCAGGTTCGGTAGCAAAGAATAGTCATAGACTGGCAGCAAATCGGGGTTCTTGAGATCGAGGAGGACCATGTCTGCTAGCTTCCCTGGCGAGATACTCCCGAGTTTGTCTCTCATTCCAACTGCTTTGGCACCATTAGCCGTAGCCATGTTTAGCACCTTATCAAGGGGGAAGAGAGTAGAGTCCATCCATACGTCTCTGTGAATCAATACGGCAAACATGACCCTCACGATATCTGTGATATCTAATTCATCGGTACCCAGTGCCAAGTTGACGCCCGATCGATCCATTTTCACAATATTGCCCTTAGACAAGATGCCCTTTCCATTGATCGTTGTGGAGGTTGGGCAGTGAGCAACGTTCACCATCTTCTTGGCCACAAGGGCTATCTCGTCATCTGTCACCCAACCCATATGCGCGGCCGTCAATTTGTCACATAGTAGATTCGTTTTGTCAAGGTACTCTATGTCTGTCATTCCATAAAGTTTCTTGGTCTTCTCAAGGAGCTCGCCATGCACACCCGCGTGGGTATGTAATGTACCTCCAAACTCATCTACTATCTTTCGTGCCCCTCTTCCTAACTCCTCGCTTGAAGTTGGGACCTGCATCATGCAAAGCCCGGTCTTGACCCGGCCCAAGCGGTCTTTGTATTTCTGGACGAACTCGCGACCATTCTTGAGTGCCGTCTCCGTATCCTCTCTGTGTTTTCCGGAAAAGCCATCTTTTCCTAGGACCTCATCGTAGACATCCATCGTTATTCTGTTCAAGTTGGCTCTTGCACCGCTGGCTTCGACTGCCCGTATGGCTGCTTTTTCGAAGCCAGGAAGAGGGCCTGAGTCAACAATGGTGGTTGTGCCCGTCAGGAGTCTCTTTCCAATGCTGAACAGGCTGGAATAGTAGAAGTCCTCCTCAGTCATTATGTCGAAGTACCAACCAAAGTACGTTGTTAGCCATCCCATCCATTTTGGCGGAATGAGGCCCCGCAGGTAAGCTGAATCAAGGTGCATGTGTGCGTCGATTAGTCCTGGGATGACGAGTTTCCATTTTGCGTCTATCACATTATCCTTGGTGGGATGTTTTCGCAGGATTTCTTCCGTTTTTCCAACGGCAACTATTTTGGGGCCGTCAACGACGACGGCTCCGTCCCAGATTGTTCCTACAGACGGGTCGTTAGTGTAGATTACGGCGTTCTTGATTATCGTAGTCATACGCATCTCACGAATTGGCCGTACCCTGGGTTTACCTGCAGGTCTCCTTCCTGCATTGCGATTTGCCCCCTGAGGATAGTCATGTATGGCCATCCTTTCCCTGTCATTCCTTCGAAGAGGGTGAAATCTCCATAGGATTTGATCCACTCGGCCGTAATCTTACCTTCTTTCTGCTGGTCGATTATCATCAGGTCGGCATCCGAGCCAGTCTCAATGACGCCCTTCTTCGGGTATATTCTCACAATTTTTGCGGGGTTTGTGGAGATTAGTTCAACCAATCTGCTGAGGGACATCCCTCTTTTACCGTAACCCTCCCAGAACATCGTTATGGGCATCGTTTGTGTGCCTACGCTTCCAGAACCGGTGAACCATATGTTTGAGGCAGGGTCTCCTCCGGGAGGTGCGCCGTCTCCCCAAACCAGTTTTTCGTATTTGTTGCTCACCACATGGTCCGTCCCAATCGAATCGACCCACCCATCCTTCACACCTTTCCAGAGTGCTTCTCGGTCTTCCTGTTTTCGGAGAGGAGGGTTGAGTTTGCCCAAGTATCCCGCTTTCGCGGGGTCTACCATCAAGTATTGCGGGCAAGTCTCGACCGTTAGTTTGACTCCTTGGCTCTTCGCCTCAAACGTTTCCTCAAGGCCTTCGCGCGAAGTTATGTGCACCACATGAATTGGGGCGCCAGTCGCTTTGGCAAGGTACGAGTATCTCCTGACGTGTTCAGCTTCCAAGAAGCCCGGTAGAGTTTCAGTCCATGCTTCAGGATCCGCCCTTCCCTGCGACCTCACGCGTTCTCTGAATAGCTTCGATATCTCTGAGTTCTCACAGTGCAGTAGTAGAATCGCCTTCTTTGTCTTTCCCACCTGTTCCATGGCGCGGAAGGCGAGACTGTCATCGTAAGGTGCAGGCAACGCCATTCTCCTTGCCCACTTTTGTCCCATAGGGTGGTCTGCTAAGTTCTTCAGGTTTCCATGATACTTGAAAGCTGCAACACCCAGCTCTCGAACGTACTTGGGGATTTCCTCAGCGTGTTGCATCGAGTTCAAAGTGAAGATGAAGAAGAAGTCGACGCAAGAATTCGTCTGAGCAGTTCTCTTACCCAACTCAAAAACGTCAAACCATGACACAACCTCCGCGGGGTCCGTGTCCTCTTTGAACGGTTGCCCCATTCTGGGAACCCGGACTATTCCGCCCATTGTAGTGACGCCTCCCATCAACGCGCCTGGAGTCTCTGTTTTGAAGTCGTCACCGAGTGGATGTTTCCCCCCAGGATGCGTGTGGATATCAACTGCTCCAGGGAGAACCAATTTGCCCTGCAGATCGATTTCCTTGTCACCCTTTGGGAGATTTGCATCCTTCGCGATTTTCTCTATGACTCCATCCGCGATTGAAACACCCCCCTCCATTACGCCGGAAGGTAGGACGAGTTTTCCATTCTTCAGAATCAAATCTGCCATTTGCTGGGACTCTGTAAATTGGATTACAAGAAGGAATGTAATGCAGTTAGGTGATCTTCAGTGAGTCTTCGATTTGCTCTTTCCAATCTTCTGGCTAGCCTTCAGAATGGCGTTTACTGCGTCATAGTAGGTCCCGCACCGGCATAGGTTTCCTTTCAATGCCTCCTCAACGTCGCTACGGTTGGGGTTGCTGTTTTCATTAAGCAACGCCACGCCAGCCATCAAAATTCCTGGTGTGCAGTACCCGCAGTGTGTGGCGTCTTCTTCAATAAACGCCTGCTGCAATGGGTGGAGCTTGTCGTTCTCGGCAAGTCCCTCCACCGTAAGAATTCTGGATCCATGGACTTCGACTGTCAATACCAAGCATGAGTGTACGGCTTCACCATCAACCAGCACAGTGCAGGCCCCGCAATCTCCCGTCCTGCACACATCTTTGGTGCCGGTCAAACCAATTCTGGTTCTCAGTGTGTCCAGCAGAATTTCGTTTGGCGGTATGTCCAGCCTAACGGTTTCACCGTTAATTTTGAGATCTATGTTCATGATGAATCACCCTTTGCTTTCTTAACTGCCTGTGAGAGAGTCGATGTTACCAGTACTTTTACCATTTTCCTACGATAGTCAGCGCTGGCTCTAACATCATCTATGGGGCTAGATTCCTCCGCAGCTTTCCTGGCTGCAGATTCCAATGCTTCCTTGGTTGGCTCTTTCCCAAACAAGTCGGCTTCTGCTTTACGTGCTCTAATGGGTGTTGGAGCAACACTTCCCAGAGCTATCTTCACATCCGAAATCTTCTCGCCCTTCATCTTGATTGAAACAGCTGCCGATGCTACTGCAATATCCTCACCCTGCCGTCGCCCAATCTTCATGAATGCGAAGCCCCCCTTCCACGGTCGAAACGAGATCCCGCTCACAATCTCGCCCTTCTTCAATACAGTTTTTCCAACGCCCACAAAGAAGTCGTCGATGGAAACGGTTCTTTTCTTGCGAGGTCCAACAATCTCAACGACAGAGTCCAGCGTCAGCAATGGAGGAGCAGTATCAGCGGCCGGACTGGCGTTACATAGGTTCCCTCCGAGCGTAGCCCTGTTCCTAATCGGGATGGCTCCCACCTGCGCTGCTGCCTCGTAAAGGTGGGGCGCATGCTTCCGTATTACTTCCGATTTCTCTATATCCCTCATTCGTGTGAGGGCCCCAATCTTAATGACCCCATTCTTGAAGGAAATATAGCGCAGGTGCTTTCCGAGGTTTTTCAATGAGACTAGATTCTTCGGCCTGAATCCCTTCATCCTAGTTGCAGGAACATAATCCGTCCCACCAGCCAAAATGCTGGCTTTTTCCAGCTTCGTGAGAAGTCTCACGGTCTCCGCGACTGTCTTTGGAGTGTAATAGTCAACTAATGGTACTGTTGCCCTCATAGACGGTCCTTCTATCTACTCGGACCATTATACTTAACGAAATAGAAAATAGAACATAGATAACTAGTAGAAAACCAATATCCTAGGGCCGGAAATTAGCTCATTAGATTGGTGTTCCTTTGTCGAGAGTTGAGGCTGTTCAGAAGGTAACTGGAAAGCTGAAGTTTACCTCGGACATGCAGCTTCCAGGGATGCTATACGGTGCGATTCTGAGAAGCACCAAACCCCATGCCATACTAAAATCAATTGACACGTCAGAGGCCTTGAAGTTGGAAGGCGTCAAGGCCATCGTTACATTTGCCGACGTGCCCGATACGAGGTACAACCCGATTTTCAACGCCCCGTACCCCGAAGCCGGCCTTCTGCCCAAAGATAAATCGATTATGAGGAAGGAGGTATGCTACGTCGGCGAACCAATTGCGGCGGTAGCAGCGACTTCTCAGGAATTGGCTGAGGAGGCAACAGAGAGAATCCATGTCGATTATCAGAACTTACCGTATGTTACAGACCCAGTTGAAGCACTCAAACCAGGCGCACCAAAAGTAAGGACTGAGTTGAAGTCGAATGTCGCCGAGGCATGGGATGCCAAGGGCGGCAACCCCATGAGCATACGCTATGGTAACATCGACGAAGGTTTTCGACTCGCTGATGAGATTTTTGAGGACGAATACAGAACGCAGAGGCAGAACCAAGTTCCGCTTGAGGCCCATTGTGCGATCGCTCACTGGGATGAGAAAGGGAAGCTGAACATTTGGTCATCAACCCAGAGTATATTCCTTCTGAGGGAACGCCTGTCTGAAGCTCTAGCTCTCCCGGTCTCTACGATAAGGGTCCACAACACATACCTGGGAGGTTCTTTCGGATCAAAACTGCAGATGAGCGATGTTGAACCGATTTGCGCCCTTCTCGCGGGGAAGGCTCGGAAGCCTGTGAGGCTTGGGCTTAACAGATCTGAGGTCTTCGTCACGACCTCGCGGCATGACATGCGCCTGACGATTAAGACAGGAGTCAAGAAGGATGGAACGATCACTGCTCGTTACTGCAAATGTGTTGCCAACACAGGAGCCTACGCGACGCATGGGCCAAGCGTTGCAATCGTTGGAGGTATGTACTTTGATGCGGCTTACAATGCTCCCCACCGCCTTTTCGAAGCCTATGCAACTTACACCAACACGTACTCTCCGGGAGCGATGAGAGGATACGGTGGCGCACAATGTGCCTTCGCTATAGAAAGCCAGATGACCGATATCGCAGACAAAATGGGTTTTGACCAAATCGAATTCAGGCTCAAGAATTCATTCAAACTTGGCGACGTGAACCCCCGAAGTGGCTACACGATTAACTCTTGTGGGCTGGAAGAATCGGCGAGAAGAGCAGGCGAAGCATTCGGATGGGGTAAACCGATTCAGCAGCCACTTGATCCAAACAGGAGAAGAGGTAGGGGCGTCGCTTTTCAGACCATAAGAGGATCGGGAACTGGAACCAAGTCAACGGTGGAAAAGATAATTGAGCATTCTGGCGTGACCGTGAAGTTCAATGAGGATGGAAAGTTCATCGTGCTAACTGCCGCGATAGACATGGGATGCGGCCAACACACTGTATATCGCAATATTGCGCAAGAAACACTCGGAACCGACGCCGACATGATCGACCTTGAGACTGGCAATACAGATACAACCCTTTTCGAAGGCGCGATCCATGCCAGTCGAGGGACGTATGTTGTTGGTAGTATCATAAAGTCAGCCTGCGAACAACTGAGAGAACAGGTCCTTAAGGCAGCTGGAGAGATGCTGAACAAGAACCCCGAGTCGTTGAAGATTCAAGGCAAACATCTGGTCTCGACACAAGATCCCACTGTTCACCTTCCTCTTTCAGAGCTTGGACTGTTTGCCAGATTCCATCTAAACAAGAGCTTGGTCGTCTCGCTGGCAGCTGAACCGCCCGACAATCCACCACCATTCGGAGCACATTTCGCAGAAGTAGATGTAGACATGCTCACCGGCCAAGTGTTCGTAACCCGATACGTCGCGGCCCAAGATCTGGGGAAGGCAATCTACCCGGCTGGAGCGAAAGGACAGGTGTATGGCGCGATTGGGCAGGGAATCGGCCAGACCTTGATGGAAGAAGTGAAGTTCGATGAACGAGGACGGGTTCTCAATTCAAACCTAACGGACTACAAGATTCCTACAGTCTCAGACATGCCAGAAGCCCAAGTAATACTGGTTGAAACCAACGAGCCATCTGGAGTGGGAGGAAAGAGCATAAGCGAGGCATCATTGCACCCGGTGGCACCAGTCATAGCTAATGCGATAAAAGACGCAATAGGCATCAGATTCAGGTCCTTGCCAATATCACCGGCCAAAGTGCTGGCCGCCCTAAATGAAGGAAAGACCGAATATTGCTGAATTAGAACGTGATTGGAATGTTAGAGGAAACAAAGCAAAAGGAAACGCATGAAAGACTTGCGGAGAGTAAAGTGAGCAGAGGCCTCAAACTATCCTTTCAATACGGAAAACAGGCTTCCGAGCAAATCGGGTCGCGCGAAACCAAGAAGCAACCGACCCTTCGTGCCAGAAACATCAGAGACCGCTATCTCCAGACAAAGTCTTCAGCGAGCGTTGAGTTCCCTTACTGGTATACGAGGAGATGGAATGAACTTGAAGGTGAGATTCCACTAGTCAGGAGGGCAAAGGCTCTCAGTTACGCATACTCCCACCTAACGCCAAGCATCTTCCAGGGAGAGCTGCTCGTGATGGAGAGGACTGTTTACTTGAGAGGGTCCTTCCCCATGCCATGGCTGTCGCAAACCTATCTTATCGAGACTGAGAAGAGGTACGAGGAAGCTAAGAAGAGAGGTCTGGCGGCTGAAGAAGTAGTAAAGGTGGCGAAGGGCGGGGGCAACGTAACCATCGCAACTGGAAACGTAATTCCGATTGCAGGAAAATTCGGTTTAAGAAAAGAGGAATTCCCAATCCTCAAAGAAATCAGCACGATGTGGGATGACAAGTCCGTCGAAGATGTTTCGCATCAGTATGAGCAGCTGGTTCAGGGGTACGACGAAAAAGAAGCGATAATGCGCAGCTTAGTCTGCATGTACGATTCAGGATACACATTACCACAAGGAAGGGAAGTGATCAGCTACTACTACCCCCTGCAATTCGGAATCGACGGCATCATCGAGATTTGCAGGAAGAAGATGGCAGAAGTCGGCGGCGATCCGGGGAATGACGGAATAAACGGAATGGACCGCCTATACTTCTACAAAGCCGCAACAATCATCCTCGAAGGTATCAAGAAATGGATCCTCAACTTTGCAGACGAGGCGCAGAGACTAGCGAGGACAGAGAAGGACCCGGAGCAGAGAAGAGAGTACGAAGAGATTCGTGATATCCTGAAATGGGTATCATCAAAGCCGCCCCGGACGTTCCGTGAGGCATTGCAGTTGTGCTGGACTTTCCACATCGCTGTATTGAACGAAGACAATTTTTCTGGCTTAGCGCCGGGCAGGCTGGGGCAGGTCCTCTACCCTTGGTGGAAGGAAGATGTCGACGCGGGGAGAATTGATCAAGACCGAACCATGGAGCTTCTAGAATGCATGAGAATGAAATTCACCGAAATCGACCTGTTCGGACCCAAATCCGTCATTGAGGGAATACAGTCAGGAAGCACCTTCAACAACGTCAGTTTGGGAGGCTTAACAAAAGACGGTCAAAGCGCCGCAAACGAACTTGAAATGCTAATGATAGAATCTGGTATCACCTGCGAAACCCCGCAACCTACCTTCACCTTGCTCTACGATGAGGTATTGCCTGAAGAGTTCCTCATGAAAGCCATTGAGTGCAATAAGACGGGGACAGGTTATCCTGCGTGGGTCAACAACCGAATTGCCACAGAATTCCTCCTTAAGAACTTCGGACCAGAAGGAATGACTCTGGAGGAAGCGAGGGCTGTCGCTATAGGCGGTTGCCTGCAGACATCTGCCTGCACTTGGGTCGACTTAGAACTGAACGGGAAGAAGTACACTATTCCCAGAGGCGGGGCAGCACCGGCAACCGATGTGGGAGTCCACTTCCTAAACCTTCCAAAGATCCTTGAGCTAGTGCTCTTTGATGGAGTTGACCAGAGGACAGGTAGACGTGTGTTGCCGCCACACGGCTACAAGTTGGAGACTTACGAGGAAGTCTGGGATGCATACAAGGCCTATTTCAGAAGAATCATGGACGTCCTCATACGCTGCAACAATGTCCAGCATGATATCTGGAGAAAACTAACCCCACCATTAGTCAACTCAATATTGAAACCCGATTGCCTCGACAAAGGCATGCATATCGGGATGCTGGGGTCCAGGTACAACAGAACCTTCAGCGTCAACATCTGTGGCGGAATGAACTTGGTTAACTCGCTGGCTTCGCTGAAAAAGAACGTTTACACAGACAAATCGATGACACTCGATCATTTGAAAGAAGCACTGCGCAGTAATTTCGGGTACAAGACCGCGGAAGAAGTAGGCTCGTACTCACTTCTGGAACAAGAGAGAATTTCACAAGAATGGAATGAGACCCATTACCGGTGTTTGAATGCACCAAAATATGGAAACGATGATGCCTTCGCAGATGAAATCCTGAAGACGTTCGAGCAATTCTACTGCTCGGTCCCGCACGAGTACAAATCCCTGTACGGCAAACCACTGTATGCGCTTCAACTTTCCGTGTCAACTCATGGTCCGATGGGAGCCGCAGCGATTGCCACACCTGACGGACGATTGCACGGCACCACATACGCTGACGCTTCCTTATCCGCTTATCCCGGTACAGATCTCAATGGACCCTACGCCCTGTTCAACTCTGCCACATGCTTCGACCATTCTGAATCTCAGTGCACACAGATGAATCTCAAGGTACATCCATCAGCAATTCGAGGAAGGGAAGGAGCAAGAAAACTCCTCGAACTGATTAGAGGATACATGAGGAAGGGAGGCTTTCATATTCAGTTCAATGTGGTCGACACCAGGATGCTCAGGGAGGCCCAGGCTCATCCTGAAAACTACAGAGACCTCCTCGTCAGAGTAGCCGGGTTCACCCATTACTGGGTAGAGCTTCCTAAACCCATTCAGGACGAGATCATCGCACGAACCGAATACGAAGAGCTGATGTAAATGCTGACACAACTCCAAGTTTCGAAATGTGGCGACTGCGACTATTTCACCCCAGTAGACGTCTTCAAGGGAATCTGTCACCTCAACAAGCGCTCCGTTCTGACAGACGAAAATGCATGCACTGAATGCGTCCCAACCAAGAAATGTAAGTTCTGCGCAAATTACACGAGCAAAACTGATGCCCTGGGCCTCTGCAAAGGAATAACCGTGACATTCCCCGAACTCAGAACACGAACATGCGAAATATTCGAGTGGAAGTCTGAGCCCAAAACCCGACACGACCGGGAGTGAAGTCGATTACAAAGAACGGTCTGGGTCCGTAGCGAACATGGCACATAGTCTGAGGGGTCTTGTTTTTGATGTTCAGGGCTTCTCTGTTCATGACGGACCCGGATGCAGAACACTCTTTTTCATGAAGGGGTGCCCGCTCAAGTGCAGCTGGTGCTGTAACCCTGAAGGGCAATCGTTCAAACCTCAGTTGATGTACAGTCAAAGGAAATGCAAGGCAGAAACCTACAGCTGCGTGGGAGCATGCCCCGTCGGGGCTATCAGCAAGGCGAATAATGCAGATTCCATCACCCTCGATTGGTCAAAATGCGAAAAATGCCACCAATTCAGCTGCGTGAACAGCTGTTACAACGGAGCACTACGGGTCGTCGGCCGCGATGTCACCGTAGAGGAAGCCATGGAGATCGTGACCAGAGACAGGGCCTATTGGGGACAAGGAGGCGGCGTCACGTTCGGTGGCGGCGAACCTCTAGCCCAACCTGAATTCACTACTGCCATGCTTGAGAGGCTCTACAATTCCTACGTTCACACAGCCATAGAGACATGCGCGCATGTTTCTCCAAAGATTTTGGAGAGAGCGTTGAATTATGCTGATTGGGTTTTCGTTGACATCAAACACATGGATCCAGAAAAGCATAGAGAAGGAACAGGCGTTACCAACGAGCTAATTCTCAAGAACATAGAGGGCATAATCGCACAAAGGAACGATTCGAGAATTGTCGTCCGTATTCCAGTAGTGCCTGGTTTCAATGACTCTGATGAGAACATGAAAGCTACGGCTACTTTCATGAAGAAGATTAGGAAAAAGGAGGTGAACCTACTTCCTTTTCACAGGTTAGGGACAACCAAGTACGAGCAGCTTGGTTGGGAATACAAGTACAGGAGCGTCACCGCTCCCTTGGACGACAAAATGATGCATGTGGCCAGAATTTTCGAGCAAAATCAAATCAAGTGCTATGTCGGCAGCGGCACGCCTTTCTGATGCAGGAAGCCTTTCGCAGAATACGAGGGCCTAGTCCGACCACCCAGCCTGACCGACAGCTCAGCCAGAGGACTCAACTAAAGTCTTAATCATTCTGGGATCGTCGAACAGTCTGAAAGCCTCATTTATCATCGAAAGCTTGATTCTATGAGTAATCAGCGTCTTAACGTCAAGCTTCTTATTCCCAACTAACGCGAGTGCCCTTGGATACTTTAGAGGCGCTCCTGCGACCCCGTATATGGACAGTTCTTTAGTCAAAATCATCTCTGCTGGTGGACCGTGGGTCATCAACTCCTTGGACGAGCCCACGACAATGATTCTGCCTGCAGGACTGGCTAGGAACGGTGTGATTTCAGTCGTCTTGACCGATCCGCTTGTATCGATAATGATGTCGGCTCCTCTATTAGTGAAGGATCTGACTTTCCCCACTAGGTCTTCTTTGGAAGGGTTTATCGCATAATCCGCCCCAAGCTTCTTCGCGAGCTCCAAGCGATGGTCTAGGATGTCTACCGCTGTTACAGTCAATCCCGAAATTCTGGCCACCTGCGTGTGCAGAAGCCCAATTGGTCCCTGCCCTAGTATTACCACAGTTTCGCCGGCCACAGGTTTTGCATAGTCCATTGAATGGAGGGCCACAGCGGCGGGCTCCATGGTTGCTGCTTCTTGGAATGAAACACCGTTTGGTATCGCGAAGACGTTTTTCTCAGGAGCGACTACATACTTAGCTAGGGAGCCGTCGATCTGTATCCCCATGATTGCTCTGTTCTCGCAAATGGTGTACCTACCCTTCAAGCAAGTGGGGCAAGTTCCGCAATACCTAATCGGCTCAGCAACAACCTTGTCTCCGACAGATAGTCTAGTGACCTTGCTCCCAACCTCGTCCACAGTTCCTGAGAAATCATGTCCGAGAATTAGCGGGGTCTTCACGTCGAAGTTTCCACGGTATATGTGGTTGTCCGTTCCGCAAAGGCTGCTCCATTTCACTCTTATCGAAATCGAATCGTCTGCGAGTTTAGGTTTCGCACGTTCTTCAAGTCTAATGTTCCTTGGTCCATAGAAAACTGCAGCCTTCAATAGGTTCGCGCCTCCGGGTTCTGCGTTGGTGGCGAAAGGTGGGAGAGGCGGCTAGTTCCGCCGCTCATTTCCTATTTTCGAGTTTCTTGATTGCTTCAAATCCGACTTTGAATAATGATTTGATTCGCTGTTCACAGTCTCGCGGGATAACTTCTTCATTGGTAGCCATGTTGCCAGTGACGCAATGGAAGGAGCCACTCTTGAGTCCTCGAAGCCTCGCAGGCACAACAGTCGCTGCTCCTTCGTTGTCCACAGCAAGTACTCCCGCCTTGGCGTATATCGACGTCCTCGCAATTCTCTTGTCGACGTGGGACATTGCTCTTGGCCCAGCGCCTCCAGTTGGGTCGCTCAGCGCGGCGTTGGTTTCAACGTAGTATGAATCGTGAGTTCTTAGGATCCCCAAGTGATATTTCTCTCCGAGTTTCTCGGCAGAGTCAACCAATGCCCTTGTAACTTCCAGGTTGCAGATTGCCGGGTATTCGAGAGGTATGTATTCGGCTGACGCACCGTCTGCCCTGACGAATCCCTCACTTATGACCAAGTCATTGAGATTTAGCCAATTATGAAGGGATCCGCATGTTCCGAATCTTATGAACGTTTCAACTCCTGCATTAGCAAGTTCTTCTACTGCAACTGCAGCAGCGGCCGAACCCCAATTGGTCGCTGCCACTGTGACTCTGATTCCATCATAGAGTCCCGTCCACGTCGTATTTCCCCTGAAGTCTTGGACCATCCTAGCATCCTTGAGGTAGTCTACGGCAAGTTTTCCCTTCTCGCCGAACTCATCTCGCCATACGATCGCGTACTTTCCAAGGTTTTCGTCAGGTTTTACTCTTAGCCCGACGTCCCAAAGCATACCCAAGTATCCCTTGTCGCTAATCATGTCTTGGGGCGTGTATTTCGGCATTAGAATTCCACGCGACGACTTCACAGGAATACGATATATAAGTGATTCTTGTCAAAATGAAATCTGAGAATCTCGAATCGAATGTTTCTCCGGATTTCCTCTACGCGTTATTTCTCTGCAGTTTTTTCCTTGGGAAACAATGAGTCAAGGAGTCCCTAACTTATAGATTGTAAGGATTGAAGGTTCGAAAGGCTAATATGCGCTCAACGTCTGCGCGCGTGGGGGAGTCTGCAATTGGTCAATACTAGACTCTATTTCACGACTGATATTCATGGCTCAGAACTTTGCTTCTTGAAGTTCGTTAGTGCGGGCAAGTTCTACAAGGCAGACGTGATTGTATTTGGTGGAGACATAACTGGCAAGATGATAGTGCCACTCGTCAAGATGCCCGATGGAACTCGCACGGCGAATTTTCAGGGACTAGACAATATTCTGAAGAACGAGGAAGAGGCACTAAAGCTCGAGAAGATGATAAGAGATTCAGGATACTATCCATACAGAACGACCCAGAAAGAAATGGAAGAACTGAACGCGGACCCTGCCAAGGTTGACGCACTATTTTCGAGACTAATGAACGAAACTTTGGGTCGATGGCTGGGGATTATTGGGGAGAAGTTGAAGGGAACAGGGATAAAGGTCTACATAGTTCCAGGCAATGACGATCGCCACGAAATTGATGCTATTCTTGAGAAGTCAGAGTTCGCGGTCAATCCAGAGGGAAAGGTCACGGAGATTGATCCGCATCATGAGATGATTGCAACTGGGTACGCCAACATGACCCCTTGGAAGTGTCCCAGAGACATAGAGGAGAGTGACCTAGAGAAACGAATAGAGGACATGGCCTCTCGTGTGAAAAACACAAAGAATGCTATTTTCGCTTTGCACTGCCCTCCGGTGGATACTGAATTGGATGTTGCGCCGAAACTAGATGCCACCTTACGGCCTGTCGTGGAGCGAGGGGGGCTCAAGATGGATCATGTGGGCTCAACGGCGGTGAGAAAGGCTATTGAGAAGTATCAACCCCTACTAGGGCTCCACGGGCACATTCACGAATCCAAAGGGAGTGCGAAAATTGGTAGAACCTTGTGTCTGAATGCGGGGAGTGAATACTCGGAGGGTGTGCTGAGGGGAATAATAGTGGATCTTCACGAGAAAGGCTTCAAGGACTACGTGTTTACTTCAGGCTAAGTTTTCCTTTTCTTGCTTAGCTAACGAATGCCTTTCAGCACCAGCCTGAACCTTGACACTGCTTCGTCGATCTGTTCTCGCGTTATGATTAGTGGTGGCGATATTCGTATTGCATTTGCTGAGTTTATGGTCCAAATGACGATGACGCCCTTCTCAAAGCATCCATCTACGAAGGAGTCTGCAACACCTGTATCTCTGAAGGCGATGCCCAACATGAGGCCTAGCCCTCGTATTTCCTTTATGAGGTTTGGAAACTCGTTCTGTAGCTCTACCAGTCTTTTCTTGAAGTAGGCACCTTTCTCGGCAGCCTGTTCAGGCAGCTTTTCAGCGATCGTCACCTCTATGGCTGCCTTTGCAACTGCACATGCGAGGGCGTGGCCACCGTAAGTTGTCGTGTGAGAGAGGGGCGGCCATCTGAACGCATCCATTATTTCTGGGGTTGAGATGAAGGCACCCATCGGAACGCCTCCACATGTTATCGCCTTTGCTACTGCCATGATGTCTGGTGTTACTCCCCAATGTTGGCAGGCGAACATCTTCCCAGTTCTCCCGAAGGCTGTCTGAATCTCATCTAAGATAAGTAGGGCACCATGGTCGGAGCAGATTTCTCTGACTCTGGGTAGGTAGTCGTCGGGAGGAACGATGAACCCGGCCTCTCCTTGCACGGGTTCGACAATGAAAGCCGCAGTGTCGTCCGTCATCGCATGTTCTAGTGCGTCAGCGTCTCCAAAGTGAACAAACTGCGTGCCAGGGAGCAAGGGTTCGAAGGGCTTTCGGTAAATCTCCTTCCAAGTCACGCTCGCTGAACCGAATGTTCTTCCGTGAAACGCCTTTTCACATGAAATCAGTACCTTCTTCATAGTGTATTTTCTTGACAGTTTCAGGGAGCCTTCGACGGCTTCAGTTCCACTGTTTACGAAGAAGCTCCTTGATAATCGTCCCGGTGTAATCTTGGCGAGTAATTCTGCTAATTCGACTTGTGGTCTGCAGATGAAATTTCCAAATGGGTATGTGTGTAGAATCTTTTGGGATTGCGTGCGAATGGCTTCTAGTATTTTGGGGTGACTGTGGCCCAGGTTATTTACGGAGATTCCAGCGGTACAATCGAGGTAATCTTTCCCCAAGCTGTCTTTCACGTAGATTCCGTGGCCTTCCTCCATGACCATGGGTCGCTTGTTACCGGGAAGTATCTGAGCGACATATCGCGCATCCTTCTCAATCAGTTCTTGCAGGTCATTTGCTTGCGGCATAGGAGTCACGAGATATAGTGGATGGGGCGTTCGATTTCATACTTATCCCTTAGATAATGAGAATAAGTCCCGTAGTTATACTCAATAGTATATGTATACTATATGTATAGTTATGCAAGTGAACTGTCCAAAGTCTTATTAGCAGTGAGGCGGCATCAATTTCGCGGAGAATTGAAGCTACGACTGAAAAAGTCTTTGTCAGGAAAGCGAGTGGACTAATAAGAGATCTAAACTTCTTCGATGCCGCAATTGCAAACACTACCATATCTGGCCCGCTAGGGTTGAACATAGCGTACAGTGTCTATTGGGCGTTGTATGCCCTTCCGGGCGGCGACCTAATCACTGCGGTAGCAATAGGAACGATTCTGTCCATATTTTACGTCTCAGTGTACGCACTGTTCTCTTCGGTATATCCGAGATCTGGCGGCGACTACGTATTCCTCAGCAGATCTCTGCATCCAGCAATAGGGTTCATGGCGAGCACAAACTTTCTCTTCTTCGAGGCGATAGTGTTCGGCCTGATTCTCTACTGGTTTGGAACGATTTGTGTGTACGCGCCCTTAGCGGTCTTAGGGTTCTCCTTCAACAGTCCAAATCTAGTGAGCGCGGCGACGTGGGCGGCGAGCCCGATGGGAGGGCTCGTCCTCGGCACGATACTCATCGTGGTTCTGGGGATTATCACGACGCTCGGTGTAAAGTTCATGTTCAGGCTGAACGACGTCTTCTTCATAATCGGCTTGATAGGCCTTGCAATAGCCGTTGGAGGACTCGCGTTTTCAAGTAACGCCGTCTTCATCGCTCGCTTCAATTCTATGATGAGCCAATACACCGGGTCATCAAATTCGTATCAGTGGTTCATAGACGAAGCGAAAGCGACTGGGCTATCGTTATCTGCAGGCTACAATCCCACAGCGACTTTTGGGATGATTGCCATCGGAATATCATGCGTTGGTTGGGGATTCTTCTCCTCCTTCATGGCGGGCGAGATAAAAAAGGCTGACAACGCCAAGAGACAATTGGGCATCATGGTCGGCCCAACGATACTCAACGGCGTCTTGTTGATGGGGGGCTTGTACGTTCTCTTCAAGGTAATAGGATATAACTTCCTAGCCGCCGCATTCTGGATTCAAACCGTCGCACCGGACAAGTATCCGCTTCCAATCCCACCCTACCCCAACTTCTTGATGGCCATACTCTACGGAAACCCCGTGATACAATTCATCATCGCAACCACATTCGCAGTATGGCCTTTTGTCATACTAATCCCTGCGATGACACTTTCCTCAAGGTACATATTCTCTTGGTCTTTCGATAGACTTGCCCCAAGCATTCTCGCCAAGGTCAACCCGAAGTATCATACGCCGTTCAATGCTACGATCGTCACATGTCTTCTCTACTGGTTGGCCCTTCTCTGCATAGCCCTTCGACCGGATCTAGTGTTTCCGGTGTTGGCAGCTAGTAGCATGTATATTTTCGTCGGAAATGTGGGTCTAACATCGATTACAGCAATCTTCTTCCCGTATCACAAGAAGCAGGTTTACGAAGCATCTCCGATAAAGAACCTCAAGGTGGGACCAATACCGTTTCTGTCGATTGCAGGCGTCTTAGCCGTGGGGACGTCAATATTTGCATCATATCTGTACCTGACTATCCCAGCACTCGGTTTGGGTCCGTGGCAGAACGCGCTCTACATCTTTGTTAGCGCAGCAATCATAGGGCTGGGACTATACTACATCGCTGTGGAATACAGAAAACGGAAAGGCATCCCGATGGACTTGGCGTTCAAAGAGATCCCGCCAGCATGAACCCGTCACACCCTTTTTTCTTTACTCGGCTACGAGTACATGCGTTTAACAACTTTCTCCGCCCTGACCTTGGATTCTTTGATCGTTCTGGCTTCATCTAGCTTCGTAAATCGTCTCCCCTCCAAGACTATGTCCCCATCGATTATTACAGTGTCCACATTCTCCGGGCTTCCCGAACAGACTAGTTGCTTGGCCAGATCGTGGACTGGGACAATGTTGGGGGCGTTCAGGCTCACCAGCATTAGGTCTGCTTTCTTCCCACGCTCGATCGACCCTATCCTATCTTCCATCTGCAACGCCCTCGCGCCGTCTATCGTCGCCATCTCCAGTATCCTCTGTGAACTAAGCAATGCTGGATTCAGATGATGGACCTTCTGGAGGTAAGATCCCATCTTCATGCAAGCAAACATATCGAAGTTGTCGTTGCTCGCAGCACCATCGGTTCCCAAACCCACTGTGACGCCCTTCTCAATCATTCTGTTCACAGGAGCGACACCGTCAGCCAACTTCATGTTTGAAACGGGGTTGTAGGCCACCTTTGTCCCTGTCCTTCGCAGGATATCTATTTCCTCATGATCTAACCAAATGCAATGTGCTCCCAGAACGTCAGGTCCCAGTAAGCCTTGCTCATACGCGTATCTCACGGGGGTTTTGTTTTTTTGGCGTTTCAGAAATCGAATTTCATCTATGCTTTCGGAAATGTGAACGTGTATTCCAATCCCTAATTCCGTGGCTCGCGCCCGAACTCTAGAGATCAAAGAAGGAAAAGCGTAACATACGCCTCCTAGACCGAATCTCACAGAAATCCTGCTCGGCTGCCCCTTCTGAGTCTTGACATATCTAGTGGTCTCCTCAATCATGTTTTCCGTCATTTCGTCGGGAACTGACAATCGCCATTCGTCTGGAAGGGCTTCTTTGTTGTAGTTCTCCCTCGCAATAACTGCACGCATTCCAGATTTCTCAACCGTGCTAACGAGCACTTGGAGCAAATCCTTGTTCGGGCTAGAAAACAAGTCAGCGTAACAAGTGATTCCGGATTTTATCATCTCGACTTGGCCGAGGAGTGAGGCCCAGTAACAATCCTCGTTGGATTGATTCAACATCATGGGATTAATCACCTTCTGACCCCATTCGTACAGGTCTAAGTCATCGGCGAGACCTGGGACTAGCTTTTCAGAGGTGTGGACATGAGCGTTCACGAATCCGGGTAGAACCGCCATATCACGCGCGTCAATCACACGTTCAGCTTCATACTCCCGACAAACTCGGTCCGACTCCCCAACATCGATGATCAGACCGTCATCCACGACTACACATCCGTCTCTGTATTGACTGTGTCTTTCATCAACAGTCATTACGAAACCATTCTTGACTAGTAGATCCACCATGCAGAATCATGCTCAATTCGCTTTCGCGGTTATCGTACAATGTGACGCTCTTCTTTGGTGAAATATAAAGCCCATAACCATGCTTTTCATCCATCAAATTGAAAGCAAATGTCTATCAACTCTGGTACACCTTCGCTTCAGACGAGAATAGTAGACTTGCAGCGACACCTCATAAAGCATGGAGAAGGCGTGCTCGTCGAGTGCAGGAAACGAGACCATATAATGGTCAAAACCGTAAACGGCGGGCAGGCCTCAGACCTGACCTTCCTAGGTTTTGATCAGGCGATGACCAGAAACTTCAACGGCTGGCGGCGCTACAGTGCCCCCAAACTCGTAACGAGTCTAGAGGAAGGAGACGTGCTCGTTGATGGAAACGTGAATCCAGTTCTGCGAATCGTCAAGAAGAAATCTTCAGTGGGGATGGATGTCATGTTCCCCGGATGCTGGAGAGAGATTTACAGCGATGGCCGATTGGGCTGCAGAGACATTTTATCTAGACTTTTCAACATTGAACGAGCGCATCTCCCTGCAATGGCGTCATTTTTCGCAGAAATCAATGACTTAGAATTACTTCCTTCCAAGGCCGCAGCTGGAGACTATGGGGAGCTCGAAGCTTTACGCGATGTTGTTGTTGGCGTGACTTCATGCCCTGACGACGAAAAATGCAACACCAATCCGAGCGAAATCGAGGTTAAAGTCGGTTCTGGTTGAGTTTCACGGCAGATTGCAAAGTTCTGCAAAATTCTTGCGATATCTCAAAATTCTGGCCTTTGAGGCAGTATGTATGTTCGTTACTTGTTCATGACTTGTAGTGCCTACCGTGGGATCATCTTAGATTGTTCCGCTGCGTCGCGTCTTCGGACTGGTGATTGGTGTTGCAGGGCTCGCATTTTCCAGTCGAGAGGCTTTCATTACGCACTTCAACACGCTCATGAATCAGTACACGAGTTCATCGAATTCATACCAATGGTTCATGAATCAAGCGAATCTATCCCTACCCAAGGCCTACGATCCTGCAATGACAACGGGCATGATTGCAATAGGGACATCCTCAACATGTTGGGGATTCTTCTCATCTTTCATGGCAGGTGAAGTCAAGAAAGCAGACAGTGCAAAGAGACAGCTGGGAATCATGATCGGTCCCACAATCTTCAACGGTCTGTTGATAGCATTGGGACTCTTCGTGCTTTTCAACGTCGTCGGATACAATTTCCTGGCCTCCATATTCTTCATCTACAGCAACCCACCGCCAATGGGACCAGTCCAATACCCACTACCTATACCGCCATACACGAACTTCCTGATGGCCATCCTCTACGGAAATCCTGTGATTCAGTTCATCGTTGCTGTGACCTTCATGTTCTGGCCGGTGGTCGTTATGATACCTGCGATGATGCTCTCCTCAAGGTACATCTTCTCTTGGTCCTTCGATAGACTCGCCCCATCAGTTTTGGGTAGAGTGAGCCAGAAATACCACACACCCGTCTACGCCACAGTGTTCAGTTGTGTGCTCTACTGGTTAACTCTTGCAGGCCTTACATTCCAGCCATCATATGTATTCCCAGTACTCGCCGCGAGCAGCATGTACATCTGGGTTGGAAACGTCGCCTTGACAGCAATCACAGCAATTTTCTTCCCCTGGAGGAAGAAAGACGTCTACCAAGCATCTCCAATAAGAGATCTCAAGGTGGGACCTTTGCCTTCATTGGCCGGCATTGTTGCAGTGATTGTGTGCGGATTCAACGCCTACCTCTACCTTAGCTACCCGAGCCTGGGACTCGGCCCGTGGCAAGACTCGGTCATGATATACGTCGCCGCAGCCATCATAGGTCTAGCACTCTACTTCATCGCTTCGCTATACAGGAAGAGAAAAGGAATTCCTGTCGAGATGGCGTTCAAAGAAATTCCGCCAGCTTAAAACCACCTGTACCTCTCCCGCCCCTTTCTTTTTCCCACTCTTCTTGAATCGAATATCTGTCTTGTACTACTGTTTCATACGATCGACTAGCTCTGTTGCTCTTCGCTGAGCCTCTGCAACTATCGCGGTCTCGTCCAGTCGCGTGAACCGTCTGTCCTGCAAAACAATCTCTCCATCTATTATTACCGTGTCAACGTTGGAAGGTGACCCTGAGCACACAATCTGCTTAACGACGTCGTGGACCGGTACCATGTTGGGGGCCCTAAGGTCTATCAGCGTGAGGTCAGCCTTTTTTCCCGCTTCTACTGATCCAACGATGTGTTCCATCTGAAGCGCCTTTGCTCCGTCAATCGTGGCCATCTCCAGCATCTTCTTAGAGGGAAGGCGGGTGGGATCTAGCGCGGCTACTTTCTGCAAGTAAGAGCCCATTCTCATACAAGCGAACATGTCCAAATTGTCGTTGCTCGCTGCGCCATCTGTCCCCAGCCCCACCGTGACACCCTCTTCCAACATTTTCGGAATCGGTGCCACGCCATCTGCCAATTTCATGTTGGAGACAGGGTTGTAAGCGACCTTCGTCTTTGTCTCTTTGAGTAACCGTACGTCCTCATCGTCCACCCACACGCAATGGGCCGCTAGCACGTCCGGACCCAACAGTCCAACTTTGTAAGCATATTTGACGGGAGTAGTCTTCTCCCGACGCTTGAAGAACCTCAGCTCGTCAGTGCTTTCTGCTACATGCACATGTATGCCGGTTTTCGAATCTGTCGCCAGAGCTCGGATTCTGGAAATCAAAGACTGAGAAGCGTAAGATACGCCACCTAGCCCCAATCTCATCGTCGCTCTGCCATTTGCGAGTTTTCTCTCCTTGACGCATCGCATCGTGTCTGCAATCATCTTCTCGTCAATGTCATCGTCTACGGATACCTTTAGCTCATCAGGCATTATGTCCCTCGTGAATATTTCTCGCGAAAGGATGGCGCGCATCCCGGATTTTTCAACGGCGCTCAGCAAAGTACCGAATATGCTCTCAATCGTGGTGTCAAAGTGGTCTGAGAAGCAGGTTATCCCGGACTTTATCATTTCCAGTTGCGCGAGCAATGAGGCAAAATAGCAGTCTTCTCTGGTCTGGTTGATCATCATAGGGTTGATGACTTTTTGAAGCCACGAATAGAGGTCCAGGTCATCGTACAGGCCTGCCAAGAGTTTCTCAGAGTTGTGGGTGTGCGCGTTTATGAACCCCGGAATGATGGCCTTGCCTCGCGCATCTAGGACACTATCCGTTTTGTATTTCATGAGAACTGAATCGCGTCGGCCACATTCGACAATATATCCATCCCGTATGACCACCGCGCCATCTTCTATGACCCGGCGGTCCCGGTCCATAGTGACAATGGTTCCGCCTTCGATCATAAGACTAGACAAATGAGCGCACTTTTCCCTCATGTCTATTGATCGAGCACTCCAGGCAGTTCTCCGTTGAGCCGTTCCTTGACCTTGGCTCTAGAGATTAACTCCCGCGAGAGTTCATACGCTCGAGCAACAGCTTCCGCCTCATCAACGCACAGAATTTGGTGATGCTTCATCAAGAGCTTGCCGTCCACGATGACTGTGTCTACGTTCTCGATGCTCCCTGAACATACCAATTGTCTCGCCACATCATGGACGGGAGCAATGTTAGGAGTGGTCAAATCAACCAAAATCAGGTCAGCTTTCATCCCTGGCTCGATTGAACCCAGCTGGCCCTCAAGACCCAGAGCTTTCGCGCCGTTTAGCGTAACCATCCCAATCATCATATGGGACGGAAGCAATGAGGCGTTGAAGTTGTGGACCTTCTGTAAGTATGAGCCAGCTTTCATGCAGGTGAACATGTCAAGGTTATCGTTGCTGGCGGCACCATCGGTACCCAAACCCACGTTCACGCCTTCATCAATCATTCTGCAGATAGGTGCGACACCGTCGGCAAGCTTCATGTTGGACAAGGGATTGTAGGCAACGTTCGTTCCCGTTTTCCTCAGTAACTTGATTTCTTCTGCATCTACCCAGACGCAGTGGGCCGCAATCATCTCCGGCCCGAGCAATCCTATTTCATATGCGTACCGAATGGGAGTGTTTCCGAATCTCTTCTTCGACTCCAAGATTTCGCCTCGCGTCTCGGCAAAATGCATATTCATACCTAACTTTGCATCATGGGCGATGTCCCTCATTTTCTCCAAGAGGTCCCGCGAGGTGGTGATGGCGATACCGGGAGCCATTCTGACTTGAACACGGTCGACATTCTTCGAGCGAAGTTCTTCCGCAGTCAACAGCGTATCATCAATTGCCGCCTGAGCCGACTTATCCGTTATCTCCTCGACCTCCCTCGAAAGATACGCCCTTAATCCGCAGTTCGATGCGGCCTCCGCAACCCTATTCAGCACCCTCTTTTCCGTAAGCTGGCCGAAAGTGTCCACGAAACACGTAATGCCTGACTTGATCATCTCAATGCAACCAAGCAGGGCCATCCAGTAACACTCCTCGGGTTTACTATTCAACAGAACTGGATAGACGAGCTTGCTGAGCCACGAGTAGAGGTCTAAGTCGTCGCTCAATCCAGGTATGAATTTCTCTGAGAGGTGACCATGCAAATTAACGAATCCTGGAAGGACAGCCATGTTCGACGCATCGATCACATCTTTGGCCACATACTCCTTCATCAGCCTCTGGGTCTCACCTACTGCTACAATTATACCGCCCTCGATAACAACAGCTGCGTTCTTGTAGCATCTTCGCTCATTGTCCATGGTCATAACGAAGGCGTTCGTTACGATCAGGTCCACCACGGATCTTCACCTAATCAGGCGCGGTCAACAGTGACTTCAATTTCGCCGGGTTTGGTGTTGCATTTTTCGTCGTCTGGGCATGAAGTCACGCCGATTACGACGTCGCGAAGAGCTTCGAGTTCTCCGTAATCTCCGGGCGCTGCCCGGCAAGGAAGAATCTCTAACTCTCTGACTTCCATGAAGAATGTGGCCATCGCGGGAAGTTGCTTTCGCTCAACACCAAAGAGTTTCGAGAGAATATCCCTGCATCCAGGGCGGTGGTCGTCATAGATTTCGCTCCAGCATCCAGGGAATATGACATCCATCCCCACTGAAGATTTCTTCTTGACGATTCGCAGAACTGGATTCACGTTTCCATCAACGAGCACGTCTCCTTCCTCTAGACTCGTTACGAGTTTGGGGGCACTGTAGCGCCGCCAGCCGTTGAAGTTTCTGGTCATCGCCTGATCAAAACCTAGGAAGGTCAGGTCTGAGACTTGGCCTCCCCCAACCGTCTTGATGAATATGTGATCGCCTTTCCTGCAATTCACGAGAATGCCCTTTCCGTGTTTCGCTATGAACCGTTCCACAAATACTCCTTCTAGGCGAATCCGGTGTCTAGCAATCAAAACTGCATCGTGGATAGTGTTAGCATTCTAATTTACAGTATATACAAAGACACTATACTGCAACGCGAAGAATTGACTGAAAACGATGCTTTGCTTGGCTGTGAATCACCCTGAATTCCATCAAGGGGCGCCTTCTCAGAGTCAACCTCACTAGTGAGAAGGTTCAACAGCAGATCATTAGTGAATCTGCCTGTGCTGAGTACTTGGGTGGGAGGGGGCTCGGAGCAAGACTCCTTATCGAAGAGATTTCACCCGCAGTGGACCCTTTGTCGGAATCTGCTAAAGTCGTCCTCACCACAGGTCCTCTGACAGGGACAATGGCCCCTGGTTCCTCGAGAGTCGGTGTGACCTTCAAATCCCCGCTCACCGGAATCTACGGGTTCAGCTTAGCGGGAGGACACTTTGGCGCCGAACTGAAATACGCCGGGTTCGACGCTGTGATATTGGAAGGCCGAGCAAAATCACCGAAGATGCTGGTCATCGATGACGGCGCCGCCACAGTAGCTGATGCACAGCCCTACTGGGGGATGGAGACCATTGAGACGCAGGAAGCAATTCATCGAGATATTGGTGATTTTGAAATTGCCTGCATTGGACCTGCAGGGGAGAACTTGGTGAAGTATGCAAGCGTATTGCTGGGAAGGCGGGCTGCGGGCCGTTGCGGTGGAGGATGTGCATTTGGCTCAAAGAAGCTCAAAGCGATAGCTGTCAGAGGAACGGGCAGCTTAGAGATGTCTGACATAAGGCAATTTGATGAAACCATCCGAGCGATCCTCGAAGACTTGAAGCACGATGCCGAGATGATTAACTACCGACTCTACGGGACTCCGTCACTGGTTGAAACACTCAACCAATTTGGGATTCTCCCTACACGCAACTTTCAGTCAGGAATATTTTCAGGCGCTCCAGACATCAGTGGAGAGCATCTAAGAGAGAAACTCGTATCAAGAGATTCTGCGTGCTTCGCATGCCCAGTCGCGTGCGGAAAGGTGAGCTCTGTCATCTACGGCGGGAAGATCTTGGTGGATGAGGGGCCCGAGTACGAAACCATCTACGCGCTCGGATCCAATTGCGGAATCAGCGACATACGCTCAATCGCGCTCGCAGATTACATGTGCGATGCCATGGGAATGGACACAATGACTACGGGTAGTGTCATCGGATTCCTAATGGAATGTCGAGAGAAGGGTCTGCTGAAAGGCGAGCTGGAAGGCTTCGACTTGAAGTTCGGGGAGAACGCGAAGATTCCTCAGATCATAAAGATGATCGCGCACCGCGAAGCCTTCGGAGCCCCAATGGCCGAGGGCGTCAGATACCTTTCACAAATTGTTGGAGAGGACCAATTCGCCATGCACGTCAAAGGCCTTGAGCTGGGTGGATATGATCCAAGAGGGGCGAAGGGCGAAGGGCTCGCAATGGCTACGTCTGAGCGTGGAGGCTGTCATCACGCAGGCGGATACCCTGTCAATGCTGAACTATTCTTTGGGAAAGTGGACCGGTTCACACCACAAGGGAAGGGCGCGCTCGTCAAGCAGGCTCGCAAGAATCAGTTGCTTTACGACTCTGCGATTGTCTGCGTATTCTATGGCGGCGTCGTGAACCTAGAGCGAATGACAAAACTCCTGAGATTCTCGACCGGCAGAGATTACACTCCCTCAACACTCTCGGAGATCGCAGAACGCATTTCCAATATAGAAAGAAAGTTCAATGAACAGATAGGCGTTAAGCGAAGCGATGACACTCTGCCACGAAGGCTCTTGGAGACACCGTTGACTGAAGGAGCATCAAAAGGCCACGTAGTCGAATTGGGCCCGATGCTAGAAGATTTCTACAGAGAAATCGGTTGGGAATCGGGGGAAGGTAACGCTGCTGCAAATTCGCTGAAAGGTGGGACTGAGAACAGTCATCGAAGTGAGGCGTAATGTCAATGTCTAGTCAAGATAAGAACGAATTTGCTGATGAAGCGCTCAGAATGGTGTCCGCGGCCCGCGACAAAGACATCACAATGAGAATTATGGGGGCTCTTGTAGTTCTACTACACTGCGAGAAGTACTTGCACCTTCATGACGCAATGAAACGAGAATTAACTGACATTGATGTCATGACTTACCGCAAGCATTGTGAACAGCTGGAACCATTCTTCGTCTCGTTGGGCTATGCGCCTGATGAACACATTTTGGCGTACTTTGGGGACAGGCGCCACAAGTACTACAACAAGAGCAACGGTAGAGGAATAGACGTATTCATAGACAAACTCCCAATGTGTCACACTATACCTTTTGCAGGACGGCTTGAGAAAGACTACCCCACGATAACATTAGCCGACTTCATCTTGGAAAAGATGCAGATCGTGCAATTGAATGAAAAAGACATCAAGGACACCGTTGTGATTTTGCGAGAACATGAAGTGGGAGAGGTCGATCAAGACACGGTGAATGCGAAGCACATTGCACAGACACTTTCTGACGATTGGGGCTTCTACTACACTGTCACCACCAACTTGGGGCGAATCAAGACCACTCTCCCCACGATGAAAGTACTCTCCGAGGAAGACAGGGCTGACGTGGCAGCAAAGACCGAACGACTCCTTGACTACATCGACCGCGTCCCGAAGACGATGAAATGGAAAATGCGCGCCAAAGTCGGTACGAAGAAAAAATGGTACGCAGATGTCGAGGAATTAGTCAGGTGAGAACGACATGGCAAGACAAGCGTTAGTTGGATACTTCGACCAATGCACAGGTTGCGAGATGTGCATGCTCGCATGTTCCATGGAGAAATACGGCGTCTATTCACCGAAAAAGGCGCACATCAGAATCTCACGCGACTTGAGAAAGGTTGTGTTTACACCGATGGCCTGCATTCAGTGTGACAAGCCGCCTAACCATGATGCCCCTTGCATGCGCTCGTGCCCAGTTGGGGCAATCACGAGGGATAGCCGCACAAATGCAGTGGTAATAATTCCTGAGAAATGCACTGGCTGTAGACTGTGCATAGAGGCATGCCCGATAAATATGGTGCAATTCGACGAAGAGGCAAAGAAGGCATTCAAATGTGACCTATGTTTCGGCGAACCAAAGTGCGTTCAGTACTGTCAGTTCAACGCCATAGAATACAAATAACATATCATATCATACAAATAACATATCATATAATAGAGGCGCTATTACTTGACTGAAGTGGAATTATCGGTTTTCGTTGACGGAAGAACCTTCGGGGGAAGCTTCTGCATTAGCCACAGAATTAGCCACGCTCCACATGGCCTTGACAGGCTTCACGGCCACACATATGAGCTGGCCGTCGCGTTGAAAGGGAAAGGCAAGTCGGAGGCCTCAATGGTCTTCCCATTCGAAGAACTCATGACTATCATCAAGGGCGTCTGCTCCGAATTGAACAACAAAACCCTCATGGCCTCCGGAGGTGATAACGTGTACAAGGAAGATTCCATCGCGATCGAATATGTATCTGGGGACCAGAAGCGGTACCTACTTCCATTAGGCGACGTAAAGCTCCTCCCACTCGAAGAAGTCACAGCTGAGGCGCTTGTGGTGTGGATTGGGAAGGAGATTGAGGCCAAGATCCGAGAATACCGTGACTTTTCCCAAAACGTCAAGGAAATTGAAGTCACGCTCTTTGAGGGCCGGGAACGAGGTTGTTCAACAGTCATTCAACTGAACTGAGCCCTAACATGCGCTCGTTCGAGGCCTACTGACCTTACTGTGAATCCGATCGTACGCCCATCGTGCCACGTCCCTTATCAGCGTTCTCGGGTCATCCTGGAGCTTCTCCAAGAACGGTAGGATCTGGGGGTCCGCGTAGTTGGAGAGGCCAACGATGGCATTACGTTGTATGATGCTTCTCCCAATCCATTCCCCCGCGGTCTGTCCCACGGTCTCTCTCCAGCGAGCAAAGTCCATGCTCGCTAGATCTATCAAATCTGGACAAGGTTCAATTGTCGACGGAGTAAATGCTTTGTCACCAATCTTCGGAGCCGCTACGTTGTGCGGACAGGCATCCTGACAAATGTCGCAACCATAGATTCGTCCCTCCATCTTGGAAACCGCCCAGTCGGGGATTTGCTCCGCCGCCTGCGTAATGTACGACAAGCACACCTTCGTGTTGAGAGTGAACGGCTCCACGAGAGCCCCCGTGGGGCAGGCTTTCATACACTGTTCGCATTCGCCGCAATTCATCCTTAGAGGAGAGTCAGGTTCCAAATACTTGTCAATCAGAACCTCGCCAAGAAACACGTAGGACCCTATCCTCGGAACAATCAACGTGTTGTTCTTTCCAATCCACCCAAGCCCCGCCCGCCAAGCGACAGCTCGGTCCATGAGAGGACCGCCGTCAACCATCATACGGTATTTCACGTCCGGATGGATGTCCCGTATGAATTGGACGAGTTTAGTCATCTTGTCTGTGACAACAACATGATAATCTCTTCCCCAGCCCACGCGGGCCACTTGACCGTGGTACTTGGGTTTCTTCTCTTGGCGGTAGTCAACATTGTATGGGACTGCAAGTGAAATGATCGACTTGACCTCGCGCATACTCAGATGAGGGTCCAGTCGTAGTTCGAGATTTTTCTCTTCGAACCCAGACAAATAACCTCGGTCAATCCTCTTCTTGTAGATTGGGAGTACAATATCGAATCGTTCCGGCCCAGTGACGCCAACAGCTACAATGCCTATGCTTCTAGCGTAGTTCTTGATCTTGCTTTTGGCGTCCAACGTCACTACCTGCTCAATACGCGTTTGGGACAGCTCTAATAGAAGTCATGAGATGGGCCAAGTTAACGATATAGTCCACTTGCCACTTCTGAGCAGTTGATCGGTCGACCGCGGTCTATGAAATGGCCTTGACTTCTTGTATGATGTTTCCGCCGTCTATGACTATCTCAGTGCCAGTGAGATAGCTGGATTCATCTGAGGCTAAGAAAACCGCTAGGTCTCCAACGTCATCGATAGTGCCGAACCTCTTGAGTGGAACTGAATTTGCGATTTTCCGTTCCCTTTCAGCAAGATATTGTGAACCAGGAGTTTTGATGAACCCAGGACAGATCGCGTTCACGTTTATGCCATACTCAGCTACTTCTAGCGCTAGGGCTCTGGTTAGACCTGAGATGGCAGCTTTGGACGCGGAGTACGCATTGGAGTGCGGAACCGAAACCATGGGGCCTGTAACCGATGACATGTTGACAATCTTTCCATTCTTCTTGTCCATCATTGTTGGAAGGATGGCTTTGAGGCAATAGAAGATGCCCTTCACGTTAACGTTGAACATATTGTCCCAGAATTCCTCCGGCATGTCACGCAGGAGAGGCTCGTCGGGGTATATTCCGGCGTTGTTTACAAGAATGTCCACGGTCCCGAAATCTCTTAGAACCTTTTTGACTGCCGCGTTAACCTCTTCTGCTTTTGTCACGTCCATCCTAATGGCCAGAGCGTTGTATCCTGCCGTGTTGAGTTCTTTGGCGGCGTCTTCGACTTTGCTGGATACGTCGGTGAGAACAACGGTGGCCCCCGCCTTGCTTAGAGCCCTTGCGATACCCAACCCGTTACCTTGAGCCGCTCCAGTTACAACTGCCACTTTATTCGCAAGTCGCATATTCGACAATTTGATCGATCCTCACTGTGAAAGGAATCAAGCCCCTTTGTGTGCAAGAGAATTTAGGAGGAGTGTTAGTAGAATATGGACATTATATTCACAAATCCAAATTAGGTTCCACGTGATACCAGACGCTAGGACGCGAAGGCATTGACAATTGAGCTAGCAGCTTGCATGCATTGTTTCCCGATGTACTCGGTAGAAAGGACAATACAAATCGTGGCTGAATTGGGCTTCAAAGGAATTGAGCTGTCCGGTGTTAGACCCCACATCAACCCTGAGGACTACACGAAGGACGACTTGAAGAGGCTCAGAAGCCTCTTGGATTCAGAGGGCCTCAAGGTCGTTGGTCTGCACACAGATGATGGTAGTCCTCATACTTCGACTCTGGTGCATGAGAACGAAAGAGCTAGACGCTGGAAAATCAATCATCTCAAGACCTGCGCAGAAGTTGCCTCCCAACTAGGTGCAGGGTTAGTTACGACCACAGCGGGATATTCGTGGACAATAGGCACCCCGAAAGAAAAGGCTTGGCAATGGGTCAAGCAAGGATTGCAGGAAGCATCGAAAAGCTGTGCTGATTACGGAGTGGTTATTGCGCTTGAGCCCTGTCCGGGGACGGTCGTCATAGATTCTAGGGACGGAATCAAGATGCTGGATGACGTCAGTTCCGACAATGTGAGACTTCTTCTGGACACCGGTCACGCGATGATTTCGTTCCACAACACGTGGAAGGAAAGCGGCCCTCACCCTGTTGACGCAATCCTCGAATCCAAGAAATACCTCGCCTACGTGCACGCAGATGACAACAATGGCATGTTAGATGAACACTTGGTACCAGGTACGGGAGTCATCGATTTCGAGGACGTAGTGAAAGCGCTGCGTCAGATAGGATACGAGGGATATGTTTCGTTCGAGTTGGGCACCCGTGACCCTAGAAGAGGATTCAAGGATAGCAAGAAGCACTTGGAACAATTCCTCAAATCGTAATTCGGTGAATGCATTTTGGAAGTAGTGGCGTCTTGAGACTCGCTCTCACCAGCGTGTTTCACCACGCACCCTTATCCCATGCTCACCACCAATGGAATGAAGATTTGTCATGAAAGGAGGATACTTGGGCCAGCTGCTCCGCGTCAACCTAAACGAGGGGAAGGTTCGTTCGGAGAATCTCCTCGATGTCTTCCCGGAAGACGTGCTGAAGAAATACGTCGGATGCTTTGGACTAGGCTTGAGATTCCTCTACGACAACCTCAGGTTAGGATTCAAACCGACGGATCCTGAGAACCCATTCATTTTCATGACTGGCCCCCTCACAGGCGTGCCATCTGTACCTGCCTGCACCAACACAACTATCACCACGTTAAACGCTGACACAATGTTCACTTGCGGAAGGTCGCACTCCCATGGATATTGGGGGCCACAACTTAAATTCGCAGGATTTGACGGCGTGATAATAGAGGGATCATCCCCTGAACCTGTGTACTTGTGGATAAACGACGGGAAAGGCGAGATTAGAGATGCCCACAATTTGTGGAGCAAGGACACGCACCAGACAGAGGATCTAGTGCGTGAAGAGCTAGGACGGCCTCGGGCGAGTGTAGCGGCAATTGGGCCCGCAGGTGAGCATATGGCTACTGGCGCTCTTATCGCGAATGACAGAAACCATTCATTCTCTCACTCCGGCGTGGGCACGGTGATGGGGTCGAAGAAGATGAAAGCCATCGCCGTTTTCGGTTCAGGAAGGATTCCAATTGCAAATGAAGAGAAGCTGAAGAATGCTACAAAGAACTGGAGAGAGAATTTGTTCAAGAGTGAGGTGGCCCAGGGGGAGAGAAACGGTGGAGCGGGGAAGGGTGATTACGTGTATGAGAAGGAACATTCGATCGCCTCTGCGAAGAACTTCCGTGAGGTCAGTCCTCCCCAATGGGGAGTTGGCATGTCCACGAGGGAGATGAAGCTCCGACCATGTTTCGCTTGTCCCATAGCATGTGCCTATGACGTCAAAATTGGATCAGGTCAGTACAAGGACATGGTCGCAACCATGAATGGGGGCGGAGAAAATCTCGAAGGCGCTGCCTCGATATCCGGCGTTTATGACATGAGCGCAGCGTTCTATCTCTGCGACCTCTGCGACCGCTTAGGATTCGAATCAAGCACGGTAGGCTGTACGATCGCGCTAACAATAGAGTGCTATGAGAAGGGTTTGCTCACAAAAGAAGACACTGATGGTCTAGAATTGGTCTGGGGTGACGCCGAACTTGTGGCAAAAATGATGAGGAAGGCTGCAAACAGGGAAGGAAAGTTAGGTAAGCTTCTCGCCCTTGGCCCGGGAAGGGCTGCTGACAAGATTGGTGGTGATGCGCCGAAATTTGCGATTCACGTGAAGGGGACAGGAATCAACCTGCATGACTGGAGGGCAGCATGGGGCGTAATGTTAGGGCAAATCGTCGGAGGAGGAGCATCTTGGGGAGCCCACGGAGCAAACGTGTACTCACCCGAGCCAGATGTCGGCTACAAGGAATTTGCACCCCCGTTGGACCCTGAAGCTCAACCCTTGGCCGTTGCGAAGACATGGCCCAAGAAATATTGGGACGACTGTCACGGCACATGCTGGTTCGCAACATGGGGTGTTCCTGGAAGCCTGACCTGCACATCCGAAGCAGTAGCCGCCGTCACAGGTTGGGATTTCACTCCAGAAGAGAGTTTGACTGTTGGCGAAAGAATGGTCAACTTGGAGCGAGCCTTCAACATAAGGCTGGGACTGAGACCCGCGGACGATTACGAAGTGTCTCCTCGAATTGTGGAGGCTCCACCTGCAGGGAAAGCGAAAGGCAGAGCGATGGAACCTTACGTAAAAGGAATGGTTATGGAAGTTTACAGACTCATGGGCTGGGATGAGAAAACGGGAAAGCCTTGGAGAAGCACATTACAACGCCTTGGCTTACACGATGTTATTGACGACCTTTGGAACTAGTGTGCACTTGGTGTCTATGTTTTGCCGTCAGTATTTGTCTCGTATGCTGTTGGCTATATTTTATGGTGAATAATCAGACACCTCTTAAGTACTAAGGACTCGGATGCCTCTCCCGATGTCCCAATGGCCATTTCTCAAAAGGAAATGCTGAAGCTCAGCAAGCAGCACGAGATAAAATGCATGGGCTCCGAGCCGTTTTCAATAGTGTGGGGAAAGGGGCTCAAAGTCAAAGACGCTGAAGGGAAACAATACTTGGATGCTATCTCAGCTGAATGGGTGCTCAACCTTGGTTACGGGCAACCTGAGATAATTGAGGCGGCCAAAAAGCAGCTTGACCAAGTAGAATTCGTGACCCCAGTTCTGGGCTCTGTTCCCCGTGTCCTCTTGGCGAAGAAACTCGCCGACATCGCGCCAGGCAGACTCAAGAAAATCCTATTTGCAGTCACAGGAGGCGGCGCGTGTGAGGGTGCAATGCACCTAGCTATGCGCAAGACTGGGGGACAGGAATTCATTTGTTTTTACGACGCATTTCACGGAAGAACCTTCGGAACCATTCCACTTAGCTACACAGAGCCTACCATGTATGAGGAATGCAAACAGGGGTTGGAAAGATACCTGGCAAAGCAGACTAGAATCCCCAACTTCTATTGCTACAGGTGCCACTACGGCCTTACTTACCCAGAATGCGACCTATTCTGCTGCAGGTTTGTTGAGACTACGATCAAGCATGCCTCCGATTCCAAGGTCGCAGGAGTATTTGTTGAGCCTGTACAGGCAAACGGAGGACAAATCCCCGCACCAAAAGGCTACTTGCCACTTCTTCAGAAGATTTGCAACGAGAATAACGTTGCAATGATTGTTGATGAAGTGCAAACGGCCTTCTGCCGATGCGGTGAGTTTTGGGCTTCCGAAATAGAAAAAGTCTCGCCTGACCTTCTAGTTCTCGGGAAATCCTTTGGGGCAGGTCTTCCACTAGCAGGAACAATGGCGACTGAAGAATACAGCCACCTTCGCCAATGGGAGTACGGATTCACGGAAATCGGGCACCCGGTTGCCTGCGCGGCAAGCTTAGCAATGATTGAGATAATGCGACGAGAGAGACTCTGGGAAAACTCGAGACGTATGGGTCAATTCATGTCCAAACGTCTGAACGAAATAGCTGAGAATACCAAAACGATTGGCGATGTTCGCGGCCCAGGACTGATGATTGGAGTTGAGTTCGTGAAAAATAAACGAACAAAGAAACCTGCGTTCCAAGAAACCGCCTACGTTATGGAAAAGGCACATGAATTGGGTGTCATCTTCGGGAGATCTGGCCCTGCCTACGGCTCGTTCGGCAATGTTCTCAAGATGAAACCGGCCGTTACCTTGAAAGAAGAAGAAGCCACCAAGATCATAGACGTATTTGAAGAATCTGTGAAACTAGCAGAGAAGAAATACGCGTAATCCCACGGTAATTCGTCTCACCTTTTGCGAAAACCAGCGCTAGAACCCTACAGCCTGTTGCGAATAAGCGTCCGGCCAGTAGTGTTGATTATCGTGATTCCAACCACGATCAGGAGCGAACCAACAATTAGCTCCCAGTGAGCAACCTCTCCCAGGAGCGATACTCCAAGAATCAGGCCTACTACGGGGTAAACATAATTTACGAGCGACGCACGGACGGCACCTCGGGTCTCGATTAGGTAGAAGTAAAGTACGTAAGCCAATGATGAGCCGACAACTCCCAGAACCATGATCGACGTCCAGGTCATTATTTGAAGAGGCACCGTCAACGGTCCCTCCACCACAAACGCAAGCGGCCATAGCACGACGTCTGCCATCAGAATCATCATCATGGCTTCTACCACAGGCGATTTCCCGCGAAGGTGTTTCCGCGAGAATGTTATCGCAGTACCATAGCTTGCGGCTGCCAAGAGAAGGGCCAGCTGTCCCTGCATGCCGCCTCCTGAGTTGAAGTCTCTACTCACCAAGATTATGATTCCAAACATACCGATTGTCAATCCGGCAATTCTGGATAGGTTGATTTTCTCATCATGCAACCAGAAATGAGCAATGACTATCGTGAATAGGGGAACCGTAGCATTCAAAATTGCAGCCAAACCAGAACTGATTTTTGTTTCCCCCCAAGATGTCAGCGCAAAGGGGACAGCAGCATTAAACACCGCCATGAATAGGTAACCTAGGTAGGTATTCCGGTCGCGCGGAAAACTCTGTTTTGTTAAACGCATGATTACAAGCAACCCAATTGCCCCAAGTAGGAAACTGTAAGCTATGAGAGTGAACGGTTTGATTTCGCTTAGACCAATCTTAATCCACAGGAACGAAGAACCCCAAACCGTACCAAGAAAACAGAAGGCCACCCACTCTCTAAGTTTCATATGGTTTCACCCTTTGGTCGCGAGCACTATCAGAGATGGACTGAAAAGAAACCTGAAGCGGTCAGGGTATCCAATTCTTGAATTGCATACCCACTTACAAACCGATCTAGCCACTTTCACAAGGGAGACATGACACGATTCCGCCGTAATTCTGCCGTGCATTCGCTACTATCATAGAGGGGGCTGCTGCGAGGGTTGGGTTAGACGTCTGCTTTTTCTGGAATCTTGAATTTCTGCGATTTGGCTAGCAGTTCTTTTGGTGGGGGTCTCTCACCGATGTAGCGGGCGTACTTCTTTTTCGTGAAGTTTTCCCAGTCTTCTTTGGTTGTGTAGAAGATGCGTGAGCCGCCGAGTTCATGTTGCATGTCGGGGAACGGTTTCTGTTTGGGAGCCCATTCGGTTCCCATGATTCTTAGCCCGATGTAGCTTTCGAATGTGGCCCACCATTCTTTGGCGCCCAGGTAGTCAAGGGCATATTCAATCTTGGCAAAGTACATGGCTGGCCCAACGTCGATTCCGCGTTTGAATGACATGGTGTGGAGACTAATCGCTAGATTTCTGTCCCACATGCGCGCGTTTGAAAGCCCAACTAGATTACCGTCTTGTATAGCCAGCAGCAGGTAGTGGTCTTTGATTCGGTACATCTTCCACGCCAAAACCTCAGCATACGTACGCCAAGCCACGATGTCGTAGAAGTCTTTGTTAACATCAATGTACAGCCTGATCGCTTTCAGCACCTCAGGTGCTTCTTCTCTGGTGGATTGTCGAACAACGATTTTGCTACCGTCCTTCATACCCACAACTTTCGAAGGATATGCGGTCTGTTCAAGATACGGTGCGTCAACGGCCCGAAGGATCGCCTCCATATCCTGAACTCGCAGCTTATGTTCAGTCATGGATAGTGGTGTCGGAGGATCGTAGTAGGTCATAGAGTTCACTAAAACGTCATCGGTTAGATTGTCACAATATGAGTGTTGTTACCGTTTAGCAGTCCTGCAAATTTCAGTTGAATTAGGAAGAATGTTTTCAGCAGCAATATCTTATTGCCGCAGGTAGGAAGTGTCCGAAAGGCTTGTCAACGAGGCTCTTCGAAACCCTGTTGGGATGAGTGATTGTTGAAGGTCGTAGATCTGACTATACCTCTTGGAGTAGCCACACCCGCCTGGCCAACTTATGAGCCGCTTCAATTGAAATATTTCAAACGTTTGGCTCCGAACGGAGCAAACGGCCAGCTTCTGACTCACTCCAACCACGTTGGAACCCACTTGGATGGCGAGATTCACTTCCACGCTGCAGGAAAAGACATGGCGAGTTTGACTATGGACTTCTTAGTCGGACCCGGAGCCGTTGTCGACCTCTCTGACGCCGCAGGAGATTATGACGTTTATACTTCGAAGATGGTTGAAGACAGGGTCGAAACCAGAGAGGGTGACATTCTAATCATCCACACCGGCTACCACCGATACGGCTGGGACCAACCCAACGCAGACGAGGTACGCTACATGGTGAAACACCCTGGCCCAGACAGGGAATTCGCCGAGTGGGCAAAGCGGAAGAAGATCAAATGGATTGGGGTAGATTGTGGAAGCGCCGACCACCCAATGAATACGATCATTCGCGATTGGATGCCTAGACAAGCAAGGGAGGCGGACGCGCACTTCCAGAAGAAGTTCGGAAAGAAACTGAGTGAATATTATAGTGATGACAAGTACCAGCTAATGCACCTTGAAATGTTCCCGTACGGCATAATCCACGCAGAATGCATCGGCGGGGACATAGACCTGTTCCTAAACAAACGAACAACCATCGGGTTCTTCCCGTGGAGATTCGTTGACGGTGAAGCAAGCATAGGTCGATGCGTTGCAGTGGTCGAAGACTCAGACTTCGAACAACTAATGAAGAAGAAAGCCTCTCTACCGAAGACTCGCTTCGGAGACGCGATAGGCTGCAAAGCACTCAAGTGACCAAACGCTCAGGATAGGTTCACTGCGTTACTCGGGTCGTAGCGAACCGCCTGAAACATTGGGGTTCGCCGCGTAGAAACTCTTTTGCGTCCCTCCCGGCTCTCGAAGTGACGCGCTAGCCTGCTGCTTTTTAAGCGTAGGTTGAGCGAAACGAAGCAATAGCAAAACGTGAGGGAACGTCACAGATTCCAGAGGAGGCAGGTTCAGTGGGAAAATTGCTTTGGACGCCTTCAGAGGAACGTATCAAACAAGCAAACATGGTTCGTTTCGTCGACTTCGTAAACAAGACGTACAGTCTTCAGATTCAGGACTATTGGCAATTGTACCAGTGGTCGATTGAACGAATCCCAGATTTTTGGGCTGCAGTGTGGGAATTTGCAGACGTCAAAGCCAGTCAGGGATACGACAAGGTGGTTGATGACCTGAGCAAGTTTCCGGGGGCAAGGTGGTTTCTAGGTGCGAAACTGAACTTCGCTGAGAACCTACTCAAGTATCAGGATGATCAACTAGCACTGATATTCAGAGGGGAGACTCAGAGAACTGCTAGAATGACTTATTCGTCTTTGCACAAGGACGTGGCCCGCCTCGCAAGTTGGCTCCGTCGCATCGGAGTTGTCCCGGGAGATAGAGTGTGTGCCTACTTACCCAATCTCATCGAAACCGTTGTAGCCATGCTCGCGGCCACGAGTCTCGGGGCTGTGTGGGCTTCGTGCGGCGCTGAGCTTGGCCCGGGTGCCGTTTTAGATCGTTTGGAGCAGATTCAACCGAAGGTCATGTTCACCGCTGATGGATACACCTACGGAAACAAAACGTTCAAAACATCACAGAATGCCGAAGAAGTCGCTAAACGACTGCCCTCATTAGAAAAGGTAGTAGTCGTTTCACATCTGACAGAGAAACCCGAGGTCCAAAATTCTTCTAGGTTTGTGCGTTACGATGATGTCCTCGCTTCAGAATCAGGGTCTCATATTTCGTTCGAGCAATTGCCATTCGATCACCCCGTTTACATTATGTTTTCCTCTGGAACAACCGGGAAACCAAAGTGCATGGTGCAAGGCTTTGGCGTCCTTCTGAACCAATTCAGAGACGTTGCCCTTCATTCAGATCTGCGACGAGAAGACAGGATTACGTACATATCCTCTCCAAGCTGGATGATGTGGAATTGGCTGATCAGTTCACTAGCCGTCGGCGCAACCATAGTGCTCTATGACGGCAACCCCAACTATCCAGATTGGAACAACATGTGGAAACTGATTCAGGACGAGAGAATTTCCATTTTCGGTTGCAGCGCGAGCTACATCAACTACCTCAGAAGCGTTGAAGCCAAGCCTGGGAAAAATCACGATATCGTATCACTACGCGAGATTTCCCAAACCGGTTCGCCGCTTTCCGCGGAAGGATTTGAATGGATATACCGGGAAATTAAGCAGGATCTGCACTTTAATTCCATCTCAGGTGGTACCGATATCAATAGTGGTTTTGCCTGCGGAAACCCAACGCTACCCGTCTACGGGGGTGAGATCAGTGCACCAACACTGGGTATGAAGATCAGCGCCTACGATGAGTACGCTAACCCCGTACTTGATCAGGAAGGGGAGCTTGTTTGCGAAGCCCCTTGCCCCTCAATGCCACTTTACTTCTGGAACGACGACCAATACCAACGGTACAAAGAAGCCTACTTCAACTACTACCATGGCGCAGGAAAAAACGTCTGGAGACACGGCGATTTCATCATAATGCATACTGACACTGGGGGAATCACCTTCCTCGGGCGGTCAGACAGCGTTCTAAAGCCCTCAGGAGTTCGCATTGGAACAGCCGAAATCTACACGATCGTTGAGAAATTCCCCGAAGTTGCTGACAGCCTGGTGGTAGGACAGGACCGGAGGGGAGATCAACGAGTCATTCTTTTCGTCAAACTCGCTGCGGGTTACAGACTAACCGACGATTTGAAATCTAGAATAAAGCGGGCCCTGCGAGAGAATGCTTCACCTAGGCATGTTCCCGCCTTAATCCTTGAAACTCCGGGAGTTCCTTACACGTTCAACATGAAGAAAGTTGAGAGCGCGGTTAGGAACATAGTCAATGGCAAACCTGTCGCGAATAGGGAAGCAATCACTAATCCGGAATCCCTTGAATACTTCGAAAGGATTCTACCGGAACTTCAGAAGGACCGGAGTCCGTAATTGATGATTTTTCGCTTTGAACGCAGGCCATCGAGTGTCGCATTACTCAAGGACCACAATTGACGTCCCGGCTGGTTTTGCTCGGGCCTTCATTCTACCAGAACTGGAATTCCCTGTAGCCATTGGCGCCCCTGATAACGTGAGGTGCGCTGACTTCAAGTTCTGGAGCCCAGAAACAATCAACGCATAACAGGACGCCAATAGATCAGAGGCATGAAAAGTAGTTCTTACTACACTTTCAGAAACCACGGAGCCTGACGTCGCTCGCTGCCCTTATATCGCCAAGGACCCAATTGACGAACGCGAATCATTGGATTGTGTCTGGTTTGAGGAGTTATCTGCTCGTTAAGACGGAGCCGGGTAAAGAGAGAGATGTTCAGGAGCAGTTCAAGGCGTTGCCGGAGGTCCGTGAGATTCACTTAATCACTGGCAAGTTTGATCTGCTCGTCGCCCTAGAGTCTGAGGAAATTGAGCTGGATCCCAGAAGGAAAGTAGTCGAGGTAGTGGTTGACAAGGTGAGGAAGGCTGGAGGTATACAAGATACTAGTACAATAATTCCAATAGATTCTCGATTCCGTGGGACTCATACTCCTTCCGACCGGACGATGGCTAAGGGGTTCGTCTTTATTCAAAGCGAGCCAGGCAAAGAGAGAGCCCTAATGAACAAGATTCTTGAGTTTCCAGAGGTCTTGGCTACGCACCTACTGTTCGGAAAATCGGATGTGTTGGTGGAACTTGAGGTGGAGAAGAGCTTAATCAACCCCCCACCCCAACACATAGCCACGATCGTTAACCGAATCGCAAAATTCAACGAAGTCAAAGACACACAAACCTTCGTCCCACTAGAATCCTTAATCAAGTAACACCGGGACGAGAAGGGAACTAGCTAGGCCTTCTTTCTGTCCTCCTAGCCGTTCAACATCGCCCCGCAGGTACGGGATGGTAATCGAAAGAGAGTCTCCAACCACCAAAGCCACATTGAAGGCGTCAAAGAATTATGGGGCAGTTACTCCTTCCTCAACGCGACGAATGACATGGTGGGTGACGCAATCGTCACACCTGAGCAGCGTGGAGGCAACCAACCCAAATAGTTCCTTGGCCTTCGGCTGCCGGCTATTCCTAGGAATTTTTCCTTTTTATTATTGTTAGGTGTGGGGTGGGAGGCTGTAGGGTAGTTTTGTATCCCATTATCGTATTTAGGTCAAACTTGACATACAGTAAGGACATCTCAACTACAATCGCCACTCCTTTTCAGCAGACAAGAAGATATGCAATACATAGTTCCCGGACACTCCCGAGAGATGATTCAACCTATTACTTCCTTAGGCGACGGACGCGGATGCGTAAGGTTACTAGGCTCCTAAGCGAAACCATTCGGAATTGGAGTGGAGCCTGTCGTGATCGCGATATCGGGCAATATGCTGGAAGGCGGTGGTCAGATTGTGCGGACGAGTGTTGCGCTCGCTTCACTTTCCGGAAAGGATGTTCATATTGATAAGATTCGTGCGAATCGACCCAATCCAGGTTTGCAGGCACAGCACGTAATCGCGGTCAAGGCGCTGGCATCGGTGAGTAACGCTGAGACAGAGGGGCTCGTTCTAGGTTCGCGGGAATTGGTGTTCAAGCCTCGGGGGCGGGTGGCTGGGAGATTCAGTTTTGATGTTGGGACTGCGGGGAGCATCCCACTCATTCTCCAAGCGCTAATGCCCTGCGCGGCTTTTGTCCCGGGCCAGGTTGAATTGGATTTGACGGGTGGAACTGATGTCCGTTGGAGCCCCACCATCGACTACATTCGACTCGTAGTCCTGCCCATGCTTCGCTTAATGGGATACACCGCTACGCTCACAGTGCACCGCAGGGGCCACTACCCGAAAGGTGGGGGTAGAGTTAGCATACGCGTGGAGCCTTCGCGAATGTTGACTGCGATTAAGCTGCTTGAGCGAGGCGAGGTCGTTTCCGTGGAGGGGGTGAGCCATTGTGTGAGGCTTCCGAGTGATGTGGCCCAACGTCAGGCTTCTGCAGCGACTAGGAAACTGCAAATGGCGGGGCTTGAGCCTAAGATCGCGGTTGAAACATACGCCGCGGGGCAGGATCCACACTTCGCACCGGGAAGCGGAATCACCCTCCTGCTCAAATCCTCCTCGGGATCCATAATCGGCGCCGACAGTATCGGTGAAAGGGGTAAACCCGCGGAGAGTGTGGGCGAGGAGGCCGCGGTGAAACTGCTTGCAGAGGTTCAATCTCAGGCTCCGGTGGATCGCCACCTTGGTGACATGTTGATTCCATACATGGCGGTGGCGGGGGACCGCTCCGAAATCTCAGTTTCCGAAATAACCATGCACACCCTAACCAACATAAAAGTCGCCGAGATGATCACCGGCGTGAATTTCGACGTGCAAGGTGAATTACACAAACCGGGGAAGATCAGCGTGGACGGAATCGGTTTGAAAACCTAACCGACCCTCAAGGGCAACATTAAATCGAGGAATTTCGGCACTCTGGGGCTCAATAGGAGAAGGAAGACGTTGCTGCCTACTTTCGTTCGTGTAGTCGTCGTAATTTTGCTGGGGGTTCTTTTTGCGTACTTGTACGGTTTCATTGAGCACGGTTACATTCCACCCGCCGAGCACCTTCGTTTGCGTTTCTTCAAACATTTCGCGAACTACCACATCATAATGATGAGCCTGTTCTCGGCTTTGCCCTTGATGGTTTTGGTGTTCGAGCCGAACCTGAGCGGCCTACTGCAAAGTTTCGGCCTGTGGGCCTACCTGCCTCTGGGCGAGGATATTGCTTGGTACCATTTCGCCGGCACATGGCCCAACCCTGAGGATTGGACTTCGTGGGGCGGCGGCTACCATCTTGGAACTCGTTGGGTGCCACGCTGGTACGTCACCAATTCCATAATATCCATATTCTTCTTCGGTTTGGCGTTGGTGGTCTCGTTGTCTTAGGGTTTGATTGGTTCTGCGTAAGCGTGACGCGCAGCAACCTTCGTTATTTTCACTCTAAGCTTCTGGCCCACCTGGGCGCCTTTAACAAACACGACGACTCCACGAACACGGCCTATTCCATCCCCGTTCCGGGCGGTCTCTTTGATTTCAAGTTCCACTTCGTCTCCTTCTTTGAGGCCATGCCAGGCTGCCAATTTACACCGGCCTCGATGAGGCAGTTCTCCTACTTTTTCATGCCTTTGTAGGTAAGGACGCGTCCCCAGAGGTCTTTCGTTCCCCAGATACCCCTACGCAAGGTTTCTAGGTGTACAATCTGGCTGTGGTCAACGAACATGTTGACTTCGGGCCCGTAGTTCTTGATGTACCAGCCGAACACTTCCGGATCGGCGGCCTCAAACATAATCTTCTCCAAGCCTAGCGCATCGATGAGTTTCGGCGGCACATCGGTCCGCCAGGCCTTCACGTTCTCTGTGATTCCTTCCGACTCGATCATGATCATGTAGGCGCCCGCTTCCAGGAAGCGTTTGGCTTTCGAGATTGCCCAAGCGGGGTCTTGTGTTCCCTCCGCCTCCAGTTCGGCAATTGATGTGGCTCCTCCGGAGCCGAATTGGATTCCGACCTCAGGCTTCGCCTTCAAACCCGCCCTCCTGACCTGGTCTATGAGTTGTATCCAGTCGTCGATGGGGTAGGTGATGAAGCCGCTGGACAGCTCGATAATATCGAAACCAACTTCCTTACACTCTTTGATGTATTGCTCAACAGCGGACGGGCCTTGCGTGAGGACGTATTCCATCCAGCCGCCCGTGGAAACCAATACATTGTACTTGTGGGCGGTTTCGATAATTTCCTTCAACACGTCGCGGCGCATCAGGCTGAATGAGCCCGCGGCGAACTTCAGTGAGTCCACATACTCGCCCATCGTTTCGAGGACATCTTCCAGGTACCGTTTGCCCATAACGGTGTAGTAGGGGCCTCGGATTTCCGTAATACCGCGCGTCCGCGGTTTCCCTTGACGCTCGTTCATGCGGATGAATGGGAAGGCTCGGTTGCTGCTCAACTCAATTCACTTCTTCCTTTTCCTTGCTTTCGGGGTGCTGATGGTTGCGAGTACCTTGGTTAAAGCTGTTACATTTACTTGTTCCAAGTTGGCGACGGTGTCAATGATTCGCTTTCGGAGCGCCTTATTCAGGTAGCGTTCGCTTAGCCGGTCAAATTTCACTGTGGCCCCTTCCCAACCCATGGGGCGTGTGAAGAACCCCTCGTAATCTCGTTTCTCCTTCTCCGCGATTCGGCCGTCTTTCAAATGAACAATCAGATGCGTGGGCATTTCGTCTGGGAACCGTTTACTGTAATCGTCCCGGGGACGGACGGTGATTTTTCGTAGTAACTGCTGAACGTCCTCCTTGGCAATTCGGGTTTGGTTGTATTGTGGGGGCATTACGGTGCCATCTAGGATTGCGACCGCGACGATGTAGGGTAAGCTGTGGTCCGCCTCCTCTTTCGTCCTGACCTGAACCTTCGAGCCTTCCTCGCCGCCACCTATGATGTTGTAGGCTACGTCGAAAATCTCAATCTCAATTCTGTCTATATCGTGGGCTTTGAAGCCGTACTCCTTTTGGAGGTTCAGAATTCCCTCGATGGAGGATTGCGAGTGCACTTCCGCATTGTATTTCTTGATTATGGTCTTCGTCACGTGCTCTAAGTTCTCGTTGGACCAGTCGATTTGGAATTTGCCGGCTATCGCGTCCATGAACCCCTTGTTTCCTTCAAACACCTCTGGTGGGCCAGTTATGCCGCGCATGGCTAGGAAAGCTGCGTGGGTTCCAGCGAAACCCGTGAACGGGTAGGCGAGGCCTTTCCAATGAGAAAGCGCGCCGGTTCTGGTCACTCTGAGGGCGTTTAGGGCGGTGCCGCTGATTGCCACCGCATTAGCAGTCTTCTCAGAATCCAGGCCGAGAGCTTTTGAGACGCCTGCTGCAACCGCGTACGCGCCTTGGGTTGTGTGGTCGAAGCCTTTACTCCGAACCGGCGCAGCATCGCTAAGGCGGCATTGAACCTGATATGCTATGGCTAGGGCAAGGAGGAAGTCGCGGCCCTTTGCTTTCGCGTACTCCGCCGCCGCGAGCACTGCGCCCACGTTATCGTTTGGGTGACACGTCTCCCCTTTCGCCAAGTAACTATCATTAAAATCCAAGTAGCGCACGAGAGCGCCATTGTAGAACGCGGCGAGGTCCGGTGCGGTTTTCCCACCTCCGATTAGAGTGCAGTGGGGTTTGCCGCCGAAATCCTCCAACTGCGCCCGAATCATCTGAATCGGCTCACCCTCAAGAGCCCCGATCGCGCAACCTAACGCGTCTAAGACACGAATCTTCAACGCCTGTTTGGCCATGTCTGATAGGTCTGTGAATTTTGCCTTCACAACGAACTCGGCAAGTTCTCTCACAAGAGGTTGTCTATGCTCCAAGGGTGATTCGAGGGCGCTGATTACGGCAGGGTGTTAAAGGTTCTTACGCCTCTGGTCTTTTGCGTTTGAAATCGCCGGCGGCAATGAGTAGGGACCCAGAAATAGTCTCCATTGGTTTCAGTTTGGTTTTGCGGATGGTTACGATGGTCCGGGTTGATCGATCGGGCTCGTTCAGGGGTGAAATCTTACTCCTGATCCTAGTGGACGGGCTTTTCGGGTTCGCTGTTGGTTTCAGCTCTCCATCTGTGGCTCCACTGATTGTGGCGATTGGGGTTAGCATAACGTTCGTAGGCCAAGCCCAAACCCTCGGAGGTTTAGGCGCGACTTTTCTCCGCTTGCCAATCGGCGTCTTGATTGACCGAATCGGGCGAAAACCCTTCATTATAATCGGTGGGTTGGTGACGCTTGTTGGTTTCTTCTCTTACTCCTTCGCCACTTACTGGGTGTTGTTGGGTGCTGGGATTGTGCTTGTGAGTTTGGATTTTGCTATCCGTGGAACGGCCTCGTACGCCGCGCTCGGCCACGCGACCACAACGCAAGGGCTGGGTAAAATCTTCAGCCTCGACCTAGGAGTAACCGAATCCGCCGCCACGTTGGCACCGTTGCTTGGGGGTTTCTTGGCCACCTCCCTGGGGTTCCCTAGGCAAATGATCTTCATCACTTCCGCCGTTCTGGTCGCAGTGGCGCTCGGGGTCGTGCTGGTGGGTTACAAGCCTGAGCCGGTTCACCGGATCGAGGGTGCAGTTGAATCTTGGTGGGGAATCCTTCGCCCCGACAAACGCCTCATCCCACTACTCGTGGTGGTGGCGCTGGACTCGGTCGCGTGGAGAATCAGCTTCCCCTTCTGGGCGTTGTACATTTTCAAAGAAATGAAATCTACCCCAGAACAGTTAGGAATAGCACTGGCCATCTCCGCTGGAATTCCAGCGTTGACAGGTTTCACGTTAGGCTCCAAATTGGATAAGCTGGGTGGGAGGCCGTTCTTGGCGGCAAGCGAGTGGGCTGCGATTGGCTGTTTCCTGCCACTTTTGCTGGGTTGGCGGCCTGAGTTCGCGTACATTTCCGCCGTGTTCGCGGGGTTCGTTTACAGTCTCTGGATGCCCGCCCTAAACGCCCACATAGTCTTGCATTATGGGCGGGAGAAGTATGGGCAGACGCTCGGGACTCTGGCGCTCGTAGCTGGCGCGGCGTCAGCGGCGTCCCCAATCCTAGGTGGATGGATGTGGGACAACATATCACCCCAATCCCCATTCATACTCAACCTAGCCCTCGCAATCATCATCGGTTTCATAATATGGTTCAAAATCAAAGAGCCATCTTAGATGGCTTATTTTTGCGGGCGCGTATGCTTTGTTGCCGATTTCAATATGTGGTGTAGTTTTGTGGGGAGAACAAGTAACTCGTCCCGAACGGCCCGCCCCCTGCCTCAGAGAGCAGCTAGCCGTGGTCTCTACCGAATCCGAACTCAATGTAACCAGATTTGAGTGCATGAGCCTCATGATGCAGAGCCGCGACAAGGAATTCTTGATGTTTGACCAGGTCTTTGCTCTAACGATGCATGACGGGCAACCTTGAGCTAAACGGGTTTTCGTTTTCTCCAAAGCAACCTTCCATCGGTAACGTTGCGAATTTCTAGGATTCTGTGGAATGGAATGGTTGTTTCCTCCTCGTTTTCTCCGGACAAAGTGAAACATGATTTTCCGAGGGTCTGGATTGAAGATGCCTTCACCCGTTTTTCGTCGTTTGGGGCGCCCCGGTGCCGATAGGTGATTAAGTAATCGTCTGGGTTTTCGCGGTTGTCCCACCTGAACCGGTTCAGGATGTTTTTGAGTGGGTGGACCACGGGTTTTTCATCAGCGATCTGTGTGACTGGGTTTGTGGGTACCGATACCTTATTAATGCGAGTGCTTGGGATTTTGCCGAACGGTGTTTCTTGATTGAGTGAATACTACATGCCAGGCGCAACCACAGTTGGCGTCGTCTGCAAGGATGGCGTTATACTCGCGGCTGAGCGCCGAGTCACGTACGGTTATTTCGTCATGAGCAAATCCGGAAAGAAGGTCTTCAAGATCGCTGAAAAGATCGGTGCAGCATGCGCAGGTATAGTCGCCGATATGCAGATTCTGACTCGCGAGGTCGGAGCGTACTTGAACCTCTACACCTTCGAGCGAGAGCAAAGCGTAACCGTGCGCACGGCGGCGAAGTTGATGGGCAGCATGCTCTTCGAGCGCCGATACTTCCCATACCTTACGCAAACAATCGTGGGCGGAGTGGATGACACCGGCCCCAAGCTGTTTGTTCTAGACCCGTTGGGCTCAGTGATTGAGGACAAGTTCACAGCCGTGGGCTCCGGTGCTGAGATTGCGATGGGCTTGCTGGAAACGGACTTCAAGGACGGCATGACCGTGGACGACGCCCGAGGCCTCGTCAAGAAAGCTGTGAAAGCAGCGTCAGCACGCGACATCGGTAGCGGCGAAGGTATCGACATACTAGTCATCACCAACAGCGGTATCAAAGAAGAACACGAGGCCGTCATCAAGTAGCCCACCGTACTAGACCTTTAATCCAACCGAAGGCACCGCGGCACATGAAGGTAGGCTGATCTCTAAGCTACCATCATTTTAATTCCAGCTGAGCCTTTAGCAGTGCGCGAACATTATGCTCGCCAAAAGCGACATTGAACGAATTCAGGCTGAACTACTCTCTTACGATAAGGCCCGGGAGAAACTTCAAACCCTAACCCGAAATGCCACCCGGCTATGCAGCTGGGCCATCATCTCAATTCACCGCGAAAAACTTGCGGAGGCAACCAAGACTCTCAGTGATGCAAAGCGAGATCTTGATGAGTTGCAGAACCTGCTGTCCACGCATAATGAGCTCCCGCAATTCGGACAGGTTCTAGTAGCTTTTCAAGAGTACGCGGAAGCTAAACTGCTTTTCCAAGTCAAGAAGAATGGCAAGATCGCATCGCTAAGAGAAGTTGGAACAAGCAGCACAGCCTACCTGTTGGGGATGTTGGATTTTGTCGGCGAATTGCGCAGGATGACCTTGGACTCGTTAAGGCATGGAGACGCAGAGAAAGCGCAGAAGCTCCTCTCAACCATGGAAAGCGTCTACGAGGAGCTGATGGGCCTTGATCGGACTTCGATTCTTCCAAACTTCCGCAGAAAACTCGACGCATCAAGACGAATCCTCGAGACGACCCGCGGCGATGTCGCAACAGACTTGAGGAGAATCTCCCTGGAAAAAGCCCTGCGAAGTGTGGAACGCAAACTGGGCAAATCACACCAGAAAGGCTAGCGTGGCCAGATGACCGACGATTGCATCTTCTGTAAGATCATACAAGGCAAAGCTGAAGCGACCTCACTTTACGCGGACGAAAGGGCTGCTGCGTTCCTGGACATTCAACCAGTTAACCCGGGGCACACATTGGTTGTTCCAAACGTGCATGCCGCCCTACTCGCCGACCTTGAGCTGGAAACTGGAGCTCATCTATTCAAAGTCGCAATGCGAATCAGCCAAGCACTTCGGAGGTCTGGCGTGCGCTGTGAAGGAGTGAACTTCCATGTGGCAGATGGGGCTGTTGCAGGGCAAGAGGTCTTCCACGTACACTTGCACGTTATTCCGAGGTTTACCGGTGACGGTTTCGGTTTGAAATTTGGGCCTAACTACAAGGATAGGCCAAGTCGGGCTGTATTAGAAGAGACCGCGAAACGAATTAAATCCGCCATGGCTGATTGAGACCCGCGGAAAGCATGGATTTCTGTTGAGAATCAGGCTTCCAAGCAAACTCTCGCCAAAACAAGCCATAGCCTTACAGGAAAAATGGGCTCCGCTGGTAAGCGAGAAGAGCGACCTTCCATCCAAGTTGGAGAAGTTGGTGGGCTGTGATGCCACGTATCTTCGTGGGACAACCGTAGCGGCAGCCACCATGGTGGACGCCGAGTCACTCCAACTCCTCAACGTGAAGACAGTGACAGAGAAAATCAGGTTCCCGTATATCCCGGGGTTGCTGGTCTTTCGGGAAGCCCCGTCGGTCCTGAGGGCGATTAGGGCGTTGCGTGGGAATTCATACGTGTGCTTGGTGGACGCGCACGGGTTAGCGCACCCCAGAAGGTTCGGTTTAGCCTGCTTCGTCGGGGTCGCGCTTGACCGACCTACGATTGGGGTGGCGAAGAGCTTGCTTTACGGGTCGGTAAAGGGTCGCCGAGTACTCGATAAGGAAGGTTATCCGATAGCGGAACTTGTGACCCTACCGGGGAATGGGAAAACCATCTATGTTAGTGTGGGACACAAGGTATCCCTAGAGGACGCCGTCAAGATCGTGAAACGATGTCTAACCGCCAGGGGTCCGGCACCGATAATCATGGCACATGATGAGGTTACGAGGCAGAAATGTCAACTCAAGAAATCAAACCCAGCCTACTCATAACCCTCTACAAACTCATCGAGGTAGGCGCCTACCCGAACGAGGTCATATTCACAACCACAGACCTAGCGAAGCTGCTGAAGGCGTCGCAGCAGACCGCGTCTAGGCATTTGATTGAACTCGAGAAAATGGGGCTAATTCACCGAGTCCGACTGGGACGGCGGGAATCAATCAAGATCACGAACAGCGGCGTCAAGCATCTGGAAAACATGTTCCTAACTTTGAAGCGTGCCTTTGACTTGAAACGAACGGAAACTGTGTTCGAGGGCGTCGTATTCTCAGGCCTAGGTGAGGGCGCCTACTACGTCACCCAGTCGGGGTATAAACAGCAGTTCGCAGCTAAACTCGGCTTCGAGCCTTATCCGGGAACACTGAACCTGCGCGTGCGTAAGGAAGATCAGGATGATGCTAGGTTGCTGGAAGCTTCTCCGTTCATCCTGATTGAGGGATTCACGGATGGCAACCGAAGCTTCGGACCAGCCAAATGCTTCCACGGAAAAATCGCGGACAAGATCGAGGGCGGCCTCATCTTCCCAGTCAGAACACACTACGCGGGAGACGTGGTCGAGTTAATCTCCTCAGAGAACCTTAGGAAGGCACTTCACGTCAAAGATGGTGACACTGTCAAGGTGAAAGCGTTCACGACAACATTGAACAAGAAGAGCAGCGCCTAACGCAATTGCTCCGACAGCTTCTGCTTAACTGATGTTGAGCTTAGGTATCTCTCATGCTCGTACTGCGTGAGTTTGACTGTCTGGATCTTGAGTTTACGGCGGTTAATGATTTCGCTGACGCTACGTTCTAGGTTCTCTTGGTCGTAGCCGAAAGCAACTATGTCCGGCATGACTTCGACCAGTACCTGCTCGAAACCAAAGCCCACATCCTCATACCCCAAGATCGCTTTGTCAACGGGTTTTAACCCCTCAACCAGCGCCCTGCGGTCTTCTTGAGGAAAGACCGGTTTACGGCCCTTCAGCATCTCAACCGTGATGTCTGTGGCAACTACGGCAACCAGAACATCGCCAAGAGTCTTTGCCTCAGTTAGGGCGGCTAAGTGTCCCAGGTGGAGAACATCATAAACACCTCCCGCTAAGACCACTTTGATTTGGGCACGTCCCTTTTCGCTGAGTGAGTACCTCTTCTCCTGATTCACTTGTTGTTCTTCCAAATACTGGAGTTTCAGGACATTTTGTAGCTCAGACGCATTACCCGCCGCTTCAAATTCTACCTCAGTGAAGGGTCCATGTCTCAACTGGAGTAGATAGGCGGCTTTGATGATCGACCTAATGTTTCCGGAACTCATTTTACTTTAGCCGCCTAGGCGTCCCAACGCGAACATTCCATGTTTCTTGATAAATGGCTTGTTTTCCGGATAACTTCCTTCTTCTGGATGCCCCTAAGATGCCGATGCCCACGGCAAGTGTGAAGAGTAGAACTATGTGGGAAGGAAACTCTGGGATCGTTTGGAATGCAGTTGTGGCAGATGCGGTCTGGCTGCCTACCGTGACTCTAACGTACACGGTGTATGACCCGAGAGGAAAGTCATTCCCGATCGTGATTTGTTTTGTATACCTGCCCGTATCGTCTGTGGTGATTAACCCGTTCGCTCTTATTTGATTCTGAGAGTCACGAAGCTCATAGTAAACCGGCGTGTGGGCCAGAGGAGCACCCGCCTGCCGCACTTCCACAGTAAACACAACAATCTGCCCCAGTCCATAATTCTGTTTGTCCGTGCTAACTGTGATTGAAAGCGATTCTTGACCCAATGCCGAATACGGCAGCATGAGTGTCAGCACAAACAGGAGACACAGATAATGTCGTTTCATGTTCCTGTCACGAAGAACTTCGCGATGGCTGATCTGGCTTCGCTAGACCCAAAAAGATCAGCGCATCAAGTAGGCCTTCAGCATATGCGATTGACGCTAAGGAAGTTGTGGGTCTATTGTTTTCGAGATAGTAACGTGCGTCTTCGAGGTAGCGGTGAATTGCGTCTGTCACCTTCGTGATGGCTGCACCGTCGATGCGGTTCTTTTCCACCATTACGTTTGAGGTATGGAGAGCCTTCTCAAAGTTTGAAATGTATGTGCGCGCCCGCTGCCCCGGATCCTCATTGGGTTCAGTCATGGGTGGGTTCACCGGTGCTCTTGGTGCGCCGCAGAACAATTCTAAGGCTTCGGCCTCAACAAAATGCAACCGAGCGGGAATAATTAGGACGTAAGGTGGCTTGCCGAAATCCTCCTTCATAAGGTCGCTGACGGTTCCTGCCCTCACCACCATGTCAGGGGATTCTATGCGTGCGATTCCCACAATCAATGTCTGGGCTCCAACTGCACCGCCCGTTCTGTCCGGGTTAGAAACCAGTTTCAAGGCTTCTGGGATAGTGATGTGCCGATTATTCTCAACGTCGATTTCCAGGAGTACGAGAGTATGCAGGCCTGCTGCAGAATTGGTCTTAATGTTCGTGATGATGCTTTCGGGAAGTTGCCCTTGCGATGAGACCGGTATGGTTACGGTTCTGCCGAATTTGTAGGATTGTAGCCCTGACACTCCTGCCGCCGCTGAAGCTACAGAGGCGGCGTGGATGATTCGCGTCCTGATCCCTGCTTTCTGGGCTCTAATGCGGAGGTCAACATGTGTCGTCGCTACCATGGGGTCGCCTGGGACGAAGAACCCAACTTTGCTGTTCTTGCTTTTCGCAAGAATGGTTTGTTCAGGTCTTTCTTCAACTTCCTTGCGTGAAAGAAGCTGAACCTGCCTACCGACCAAGCGCACCAAGCTATCCATGCTCAACCCCGGCATTACTCCGGTGTAAAATTCAGCGAATAGGAACTCGCAGGATTTGGCCTCTTCTTGTCCGCGGATTGAGAGGCCTTTTTCGTCGTGGAGGCCCAGGCCTATGAAAACTAGCTCCCCCGCCATCAGTCATCACATTGCTTAGCTAAACCTGTAGCAGACAACACTTTAATTTCCCTAGCCTGCGTTCAGAGGTTCTTGGTGGGTCCGTAGCTCAGCCAGGTAGAGCGGCGGATTGGGCATTGATGAATGCTGGGCCGAAGCTCTTAACGCAGGCTTGAGGGACACCCGAAGGTCGAGAGCCACCATTTCGTGGCCGGCAGGGTTCAAATCCCTCCGGACCCGCCATCAAATTAGGTTTGAATCCTTCTATTCTCGCGCATCGATGGTCTTACGATGACGACAGATTCGGCAAAATCGTAGAAGAACATGAAAAGTACATGAAGGAAATGGGACGCAGCATCTCGGCCCTGTAGAACAGTCTCCGGATGGACCGCCGTACTTAGCCGTCCAGATGCAGTACAGAGCTGTATGCGTCGATATCAAGGAAGCCGTGTCCGCTGATGTTGATCAGTATGCATTTCTCTTCGCCCTTTGACTCAGCTCGTTTAGCTTCATCGATTGCGGCTCTGACGGCGTGTGCGGATTCTCCTGCGATGAGCCAACCTTCACTTTCAAGGAACAGTCTTGCCGCCGTAAAGACTGCGACCTCGTCGGCGGGGTATGCAACTGCCCGAAGCAGGCCCTGCGCCCTCAGCGCGCTGATGATAGGAGCCGCCGCATGGTAACGCAAGCCATCCGACCGAATAGGCTGCATCACCGCCTCGTGGCCTAGAGTGTACATCATCATAAGGGGCGTGTGGCCAGCAGTGTCACCGAAATCATACCTGTACTCTCCCTTCAGAAGGTTCGGCGCCGCCTCTGACTGGGAGGCGAGGAATTCGCATTTTCTCTTCTTGGCAAGAACTTCGCCCATGAAAGGCAGCGCGATGCCGCCAAAGTTCGAGCCGCCACCGAGGCAACCAACGACAAGGTCGGGTGAGTCATCCACCTGTTCGAATTGCTTGATGACCTCAAGACCGATGATGGATTGATGAATCAGAACGTGATTCAGAACCGAACCCAAGCAGTAGACTCGGTCAGGCGAACCTTCCGTGTACTCAAGGCCCTCTGAGACCGCTATTCCCAGCGACCCGGGATGTTTGGGGTCCTTTGAGAGAAGCTTCTTTCCGAAAGATGTCTGGTCACTCGGTGAGGCATAGACCTTCGCACCGTACAGTCTCATTAGAGTGCGTCTCCCTGTCTTCCAATCGTGAACGGCCCTCACCCAGAATACGACCGTCGACAGCCCCATCAGTGACGCGGCGTAGGACAATGCGGTCCCCCATTGCCCAGCCCCCGTCTCCGTTACGAGAACGCTCTTTCCTTCTTTAGCGGCGTAGTATGCTTGAGGCAAGGCCGTGTTGACTTTGTGAGAACCAGTCGGGGAAAGGTCTTCACGCTTGTAGTAGAGCCTCACCTTCTTCAGCCCTAACTTATTCTCAAGCCTTCGGGCCCTGTAGAGTGGTCGAGGTCGCCCGGCTTGAATTAAGAGGTCTCTGACTCCTTCTGGAATCGGAATCCATCGATCATTGGAGGCTTCTTGCCGCAGGCATTCATGGATCATTGTTCTGCCCAGAAACTCAGCCCGCGAGGGCCCGGTTTCGGGTTCTTTCGGCGGAGGCAACGCCTTGGGTAAGTCTGGGATGATATTGTACCATTTGCGCGGCAATTCCTCAACTGGCAGAGATATCTGTGTGACCCCAGTGGCGACGTTACCTACCAACGGTGCCGTAGTAACTGCTCCTTTCATAACATTCGCTCCATCGGCAATAGGTACTCTTTTTCCATTCGCACCCCTAGAGACTGTAAATCTTCCGCATATGAAGTATATATGAGGTATTTTCCGTCAGTTGAACGTTGTACAATTTATGCTGCGGAATGTGGGAAGGTGGTGCACAATCCCCTGGCTATATTGTACTTTGTTCCGTTTGTATCATGAAAACTCGATGATTAGAACCGGACTGTCTCGTGTCTACGGAGGGCTTTGGTTCCTGCGCTGTATGATAGACGAACGGTGGTGCTTGGGTGCGAATCGGAGATGCTTCATTTACAGGGGTTCGTTTTTGGCAATTACCTGAAGAGGGTCGGCGCTTAACAGGCTATAAGGGCACTGTTGGATCGAGTATTGGGTCTTTGAATACTCGCGCGACGATGTGAGTAGTTGTTCGTTCAATGTCTCCAACGTTGAAGATTTCGTTCAACTTCCTCATGTAGTCATCCCGGTCATGTGCCCTGATTACCACTATGAAGTCTATGTCTCCCAAGACATAGTAAACTGCCCATGCCCCGTTAACCTCAGCCAATCGCTTTCCGATTCGTTCGGCACCCTGTGGTCCAGATGTTACACGAACTGCGACTATTCCAAGATAGTCGTGTCCCAGTTGGGCTGCGTCGAGCCTGGCACCGTATCCTTTGATGATTCCCGCCTTTTCGAGGCGACGTATCCGATAGTGAATCGTGGATTTGGGTATCCTGAGTTTGCGAGCCAGACGATCCAGCGGAATCCGATTGTCTCGTTGGAGACTATTCAGTAAGCTGCGGTCGATCTTGTCCAATCGATCTTTGCCAGTCAAGAGGCGTCAAAACCACTATGCAGGCGCATTATATATGGAAATGAGCGGATTTGGACTTTCCTCCGCTCCGCCGGTCGAACTTCCACATCGTGCTTGCCGAAAGGCCGAAGCCCCCTTCACGGCTTCATCGACGCAGATTGGTAGTGGGAATTCGTGGCGCAGAGACTCCGTAACGTTGCTGGCTCTTTGTTGATGGTTCCAAGTGGCTAGTTTTTCTTGAGTTCCTTCAGAGTTTGTTCTAGAGCCCACATTGTTGTGGTGACATTCATGACTGTCGCTGCATATCCCATGTGGCCGATTCTTAGCAATGGTTTCTCTAATCCTGGTCCGCCGCTGATGAGAACCCCGTATTTCTCGACCATAGTATTGATGATGCCCATGTCAGTGTAACCGTCAGGGATCTGAATGGCAGTTACTGTGTCCGCGCAGATTTCCCGTCTTCTCGGCCAAAGCTTCATCCCAAGCCTATCCACGCCTTTTCTGCACGCTTCCGCAGCTGCATGATGCCTTGCAAATGAGTTCTGGAGTCCCTCCTCCAACAGTTCATCTTCGGCTTCTGCAAGCCCACAGATTTCAGAGATGAAGGGCGTGTAAGGAAAATGCCCGTGCTTTATCCACGCATCTCTCCAATCAGTTAGGCTCAGGTAGGAGTTCTTGATGGGTTTCTTCTTCTTGTCCACGGCTTCCCATGCTTCGGGGCTCATTGATACCATGGTCAGACCAGGTGTTGAGGAAATAGCCTTCTGGGAACCAGTAATGCAAATGTCGATTCCCCACTCGTCTGGCCTCACATCTACGCCACCAACTGATGCGACGGCGTCAACTATTGTTAGGATTCCTTTCTTTTTCGCGAGCGGGCAGAGTTCTCGAATTGGGTTCATGATGCCGGCGGGTGTTTCACAGTGGACAACTGTCATTGCTTTGACGTCCTTCTCCGTCTCCAGTTTCTCTTTGAGCCGGCCGGGGTCAATCGCGTCGTTGTATTGCACTGACATCTCAGAGACTTGTCCTCCGAAGTTCACAACGTACTCTCCAAACCATTTGCCGAAAGGTCCGGAGTCCAAAACGAGTACCTTGTCGCCTGGGTCAATGGTGTTGGCGACTGCGGCCTCCAGGCCAAGGACTCCCTCTCCTTGCATTAAGAGCACGTCATTCTTCGTTTGAAAGATCTTCTTCATCTTCTCCGTCGTTTCCGCGAATAAGTCGAGAAAGTTCTTGTAGTATGAGTAACTTTGGGGCCTCGACATTGCTTCAAGGACCCGCGGAGAAACCTCGAGGGGCCCAGGCGTCATTAGGAGCTTGATGGATCCTCTAGCTTTGTTCCACAACTTGTAGCGCCTCCTTCTGAACCTTCATCCCCGATAATCTGGCCAGTTGTTCGACGTCCTTGGGCGTCACCTGCGGCAACATTTTTCCTAGGTGCCACGGAAACGCCAACGCGAACCAGCGATTTACACAGTTCACGTAGTTGAACCAGCTCCACAAGAGATCGGACAACTCTTCCTTGGTTTTGACGGTCTCGAAGGAATTGACAATGTCATTTGAAAACTGCAGCAGCTTTGGAAGGTTGAGCCAAGGAGCAGGACACCTCGGCGGGTCCATACCTCCAAGGAGCTTAGTCATATTGACAGTAAGGTACTTCCACACAATCTCGCACTGCTCCAGCGTGAATGTCGGATTCGCAATTAGCTGCTTCACAATGGGTTCCGCAGTCGCCCAGCCCATTGCTTGCGTCTCGGTGAGTTGGAAGAAGAGGTTCCCCAACACTTGGTTGTAGACGCCCGCTCCACTGGGGAAGATACCCAGTTTGGACATCGTAACCTCTTCTGGTTCGTCCCACCAAATCCTATCCAACTCAGCTTCGAGTTGATCCTTGACCTCGTGCCAATCTTTTGCCATCCTATTTCACCCTTCTAACAATCATAATTGACGGCCGATGCGTCATGTACTGAGCATTGAAAACGTACTCCCCGCCTCTCACCAGATCGTCCAACTGATTCCTATCGACTTTCGCGACCGGCGAGCCTGATTCTCGCAGAGGCGTAGTGGACGGGCCGTAGTAGACGGTAATTCCGCCGTATCCTCCGACACCGGAATAGATTACGCTCCCAGGCTCAATCCTAGATGGCAACCATTCCTTCCTGCCCAAAGGCACGGCCTGTGTGCCAGCTTGGACAGGATGTCTCGGGGGACGCTGTTCACCCATGAACACATAACCAGTCGATAAGGTGTGCCGGCAGAATAGTTTCGCAGGAGTCTCGATCTTCCTCCAGAGAGCCTCGCATAGCTCGGGTTCTTCTTCCTTGAGTAGCGACGCGGTGACTTTGTTTTTGATTTCCGGCCACTCTAATTCCATTTTCTGTAACACGTTTGACAGGCTCCGGCAACAATGCGTTCAAACTTAGGTAAAAATCTTTGTCCACAGTTTCATTTAGATACCCCCTGTTCGTACATCTTCCCGTTTTCTATGCGTATTTCTGACGCATTGAGCCTTGGGGTATATACAAACTTGTGTCTGAATATACATGTCTGATTATTCTTCTGTGAATATACGATAATCTAAAAGCCAGCACAGAGTCAGATTATGGCTCGACGTTCTATGATGCAAACGCAGAGAGGTTCGAGGAAGCTCTGGCAGTTATCGATACCAGACATAATTGTTATCGCTGTTATTGCTGCCATAAGCAGGGTAATCAACATGATTGGAATTATGCTGCCGCTTCCTACGCCGATTGGTGAGTGGTGGTTCATAATGCAGTTCAGTTTCCTGTTCTGTGTGACCGCCGCGATCGTTCGGAAGCCTTTCACCGTGATCATTTTCACACTCATCCAGCTGCTGGTCAATCTGCTGTTCTTCGGCGGTAGCCCAATCTGGGCTATGCAGAACATAGGCCAGGGAGTCATAGCGGAAATCGCGATAATCGCTGTTTGGTTCTCTTCCGGCCACTACATGGACAACTGGTGGAGCGTTATCATTGGAGGTCTGGTTGACGGAATTGCTGCTTTCGCGATAGGATTCGGCATCATTATGCCAGTATTTTTCGCCACTGTACTTCCGGCAGATGTCCTAGCGATTGCGGGAGCGGGGTTCGTCATCGCTGGACCGGTGATGGGTCTGCTGGGTTTCCGAACTGGAAAAGCAATCAAACCACTGATAGGCAAGTGAGTCGTAGCTGCCCAAGCGGATGTCCACCTACGTAGGGCGGCGTCCGCCTGTGGTCCCACCAATCAAGGGCGGTGAGTGGGACGGGTATTCATGAGTATGTGGTAAGTTGAATGGCGTCCCCACTGACCTTTTGGAGCCTCGACAAGAAGACCTTTCTGCATGCTTTGGACCCTAGAGTCAAGATACTGCTGATAGCTTCCATAATGTACATCGCATTTGTTCTTGTTAATGATATCAGGGTCTACGTGGCACTGCACATTTTCGCGATAATCCTCATCGTTCTAGCCCGCGTGCCGAAAATCACTCGATGGTACATGGCTGGGTTTTGTTTCTCAACGATTTTGGGACTCACGGTGTTGGGTACGTTTGGATTAAGGACTGGTGGTGGTCCTCCAAACACGGTCCTGCTGGGCACGATATTCGGTTTGCCGGTCTACTTGGAGGGAGTGTTGTGGGGGTTGGTCATTTCGTTCAAGACAACTTTGGCGTTCCTTATCTCGGTCGTCTTGGTTTCAACAACTGACCCGAGTGAAATGCTGCTCAGCCTGTCCAAGATCGGCCTCCCTTCGGTCCTAGCGTTTGGGGTTACGGTTACCGTTAGGCTCGTGCCTTTGTTCTTGGAGGAATATATCAACATCAGCAACGCCATAGACCTCAGGGGCCACAAGAGTGGACGGTTTGCTCGCAACCTGTACAAGATGAAACTCATACTGGAACCATTGATGATAGGCGCACTGCGAAGGTCCACAGAAATGGGGAACGCGATTCAGATAAAGGCATTCGGCACAACCAAAAGAACTGCTTTCAGAGACCTTTCGATGAAGAGAACCGACTGGATCATAGTCGGAGCCATCCTGGTCACAGCTGCGGCATTAACGTACCTCAGGTTCTCCTACGGCTTTCTCGCAGGCGTCGGGTTCACGTATCATACCCCTTCGTAGCCAAATCCATGGAGGCTGTGCTCATCAGAAAGCTACTCTAGCGATGAGCAGCATAAGATCGATTGATGGAAGCTGAAGTGCTGTAGATTATGGAAATACACGGCGCTGACTTTGAACGGAAAGGAGGGAGTTGTTTATGTCTGTAGTTGTGCAAGACCTTTCTTTCTCGTATCCGCCGCTGAAAGAAGGCGACACTCCGCCGAGCATCCTCAAGAACGTAAATCTCACCGTGACGGAAGGGGAGTTTGTTGTGATGGTGGGACCGAGCGGCTGCGGGAAGTCAACGCTGGCCTTGGCCCTGCTCGGTTTGATTCCGCACAACATTTCAGGCGAGATGAAAGGCCGGGTTCTTTTGAACGGTTATGACACGAGGGAGAATTCGGTTGCAAAGCTGTCGGAACACGCAGGGCTGGTTTTCCAGAATCCCGACAATCAACTGTTCTGCCTCAGGGTAGTAGATGAGGTGGCCTTCGGGCTTGAGAACCGAGGGGTTCCCAAGGAGGATATGAGGGAACGAGTCGGCAAGATATTGACAAATATAGAAATCAGTGACCTCAGTGAGCGTTTCGTCTTCGCACTTTCTGGTGGCCAGAAGCAGAGAGTGGCAATCGCGTCGAACCTGGCGGTTGCACCGAGTATATTGATACTGGACGAGCCAACTTCAGACTTGGACTTGGCTGGCACTAGCGAAGTTCTTTCCACGATTCAGAGACTGCGCCATGAGAAGAAGATGACCATACTTCTCATTGAACACCGTTTGGAGCGGATCATGGACATTCTTATGCCTGACAGGGTCGTCGTCATGCACGAAGGCCAGATTGTTCTCGACAAGCCACCACGGGAGCTTCTGAGGGACCACACGGATTATCTAAGCTCGATTGGAATTGAAATCCCAGAAGCCGCGCTCATATCAAAATCACTGACCTCACTTCGCGGCCGAAATGAAGAACCAGTCTCGGCCATCACATTTGATGAAATCAGAACGCTTGTTCAGGGTCTAGTGCGACGACAACCTGATCCTAAACTCAAGGTGAGTGGCCAAAGTGACTGACGTTGTTGTCAAGATGGAGGACGTGTGGTACAGGTACCCGGGAAACGAGGAGTACTCAATCCGAAGCGCCGACGCTGAAATCAAGCGCGGGGAATTTGTCGGGCTAATTGGGCAAAATGGTTCTGGAAAGAGCACTCTTGCGTCTCTGATCGTTGGGTTGTACAAACCTGCTAGAGGAAGAATTCTCGTCGATGGAGTAGACACGCGGGAAGCCAAGTTGAGTGAGATTGGGTCAAGGATTGGTTTTGTGCTACAGAATCCCGATCATCAGTTGTTCACGCGAAGTGTCTGGAATGAGGTGGCTTTCGGTCCCAGAAACATGGGGGTTTCTGAGGAGAAGGTGAACGCAATTGCCACAGAGGCTTTGGAGACCGTTCACTTGGCCATGTATAAGGACGTACATCCCCAAGCGCTCAGTCGAGGCCAAAGACGTAGATTGGCTGCGGCTACTGTTTTGGTCTCGCGGCCTAGCGTTCTGCTTCTGGATGAGCCGACAACAGGCCAGGACTACGGGAATTCGAGGTATCTGACTGGCCTTATCGCCGACCTGAATCGAACTGGTTTAACTGTCATAATGATTACTCACGACATGAAATTGGTCGCTGAATATGCGAATCGGGTTATTCTGGTGGATCACGGGCAGATTCTCAGGGACCTTCCAACCCGAGACCTATTCAGCGACGAGGAGCTGATGGAACGGGTTCGCATGAGACCCCCACTTGCGACCAGATTATCATGCGACTTGAGAAAACAGGGGCTTCAAATGCCGATCGCGTTGACGCCCGACGAATTCGTCGCCTCGCTGAAAAGCAAACTATCGTAGGTAAGTCTCGCTTAGCGCTCGTATGCTCTGACAAATCAGGGTCGAAAGCCTCCGCTCTGAAAGTCAAGGAATAGGGTCAGCTAGAACCATCGAGCGAATTGATTTCTCATAACTTTTCGAAGCGTTGTCACAATCATCTTGCCTGGACTCCAATGTGTGTACACTCGGAAATGAAAGCTGTCTGAGCACCCAACCTGATTCAGGTTGATTGTGCCCAAAGCATCATGGCGATCCATTGTTTTTGAGGCGACAAGCTCATCAGAGTTGGACCGTTGCTTCCGGCATAAGGATTGAAACGGCGTTATGAGGCATTCCGGACCTAACGTACTGACGCACATGTGTATAGAGGACACAATCTCGGAATATTCCGGTTGACGTAGCCGCGTTCGCAAGAAACTACTTTCAGCAGGATTTAGACCCAAACAGGTTCAAATCCCTCCGGACCCGCCTCTTGTTTCGTTATATGTACTGGTAAATTGGGGTCAAAATCCCCTGCCCAACATGCGGGAAAGATGCAAAGAGCAAGCAATTAAGTACAGAAACCTTCTGTTGCAAATCCTCTCGGTGTTGTGGATTTCTATTGATTTCCCTTAGCTCATTATTTCACCTGATAAGTGGGAAATTAACCTACGAAATTGAGATAGTGAGTCAGCTCGCAGCAACATTCATCGCGGGTGCGGATTATGGTGTAATTGAAGCGAAATGGATTCCGACGGGATCACTCGGTCTGCCATTATTCGGGAGATTTAGCTACTACCACGTAGACCTGCTGGTCCTCATGCTCGTAGTATCCACTGCATTAGCGTGGAGTCACTTACAATGGATCCTCGAAGACAAGAAGAAGTACGTCTTATTCATATGTGCAGCAGCCTTGCCATTATCTCTCTTAATTGAAGACGCCACCTGGTTCGTGACAAGATGGCAACCCATAGGATATGATGAATGGACCATGATGAGACCCGGATGGGGTCTCAACCTTGGCTTTACTTGGGTCCCACTTTGGTACATCGCAACACTCGCATGGAGCGTGGCTATGCTCTACCTTTCAAACAAATATGCAGCAAAAGGATACCGTGCATACGTTGCAGCTATGTCAAATCCGAGGTCGCAACCATGAAAGTAGTAGTCGTTTCAGATCAGCATTTGGGTTACGTAAATTCAGACAAGATAGCCTTCAATCAGTTTCTGGACGAGCTGACAAAAGATGATGAGATTACCAACCTGGTACTCCTTGGAGACGTTCTCGACATGTGGAGAAGAGACTCCTCGGGAGTGTTCCTTGAGAGCAAGGACACTATCAATAAGATACTATCTCTTAGCGAGAAGATTACGGTTCACTATGTTGCTGGAAATCATGACTTCCATGTATTGAGGCTCCAAAATTTCGTGTATCCGTTCAATTTTGAGAAAACTCTGACTCTGCGTGATGGCAAATACAGGTACATGTTCCTACATGGCTGGGAGTTTGATCTTATCCAGCAAGAACCGTTGATGGAGGCTCTGTGTAGGGTTATGTCAGATGAAGCGGGTGATTTCGAGAGTGGAGTATGGGCAACGTTGACAGGAAGCTGGAGTGATATAGAATTTCTTCTAACTTTTCTATTTCGCAAAGAGAGAATCAGAAAAACTGCGGAGACCCTGCAAACTGGACCAGAAGAGAGATTAAGAAATATCCTAGGTGATATTGAAAAACGGGCATGCAGCCGAGCCAAGATAATTCAGCCAAACGGGGTCCTCGTTTTCGGACACACCCACCGACCTTTCGTAAATACTACCGAAACTGTTGCCAACAGCGGCTCGTGGGTAACTGATGCACCTGTCCACAACACGTACGTAGAACTTTCGAATGGCAGACCTCGCCTGTTCCAGTTTGGCGGGCACGAAATCAGGGAACGAGTTGAATGTTAGCTGGCTAGCAAAGTTCCGACGTTCATGATTTTGGCATGTGCGACTGAACCGCGTTCCAGGGCGACGGAGGGAAGGTCGTTGGCTTTCCTAAATCAGAAAGGAGAGAAGATCGTATCAGTCGACGAAAACAGTAACACGCGCATCAAGGGCAAGCTGATACGGGAAAACTAACGCTTCCTTTCCGATGCTTTCCAAGTTGAAACTTTGTTAAGGAAAAATCACCGCCTTATATGCACTCGTAAATTGTGATCAAAATCCTTCCCGCACAAGCTTACCCGCTTGATATCGCACATCAGGCAGGGACTTGGACCCACTTGGGTGGAAATCCCTCTGGAGCTGCCACTTCTCACTCGCGCTTGGTTTAATGTCATTCCAACTAATCGTATAGGAAAATTAGAAGTCTCGGAAAATGAGGTGGTAGATTCCGAAGAGACGCATGCTAACAGCAGAGTGTTTATAGTGCTGTAATGCTCTGCTCGCGCGGAGATTTGCCATGCGTGTTGGATTCTTTCTTCCGCAAATTGGCCCCGTTGCCGATACTCGAACGATCATAAAAGTGGCGAAGCGAGCGGAGGAGTTGAAGTATGACAGTCTTTGGGTTACGGAGCGCTTGCTGTACCCCACGAATCCGCAGACCTCATACTATGGTCACGCGCTACCTGAACCCTACAAACGTGTCTTCGACCCCTTGGAGACTCTGACTTTCGCCGCCGCGCATACAAGCCGTGTAGCCCTGGGGACGAGCGTGTTGGACATTCCATTCTACAACCCCGTTCTTCTCGCACGCCGACTGACTACCTTGGATGTGTTGTCAGGTGGCAGGTTGAGGGTTGGGTTCGGTTTGGGTTGGTCGCAGGACGAGAATGACGCTGCCGGCGCCAACATGAAAGTACGAGGCAAACGAGCGGACGAGTTCATCAAAGTCCTTAAGACAATCTGGACGACGGACCCTGCCGAGTTTCATGGAAAGTTCTTCCAGTTACCTAAATCTATCATTCAACCTAAACCCGTGCAGAAACCCCATCCACCGATTTACCTTGCAGCCTTTTCGCCGGCTTCACTGAAGCGTACGGCTACGTTGGCGGACGGCTGGATGCCCGTTGGGTCGACTCTTAGCCAACTCGAATCAACCACAGGCCAGCTCAAGAGTATGGCAAAATCCGCTGGTCGTGACCCAGCAAGCATGAAGGTCATCGCTCGTTACAACATTACAGTAACCACTCAACCACAAGGCAAGGACCGCGCGTTCTTCTCAGGAACCCTAGACCAGTTAAAGGAGGATGTTGACGCGGTCAAGAAGTTTGCGCCAGATGAACTAATCCTTGACCCCACGTTCTCCCCAGACAGCCAAACCGAAGAAGGATTCCTGAATAACCTAGACCAAATCCGTAAACTAGTCTAAACCGAAGTCAGTTCTCTCAACCTATGTCTAAATGAATGCGATACCAAAGGCTGCACTGAAGTCTTTCAGAAGAAACGCAACCCCGATGGCAGCCATCAATATGTTCATGACCGTATCTAGGATCATTAGGGTTGAAGTACCGACTGCTCGAGACAGTCTGTTGCTAAGCCTCAGTATTACCCAGACCCGTAATCACAACAATTGCGACTACTACACACATTGTTATGACACCGCTCTATTACCGAAACTCGAACTTTCGTGGAACCTTAGGGGGCGTATCAGCTGAACGATTGGTAGATTGCCGGGTATCTTTCGATCAGTACCAGGTTGAGTTTGAGTACGTTGACGTACGGCTCGCCAGCGATCCATAAAGTTCGCTCGACGTTCTCATCAACTATCTGTTTCAGCGCATCCGGAGGAATTCCAGTCGTAGCTTGTATCCTCGGAATCTGAGAATAGGCGTCTTGGAGGGTAATGTCCGGGTCCACGCCTGAAGCGGAGTATGTTTGGTTTCTTGGGTGGAAGAGCATCGGGGAGTTGAAGTTCTGTGCAATCAAATAGGAACCCACGAAACGGCCGTGGAATGTGATAAGTCCCCCGTTTGCTTGATTCGGGAGAAATAGTTGCGCAAACCCTGTAACGACCAGGGGAAACACTAGGCCACACAATGCTAATGAGATAATTGCCAGTCTGACGGCGGCACCATAACCATGCTTGTTCATATTAGCAATCTCCTAAACATGAATCGCCCGTAGAAGGATGTCTATCAACTTGATTCCTACAAACGGCACTATCACTCCTCCGACACCGTAGATCATCGTATTCTTCAGAAACAGCGTCATTGTGTCTGAGGGCTTGAATGAGACGCCTTTCATGGCCAAAGGGATCAGCAGCGGAATTATGATTGCGTTGAAAATCAACGCAGACAGAACAGCGCTATGCAACCCCAGCCCGAGGATGTTCAAGGCTTGCAGCTCGGGTACAACTGCAAACATGACCGGGACTATTGCGAAATATTTCGCAACATCATTTGCAATACTAAATGTGGTAACTGCTCCTCGTGTCATGAGTAGCTGTTTCCCAAGCATCACGACTTCAATGACCTTTGCAGGGTTAGATTCAAGGTCAACCATGTTGGCAGCCTCCTTCGCCGCTTGCGTTCCAGAGTTCATGGCGAGGCCTACATCAGCCACGGCTAACGCAGGGGCATCGTTCGTCCCATCGCCTATCATGGCAACAATCCTCATGTTCGCTTGCTCGCGGAGAACAATTCCATGCTTGTCCTCAGGCTTTGCTTGCGGTACGTACTCGTCTATACCAACTTCAGATGCGATGCTTTTTGCAGTGAGTGGTTGGTCCCCAGTTATCATCACCGGGCGGATACCCATCGCTTTGACAGCCTGGATTTTTTCTTTGATACCCGTCTTCAAAACGTCTCTTAAACGAATCATGCCGATTATTTCACGGTTCTTGCAGATCGCTACGGGACTATCGCCTTCGCCGGAGATTTTGTTAATGACAGTGTCGTAGTCAGGAGGTGTCGAGGCCGCAAGTGCCTTTATCGCGTCTGGAGCTCCTTTCAAGATTTCAACCTGGCCCCCTTCCAAGCTGCTCAAGGAGGCCGTGAATTTTCGCCTAAATCGAGCTCGCTCCTCGCCACCTTTCGGTAGCATGAAACCAGTACCACTGGTGAATTTCACGCCGCTCGTTCTGGTCGTGGCTGAGAACTCGTAGGATTCTGAAAGTGCTAGGTCGTTCAATTCCTTGGGTATCAGGCGGCCAGTGTAGGCTAACCTGATTATGCTTCGCCCTTCTGGAGTGTCATCATGCCAAGAAGACAGGAACGCTGCCTCGCCGACTTCCTGCTCAGAATGAGCACCAAAGGGTATGAAACCGATTGCTTGCCTGCTCCCGACCGTTATCGTGCCGGTCTTGTCGAGAAGGATCGTGTCCGTGTCGCCGGCAGTCTCAATTGCCCTGCCTGACTTTGCAACAATTTTCCTTCCATACAACCTAGACATTCCCGAGAGGCCGATTGCTGGAAGCAGCGCGCCAATCGTGGTTGGAAGAAGGCAAACGTATAGTGCAATTAGGACTGAGAGGTCGGCGCCGAGACTGAGCACGACCGACATTCCAAGAAGTGCGAAAATTATTATTGTGAAAATGGCCGTAAGTCCAATCAGAACTACTACCACTGCTTGTTCGTTCGGAGTCTTCGGTCTCTTTGCTGATTCAACCAACCGGATCATTTGGTTGATGTAACTGTCTTCAGGGTTCACTGTGACTCTTGCAGTTAATGTGTCGCTGATGAGTTTTGAACCTCCGATGAGTGGATCGCTAGAGGCCTTCCTGACGGGAACCGATTCACCTGTGAGAAGAGATTCATCCACCATTGCTATCCCCTCAGTTACCTCTGCATCTATGGGAATCAGGTCTCCCTTCTCCAGCAGGATCATATCCCCTCGTCGCAACTGAGTAGAGGGAGTAAGGACCGTTGATCTTTCTCCTTGATCTCTACCCTCCGCCACGATTTTCTTGGCCATCGTTTCCGTTTCGAGCTTCCTAAGACTGTTCGCAGTGTTCCTTGCTTGAGTTTCGGCGAGTGAATCCGAGAGTGTGCTGAACCAAACTGTAATCAGCAAAATGGCTGCAACTTCAACGTAGAAAATCCGTTCACTTGGACTCGCTACGGGCAGAAATCCTTGCGGGTAGACGGCCATCGCTGCCACGATGAAGAATGTGATTTCAACGATGAACATAACGGGGTTCGCAATCAATGATGCGGGGTTCAGCCTCACTATTGAGTCGAGTAAGGTCTTGCTGGACATAGTCCCTGCCCGCAGACTAGGCCGTTGATCGTTGGTTGACGTCTCGATTCACCTCTCAGAATTAACCGAACCCATTTACGAAACCTCGGAAGTAGGAGAGTATTGGTCCGAGTGCGAGGAACGGGAAGAACGTCAGAACCACAAGAATCAATGTACTACCAACAAGGATAATGGAGAACGTTATGCTATCGGTTTTCAACCCAATCTCGACATGTCTCTTCCTTCCGATCATCGACCCTGCGAGCGCAAGCAACACACCCATTGGAGCGTAACGACCTGCGAACATTACCAGGGCCGTTGATATGTTGAAGAATGGCGTATTCCCTGTCGCACCAAGAAAATTCGAACCATTGTTGGCGGCGGCGGATGTAAATTCGTATAGAACCTGCGTGAAACCGAGTGAGTCGCCTCCCAAGCCGATTGCGTTTGCGGCTCCACTTGCGTAAGCCACCACGGTGGGAATTAGGATGATGACTGGGTGAATCAGGAAGGCAATCATTACGAGTGTGACGTCTCGTCCGTTGATTTTCATTCCCAAATATTCAGGGGTTCTTCCTGACATGAGTCCGACGATGAATACAGTGATCACGACGTACATGACCATGTACATCAAGCCAACACCCTTTCCACCCGGTGTAGCTTGGATCAACATGCCCATGAACCCTGAAAGTATGACGAGTGGATGCATCCCGTAAAGCGAAGCATTGACCGAACCCGTTGTAACCGCTGTCGTTACAACGGTCCAAAAGGCTGAGAAGAAGCCCCCAAACCGAACCTCCATGCCCTGGCCTAGGGTGGGGTTGGGGATGAATGCAATTATCAGGTCGATGACGAAGAGCGCGTATGAGCCCCAAAGTATGGGTCTGCTCTCTTTCCTCTTTCCAAGAACTTCCCCATAGACGAAGCACATCACAGTAGGCATGAGCAACATTAAGATGATTTGAAGGACGTCCGACGCAGGGTTTGGGTTCTGGAATGGATAAGCGGAATTGGCTCCATAATATCCTCCCCCATTCGTGCCAATCTGCATTATTGAGACCAAGGACGCGACAGGACCTACCAAGATTACTTGTGTCGCGCCCTCGAAGGTTTTCACAACCGCGTATCCGTTGAGAGTTTGAGGCACACCGAGCCAAACAAAGATCAGAGACGCTACAAAGCATAGTGGGAAGAGAACCCTCGTTAGGGATCTTATGAAGTCAACATAGAAATTACCTAAGTCTTTGGCGCCGTTCTTGAAACCTCTCACAAATGCTACCGCAACACAGATACCGGATGCGGCTGAGGCGAATTGCAGGAATTGAACTGCGGTCATTTGGCTTAGATATGAAAGTGTGGTTTCGCCATTGTAGTGCTGGAGATTAGTGTTGGTTGCGAATGAGATAACTTGCATGAAGGCGAGGTCCCATGTTAGGCCTGTGAATCCCTGAGGATTCATGGGAAGTCTGTCTTGGAAAACGAAAATTAGGAAGGCTAACCCCATTTGAATAACGTTGACGAAGAGCAAGGATAGGAAGTATTCCTTCCAGTCCATTGAATGGGTTGGGTTTACCCCCCCGAGTTTGTAGACCCAGTTCTCGAGGGGGTTCAATACATTATCAAAGCGGCTTGGTGCACGCGCGAAGACTCTTGTGACGTATGGTGCGAGAAGGCGCCCTAAAGCTATCGCCGTTCCCAGAATCAGAATTATGACTATTGTTTGGATGAGGTCGATCAAATTGCTTCAGCACCATCACGATACTCCAGGATTTTCATTCGCAGTAAGGATTGACGAGGTCAACCTCGATGAAGAGGAGGGTGGTTGTTACTGGGAGGTAGATTTTGCGGCTTGAGCTCCGTTCCTAGGTCCTTTTGGAGCATTCAACACGATGGATGTTACCGTGCTCTTAACGCCCTTTATCTTCAGAAGCTTGTTTTTCACGAAGTCGCGGAATTCTTCTATGTCAGCTGCTGAAACGAGCGTGACGATGTCGAATTCCCCGGTTACTTCGTAGAGTTCTTCCACGTTAGATAATTTAGAGAGAGCTTGTACGACGTCGTCCAAAGTGGCCGACTCGACAAAAATGTTTACAAAAGCCAAGAGACGTGCCAAAGTTTATCATCAATCGGGACTCCGATTTTGTGAGTTGAAATCGCACGCAACTGCATGCGACATATTAAGCATTACTGCCAAACCAGCCGCAACTGTTAATCATCTCAGAACAAATGTGAGTAGTCCCACTGTGGCTCCTAGGAACACAAGCCACCCAGAGTTAAGGCGAAAACGAATCAGCAATATCGCGCTTGCGATTGCCAAGACGATTGTCACTATGTCGACTAGCGCAACCCTACCAAGCTCGTAAGTGACAAACGCCATCAAAGAAAGCGATGCAACCGTCACCCCGTCTAGAAAAGCTCCTGCAATCTTGGATTGTCGTATCCGCGGTATGAGGGGACCGCTTAGGGCAACAAGTACGAATGCGGGAATGAAAATGCCTGTCGTAGCAACGAATGCTCCGTAAGGTCCCGCCAGCAAATAGCCGATGAAGGTGGCGGTTGTGAAGACGGGCCCGGGCGTGACCTGGCCGACCGCCACGGCATTAATCAGCTGTGAATCAGTCAACCAATGCAAATGCACAACAAGGTCACCGCGCAGAAAAGCAAGAAGCACATATCCACTGCCAAAGACAACCGAGCCGATCTTCAAGAAAATCAAAAAAATCGGCCAAGGTCCAATCGAGGAAGGTGTAGCGTACGTTGTTGATGCAGCAGTCTGAACGACGTATGCTAGGAGAGGAGTAACAAGCAAGAGAATGAGAGAAAGCCGAGTGGGCCGCTCTTTATTCTTCTGTACGAAAATCCATCGACCGAGCCCTGTGATACTTCCGAATCCGAAGATGACTATTAATGGATTGACGCCAAGAAAACTCAGCGTGAACGCAGCGAGGCCAACCACAGCAAGAAACCTCGTTTTCACGGCAGTACGCCCAAGGCTCCATAATGCCTGCAAAATCACGGCGATGATGACAGGCTTGACGCCGTACAGAATGCCGATGGCTTGAGGTAGCGAGCCATACTGGACGTAGGCCCAAGCCAAGGCTGTTACGATGATCGCTGCCGGGAGAATGAAGCACACACCAGCCAGCAGAAGCCCGATCCACCCCGCTTGAAGGTATCCAATGTAGATAGCCAACTCCGTTGAGCTCGGGCCAGGAATCAAGTTGGCTGCGCCGAGAAGGTCTAAGAATTTCTCTTTCGAGAGCCAACGCCGGCGATGAACAACCTCCTCCTCCATCATCGCTATGTGCGCAGCTGGCCCGCCGAAGGCAATCGTGCCTAGCTTGAGAAACAAGAGCGAAAGCTCTTTCACTGACCCAGTTTTTCTTGGATTCGTCGCCATCAACTTGCCACCGGAAACATCAACACATCGAACCGAGGCGGCACCGAAGAAGTAGCGTTTTGACCCTCAAAGACGTTCTCGCTTCGCTGAGGCTGGAATCTTCGGGTCATTTCATGACTCTTCATCTACATAGTGAAACTAATAATCTCATGTATTCGCACCGTTCATATCGACTATGACTGTAGAACTTTGAAAGAGTAGGGCTATTAATCCTGAGAACGTAATGATGTGTGTTGGTTGCGCCTTTCGTTGCACTTCACTCCCCAGGGTTGGGTTGCCTGTGGGTTGGATGTCCGGTGGAAGCCGTAGCTTCGATGTCAAGTAGGTGTGAGCATGTTGAACAGGAAACCGCAAATCGGATTCGTCAGCACCTACCCACCACGCGAGTGCGGAATCGCAACTTTCACACGAGACTTGGCACTCGCGGTGCTAACGCGGAGGCGCACCGAACGCAATGTTATCGTTGCCATCGAGGACGACCTAAACCGTTCCACTGGCTCTGTGGCAGAGCAGATCATCGATCAATATGACCGCAGAAGCTACGTCTCAGCCGCCGGCTTCCTGAACGAATCGAACGTTGATGTCGTGAGTTTGCAGCACGAGTTCGGGATCTTCGGCGGTGTGTGGGGCGAGTATGTTCTCGGCCTCTGCAGAAATATCGAAGCGCCTCTGATAACAACATTCCACACTGTGCTCACCGACCCAGATGAAGAAGCTCGTCAGATTGTTCGGGAAATCTGCCAATTGAGCAGTACAGTGGTGGTTACGATTGAGTCTGCTGCGAAGCTTCTAGAACAGCAATTCGCAATAGACCCTCAGAAGATCGCGGTCATCCGTCATGGGACTGCAGCTCCACAGCACTTGCGCAAGGCCTATGCAAGACGTCGTCTTGGGCTCCAGAACCGCACTGTCCTGGCCACGGCGGGTCTAATCAGCTCGGGGAAGGGTATAGAACATGCAATCAAATCGTTGGCTTACACGGTGAAAGAGAGACCTGATTTACTCTACTTGGTGATAGGTGAAACGCATCCCGCGGTTAGGAAGCGTGATGGCGAAGCCTACCGAACCAAATTGATCTCATTAGCGATGCAGCTGAGGGTTGAGCGTAACGTGCGCTTTGTAGACCGGTACTTGCCTGAAGATGAGCTTTCGCTTTACCTCCAGGCAGCTGACATATACCTTGCACCATACTTGGGTAAAGAGCAAGTTTCAAGCGGAACAATCACACTTGCGCTCAGCCATGGGAAAGCCGTTGTCTCTACCCCGACGATATTCGCAAAAGAGACTCTCTCCGATAACAGAGGGTTATTGTGCAAGTTCGCAGATGCCTCTTCAATCGCCGAATGCATCCAACGGATACTGGGCGATTTGCGTCTTCGCCGGCAACTAGAGGCGAAGGCATTCAAGTACGGGCAAGAAGTTGGTTGGGGAAAAGTAGCTGATCAATATGGTGACATCTTCAGATCTGCAATGCGGGCTAAAGGAACTCTCGCTGAAGCTGCAGCAATCAGTGAAACTCGACCACGTCTTCGCCTTAACAGACAATAATGCGCTGCTGCAGCACGCAAAATTCTCTGTGCCGGCCCGAAGAGAAGGATACGCAGTTGACGACAACGCACGGGCTTTGGTATTTGCTGTAAAGGCACAGGCGCTGTGGCCCAATGATAGACTTGCTGAGTTCCAACGGAAGATGATCGCCTTTCTTCTCCTCATGCAGGCGCAAAACGGCACGTTCCATAACCTCATGGATTTCTCGCAAAGAATTATCGACGAACCTACAGCCGGAGATCATTTGGGACGTGCGATCTGGGCAGCCGGGACGATGATTAACTCAAATCTGCCGAGAGGAATGAAAGCCATCGCCCGCCTGATTTTCGACCGAGCATTGCCCTGGGCAAGAGAGGCCACATCAACACCACGGACAAAGGCCTACGCTTGCCTCGGCATCGCAGAGAGGCTCCACACCGATACCGAGGACAGAAATCTCACGGCCAACCTCAAGGAGCTAGCAGACAACCTGTTCGAACTGTACAATGGCACTCGCACTCCAGGCTGGGATTGGTTCGAAGACATCTTATCCTATGACAACCCGCGTCTAAGCCAAGCACTGTTTGCGGCATACCAATCGCTTGGCGAAAGGAAACACCTTGATGCTGCCCAAAAATCATTAGAATTCCTGCAGAAGGTCACGACCATAGACGATATCCACGTTCCTATCGGAAGCAGCGGCTGGTACGTCAAAGGCGGAGAAAGAGCCCTATACGATCAACAACCAATTGATGCTGGGGCAATGGTCGAGACTTCAGCGCTAGCGTGCAGAATCAATCAGTCCAGTGTAAATGAGAAGATATTACGCCAAGCCTTAGGATGGTTCTTTGGCTTGAATACAAAATCCGTGAACGTCTATGATGCCACGAGTGGCGCCTGTTGCGATGGAATAACGCCGGATGGCTTGAACGAGAACCAAGGCGCGGAATCCACCGTCGCTTTCCTCTTGGCCGCAACAGCATTCATTGAGAATCTAACGCAGTCGCCGAAGACTCTCAGGTAGGCAATGATTGCTCTTCCAGTTCATCTAGAAATTCGTCTAGGGGGGCACTCGCCACACAACACACCCTATCAGCCCCACCGTAGTATGCCAACAATTCGCCCCTTAGGACAACTGCGCCGTCCGGGAAAATCACGTTTGGAACAGTGCCATGTTTCTCAAACTCCATCTCAGGTTCGAGAATTGGCTGCCTAGTACGCGCCAACACTCTTGAGGGTTCATCTAAATCGAGGAGAATGGCTCCAGCACGGTAGGCGCGGTCAATGCTGACGCCATGGTAGATCAAAAGCCACCCTCGGTCGGTTTTGATCGGTGGTGGGCCCGAGCCAACCTTCCTCCTTTCCCAACTGAATAAGGGTTTGATAACCTCATAATCCCGATAGTGCTTAAGATAGCCGTCCCAGAATTCTCGCGACCCCTTAAGCGCTTCAAAACTCTCGAAATAGGCTATCTGAACTTCTGACTGGACTCGGTGCAATATCGCAACCTTCCCGTTGACCCTTTCTGGAAATATGACGCAGTCCTTGTCGTTGAGGTCGGGCCCGACTAACCCGTGCCTTTGAAAATGTACGAAATCTTGCGTTTGAGCAAGTGCGATACGTGGCCCTCGACGCGAATATGCTGTGTAGGTAACATAGAAAGTTCCGTCGAGCGGCGTTATGCGAGGGTCTTCGCAGCCGAACTCTTCCCACTCAGCGGAAGGTTCAAGGACGGGGGTCGAAGAGCGGAAGGATATCTCTGTTCCGTTCGATGTGCGCGCGTAACCCAGTCGTGAGATTTGGTTGGCGTCGACGGCCCGGTAGAGCAAATGAATCTCACCATCTAATCTGACTGCAGCAGGGTTGAATGTGCCACCTACTTCCCAACTTTGGCCCTGTTCAGGCGCAATGATGGGATTCCCTCGAAACTTGGTGAGTTTTGGCAATGACTTTCACGATGGCGGATGTTTCCCGCGAGATTTCATGCGGGGCTCAGGGTTCGCGTACATCCTCGGGCATCTGGGATAAAGCTGATGGTCGTTGCTGAGTGTGTTGTCGATGGCTTCAGCCGGCGTTCAAACGTTTGTGGAGAATAGACTGTCGGAAGACGCTTTTGTGCGTTTCAACCGGCCATCTTTCCTGTCTGCCCGTTCGGTCATAGCGGCGGTACCACATGGCCGTGCCCTGGGTCCAATATGTAGGGGGCCTTGGCTTGGGTTTAGATCTCATCTTGTGCAATTCAACCATTCCTCTACTCTAGCATCCCCTCTCTCAATAGGGAAATCGGCACCGAAGTCAGAATTAGTCTGGCAAAGTAACTTGCTTTCTGGTCCTTCTTAAGAGATGTGCCTATGATTATCTGCCGGGCTTTGACGGTCTTTTTCCGCTGGCATCATGGGGTTGCGTGGTAATCATGACTTCGCCACGGGGAGTGACTGTAGCGGTGAAAGGTTCTTTGCCGCCCTCTTCTGTCGAATAAGTTCCCTTTACCGACCAATTGCCCTTTTCGTCTGGGCCTTTTGTTTCCTCATCCACTAGGATGGAGGTTATTTTTCCATGCCGCGACCGCGTGCCGACAATGTACTTTCTGACAACGCTCCTTGCATCTTCGGGGCTGGCTATCCGCAATTCGAATCTGCTCTACCGAATTTCAAATATCGCCTCTTTTCAATATTCCTGTAAGTTCTGAACTTTGTGTGAGGCGACGTTCACAGTGGCAGTGAAGAACACATTCTTGTCGCCCGCTCTCTTCCGGTAAGTTCCTGTGACACCGAAATCGCCTTCCGTATCGGGGGACATACGACCTTCAATTGCGAAGTAATCCAAAGTCGACTTGAATCTTGTTTCCAAGTAGCCCTTGAGAAATCCAAGGGGGTCCAACGCACTCGAATTCATAGGTCCAATAATGGCGTGCGTGGTCATAATGCTGCCGGACCATTTCTCAAGGAAAACGGAGCAATTTGCGCCATTTAAGTCGCACGGCAGGGCAAATCTTCTCTCTCACATATTAGTCGGCAAGCACAAGGCGTTCGTGAATGATCGATTAGTGTCCAGCACGAAACAATGCAAGCAATGTGGCGCCCCAATTGTAGCGTTTGACCTCCTTTCTCCTTCGCCTGACATATGCCTAAGGTGTACCAGGCTGGCCACTGCCGAGAGAATGAGTTTCAGAGTAGACTGACAATATGGATGAATCAGTCTCCATTTTGGTGAGGCGTCAGTAATCCTTTCTCATATTCTACAGGTGCACACAAGTTGAAAGCGCTCCTAGTAGAGTGCCTTACACCGCGAACCAAGCCCCGAATCGATGAGACGAACGACATCGCCAAGACCGCCGGCTACGAGGTAATCGGCCAAGTCACACAACATCGCGAGTCCATTGACTCATCCTACTGCGTCGGGGAAGGGAAGATTAGCGAAATCGCCAAGACCGTTAGTGAAAAATCAATCGACGCAGTGATTTTCACTAGGCAACTCTCAGCAGGCCAAGTATTCAGAATAATGAAGAAATTGGGCGGCGATGTTCAAGTTCTCGACAGAAACCTACTCATCTTAGAAATCTTCGAAAAGCGGAGCGCGACAACTGAGGCTAAACTCCAAATCGCATTAGCCAGGTTGCGTTACACGTTCTCTTGGAGCAGGGAATCAGTTCGAATGCGCGGTATCGTAAGCGAGCAGATGGGGAGGGGTGGCCCAGGCCGTTATCCGTATGAGGCCTATGAATCCATGTCGCGAAAGCAAATCAGCAAAATCGAAGGCCAACTACGCGCCATAAGGTCCAAACAAGGGCGGCTGCGAGAGCGCCGGAGTAAATCAGGTTTCCGTATCGTAGCCCTGACAGGCTACACTCAGAGCGGCAAAACTACGTTGTTCAACAGGCTCGCATCAGAGTCGAAGGAGATAGGGCTAGGACCATTTACAACACTCTCGACATTCGCGCGAAAGGTGCCCGGAACATTGAGCAGTGAACCTAGTGCGTCGTTCATTATGATAGACTCGATTGGTTTCATCGAAGACCTCAACCCTATACTTCTGAAAGCCTTCCACACAACGTTGAATGAACTCGCAAACTCGGACCTGATCCTGCTATTCGTGGACGGTAGCGACGAAATCGAAACCGTCTATAGGAAAGTTTCAGCCTCGCATAAAGTGATGCAAAGCGAGGTCAGTGGAGTTCCGGTTCTAATCTGCCTCAACAAGGTTGACATTGTAACCCGCGAACGTTTGGATGAGGTACGTAGTGTAATCGGCAGAATCTTCGGAGCTGAAGAAATCCTGGAGGTAAGCGCTAAAACAGGGGCGAATGTTCCTGAACTCTTGCGGAAGGTCTCCGAGAGGCTCGCTAACCGTCGCAGCCTCGTGACTGAGGCTTAGGGACAGGGGTTGTGTTTTTCGGCGGGTTATGCGGGCACTTCGTAGTAGTGTCGATAACCTTTCGTGTCTTCCTCGTAATCGTACTTCTTGCGTGAACGCCGGTCAATGTACAGCCCTGATCCAAGGTGGTCTATTTGCATGCCTTTGATGAGAGCCGTTTGAGGGTCGAGGACATCCACGTAATTTCTGCCCGTAGTCGGTTTCCACTCCAAGACCGGTTGAGTCTCACTCATCTTGATGATCTTAAGAAAACCCCGCGGCGAACGATTTTCTGCATGGCCGCCTGAGCATTTGAAATTCTCCGAGTCCATGAACTCACTGAACTTATCATATGATCCTGTGAATTCGAATTTGGCGCCACATTTTTGGCAAATGCATTGAAAAACGCGAATTGACATGGGCTATTATAGTCGCCGCAGCTAATAGAGGTCTCTATTGAGCACACATTTACGGAGTCTGATAGCAAAATGAGCGTTTTTTCCGCTCTTGCTGTGACTTGAATTCGAGCAAATCATAAGTGTACGCGTTCACAAGTTTTGTGCCCGATTACCTTGAAATCAAAATTCTTGTACGTTGGAATCAGGGTCAAGGATCTGCAGAAATCCTCGGATTTCTATTCGAAGCTACTTGGTATGCAAGTGAAGGGTAGGAGCAAGGTAGAGCAAACCAAAGGTGAAACCGTCGGGCTGGAAAGCGAGGGCTTCACGCTTGAATTGAACTACTACGAAAAGGAGAGCCCATACTACAAGGAGTACGTGGTCGGAGAGGGGTTGGACCATTTGGCCTTCAACGTGGAGAACTTGGACAAGGCTTTGGAGGAAGCCCGGGCAGCAGGTTATCGGGTCATTTCGGAAATGAAATCCAACGGAAGCCGCTGGGCCTATGTGGAAGACCCAAATGGAATATGGATCGAGCTCTTCTAAGACAAGAGCCTGCAGGAATTTGACTACCCATCAATAACCGTAAACTAACGATTTCAAACATGCAAACCGTACCGTAATCACTAATTGCTGTACCTTCTACAAAACGCGCAGAACCATCGACCATACGACCGTTGGAGGCATCCTCCACACACCTGACATTTCGGGCATTTTGCATTCGGATACACCAACATCGACCTCTAAGGGCTCTTCTAGGTTGGAATCCAGAACGTTGTGAATTGCGTCCTCAAAAAGATTGCCAACGCGAGTATCGAGGTGAGGGAGAAGGTGGCGGCATAGTCTAGGGGTTTGAAGTGCACCGTTCTGTACCAAGTCCGATTCTCCTTGGACCCGAAAGCGCGAAGTTCCATTGCGTCTGCTATGTCGTATATGGATAGCATTGCGTTGATGGCAACGGGAACAAGAAGTGGTACCGTCTTGAGGATCCGGGCGAATATTCCTCCCCTAGTTTTGACTTTAAACCCGCGAGCCATCTGCGCATTCATAGTAGTCTCAAACTCCTCCACGTATACTGGTAGGTAGCGCAATGCAAGTTCGACCACGAAAGCCCCCTTGTATGGGACGCCAATCTTGGCAAGTGCCGGGGCGTAGAGCGTCGGGTCGGTTGTCATAATAACACAAATCGAAACGATCGCCAAGGATAGTAGGCGCATCAACGATGCCAATGCAAACACGACTCCCTCTAGGCTGAGGGTGAACAGCCAAAAGCTCGCGATCACGTGGGGGTGAGGGACAGTTGGGCGGGTGAAAGTTACGAGGGCGTTAATTGTGGAAATGAAGACGATGACGGTGAATAGGAATTTCCATGTGGACTTGGTTTCTTTGAATGGTATCCTCGCTGATAGGTAGAGCAGGATGGAAGCTGTGACGGGAAAGACTAGGATTCTGATGTCTAGGAAAGCAACTTCCGTGAAAACGAAAAGAATCAGAAGTAGGAATTTGGTTCTCGGGTCCAATCGGTGCAGTAGAGTGTTTCCCGGAAAGTACTTGATCTGAATCATTTCAGGTTGCTGTCAAACTCTTCTTGCGCGCCCTGCCGTTGCGCTGGCGTATGCGTAGAGCAATATCGGTGTCAGGATTATTCCGTTCACCAGGTTTGTTACGCCCGCCGCCACGAATTCAGCGTATGCAGCCTCCATAGTGTTGAGGCCTATTTGGAATATGTAGTCCGTCATTGAAGCAAAACCCATTCCGACGACGGCTCCGATAGCAGCCAGAACGGCGGCAGCTGTGAGCCCTTTGACTTTGCCCCAGTCGGTTCGTTTGATGATGAAGTAGGCTATCCCTGGTACGGCACCCATGAGGCCGTTGCCAATGTCCCAGTTCCAGAAGAATCCGCCGAAAGAAATCGCGTCCGACAAAATGTTACCCAGTAAACCTGCGACGAACCCCGTGATTGGCCCAAAAACGAAGCCGAAGAGCATCGGTATGGCCACAGTGGGCCTCACAGATACCAGCCAGACCCCTGGAACCGTAATTGCATTGAACGGTATCGTTAGAGCAGCGTAGAGTGCAGTGCCGACAGCCATTGCGACAATTTGTTTCGCTGAGAACAGAGATTCTTTGAGTCCTTGCTTGCTCAACTTCTAATTCGCCAACCGGACCCTTCTTCTTAATTACTATTAATCTCTTTTCAGCGGCTTATATGCGATGCCTGTAAGAGTTCCGCCAAAGTCAAGACGGCTTTTCCATCTGTTGCTTTTCGTGAAAGTTCGATCAACGATGTTTCTCGTATAGCACCTTGACTGAGGATCGCTGGATTCGCGAGGACGGTTCGAGTGGGCCCGTCTGCAATGATTCGGCCGTTGCTAAGGACGATTGCGCGGTCTGTGTATTCGATTGCCAGGTCAGGGTCATGAGTTATGACGATATAGGATGCTATTCGGTCCCTCAATGATGCAATGAAATCCATGAAGCTTGTATAACTCCTATGGTCTTGCCCGGCAGTTGGTTCATCCAATATGACGCATTTGGGTTGCATCGTCAACACTGAGGCGACGCAGATGCGCTTCTTCTCTCCGAAACTGGACGCAAATGGTGAGTTGTCCAAAAGATGCATAATCGAGCAATGCCTCGCGGTTTCAGGGAGTATCTTGGAAATCTCATCGGGCTCTAACCCAATGTTCTCCGGCCCGAATTTCAGCTCGGCGCGAACGGTTTTTGCGAATATCATGCTGAAGGGGCTTTGGAAGACCAAACAGATTGTCCGTGCGATTTCCGATATCGACAGTGTTTTTGTTTCTTTTCCTCTCACAAGTATTTGGCCCGAGGTCGGCTTGAGAATTCCCACCAGGCTCATGGCGAGTGTAGACTTCCCAGCCCCATTGTTACCGAGGAGCGCGATCCGTTCACCCTCTCGGATGGTTAAGGAGACATTGTTGAGAGCCTTGATTCCTCCGGGGTACTCAAAGCTCACATCTTGGAGGCGAACGAGCTCTTCACCCAATTCTTGAGATGCAACCGAAGGCCTCGTTCTTTGCAGCTGAATGCTCGTGGTGATCATCTGTGGCAGGCGAACGAAATACTCAGCCGGGACTTTCAGCGTATCCGCGAAGTTCGTTAGGATGGCCGGATCGTCGCTGTCGGCGACAACGCGACCCCGGTCAATTACTAGAATCCTAGACGGGTCTGCACGAAGGACCTCCTCTGTTCGGTGTTCGGCGACAATTATCGTTTTTCCAGAGGCCTGAAGCTCTTCGAAGAGTCCTTGCATTAACCTGACGCCATTGGAATCAAGGTTTGCCAGGGGCTCGTCGAACAGTAATATGTTCGGCTCCATGGCCAAGATGTCGGCTATGGCAAGTTTCTGTTTCTCACCCCCAGACAATGCGAAGAGAGATCTTTCACGCAAGTGCAAGATGCCCACCGATTGCAGGCCGTGTGTGACCCGTTGCTCAATCTCGCGTCTCGGCAAGGCTAGGTTACCAGGCCCGAAGGCCACATCATCTTCAACGATAGAGGAAACGAATTGCTTGTCTGATTCCTGCAATACCGTTCCGACGACAAGCGAGAGGTCGAGGAATCGACTGCTGGAAATAGGTTGGCCTCTGACCTTGACTTCTCCCGAGTAATCACCTACGTAACGGTGTGGAATTAACCCGTTGATGCATTTCAGGAGAGTGGATTTGCCCGATCCGCTTGCGCCCGCTAGGAGCACAAATTCTTGACTGTCCACAGTTAGGTTGATCTGTTCAAGAGCTGGGTCTTTTCGGTTTTCATAGACGAAAGTCAGGTTGTTGATTTCAACTTCACGCAAGACTATTCCAACACTGATTCACTGTTGATGACTTAATGATGACGTTGAATCGAAATAGACATGTGGGTATTGAATAGCTCGTATGCTGGCAGACGCATTAGCGAGATTGAGGCGGAATTGAGGTAAGTTGACGTGCCTTTGGAGCTTTTACTTGCTCGGGTGCGATGAACTTGTTCGTCTGTGTGACTCAGATGTCTAAAAGTTGAATGAGTCCGTGTCTCAGACTATCAGTCTAAGCTGTCTGACTAGCGATAGGTAATCGCCTGAGGCAACGTACAAGATGGCAATTAGTAGCGGCAAATGCTTCTCGACTTGGTGTTTTGACAGACTCATTCGCACATCTCCATTATGTAGTTGTGTAGCACACTCCCACACATATAAACCTGCACCCGGACCCTGGCACAAACGCGGCCAAACGCAAAACCCAAGCTCCATCCACATTTCATCGAACATTGTAAGAACCTCGGGCAATAGAAGGGGGAACAGGTTAGGAGTTGAGCTCGTTGGGAGTCGAGGCAGTTGCCCCGACCAGAATGGACCTGGCCGGCGGAACCCTGGACATATTTCCATTGAACTTATTTCAAGGGTTCGGGTTGACCATCAACGCTTCCATAAACCTCAACGCAACCGCACGAGCATGGAAAAGAAAAGACAAGAGAATCGTAATCAGATCCAAAGACCTCAACGTCACCGAGTCATACTCAAACTCTGAGAACCTCACACAATCAGGGCCGCTGGCTCTCCTGAAGAACGTTGTAAGAAACTTTCAACCTCAGGTGGGCCTCAACCTGGAAACATCCTGCAAGGCCCCTCTAGGCTCTGGGCTGGGTGGGTCATCAGCCCTAGCCGTCGCTACGGTTGGAGCTTTGAGCAAGCTCCTTGGCCGCAAGCGCTCTCTGATGGGCCTCGTCGAACTCGCCTTCAACTCGGAGGTTCAAACGATCATGAACCCCACAGGCCAACAAGACCACCTTGCAGCCGCATATGGTGGCGTCAAGGCTCTGTGGTTCAAACCTCAAGGGCTCTACGTGGAGAAACTCAGCCTATCGAACATGTTCAAATCAGAATTGGAGGAGAACTTGGTTCTAACCTATGTTGGCGAATCTCGTTCGTCTTCCATGACCAACTGGCACATCTTCAGAAACTACATTGAACGCGACCGCTCCGCAATCAAAGCACTAGGGTCCATCAAGAACATCGCACTGAAAATGCTGGACGCACTTCGTGACGAAGACATGGAAGAAGTTTCACGATTGCTCAACCTTGAGTGGCATAACAGACGACGACTGTCCCCCAAAATTGAAACAGCGAAAATGAAACGAATAATCGCACAAGCCCTGAAAGCTGGGGGTTCAGCTGCGAAAGGCTGCGGTGCTGCAGGAGGGGGGTCAATTATGGTTTTGGTGCGAGATGGAAAGAGGCGCCAGGTTGAGGACGCGATCACCAAGCAAGGCGGAGCAATTCTGCAGTACAGGTTCTCTGAAGGCGGTTTGAGAATTAGAACAATCCACTGATTACCTTTCTCGTAGCTCGAGAATTGTTTGGCCTTAAGAGCACGAAACTGCAACGCAAAATGATGACCACTGTAGCGAAAATTGCGACGCATGAAATCCTCGGCCGCAGTAGATGCGACACCATATTAGATATACTGAGCAAATGTCAGGACATATTGGGCGTCCGAAGATTTGAAGATCACTCGCGTTGAAATCATTCCGCTAAAAATACCACTTAGAATTCCGTTTGCCACTTCTAGAGCTATCCAGAAAGACACTCGACCCGTCTTGGTCAAGTTACACACTGATAGCGACATTGTCGGAATCGGGGAGTGCGATCCCAAACCCCACATAACTGGAGAAACACAAGCCTCCGTCCTAGCAGTAATTCGAGACTACTTGGCACCCGCGCTGACGGGCTATGAATTCTCGGAGGCCGTTGATATGGATAGGATTTGTGTGCGTATGGATGAGGTGTTGATTTCCAACCCTTCAGCGAAGGCCGGAATTGATATTGCCGCCCATGACGCATTGGGCAAGTTGAAGGGTGTTCCGGTTCATTCGATTCTTGGCCAGAAACAGAGGGAAGCCCTTACGAGCCTTGGTTTTAGTGACCTCGGTTCCGTCCGGGACGCTTCGGAAGAAGCTGAGCGTCATGTACACGGTGGGTGCACCAGTTACAAGATCAAAGTCGCGCGAAACTGGCCTTCTGACATGGAGCGCATCGCAGCGGTAAGGCGAATCATTGGGCCGAACATGGAACTCATCATTGACCCGAATCAAGCTTGGATAGTTGAGGAATCCATCAAAATACTCCTTGAGTTCGGCAGCGACTTCGCCGCATGCGAACAACCAGTCCCGTGGGATGATAGGGTAGGTTTGGCGAGGATCGCGATTGCAGTAGACGCCCCAATCATGGCCGATGAAGCCGTTTGGTCTCCGTCCGATGCCTCCGCCGTCATTCACCTGAAAGCCGCAGATATGGTCAACATCAAGCACCTCAAAAGCGGCGGGCTTCACCGAGCAATGCAAATCGCTAAGGTTCTCCAGACCGCGGGCGTCCCCTGTATGATTGGGAGCACTGTGGAGACCGGAATCAGCGCCGCGGCCAGCATTCACCTTGCAACCGCCTGCCCAGGGCTGAAGTACTTGGATGTTGCACCACCAACCGAATTCATCCTAGAAGACGTGGTGGATGGCCTTGCGTGGGAAGGCTCGAAAGTCAAACCGAACGACACCCCCGGCCTCGGCGTGACCTTGAAAGACGAGGTCGTAGCGAAGTACACCATTTCATAAGAACTTCCAGGTCATCTAACCTAGGCCGCATAATCGGATCTCCTCGCTTTTCAGGTCCCATGTGCACAAATCATAAGGTCAACGAGACCGTTTCCCAAGCTCTACCTGTACTCGGTCGGTTGAAAGATGGAAATCTCCACATTGGAAGCTATCAAAACCCTGCGAAGCATGCGGCGGCTCAAACCTGACCCCGTGGAACCTGAGAAGGTTCAAACGATATTGGAGGCGGCTGGCAAGGCGCCTTCGGGTGGAAACTCACAACCTTGGGAGTTCATCGTGGTCAAAGACCACCTCATCAAACAACAGCTTCGAAACCTAACTGTGAAGGGGCTTGAAGTTTATGCCAAATCGAACCTACGGATTCCCAAGGAGGCAGTTGCCGAATTCCTTGACCCTGGCAATCCAGTTGCATGGCTGGCATTGAACACGGATAATGTTCCCGTGTTAATATTGGCCTGTTTGAACGCGAAGCGCGCGAAACGGCTTTCCGATGAATGGGCGTGGTTGGAGGAGCAGTCAAACTGGGCCTCCGTCTTTCCCGCCGTTCAAAACCTCCTCCTAGCCGCCAGAGCTCTCGGCCTGGGCACAGCCGTCTCCATTTTCCCTCTATTCCAAATGGCCGAACTGAAAGAAGTTCTCCATCTACCGGAATATGTGAAACCGGGGATTCTTGTTTACATTGGCTATCCTATCGGCAGGTTCAGTGAACCCAAACGGTCACCAATTGAGAATTTCATCCACGAGAACAATTGGTAGCCACTATTCTGCGGGATCATGTAATTGAACACGCCAGTTCGTTCCCTTAATGGAATTGCCTACTGGGTCATCGAGAACCCTGAAGCAATTCGTGAATTCATCACCACTCAGGTTCGAAGGGAGTGGGAACAGGACATTAGGGACATGCCCGACGACCCGGCGAGAGAACCTTGGCTGTCGACCCTGCATCAACGAAAGTGGAAACTGGAAATCGTGCGCATTGACGAACCCAAAACGGATCCCACAATGATGAATTTCGTTAATCCAAAGACAGGTTATAACTTCCCCGAACGGCTCAAGCAGCGTAGGATGGAGATGCGAAAGTCCATCGAGAAATATGGAATCGTCATATGGCCAATTATCTTAAGAAAAGAGGACATGCAAGTTCTTGACGGCTACTGCAGATTCACTACACTAAAGGAGATCGGTGTTACTAAGCTCTACGCGTACGTTGGGTCTCTCTGACTGATACGTGCATTGGCCCGCGCTGTGCGAGTTTCAGTTAGTGAAATACTGGCTTAACCGACGCTGATACATCTCGTTTCGGATCAGCCTACTGTTCTTGGCCCAGGTCTCCGGCCGTATCAGAAATTCCTTACACGAGAATTGAAACGCCTGCTCGAATGTGTCAAAAACCGATGGCTTCATCCTGAATGCTGCGCGGACACTCTCTCTTACGTTCCAAACGCCCACCGGCAAAATGTAACCAGGTCTGATCTCGCGGAGGACCAGAGCGGCCGCTTGTCGTTGCATTTTTTGAAGCGCCTCGTTAACAGCCAACCTTGTTGAGTAGTAGCATCCGCCAATGGACGCATATTTGGTTCGGCCCTCGTAGGGTTCATGATCGCCCATCATGGCTGGTATGGTTCCGGTTTCGTTCCAGGTTGTTCCGGGGAACCATGCCTCGATGCATTCGTACTCCCAGTTCCGCGGTGAGAGGATCGCAACGTAAACGTTGTCAAGATAGTGGTATTTGTACACTTGGAACTTGTCTATTGGCGGGTATCGCCTTACAGATTCCAAGAGATGCTTCGACAGGGTATCATCTACGGCTGTGATGCTCCAACGTGTCGGGACGATTTTTCGTTGGTCTTGGACTCCGAGCATGCCTAGGCTGAGGATGCGTTGAATCCGCGATACCTCCACCCCATCATGGTACATGTCGTACATTCCATCCGCAGCCAACTCATCCGCATCATAGTACACAGCCTCAATCTTGCGCTCCCCAGTGCTGGGGGAGATTCGCATATTCTCGATCAGTGCGGAGGGGCCGAAGGGCTGGGTGTCCTCACTTAGCGACACAGCCATTCGAGGCTTCTTTCTGAACTTGGCATCCACATCTACCGAGGCGGAAGACAGCGCAAGGTCGTGGATATCGAGTAAGTATTTGGATGGGTCAGCGGCGTCATGAACCTCAACTAATGATTTTCCGCGAATCAAACTGAACCTATAATCAATAATGGTCTGAATGCTCTTTCCAAGCCAGAGTTCAGGCATGTCTAGGATTTGCGTATCCCCTTTCGTTGCCGGAATCAGCGGGCCCAAGTACACCTTCGGGTACCCAATATGCCCAACGAAGGCGCCGGGCGGGCTGGACCCGTCAATCTGGTCTGAACGTAGGTCTGGAAGGTGAGTTACAAGAGATTTCGCTTTCGCAAGGATTGGGCAGCTGCTTTTACCGCAGAGCATGCGGCCACCGCGGCACTCCATACACATTGTTGATGAAGTGGTCTGAATGAATGCTAGGCTCTCAGCATTTTTAACCGGGTCTAGACCAGTGCGCCTCTGAATCCATTCGAGGTCTTGCAGCGAGCTCAAGTCCACCAAAACAACACGGAATTACAGGTCAATCTAATCAGCCAGAGAGGCATATGAAACTAATGCAGCCGCGCGCCCCTTTCATACCTTAGACTTTATTATCGGTAACCATCTCAAAGTATATTGGTTTTGGGTAAACTTGTTTCGCGTTTCATCCCATGAGTTCGATGGCGTCTGGTTCGCCGCTGCATTGAACGAGAACAATCGATTAGTTGCCTGCGCCTTTTCAGACGAGAGCCAAGCCAAGGCAGAAAAAGCTGTAAGCAGTTCATTCCCGAAGACCGGCATCACAAGAGAAAGCTCACCGAACCTATCCCAGCTTGAGCAACTCTACAAGCTATACAGGGGTGAAGGCAGCGTCGGACTGGATTCAGTGAACTTTTCAAATGTTTCAGATTTCCGGAAAATGGTGTATCTCCTTCTCCATCAAATCCCACGGGGAAAGGTCACGACGTATGGAGCGCTGGCGAAGAAGCTGGGCAGGCCTCAAGCCGCTCGGGCAATTGGCACCGCGGTTGCCACGAACCCGTTCTCACTAGTCATTCCCTGCCACCGGGTTGTCACGTCCACTCTCGAGATCTTAAACTATGGAATGCCCGGCCGAAAGCCCTCAGAGGGAGCTTACATGAAACACCGGCTTCTAGAACATGAAGGCGTCGAGTTTCAAGGGAAGAAAGTCTCAACGACTTCTCTGTGGGTTCCCAGCTAATGCAGTCCCGAAAGAAACGGTATAGCAAACTGCAGTTGTAGAATAGGGCATTGCGGTCCCAGGATTTGCCAAGGCCTAGCCAACATTCAACGGCGGTCGTGGACGCCACTTAATAGTGGGCTTAACAAAGCCCTCGCAACGAGAAGGCACGTTCAGGGTATCCTCCTTTGGACCGAAACAAGCACCGTGGCTTAATGATTGGGCGCTATCAGCCCTTTCACTTAGGCCATCTGCATTCTACTCAACATATTCTCGAGAAAATCTCGGAGGTCATCATTGCAATTGGGAGTGCTCAGTTCAGCCATACCCTACACAACCCCTTCACCGCTGGCGAGCGAATTACAATGATTCGCTTGGCGCTAGACGAAGCGAAAATAGACGCATCGAAATACTACCTCATACCAATCCGCGACCTAAGGATTCACGACTTATGGGTCTCACATCTAGTCTCACAGACGCCGAGATTCGAGGTCGTGTTCTCGAATGAGCCTGTTACGACTAGGTTGTTTAAGGAGGCCGGGTTCAGAGTGGAACCCATTCCATTCTTTGATCGTGAAACCTATTCTGCCACGGAAATTCGAGAACGTGTCGTCCAAGGCAAGAGTTGGGAGCAACTTGTTCCACCCTCCACAGCGGCTTACATCAAGAGCATATTTGGTGACGAGCGACTGCGGGAGCTTGCCTTGAGCGACGAACCTAAGCACCAACAACGCGAACACCAACCCCACTTCTAGCGCCAACCCTCTTTGCGGCATTTCCCTTTAGGCAAACAACTTCAACGAACCCATGGCTACTAACAAGAAAACCCAACTCTCTTCCAATTAGGTCCGAATAGGTTCTGACATATCGGCAGGAGATCCTGCGCCTACCAATGGTAACGGCAATCCGTTCACCAAAGGCTAAGTTCAGTTTCGTGATGTGCTCAGGCTTCAGATTCGTCACAATGTTTCCGAATCCGTCAACGTAGATGACCTCGGCAATCGCCCGTCCGCGTTCGACCTTAGGCTCAGTAAACGCTGCTTTCACATAATCCGAAATCTCTTCCCCACAATCCTTCGGTGCAGTTCCGCACGCCACATGTGCTGCAACAGGAGCGAAAACGTCCCGGCCGTGAAATGTCGCCGAAACGTCAGCACTCATGAGGGTTCTATTTGTTAGTTCATAGACGTGGAGAATGCCTTCAGATTGGGCTGCGGGTATCAGCAACCCGTTGTCGGGGCCGACAAATAGGCTTCGCTGCCCGTCAACAAGGATTGGGCGACGATTGCCGCCCACACCGGGGTCCACGACCGCTACGTGTATTGTTCCACTTGGGAAATGTGGCGCTGCGCTGGCCAGTAGAAATGAACCCATTCTAACATTGAACTTGTCGACTTGATGGCTGATGTCGACAATTCTCACCTCAGGGCATATGCCTAGAATGACCGCTTTCATTTCTGCTACGAATGGGTCTGCCAAGCCGAAATCGGTTAGCAAACTGAGTATACGCAAGAGTTCATCGACGGGTTCTACTTGCTTTCGCCTTTTAACAATCCCTGTTGCGATAGTGTTTTCGTGTCGGCTCTCTTCGGCCAGATGACCAAAGGGAGATTAGCAACTCAATTAGAATCGCAAAGTCGACGCGCTTTACTGGGGCTGTTTAGCATTGCAGAATGGGCATGTTGCGGTTCCGATAGTCAGTTGAGCTCCACATTGAACGCAGTACCTAACCTGTCTCGGTGCAACTGGGGTGGAGGGAGACCATGGTTCAGGTCGCTGAAGAATGGAGCCTAAGCTAAGGTCCTGCCTCATTTGGATTGAGCGCATCAAGTCTCCGCGGGTGACGATTCCAAGCAAATGCCCGTTGTCGGTTACGAGAAGTCGCCCCAATCTCTCGCGTGCCATCTTGTGCATGACATCTAAAGCTGATACTGTTGGCTTGACCGTGATCTTGGGGTCTAAGGGAAGCATTACTTGCCTAGCCGTTTCTGTTGTTCGTGCCTCCTTCGGAACCGACCGGACGCTCTGCAACGTCAACAGGCCCAAGATTTGTCCATCTTGAATCACCGGATAGCCTCCGTGAGGTTGGACGAGGAAGTAGTCGGTTATCAACTGCTGCACAGTCAAGTCAGATGGAACGCTGAGCACGTTTCGTGTCATGATTTCACCAACCATCACACCTGCCAGAGCTTCGCCCATAATCGTTTGTTTCAGACTGGTTTCGGCTCCGGATCTGATGAACCAACCCAAAACGACTATCCATAGTCCATCAACAAAGTCTCCAAAGATTATCGCGGCGAAACCACCAAACATCATCAGTAGTGAGAATACTTCGCTGACCCTAGTAGCGTTTCTCGTGGATCGGATCAGGTTACCCGATCGCTTCCAGAGGGTTCCCCGAAACACTCTGCCGCCGTCGAGTGGGAAAGCTGGAAGTAGATTGAAACCTCCTAGTACTGCGTTGATTAGTGCACCATATCCGAGCGTAGCCGTTATTGCCACAGGAGCTTTGGCGAGACTGAGGAGATACCAAAACGCGGCCAGCACGGCTGCGATTAGGAAGCTCATCAGCGGGCCAGCTGCAGCCATTCTGACTTCCAATCCTGGGTCTTGGGGTTCCTCAGTCATTTCTGAAACGCCACCGAAGAAGAACAACGTAATTCTCGCGATGGGGAGTCCATTCTTCTTGGCTATGTAGGAGTGGGACAGCTCATGGACTAGCACCGATGCGAATAGTATTACGGCGGACGCGATGCCAATCGCCCAATAAGTCATCGCACTGAGCCCTGGATACTGGTGGGGCATATACCCGTAGGCCAGAGACCACGCAATCAGAATGAAAACTAACCAGAGAGTGTAGTGTATCCTGACCGGTATCCCCATAATTTTGCCAAGCTTAACCGACACTGGAGACCACACCTGTCAGTACTCTAGCGGCGACCCTATTGTGGCTGTGCTCAGACGTTATTCTCCACGTAGTCATATAATAGATTCATCTTCCGCTTCAAGTGGCTACCGCATCTTCTGGGTTTGAATGTCACATGAGAGAGTACTGAGAAAAGGTTTTCAGTGAATAACTTCTCCACGCATCAAAACTGGGGATTCACAAATGGAAACTAAGCAATTGATAATGTTGCCCGGGCCGACGAACATTCCAACAAGGGTAGCCGCCGCTATGCTTCGTCCGATCATCAACCACCGCGGACCCGAATTTCACGAACTGCACGCTCGAATAGTTGACAACGCCAAGTACGTCTTTGGAACAAAGAACGACCTATTCGTGCTTTCCGCCTCAGGAACGGGCGGGGTGGAATGCGCAGTCCGAAACATCTGCAATCCAGGCGCAAAGATCATTGTTCCTGTTAACGGTGTGTTCAGCCAACGTTTCCTTGAAGCAGTGAACCTGTTGGGCGGGAAAGGTATCGAGATTCCTGTTGAATGGGGAAACGCAGTCACCGTCAGTCAAGTTGAAGAAGCTCTCAAGAAGAATTCCCCTGTAACCGCTGTCGCAATAATCTACAACGAAACATCAACAGGTGTAACTACCCCAAACCTGAAAGAAATCGGTGAACTCTGCAGAAAGTACGGCGCGCTCTTCTTGGTCGATGCGATTTCAATTCAGGGAGGTGTTGAGCTTCCCGTCGACGAGTGGGGAGTAGACATTTGCATTACCGGGAGCCAGAAATGCTTGATGACCCCACCGGGGTTGGCAATCATATCAGTGAGCCCGAAGGCGTGGGAGGTAATCAAGAAGACTCCGCGTTCATACTACTTCGACCTTCAAATTTGCAAGGAATTCTGGGACGGCAAGAAGGAAACACCATACACACCAGCAGTGAATCTCTTCTTCGCTCTTGATGAAGCTCTGCAAATGATCCGCCAAGAAGGGCTTGAAGCTCGCTTTAAACGGCACAAAACCTGTGCCGACGCGACGTACGCGGCAGTCGAAGCCATGGGATTGGAGCTCTTCGCACGCAAAGAAGTCCGCTCTAACACCGTCGTAGCGATCAAGTACCCTAAAGGCATAGACGACAAGAAATTCAGAGGAGCACTGAATTCCAAGTTCCGCCTCGTGGTTGCGGGTGGCATGGGGAAAACCCATGGCCAGCTATTCCGAATCGGTGTAATGGGAACCGTATCACAATTCGAAATCCTTGCAACCGCAACAGCTATCGAATCCGTCCTATTGGAGCAAGGACACAGACTGAAGAACGGGGAAGCCGTAGCATCAGCTAGAGAAGTCTTCGCGAAAACACAGTAGCTGTGTGCATTGCATCTATTGATTTGACAGAGTGAAAATCACAGACCTGTCACTCATCTCTAGTTTTGGTGAAACGCCGATTTGCTCCAACATTGCGCTGATGTAGTGCACTAGGAATATGGACCAGTTCAAGCCATAATCATGGATGAGCGTGACCACATGGCCATGTGGGTCGAAGGTTTCGCTAAACTCGAAAAGTTGGGCATATGTTGCCAAAGATCTCACGTGATTGATTAGAGAACCAAGGTCAATCTTTCCGTGCTTCGCTGTCACAAATGCTTGGGGAATGCTGCTGCCCGCGGATTTGGCGACTTCAATGAGTTGGTCGACATTAGTCGCTGAGAGTAGGCCTCTGAAGGGAGCGCTGCTTATTTTCACAGTATTGATTTTGCGTGCAAAGCGGTCGAATTCAGCGTACTGCTTGAGAATTTGGTTCACAAGCGTGTTTGGGCTTACGCTGAGAGAGGCCGCTTCTGCCTCGACTGCCCGAAGCGCGGACTCATCTATTCTGAATGACTTGGGCACGGTCTTGGCTGTTTTCGAAGGAGGCATGGCTATTCGGAAAGAGCATGATTGGGTGATTGGTTGTTAATGTTGCGGCTCGTGACTTTCGAAATCCACGGAGCGGAATATCCGAGTCGAACGAAGTCTTAGATACTATTACGAAGTAGGTATAACGGGTGATTGAGATATGGCGGTTGATCCGGTCTGTAGAATGAACGTCTCTGAAAGCCAAGCGAAGTACACAAGTGTCCGCGATGGTGCAAAGTACTACTTCTGCTCGGCGGCCTGTAAGCAGGAGTTTGACAAGAACCCCACCAAGTACAGCTGAACTCAACTCCGCCGAGTATGGCAGGGGCAGAACCAGCAAGCGCAATGGGCACAGCAGACTGTGGTTCAGACGAGTTCTCCAATTTCGCTCGACCAGGCGAAATCTATCGCTCAGCAATACTTAGCGTCAACACAGAACCCAAACTTAGCAATCAAGGAAATCATGGAATTCCAGAACAACTTCTACGTTATCTACTATGAGAAAGACACAGGAATCGGCGCGTTTGAGATGCTTATCTGGAAGCAGGTTCCACAATCGGGTATGGGCGGTGGCATAATGGGCAACCGCATTGGCACCGGGGTCATGATGCCTGAACCTGGCCCTAACATGATGTGGAACACAAAGTACAGCCCGATGGCAAGCGGCATGATGGGTTACGCGAAGCAAAAATCATCAACCATGACCGTCAACGAGAACAAAGCTGAGCAGCTTGCGCAAACCTTTCTTGACGCGCACTTCCAAGGCGCAAGAACTGAGATGGCTACACAGTTCTACGGATATTACACCTTTGACTTCACAGTCAACGGAAAAGTCGCTGGCATGTTGAGTGTCAACGGCTACACGGGTCAAGTGTGGTACCACTCCTGGCATGGCGCGTTCGTACAAGAGGTTGAGTTCAACTGATCTTTGGAGGTGACAAGTAAGAAATGACAGAGGAAAAGCCAACGGCCGCCTTTGTGTTGTCCTTGGTCGCGGGCATCTTCATCCTTCTGGGTGGAGGAATGATGTCTATGCTCGGATCGTTCATGGGGCAGTATGGGTTCGGAATGATGGGCGGTTATGGTGGTTTCGGCGGTATGATGGGTTACGGCCGGTACCCTTTCGGCGTGATGGGCGCGGCATTCGGCGTACTGGGTGTCTTAGGCCTTGTATTTGGGGTCATAGTGATAATCAGCGCATTGATGCTGAACAAGAAGCCTGCAGAGCACTCAACTTGGGGCACCGTCATCGTAGTGTTCTCGGTCCTAAGCATATTCGGAAGTGCAATGGGCGGATTCGGAGTCGGACTCATACTAGGCCTAATCGGAGGCATTTTAGGGATAACCTGGAAGCCACCCGAAGCAAAGACTTAGTGGACGGCGTCACTTTGAGGGACTCGCGGCCCCTCAACTCCCTTTTCTCAAGCTTGAACGATCGTGACGTCCTCTTCAAGTTCAACTCTTCAAGCATTGTTTCTGAGGTCTCTGCTGAAAGATTAATCTAGAGCGGTCAAATCTTACGTTCGCCTTCAAAGATCAAGGTGCTATTGATTGCCCCTCAAAAACGGCGACTTCATCCTCCTAAACTACACGCTGAAAGTGAAAGAAACTGGAGAAACCGTCGGGACAACGCTGGAGAATGTGGCAAAGGAAACGAAACTGTACCACGGGGAAGAACGGTATGAACCATTCTTCGTTGTCATCGGAGAAGGATGGGTACCTAAAGGACTAGACGAGTCCTTGACGAGTTTCGAAATCGGCAAGGCTAAGACGGTGGAACTGCCCCCCGAAAAGGCTTACGGAGCTCGTGACCCAAAGAAAGTCAGGTTGGTTCCGCTTCGCAAGTTCACTGCTGATGGCATGACTCCGGTTCCTGGTTTGCAGGTGAACATAGACGGTAAGGTAGCCCAGGTACGCGCAGTCGGCGCTGGCAGAGTTCAGGTCGATTACAATAATCCCTTCGCCGGTAAGACCCTCATCTATGATGCGACGGTGGAGAAGGTTATCGAGACCGACGAAGACAAAGTGAAGAATTTACTGCACAAACGGCTTTCATCTGTCGAACAGCAGAAGTTCAACGTCAAGATTTCGGACGGGAAGTTGGAGGCTGAGATTCCGGAGGAAGCTTTCTTCCTTGAAGGACTCCAAGTGGCTAAACGTACCATAACCGCTGATGTGGAGAAGTTCTTCTCGAGCATTCAAACCGTAACCTTCTTGGAAAACTTCAAGAAGCCAGCTCCGTCTCCTCCGCCTGCAGCCCCTGAAGCTGCCGCTGCCACCACTGCGACTACGCCCGCAGCGCCCAGCCCATCCGCTTAGATTCAGAGTCAGCATTCATGCTAAACTCAGCACGCTTGCTAAGAAGCTAGACTTTGAGCTCTTCACTGAGGGAAACGGTTACCGGATCCTTCTGAAGCGGTTCATGGTATGCGTTTGCCAGGCGTATCCGCGGAGTCTCTTGGACGCTCCGAAACCGCAGGCGGAGCAACGTTTCCACCTTATGTGATAGGAGTGCCGGCCGCAACGTCTGCATCTAATATGGGTCTTTGAGCGTCCTCGTCTTCCGAAGGATGCTGTACCCTTAGTCATCGCGTCACTCCTCGAGAAGTAGTTATTCTACCTTGAATTTTACCTCTTAGGTGGAGGCGAGACGAGCACCACATTGTCGCCTCTAACGATGATTGTGCCAATATTTCGTGCGTTGTCGGGGTTCGAAACGTCTTCAGCGTCCTCCAGCACCAGGTTCATGTGTTGGTCGTAGCTGTAGAGTTTCCCCCGTATCGTACGACTACCTTTCAGTTCCACGAGAACGATTTTGCTTAGGCTCTCTTGGAAGATCTTGTCGGCGACTGCAGACATTGTTCTTTCTGACCTGATTTTGAAAGCAGTTTCACCGTAAAGGAAAGGCCTCCAAATTAAAGCTTAGGCTGGCCAAGAAATGCCTCCGGTTGCTTTGTCCCACACCTCACCTTCCTTGCCAGGAAGGTGAATTATGTTCGACGAGAAACGTGACGTTAATAATCCGAAATGCTGGGGTAATCGACTGAAGGGCCTTGCCTGCACGACGACATTTGAAGGACAGTGAGGCTAGACAGGTCATAAGGGAATTCGCAGAATGGTACCCGCGGGCCGAGCAGAAGCTGAAGGCAGCTGAGAGATTCGAGGAACTCGTTGTTGAGGGGGGGTCGGTGTTTTTCGTTGATGAGAAACCGTTGATTCTCCGCACAAAGGTACGCCTTCTTCCTTCATTGAAGTTCGATGAGTTAGTGGGTTCTCTGCCGAGAATCGTAGTCGATATGGGTGCTGTCCCTCACGTGGTGAATGGCGCGCAGGTGATGAGGCCAGGCATCAAGCAGTTGAATTATGCTTTTGCCAAAGGGGACTTGGTGGCAATTGTCGATGAGAAATTCGGCAAGACAATCGCTCTTGGAATCGCTGAATTGGATTCTGAAGCCATGAAGTCGATGGGCAAGGGTAAGGCAGTCAGGAACGTGCACTATGTAGGCGACGTGTTTTGGACCGCTTTTGGTGCATCAAAATAGGCGTGAGGTTCCACTGGAAATGAGGCCTGTTGAAGCTCGTTGTGGCTGTGAATTTCCCATACGCGTGAGTGACAAACAATCGGTACTTCACAGTGGAAGTCCTGCACGGTCTTGACATGGGCGTGTTGGAATCCTCGATTTTCCGCGCAAACGTTTAAACTGGCATCGCCTGAGACAACTGATCGTCGTGCAGGAACAAGCATTGTGTGACATCAATGATTAGCTCAAGTGATGAGAGAAACGAAAGGTTTCCGTTAGTAAACCCCTCCATTCAGCATCCGATTTACGTGAAGGCGTATCCGCTGCGTGACCCTACAGATGTACCCCGGGTCAAGGCGGAGATTATCGAGGGCAACATTCTGATTGTCAAGATAACTCCTATCGCAAAGAGAAGTGTCGAGGAAACTAAGTCAGCGATTAGCGAACTCGTTGATTTTATAAAATCCATTCAAGGGGATATTGCGAGGCTTGGCGAAGAGAGAATTGTGATGACTCCGCCCACAGTGAAGGTGTGGCGTGGGAAAGAAAACTCTCCGTTAGCCGTCGCCACCGCAAGTGCTGGGGCGGACGAGGAGACAGAATAGACCAGCGCTCTAGCTTCTTACCTTAATCTTAATGTTTCCAGATTATCAGGCGCCACCGTTCTCAGCCTCAGGATACGCGACACCTGATGTGCAAATAGGTCCGTCTTTCTTCGCTCGCCATGCCCCATTATCACCCTCGACGGTCTCGGCGATATTCGTTTCAGGAAGGAAAATAGTTGGTTTCTGTCTGAGTGGCCTGAGAAGCCCTCGACGCTCTCTACGCGCAGGTTCACCTTGTAGGCGTCCATTTTCCCATTTCTGCTCATCAATGAAACTTCTCTAGCCCCATTCTTCAGCCTGTTCCCCAGCGTCCCTTCCACTTGGTAGCTGACGAACACTAGGGAGTTTTTTTCGTCTGGAGCGAGGTATCGGAAATAGTCGATTGCCGGGCCGCCCTCCATCATCCCTGAGGTGGCAAGAATAATGCATGGGTTCCCGGCCGCAATCTTCTCTCGCTCAGACGGATGATCCACATTCGTGAAATAATCCGACTGAAACGGGTTGACGTCCTTGTATAGAATCTGCTCACGCAAATCTCGCGCCAAGTATTCCGGGTAGGCGGTATGGATGGCTGTCGCTTCGGAAATCATTCCTTCAATGAATATAGGAAGTTCTTTGATCAGTTTGTTCTTCATGTAGGCGTTGAGGACGAGCATGATCTCCTGAGCGCGTCCAACGGCCAGAGTGGGGATTAAGATTTTCCCACCCTTCTCCGCGGTGTCATTCACAATCTTTGTCAACTTGCCCTCCACGGTCTCTCGGTCCGACATTACATCATCAGGCCCGCCATACGTGCTCTCCATAACAAGCGTCTCCACTCTGGGGAAAGAGCAGACCGCAGGTTCCAAGAGCATTGTGCGAGCAAATTTGAAGTCCCCAGAGTAGACTAGGTTGTGTAGGCCTTCTCCTATGTGGAGGTGGACAATTGAGCTTCCGATAATATGGCCCGCGTTGTGGAGGGTTAGTTTAATGTCAGGCGCCACATCGGTGACCACGCCATACTTGACTGGTATGGTGTGCATCACTGCTTCGCGAACGTCCTTCTGGTCATATGGAGCGATTCCACCCTCCTTGTTGAAGACGTCCAAGTAATCGAGTTGCAGTAACGTCATAAGCACAGAGGTGGGCTCGGAGCAGTAGATCGGTCCATCATAACCGTACTTGTAGAGGAAAGGAACAAAGCCGCAATGGTCGAGGTGGCTGTGCGAAATGATTACCGCATCAAGTTTCTCTATGTCAAAGGCGTCCGAGTCGATTCTTGGATATGCTGAAAGGGGATGCTCGGCGCCGGCACTGATTCCGCAGTCCAGCATAACGCAGCTCTCCTCAGTCTGCACAAGCATAGCCGAGCGTCCGACTTCATGAAAGCCCCCAAGCGGCGTGAAGAAAACGCTAGAGGTTTTCGCGAGCCTAGGCCGGAAAATTCGTTCCCCGACATCTCTGAATATTCTGCTTCTCTCTTCACTTTCCGAGTGAAGGATGTGTCGGGAGCTGGCTATGATTTTGGATGGCAATGGAGGCGCTCGCAGAACTCTCGGGCGCCAACTGGTTTTCTTAATGATATCTTGAAGGGTCATTCCATCTTTTCCAATCGCGAGGCCTGGTTTCTTTGCTTCGATAACAACCTCGCCCAAACTAGGGTCGAAGTTAATCTCCGTAATCTCTGCCTCGGTCGGCACAATGCCCTTAATCAGTCGTTCAGATTCGATCTCAGTAAGACGGATTGACGGGTCCGATCTGATGACGACCCGTTTGTGAAGTAGGTTTACGATATCTGTGACCACGTAGCTTTGCTCAAGCAGCAGGCCAACGTTCTTCACGTATATCGCCAGGCGGGGACCCTCGAATTCGATTCGAGTTATTTCGGCCTCTTTCGGCATGTGGGAAATTATGGTTTCGCGTATTCTTACCTGTGTTTCATCTACCAGCTTAGCCACTGCCGAAACCACCCTGAGATCTAGTTACTTAGAATTCTCATGACAAGAGAGGGGTTTAACTGGCCTCAGTGAGGACGCTCTTCTTCTCGTCATCACTGAGTTCCCGATAACCATCCTTCAAAATGACAGCCACGTCGAAGCTATCCCCACTGGCCGAGTCCCGTTTCATGGCCGAAGTGACGGCCCGAACCACGAGGGGTATCGCTTCTTTAACAGACATACCCTCTTTGTAACCTGGCTCGAGAACGCCGTATGCCACAGGCGACCCTGAACCTGTGGAGACACATTTCTCTTCCGTAACACTACCTAAGGGGTCAAGGGCGAAAATGTGGGCGCCTTGGTCGTCCATTCCGCCGATAATCGATTGGAGTATGAAAGGGTAGTACCGTGATGAGAAGAGGATGTTTGCCGCTAGTCGTGCGACCGCGCTTATTGGTATAGGAAGGCCTTTCTCGAACTTGTAGAGTTTCGAGTTAGCCCGAAGCACCTCTACGACGCTCTGAGCGTCCGCGACGCCTCCGGCAATGGTCATGGCGACGTGTTCGTCGATTGCGTAAACCTTCTTCGCTTTCTTGTGGGCGACGAAGGTTCCCAGTGTCGCGCGGGTATCAGTCCCGAGCACTATACCATCCCGGCAGACGAGACCCATAGTAGTGGTTCCCGTCATCACGAACTTCGGCATGTTACTCTTCTGTTCTTGATACATGGTTTTGGTTTTGCCTCCGAGAACAATTTCGGGAGCTTAACGCGGTCGCGCAAGAAAACGGTCAAGCGCAACTGCATAGACCGAAGCAGTATCACTTAAAAACGTTTCTTGAACGCTCACACCCTCAATTGCTGAGCGCGAATACTTCGTCAATAAATATCACAAACTTTGAAAGTCGCACGGCCAATTGTCCGCCTTCCTTCAGTGAACACCGGCCTCCTTGTTGGAATTCACATGCAAACAGCCTACGAGATTGAGAACAAGTTGATGGAGGAGGCTTGCGCTGAGCTAAAGTCGCGACGTGAACTCTCTGATCAACTAAAGGACGCACTCACAAAGACTTTCGGTGGGCGGTTTACGAACGGCTGGAACTTGGCGAACTCCAAGAAGGTTAGGAAGTATGAGTTCATGCCCAGCGGACGCTTAGTCTGGGCCGTTCAGGGCAGGAAGGGGGAATATCAAGTAATGCCGGACATTCCCTTCTGTTACTGCGACGACTACTACTTCCGCGTCATGGACAAAAAGAGAGGCCTATGCTACCACATTATAGCTCAACGGGTCGCTGAAGCATTGAACCAGTTCACAACGATCACGAAGAAAGATTCGCAGTATTCAATTGTTACAGACCGTTGGAGGGCCAAAGAAAAAACCGAGACACCTGAGTAACCCTTGGTATGAGCAGTGTTTAAATGGGAATCTGCTTTCTACGGTGCAAGCGAGCGTCAAGACGTTGACAGTTGATGAATACTGGGGCCTTCTTCAAATCGGAATAATGTTCCTGGCCTTTCTAGCGGTCGTTCTCATCTTCGTTTACCTCGCCTACGAGAAACCATCCGCCTAAGCTTGCAGGGTGTCGTTGGCCGCGGCACAACCATATCTCCACCCTAACCTACGTTGCCCGGTGGAAACCCCTGAGTAGCGGAGAATGGGGAGCCACAAATGCTCGAGAACACGTTCTCACAGTTGCACAGACCCATCCGGTCTCATCTGGAGAAAATAGGCCTGGAGGAACCCAGCGATATACAGAAGATCGCAATCCCGTCGATTCTGCGCGGAGATAACGTTCTGGTGATCGCTCCTACGGGAACGGGCAAGACGCTAGCGTCGATTCTTCCTATTTTCAACATGTTTCTCGAGTTGCGTTCAGCCGGAGAGACGAAGGGTATCACAATTCTCTACGTGACCCCACTCAGAGCGCTCAACCGCGACATCTTGCGGAGGCTCGAGCTTATTGGAAAAGAGTTGGAAATCAAGGTGCAGGTTAGGCATGGGGACACGCCAACCAGTACACGGGCCATGCAAGCAAAATCACCACCCGAAATGCTCGTCACAACCCCAGAAACCCTCCAAGCCATTCTGCCAGGCCGAAGAATGCGCGAGCACCTGAAAGGCGTCCGATGGGTTATTGTCGATGAAATTCATGAACTTGCCACAAGCAAACGAGGCGTCCAACTCACACTAGCCCTCGAACGCTTACAATACTTAGCTGGCAGAAACTTCCAAAGAATAGGTCTGTCCGCAACCGTTGGAGAGGAGGGGAAGGTTGGCCGTTTTCTCGCCGGATCCGACCGGCCCGTCACAGTCGCAAAGTCCGATGAACTAAGGAGATTCGAAGTCCAAATCCAATATGTTCCCCCAACCGCACAAGATGCGAAAGACTCAGACCGATTCGGGTTGCCGCCAACAACCATTGCCAGAGCGAGGCGAATCTCTGAGATCATCTCCGAGAAACAGTCAACCCTAGTCTTCACGAATACTCGCGAACAAGCCGAAGCCGTGGGGTCACAATTACGCGTGCTATCCCCTGATCTTGGTGTACGCGTACACCACGGCTCACTCTCACGTGAGATCCGGGAAGAGGTTGAGAAGGGGTTTCATGAGGGCTCAGTGAAGGGGGTCATCTGCACATCATCCCTTGAGCTCGGAATGGACATCGGTAGGGTGGATTTTATTGTTCAATACATGTCCCCTAGGATGTCAACCCGCCTCATTCAACGGGTCGGGCGAAGCGGGCATACGCTGCGGGGGCTCGCGAAGGGAACCGTCATAGGCACTTGGGCAGATGACCTGCTCGAAGCCGCCGTCATCGCCAAGAACTCCAAAGCAGGAAGAATAGAAAAAACACTAATTCACGACAAAGCCTTCGATGTCCTCGCCCACCAAGTTGCCGGCATAGCCCTAGACCTAAAGAGGGCGAAGCTTGAGGAAGCGTACCAAATCATTCGAGGAGCCTACCCGTACAGGGAACTTACAGGCGAAGAGTTCCATGCGTTGGTCAAATTCCTAGACTCGCTCCGTATCATCAGGCTCATCGACGATATAATCTCCGCACGTTTCCCTCGAACCTTCAGGTACTACTACGAGAATCTCTCAGTCATACCTGACGTAAAGCGGTTCGACGTTTTCGATTTCATCAGGAAACGCAGAATCGGAACTTTGGATCAAGATTTCGTGGCCAGGAAATGCAAGGCTGGAACTGTTTTCATTATTCACGGTCAGACTTGGAGGGTGATTAATGTCAACGAGGAGAAGCTTTCGGTCGAGGTTGAGCCAACCGTCCCAACCTTGGATGCCATCCCCAGTTGGGAGGGCGAAATTATCCCAGTCAGCTTCGAGACCGCACAAGAGGTTGGAAGTCTCCGGGCCACACTCTCTGAAAGATCCGACGACCCAGCACAGTTGAACGAGACTCAGAACCAACTGGAACTCACCGATGCCGCTATCAGCAAAATCAACGAAACCGTAAGGTCGCAGCAGAAGAACTACCCAGTACCAACCGACAAACACATTATCATTGAAAAGTTCGAAAACTGCATAATCATCCACGCATGCTTCGGAAGCACTGTAAACGAAACACTGGCAATGATTCTGGCATCAATGCTAAGCGCCAAATACGGCGTGAACGTGGCCACACAGACTGATCCTTACCGAATCGCCATAATATGCCCATTCAAAATCGTGCCCGAAATGGTTGCGCTGGAGCTTTCGAAGTTTACGCCAGAAGATGTGGGAATGGTCCTAAACGAGGCTTTGCAGGCCTCCGACCTATTTGCTTGGAGACAATGGCACGTTGCCAGGCGCTTCGGAATAGTGGAAAGAAAGGCCGATTACCGCTCGTACCGGGCGCGCATGCTCGTTCGTGCAATGAAGGATACTCCAGTGAACACTGAAACGAAACGCGAGGTCCTTCAAGAAAAATTCGACCTTTCAACGACCAAAGTCATTGTCGCGAAAATCCAATCCAGAGAGTTCACGATAGATATAGCCCAAGAACGGGCAGAATCATGCTCCCCATTTGCGACTCCGATAATTGACAAAATTATTCCACACGACCTGCTCAGGCCAGCTGTCCCATCAAGATCACTAACGGACATTGTGCGGGAGCGGTTGCTCGCTGATACAGTTCGTTTGGTTTGTGTCTTCAACGGCGACTGGGACGCGGTCAGAGTCGTAGGACAACTCGGTGAGAAGATACGATGCCCCAAATGCTCGTCGACTCTCGTCGCCGCTACATACAGGTCAAACGATAAACTCGCAAGAATCGTGAAGAAAAAGAAGAAGGGGATAAAACTCTCGCCAGAGGAGGAGCATAACTGGCACCAGGCGTGGCTCAGCGCAAGCCTAGTCCAAACGAAAGGCAGAGAAGCAGTAATCGTCATGAGCGGCAGGGGCGTAGGGCCATCAACCGCCACCCGAATCCTAAGACGACCACACAGAACCCAAGACGACCTCTACGTTGACATATTGAAAGCAGAACGCGAATACGCAAGAACCAGACTGTTCTGGGATTAAATTCACTCAACGAGCGATTCATGCCAGCGAGTGGCTTCAGATAATGCGGCTCGTTCGGAACTTTCCTCGGTTTCAGCTATCGTGCTTCGGACACTGTCGCTGTAGCCTCTTTCTTGGTGGACTTTGCAGGGCAGCAGCTTGAGGACGTCCAGCACCTACTGTGCTGGGAATCAGAATCCGAAAGATATCCTTTTTCGGGGTACATTGAAGGTTTTCCGAGGTATTCATGGACTTGTTCGTTTTGGTGATTGAACTGGTAATTCGATGGGCTTCGTGTTGGTTAACATGATCTTGAGGACCTTCCCCAACCTGCGGATGCCTTCCTCGATGATGGGCGGTTTTGAATATGAGAAGTTGAGACGCATTGTATTGGCCCCTGAACCGTCGGGGTAGAATGATGCTCCGGGTACGAAGGCGACTTTCTCTTTGAGTGCTTCACGCAGCACCTCAGCCGAATCCAGTGGTGTAGGTAGTGTTACCCACAAGAAGAGCCCGCCATGTGGTTCGGTCCACCGAACGCCGGCAGGGAACTGCTTCTTCATAGCTGATAACATCGCGTCGCGCCGTTCGCGGTAAACTGAGCGGATAGCTCGCACCTGCCTATCTAAGAACCCGCCGTGTGCAACTTCGTACACAACCATCTGAATGAGCGTGCTAGTGTGGAGGTCAGTGCCTTGTTTTGCTTGGACGAGCCGGTGAATGATGTCTGGCGGGGCAATTATCCAGCCCAAGCGTAGCCCCGGCGAAAGGATTTTGGAGAAGGTGCTGAGGTAGATTACGTCTTGGCCGTCGAGAGCGAATAGCGGCGTTATGTGTTTGCCTTCGTAACGAAGTTGACCGTAAGGGTCATCCTCTATCAGTGGTACTTGGTATTGCGCGGCTAGTTCGATGAGTCTTTTTCTTCTTTCCAAAGAGAGGGTTACGCCGGTTGGGTTCTGAAAGTTGGGCATTACGTAGACGAACTTCCCGCCTACATCCAGAGTTTTCTCAAGTTCATCTATTCTGATGCCGTCAGCGTCTGTTGATACCCCGATAAAGTTGGCTTCATAGGCGTTCCAAGCCTGCAGTGCACCAAGGTACGTTGGTTTTTCGACGATAACGCGGTCTCCAGGGTCTATGAAGACCTTGCCGATCAAGTCCAGTGCCTGTTGAGAGCCGCATGTAATGAGTATGTTCTCAGGTCCTGCAGTTATCCCGTAACGTTTCGCGTGTCTCGCAATCATTTGGCGAAGTGGCTCGAATCCTTCAGTGGTGCCGTATTGAAGCGCCTCAGGGCCATGCTTCTCCAAGACATGCATGCAGGCAGATCGAAACTCTTTCGCGGGAAACACGTCGGGGCCGGGTAATCCGCCTGCGAATGAGATTATGTCGGGCTCTGCGGTCAATTTCAGAAGTTCGCGAATTGCCGAGCTTCTCATTCGCTGAGTCCGATGAGCAAAACGCTGGCTCCAAAGAGTCGGGATGGATTTTCACTCCTACACGGGGGACGAGATGCCAACATATCCAAGGTCGTTGTTGTATTCCACTGTCGGAATCGCAAAGGAGAGTTAATCTGTGCGCAAAGATACTATTTTACTATTTCCGGCCCGCATTGAAGATTCGAGAATCAACCTAGGAACCGATCTAAGCCGTATGGTCTCATTCAATTGCGAAAAGCCATGTTATGGAGAAACGGGCGTCAACGAGCGGGGGCCTATTTCATGAACCCAGTGATGCCTAGGCTTAGACTTGTACCTTCAAGGTTATGGTTACGTGGTCTGGGTACCTGGGGCGCCCCAAGTCTTGGTATTCTTCTTCAGTCAATGTAACGATCAGTCTTGGTGTGCCGAGCTGCTGTCCGAGGCCGGGCAGTTGACTGATGGCCCGCTGAACGGCTATTGTGACTCCCGCAATCTCCTTGTCCATGTCGAGCGGGAATGTGACTGGCCCTTTGAACGGATCTCCCAAAGTCATTTGCACCATGGGTCGTCCTTGCCCACCTGTCTGTATAGGCGTTACCACGAGTACGGTTCCTTCGATTGTTACCTCTGCCATTTCACGTCGCTCTTCCGAGGGCTACAGGCCACGGCTATTCTAAGCTTGCGGGAAATGGTGGAACCATCTGTCTACGCAGTAGCCTTAACTCTGTAGACGATGTCGTTTTCGCGTACACGGCCGACGACCTTCATCCCAACCGCTTGACCTGCTTGGGCGGCGGGTATCTGTTCGTGTTCTGTTTCCATTGAGTCGACGGTCTGTTCGATGTTCGTTGTGCTGCCTCTAATTGTGATCTTGTCGCCTTTGTTAAGCGGTGCGGAAAGCTCGATGATTGCAACGCTTGCTTTCGAGTAGAAATGTGTGATTCTGCCAACCTTCTCGTATTGGGGCTCCAATTCTGGCTCACGTAGAGTGCTGGTTGTGGGCTTGAATAGTTTTCGTCTTGGTTTCTTGTCTTGACTGAACTGGTTTGAGCCCCGCGTAGTTGGTGTGAGTAGGGTGGTAGGGCGAGGACATGCGATTGTCTTGGAAACTGCCCGTTGTCGGCTCGTCCTCCGCGCTAATTCGCGACGCATGGGTGCGAGTATATCAATGTTCTGTGCTAGGAACAGCAATGTCTCATGCTATCATCGTGTAAAACAGCACCCGGCGAATAACAAAACTTAGGTTTCCCGCACATCAACTAGGGGCAATTTCAGAACGAGGCAGCCCATTCTTGTCCACAGTTCAAACCATTGTGGAGGACATCCTCTCCAAACGGCATGACCTCTCTGAAGACAGAGTCTTGGCTCTAATTGAAGAAAAGAAGAAAGAAGGCCACGGTCTACTCTCTGACGAAGGAGCGGCGAGGCTAGTCGCCGAGGAGCTGCTAATCCAAACACGTGGAACCGAGCTCGGAAGAATGCAACTCAGAGATCTCGTGAGTGGGCTGAATGATGTCACCGTATCGGGTCGTGTCCTTATGGCTTGGCCTCCGCAGACGTTTCAGAGGCGTGATGGAACGCCCGGCCGAGTTCTTCGGCTAGTTTTGGTTGATAGAAGTAATAGGGCAAGCTGTGCTCTTTGGGATAGGCACGTCGACGTCGTCTCTAGAAAAGGTAACTTACAGGGGAGAGTTGTGAGGATAGGCCACGCCTACACGAGGCAGGGTCTTTCCGGAGACGCGGAGGTGCATGCCGGCGACCGAAGCAGCATCGACGTTGACCCCCAGGATCTACCAACTTCGGATTTCCCTGAATTCAAAGAGCTATTCACACCAATAGGGAAGCTCACGGTTGACGCAAATCAAGTAAACGCGGTTGGCATCGTCCAACTAGACCCTAGAAATTACTCTTTCACAAAGGAGGACAGAACGGGTAGTGTGCTTCGAGCAATCATTGCAGACGAATCAGGTTCCATACCCCTTGTTGCTTGGAACGAACGAGCTGAAGAACTTCGGGAGCTAAAGAAGGGGGAGATTCTGCAGGTCGTGAATGCGCGGACGCGGCAGGATTCGAATGGAAGAGTGGAGTTGTATGCTGAAAAACGAACCCAGACAACAGTCCTCGACTCGTCACCCGAATACCTCAAGCCTCCGATTCGCCGGACCTACAAAATTGCCACACTGACCCCTGAGGTCGCAACGGCAGACCTGAATGTCTCAATCCTAGCCAAGAGCGCGCCTAGGGAAGTCAAACGGCCCACAGGGGAATCCGTGAAAGTATCATCAATCCTCATCGCCGATGAAACCGGCATTGCTTCACTCTCACTCTGGGACGACCAAGCCGAATTGGTCAACCAGATTTCGGAGGGTGATTCAGTTCAAGTTCGCGGCGTAACTGTTCGCGAACGTCTGGGTGAACTTAGATTGAGCCTCGGTAGGTCGGGAGAGCTTCAGAAATCCACGGAGCAGAGAACCTATCAGCTCATCATTACAAAGCTGAACGCATTGGAATCTGCGAAAGGCCTTTTGACCGTCGAAGGTTCGGTCTCCGATGAGCCACTAATCCGGCAAGTGGTCACAGAGAAAGGGGAAACGGTTGATGTTGCCTCCTTCACTTTGCGCGACGAGACGGGATCGGTGAAAGTCACTCTTTGGAGGGAACAGGCAACAGGCGCAACGAAGCTCCGACCGGGAACAAAGCTCAGAATCGTCGGGGTTAGCGTTCGCCCGGGCTTCACCGGCCAGCTGGAATTGACCACATTACCCTTCACCAAAATCAATACACTCGACCAATCAGCGACCGGCAGGCCAGCATGGGAAGACATACGACACGTGATTGCCCTCGAATCAGGACTGACTACATGGGTAAAGGGCATGGTGCTGGACACCGTTGGAGGGGTGAGCCTCACAGCCCTCTGCGAAACTTGTAACGGCGACCTCAAAGTCACTGAAAACAGCTTGATGTGTGACCGCTGCAACGGCAAGAAAGCGGGCAAAATAGTCCTGTCCGGGCGTCTGAAGATTGACGACGGCACAGGAGTTGCCGAAGTGATTCTCACCAACCAAGACCCAACCGGCCTCGCCTCCACAGACCCCAAGCAGATTGTTGAACGAATGCTGAATGAAGGGGGAACAAGTGTTAGCATTAGGAAGGAAGAACTCGCAGACCTGATAGGCAAAGAAATTGAGGTATATGGCACCGCTGGGCAGAGCACCCAAGGCAAATTAGGCTTTGATGCCAAGAAAATCATAGTCGTCCCCAAACTCTAGAGTGGAGCGCCAAACCTCAAATATCTGCTCCCATAGAACTAAAAGGCTGAAAACACGAATGCACAGGGAGTACATGCAGCCTCTATGATGCTGCCTAATTTCTTCCGCTGAAGCGGCACAATGATACATGCTTTGTAGGTCGTCATTTTGTCACTTCTCCGGAACGTAATAGGGCCCTACCCCAACCTGTGGGACTACGTCAACAACATCAAGAATTCCTCAGTAAAATCAACCATCAAGAAGCGAGTGCAAGAATACCAGCCGAAACTGGACGTTATCGACAAGTTCTCAAGCCTAACCGATCGATACTTCTTGGTTGTCTTCGCGACAGAATGGAACGCCGAGTGCCGGGCTCAGCTGCCAAATCTCGTGAAGGTCTTCGCGGCCGCTAACAACGCTGCCTTAAACATCAAAGTCATCGATTTCGACGATAACCGCGATATTGCCGACGAAATGAACGTGCTGAGAATTCCAACCATCATAGTCCATGACCGCAACTGGCGTGAGATTGGGAGATTCGTCGAGAAACCCCAATTCGGCGGAACATTGGAAGAAGGCCTCTGGGCAATTATCGAGAAGAACTCGAACAAGCCGCAATGATGCTGCAACTAGCCAGCTGACTGTGCTTCAACGCCAACTAACTTGCTGCTTTTGACTACTGGAGGGTGGAAGATTCTTTCAGTTCGCATAATCAAAACATCTATCACTGTGACAGAAGGGCCGCATGTGACAACCTTCCTGTTCATGAACTCCTTGGTCGACGCTTCCTTCACATCGCATCCTCGCGCGCTCAGCTTGATAAAATCACTCTCACTCAGAATGTCAACGGGTCTCCTATCCTTTGCGATGATCACGGTGCCGATGCGGGTAAAGGGTCTGGTCGGGGCGCCCAAAGAATGGAACTGGTGAGTGTGATGCCTTTTGTTTTCCTATTCGAACCTAAGACAAAGCGCAGGAAGCTAAAACCGATCAGTGAGATTGTACACTGCGATGTTTTGAGCGTCTAGCAGACTTCGGCCGGCTTAGTAAGTTGAAATCTTAACCACGCCCGGAATCTTAAGCATCTTCTGCAAAATAGCGCCTGTCGGTTCCTTCTCCACAACCAACGTAAGTTTCGGCTCCGGCGTAAGGTCAGGGTCGTCTGCAATAGCCTGCCTTATTGCAATATTCTCTTGCGCAATTAGCGATGCGGCTTGCGCAACGATTCCGACTGAGTGTGAGTCTGCGTAGATCTCGATTACGCTGTACCCGAGAAATTTCGCTACGTCCGCGAGGAATGGGCCGGCTGGGCGAGTTCTTTCGAAGACTGACTTCAAGAGTGGGTCTGATGAGATGAGTTGTGCAGTGTCTCTTACCGTTCGTCGGTCGACTCCGAGGTGACGCGCAATTTTCACGTCTGAAAGTTCGATTCCGCCGCAGTATATTTTGGGGCCTTCTTTGATGCTGAGCCCAAGCTCCACGAGTGCTTTGGCCACTTTCTGTCGGCCGGGATAATCTTCGAGACGTTCTGAGATCTGGCGCCACATGGTTGACCATCGACCGTTGACGTACAGAAATGTGCAACAAAGTCTTAAATGCTGCGGTGATGTTCCCGTCTAGCGTTAATCTGCAGGAATGCTGACTCATGCTCAAAACCGCCACCGTTGACAGAGACCACGCTGTGTTTCTTCCCCAAGACGAAACTCCAACTCACTGGTACAATATTCTCGCAGACTTTCCGGAACCTCTTCCCCCTCCCCTGGACCCTAAGACGCTCAAACCAATGTCTCCCGAGCCACTCCTGAGGCTCTTCGCGAAAGAGCTGATCATGCAAGAAGTTTCAACAGAACGTTTCATCAAAATACCCGACGAAGTCTACGACGCATACCTGAGTTTACCGCGACCCACCCCACTCCTCAGAGCGAAGAGGCTGGAGAAGTATCTGAACACGCCTGCGCAGATTTACTATAAGTGCGAATACGTCAACCCAACTGGCAGTCACAAACCAAACACCGCCATAGCTCAGGCCTACTACAACATGGCTGAAGGCAACGAACGGGTCGTGACTGAGACTGGTGCTGGGCAATGGGGAACAGCCTTGGCAATGGCCGCGGGCCTATTCGGACTTAAGTGCAGTGTGTACATGGTTCGAGCAAGTTACGACCAGAAACCTGGGCGCCGAATTATGATTGAGACTCACGGGGCCGACGTGGTTGCCTCACCAAGCAAGAATACAAAGTTCGGTCGAAGTCTGCTGGAAGCTGACCCCAACAACTACGGGTCGCTTGGCATCGCAATTAGTGAGGCGCTTGAGGACTGTCTAACCCACGATCACACGAAGTATTGCTTGGGGTCCGTTTTGAATCATGTTCTGCTCCACCAAACTATCATCGGCCAAGAGGCGAAGAAGCAATTCGAAATGATCGACATCCAACCAGATGTCATATCCGGTTGCATTGGAGGAGGATCAAACTTTGCAGGGTTCGCCTACCCCTTCATGGCCGATAAGCTGAAAGGAAAATCAGAGGCAAAATTCGTCGCCTGTGAATCAAAGGCGGTTCCATCAACAACCCGCGGAGCCTACACCTATGATTTCGCTGACACCGCGGAGATGACTCCGCTCTTGAAAATGTATACAATCGGGCACAAGTACCAGGCACCGCCCATTCATGCAGGTGGCCTCAGGTACCATGGCAAAGCTCCGTCCTTGTGTTACCTCATCAACAAAGGATACGTAACCTCAGTCGCTTACTCACAAAACGAGGTTTTCGAAGCCGCGCGAATACTGGCTCGGACAGAGGGTATGATAACAGCGCCGGAAACTGCACACAATGTCAAGTTTGTAATCGATGAGGCTATTCGCTGTAAGAAGACTGGCGAAAAGAAGGTTATCGCCTTCAACAATTGCGGCCACGGTCTCCTAGACCTCCAAGCATACGACGCATTCCTACATGGCAAGTTGGAAGACTACGAGCCAACAAGCATCGAGGTACCAAGAATCGTCAATTAATCCATCATCTGCGACGGAGAACCATCACCGCGTTGGCCACTAGGCCAAGTCTTTTAGAGGACGGCAACGCAATCCACACACAATCCTCGGGGATTTTGCACACTCGCCCCTTCGGAATGGTGAATGGTAGTGGAAGAACTCGACATACTGCTCGCAGTAGCAATAGTTGTCGTAGTTCTCCTCAACATGTTAACCAGCCTGTTGTTCCTAAGGCGTCTGCCTTCAGCCTCAGGCCAGCAGGCCGTCGTGAAGGAGGAAGATGAAGGGGATGAGGAAGAAGAGAGTGACGACGGAGAAACAGAGGAACCGGCCGACGAGCCCACCAAGGAACAGATTCTAGCTCGTAGGGCTCAGTTGATTCGCGAGCTTGAACAGGAACGCGGTACGAGAGTCATCACGCTAATTCATAGAAAAGAGCCTTGGAACAAAGGCGACGACGAACAAGAGATCACTCTCGAAAATTCCGAGGAAATTTTGCTTCGATTGCGGGAAACGCCACCTGACACCCCCATAGACTTCATTGTTCACACCGAGGGCGGTTCGACTTTCGCTGCGGACATGATAGCCATGGCCCTAAAGCACCACAAAGGAAATGTTACGGTTATGGTTCCTTTCTATGCGTTTTCGGACGGGACATACATAGTTCTGGCAGGGGACGAGGTGATGATGGAAAAGTATAGCCTTCTGGCGCCCGTCGAGCCACTCGTCGATGATATGCCTGCGAACTGGATCATGGCAGTATTGAAACGTAAACCCATTGAAACGATAGCCGACCGAACTGTCCTACTTGCCGAAACGGCACGAATGGAAACTGAGAACGCAAGAGGATTTGTGAAATGGCTTCTTGAGGACAAGATGAGTGAGGATCAGGCGTCGCAGGTCGCGAATTTCCTTGTGGGCGGGGTTATGGCATCCACGACCCCCATCACGCTCGATGTCGCCCGCGCCATTGGCCTCAAGGTAACTGAAGGCGTTCCAGAGAAGGTTTACCAACTCTTCGAAACGATCGAGTTCAGCGGGACTCCAGGGCCGGGAAAGAAATACAATGATTGAGGTTGGGCTTGGTTGGACATATTTGAACTAACGTTGGGAATGGGAGTGCTCATCGTCTCTGCGCTGAACTCAATGGCACTCCTTTACCTAATTCGGCCGCGGAAACCTCAAACCGTCGAACTAGAGGGGGAAACCGGAAAAGAAGAGGAAGAGAAAACCAAGGAAGAAGAAGAACCGCAAGCCGCTCAACCCGCGGCTCCGCAACGTCCCACTACGAAAGCAGGAATTCTTGCTTGGCGGCGGAGAATACTTGAAGAGCTTGGAGAGGAGCGCGGAACGAAAGTCATCACAATGATACATAAGAAGGAACTCTGGACCGAAGAAGGCGAAGAGCCGGAGATCGGCATCGAGGACATCGAGGCCGTTCTTCAAGCATTCCGAAAAACCCCTCCGAGCAAACCCATTGACTTGATTCTTCATACTCCTGGCGGTTACGCTTCGGCCGCGCAGATGATGGCGATGGCAATCAAGTTCCATCCGGCAAAGGTTACGGTCATGGTTCCCTTCTACGCAATGTCTGGCGGTTCATTGATGAGCCTTGCAGCTAACGAGATTCGGATGGAGAAATATAGTGTATTGGGCCCGGTAGACCCACAAATTCCCACGCCTGACGGGATGTGGCCTGCAGGCTCATTGTCGACCCTTGTGAAAACCAAACCAATCCAGAATATCACCGACAGAATGATCATCTTGTCTGATGCCGCGAACTTGGAGATTGAAAACGCCAAAGCGTTCGTTACGTGGCTCCTCGACGGCAAGATGGACAAGGAACAAGCGGAGCGAGTTGCGGACTTTCTAGCAAAGGGCTACATGTCCCACGCAACCCCAATCACGTTAGATGTTGCTAGAGCCTTGGGGCTCAACGTTGTTGAAGGCATTCCCGACAAGGTGTATGAATTGTTCAAGACCTTCGCGTTCACTGGGCAACCTTACAAGCGATCCTAACCAGCAAATCCTCTCCCGAAAGGCGAAACCTGACTTCGAAGTTGCTGAATTTATGTTGGGTTTCGGTCCTAACGGTACATAGTAGTATTTTCTTTCTTTCCGGCATAAATAAACCGCATCTGATGTACTTACCGATTGGAAATTGTGTTGACAGAAGAGCATCCAAACGAGAATTACCTCTTTCCGAGGGTTACACGCCGCGACGCCTTGAAACTGGCCGTTTTGTTCGCCGGCGCAGCTCTTTTGACTCCTCTGACCAGTTTGGGTCAATTCCTTTTCGTACCCAGGCAAAGCGGGCCCGTCGTATATCCAAAGACCAGGGTGGCAAACACCAAAGATGTTGCCTTGAACGACAGTCTCCTGTTTGAGTATCCCCACAAAGACAGGCCGGCGATACTGATTCACCTTGCAAGCGGCTTCGTTGCGTTCGATGCGCTTTGCACGCACCTCGGTTGCCAGGTTCACTTCGACAAGGTTGCCGTTGCAGGATGGGAAAGCAATCCCCTCCAGACATTCTGCCCTTGTCACGGAGGTGTCTTCGACCCGAACACGGCAAAGGTCCTCGGCGGGCCGCCGCCAAGGCAGCTGCCGAAAATCAAACTTGTGATTGACGATCAAGGAGAGATTTTCGCGAACGGTTACGAGAGCGGCCTTCCGCTCTATGGAGAGGCATGAGAGTATTGATGATCTCTCCAACCGCGATTCTTCGAAAGCTTTGGAACTGGTTCGTTTCGCGGACCAAGATCGAACCAATCCTGAGAGCAACGGTAGCCAAAGGTGCGTTGAGCCCCATGTACTGTCTCGGTGGTTTGACTTTCCTGTTCTTCTTTCTACTCGCAATTACCGGAATGATGCTTGGAATGTATTACAAACCCTCGCCAGACGCCGCGTATAGTAGTCTGCAAGACATATCTACAAACGTTCGCTATGGGTGGCTCATTCGCGGCGTTCATTTCTATGCCGCAAATGGAATGATAATCACATCGATACTCCACATGCTTAGGGTTTACTTCACAGGTGCCTATAAGAAACCTAGAGAACTCAACTGGATGGTTGGCGTAGGACTTGGCGCTTTCACAATAATGGCAGGTTTCACCGGCTACGTTCTCCGCTGGGACCAAGAAGCTGTCGGCGCCGCAGGCATTGGACTTGGATTGGCCGGGGCGGTTCCGTTATTCGGAACCATGATGACCTCTCTCGTGTGGGGAACGAATTACGACGACACAGTGGGGCGTTTCTTTGCGTTTCATGTCTGGCTCATCCCGGGCTTGTTGATGGTTCTGATGTTACTGCACTTCTGGATGGTAAAGAGGCATCACATTGCACAACCACTCTAGAGAGAAAGACGACAAGGTGCGATTCTTCCCGAACGTACTCTTAGCAGAGATGAGTCTCGCGATCGCCGTCATCGGGTTCCTCGCAGTGTTCGTGTCACTGTTCCCGTTGAAGCTTGGCGAGAAGTTTGACCCCTTGAACCCGCCAAGCATCTTAGAGCCTGAATGGTACTTCATGGGCTTCTACCAGTTTCTGAAAACCCAAAACGTGACACCACTTCACGGAATAATCCTGATGGCCGGGGTGGCAATCTTCATTGTACTAATTCCGTTCCTCGACCGGGGCGAAGAACGACGGCCCCTCCGAAGGCCTATCTTCATAGCCGCTGCCTTTCTGATGGTAACCGAGTTCCTAGGCCTAACAATCTACGGATACCTGTCCCCAGGCCAAACTGGGTCTTTCTCAAGTCTCAAGTTCACGACCGCCTTCATTACAGTCAATTCAATTGCGGTACTTTTGATCTTACTGGCTTTCGCAGCCAACAGACGTGTCAAAAGAGGTACACCACAATGAGTGATCGCCGCAACTTCACCCGCACCGGGCGCTTACTGCTGCTTGCCTTGGCTTTTGGTGTGAGCGTTTTCGCCCTTTCGAACCTGATGCCCCTTCTACTTCAGGTGGCAACGAAGGGATTCACAATCTTGGATGGATTGCTTATCGCGGGGAACTTGTTCGTAGGCACGGTGGCTGTAGCATTCCTCGCCAAAGCAATGTACCGATTGGACAAGAAAGCGGGACGTATTCGGAATAAGGTTGGATGGTTCGAGTAGGTGAATGTGATGCAAGCGACTTTGTCTAAGGGATGGTTCGCGTTGGCAGGGGTGTTGATTGTTCTAGAGCTCGTGTTTGTTTACGAGGCAATGATGGCGGACATGGCTGGGTTTCAAAGGATGTTCGGAGTCTTCGCAGGCCTCGCAATAGTCTGCTTCGCTGCTCTCCTCTATTCGGTTTCAGAACTAATGTATGGTTGGGATTGAAGAAGAATGGGTAGCAAAACTCGATGGTTAATTGACAAGAGTAGCGACCTCAACCCTCGCAACATACGCGTAGGAATGTATGCTTGGGTCATTCAACGCCTTTCAGGGCTGTACTTGGTTTTCTTCTTGCTCACGCACATCACTGCAATCGCCCAAGCAAGCTTTGGAGTCACAAAGGGATTTCAAGTGACGATTTTCGACGCGCTTAGAAACCCATTCTGGGCCGGTGGTTCTGCAACCGAAATCTTTGATTTGATTGCTTTGGGCATAATCGCTTACCACGGCCTCAACGGAATACGAATCGTCTTCTTAGACTTGGGATTCGGGGTAAGAAAGCACCGAGTCAGCTTCTGGCTAACGATGGCGGTTGCCATCGTAGTCAGCGCCTACATAATCCTGCTGGGATTGCCGATGTTGCCGAAGGTGACATGAGCATGGCACAAATGAGAATTTGGAGAAGCGTAGTCCTCTGGCTTCTGCAACGAATCACAGCAGTACTTTTGGTGGCACTGTTAGGCCTGCACTTGTGGGCATCAAACTTCGCGACAAACTGGGCGGCTCTCTTTCGGGCTGGTGTCGACGTATCCATCCTAGCCTTCGCATTATTTCACGGCCTCAACGGTGTCAGAACAATTGTTCTCGACTTTGGCTTGGGATACCAGGCCCGCCGGTTCGTTTCAGTGGGTTTGTGGATGCTCGGGTTCGTGGCGTTTCTCTTCGGCATGTACGGTTTGTGGCCGTTGCTTTTTCCAAGTTAAGGGGAAAAACAAGAATGATTTCACATGACGTGGTCATTATCGGCGGCGGTCTCGCAGGCTTACGTGCAGCAATCGAATCCTCCAAGTACGCTGACACCGCAGTGATTAGCCGAGTGCATCCGCTCAGGTCCCATACGGGAGCGGCTCAAGGCGGCATCAACGCAGCACTAGGCAACATCGAAGCCAACAAGGACGATAACTGGCAAAAGCATGCATACGACACCATCAAAGGCAGTGACTTCCTCGCCGACCAAGACGCAGTCGAAACAATGACGAAGGACGCGCCTGCAAGAATTATCGAGATGGAGCATTGGGGTTGTCCCTTCAGCAGAACAGATGACGGAAAAATCGCCCAGCGACCCTTCGGAGGAGCCGGGTACCCAAGAACTTGCTTCGCCGCCGACAAGACAGGACACTACCTCCTAGTCACCGCATACGAGCAAGCACTCAGACGCAAAGTCAAATTCTACGACGAATGGTTCGCCACCTCACTCATCGCAGACAAGGGCGCAATCAAAGGCGTCGTTGCATTCGATATCATAACGGGTGACCTGGAGGCCTTCAAAGCAAAAGCCGTAATTCTGGCAACAGGCGGAGCCGGGTGGATTTACGCAAGAACGAGCAACTCCATCATCAATACTGGTAGCGGCATGGCCATGGCGTACAAAGCAGGTGTAGCCCTCAAAGACATGGAATTCGTCCAATTTCACCCAACTACACTCTACCCCACGTGCATCCTAGTCACCGAAGGAGCCCGCGGCGAGGGCGGCTACTTAGTCAATTCCCAAGGGGAACGGTTCATGCAACGTTACGCCCCTAAAGCCATGGAATTGGCCCCCCGAGATATCGTCAGCCGTTCGATTCAGAAAGAGATCGATGATGGCCGCGGCGTCAAGAACCTCTACGTCTACTTGGACGTGCGGCACCTTGGAGAGAGGAAGATCATGCTTAGATTGCCTGGGATTCGCGACCTCGCAATGGACTTTGCTGCAGTTGACCCAATAAAAGAACCCATCCCAGTTCAACCAGCCCAACACTACAGTATGGGTGGCGTTGACTGCAACGCAAAATGCGAAACACAACTCAAGGGGCTGTACGCTGCAGGTGAATGCGCCTGCATCAGCGTTCACGGCGCAAATAGGCTTGGCGGCAACTCACTCCTTGACACAATCGTTTTCGGAAAGATTGCAGGAGAAGAGGCGGGCAAATTCGTCATGAGCATTGCACGAGGGGAGCCAAAGGAAGCATTCCTGCAGGAATCATTGAACGCAGAGAAAGAACACATTCAACATCTCCTGAACGGAGGCGGCAACGAAGACCCCGCAGTCATCCGAGAGGAGATGCGAAACATGATGGTTGAGAAAGCCTTCATGTTCAGAAGCAAAGAAGGACTAGAGGAAGCGAAGGCCAAGCTCAAACAAATGAAAACTAGACTAACGAAGCTCAGGCCCATCATGGCTTACAAAGTCTACAACCTGGATCTAATCCGAGCAATCGAACTCGAAGAAATGGTTGACCTAAGCGATGTTATCGTGGCCTCTGCCCTAAGCCGAGAAGAATCACGCGGATCACATGTCCGATTGGAGTTTCCAAAACGGGATGACGTTAGATTCCTGAAACATACATTGGCCTATAGAACACCGGAGGCGCCGCGTATCGAGTTCTCAGACGTTAAGATAACCACGTATCAACCGGAGGAGAGAAAGTATTGACCCAAGCACTAGAAACAATTCGCTTGAAGATTCAACGCTTCGACCCAAAAACCGACACCGAGCCGCGCTACGACACGTTCGAAGTTCCCGTCAAACCCAGAATGACAGTGTTAGACGCGCTATACCAAGTTCTGGATCACCAAGACCGACTACTGGCCTTCCGGTCGTCATGCAGGAGCGCTGTCTGCGGGAGCTGCGCAATGTTCATCAACGGTCGCCAAAGATTGGCGTGCAACACCCAAGTAAGCACACTCGGAAACGAAATCACGGTTGCCCCCTTACCTCACTTGCCAGTGATTCGGGACCTTGTGGTTGACCTGCGCCCATTCTTCCATAAGATCGAGATGATAAAACCGTACTTCGAAGGCCCCGAGCCTTACCCAGAAAAAGAGTTCCTCCAGTCGATCAAAGATCGGGAAACGATTGATACTGCGATAGATTGCATCGACTGTGCCGCCTGCTACTCAGCATGCCCAATGAGCTGGACTAACGAAAGTTATCCTGGGCCCGCAGCTTTCCTCAAGGCCGCACGCTTCATCAACGACACAAGAGACGGGACCCGAGCTGAACGATTGCGGTTGATTGGCTGCGAGAATGGAGTGTGGAGGTGCCACACAGTGTTCAACTGCGCCGACGCATGCCCCAAGAAACTAAACCCAACCAACTTCATACAACAACTCAAACGAAAAACCGTTCGATTCAAACACTGAATCGTCTCTGGCCACACCTTCGGCAGCCGCAGTCTTTCCCGGGTTGGTTTCGCGGATCTGACAAACAAGGTTATTCTGAGAGTTTCTCCAGGATTTTGTTCAGTTCTGCTCGGCCCTTTACGCCGCTCAACCTGTCCCACTCCTTCCCTTTCTTGAAGAATACCATTGTAGGTATGCTCTTGATGTTGAACTGATTAGCTAGGTCTTTGTTGTTCTCGACATCTACTTTTGCGAACACTATTCGGTCATCATACTCCTTCGCCAAGCCTCTCAAAATCGGCGCCATTACATGGCATGGGTGACACCATCCAGCCCAGAAGTCCACAACTACAGGCTTTCCGCCGCGAAGAATCTCCCGTAGGTTGCCTATAGTAGCCTTGTGAATCTTCCCACCCAAGTTCCCATCTCAGATGGAGCGTATGGTATCTCTAGCTTATGGGCGCCTCTTCAGGCCTCCACTCTGTCAAGGGTGGGCCTTTCGAATATATTCTACAGGCAATAATGACGCGCTGCATAAGTCGTGTAGCCGGCAAGTGGTTCCTCGGATTACAGGTGGCCTAAATGGAGTTTACGGCGAAGGAACTGCAACCCGTCTTGAGCGAAATGCTGGTTCACACAACGACACAGTTGCCAAACGACATTCAAGACGCCATCAAGCAAGCGCACGCTCATGAAACGAAGGATATAGCGAAGAAGCAGCTAGAAGCTATTTTGAACAGCGCCAACTTGAGCGACGAGAAACACATACCCCTATGCCAAGACACAGGACTCGTCACCCTCTTCATATCCGGAGAGCTCATCAACCATCTCGATGAAGTCGAGAAAGCCCTGGAGCATAGTGTTCAAGGCCTTACAGCAAAGGGTGGAATGCGGGCAAACGTCGTTAACCCCCTGACCCGGAAGAATACGGGAACGAATACCGGGTTGAATGAACCCGAGATTTTGATAGACAAGTCAACTAAGAAGACGATGATGAAAATGATTTTGAAAGGTGCAGGTTCAGAGAATTTCACGAACCTGAAGATGATGGTTCCAACCGCTAGCCGGCAAGATATCTTCAAGCACATTCTCCAAGTGGTTATCGACGCTGGAGGAAAGACGTGCCCACCGAACATCCTAGGAATTGGAATAGGTGGGTCGGCGGTTCACGCAATGCTCAACTCGAAGCTCGGATTGCTCAGGCCGCTTGGAACGCGTCACCCGGACCCTGAGATTGCAAAATTTGAGGAGTCATTGGTCAAGGCGATCAATGAGCTCGGAATCGGAACCATGGGGTTAGGCGGTGATATAACGGTTCTCGATGTCCACATTGAGACTGCAGGGACCCATACGGCTTGCCTTCCCATCGCAATCTCCTTCGCATGCTGGGCAAACAGAGTAGCCGTAGCCGAGCTCAAAGGCGAGCATTTCAAGGTGGTCAGGTGAAACAGAAATGACAGAATTCAGACTGAAAGTTCCAGAAGACAACAATCGTGTCTCTGAAATCAAAGCTGGCGACGTGCTCTTCGTGACTGGTGACATTGTCATAGCCAGAGACCAGGCGCACAAGAAGCTGCTCGAACCAGACAACTTCATTCAAGATGTGGTTGGACTTCCAATATTCCACTGTGGCCCCATTGCACAAAAGAAAGGAGAAGAATGGACAATAGTGGCCGGAGGCCCCACTACGAGCACCAGAATGGACGCACTCACCCCACCAGTCCTTGAGAAATACAAGACGAAAATCATCATAGGTAAAGGTGGGCTCGGGGAAGTCGGGAAGAAAGGCTTGGCGAACTTCGGAGCAGTGTACTCGGAATTCACCGGTGGAGCATCAGCACTGGCCGTCTCAAAAATCGTGAAGGTCAAGAAGAGGCTCTTAGAGGAACTGGGCCCAACCGAACTCGTATGGATCTGGGAAGTGAAAGACTTCGGACCACTACTCGTAACGCAAGACCACCAAGGCAACGACATAAAGAAAATCGTAACAAACCAAGCCGTCGCGAAACTCGACACTCTAGTAAAGACCTACGCTTAGGGCTTACGCGAATTCGCGTAGCGGTCAGAGCGAGCTATGCCCGAAGATCAGGTGATCTGTTATCTAGGACGGTGTTTCGCTCGTGCTTCGCGATTTAGGAATGCTAGGCAACCCGCGGTTGCCAAGACTGCTCCGACAAGCATGAACTGCATTGATGTGTATTCGGGGATTGGGTATTGAGACGCGGGCAGCACTGCTACTCCAATATTTTTGTTGAGTGAGTTTGCTGGATAGGCACTGAAGTACACGTAGTACTGGTTGTTTACAAGTACTACCATAGGATAACCGATTCCGCCTCCGTCCCAGGTTGAACTTCTCGCAGTGATTACTGGGTTGTCGGGGTAAGGAGTCCAGTTGGTTCCATCGGTTGAAGATGCAAGACCGATGTCCGTTGGGTCCGCGTCGGTTCCAGTCCAGCCATCAAACGCCATGAGAAAGCCTCCCGCTCCTTCCATCACTCCTGTCACACGTTGGCGGTAGGAATCCCAGGTTGATGTTGGCAGGTTGATCACGCCTATTCGGCTCCAATGTATGCCATCAGATGATGTTGCTATGCCTCGGCCTCCACCACTTTGTGAACTACCTTGGTAGAACATTAGATATGAGGATCCGGTCACAATGACTATGGGCCTGTACACCCACATGGAATCCCAAGAACCGGCTGGGCCTGGTGTGAAGACCGGATTGCCGGAGTACTTAGTCCAATGGATCCCATCTAGGGAGGTGGCGTAGCCGATTTGAAAGGAGTTCAACTGATTCGTTGGAGTCCATGTTTGTCCACCGTACCACATCTTATACTGACCCTGGTCATAGATGACCCATGCCTCAATTACTGAATTCCCGTCCCATTCGCCGCTCGCTCCAGGTGTTAGAACAGGATTCTGCGGGTAAGGAGTCCACGCTAGGCCGTCGGTTGAAGTTGCAAGACCGATGTTGCCGATGGAATTGCTCTCACCAGAATACCACATCATGAACCTAGACCCAATCTTAACGACGGAGGGCCTCCATATCGAATCGCTATCCCAACCGCTCGATGAGGGGGCAAGGACAAGCTGACCGTGTACGGCAGAGGATGCGAGAGGGATGGCAGTGGTCATCGAAAAGCATACGAGCACGGCGAGGACGAGTATGAGATACCTCAAGGCCAACCGATCTGCCTAGGAACAAATAGGCATCTTAAGATTTCTTGTAGCCCTCCAATGGGTGGAATTAGGTCTACGCCTCAGTCATGAATTGTCACTAGGCCATTGTGGTGACCCAATGCTGATTGCCTTAGTTTTGACATTAGGACTTTCGAGAGAGCGCAGCAGAGAGCCATAAGCAAGAAAAGTCCCGGATAGCGGAACACTTTCACAATATACTGCCAAGGCGAGGGTCCGCCTATGAGAAGATAGGTGTCTCTTCCAACTAGTATCCGGAGTCACACCCGTTACCCGCTCGTCTCAACAAAAGAAGAGATGAATAGCACTAGTGCTACGCTTGAAATGTGAGGAAGAAGCGTTGCTTAAGGTGATTATGCACATTGACATGGACGCTTTCTATTCATCAGTCGAGCAGCGCGAAAATCCAAGCTTGAAAGGAAAACCTGTGATCGTCGGCGCGGACCCGAAAGGCGGAAAGGGACGAGGAGTGGTTGCTGGGTGTTCCTACGAGGCACGAAAGTATGGCGTGCGGTCAGCTTTACCGATTTCACAAGCTTACCGGCTCTGCCCTGACGGCGTCTACCTGCCGCTGAACTACGAGCTCTACGAGCGTGCCTCCGAGGAAGTCATGCGGATTCTCAGTCAGTTTGCTGTTAAGTTTGAGCAGATGAGCATCGATGAAGCCTTCATGGATGTTACTGGAAAGGTGTCCAGCTTCGAAGAAGCCGCAACCCTAGGAACGAGAATAAAGCAGGAAGTCAAAGAAAAGACACAGCTGACAGGTTCAGTGGGGATCGCTCCGAACAAGTCCATAGCCAAAATCGCCTCGGACTACAAAAAACCAGACGGACTAACAGTAGTCACACCGGAGAGAGCGAAGGAATTCCTTGCACCCTTGCCCGCAAGCAAAATCAGTGGAATCGGCAAGAAGAGCACGGACCTTCTCAAGCAGATGGGGATTAGCACAATTGGGGAGCTAGCATCGACACACCCGGGGAAACTTACGGAGTTTTTCGGAAAGTGGGGAACGCGGCTATGGCAGGTTGCAAACGGAATGGATGAAGAGGAAGTAGTTGCATCATACTCAATCAAATCCATCAGCACCGAAACCACATTCGAAGAAGACGTAGCAGACAAGGGAAAGGTGAAGGAAGCATTTGCCTCATTGATCGAAGACGTTCACACCCGAGCTCTGTCACAGAACATGCTCTTTCGAACCGTAGGCATTAAGGTTCGATTGGAAGACTTCACAACCTTCACTCGCGCCCGGTCACATTGGAGATTCACCGACGAAAGAGCCATCATTGAGGAGTTCGTTAGGGCCCTGTTTGCTGAATTCGAAGCATCGCCGAAGAAAATCCGATTGATCGGCGTCCGAGTATCAAACCTGAAGAGCACAGACACACACCAGGAAACAATCCTAAGCTGGGCAACTCGTTAGCGTCGGCCATTCGCCACACTCAAAAGAGCGGGGAAGCACCACTCTAATCTTCCAGACCTACATGTATCTAGAAGCCCTCGCAGACTGGAATTCAACAAATTGCTAGACTCTGTATCGTTCATCGGTGGCGGTGTCATGGCAGAAGCTATGGTTCAAGGGCTTTTGTCAAGAAAACTCCTAAGCAACAAGTCAATTACTGTCGCAGAACCGCGACAAGAACGCAGAAAAGAGTTAGAGCAAAAGTACGGAATCAAGACCACCGCGAACAACCGTGAAGCAGCAAAGTCCGGCAAGATACTCGTGTTCTCGATAAAGCCTCAGGACCTAGACAGCGTCCTATTGAGCCTGAAAGGCGCGTTGCGAACTGAACAGATGATCATGTCAATCGTTGCTGGCGCGAGAGTCGGGACGATAGGCAAGGGTGTGGGACATAGCAGTGTAGTCCGGGTAATGCCTAACACGCCCGCGCAGATTGGAGAGGGTATGAGCGTCTGGACTGCTACTCGCAGCGTAAGCAAAAAGCAACTCAGACAAGCTAGGGAGATCTTACAGGCCTTGGGCAAAGAGCTCTACGTGAGCGATGAGAAGTTCTTAGACATGGCAACTGCCGTCAGTGGGACGGGCCCCACGTATGTTTTCTTGGTTATGGAGGCAATGGTTGACGCTGCCGTCCACTTGGGCTTCCCGCGGCACGTGGCATACCAGTTGGTCACTGAAACGATGCGTGGGTCCATAATGTATGCAATGAAGTCGGGAAAACACCCCGCCGAGTTACGCAACCTGGTCACTTCACCAGGCGGAACAAGCGCCGCAGCCCTATACCAATTAGAGAAGGGAAGCTTGCGGACAGTTTTGTCAAAGGCCATCTGGGCAGCCTATGAACGCAGCAAGTCCCTAGGCAAAGGCAGAAACTCATCCGTTAGCACGAATGAGGGTGAGCATGCATGATTGTCACCAGAGTTGCGCATGCGGGTTGAGTTGATATCTAGCGTTTCTTCAGTTTCGATAGGTCCATCTTTTCCAATTGCGCTCGCAGCTCGTTGAGCCATTCCTCAAAGTTCCCGGAGTCGGGGCAAGTTATCTGCAAGCGGCCGTCGGGAAGTATCATGGCAGATCCAGCCTTTTCCATTAGTAGGGGTATGAAGACCGTTTCTCGGTGTATGTTGAGTGAATCTGTGATTTCTAAGACTCTCAGTATTTGGTCTGGGTGTAATGGGCTCAAGGTTTTCGTTGCGCTGTTGTGGGGCGTGATTATTGGTCTTTGAGCGTTTGGTGGGAGTGCTATGCACTTAGTGTATTTACTAGTACTTACGAAGCTATACCAGTCTTGCATTTCTATATGCTACACATATACCCGAAATCTTCGTCTTAATCGCGTAGCGATACCTATGGCCCTTGCTCACCCCGATCGGCAAGCCCACTCGCTGGGCGAAGTCTTCCTTCAAGACATTTACCGGATCCCGGGCGGCGAAAAAATCAAAGAATGCATACAATGCGGAACCTGTAGCGCCTCATGCCCCACAAGCTACGCGATGGACTACACACCACGAGAAGTGATCGCCGCACTTAGAGCCGGAATGCTAGATCGAGTGTTGAAGAGTAACACGATCTGGCTATGCGCATCATGCTACTCATGCACCGTCCGATGCCCCTCAGGAATCAAGCTAACCGATGTAATGTACGAATTGAAACGCCTCGCGATTGAGTTCGGGCTCACACCAAAAAGAGCCGCGGCGCCAGTACTTTCCAAGTTGTTCGTCAACATTGTTGACAAATACGGTAGGATTTCGGAAACAGAGCTTGTCAGCAAGTTCTACCTGAAGACGAACCCGTTCGCAATGCTCAACATGATTCCAAGGGCCACGAAACTGTTCCTGCGTGGAAGGTTGCCCATGATTCCCCACAAGATTCGGGGAACCTCAGAATTGAAGAAATGCGCCGGAAGCATGTCAGAGCCAATGATTGCCGGATTGCGGCCTGGACTTGGCGCCAAGAAGGCGAGCTAGGATGTCACACACTCAATCTGACTTCTCATACTATCCCGGTTGCTCGGTCGAGGGCATGAACAAAGCCTACGACAAATCCACGCGGATAGTTTGCAAGGCCCTCGATGTCAAAATCTCGGAATTAGATGATTGGAATTGCTGCGGCGCGTCCGCGTACATGTCCATCGATGAGCTCAAATCTCATCTTCTTTCGGCAAGAAATCTGGCTTTAGCCGAGAAAGAAAAGAAAGACCTAGTGGTTGTTTGTCCAGCCTGCCTTACAACCCTAAACAAGACTAACCACTACATGGGCGAGAACCCGAGGCTCAAGAGAACCATCGGGTCTGCGCTCAGAGCCGCCAACCTTCAATACTTCGGAACCGTCAAGGTCAGGCACCTGCTAGAAGTAATTGTTAACGATGTTGGAGAGAACGAAATCAAGGCCAGAGTGAAGCGGTCCCTTTCAGGCCTAAAGGTCGCACCGTATTATGGCTGCCAATTGACGCGACCTTTCGGAGAGATCGACGACAAAGAGTTCCCCATGCTACTCGACAGATTACTCACTTGGCTCGGAGTTGAACCAGTGAACTTCCCGATGAAAGCGAAATGCTGCGGTGGAATGCTGGCGATGACGAGTGAGAAAGTTGGTTTGAACCTTGCAAGAGGGCTGATTCAAAATGCTCTCGACAATGGAGCGGAGATGATTAGTACCATTTGCCCGCTTTGTCACATGACCCTTGAGGCCTACCAAGGCAACGTCAACAAACTCTTCGGAACCAAATACAACATTCCAATTCTGTATTTCACACAGCTCATAGGCCTAGCATTCGGCTTCTCCAGAAAAGCGCTGGGCATCAACGAGGAACTTATTCCAAGTCAACCAGTCTTGGAGAAGTACTTGGAGGTTGTGAGGTAAATGGCTGAAAAGATAGGCGTCTACGTCTGCCACTGCGGCACAAACATCGGAAAAACGGTCGACTGCAAAGCAGTAGCGGATTATGCCAAAGGTCTCCCCGACGTAGTAGTCGCGCGAGATTACCAATACACATGCTCCGACCCCGGCCAAGAAATGATCAAGAAGGACATCAGAGAACTCAGCTTAACCAGGGTCGTAGTTGCATCCTGCTCCCCTCTAATGCATGAAGGAACCTTCAGGCGCGCTGTCGGCAACGCGGGCCTCAATCCATTCCTGTTTCAAATGGCCAACATTCGTGAACAGTGCTCTTGGATAACGGAAGACCGGCACTTGGCTACGGAGCGCGCGAAGGCGATTGTTGGCGCCGCGGTGATGCGGGTCGCATACAATGAGCCTATAGAAGTCAAGAAAGTTCCCGTCGACCCCAATGTTCTGATCGTGGGGGGCGGAATTACCGGCATCGAAGCAGCATTACAGTTGGCAGATGCAGGAAAACACGTGTACCTTGTCGAGAAAGAGCCCACGATCGGAGGCTACATGGCACGATTCGACAAAACGTTCCCAACGCTTGACTGCGCTGCTTGTATCCTCACACCAAAGATGGTGTTCGTAGGCCAACATGAGAACATTGACCTCCTGTCATACAGTGAGGTTATCGGTTTTCAAGGATACGTTGGCAACTTCACTGCAACAGTGCGCCGAAAACCCCGGTACGTCGACGAGGAGAAATGCAACGGTTGTGGCACCTGCGAAACCAAATGCCCATTAAGCGTCCCAAGCGAATTCGAATGCGGTATGGGAAAGAGAAAGGCAATTTACAGGCCGTTTCCGCAAGCTGTTCCCAGCACCCCTGTAATCGATAGGGAACACTGCCTATACTTCACGAAGGGCGTCTGCAAAGTCTGCCAGAAATTCTGCCCGAGTGGCGCCATCGATTTCGATCAAAAGGAAAAAGTCGTGGACTTGAAGGTCGGCACGGCAATTCTGGCCACAGGTTTCGACCTCTTCGATCCCTCTCGCATCAAGGAATATGGTTACAAGAGGCTGCCCAACGTAATCACAAGCCTGGAATTCGAGCGCCTCACACACGCCTCTGGACCAACTGGCGGCAAGATACTGCTCAAGAACGGCAAAGCGCCAGAAAGCGTGGCCATTGTCCACTGCGTCGGAAGCCGAGACAGGAACTACAACGAGTACTGCTCCCGAGTCTGCTGCATGTATTCGCTGAAAACAGCCCACCTCGTGCACGAGAAGACTGAGGCGAAAGTGTACGAGTTTTACATTGACATGCGGGCCTTTGGGAAAGGCTATGAGGAATTCTACAAGCGCCTGCTAGAAGAAGATGTCACCTTCATCCGGGGCAGAGTTGCTGAAGTAACTGATGTAGCACAAGAACAATCCGAAAAGGGCAAACTGGTTGTTGTCGCAGAAGACACCCTTCTCGGCATTGTTCGAAGGATACCCGTGGACATGGTCGTACTAAGCCTTGGTTTGGAACCAAGGAAAGACGCAGTTCAGGTTGCCCACACCTTCTCGATTAGTCGAAGCAAGGATGGCTTCTTCTTGGAGAAGCACCCGAAACTCGCCCCAGTCTCAACAGCTGCCGACGGCGTATACATTGCCGGCTCCTGTCAAGGTCCGAAGGATATTCCAGACAGCGTTGCTCAGGGGGCGGCCGCAGCAGCGAACGCGCTCTCACTCATCGACAGGAAAGAAGTGGAACTGGAACCCACGGTCGCCTTAATCGACGAAGAGTCCTGCTCCGGCTGCAAGATCTGCGTCGGCCTATGCCCATACAACGCGATAACCTTCGACAGCACAAAGAATGTTGCAGAAATCACAGTGGCTCTCTGCAAAGGATGCGGAGTCTGCGTCGCATCATGCCCGTCAGGCGCAATTGAACAACAGAACTTCACAAACCGCCAACTACTAGCAGAAGTTGAGGCGATTTGCGCTTGAGAGATGATGGAATTGTCCACACGATTTGAACCAAAAATCGTTGGCTTCCTCTGCAAGTGGTGCGCCTACACTGGCGCCGACCTGGCCGGCACGAGCAGAATCAAGTACCCACCAAACATCAACCCCATCAGAGTCAACTGTTCAGGCCGCGTTGACCCAACATTAATTCTGAAGGCGCTTGCCTCAGGTGCAGACGGTGTTCTGATCGCAGGATGCCACCCCGGAGACTGTCACTACACTAACGGCAACGTGAAGACCATGAGGCGGTTCAAACTACTCCAGAAAATGCTCGATCAGTTCGGTATCGAAAAGGACCGCGTCAGATTGGAGTGGGTGTCCGCGTCTGAAGGGGAAAGATACGCCAGGATCGTGGACAGTATGACTGAGAACATTCGAACACTTGGGCCTCTGAATTGGAAGTCGAAGATAGAAGTGGTGGCGCAATAATGACGAAAGCGAAGGTTGCATTCAACTGGGCAAGTAGCTGCGGCGGATGCGAAATCGCAATCCTCGAACTAGGAACCAAACTGCTCGACCTGAAAGAAAAGATCGACATAGTCTACTGGCCAGCTGCACTTGACTACAAATACTCAGACCTCGAAGCCATGCCCGACAAGAACATCGACGTGACGTTCTTCAACGGCGCGATTCAAAACTCTGAAAACGAGCACGTAGCGAAACTGCTCAGAGCGAAATCCAAACTACTAGTTGCTTTTGGTTCCTGCGCATGTGGAGGCGGCATTCCAGCACTCGCGAACACAAAAAGTCGGGAACTGATCTTCAAGTCGTCCTACAAGGAAACCCCCACCACAGAGAACCCTGAAAACACTTACCCACAATCGAAATTCGAGGCACCCGAAGGAACGCTTACAATTCCCGAGTTCTATAACACCGTCAAGACACTGGAGCAAACGGTCGATGTCGATTACTTTGTACCTGGTTGTCCTCCTGTCGGACCACAGGTCGGAAAAGTAATCGAAACCTTCGTGAGCGGCAAATTGCCACCAAAAGGCGCTATTCTAGGGGCTTCCGACAAATCGCTCTGCCATGAATGCAAGCGTGAAAAAACTGATAGAAAAGTCGCGAAATTAGTCCGAACTTACGAAACCATACAGGATCCCAAGAAGTGCCTGCTTGAGCAAGGTATCATTTGCATGGGCCCGGCAACAAGAGGCGGCTGCGAGGCAGTCTGCCTAGACGCCAACATGCCTTGCAGAGGCTGCTATGGTCCATTACCCAATGTCCTAGACCAAGGCGCAAAGATGCTCTCAGCACTCTCCTCGGTCTTCGATGCGGAAACTGAAGAGGATATTCAGAAACTCGTAGACGGAGTTGTCGACCCCATCGGGACGTTTTACAGGTTTGGCCTTGCCCAATCACTCATGAGGAGAACGAAACAATGAAGACCGTAACAATAAATCCTGTCACAAGGCTCGAAGGGCACGGAAAGATTTCGATTTTCCTGAACGACGAAGGAAACGTTGAGAACGCGTACTTCCAAGTCCCAGAACTGCGAGGCTTCGAGAAATTCTGCGAGGGCAGACCAGTCGAGGAAATGCCTGACATTACCAGTCGAATTTGCGGAGTCTGCCCAGAAGCCCACCACGTTGCCGCAACTAAGGCGCTGGACGCCCTCTTTCACGTTGACCCACCACCTGCAGCGAAGAAGCTCCGAGAACTTCTCTACAGCGCCTTCTTCGTCGCCGACCACACGACCCACTTCTACATCCTCGCAGGACCCGACTTCATAATGGGCCCTACTGCACCCAAAGCAGAACGAAACATACTCGGCGTAATAGGAAAAGTGGGCGCAGAGGTCGGAACCTCAGTCATAAAACACCGCTCCGATGCACTAGATGCGATCGCAATTATCGGCGGAAAGAGAGTTCACCCAAGCTTCGGACTCCCAGGCGGCGTTAGCAAAGCAATCAACGAAACCGAAAGGTCAAGGATTGAAGAAATCGCCAAGTCTGAAGTCGAGTTCGCCCAGTTTACATTGAAAATCTTCGACGACCTCGTCCTCCACAACAAAGAATACATGAACCTCATCACGAGCGACATGTATGCGACCGAAACATACTACATGGGCACCGTTGACTCGCAGAACCGAGTCAACTTCTACGACGGAAACATCAGAATCGTCGACCCCGAAGGCAAGGAGTTTGCGAAATACCCCGCGGCTGATTACCAGAAGTACATCGCTGAACACGTTGAACCCTGGACATACCTGAAGTACCCATACCTCAAATCCATAGGATGGAGAGGGCTAGTCGGCGGAAAGAACAGTGGGGTCTACCGTGCAACGCCACTAGCACGACTCAATGTGTCTGACGGAATGGCCACGCCTCTTGCGCAAGCCGAATACACAAAAATGTACGAAACCCTTGGCAAGAAACCGGTTCACTCAACGCTCGCAACACACTGGGCTCGTTTGGTAGAGTTGATGTACGCAGCTGAAAGAATGCTTGAGTTAAGCCGCGACCCGGAAGTCACGAATCCAAACGTTCGCACGATTCCAACCGAAATCCCCGACGAGGGTGTAGGTTGCGTTGAAGCACCTCGTGGAACCTTGATCCACCACTATAAGACAGACGAGAGAGGCCTCGTGAAGAACGTGAACTTGATCGTGGCTACCACGAACAACCACGCTGCCATTAGCATGTCAATCAAACAAGCCGCAGAAGGCCTCATCAAGAAAGGCGATGTCTCGGACGGGGTTCTGAACATGGTTGAGATGGCTTTTAGGGCATACGACCCATGCTTCGCATGCGCCACGCATACGCTACCCGGGCAAATGCCTTTGGATGTCAAAATCTACGACAAGAACCGAAACCTATTGCGCAACCTACGAAGACCATGAAGGCTGTTTGATACGAAGACTCTGGTCCTAGGCGTCGGCAACCCGATCATGGGAGACGACGGCGTAGGAATACACATAGTCAGAATGCTCAAGGACAGCCTTTCACAGCTGCCTGGGTTAGAATTCAAGGAACTAAGTGTTGGCGGCTTGAGAATGGTCGAGGAAATGCTAGGTTACGAGAACGTGCTCGTGGTTGACTCTATCATCCAAAAGGACTCGGAAGTCGGGCGGATCTCAGAGTTCAACGCAGCAGAACTGAAAAACGCCGACCAATTTTCTTCAACACATGTCACAGGATTTCCAACTGCATTGGAGCTTTACAGAAAGTTTGACCCCAGCAAGATACCAATGACAATAACGCTCTTTACCATTGACATTGAGCCTGAATTCACTTTCACGGAGACTATGAGTTCATCAGTGAAAGAAGCCGCTGCAAAACTCGCTGACCTGGTCCGACTGAGGCTGTCGGAGCTGACGTGACATCCGAAGCACAGTGACACACACAATGAAACGAACGACGATGGTTTCTGGTCTCCTGTCTTGTTAGGGCGTTTTCGGGTCCGATCAAAGGCAGCTTTGATTACCGAAATCCTGTTTTCTTCGAGGTTACGCAGGGTTTTTGCTGCTTTAGCTGACCTTTCAGATCTCAGGACTAATCCAAGTCCAACTTGCGAGGATGAAGCTTAAACGTTTAATCATTAAGGCATTAAGCTAATGCACGCGTAGGCCTCCGCGATTTTGGTAAATGAAATCTAACGGCCAAGGTTATAACCGCGCTCAATCTGTGGCAACATCGACCGTTAAGGTGCGATTAGTTGCTGAATACGGGAGACACAGCATGGGTACTCGCAGCTACAGCTCTAGTCATGATAATGACTCCGGCTGTGGGGTTCTTTTATGGTGGCCTCGTTCGAAGGAAGAACCTAGTCTCAACAATTGTTCAGTGTCTCGCCATATTCGCCGTCATAAGCCTGGTTTGGGCAATATGGGGCTATAGTCTTGCACTTGGAGGAAACTCAATTGGAGGAATTATCGGAAATCTATCTGATTTCGGATTGGTCAATGTCGGAATCACACCGAACTCAGCCTATGCCCCTACAATTCCGGAAGTTCTCTATGTGGCTTTTCAGCTCAAGTTCGCCGCAATCACCCCGGCACTGATCATAGGAGCGTTTGCTGAGAGAGTTCGCTTTAAGTCGCTCTTGATTTTCGTTGTAATGTGGACGACTTTCGTCTATGTTCCAGTCGTGCACTGGGTCTGGGCTGTGGGTGGTTGGTTAAGGGTATTGGGAGTGGTGGACTTTGCTGGGGGTTTGGTTGTGCACGAGACGGCCGGAGTCTCGGCACTTGCTGCGGCCATATTTATCGGTAGACGAAAGGACGTGAATCCGCGGAAGGAGATGAGGCCCAATAATGTTCCCTTCGTTATTTTGGGGGCTGCAATCTTGTGGTTCGGTTGGTTTGGTTTCAACGCGGGAAGTGCTCTTGCGGCAGACGGTTTAGCTGCTAACGCTTTGCTGGTAACAAATCTGGCAGCTGCGGCTGGTGCGATGAGTTGGATGATTACTGACTGGGTCCGGAAGGGCAAGCCGTCGGCGGTCGGAATCTCAGTTGGAGCAGTCTGCGGGTTAGCGACGATAACGCCTGCTTCTGGGTATGTTGGACCGATGGCCTCCATCATAATAGGAGCCGCAGCTGGTATTGTTTGTAACTTTGTGGCGGGTTGGCGCGCAAGGACACGACTTGATGACTCGCTGGATGTATTCGCCTGCCACGGTGCAGGCGGGATCTTGGGATCAATAGCGACGGGGATCTTTGCATCTGCCGCCATCAATGCAGCTGGCCCGAACGGGCTGCTGTACGGAAATATGTATCAGTTCATAGTGCAAGTATTCGGAGTAGTTGTCGTGGGATTTTTCGCCTTCGTCGGGACATACGTGCTGCTAAGAATAATCAATGTCTTCACTCCGGTGAGGGTTAGTCCGAAGGACGAAGATGCAGGCTTGGACATAAGTCAACACGGCGAAGAAGCATACACGAACATGTAGAACCAATGATCAAAGGCTAGCAAACGGCTTTCAAGTATCCTGTGCATCGAACTAGAGCATTATGGGTCGATAAGCTCGCCTGCTGTTCGATCTCATTAACTGCAGGGGCTTTTTTCCTGATATCGAAGATATCTTGAGCTTCCCCTTTGGCTTCTCATTGCGCTTCCATAGGGTATCAAACACCCCTTTCATCCGATGCCCGAGTCTAGGTGATCTTCAATTTCCTCTGACAACCTAATCCTCAGCTTCCCGCAGATCGAAACATTGTTTCTCCTCCTTCCGAGCGAGTCACTGTAAATCCAAGTGAGTGTGTAGGAAGCGCAGGGTTCTCTCCCAAGCGAGTTTAGCGGCTTCAGGGTTGTAAGCGTTCGGTTGATTTTCCTCGAAGAACCAGTGCGTCGTGCTTGGGTATACGTTGAACTCAACTTCTTTACCGGCTGCCCGAAGACGTTTCTCCAACTCGCGGACAGAATCAAGTGGCTCCCACTCGTCGTGCTCGGCGTAATGTCCGAGGAAGTCGGCATGAGCCTTCTTGTAGTCTTCTTTGCTCGTGCCATAGAAAGTGACCACTGCTGCCACCTCTTTCGGTCTCGCCGTAGCCAACCACAGCGCCCACGATGCACCTAGTGAAAACCCCACCACGCCAATCCTGCCTCCCGTCTCAGCAAACGTAGCCAACAAATAATCAGTGGCGGAATCCAACTCCTTGTTTAGTTTTGCGCTGTTCAGCTTGGACCGGAGGCGTTTGGCTTCTGAGATTGTTGTTGCGGTTTTGCCATGGTAAATATCTGGCGCCAAAGCAACGAAACCAGATTTCGCGAGCCTAACACACACGCCTTTGAAGAAGTCCGTCAAGCCCCACCAGGCAGGAAGAACCAACACGCCCGGCACGTCTCCTCCCTCTGGGATGGCTAGGTATGCATTCGCTCGGCTTCTGCTGACCGAGAATTCCACCATGTGAGCGTATACTGACATTCTCAGCTGTTCCTTTCTGCAGTCGCAGTGCATGAGTCAAAGTAACTCTTAAGAAGACGTGGTATGGCGCAGAGGGTTCCGGGACAGAAGACCAAACTCTGGCGACAGATATGCCAGAACTCAGTGAAGACTTCTAGAATTTGATCATGAGTATAGAGGCCTGAATTAAGCCCCCGTTGGAGAAGCTTGAAGTTAACATGGGCCGGTTATGGGTAGGATTGTTGCCGACATGGGAGAAATGAAGGTCGCGATAACAAAGTTGAACTCGAGGATATGAAGAACCAGCTGGAAAGAGTCAGCGACGCACTAGGCTTTGGTTCAGAAGGGACAGACTCTCAGTTCTGATGTTCGCCGTTCTTCGGTCCTTGAAGAATCAGGCAGCTATCAGAAGTTCTCGGTTGACGGGTTCGACAACTGTAAGAAGCCCGGTCTTTCTGCCAAGTGAAAGCTGAATTTGGCCTCTAAAGCTCCTGACTCGCGCGTTCTGAATCTGCACTACGTCGCCCTCAAAGACGGTGCCAATTTGACTATTCCAAACGGCCAACGGAATCTCGCCTGTCCCATCAGAGAGTGTTACATCGCATACCAACAGAGGGGTTCCATCCTTCGAGGTCACAGCTCTAACTCCAGATTTCCTTGCCACACGAGCTCTGAAAGATACACCGCTCAGTCCATATCGTAAATTGCTAATGGCACTTATGGAGTTCGCGTCCAATCTGCGTGCAGATCGTTTGTCTTCGTCCAAATATGTTGATAATTCTTCTGGGAGTCTTTTCAGTTTCCTAATTGAGTCATTCTGAAGGTTTGCTTGCGAGAACAGCTTCCCGCCAACCGAGAACAAGTATGTCGAGGAACTTACTCCGCGTAGTCGCATCTCAATTTTGAGTTTCCCGCATTGCGCTTTGCCGCGCTGCCACGTGGCTTGCAAAGAGTCGTAAAGAATACTTGCTGTTAAGCTGTGCTTCTTTGCGAGTCGGAGTAAGTATACGAGGTCCCTGTCTTGTGTACTTGATTTAAGTCTCTGCAAATTCGATAGTGATGCTATGATAGCTCAACTATGACGTAATATGGGCCTCATCCGTAATAAAGCACCCGTAATGGACAAAAAGTGGAGAATAGGGAGGACAACTCCCCATTCCTCTATTGGACAACTTCTCCGGTTGCGAATCTGGGTCCAACGGAGTTGATTTTGACCTTCACTTTATCGCCAGGTTTGGTTTGTGGGACGAAGACTACGAAGCCCTCGATTCTTGCGACTCCGTCTCCGCGACGGCTGGTCTCTTTGATTTCGAGTTCGTATTCTTTGCCTTCCTCAACTGGCTTGTTGAAGGAACGTTCATCGCTCATGCGTTTCACCTCGTTCAGTTTCGTTCAGCTAGTTCTTCGGGAGAAAACTTAGACGTCAACGCGGATGGTTACGGTCGGACGTTCGCTTCAGCCCTTATACCTAACTTGTCCGCCAATACAGATGCGTCTCTAATAAGCGTGACATGTTGGTTTTCGTTTACGGCAATGGGGGGGGTGGTTCTGGAAATTGGTGGGGTTTAGGCGCGGATGTCGTACCAGTGTAGTTGGACGGGAACTTGTGCGAGTAGCCTTGCCTCATTGAATAGGTCGATGATTCGTTGGACATGGGCATTGTCGCTGCTTATGCTGTACACGGCTATGGGGCCGTAGTTTTTCATGTGGACGAGGTTCGCGTCGATTAGTTTGCCTAAATGCTTCCTTATGACCTTCCGATCCAACCCGCTGAATTTCGCAATCTTATAGATGGATAAGTCTTCACCGCGGTTTCTGGCGAGAACCAACAAAATCCTCAACCGGGCCTCGCTGCCCAAAGTCTTCAAAAGTACAGGTCTAATCGGCAACGTTGCTCACAGAAAATAAGAGACCCCGTGTGGAGATAAGTAAGAGAGTTAAGTGAAAGTACGAGTTATCAAGGTCCTACCGCCAGTGGATTCGAATCCCACTAACAGCGCTGCAAACCAATCTACTACTCTAAACGGCAACAGTTGACAACTTGAGTTGCGTCACACCACGCTTTTTCATTAACTCCTTGGCTAATGCTTGGATCAGCTCCATTTTTCCTCTCACGGACACTATTTCCAAACAGTGGGATTCGTCAATATGGATATGAGTGGTCGAATTCACTATACTCCGAAAGTGGTGCTGAATGTCCGTTAGGGCATCTTGAAGGCCATGTGATTCGTGGTCGTACGTCAGCAAGATCGCTCCGGCCGCCTGTTTGCCCCTCTCCTTTCTCCATGAGTATTCCGATATGAAGTTCCTCATCGCAATCTGCAACGCCTTTGATCGATCCTTGTACCCAAGCATTTTGAGGGAATCGTTGAATTGCTTCAAGAGTAGAGGAGGTGTTGAGAAGCTAATCCTCTCGACTCTAGCCATGGACACTATGTCACCGAGGTCTGGGAATGGTTCGGTACTCTTTAATATCGTTATTACGCATTCTGCCATTAGTAATACTACGCCGATTGTGGAAGGAGCGTTTCCTCTGAGATGTCCAAAGAAACTGGTCTCGTCTATTCGACGGCGGGGCTTTCGCCGAATGAGAAGCTCAAACTAGTTTCCATTTACTCATTAATCGGGCTAGCGACGGCCTTCGGTTTTATCGCCTCGACAATCATAGGTAAGCTCTCGGTTTTACTTGCGGGCCTTGGAATAGTCACATATGTGTTCGGCCTGCGTCATGGTGTTGATGCTGACCACATCGCTGCGATTGACAATACGACAAGAAAGCTGATGCAGGAGAATCAACGCCCTTTCACTGTTGGCATGTGGTTCTCGTTAGGGCATTCGACAATTGTGGTTGGGCTTATCGTGGCGTTGATTTTTGCAACTCGAACGATAGTTGGTCATATACCTGTCTTGGAGAGCAGTGGCACAATAATCGGAACAACTGTTTCAGGAGTGTTCCTGTGGTTGATAGGAATAGTCAACATGATCATCGTTTTCAGCATTTACCGAATCTTCAAGGAACTGAAACGCGGAAAGATGAACCAGACTGAACTTGAGAATCTTCTGGACAATCGCGGATTCCTAAACCGCTACTTTCGACCATTGTTCAAGATCGTCAAGCGACCGTGGCAGATTTACCCCATCGGTATCCTCTTCGGATTAGGTTTTGATACTGCAACTGAAATCGCTCTCATAGCGATCAGTGTTGGTGTCGGTGTCTCTTCCGCTGTTCCAGTGTGGATGATTCTCATATTGCCTTTCATGTTCACATGCGGAATGGTCCTAGTCGATACAACCGATGGTGTGACAATGCGTTTGGCCTATGGTTGGGCCTTTCTTAATCCAATTCGTAAAATCTACTACAACCTGACCGTGACGGTCATTTCAGTGCTTGTCGCGTTGGCAATTGGCACCGCTGAGCTTCTCCAGGTCATAGCTAACGAATTGAACCTGACAGGCACCTATTGGGGTTGGCTTAGCGGCCTAGATTTCGAAACCATAGGGTTCGGCATAATAGCCATCTTTCTTGTGTCTTGGCTAGTCTCTGTTGTAGTGTGGAAATATAGGAAATTCTACGAAATCTACACGCCTACGCCCCCTTCGACCTAATAGCCGCCTCCAGTGACTAGGTGAGGTAATCTTTGAATAGCGACTCGCAATCCTTGGCCCGTGATGTCGGGCATGCAGGCTAATCCTCTTTGGCCTGTCACAGAACGTTTTCCAATTCTAGAGCGAGATGCGAATGTTGATGTAGCAATTGTGGGCGCCGGCATAGCGGGGATATCCTGCGCCTTTCATTTGCAGAACGCTGGTTACAAGGTTCTAGTACTCGAGAGGGATGAGGTGGGCGCGGCAGCTACTGGTGCGAGCTCGGGCATTCTATATTATGGCTCGGGTGGCAACTTTGTCGAAGCGGTCGAACGGTACGGCAAAGAAGATGCGACAACGCTCTGGAAAGAAACTGAAAAGACAATCACACAGATGGTCTCGATAATTGAGAAAAACCGAATAGATTGCGGGCTTCGCCACACGGGAGCAATCATGGTCGCCAAGAACGACGCAGAGGAGAGCAGACTGGAAAGGGAGAAGACGGAGCTTGCATGCATCGGGATAAAAACCGAGCTGTACGCAAGCGAGGACATAGAACAGTCATTCACCGGGAACAAGTTTCTCGCAGGCCTGTCATTTGAAATCTGCTCCGTGCTTCACCCTGCTCAGTTCGCGGTGGGGCTTGCCAAAAGATTCAATATACCTGTCTTTGAGAATTCCCAATTGATCGGTTTTGAGGAAGAACAAGATCACGTAACCGTCCGATCGCCACGCGCGAAAGTACGTTGCAGTCGTTTGATTATGGCAACAAACCTGAAACCATTCTATGGCTTGGAAAAGCACTTCGAGGAAGAAATGAGTGTTGTCATAGCAAGCCGCGAGATGCCAGAGACCAAGAAGATATGGCCTTGCGACAAAGTGATCTGGACGATGGAAGAAAAGTATGACATTCTCTATCCCCTTGGGCGCCGCTTAGCGTTGGAACTCTATCAACCCAAGAACATCAAGCAGAAGCTCGCGTGGTACTACAGCGGAGTGAGTTTGGAGCGGGAACATCAGTGGGGGGACTCGTATTCGAAAACTAAGGACCTGCTACCAATTATCGGCCCCGTTCGCAACCACGTCTATTCAGCCGTAGCCATGGGAGACGAGGGTATAGTAATGGGATTTGCAGCAGGAAGCAGGATGCCTGTCGCGTTCGAAGGTCGGCCCGATCCGATACTCAGGCTCACTTCTCCCAACAGATTCGTCTAACGAAAACACTTGTCGTGCTTAGAACAGTCCGGCCCGCTCCAGTCGTCCTATGTTCGTCGAATTACTGCTCCTTCCAGAACAGGCGGGTCAAAAGGAAAATCAACAGGAACATCGAGAATCCTGCGGCGCAGATTGTTAAGGGGCTTTTGTTCACGAATTCCAGGACGAGCAAGGAACCGGAAAACAGCATCCCCATAACCGACACAAGAAGGACGAGCTTCCGGCCCGTTCCGAACACTATCTTCCCCATCGATGTCAACAGAACAATGATCAGCATAATGGTGTACATGGTGAACCCGTACATGCAAGACGGAATGCCGAGCACACGTGTGCATCCACCGTTCAGGGGACATGAGTTAGACAGGAGTACTCCGGTGGTCAGGTAGCCGGAGAAACCCATGCCGAAAACGATGACAAGGAGCAGCAGAACAGAGGGCCTAGTGAATTTCGTCTGTTGTCACTCCAGAGCGTAACTGCACTGACTTTACCTATTTACGCGTACGCTTCTTCGCCATGCTGTGAGACGTCCAGTCCGGTATCCTCTTCTTTCTCGCTCACGCGGAGGGGCGAAATCGCGTTAACGATCTTAAGCAATACGTAGGAACCGCAGAACGCGAAGAGAGCGACTATGGCGACAGCGAAGGCTTGAATTCCTAGTTGCGCGGGATTACCGTAGAAGAGCCCATTCGGTCCCGCCGCGTTGATTGCGGTCGCTGCAAATAGTCCGGTTGCTATCGTTCCCCACATTCCGCCTACTCCATGCGCGGCAAATACGTCCAACGTGTCGTCCATGGTTGTTCTAACTCTCAGGCTAGCAACGTAGTTGCACAGGGCTCCGGCCACGAGGCCGATGATTATGGACGGCATCGGACCCACGTACCCGGAAGCTGGCGTTATCGCCACTAACCCGCAGACTGCTCCAACTGAGATTCCGACCGCCGACGGTTTGCCTTTCGTGTACACGTCAACTAGCATCCAGCTAACTGCGGCCGCTGCTGCGGCAAGGTTGGTAACAACCAACGCGTTCACCGCCAAGGCGTCAGCCGCGAGCGCGCTGCCGGCGTTGAAACCGAACCATCCGAACCAGAGTATTGACGCACCTAGAATCACGTAGGGGATATCTGCAGGTCTCATCTCCTGTTTCTTCGCGCCTAGGCCTTTTCTTCTACCAACCACTAAGGCAGCTGCAAGTGCTGAGATCCCTGCTGAAGTATGGACTACCAAACCTCCGGCGAAGTCAACAACACCAAGCGACCTTAGAAAGCCTCCCACGGCCCAATTCCAGTGTGCGATTGGACAGTAGATGAAGGTCGTCCATAACACAACGTAGAGCATCAAAGACTTGAAGCGAATTCTCTCTGCAAACGCTCCAATGATAAGAGCGGGTGTGATAGCCGCGAACTTAAGTTGGAAGGCGAAATACAGAAGTTCAGGAATCGTGTTTGAATAGCCTGGGTTTGGTGCCTCTCCAACATTATTCAATCCCAAGTCAGCTAGGCTTCCGATGAAACCATTTACTGATGGACCGAGGGCAATACTGTACCCCCAAAGTGCCCAGACCAAACTTACGACTGCGAAAATTGCCAGACATTGAACTATAGTTGAGACTAGGTTCTTCCTTCGAACGAGGCCACCATAAAAGAACCCCACAGCCGGAGTCATTATCATGACCAATGCGGTAGCGGAAATTACCCAAGCGATGTCTCCGGAGTTCAGCGCCACATATATCACCCGTAACTTGAATGCTGCCAAGGCGCAGAGTCTTCTGTTATAAAACCCATCTATAGAGAGTATAAGCCCCGTTTCAGAGGTAGCAAAAAGTAAAGTACCATCGACGAGGTCGTTTCGGGCGGAAGCTTAAACTATTAATCATTAAAGGCTTAAGTTTCAGCATGGATAGACTTAGGGCAGATCAGCTTTAGTCATTTGGACGGCGGAATCATGGCGTCAATAGATGTCAACGTAGCGATTATCGCGCTGAACTCGGTCTTTCGAGGCGTCAACAACAACCGAGATTTGATGATGCGAACACTGGCGGAAAAGTAAAATGCGGCAGACCTCTCTCTCCAAGTACGATCTAGTTCGCACATTATCTGATGGATTCAAGAGATGGAACAGGCTTGTTGAGAGAAACCTTTTGGTCGTGGAGTTGACTCCCGCTGAGTTGCGGGCGCTTAGGATGCTCTCAGGACTAGGCCCGTCCTCGATGGTAATGCTAGCTAAGGAGCAGAGCATGACCGCCCCAGGCATGACTATCGTTATCGACAATCTTGAAGAAGCCGGGCTTGTTCGGCGTGTGAGAAGCGACGCGGATAGAAGGATGATCAACGTGGCTATAACAGGCAAAGGTGGCGAAAAGCTAAGGCGAGCCTTGAAACTTCATGACAAGTTCATCGAGAGGACGACCCGTCAGGTTACGTCCCAGGAGATGGATTCGTTTCTCTCCGTTCTGACCAGGATTCTAGCCGCTGCTGAAGACATGGTGAATCTCACATAAGATCTCTGGTTTGGTTCTATGGCCTAGAGTATTTCGTGGCTGTGTAAGAATTTCAAAGTGCCTAAGGTTGGAAGAAAATGGTTTGGTCGGGAGTCGGCGACACTCGAAGCACGCAGGGAACCAAGCGAGGAGAATCTCGATAACGTGCAAAGTATAACTTTTCAAGACTACGCTGAGCGTCGGTAGTCCGCTTCGAGCCTCTCGATGTACTTGTCCCAGAGCTGGCTGGTGCTCTCGGCGTCCTCTGCCTTGGTTGGTGCTTTGGTAATCTTGTACACCTCGTTGAATACCATGCTTAACCTAGTTAACCCAGGCTTTACTCTCCTGAGTCTGTATTCGCCTCTGCAGTCCTCATGATCACCGAAAAAATCAAGGTGCCAAGCACTGGGTGGAGTTAGTGTGACGATGCTGACGGCCTTCCAAGGGTGTCTTCGACCCTTGAATGTTGTAAGGTAGATGACGTATTGCTTCGATCTGTGCAGGATCTTGCGTCGATTCTTCGACCCCGTAATCTTCGTGTCATCCTCTCTGTAATCAGTGCACCAGCTAAAAACGAAAGGTAGAGAGGCACGTATTTCCTTCGAGACTTGATACATATGTTTCTTTACGGCTTTGCGAGGCAACGCAATCAAGACCGGAGAGTGAGTGGCATGTGGTTAGATTTCACCTTGGCGCTACGGATTGACACGGTGATTGGTCTATTTGATTTCCACGTGCCTATGCAAGAACCTTGCGCGCACATGTCTCGCAAAGTAGAACTAATGGATGGTTAGAGTCGATGCGGGTATCGTTCGTCACATATCCCCTTTGTTCAAGAGTTTCGTAGTGCATCATACGCGTAGTCTTGGTTGCTTTCAAGCACAGTTGACACCTTACAAGGAATGCACTGGGCATTCTATTCTGAAAGCAATTATCGCATACGTAGATTCGAGATGCTTCCAGATATTTGGTGGCTAGCCGCCCACATTCGCAATCAGGCAACAATATTCAACTAGCGTCTACCTCGCTTGCTTGTAATTTACTTGTTGGCAGATTCTGGTCTTTCGAACATGAGGGACAATGGAAAAGGACGGGTATCCATAATGATTGATGGACGTAATCACTCGTCACCACTACCGACAATGGGCAGGGTTCTTTGCAGGACTCGCGGTATGAATGGGGTTGCCATTTCTGCTTGCACCTAGTCTCCCCTTAGGCTTGGGCGGCTTCAGCGTCATCAACTACGAGTTATTGCTCGATGTGCTGAGTGGCGCCACAATGTGAACAGAGACTTATTGGGACAAGGCTTACGCATTGTGCCTCTATGACCGTCGTTTCTGCGTGAGTCAACTTCTGCTTATCTTGGATTGATTCCGGGCAAGTCTTCTCTGAATTCGAGGTTCTCGTCCGTCAGGATTGCGATGAACCCTTCTAGCTTCAAGAATTCCAACAAGTACTTGCATTTGAGTTCTGGCATATTTTTGTGATGTTTAATGCCAATTGAGACTTCGGCCAGCTCAAAGGCAGGGTTGTCGTCTTCTGAGTCGCCCAAGTACATTACTGTGCCAGTTACGCCAAGTTCGGCCTTCAGCCTCGCAAAAGCGGTGCCTTTGTCAACCTTCGTGAAGTAGACGTTTGCGAAAGGGCTCACCTTCGATTCGGTAACGTAGAGGCCTGCCTGCTTGCATTGTTCTATTAATGGCATGACTCTTGTTCGCGCCTCAGTCCAATTATGGGACATTCTCCAGTCAATGCAGAAACCGATGAGTTCGTCCTCCTCAGTTGTCTTTCTTTCAATACCTACCCCATCATCGTGAATCTCCTTTAACCCCGCGAAAGCCATCTGGTAGGCGTCCTCAATGGCATCGAGGTTACCTGGAATGCCCTCATCCACCAGCCGCCTCTCTCCGACTTGCATCTCAAGACCGCTCAAAGCAGCTATGCCGTGTGCGAAGGGCACTCGCTCCCTGATGAAACCCAGGTCTTTTGTGGTTATGATTCCGAACGGTATCTTTGTGCTTAGTTTGTTTAGGAATCTCTTAAGCCTGGGAGGCATGCGCGCTTCCTCTCTACGCGCATCTAGCTGGCAGAGTGTGCCATCAAAATCCGAGAACAATGCCTCAATCTTCAGATTACCGCACCACGAAACTGGAGGGGCCTTTCATAGTATTATAAGTTAAGTCATGGTAGCGAAGCTATCTGCCAGAGTTCTACGTCGAAGTGGGCGTTTATGAAAAAACGAATCGGCGTCATCATGTACCAGACCAGCAAGAGTAAAGGGCAAGAGCTCGTGGCCCAGAGAATGGTCTATTATTTCAATAAAATCGGCCACGAAGCTCACTTAATCACCAGTATCTACCACGACGGAAAAGAGGTTGTCAACGAGTCCGTCATCGGGGAAAAGGGCTACGTCCGTGTAGAAGACAGTGAACTTGGCATACCCATCATCAGGGTCGGCAGCCTCATTACGAAGTGGCCTCCACGTCGGATCGGATTCAAAGACGCAGTACACACATTAGAGAGAATTGTAAACGAATTCGGCCTCAACGTTCTGATCACCCACAGCACTCTATGGAACGGGCCTGAGGAGGTCGCGAAATTCGTCGAGTGGAGGCGAAACATCAAAGCCCTCGGCGGATTCCAAGACCCGCTGATATTCTGTCACATGTCGCATTACCAGGAACCCTCAGCCAGAAGGTATTCTATGGTCGAACGGTCCTTCCGAATGGCTTGGAACAGGCTCTCTCTGAGACAGGTGCTCCGGGTGGCCGACCTCATCCTGGTGCTCACACCGTATGAACGAGATGCGCAGGTCAAAATGGGCGCTCCTCTGGACAAATGCACACTCTTTCCGGGAGGAGTAGATGACGACGCTTTCCTAAGATTCGCTTCCTTTGGGCCGGAAGAACTGCTTCAACGACTAAAGCTCGAACCCAAATTGAAGCTCGTCTCATACCTTGGGTCAATCGAGGAACGAAAGAACCCCGAAGCCGTACTTGATGTTGCGAAGAAACTCACAAACAGAAAGGACGTTCATTTTATCCTCGCAGGAAGAGGAGAAACTGGGTACGCTGAGCAGGTCAAAACGAAGGCCGCGGAGCTACCAAACGTTACTTACTTCGGAGAAACAAGTGAAAGAGAGAAAATCCAGTTAATCAAGGCTTCCTATCTCAACATAATTCTTAGCAGGATGGAAGCTCTCGGGCTTACTCAACTCGAATTCATGTTCTCTGGCGTTCCGGTGATCACTTCTGGCGTAGGCGGACAATCATGGATAGTCAAGAATGGAGAGGAGGGTATACACGTCAAGGGGCCTAGCGATGTTGACGGCGCTGCCCAAGCAGTAACCCAGCTGGCTGATGAACCCACCAAGTGGCAGAAACTATCCGCCAACGCCAAAGAGAAAGCAGAGCCTTTCGCTTTATCAAAACTAATTGAGAACCTTGACAGTGCACTTACACGAGAGCTGGAAAGAGAGACCGGGCTGTCCACGCTCCCGCCCGAAGTCAGATCATCGCTTTCAGAACCGGAGTTGGTTGCAAGATCGTGGTCTCGTGGAACACAGAAGGTTGTGGCAACCAATAGGCGGGTCTTCATCCAACAAGGACGGTTCTCTAGAAGAACTTTTGAGATACCTTACTCTGGGATTGAGACGATTGAGCACATCAGACGTTACCCAATGAGACTACTCTTCGCCGGATTGGGGCTTTCGGTTCTGCTCTTCATTCAACATTACTTTGTTCCCATAATCTCGAGGAACATAACCTCTGCTGCGCTCAATCTAGCGACCCGCATTTTCCCACCCTTTCGGCAATTCCTGCCCTACGTTTTGGCACTGCCCACAGCGATAGGGGTCATCTTATTTCTGTATGGAACTCAGAAGGGGTACGCGCTGCACGGAGCAGCAATGAAACCGGTATATCTGCCTCAACCCTTCGGCGAAGCCGTAAAGTACGTTCGCGAAATGCAGGATCGCAGTTCTCCAAACAGTGCAGCGAAAATTAACAAAGCCTCGGAGGAGTCAAACACCACCAGTTAGCCGCCGTTGGTGACCAGATCGTTCCAATCCAAAAAGTGGAACAGACAAGGTGCAGATGGGGGCATGAACCTTGCACAGCAAAATGCGTCTCAGAGACGGAGATAGCATCATGTGAGGTGCGTTGTCAGACGCCGAAACCCACGCGTTTTTGGCTTCTGTATTCCACGTGGTCCATTGCAATAGCATACGCCAGGACTACGTATGGGTCCAGTTCAGGGGTTACGATTTCTACTCCATACGAGTCGCGGATGCTGACCCATTTCTTGTGAATCTGAGCGATTGGTGCTCCTGCAGGGTTCTGAATCGTGAAATCATGTTCGGTTATGTTTCCTTTGATTCTGGCAACCTCTTGGCCGGGAGGGCTTTCCAACCACCATTCAGAACCCAGCAATTTCAGCATCTTCTTCTTGACCACGCCCAACAATTTCCCTTGGTTGTCGTAGATTTCAAAGGTTGGTCTCACAGCGAGAACCTTTCCGTGAACCTCTCCCAACCGAGCACCGTCAGGTGCCTCAAACCAGAAGTTCGGTCCAACGCTGACGATTTTTCTCTTCACGTAGGCGAGTAGGTTTCCGTTCCTATCCTTTATCCCATAAGTGTCCCTGACTGCCACAATCTTTTGCTCAATGATATACTCTGTCCCACTGAAAACGGGAACCAGGCTCTGTGATCGGCCTCCGCTGGGGGCAGGCTGCTGTAAGCCTTCGACCTTGGCCCCACAGCTTTCGCAGAACTTAGCGTCTCCAATTACGTCTTTGCCGCATGAAGGACAGTGCAATGTCGAACCGCTTGACGGCCCCAGTCCGTTTGGTTCACATATATAGCTTAAACTCGCGAGCGTTAATCCGTCCTAGAAGTTAACCATGATTACTCTCGATAGGGAAAACCAGTCCTCGATGATTTCCCTCGATGCTATTCCGTAGTATTTTTCGTACAGGGCTACCTTACCTGCCCAGGATTCGTCTGTACCGTCTTGGACGTAGTGCGCCTCCCCTTCGAAGTTCTTTCCGCCTATATCCAAGGAGACTTGACTTTTCTTCTGAATATTCTTCATCCAGTCGGTTTCATTGCCTTCGTGGCTGAGGTATACCTTGTCTTTGCTGACAGCGAACCAGACCTCAACGGTGTGGCTCTTTCCAGTTTTTCTTCCTTGAGTTGTCAGGTTAAGGGTTTTCTGGGAAGCGATTTTGGCGGGTTTTTCGTTAGTCATTGGCTCACCGTCATCACGCATCATCTCATTGAGATCTCGCCCTAATTGAAGTGTAGGATACATCATAGCAGAGGTGCAGATTCGCAGTGGGTCATGAGAAGCATAAATCCACGTTTGTTGATGTAACGGGAGGGAATCGTTTTCAACTTGAACTGTGTCTTCTGCGAGATTGTTCAAAGATCAGCTCACTCACAGATAATATACGAGGACGAGGAATTCATCGCAATTTTGGACAAGTACCCTATTTCGATTGGGCATACGCTTGTCATGCCCAAGAAACATTATGCTCGTGTCAACGATCTTACTGAAAAGCAGTTCTGCGCTCTCTACTTGCGCGTCCACGCTTTGAACCGGCTCATAATCTCAAGGATGGGTGCTGCTGCTTCCCACATCGCTATAAATGACGGCGCCGCGGCTAATCAATTGATTCCGCACGTCCACGTTCATATTATTCCACGTAACGCTGATGACCACGCAGGTTTCACAGCAAGAAAGCTTCTTCGTGCGGATGAAATGGAAGAGATTAGAAGAAAGCTGGAAGTCAAAGATCTGAAGATTACTTCTTGAGTTGCGTGGCAATCATTCTGGTCAGTTCTGGAGCGATCTGTTTCGGCTCTATGATAGGTGCTGTAGAGGCTTTACCAACGCATATGTAAGCAGTTGGTTGGCTAGTCGCGGGGTATCCGAGGCTCGTAATCTTCCCGGCATCTTTCCCTGGGTCCAGGAGTTGAATTACCTTTCGTGGTTCATAGATTCTGTGAGCCTCAGTCAGTAAGCCTTTCGTTTGCGGCGTTTCAAGTGAACCAATGATTTGGATGGCCGTGGGTTCATTAAGGAAACAGTCCACAGCAATCGCGTATTCCGCAGCCATAAACGAGAACTGTGGGTAGATTTCCACAAACCGCTTCAAAGTGCCTTCCGCCAACTGGCGGTACTTGTGCTTGCCTGTTAGATGATGTAGCAGTATCAGGGCGCGGGCAGCAGGGCTGTTTTCTTCCACCGGCTTTGCGGGTTTACTTAGAAACCCAGGAGCATTAGGGTTGACAACAGTGTCAAAGAACCCCCCATGCTCGGAATCATACAAGTTACGGGTCGCAATCTCCACCAATTCCTCCGCTCGTGCAAGATAGTTTTCGTTTCCAGTGCACTGGTAGGCTTGGCAGAGTGTCCTCGCTACTTGAGCTTGGTCAGAAAGCTGATTCTTCAACTGAGGCTGTCCATCATAGAAATGATACATTCCATCACTGGGCTTAAAGTTCAAGGCCAGCAATCTGTCGAGGCTCTTGAGCGCGAACTCCTTGGCGCTCGCGTCGCCTAGGACGAAGGATCCCTCAAGGTAAGCGGAGACCATCATGGCGTTCCAGTTCGTGTAGATGTGCTTGTCGATGTAAGGTGGTTTTAGTTTTGTGCGTTCAGCTTTGGGGAGTTTGTAGTATTCCTCGTCAGCGTCTTGGCTTCCATAGTAACACCCGTTCTCCCGGTCTGACAGCCATTCGTTGACGTAGTCGATGATTCCTCTGGCTATTTGGGCATAGAAGGGGTCACCCGTCACTTGGTACGCGTGTAGGTAGAGCTGTAGCCATTTGGCGTTGTCCTCGCTCATTTTCTCGAAGTGTGGAACGCTCCAGTCCCTGAGAGTGGAATACCGGAAGAATCCTCCCATCTCGCGGTCGTATGTGCCGCTCTTTCCAGCATTTTGAAGCGTCACCGTGGTGATTCCAAGGAACTCCCTATTTCCACTGTAATGGTACTTCAGTAATGCAAGCTCAAGGGCATCGGTGCTTGGAAATTTGGGCTGTGAGCCGAACCCACCGTAGATAGGGTCGAAGTTGTTTGCGACTTCCCCAAGAACCTCGTCCACAATTGATGCTGACAGGTTGCCGATTGGGATGCTCTCGGGTTGCGGCATCGCACGTTCAGGTGCAGGTTTGTCTTTCGAACTTTCCCAGAGTGATTTGACGTCCCTCAGCACTTGTCTCATCTGGTCGGGCGGGAAGTAGGTTCCTCCGCCAATCACATGGCCCTCGGGTGAAAGGAAGGCTGTGGTCGGCCAGCCTCCCATGTTGTATCGGCGGTTAATGTCAGGGCGTTTATCCGTATCCACCCGAATCGGAATGAAGTTCGATTCAATGTACTCAGCGATTTCCGGAACTGAGTAGGTGTCGCTATCTAACCTATGGCACCAGTGGCACCAGACTGCGCCGATGTCGAGCAAAACGGGTTTGCTCTCTTCCTTCGCCCGCCGGAAAGCGTCATCATTCCAATCCAACCACTTTATCCCAGTTCCGGGTTTATGCTCCATGTGCTGCTTTACTCCGCCACAGTCCAGTTGCCTCTAGTAATTCTAGAATCGAGTCGTGGACTAGGATCGAGGCGTGGGGGACTCCCTGTTGGGAAGTCGTTTCTTGTAATCGTCGAGAATCTTACCGTAAAGATCAATCGTGAACTTCAGCGCTTCCTGCGACTTTCCATGGCAATGTTCGTCTGGTTTTGGAGTGGCGACGCATTTCTCTTTAGCTTCTTCTAATCGTTTCAGTGCTTCTTCGAACTGTGAGCCTTTTTCAAGTTTCAGTACGGCTAGGAGTTGGTTGTAAGCCGACAAGTGGCCTCTTTTACATTCCAGATGGCTCTTTCCTTCCCTTTCCTGGTAACAGAGTTTGCAGCAGTCCATTGCTGTGCGGGCTTGAACCCATGGTTGGACTAGGAATATTGCTTCCATGTCGCCGCTGGGAGGTGCCGCCGAATTTATTGATTGTGCAACTATGCCGGTTCAAGTCCAATTGAGGTTCATTCTTTTTCGAGTGCTCGGGCCGAATCCTCGGCGATACGAGTCACGTTGAGTCAGAATGCCGTTTGCTTCCGCAGCTTCTCCATCAAGTCTGAATATTCCTTCCAGAGAAGACTCGGGAAGCGTTCTCCGAAACTCTCGAAGAGGGTCTGCGATGCTTCAAGTTCTCTAACCCACTCCTTGGCGTCGACTCGCAACAATTCCTGTAAAGTACTCGGTGAGATATCGAGGCCGTGAAGGTCGAGTGAATTAGGCGTTGGGACGTAGCCGATTGGGGTTTCTACGGCCTCTGCTCTTCCGTTGCATCGGTCAATCATCCATTTTAGCACGCGTAGGTTCTGGCCGTATCCCGGCCAGAGGAACTGTCCGGCTTGGTTTCGCCTGAAGGCGTTGAATAGGAAAATCTTTGGAGGTCGGTTTGATTTTAATCGGAACTTCAGCCAATGCGTGAAGTAGTCAGCCATGTTGTAACCGCAGAATGGTTTCATTGCCATCGGGTCAGCTCGCACAACCCCAGCTTTTCCGTCGGCAGCAGTGGTGGTTTCCGCCTTCAGCATGACCGCCATCAAGACGCCTTGTTCCCAATTTTCGGTTTCAAGGATTAGCGGAACCTGTGTTGCACTTCTTCCCCCGAACATCATGGCTGAAAGGGGAACGCCGTTTGGGTCGTCGAACATTGGGGAGATAAACGGGTATTGGCTGACGGGAGTTGTGAATCTTGAGTTCGGATGCGCTGCTGATTCACCACCAGGCATCCATTCTTTACCACGCCAGTCCCAAAGCTTGCTAGGGGGGTCCCCCATCCCCTCCCACCATAGGGTTCCGTCCGCTGCTAATGCGACGTTCGTGAATATCGTATTCTTCTTTATGGTTTCCATAATGTTGGGATTCGTCTTCATGTTCGTGTTCGGTGCCACTCCGAAGAATCCAGCTTCGGGGTTGATTGCGCGAAATGTTCCCTGTGTGTCTATATGAATCCAAGTTATGTCATCGCTGATAGCCCAAATCTTCCAGTCTTCCATGCCCGGGGGTGGTCTTAGCATGGCAACGTTGGTTTTTCCGCTCGCGCTTGGAAATGCTCCTGAGATATAGGTTATTTTTCCCTCGGGGTCTTCTGCGCCGATGAGGAACATGTGTTCGGCTAACCATCCTTCCTCTCTCGCCGTTACGCTGCCAATTCTGAGGGCATGACATTTCTTGCTGAGGAGAGCGTTTCCTCCGTAGTTTGAATTCACGCTGATGATGAGTTTTTCATCTGGAAAGTGGCAGATGTACTTGTTCTTGGGGTCCAGGTTCCCAGCTGAATGAACGCCCTTCACGAAGTGGCCCGTACTCTTCATGTGGTCGAATGCGATTTGCCCAACTCGTGTCATTATCATCATGTTCGCCGCCACATAAGGGCTGTCGGTTAGTTCGACGCCCACCCTGGAATACGGAGAGCCGACAGGGCCGAGAAGATACGGGATAACGTACATGACTCTGTTCCTCATACATCCTGCCAGGAGTTTCCATAGGATTTTCTTGGCTTGGCTAGGGTCTATCCAATTGTTAGTGGGTCCGACATCGTCCTGTTTTCGTGTGCAAATGAAGGTTCTATCTTCGGATCGAGCAACGTCGTTAGGGTTGCTCCTGTGCAAGTAGCAGTTCGGATATTCTTTCTGGTTGAGTTGGATCAGTGTTCCTTCAGAAAGCATCTGCTTGGTGAGAGAATCATACTCATCTTGAGATCCGTGACACTCGACTATGCGGCTTGGTTTGGTCCTGCCTGCAACTTCCTTTACCCAAGTTTGCAGAGTCGCCTCAATACCGCCAGATGCTTTCGAGTTTGACAAGTGAACTCCTCCTTGGACGCCCACCACGAGCCTTCATTGTTTCGCCTTTTGCCTAGGCTCAGGTGCACCGAGTCCTTTTCGCGGTTGGAGTGTCCTCGATGCTCCTGAAGACCGTCAATATCTTTCGTCAGCTGCGTGATTCGCATCTATTTTACGATCGTTACTATATCTCGGTCCTGTAATACATGGTCCATTCCAACCCGTTGAGACCTGAACCTCACGCTAGTGCCAGAGACTAACGCATATTTGGCTCCACTCGCCAAGTTTCTGTGAATTCGCCCACATACATCCGAAATTCTGGAACCAGTAGTGATTATGAGGGGTTCATCGAAGTCCGGTTCGCCATTGCGGGGTTTTAGGTAGATTCTAATGAAATTCGAACGCTTGTAGATAGCTTCCCTAAGTTTGTCAATGTTTACGTTTTGGTCAGCGGATATTGGAATGAATTCTTCCCCGATTCGTTTTCTCGCCTCCTCGACATATTTCGCGCTTACCAAATCCACTTTGTTGAGCACGGCCTGCGCGGGGATGTAAATGCGGTTTCCTGCTACAACGTCGATCAGTTGGTCGTCGCTAATATCTTCACGAATAATGACATTGCCATGGATTTTGTACACTCCGAGGATTGCACGTATGGTGGCCTCGTCAAGTTTTGTGAGGGTGCAAGTTGCAGTTATTCCTATACCTCCTTGCGAGGCCTGTTCGATAGTGACATTTGGCGGGCGGGTGTTAAGTCGTATGCCCATTTCGTGTAGCTCTTTCTTCAAAGTGCTGATTTGATCCGGTTGAAACACATCGAGCACTAGTAGGATCAGGTCGGCATTTCTAGCAACCGAAAGCACTCGCCTACCCCTTCCAGTTCCGGAGGAGGCACCTGAAATGATTCCTGGTAGGTCAAGTATCTGGATCTTGGCGCCTTCATATTCAAGCAGCCCAGGAACCACTGTTACCGTGGTGAAGGCATAAGCGGCTACCTTCGAGTTCGCGTTTGTCAGCCTGTTTAGGATTGTTGACTTTCCCACGCTCGGCAGACCTATCAAAACGACCGTGCAGTCCCCCCCCTTCTTCACTTCGAAGCCAAGCCCTCCGACGGACTTTGATTTCTGCGCGATGTCTTGCTCGGCTTTGAGTCTGGCAAGCTTTGCCTTCAGTAACCCGATATGGTGCTCTGTATGTTTGTGGATTTGAGTCCTTTTCATTTCTTCTTCTATTGCACGAATCTTCTCTGGTACACCCAAGCCAACGCCTCCTTCGCTGATTCGTATGTATTCCTACACAGGTCGATCTCCGCGAGGATGACGAAGTTCCGTGCGGTGCAAGTTAAGGTTAAGGGAAGTACCGGACAATGGCTATCCACGAAATGATGGAGATGATTCCAATCGCTTGGTGACTTACCAGCCGTTCTCTTAGCACTGCAAAGGCCAGCAGGATAATGTCCCCGCTGAAGAACCACGAGACGAACGAGACTGCAGCGTTCCTCGGGAAAACATCGAAAACCGGGCGAGAATCATATAGTTGGACCGCAATTGATATAGACGGTTGAAAAATCATGAGTTATCGGGGCGAAGTGTTGTTTCATGATTAAGCAGGCGACCATGGTCTTCATGATGCTTCTCGCCTTGTCGGTTTTAGGTAATTTCCCCATGGGGGTGCAGGCACAAGGAGGCCAATGGACCAAGTATTCCGGTAACCCCGTTTTGAGTCCGACCCCCGGCACTTGGGACTCAGATTACGTGATTCTTCCCACAGTACTCTTCGACCCTTCTAACGGCTACATGATGTGGTACGTTGGCAGCAGTCAAAAAGTCGCAGGGATTGGATATGCAACCTCTCCAGACGGTTACACTTGGACCAAACACACAAGCCCCGTCTTGACCCCGGGACCGACAGGCGCATGGGATAGTGCATCCGTGAGCCTAGGAAGTGTGGCCTGGAACGGAACGGTTTTCACAATGTGGTACGTTGGCGGTGGCCTAACGGTTCAGAATGGTGCAGTCGGCCTCGCAACATCCACGGACGGCACGAACTGGACTAGGTATTCGCGGAACCCGGTCCTGAGGCCTACAAGTGTAGATTCACGGCAAATATCAACGCCTTTTGTAGCAAAAGTGGAGACTGCGCTCTACAATATGTGGTACGCAGCCAGAGGGCAGCCTGATCCGCCGTCAAGCTCGATTCTCAGAATACTCTATACGCAATCCTTTGATGGAAAAAGTTGGACTGCGCCGACGGCGGTCCTTCAACCTTCATCCAACGCAAGCTCTTGGGATTCGAGGAGCGTATTCTCTCCTTCAGTCTTCTTCGACGGCTTCATGTTTGGAATGTGGTATTCAGCTCTCAACCAGGGCTCACTGGTTCCAGAAATCGGATACGCTACATCAAAAGATGGGCGTACTTGGGAAAAATCCACTGCAAATCCTATCTTGAATCCAGGCGCTTCTGGCAACTGGGATTCAGGCGGTGTCGAAAATCCTCGAATAATATTCTCTAACAACGGGTTCATGCTCTACTATGACGGAATCGAGCAGAACGTCGGAAACAGCATCGGACTAGCGTTACCTCCGAAAGGTTTCCAAATCCCTGAGTTCCCCGCTGGCGCCTTTGCTTTCATATTTGGCTTCGTGCTTCTGGTGACTGTTCTTGTCCTTCGCCCAAATAGGAAACCTGCCAAAAGAGAACGCGCAAGGTCACGTATCCTAAGTTCTTAATACCTAATCAATCATAATTCTCACTGGTAATGACTATGTTTTCCATCTTTCAGCTGCCGTTCAGTTTCAGTGAGATCGCAATCTTTGCAGTGCTACTGATAGTTGGTATCATCATAATCCTACTGCTGAAAGCAGTAATTCACTTCATACTCCCCATCATCGCGGCCGTGGTCGTATGGTTCCTAACTCACAGCCTAATCTACGCAGGCATAGCTTTCGTAGTCATTGCAATTATCCAAATGATAATCAGGAGACGCTAGTCAGTCGCACAGTCCCTGCAACAACCAGACGAGCTCATAGTTGCGATATTCACTGTAATGTTCGGCAGAGTCGTACGCTTCATCGCCAGGTGGAATAGTGGTACCCAGTGTCTTTGTGCGACATTGTGCCACAATACTTAACGCGATTTCTGTGCAAGGTAATGGTGAAGGTTTGAAAAATGAGCAAAGTTTCATTGAAAACCGGGTTCCTGGATATGGCCGCAGCACTGTTCGTGATAGGTGGAGTCATCAGCCTCGTCATCAGCATCCTCGCGATTCCAATAGCCAGCATTTACCCATTCACGCTACCCGCCTCTTTCAGTTTTGTCTTCGCCGTCGTCTTGGTCGTGAGCCTCATCTGCTCACTTGGAGCCATCCACTGCTACACGCTCGCATCAAGAAGGCTATTATCGCAAGCGGGAATGCGCGGAATAATCTTCGGCGCTATCTTGCTGACTCTCAGCTTGGGGCTAGTCGGAACATTCCGCGTCGCTAACGTCAACTCGCAGCTTGGAGCGGTAAGCGCAATTCTAGTCCTCATCGCGGGCGCAATGTCCTTCGTTCTTCGCGAGAGCGTGCTCCCAAGACCACCTACGATGTTTCACGAACAACCCATAGCACAACGTTAGACCTGATTTCCAATGGCTGGCTAAACCGCGGCCCAGCCATTCCTCCTTTCTTCGATTAGAAGGCTTTCCCGCTTGCGGCTCGAATTCGCTTCTCTGGCCGGGAAAATGCGGTCTGCCTGAGATCTGGGCCAGCTATGCCAATGGCCAAAGCCAACGCAACCATCAAAATGATGAGACCGGCGTAAAACAGGCTGGACAAGCCGTAGTTGTCAAGCAAGTAACCCCCCAGTAGGGGTCCGATGATTGTACCGAAGCTAATTACGACACTGTACATGCCCATCGTTGTGCCCCGCCCTTTCTCCGGCGCGTAGTCACCTAGAGTGGCTAACGCGGCGGGTGCGAAAGCGAAACTTCCCACCCCGAATACGATTAGGAAAGGTACAGTGAAAATTGGTTCATGCCTTCCACGAAACATCACGATCACGGTCACGAAAAAGCCGATGAGTGACAGCATTCCGAGCATCATCAATCGATCTCGGCCATATCTATCCGAAAGTTGGCCGAAGAATGGTTGCGTGAAAGCCAATATCAAGACACTGCCTCCAATTAGGAAGCTTGTGAGCAGCGGTGAAGGGCCTAATCGCGGGCCGAAGGTCAAAGCCATCCCGATAAACGTGGTCACGGACAACCATATGGGAAACATCGCGGCAGCGCGCCTGTCTCGAAGTAGCAAGCTCATCGTTTGAACCGGAGACAACGCCTTGTCTTTCCCTACGTCAGCTTTCTCTTTGACTTTGAAGAATGCGTAGATGGCTCCAGCGGCGGCCAAGGCCGAGCCGAAGTAGAAGGGTACAAGTGAAAAGTGTGTTCTCAGAAGGACTCCCGCTACAAGGATTCCGACCATGTAACCTCCCAGGTTAGCGAAATCGTAGAGTCCCATTTCGCGGCCCCGGGTTTTGACTGTGCTCACGTCTGTGACTAGCGTAAGCGAACTAACCACGATCATTGCAGCTGCAACGCCTTGGAGAGCATGAATTGCGATCAAGTATGGGATGTTAGTGCTCAGCGTGAAAGCAAACAAAATCATGGTTGAGATACTCAGTCCGATGTAAATCCACATTTTTCTTCCATAGCGGTCCGATAGGACGCCGATGACTGGGCCGAAGATTGTTTCGGCAACTGGGTATGCGGCAGCGATTACGCCGACGACGAAGTTGGAGAACTCTTGCTTGGGAAGATAGATTGGTAATGTGAAGAGTACCAAGCCGAAGCTAAACCGCATAATGAAGACTGCAATGTACAATGGTGAAGAGAGCAGGATCGAACCTGTCAACGAAAGTCGGTCGGAGTATTTCCTTGACAAGTTCAATTCCCCCAACAGGTCTAGGGGCTTGAGAGAGGAAGCATCATAAAGCGCTATGGTTGAACGACCGCTGATGAGAACTATTGCAGGGTCCGAACCTAGATGATGAGATCAGTCAAACCTGAACGCCCATTGCGGTTGATTGCTGTTTGACTCAGTCGAATGCAATCAATGGATTAAATATGGACTGCAATGGTTTGAATACACCAGTACGGAAGCCAGACTATGCCTCTGAGAACGCTCCAAATTGCGTTGCTGGGTGGCGGCAGCGAGGATGCGGTTCTCATAGGGCTAAGGAATTTTCCGGCACACAAACTCACTCTCATCACACCTAACGGTTTCCTGAATCAAGCAAACCAGCTTGCGGAGAAATTGGGTAGCACTCTCAAACTTGCTGTCGAGATCGTCCAAGTTAAAGATCCAACGATTCCAACCATGTTGGAGACGGTAAGTGAGATTGTGAAGAAGGAATCTGAGAGTTTCGACGATATCCTGATCAACGTTGGGTCTGCGGACAGCCATCTGACCTGCGCAGGGGTTACGGCAGCGTTCGTCCTTGGAATAAGAGCCTTCGATGTCCTGGGCGAGCAACCAGCAGTTCTCCCCGTAATGAATCAGAGCTACACGCAGGCCGTCACCAAGCCCAAAATGGAGATCCTCCGTGCTATCGAGCTGGCAGGCGGAGACGTTGAAAGCTTAGAGAAGCTCAGCACGTTGTCAAGCTACGGGAAGCCTCTTCTGAGCTACCACATACGCGGTTCAAAGGAAGGTGCAGGGTTGCAAAAGCTTGGCCTCATCGAAGTGGAACGGGGAAAACGCGGCCGGCTCAGAGTGAGGTTGACCGCTTTGGGGAGAACGCTACTGTCGGCATCAGCGAAGTAGTTACGCTACTTTGGTGCGTTGTTCTTTTTCTTTGGCATCAGTTTCAGTCTGCAGAAGACCGCGTCGCCGTCTTTGATCTCGAATATCTTGCGAATTTCCTCTGGGATGGTTATTCTTCCACCTGCAGTAACTTCAGCGAAGAACGGTATGTCGTTGCCTGGTTCTTCCGTTGCCAACAAGAGTCCACCTTGTTCTATTCGTGCGCATGCCATGTACTAAAAAGAGTTATTGCGATTGGTTTTCAGTAGATTTTATGTTAAACGGTGCTGCTCGGGCATGTGCGGTTCACCGGACAATTCGGGCAACGAGGTCTAGGTGCCCTACAAATTTCCCGACCAAACGCGATTATGGACAGGTGTAGTGGGATTCTTCTTTTTGGTTGGATTAGCGCTTCAAGACTTGTGCGGACTTTTTCATATGTTGCGTTTTTCGGCGCAATTCCCAGCCGTTTCGTTACGCGGGTGACATGTGTGTCCACCGGTATTACGGGATGCTCTGCACAAAAAGCAAGCAAGATATCCGCAGTCTTCGGCCCAACACCTGGCAGCGTCATCAAACTCTCCTTCGCTTTCGCGTACGGCAAATCGAGAATCGGCGCCAACCGCCCCCCATACTCTTCTTGAATGATTCTTGAGACTTCCTTGATTCTCGGTCCTTTGGACCTATACAGCCCAGCAGAGCGAATACACGGAATTAAATCAGCAACATTCGCCTTTGCTAGCACGGCTGGGGTTATCTTGTACCGCATTCGAAGTTTCCTCATGGCGGCGTCGCTGTTGCGGTCGTTCGTGTTCTGGGACAGTATAGTGTGGATTAGCGTTTCAAACGGCGGACCCGGTTTCCAAACTTTGACAGGAAAACGCCTGCCAATCGTCGCAAGCATCGCTGCCTGCATTCTTCGTGTCGGCCGCGTCAATGTTACCTTGATGGACATTATTTCGATCTCTTCAGGTCGCCCTTCCGACTGAATTGAAGCACACTTTAAAGGAAGCTGTCCCTGAAATTGCATGGAGACGCAGGCAACATGAGGCTTATCCTCTTCGCGGTCCTCCTAGCAACAGTATTGGTTCTTGGGTTTCAACCAGCTATTTGGGCAACTCCTGGAAGCGTCTTGGTCGTTCGGATAAGCTCAGACATCTCGCAGCCCACGGTAGAGTTGGTTTCGCGTTCCATTGCCGAGGCCAGTGCTGGGGGGGCTCGTCTAATTGTCTACGAGCTGAATACGCCAGGCGGCGATGTTGGCTCAGTTACAAAAATAATGAATGATTTCAACAGCTCCCCTATACCCGTGGTTGTTTGGGTTACCCCGTCTGGGGCTACAGCTTGGAGTGGTGGGACATACATTCTCATGGCGTCCCACATTGCAGTCATGGCGTCGGGTACAACTATTGGGTCAGCGCAACCGGATACTTCAACCGGTCAAGTTCTGAATGATTCAAAGTTCATCAACGCCCTTTCCGGACTCATGGTTAACAACGCTCGCCTTCATAGCAGAAATGAGACAATCGCACAAGAATTCATCACGAAGAACATCAACCTCGGCCCTGAAGAAGCGTTGAGGTACCATGTCATTGAGTTCGCCGCAGACACTCTGCAAAGCCTGCTCTCTCAACTTGAACCCTACACGCTCATTCTAACCGCAACCGGGGCGGGTACATCTGCATGGAAACTCGTGATGAGTAATTCCATCAGCGGCTATCCGTACACCCAAAGCTACGATTTCTCAGGAATGTCTCAAGCGAGCTCGTACACTTACAACCCAGGAATCAGCATCATGCTGCTTCAGGTGCTCTCGAACCCCCTCATAGCCACCGTGCTATTTCTCGTCGGCCTCTATGCAGTGGTAATTGGGTTCAAGACGCCTGGTTTTGGGCTCGAGATAGCGGGGGGACTGATGGTGTTCCTCGCCCTCCTCGGATACGGAATCATCGGCATCAACGCAGCCGCGATTCTCCTGTTCGTCCTCGGAATCGCCCTCACGCTCATCGAAATCAAAACGCACATCGGAATCTTCGCTCTCGCCGGAATTGGAGTGATTATCCTCGGAAGCTTCTTGGCGTTTCCACTACCCGGCTGGGAGCTACTCTCCGCGAGGGCGGTCACCTCTGCTAGGCAGACTCTGGTCGCAGTTGCACTCGTAATGTCAGGGATGTTCGGGGTCGTCGTCTACAAAGTGGCTCAAGCAAGACGGATGAAAGTAAAGGTCGGCCCTGAGCAGTTCACCGGCAAAATAGGCATAGCGGTTTCAGTGCTTTCACCTCGCGGCGAGGTTAGAGTCGAGGGTCAAACCTGGAAAGCCGAATCCGTCATGGGCACCGTGAAGGAGGGCGAATCGGTCGAAATAGTTGGCAGGGAAGGGCTAATCTTAAGAGTCAAGCACCAGCAAACCCAAACCTGAAGGCTCGATAAATGGCGTTAGAAGACATTATCACACCAGAATTAATTGCTGGGATTATCCTCCTCCTCTTCATCATAATCGTATTTGCATCAGGTATCAGAGTTATCAGAGAATGGGAACGCGCCCCAGTACTTCGCCTGGGCCGCTTTACGGGACTGAAAGGTCCGGGATTATTCTACATAATTCCATTTGTCGACAGGATACCCAACATCGTTTCGATGCGGGTACAAACCGTTCCTTTCAGAACTGAGCAGACGTTAACGAAAGACAACGTGCCAGTCAATGTGGACGCCATTATGTTCTTTCAGGCGATAGATGTGGAGAAAGTGATTCTGAACGTTGAGAGATATCTTGAGGCAACAACCTTGGCAGCGCAGACAACACTGAGAGAAGTCATCGGTAAAGCAAGTTTCGACGAACTGTTAACTGAACGTGAAAAGGTAGGAGTCGAATCCCGAAACATTATCGACGAAAAGACAGAGCGTTGGGGAATCAAGGTCGCCTCGGTTGAGATTAAGGATATTGCGATTCCTGGAATGCTTCAAGAAGCGATGTCACGACAGGCTTCAGCAGAACGAGAACGCCGGGCAAGAGTAACACTTGCGATGGCTGAGTACGAGGCGGCTCAGAAGATGGTGGACGCAGCCAACCTTTACGATAAGAACGTGCGAGCTTTGGAATTGCGCTGGATGAACATCCTTTACGAACTTGGCTTACAAAGTAAAGGCACACTCATGCTTGTGCCCACAAACACACCCACCGCAGGCGTATCGCTGGGATTTCCACCGCTTGGGATAACCAGCATCCAAGAGCTCGCCAAAGAAAAGAAAGATCAGAAGGATCAGCGTTCGCAGTAAACCGAACTTAGATGTAGATGTAGCCGCCTGGCTGCAATACGGCACGGGGCATATCGTACAACGGCCAGGGGGGTTCATTCACGCCTCTAGATGAGTCCCTGAAACGCTCGGCAAGCCATGCACGTTACTGATGGTGGATGTCTGCCAAATTGATAAGGTGGCTAATTCGGTGGCGGATTGGCGGGTGGCGGCTCATCAACGTTGACCCAGCTCCGAGAATCGACAATGTTCCCAAAGACGGAAGGTTGCTCTTGGGGAAGGCCTCATAGATTTTCAACAAGGCTGATGCAAGCGACAACGGTTTCTTTGTGATTTCGGCAGCTGTCTCGTCAGCCACCATCTCTCTTTCCCTATGAAATGCGGCTTCCACCAGGCGGATTATTGGATCGTGAGGTAGCGCAGTCTTGTACGCGGTAACTAACGCTTTGAGGGTAGTATCCGAGTTTCTGATGTGCGCCAATTCATGAGCCATCACCGCCTCAATCTCATCATCCTTCAGCAAGGAGAGGAGACTTTCAGACATCACGACGATCGGCTTGTCAGTCTGAATGGCGAAAGAAACGGGGGCGCGGGATTTAGAGAGCCGCAACTCAGCGGATGTAATCCCCATTCTTCTGCGGAGAACATCAAAGGAATTCGCAATCTCTTTCTCTGGAATTGTTAGGCGTTTTACTCTTGCCAAAGTGATCTGGGGAGAGATCTCACGCAACAGAAACGAGAAGGGGAGAGCCGCGACGATTCCGACCAGCAAGGCTCTTCCAAAAACGGCGCGTATGCCTGCTGCTATTTGGTACTCGTATGTTTCTGCGAAAGCGAAACAGAGGATTAGGCTAACGGCGATGAAGACCCACAGGAAAATGGAAGAGATAAGCATGAGGCCAAGGTCCCAAGACCGCGCCCTAGGGCTACTTGTTCTCTTGAACAGCACAAACAGAATCGCAAGTGTGAGCAGTGGTAGCGCTAGGGCAGCGAGTGTACCAAAGTCGCTAAAGTAGGCGCCGTAAATCGCAGTTAAGCTCAAGCTTGGCTACCTTCGTGCTCTTGCTACCTTCCTCTTTAATTCACTGACATCTTCCTTTGATATTTGCTCTAGGCTATCGTAAATTGTTGGAACGATGGACGGGCCGAAGGCGTTAACCAGCTGGGCTACCGCCCTATCTACTAGGTTGGAGCGCATACCGATGGGGGCTGCGTACGAGTAGAGATATTTGGCTCCCCCTCTTCCTTTGACTCTAGTCCTTCTGACCAGCCCTTTTCGGTGCAATCGGTCTAGGACTGTGCTCACTGTTGTGTACGCCAAATGCTTCTCGCCCCCCACTTCCTCCATAATGTCCCTGGCGGTTGCCTTCCTTAGTCTCTGCAGGGCACCTAGGATGTCTGCTTGCAGGTCTCCCAATGACATGCTCGAAGCACGTTAACCTACTATGGATGTAGTACGTAAAAACTCTCCTGAGCGTTCGAATGGTTAGAACACATGTTCAGAAATATCGGCTAAATAGCCGCCTAAGACAGAATCAAATCAGGAGCCGAGAAACGTGAACCTAAACATGAAGGGTGCAGCGGTCTTTTCTGTTGTTCTAGGCGTTGTAGTTGCTTTGGTGTCAGGCCTCTTTCTGACACCCCAACCCCACATTGGAATTGATGTCGTAATGCGGGGCTTTCCAGTCCCCTGGAGGCTGCAAGTTATCCCCATGCCAGAGCAGCACATACTCTGGGACGGGTTGGTTGAAGACATCGGATCCTGGGTCGTCGTTGCCCTCGTAATCTCGAGCGCTGCTACATACTTGGTGAATATGAGAAGCCGCACCAAACCATCATCCGCTTGAATCTCGCTCGGGCGGCGAGGATAATCAGTCCGAAGTCTGCTTGGTGGTTGTATCCAGGATCTAATGACTCAAGACCAGTTAGCAGAAACTGAGATCGGTGAGTTGCTGCGTGGAGTCTACTGTTTGGGAGTCTCCGCATCTTGCGGAATTGACTTCAATGATGCCAATTCGACCTTCATGGGCTCTGCAGGCTTGCTTGCCCCCAGCCTGCGGCGCTGGATTATTTCAGCCATGATGCTGACCGCTATCTCGTCAGGCGTTTCGGCGCCGATGTCCAACCCAATGGGAGCATTCACCCTGCTGAGCTCCTGCTCGCTGTAACCTTCTTTGTTGAGAATCCGGAATCCCTGCAGAACTCTTCGCCGGCTTCCGATTAACCCAATGTAGGTGGCTTTGGTTTTGAGGGCGGCTCTCAAGGCTGGCAAGTCGTCCTTATGCCTTGTAACAATCACAATGTACGTGTTCGTCGACGTGGGGATGTTAGGTAGGTTGTTCTCCACGAAATCTGAAATGACGACGCGAGCTTCAGGGAACTTCTCCTTCTTCGCCATCGGGTCGATTACGATGACGTCAAAATCGAGCACACGTCCAAGCCTAGCGATCGCAGAAGACAAGTGACCGCTTCCTGCGACAATAAGCCTGGGGTCAGGTTCAACGATTTCCACTGCCACGTCAATCTTGCCGCCGCAGCTCATGCCTACTCCCCCGAATTCTTCTTCCACCAGATCATATGACTTTGTAACAACACCGCTAGTTCCCTCGCGCAGCATAAGGGCTGCTTCTTCGGCTACTTGGCCTTCGACGCAACCTCCGCCAATCGTCCCGTATGTCTTGAGGTCTTTGGTGACGATCATCTTGGCAACTCGGCGGGGAACTGAGCCTTTGTAGTTCACAATGGTCGCTAAGGCAAAGGTCTCCTGATTGTGAAGCAACTCGCTGATCTTTTGGTAGATGTTACTCATGCGAAGTTGGCTCCTTTGCCTTGGAGGGGACTGCGGTCAGGGCCCATATAATCATTTTTTCAAGCCTTGTTCTTGATGGCCATGAGGACTCTGTCTGGGGTTGCAGGTATCTGCGTCAGCCTGACACCGATTGCGTTGTCTATGGCGTTTACGATTGCTGCAGCCGGAAGGACTACTGGTGGCTCGCCTATTGCCTTGGCCCCGTAGGGTCCGAGATGGCCGGGGTATTCGACGATTATGGTTCTGATTTCGGGTATGTCCATAGATGTGGGTATGTAGTAGTCAGCTAGGTTGGGGTTGACGACTACACCATTCTTGTGAACCAACTCCTCCATCAAACCGTAACCTAAGCCCTGCACCGTTCCACCCTCAATCTGGCCTACAAGTGATAGTGGGTTGATGGTCTTCCCGACATCGTAAGCGGTCACCATCTTGTTGACTTGCACGCGTCCAGTTTCAGTATCAACTTCCACCTCTGCGGTGACAGCACCATATGTGTACTGCAGGTAGGTGGTTCCTTGGCTTGTTTCCGGGTCGTACTCACATTTCGGAGCAGTGAATGTCCCAGCGTCTTTGAGCGCTCCCCCATGTTCGTAGGCCCATTTGACTACGTCGAGGTACGGCACGGAACGTTTCGCGTCAGTGTTCACAAAATAGGCCCCGTTGCTCGATTCTACTTCGTCAACATTGCAGCGAAGTTTCTCTGCTGCAACCCCCCGGAGTTTCCGGTCGAGTTTTCCAGAAACCATTTGGGAAGCCCGCCCACCGATAGTGATGGTCCGCGAGGCTACCGTCGGTCCCGTGTCCGAGCAGTACTTAGTGTCGGGTGGTTCGAGCCTGAAGTAACTCATCGGAAGGTGCATGACCTCTGCCGCAATCTGAAGCAAACCGGAAGTCGCACCAGTTCCGTATTCTGTGAGCCCGGTTCTGAGGTGCACTGTACCGTCTCTGTCGATATGCATGTGCACTGCGGCGTAGTCACTACCTTCCGGGCCTAGGCTGTTGCCGTGGTACATGATCGCGATGCCAAGGCCTTTCCTCATCGTCCCATGCATTTTGCTGAATTGCTCTCGCTTCTTGTACCAGCCGGATTCATCTCTAGCCCTATTCACGCATTCCTCCAGGCCGCAGGCCTCATCAACGACTTGGCTTGTAGCCATCAATTCCCCCGGCCTTAGAATGTTCAACAAGCGTAGTTCCACTGGGTCCATGCCGAGCTTTTTCGCAATCTCGTCCATGTGTGATTCTGCTGCGAAATGTGCTTGTGGCCCGCCGAAGCCACGAAATGAACCTGCCATAGTGTTGTTCGTGTATACGCAATAGGAATCAGTTTTCACGTGCGGGATCACGTATGGTCCGGTAGCGTGGAAGAGCGCGCGAATAATGACGAGCGGCCCGAGCGAAGCGTACGCACCGGTGTCCGCGATCATTTCAGCTTCCCAAGCAGTAAGCTTGCCGGTCTTCTTCACGCCTGCTTTCAAGTTGATTATGAATGGGTGGCGTTTGGTGTGGCCGATCATGGACTCCTCCCGTGTGTACGCCAACGCCGCAGGCTTTCCTGTCTTCACGGCGACTAGTGCGGCCATGCCGAAAATGTCAAGGGGAATCTCGTCTGATTTCGGGCCGAAAGCTCCTCCCGTGACGGCCTGAATCACTCGCACTTGCTCGGGCCGTAGCGAAAGGATTTTGGCCATTCCAGTTTGCACATGAAATGGGCTTTGTATGGAACCAACACACGTAACTGAGCCGTCCGATTCGGGGATAACAAAACCTGCTTCAGGTTCAAGAGGGACGGGTTCTTGGAATTGCGAATTATAGGTGCCCGCAACAATGAGGTCCGCTTGGTTGAAGCCGTCTTCAACATTGCCCTTGCGCAACTTCATGTGTTTAGCAACGTTTCCCCCTTCGTGGATTTTAGGAGCGTTCGCTTTCATTGCTTCAACTGGTGAGTACACTGCGGGCAACGGCTCATACTCAACCTTGACCAAGTCAACCGCTTCCTCAGCAATTGATTGATCATAAGATGCGATTACGGCGATCGGCTCCCCTACAAACCTCACCCTATCGGTCGCCAACAATGGCTTGTCCGGGAGCAGGGCCGTCGACTCGTTTATTCCAGGTATATCCTGAGCCGTGACCACAGCCACTACGCCAGGGAATTCACGCGCCCCAGACAAATCGACCCGCTTCAACCGGGCGTGCGCTACACTCGACCGAACCACTTTCAAGTGCAGGGCGTTCTCAGGAACGATATCCATGGTGTAGATTGGTTTCCCAAGAACCTTATCGACCGCGTCGACTCGTTCAACGCTCTTGCCGACGACTACTAGTTGTCGTCCCTTGGAAAGATTCTGGATGGTTGTTTGCTCAACCATGAGTTCTCACTTCTTCATCTCTTGGGCCGCGGTTTTCACAGCCTCGACGATTTTGACGTAACCCGTGCATCTGCACAGAATCCCACTAGTGGCCTTCCTAATCTCGTCCTCAGTGGGATCAGGGTTCCTGTCCACCAGGTCCTTGGCGGCGAGGATCATGGCCGGTATACAGAATCCGCACTGAGAGGCGTTCCATTTCATGAAGGCTCGCTGGATGGGATGCAGTTTTTCCTCTGTCCCAATGCCCTCGATGGTTGTAATTCGCTTGTTGCGTGCCTGAATGGCGAGGATCAGACAGGAGTTGACCAAGCGTCCATTCATCAGTACGGCGCAGATGCCGCAGTCACCGGTGCTGCACCCCTCTTTCGTTCCCCTCAACCCCAACCGATTCCGCAGGACATCCAACAGCCGCTCATGGGATTCAACCATCATCGCGTGTTCTTTCCCGTTTACATTGAGTTTCAGCAAATGCTTAGACAATTATGGTCTCTCCAATTAGTTTCTCAGTACACCTGTTCAGCGCGCGCTTGAACAGCGCACAAGCCACATTTGTGCGGTATTCACCGGACGCCCTGAAATCGGAGCTAAGTTTCAATTCACTATTCAACGAAGCGACGGCGGCCGCGATGTTCTCCTCGGTTAGAGCCGCACCCCGCAACTTCTCTTCAACCTTCCTAGCTCGCTGCGGGATTTTGCCGTTCACTCGGTTGAAAGCGATCCGAATGTCCACGACACGCTTCGACCCCTTTTCAAGTGTCAAACGTACCGCAGAATTGACGAAAGCAATTATCAATGAATTTCGCATTCCAACCTTCTCGAAAGCGCACGCCGAGTTATCGTCAAGTTCTTCAAACATAACCTCGGTAAGGATTTCGTTTGGTCTAAGATCGGTAAGCCTCTTTCCCTTCAGAAACTCTTCGAGCGTGACGGTACGCTCGCCGTGCTTGCTCCGAAGTTTCACTTTCGCCTCCAAAACGAGGAAGACCGGCAATAGGTCCTCGGAGGATGATGCAGCACAGACGTTGCCGCCAACAGTTGCCACATTTATGATTGAGGGGCCACCGAATCTTGCGGCAACTTCTCTGAAGACCTCATGCCGCGAGTCTATAACGGGAGATGACAAGAGGTCAGAGATGGTCGTTAGGGCTCCTATCTTTATCGTGCTGCCTTCCTTTCGAACATAGTTGAACTCGGATAGCCCGGAAATGTCGACAAGAGTTTTAGGGTTAATTTGCTTGCGCTGAATTCGATTGATCAGGTCGCTTCCATTCGCAATCAACTGAAAGCCAGTCTGATGTTCGTCCAGGTACTGCAGGAGGTCTTCTAGGTCCTCTGGAACGTACATGTCGAATCTGCGCAATTGCTCTCAGCCCCCGGCTGCTGGTGGAACTAATAGGATTAGGTCCCCGTCATTTAGTTTCCGTGAAAGGTCAGGCGGATTCTGAACCCTACTGTTCACGTAGAATAATATGTTGCCTCGAAGGACGCCGTGGACATCGTAGAGCACGTCTTTGACTGTGGCGTGCATTTTGATTAGTTGTTGAACGAGGCCGGCCAGTGTGTCGACTTCGAGTTCAATTTCGCTTCGTCCAACGCTCCGCAGTAACTCGTGGAACAGCCTAACCCTTACCTTTGCCACCATTGCTACCCAACCCATTCCTCTCTCGCAAAGCTCTGAAGACACGTTCGGGAGTCGCAGGGAGGATGAATACGCGCGCACCTGTGGCGTCGTAGATTGCGCTGGCTACAGCTGAACCTACGGGTATGATGCCGATTTCCCCAAGCCCTTTCGCCCCGAAAGGCCCTATCTTCTCATAGGTTTCAACAGGGTCCACTTGAATTTCGGGCACATCACTGATTGAGGGGATTATGTATGTCGTGAAGTTGTTCGTTTTGACGATGCCGTCTTCGATTTGAGTGTCCTCGGTCAACGCAAACCCTAACCCTTGTACGATGGCGCCCTCGCACTGGCCGGTGTATGATTGTGGGTTGATGATTTTCCCGCAATCAGTAGATAGGAAAAACTTCAGGACCTTCACACCGCCGGTTAATGTGTTAACTTCGACCAGTGATACTGCGCTGGCGTACATGTAGGACCAATGTGGAATCTCAATGCTTCCCTCAACTGGCTTGTCGACTCTGGGGACATTGAATCCAGCAATGACCTTGGTTTCCGCGTTGGTCTCTTGGAGGTATTGGGCAAGCTCGCCGTAGCTCAGGATTTTTCCTTTTTTCCGCGAGACGACCCCGGTGTTCTTTAGGGATAGTGTTTCCTTCGATTGACCTGTGATTGTCGCCGCCGTGTCAAGTAGCAGTTCCTTCATCTTGGGTGCCGTTGCAAGAATGGCGTTCCCGCCTCGGACCAAGGCCATCGAAGCCGAAGACGTTCCAGTGTCCGGTGCCAACTGGGAGTCGGCAGATGCGATGTAGACGTCTCCAATGTCACATTGCAGTGCTTCAGCTGCAATCTGCGAATACGCAGTGATAGCTCCTTGACCAATTTCTGGACAACTTACTCCGACAACAAACTTACCGGTTGGAGTAATTTGAATCGATGCAGCAGCAAAATCGGGAAGCGCGCCGAAACCGAATCCTTTGACTGCTGCCGTGATTCCGACGCCCCTCTTCAACCATGGGGTTGAACTGGACGACCGGTATTTCCTGCGGTTCTTCCAGATCTCTGATTTTTCGGCCTTCAGGAGTGTTTCGCGTATTCCGATGCTTCCCTGAATCTTGTAACCGAAGGGGCCGGTGTCGCCTTCGCGAAGTGCGTTCTTCTTTCGAATTTCGAGTCGATCAATGCGCAGTTTCTCCGCGATGATGTCTAGGTTTGTTTCTAGAGCAAAGTTGACTTGGGGGGCGCCGAACCCTCGGAAGGCTCCTGCGACGCCGTTGTTCGTGTACACCAAGTAAGCCTCTATGTCGATGTTTTGGATTCTGTATGGCCCACAGGAGTTTTCGACGGCGACGTCGAGCACTGTCGGTCCCAGCGAGGCGTACGCGCCAGTATCAGCCACTATTCGAACTTTGTTTGCTAGAATCGTTCCTTCCTTGCTGGCCGCGGTTCGCATAGTAACTACCATGGGGTGGCGTTTCATCCCCGCCACGCCCGATTCCTCCCGTGTCCAAACCATCTTCACTGGCCGTTTCGTTTTCATTGCGAGCAGGGCGAGGTGGATTTGGACGGTGTTTTCTTCTTTTCCTCCGAATGCCCCGCCTACAGGTGTCGATATCACGCGGACCTTTTCGGGGCGGATGCCGAGGGCTCGCGAGACTTGCATTTGGTCTCGGTAAGGGGACTGCCCTCCAACATAGAGAACCAAGTTGCCTTCCTCATCCAGCATCCCAATGCCGGCTTCGGTTTCAAGGAACATGTGCATCTGCCTGCCGGTACGGAAAGTGTTCTCAACGACGATCGCTGCCTGCTGGAACGCTTTCTCCACATCGCCAACCCTGACGTGTTCATGCCTCAGGACGTTTCCGTTCTCGTGAACCTTCGACGCGCCTGTTTTCATTGCTTTTTCTGGGTCCGTAACTGTCGGGAGGGGTTCGTATTCGACTTCGACGAGTCGTGCTGCTGTTTCAGCTGCCTCTATGCTTTCGGCGGCCACCACCGCGACCGCATCGCCGAGGTATCTTACTTTGTCGTAGCATAGGACGGGTTGGTCTGGTGTGACGATGCCAAAACAGTTCTGCCCAGGGATGTCTTTGTGTGTGAGGACTGCGACGACTCCAGGGAAGGCCTCTGCTTTGCTTGTGTCGATCCTTTTGATTAGTGCGTGGGGGTGTTTGCTGCGCGTCACTCTGGCCCAGAGCATGTTTGGCAGATTCATATCAGAGAAGAACTTGGTCTCTCCAGTTGCCTTGCCGGGGCCATCTTTTCTGGCGACTGATTTCCCTACCCATCTGAGTTCTTCTTGTTTGGCAACGGTTTCGGTCATTTGATCATCCTCCGGCAATCGGCGGCACAACCAGGACTTCGTCTCCATCGTTCAGTTTGGTGGACCGGTTGAGCCTGATGCCCCCGCGGACGACGTACAAGTAATCCTTGTCTTCGACGGAAATGGATTTCAGTAGGTCGTCGGTTGTCGCGTTTTCTTTGAGTTCAAGTGTCACTTCTCTGCTTTCCAGTGCTAACGAGGGAGCGCCGAAGATCTTGACCTTGACCTTCACAGGATTACTCATTTTTCCCTGCACTTCCGAACAGCGACTCATAGAGCGCTTGGTAAACGAGTGAAACAACAACCTCCTTCCTGTAAGCAGCTGAAGCCCTAATGTCGTCAATGGGTTTGGCGTCATTCGCCGCGAGAGATGCTGCTTCACGAATGTTCTCTGCAGTCAGAACTCTGTTCGTTAACTCTTTCTCGCATCCTCGCGCTCGCACAATTGTGGGTGCCACAGCTCCTAGTGCGACTCGTGCTTCGGCGTATGAGCCATCGGGTTTTCCATCCCTTAATACTACAGCGGCATCTACGATTGAGATAGCGTTCGCTTCCCGCAGCCCAAGCTTCAGGTACCGGCCTCGGTCGCTCGTGCCAAGTTGAGGAAAGTGAATTTCCTGAATCAGCTCGTCGGGTCTCAGCATGGTCTTACGGTAACCGGTGAAGTAGTCTTCAATTGGGATTTCTCGTTGACCAGACTTGCTCCGTGTCACCACAACTGCGTCTAGCGCGTAAAGGGGCGGTAGGCTGTCTCCAGCTGGGGATGCGTTACCCAGATTTCCTCCTATCGTTGCGGTATTTTGCAGTTGTATTGCGCCAATCTGTTTAGCTGCCTCAACAAGGACCCACGCGTGAGTTCGTGTCAGCGTTGAAGTGGTAATGTCACTGTATGTGGCCAGCGAACCGATGTGTATGCTTCCGTTGGTTTGCTTGATGAATCGAAGCTCCTTCAACCCCAGAATGCTTAGAAGCCTGTTTGTTTTGATGACGCCGTCCCTTAGCTGGACTATCACGTCCGAACCTCCCGCGACAATTTTCAACTGAGTTTGTTTCTGTCCCAACAGGTCGAGTGCCTCGTCCAGGGTCCGGGGTGACAGAACGTCAATTTCGGACCGCATCATAGAATTCACCTGTTCCAGTTCTTCGCAGCTTTCTGAACTGCAGCGATGATTTTCGTATAACCTGTGCACCTGCAGAGGTTTCCGCCGAGAGCGGTCCTTATTTCGGCTGGGGACGGTTCTGGGTTTCGCATTAGTAAAGCGGATGCAGAAACTATCATGCCGGGAATACAATGGCCACATTGAACAGCGCCTTCCTCGACAAATGCTTCTTGGACAGGGTTCGGTTTTCCGTCTTTCACCAACCCCTCCGAGGTGATGATGTCAGCGCCCTGCGTCTGTGAAACTAGGACCAAGCAGGAGCATACAGGTTGGCCATTCATGAGGACTGTGCAGGCTCCGCATTCCCCCTTAGCGCAGTCTTCCTTTGGCCCTGTCACTTGGAGTTGCTCTCGGAGAACCTCGAGAAGTGTGTACGCGGGTGGGCATTTGACCGTCATATGTTTGCCATTCAACTTGAAACTGATTGCACGCTCCACTCGCATTGATAATTCCCCGGCGGTGTTCTAATCGCGAATCGTTTTGAAGTATCTTAACCTTCCTCCTTAGTCACTGCGAGTGCAGGATCTCTCTGCGCATAACCCAATTGATAGAAAGTGCCGCGTTGATTTGGCACATCGAGTGCCAGCAAGAGCTAATTGCAGGGTGCTTTGGTAGATTCTTACTGGCGCTTCATTTGAATCGAGTTGCCCTCTACCTGCAAGATAAGCATCGGCTCCGCGAAGAGTTGACGCTGGCACAGTACGCTGAGAAGAAGGGGTTTGAGGCTGTGTGGCATGCGGAATCGCGGCTTGCGCGTGACGCGATCACTCCGCTAGCCGCAATAGCGGCTGTTACTGAGAAAATCAAACTTGGAACGGGGGTGATCAATAATTGGACCCGGAACGTGGCTCTGACGGCGGCAACTTTCCTTACGCTCGACGACCTGTCTGATGGGCGCGGTTTGCTCGGGGTGGGTGCGTGGTGGGACCCGCTCGCGTGGAAGGTTGGAATCGAACGCAAGAAACCTTTGAAGGCAATGCGTGAGTACGTGACGGTTCTTCAAAGATTGTTCAGGATGGAGAACGTGACGTTTGAAGGCGAATTCGTGAATGTTCGCGATATACGGCTTGATGTTGTTTATGGTGACCCGTCTACTCCGAGGCCTATCCCAATCTACATTGGGGCAACAGGTTGGGACATGATGGTTCTCACAGGCGAGATCGCTGACGGCGTTCTACTGAATTACCTTGTCTCGCCGGAGTATAACCGCAAGGCCGTAGAGTACCTTAAACAAGGCGCTGAGAAAGGCGGCAGAAAATGGCAGGGTCTTGATAGGCCGCAACTTATCGTTTGCTCACTTGACGAAGATGTGGACAGAGCGTTGGATAGTGCTCGCCCGCTGGTCGCACAATACTTGGGACAGCAACCCCACATCGCCAAAGCAAGCGGAGTCAAAGAAAGCCTCATTGAGGAAGTAAAGCAAGCCTTGGGTGGCTGGCCAGCCAAACCGGGAGGATTAGAAAAAGCGAAAAGGCTTGTTGACGACAAGCTCGTTCAATTGATTACAGCAAGTGGAACAGCGGACGACTGCATCAAGAAGGTCGAGGAATACTGCAACACGGGCTGCACATGTCCTATTCTGTATCCTCTCGCAGATGACGTTCACGCCATGATAGACACTTTCGAACCAAAGTAGTAGTGGTTTCCGTTTGGGTCTACTCGATTAGTGGGCTCACGAACTTGAAGTGAACAGTATCTAGAAGCCCTTTGTCCGTGATTCTGAGTTCCGGTATTACCGATAGCGTTGTGAAGGCGAGGGTTATGTGCGGTGACGGAAGGGTCGAACCTAGGTCTGTCCAAGCTCTCTTTAGTTCGACGACTTGATTTGAAACAACTTCTACGGATTTGTCTGACATGAGGCCTGCGATAGGTAACGGAACATGTGCAAGCACCTTCCCCTCTCTTACCACCGCCATTCCGCCCTCGATATCGACCAGCACTTTTGCCGCAGCAAGCATGTCCCTGTCATTGGCTCCAGCGAGAGTGAGGTTGTGACTGTCATGGCCAACCGTCGAGGCCACCGCTCCCTCCTTCAAGCCTAAACCTTTGACGAAGCCAAGCCCCACATTTCCTGAAGCCTTGTGCCGCTCGAAGACTGCAATTTTTAGGATGTCCTCATCTACGTTCGCAAGGGCTTTGCCTTCTTTGACAGTTACCTCTGATTCAACATTCTTCGTGTAGATACTGGTAGGCTGGACGCCAATCGCCCTAACTCTCACTGAACCTTGATTGGTTTTTGATCGAATCAATATGTCGTTCGCGGTAGGGAGTTGTTTCAGCCGCACGGAATGTCGAGCTGAGTCAGGGAAGACCGGTGGGGCAATGTGGGCGACGAGTCTTCCTTCACGGCTGACTAGTTGCCCGTTGGCGATTACCGTGTCAACTTCAACCGTTTCCAGCTTGCTGAGAATCACCATGTCCGCGAACCTTGCCGGAGCGATGCTGCCAAATTCCCTTGCGCACTCGTAATGTTCAGCTACATTCAGCGAAGCCATCTGAATAGCGGTAACAGGGTCTACACCCTCTTCGATCGCTCTCCGTATGACATGATCTATGTGGCCCTCTCGTAAGAGGGAGTCTGGCTCCCTATCATCGGTCACCAGGCAGACATGCCTCGGGTTCAGTTTCTGTTCGGTTATAGCGCGAATGGTGTCGGCAACATCATGCGACGCCGACGCCTCCCTAAGCATCGCGTACATCCCGAACCGGAGCTTTTGCATTGCCTGAATCATCTTGGTTGATTCGTGGCAGGACGTGATGCCTGCGGCTGCGTACGCGGCTAGGTTTTGGTCCAACAGGTCCACGGCGTGCCCCTCCACAACGCGGCCTGCTTTGAGCGAGGCTGCGATCTCACCATGAACTTGGCTGTCCGATGCGAGTACGCCGGGGTAGTTCATCATCTCCCCCAACGCCACAACCCCCTTCCACTTCATTGCAGCCTCCACATCAGCTGGACCTATAGAAGCTCCAGATGTCTCGAAACCGGGTGCCGCCGGAACGCAAGAGGGAAATGTGATTAGTACCTTCAATGGAAGGCCGCGCGATTCTTCCAGGAAGAATCGAACACCATCCAAGCCGAGCACGTTGGTTATTTCATGGGGGTCAACGAAAGCTGTGGTCGTCCCATGGGGGAGAACTGCTTTCGCAAACTCTGTGGCGGTGACCATGGAGCTTTCAATGTGCATATGGCCATCGATGAAACCCGGAACTAGATACATTCCTCGGACGTCAATAACCTGAGTTTCAGGTCCAATTGCTCCTCTAGTGTCACCTACGAGGGCAATGCGGTCCTTCTTGACAGCCACTTCCTGCTTCTCGAGAATCTCTCCCGTATTCACGTTCACTAATAATGCATTACGGATAACGAGGTCCGCTTTCACCCTACCCGTCGCAGTGTCCACTAGAGTGCGCGTCATTTCATGTAGGCTCGTCCTACCTTCGATCTCGAGCAAGGTCAACTCCGATGTATCTAGCGTTATGAGATTTAAGAAGAAACCTAACCGGATAGGTCTGTTTTCAGCTCTTGTCATGTGAGGCTCTGGTACTCGACGACGGTAATCTCGAAGATCAAAGCGTCTTAGTGCGCGATGCATCACTCAATCTGTCAGGCGAATTGGACCTTTCAGGGTGGAAGCAGAGGGGGATAAATTCTAGTACTCTCACGTTTATTATTCCATTATCGAAGATGCGCAGACATGCCAGATAAGAAGTTCACGAAAATCTTCTTTGCAACTGACTTGCACGGTTCGGGACGTTGTTTTGAGAAGTTGTTAAGCGCCGCCAAGTTCTACAAAGTGGACGTCTTGATTCTTGGAGGCGACCTAACGGGCAAGATGCTTGTTCCAATCGTAGACCTCGGCGACGGGGCGTTCAAGGCCGACTATCTTGGTGGGAAAACTGTGCGTGGGGCCGAAGAGGTGAAATCTTTGGAGCGGGAGATATCTGACAGCGGTTATTACTACTATCATTGTAGCAAGGCAGAGATGGACGAACTCAAAGCATCCAAAGAGAAAGTAGACAAACTCTTCATGGCCACTATGAAGGAGACATTGGTAAAATGGGTCGACCGTGCTGAACCTTTCCTCTCTGACCTGGGCGTGACTTGTTATTTGACGGGCGGAAATGACGATTATCAAGAAATTGTTGATGCCGTCCGGGACACTCCGCATGTGAAGAATTCCGACAACAAAGTGATCAAAATAGACGAGCTTCACGAAATGGTGAACCTAGGATGGAGCAACGTCACTCCTTGGAAGTGTCCGCGAGATCATAGCGAAGAAGATCTTGAAGCGGTAACAGAGAAATTGGTTTCTTCTGTAACTGATATGGAGAACTGTGTGTTTAATGTTCACACGCCCCCGATAAACAGCGGCTTGGATACTTGCCCGAAATTGGACGAGTCCGTATATCCTCCGAAGCCTGTGTTTGATAAGGGGCAGGCGGTCATGATTGGAGCTGGCAGTACATCGGTTCGACGCGCAGTCGAAAAGCATCAGCCGCTTCTTCACTTGTGCGGCCACATCCATGAATCCAGGGGAACAACCAGGATTGGAAGAACGCTTGTGATCAATCCGGGCAGCGATTATCCGGACGGCGTACTCAGGGGAGCCATTGTCAATATCGGCGATAAGAAAGTGGTTAGCTGGCAGCTCACGTCTGGATAATGCAGAATAGACCAGTCCAATACGGCACTGGCCTTCCCCGTGACAGGGATTATGCGGATGGAATGGCTCATATTCTATCGTGGACGACTTTGGCGCATTTCTCCCGCGTTTTTTTCTGGGCGTAGCCGCGATCAGTTCGCCTAGCTTACGAACTAAGCCAATCAGGCTTACCGTTCTGCTGTAGGCGGCCTAAAGTGGGGGCAATTCCTTGTATGCGAGCGAGATGTCGATACCACGCTTGGAGTAGTATGATTTCGAAACCGCATAGATTCCGATTCCAGCGATGAAGCTGGCCACTACCCAACCATATGCAATTGGGTTTCCTCCCCATATTTCTGGAGAGGCGAGGAACTGGTAGACAATGTACGCAAAGACAATTGCCATCAAGAGACCGGCGGTTGCTAGAACCGCTTTGGATTGTCCTTTCTCATTCTTGAAAGCATAAGCTACGGCGGCCAGTCCTACGAAGAAGAAATAGATCATTGCTGCAACCACAGCTCCGTAGAGTGAAACCAGTGTACCGTAGAAGAACGATGCTAACCCAATCAAAACTACAGTGCCTACGAGTTCAATTAGCAATGCGACAACAGGCGAAGAGTACTTCGGGCTAACATGCGATATCTTCTCGGGTAGGAATCGGTCGAAGGATTGAGCAAAGAGGTATCGTGATAGAACGATGATTCCATAAGCTAAGATAGCTACGTTCCACAGAATCCAGCCTAACCCGATGAACCACGACACGGCCATATTGCTAGATACGCCCATTGCGAGGGTCCAGAAGTTGAAAGTGTACTCGTATACTAGCGTGGGATTGGCTAATGCACCATTAATGAAACTGAACCCGCCAGCATAGTACATGCTTGCAAACGCCGCCGTAACAACTACGAGGCTAACCACTGAAGAAATGAGCACGTTGTATCTGAGTGCGCTCTTACCTTTAATCTCGGAAGCTACGGCAGGTCCCGCGTTCAGCCACGGGTAGACGAAGATCGCGAAGAATGGAAGCATGAAGATGGTTGCTTTCAGATCAAACGTAGGCCCGCTGTACGAACTAGCAACTGAATTGTACGTATCCTTGACGCCGATCGAGTTAAGGAAACTCATGTAATTCTGCACGCCAGACTGCCCAGCAGCCAAGAGCGTGAAGATACCCACAAAAGTTGCTGCTATCGCGACTATTACTGCAACCGCAACAATCTTGTAACCTGCTTTTGGTTTGAGGATGTTAACGGCTATGAGAACAGCAAAGACCAAGGCACCTATGACGAATTGTCCCACCAGATTGGCTCCAGGGATATTGCCTGGCAGCGCCAAGGGAAGCATGTTCTCATATCCGAGTGAAACTCCAACCGAACCAATCGAGACAACCGCTGCCAAGGCGATCAGAGCTAGATAGGCCATCGTCTCAAGCGTGTAGCCCATGAATGAGAGAGATCCTCCAAAGAATCCACCATAGACTCGTGAGACCCATACGTAGTCGCCGCCGGTCCGGCTGATCCGTGTCGTCATCATCGTATAGACAATGATTTGGGGGATTGATAGCACCCAAGCCAGTATGGAACCATATACTAAGTTCACACCCGACGTCGATGAGAGCAGCACCGTAGTGAATCCGACTATTCCGAGGGCGGCTCCGCCCGACATGTTGCTTATGTTAAGGCTAACTGCGTCCAATAAGGAGACGTCTCTGCGCAGCCCTGAAGCTTTTCTTACAAACGCTACAGGCTCAGTTGTCATGTTGTGGAGGCTGTGCGGCTACTAATTTAACACCTTCGTATGCATGACCGCTTCCTCATGACACAGTGTGCTAGACCACGACATTTGGTATCTCTGCTAGCTTAACCGCTTTCTCTTGTGTACGGAGTTCCGAGGGCTGAGGGTTGGCGAGCACGCCTCGCTATGGCAACGAGCATTACCAGGGTTAGGATGTAGGGGACCATTAGAAGGAAGTAGTAGGGTACGAATGATCCTACGACTTGGAAGAACGCCCCCAGTAGGTACGCGGCTCCGAACAGGAAGGTTCCGAAAAATGCCCTCGTGGGTTTCCATTTGCCGAAGTAGACCATTGCGACCGCAATGAACCCGCGCCCAGCCGTGATGTTCTCTGCCTGAAAAGCGTGTGACGATAGCGCTAGGTAGGCGCCTCCTACGCCGGCCAAGGCGGCTCCTATTATGACGGCGACGTACCGAATCTTCGGAACACTGACGCCGAGGGTATCCGCCGCCGACGGATTCTCTCCAACAGCCCTCAGGTTGAGGCCGAATGTTGTGCGGCCGACGACGAAGACTACGATTATGAGGGTTACGAAGGCGAGGTATTCCATGAAGTCTTGGGAAAAGAGTGAGGGACCAATGACTGGAATTTCTGAGAGGAAGGGTATGGGGAGTTTTGGCAGTCCTTCAATTCTGATTGTTGAACCTATCTTGGCGAACAATACTTCGTAAAGGAAACCGGAAAGCCCGAGGCCGAGGAAGTAGATTCCTAACCCGGATAGGATTTGGTCTTGCTTCAGGGTCACGGCGATGAACGCCATCAACAACCCCAGCAACGCACCGGCAATGGCCCCGATCACGACGCCCAGGGGACCTGAGTGGAGGAAGAAGGTGACGGAGAAAGCGGAGATTGCGCCTACTAACATGACGCCTTCTGTTCCGAGGTTGATGATTCCAGCTCTCTCACAGATTACCTCGCCGAGAGCTGCGAAAGCCATGGGTGCACTGAGTTCCAGTACTCCCGCTATGAAACTGGCAATTGAGGCCGCGTCAATGACTGCTGCCATGCTTACTTCCTCTTGATTTCGTACCTCGCGAAGATTTGAATGATCAGAATTAGGACTATGATTATTCCTTGCGATAGGAGCGAGAGGGTTTCAGGTATTTGGAGCGCACGTTCCACAGAGGACATGCCTGAGATCAGTGCGCCGAAGAAGAGCGAGGCAAAGATAACTCCCAACGGGTGCACGTTCCCCAAGAGAGAGACGACGACTGCCGTGTAACCGATTCCTGTTGCTTGGCCGGGGACCAGTTCATGTGCGACTCCGAGGATGTAGACTCCTCCACCCAATCCGCATAGGGCTCCGCTGAGAATCATAGCTGAGTTGACAACGCGGTCTACCGAGATTCCGCTTGTTCTGGCCGCTGAGCGGTTGAGCCCCACTGCTCTGATGCTGTACCCCAGTGGTGTTTTGAACAGGACATAGAACATCAGAACGCACACGACGATTGAGATGACTATCCCTATCGTTACGGATGAATGGGTCAGAATAATGGGTAAGGAGTATTGCTCAGGAAAGACGGGCGATTCCGGATAGCTGCCGGGAATAGACTTGTCTTGAAAAGGGCCGCGCACAACCCAGTTCAACGCATCAATGGCCACGTAATTCATCATGATAGTAGTGATTACTTCATTGATTCCAAGCTTCGATTTCATGATTGCGGGCACGGCCGCAAATAGGCCTCCACCGACGCAAGAAAGAAGTAGGGCGATAGGAATCACCAGGTAGCCCGGCCACGGGTCCTTGAGGATAGGGAGAACGAGCCAAGTTACGACGATTGCTCCGAAGATCTGTTGCCCTTCTGCTCCTATGTTCCAAACCTTGGCTCTGAAAGCAATCACCAGCCCCACTGCGAGCAACATCAGCGGTGTCGCTTGAACAAGTGATTCCGCGAAGCCAGGTACGGTGCCGATGGTTCCACGATAGAGAGCGTCCAATGCAACCAGTGGGCTTCTGCCGGCTGCAGCGAGAACCGCAAGGATAACCAACGGGGACGCAACGTAGGCTAGGAGCGTAACTATTAGTACCGCTCGACGAGAAACCTCGAGCTTCGGCGTAATCTTTAGTTTAGACATTCCTACGCCTCAATAGCCATCTTCTTCACACCGGTCATCATCAGCCCGATTTCCTCAGGTTTGAACTGGTCCGGCCTGAGCAGGCCAACAATTTCTCCTTTGTACATTACGGCGAGCCTGTCACAGATTGAGACCAATTCAGCTAGGTCCTCGTCAACAAGCAACACTGCGGCCCCCCTGTTTCGTTGCTGAACCAGAAGACTCCTCACATACTCCGTAGCTGCCACGTCAAGGCCTCTCGTAGGTTGAGAAATCACAATTAGCCGCGGCTCGCCAGCCAGTTCACGGGCCAGGACGAGTCGCTGCAAATTCCCGCCTGAAAGTGATCTTGCCTTTGAGGTTGGCCCCAACGCTTTGATTCCGAAGTCTTTGATTGCGGTCTTTGCTCTGTTTCGAATTTCTTTCTCGTTAAGGAGTGTGGGGATACGGGTTGAGATCATGTTGCATATGGGCGGCTTGTCGAAGTCCTTCAAGATGAGGTTCTCGTCTATGCCAAAGTCAGGTATGCAGCCGTCTTCGTTTCTGTTTTCTGGGACGTATGCGACGCCAGAGCTGATGATGTTCCGCGGGGATTTGCCGGTGATGTCTTTTCCGTCTAATTTTATGGCACCGGACGAGGACTTTCTAAGTCCTATGATTGTTTGAACTAGTTCTCTTTGCCCGTTGCCTGAAACGCCAGCTATGCCGAGGATTTCGCCTTTTCGAAGGTCGAGGCTTAGGTCTCTGACTGCTTCTAAGCCGCGGTCGTCAAAGACTCGTAGGTGTTGAATTTGAATGAGAATTTCGCCGGCAGAGGTTTGCGTTTTGGCAGCGGCGGCTGGTATTTCTTCCCCAATCATCAACTGCGCGAGTTTTCGCTGATCAACTGAGCTGGTGGGTTGTGTGGCTATCTTCTTCCCTTTGCGTAGAACAGTGACTTGGTGAGTGATTTCCATAACCTCGTCCAGTTTGTGCGTGATTAGTACGATGGAGATGCCGCTTTGTCTCAGCTTGCGGAGTGCTTCGAAGAAGCCTTTCACGTCACTTGGTGCAAGAACTGAAGTGGGTTCATCAAGAATGAGAATTCTTGCTTCGCGGTATAGGGATTTGAGAATTTCAACCCGCTGTTTTTCCCCTATAGATAGCTGCCAGATCTGAGCTCGCGGGTCGACATATAGACCGTTGCGTTCTCCCAATTCCTTGATTCTTTTCTCGGCCACACTAAGGTCTGTTAGGAATCGTTTCGATGACTTTAGGCCGAGAACAACGTTTTCGGCGACGGTCATGTCACTTACAAGCTTTAGCTGTTGATGCACCATCCCTATTCCTGATTTTATCGCGTCTGATGGTGATCGGAGAGACACAAGCTTGCCAAAGACTCGTATTGTTCCTTCGTCGGCATGATAGAAACCGTATAAAATATTCATTAGAGTGGTCTTGCCGGCCCCGTTCTCGCCCAGTAGGCCATGTATTTCCCCAGCCAGTAAATCGAAATCTACGTGATCATTTGCGAGAACGCCTGGGAATCTCTTCACGATTCCGCGCATTTCAACGACTGGATTCGTTTCTTGCGTTTTGGAGACCTTCGAACATCTCGTTAAGGTCAGCAAAAAAAGGAGAGGAGTCCTCAAGCGAGGGCTCATTCTAGAAGAATGTGGGGAACCGTGTGGACACGACTGCGGCTATGATGAAGCTGCTCCAGCCGATGACCAGTGGTCCCAGTGGGTCGGTTTTGATTTGGCCGCTCTTCACCTGTGCTTCAATGCTCTGGATCTTTGTCACTACAGCTGCGGGAACATTGTTTGCGTTAAGTTCTACCTCTAAGCCGGCATTGTCGAAGCCCGCCCAGTACTTGCCGTTGCGCTTTCCGCCTGCTACGTCGCTGAGCCATTGTGTGAAGACCGCGTTCCATTTCCAGGACCCGCTGCCGAGAACGAGTTTTTCTGCGCCTATGGGTGGGTTGTTGGCTATGTCAACTCCGTTGCCGATCAATGAAACATTCTTGTCGATTGCGCCTTCGATAGTGCCCAGCACGACGCCGTCTCCCATTGTTGCGATGACGTCGATGCCTTGGCTTGCCATGAGTTCAGCATCCGCTTTAGCTCCTTGTAGATCGTGGAAGTCGCCGACTGCAACGACGCTAATGCTTCCACCTGGTTGTATGCCGTTACCTCCACCTGGAAGTGCGCCGTAGGTGTAGATTATCTTTGGATTTGCATCTTGCGCGCCTTTGGCGAAGTTGGGTTCGAAGCGAGCTAGTTCAGCTACTCTTGCGCCCATGATGTAACCGATCTTGTCGGTCTTGGTCATCGTGCCTGCAAGATAGCCTAGAACATATCCGGTCTGGTCGGTTCTGACGTCAGCGATTGCGAGGTTGGGTAGTGAGTTGTTCCATCCTCCGATGACGAGGAAGTTGACGTTTGGATAATTGGGTGCGACTTCTTGGGCTGGGACTTGGAATTCGAAACCGTGGCCGATGATGAGGTTGAAGCCTTTGCTTGCGAGGTCTGCGATGTCAGCCTCGATTTGCGCTTTCTCCTGATGGTTCTGTATCCAGCATCCGCACGTGTTTATGCCCTGACCTTGTGCTGTTAGTAGTTCCTCGAACGAAGTATAACCTGCTTGATTCCAAGCAAGGTCATCGATTCTTCCTGGCAGAATCATGGCGATTTTTAGGGGTGCTGCAGATGTCATGGACTGTGAGTTTGTTGTCATGGTCGGCCCGCTAGGCGAGGTCTGGGTGAAGTAGTAAGCAACGCCGGCTGCAATTATCAGCACGATTATTACGACTCCTGCAATGACTGTCTTCGGGGTTTTCTTTGGCGTTTCACTCATAAGAAATTTTCAACTCAATAGTGAAGGCTGAATTTGTTGTAGATATAACTTCCGGAGCGTTCCCAGTTGAGGTAGATGCCTTTAGAACTGAAGTCGGATTGTAAGTTGAGTTGAAATTGCTTCCAGTTTCGTTTAGGTCGTAACCCGTCAACGTTTGGGTTACTGCTTCTCCAAGTGGATTGTAGTACTCGGCGTAGACAATTTGGCCTAGCCTGCTACTGAACCACAAAGTCTCGTATGGGGAATTTGAGTAGGTCACGGTGATTTTGAAGGTTTGAATGTTCCCGACCGGCGTTCGAGTAAGTTCTTGTGACACGGTCTGTCGCGTTTCACGAATCTGCGAAACGCTCACTTGAGTGCCGCCATTGATCACGGCCATCGTGGTACTGGTGCTGTTGACTTCCCACTTGTCGCCTACATGCAGAGGGGTGCGGACGAGTTCAATCGGCGGCTGAAAAATCGTTATTGAGCTGGCATTTAAGTTACCGATGCTGGGCCTGCTGGTTCTGGTCTCATGCCAGTCCATTGTGAGCCACAAGTAGTTCGTGGAAATATGTTGGTCATCGTCATTAAAGAAAACTAATACCTCGGTGCCATTGATCTGCAATTCCTCCTGCACGGTCTCAGTCAATCTGTACCCCTTCGAATCTGGGAACACGACATTGTAGAACCAACGGTCCCCGACCTGCAAAGGTCTAGGGTGTGCGGACCCCGAAAACAGGCCTGCCGAATAGAGGGTGGACCCAGCCAGAATCATCAGTGCAATGGCTGCAAGTAGGAGTCTTGTGGACTTGGATCGAAAGTCTACCACGGGAAGTCATCCTTCAAACTTTGATGTGTTGAGGTTCAAATAAAGCCCTCAATGTACTTGGCTAGCAGGGTCGGTGGCTTGTGAATTCTATTCTGATTTACGGCGGAACACTACTCACCATGGACGCAAACCGTCGCGTAATAGGTGATGGCGCTGTCCTGATTGAAGGATCAAGAATCGTGAAAGTGGGAAAATCACGAGAAGTAAGGAACGGCGCGAAAGCAGAATTTGAAATGAACGCCGGGGGGATGGTCATTCTGCCTGGTTTAATCGATACTCATGTTCATCTCGCGCAGGCGTTGATTCGTGGTTGTGCGGATGATACGTCGCTTATTGATTGGCTACAGAAGTTCGTGTGGCCGCTTCAGGGTAACTTCGAGGCTGACGACGGCAGAGCTAGTGCGGAGCTTTGTATGCTTGAAATGATAAAATCAGGCACAACATCCTTTCTTGAAAGCCTGCTACACGAACGGTACGGCCTTGATGGAATCGCTGAAACCGTGGAGCAAGCTGGAATGCGCGGTATACTCGGCAAAACGGTGATGGGGTTACCGAGCTACGGAAGCAAAACGAGCATAATGCATCCCGGCATGGTTGAAGACGGCGAGACCTGCCTTCGACAAGTTGAGGGGCATTTCAAAAAGTGGAACGGCCACGCTGGCGGAAGAATCAAGGTGTGGTACGGAGCGCGTTCACTCGGTGGCTGCAGCCGAGAACTGTATCAGCAAATTGGTGAAGGTGCCCGCAGGTTAGGGACTGGAATCACAATGCACCTGAACGAGGTTCAGGAGGATGCGCGATACTGCCGCCGGGAGTTTGGAAAGCTGCCTGGAGAATTCGTTGATGAGGTCGGATTACTGGACTCAACAATAGTCTTTGCGCACGGGGTCTGGATGACGGAGCCAGAATGGAAGATATTCGCCAAGAAAGGCGCAAGCATTGCACACTGCCCATCCTCGAACACGAAGATTGCGTCCGGAATGGCCCCGGTGGTCGAGATGAGACGAGCAGGAGTGAATGTAGGTTTGGGTTGCGACGGCGGGCCAAGCAATAACTGCTACGACATGATAAGGGAAATGAAAACCGCGTCCCTACTCCAGAAAGTCCGATTGATGGATCCCTTGGCCGCGGACGCCGAATCTATGTTGGAGATGGCGACCATCAACGGAGCGAAAGCGTTGGGCATGCATAACGAGATAGGCTCATTGGAAGTGGGCAAGAAAGCGGACCTGATCCTGGTGGCCATGCGGAAACCGCATCTGACACCTGTCTTCGACCCTGTTTCGCATCTGGTTTATGCGGCCGAAGGCTCCGATGTGGACACCGTTGTTATTGATGGCAATGTTGTGATGCAAAACCGCGTGGTCAAGACATTGGATGAAGACCGTGTTTTGAGCAATGCCGTAGAACGAGGATCAAAACTCCTCAAGAGAGCGGGAATCGAAATCCAGCCCAAATGGAAGGTCATGTGAACTTGTTTAGTAACCTTCAAGATTGCGTGGAACATATTGTGTGGCCGGCAGTTGTCTTATGATGATTGAATGGGCTAATTCGCGAAACGTAGCCGATGGCATATTCGAAACCATAGGCAGAACCCCACTCGTCAAGCTCAGAAATATCCCCAAGACAGAGGGCGTTAAGGCTCGGATTCTTGTCAAACTCGAGTACATGAACCCAACAGGCAGCCTGAAGGACCGCATCTACCGTGAGATGATCACGAGAGCGATTGAGCGAGGCGACCTCAAGCCTGATATGGAGATCTTGGAGGCGTCAACAGGCAATGCTGGCATCGCTTGCTCGTTCGTGGGAACAACGTTGGGTTACAAGGTCACTGTGGTGATGCCCGCGGGCATGAGCCAGGAACGCGTGAAAATCATTCGCTCCTACGGAGCCCAAGTAGTCACAACGCCCGGTGGCGAAAGTGACGTTGACTTGTGCTTGGAGAAAATAGCTGAACTGAAACGAACAAACCCGGGGAAATATTGGGAGCCAGGCCAATTTGGCAACCAAGATAACATCGCCGCCCACTACAAAACCACGGGACCCGAGATTTGGGAGCAAAGTCAGGGCAAGGTCGATTGCTTCCTCGCGTCCCAGGGTACTGGGGGAACGTTGACGGGTGTTGGCAGGTTCTTGAAAGAGAAGAACAAGAAGATCGCACTCTACGCTGTTGAGCCATCTGAGGCACCGATCCTAGCACACCGCAAATGGGGGACGCATAAAATCGAGGGCATCGGTGACGGTTTCGTACCACGCAACTTAGAGCTCAGCCAATTGACCGGCATAATAACGACAACCTCCGACGAGGCCATAGCCATGGCGAAGAGGCTCGCGAAGGAGGAGGGAATCTTCTGCGGAATCTCCTCTGGTTGTAATGTGGCAGCCGCAATCAAGGCCGCTCGAAAGCATCCAGATTACCAGACGATCGTCACAATGGTCAACGATACCGGCCAACGATACTTCTCAACAGAACTCTGCGGGGAAGTCAAGCATGTCGATGTTCCGCAGAGGGAACACCCGCTGGACGAGTATACGGTTGAACAGCTGGACAAGTATCAGTCACGTTGGGAAATAGTCGAGTGAAATCCCTGCGCAGTAGAGCTTTGACACTTGCCGTAGACATGGAGCCCGTGGAATCGCACAATGCAATCTAGCTCCTTCGTGAAGAAGATCAGATGCGCGCGTTGCGGAAAGGAATATGATTTCAGCTCTGGCCCAATTCGGTGTACGAATCGCGATGACGGGCGGCTAGACATCTACTACGACTACGAAGCCGTTCGAGAGGCGATTAATCAAGCCGAGCTTTCCAAACGCGACAAGGGCCTATGGAGGTACCGAGAACTATTGCCCGTGAACGGCCCGAAATACATTGTCAGCCTCGGCGAAGGTGGCACACCTCTCTTACCGGCTAAGAGGCTGGGCAAAGCACTAGGTTTGGAAAGGCTCTGGTTACTCGACGACACCCGGAACCCCACATCATCCTTCAAGGATAGGCCGATGACAGTTGGAGTGTCAAAGGCGGTGGAGTTAGGCTATGATACCGTCGTCTCAGCGTCGAGTGGCAACGCAGCTGCAGCCTTGTCGGCGTATTCTGCCAAAGCAGGTTTAAAGTGCCTAACCTTCGTCCCGGAAATGGCGAGTGCGGGCAAACTGGCACAACTGACAATGTATGGTGCTCAGGTTGTGAAGGTTCGCGGGCTTGAGGCCGGGGAAGACCCGACGGTGAAGATGCTCAAGGCCGTGTGTGACAAGTACGGCTGGTACCCGTGCCCAAGCTTCGGCCCGCTAAACCCATACCAAGCCGAAGGGCCCAAGACCATGTCCTACGAGATTGTCGAGGGCTTGGCTTGGAATTCGCCTGATTGGGTTTTCGTGCCCGTAGGAGCGGGCGGAGCTTTGGCAGGCAATTGGAAGGGCTACTTGGACTTCAAAGAACTTGACTTCATTCGAACAAAGCCGAGAATGGTCGCTGTGCAATCGACCGGTTGCGCACCAGTAATACGCGCCTACGAGCAAGGCGTGGACCCAATGAAGATTGTTGCATGGGAGAGGCCTGACTCAGTGGCGACGGGCCTCATGGACCCGTTTCCATGGGACGGAGACGCAGCCTTGAAAGCCATCAGAGAGTCACATGGAACAGCGGTGGCAGTGTCAAACGAAGAGATACTAGAAGCGCAACGAATTCTCGCCAAGAACGAAGGAGTCTTCGCAGAACCGTCAGGCGTAACATCACTCGCTGGCCTAATGAAAATAGTCTTACAGGGAGAACTAGACCGGTCGGACAGCGTTGTTGTGGAGATCACTGGAAGCGGCCTGAAAGATCCCAGCACTGCAATGCGCGGTATGGTTGAGATACCAACAATTAACGCTTCAATGGATGAACTGGAAAAGATACTGAAGACAACCAGTTGACTGGTCGCATTTGCCACGAGAGGTACGGACAGAATCTGGCCAAAAAGAACAGGGTTATTTTCGGGAACAAATACCCACAAGAGACAGCCGGTAAAAGTGCTGATCCGCGCTACCATTTTGCTGACGCCATGATATACGAAGCCCTAACCAAATACTACACATCACGCATTGGAGTCCTCTGCCAAGTGAGTTCTTTGGCAATTTCTGTAACTGGTATTGTACATGAGATTCTGGATAACGCCATTGCAACCGTAATTTGTTCTGTAGCTGCACTTACTTTCATCGGATGGGAATGGTTTCCAATCTGGAACTACATTTACTCTGCCTCAGTCGGTTGGGTAGTTGCTGATGTAGTTCTCACCACACTCTTCGTTAGAGGTGGAGGAGGGTGGCTGAAAATTCCTTGGGGACAAGAGGCAGACCTTTTCAAGGGTAAAGGCATAGGTTATGCGGTATTTCTGCTCGGGATAATAATTAGCCCAATTGTTAGTTCAGTAATAACTGAAGTGATGTTAGGCGGAATAGGTTTGGCAGTGACCAATATTGCGGCTACCAATTCAACAACAATTACCCCAATAGAACCAATGCTTCATGTGATCGCTTCGAACCCTAATTTCTTTACATTGCTTTTAGCCAATTGTGCAGTGGGTATCCTTGTTTTCCTTGACTTGAACGCGAGGTTTTACAAGAAATCGTGAACCTGCTAAGAGCGTACCGATGAATGCTCCAGTTGCCACAGTTTCGTTCAGTTGAATGTGTATCGCTATTACGCCAAAAATCATGAGCCCAACGAGAAGTGCCAGAAGTTTTTTGTTCGTAGCATCCATCTTGACAAATGGTTCGATCATCGCATAGAACCCGCTAGCTAGCCTACGAATTGGTTGGCACATGCATTCTCAGTTAACAGAAAAATAGTGGTTCTGTTAAGTTGACGGGTGATTACCGACTGGAATGGAAGATGCGGGCTCAAGGTGGGTAAATAGTTATCTTTGTCAAGCCTCGTCAATCGAATCCATCAAAGCCGAAACGAGAGGAGGAGGGTTGAATGGGACTTTCGTTACTTTATGTGTGTGTACCTATCGGGTAGGTGCGTGAAAGTTGAAAGGATTAACGAGCAAAGAACATCTGTTCCTGCGAGTAATTTCCGTAGTTACTCTCATAAACGCTGTTGCATTCTACGCTGTTTCACGCGATATGCAAACCTTCGTGGCTAATTTCTTTGAAACGGTCGCTTTGATAACCGCCCTTACCCTCTTCGTTCTTACAGTGAATTTGGAGTTCTGGTGGAGATACCTGCGAAGAACGGACAATCAGCGATTTTGGGTTTGGGATTTTTGGGCGGTGGTTTCTCGGAAAACAGAGAACTCGAATAAATGAGTGGTATTGTATGAAGGCGATTGTGTATTGGTGCTTGATATGAGAAATCCTTTTCATGATGGTCAGAGGAGGTGAGTTGAATGTTTTCGTTACTTTATGATTTGACTCTTCGCGCAATCATCATCATCGGTCTTACCGACGCAATCATATTTTACCTGATATCAATAAACCACGTGAAGATAACGAAATTTTACACGGTCAAATTCGGCTATGGCGTACTGACGTTCTGTGTCATTGTTGTTACGCTGATACCGCTCCTGATTAACATTTGGTTCGTCCTGTGGAGATACGGCGTGCTCAATGTCGTCCGTTAGTGTGTGGTAGCTCCACCCGATGCTTAACAGAAAAAACATCACGCGAAGTCTTAACAGAACCAAAATAGTTGGTTAGCAACCGATAATTTACAGGGAGAAAAATTCGCTCTAGCAACCGTCATCTTGACGTTACCCTCTCTAGTCATCCTTATCATTCTCAGTTACTCTGAGTAAATTCTTCGTATGCCTTGACTCAGGGAGCCTTCGAATACGGTTAAAATGAGAAGAACGCCCTCAAAATCGGGCTGTTAAACCCATGATATGGTGGGGCCGGTGGGATTTGAACCCACAAATCGTGGGACTAATAGCCAAAAAAACGCTATTCCTGTAGTTTCGCCGTGATTTCCTTAGACCAGCCGTTCTCTCCAAAGTGGCAGGGAATAGGGATAACCATCTTACTGAAAACATAGTGCTTCAAAGCAGCTTTGCGCTTGAGCCCCAGAAGGTTTTTCCACAGCGTTTCTTCCGATGTCTTGCTAATTACGTATAGCCTCTTTCTTTTCTGCTGAGAGAAAATGAAATTCCTGAAAACCCTATTCAGGTAGTCGTCTCTGAACGAGTAACCAATCACCACGCACTGATCAGCAGTTTTCATTTCTGTTTCAAAACGATCATACAAGTAAGTAAAGGGATGCCGATCAGGGGGATTCTTACTACCTGGGTAAATGATCAAGTCTCTAGTGTGCACACTAGTCGGACTGGACTCGACCCTTTTTTCAAGTGTTACTTTTTCTATACCATAGGGAATGCTCTCCTTCCAGCCTAACGATCCATGCACCTTGAACAACTTGATCGTGGGCTTGGGAGCATAAGATACTGGTCGGTCGAATGATAGATCACTCCAAAGGTGTCTACCGCTAGTGGTGTCATGCTCAAATCCATCTCTAAGTTCGTACCGTTGGGTTGCCGCACAGAAGTCTTCAATAATCGTGTCGTAGTTTGTTGTAAACACCAAGTGACCTTTACTCTCTGCTTTTTTTCCTATGATCGAGAACAACTCCGAGTAAAGCTCGAAATTCAATCGAGTCATAGGTTTCGTCTGGTAAACCTCAAAGATTTCATCGTACATGTGCTCACGAAGGCTTCTAAGACTCTGTACCAGTGTTTCGAAGTTCAATCTTGGCAGAGCTAATCTGCCTATCCTTGGGGGTAATTGATACGGTTTGAATATTGCAGCAATTGGACTGTTTGCTATAGAACTGATTTGCTCGATCGTCATCAGAACATTTTCTGTATCTCCACTATTCTTGGAGGCGCATAGAAGCTTGAAGAGGGTTTTATCGTTGCCAGAAAGATGGTTCCACAGTATATGTACTAGTTTAGGCATCGTCGGGAAGTCGAATGGAGCCGAAGCACCTGCTCCCAAGAAAACAATCATAAAACTACCAAAGGAGAGTCTGAGAATCTCATATTTAGAGACTCTTGGCCCTCGGAGTGTCATTTGAAAAAGTGGCAGATTATCTCTTATGCGCCTGGTGCTACGGCGTTACGGTTTTGTGAGAATTCTGTCACTTTTTCCCTGGTGACTGATCGCAAACTGTTCTTGAATTGCTGTCAAATCGAAATCGGAGATAACCTCTTCGAACTTTCGGGCAAAGCAAGTAGAAGCTTGGCGCACTGCGAAAAAGCGAAATCATAGTGAGTAATCCACCCACTCTTGGGAAAGAACCTTGCCTCAAGGTCTTCGATTGTTCGTGGAATGTGGTAATTGTAGCCGCAACTGGGATATTGACTCAAACGCTTTCCCGGTTCCGATCCGAAATGAGGTGCTTACCTGCCACCAATGTCAACACCAACTCAGCGTATCTGAGGGAATTCTGAATCATTTTTATTCGGAAAACATCTTCGCTCAATACATCATCAGAAGTTCTTGGTTCGATTCGGGAACAGTTGAAATTCGGGTCGGGCAGGTCGCAAACGTCGAATATAACACGATTCCTGAGAAAGTTTTCAGGGTGTTCCTTACACCTCAAAAACATCTGATATACGTAGAACCCTGTGGAACTACATCGAAGGGTTTCCAAATTCTCAGCTCGACCGGTATCAATAACGAACCAACATTCCTCACTGCAGTTGACGTGAGTTGGCTCGCATTTGGCGAATCCATAGGTCATCAAGCCGCTTCCTGGAAACAATCACTCGCTGACTCGAAGGGTTATGAACTTCAAAATGATCCGACCATGCAAATCGTCAGTGCTGAAATGGCTTTTGAATTGTTTATTGACGATTTCCTTGTGAACAGACTCCAGATGAAACCCGAGACTGTTGAGTGGGTTCAGAGACGGACGATAGACGAAAAAGTATCGACGTGGTATCGAGAAGCTATCGGTCAAACTCTATCAGCACAATTTCCGAGAGAACATTCAGCTTGGCATAGTACAACCAAGGAGTTTCGAGATAAGATCGTCCACCGCAAATACTCCGCAAGTCCGCAAGAAGGTAAACAGGCTTTCAGAGCTGCATTGGAGCTGATTTCGAGAATTGACGAAGACTGGTTCATGAAGTAGCATCATGTTATGCCGATTTGAGATATTTCGACAGCCCGTCGCTTAAAGCGTCTTTGTGAAGAAGTTTGAATTCGATGTCTTTTTGCAAGGAAATCTTCCAGAAGTCATACCATCCGCCCCGTCCAAGAGATGAATGTCTCTTCCGTTGTGAGACCAGGAACCCCTTTTCTCTGACCCTAGCGATAAAATGTTGAATGTGCTTAGTACATTGCTTGACTCTTTCACTCTCAAATTCGTCCTGTTCTCCCGTATAATGATACCATCCCAAGTGATGTTGGAGGACAACGCTTCTCTCCTCGTTGGAGCGGTATAGCCCCACACAATAACTCCTCCATTCAGGAACTTTCAGCTTATACTCCTCAAGCAAGCCTTGGAGAAACTCGACTTCCGCATCGGCACTCATGCAGTGGCTTCGTCCCTGTACTGCACCCTGGATCTACGAGTTAAAGGAAGATTTGTGCTGTTACTGGGAATTTCTCGCCGTTTTTCGGGGATAACCGCGCCTTTATAAAGCTTTAGCAAATCCTATATAGTGTCTATAAAAGGGGGTGATAGTTACGAAAAATGAAAAGCTCAGCCAGTTTTTGGGCAGAGACAAGGAACTAGAACGGAGAGTCCACGAACTCGAATGCCTCTTCGACGCTGAGACGGAAGCTATTGAGAAATCACTGAGTGAACGCACCAAAGCCGAAGCAGCAACACAAAATGCGCTAATGACACTCGAAGGTAAGCAGAAACTCCACCAAGACGAACAACAAAACCTGCAATACAGCTTAGACGAATTCATTAAAGCAAACAGAGAAGCACATGGCAAGATGAAACAGGATTCCAACTTCACGCTGTGGCTCCTATCCGAGAACGTTAAGGGCGATCTCAACGTACTCAAACAAGATACCAATCTCGAAGTCAAGAAAATTGCAGACAGAGTAGCGGCATTAGAAGAATCACAAAAGCGAAGCCAACCAATACCGACGACCCCGGCTCTTCAGCAATCCGACACATTCGAGGGAAGAAAGTTCTCGCTGGACATCCAAGTGCTAATCCAAAAAGCAGATCAAATCAAGAAGAACTCAAATCTCGCAAGTAGAACGTTCGATCTACTGACTAATGACCAAAAAGACCTAGTACCTGACACGTGGGATGTCTTAGGCGGTATCTATTCCCTCAACCAGACAATCGGGCAAGCAACGATCACAGACATTCGAGGACGAATACAGCGCTTCAAGAGCACAGATGTTCGAGACGTTCTAAAGAAACTGACCAGATCAGGTTACGTTTCGCAAACCCAGCTCACACAAAAAGAGTGGGAGGGGCACCGTGGTCACCCTCCACCCACACATCAACTGACTCCATTCGCACGACAGATTTTCTTTCCAACATCCACCGACAACACAGGCATGATGCACGTAGCAATGGAGTTAGCATTTTTCCTCCAGACATTCCAACATCCACGACCACAACTCTACCTATCCATTCAACAACAGCCTGGTCTAAACAGATTTGACGGAGCCATATTCGACAGAGCAAGCAGCGACTCGTTCAAATGGTTCGGATGCAACGCCGTGAACATAGAGACAGACGAAGAGGTGCGAGCACATCCAGAACAAGTACAAGCAAACATGATCACTCCATTCAGCTACGACATCGAACGTGTAAAGATGGTTTGCTCGAAGGAATCCGAACCGATCCTAACAGAGTTGAAAAATCAGTTACCTTCTTGGCTTTCAGCATACATAGACATAGTCGTTGTCTCCATCCCCACTATTGAGGGCGAAAAGTGAGGGTCACATTCTTCTATTCACTACTACCCTCTCGGTTGCTTTATCGCCCCCCGCTTTTTTCCTCTCTTTACGTTCGCTTTCGGTTCGTGTGTTTTGCCCCCTCCTGGCTTGATTTTCCTTTTTCACTTTACCCCATTTCTCATTGTCGTGACTCGCTCTTTCCTCACTTTAAGCAACGGTGTCTTTACTTTACACGCAAGCACTTTCGACCCGTCCCCTTTGCTTTCGTTTACACCGTTTTTCGCTTTCGTGTGAATCGCTTAGACTTCCCCGGCTCGGTCGCTTTCGCTACTCCTTCCCCTAACCCCGCCCGTCCGCCCGGTTTGACGATCAAAACTACTCCAATGATCCTCAAGTAAACTTTGGTACTTGGCTGACTCAAATGTACTTGTGAATACTCCGAAAGACTCCAAATTACATAGATGTACTGGAAGTTACGCATTCCGACACATGCCGCCCCCACGGACAACCTAGTTGATTGTGGTCATTTATCACCGAAAAACTTGACAATTATTTTGTTGACTTGTTGAATTCCCTCAAGTCTACCAAGCGCTCTCATGTATCTGGCAACTCCCTTGTCCGGACTAAAGTTGTACTCGTCTTCTGCGGCTTTCACTTCAATCCTCACATACTCAAGCATATTCGCCACCTGAACCTGCAAATTTTCGATTTTTTCCTTCTCAACTAGAAAATCTTTACGAGCTGCCCTATTGGGATTTCTCGACATTTTCCTCACTTACTCTTTGGAAGCCTTCTTTCTTCATCATGCGCTCACTTGAGACCTTGCAATCTGCTCTGAATATCCTAGGCTGTCTACAAAGGTTGCCTGCGTATGATTCTACAGCCCCCGCCTTTTTTGGCGGCGATCGGACAAATGTCGGGGCTATTCGAAATTCAGATACATCCCGTTGTATCGAACCACAAACCCTATTCTCCAACCTGCGCAGATATGTAATTGCCTGATGAATCAGCATGAAAACTCAAGAAAGCGGACGTGATTTGACGGCAGCCAGCATAAACCTAGAACAGCTCCCGGAGAAGAGAAAAAAAGATTCAGCAAGATTGGTCTGGGACACCAAGCCTAAGCGGGCACCTAACCCTAAAGACATAGAATTCCAGACTGCCGAAATAGTTCTGCCAAACCCGAACAGAGACCAACAAAGAATTTCGACTTTTTTCGCTAACATATCTAAGGTTGAGATTAATCGTACGAAAATGAATAGGCTCATTTGGGGGGACAACTTGCTCACCATGCAAGCGTTGCTGGCATCAGGATATGAAGGGAAAATTGACCTAATCTACATCGACCCGCCGTTCTGGACTGGAGAAAACTACTACTACACTGTGAAAATGAACGGCGAGGAAGTGACCATGTCCCCATCGGTCATCGAGCGGCTCGCTTACAAGGACTACTGGGAGGGTGGAATTGATTCTTATCTGGACATGCTTTATCCCAGATTGCATTTGATGAAGAAACTTCTGTCGCAGCACGGTTCCATCTATCTGCACATTGATTGGCATGTCGGGCATTACGTCAAAATTATCATGGATGAGATTTTTGGGAGAGATAATTTCGTCAATGAAATTGTTTGGCAACGAAAGGGAACACAAGCTTGGGAAACCGATCGGTTCGGCATAACGAACGATGCGATATTTCTGTATTCAAAGTCAGATCAGCGTGTATTCAATCCTCTGTACTCAAAAGATGATCCGAATACTCAGCAATACATTGCGGAGAGATTCGTGTTCGACGATGGAGATGGCAGAGGCAAATATAGAAAATCTCCCTTAGTGAACCCGCTGCTTAGGCGTAATCTGATTTATGAATTCCATGGCGTTCATCCTCCGCCCAAAGGATGGTTGTACTCCAAAGAAAGAATGGAAGAGATGTTCAAGAACAATGAACTAGTGATGCCACAAGCCAACAGTGGACGCATCTATCGGAAGATTTACCTGGATAAATATGAGGGGCAAATGATTCAAAACATCTGGACGGACATACCCATTGTCAACCCAATGGCCATTGAGAGACTGGATTTTGATACGCAGAAACCCGAGAAGTTGCTTGAACGAATAATCAGCACGTCCTCAAACCCCGGGGACTTGGTAGCGGACTTCTTCCTTGGATCGGGAACGACCACTGCAGTGGCAGAACGACTCGGACGCCGATGGATCGGATGCGATTTCTCCAAGACCGCAATTCAAATCTCAAGAAATAGACTAGTCACTTTGGACTCCCGTCCGTTCCTGCTTGAGAACATAGGCAACTATCAAAGACACATGATCTATCTCTCGGGCGGCAGAATCTTTGAAATGCAGCATATTGTATTGAAACTCTACGGCGCGATGCCTCGTAAGGATTTTCCGGAACTTGGAACGAAGAAAGCTGATGATGGCGTCAATGAACTCGTTTATGTCGGATACCCAGACAGAGCGGTAACGGCAAAGAAGACCGAGGAACTTGCTCACTTGGCGGAGACCCTAGACGGAACAGGTTATCAGCGCCTAGTAATTCTAGGCTGGGACTATGAATATAATTATGAGGAAATCCTTGCGACCGTCCTACGCCCAATCCTGCGGAAGATGAGAGTTGAGATTTCTAACCGAACAATACCACCAGAAGTTTACGAGTATTTGAAAACGCATAGTAGCACAGAAGATATCGACTCTTTAGCAGGTAAAGTGACCTTCCACGATAAGCCGTTTCTAAAGTTATCCAAACCGAAAGTAGAACGTTCGAAAGGACAAGCAACCGTAAGCGTCGGAATTGAAAGATACATTCTATACGATTTACCAGTCGAAGATGAGAAGTCTAGAGAGGAAGTTCAAGAAGTTGTGAAGAAGAACTTCGCAGCTCTCTTGGACTATTGGGCGATCGATTGGGATTATGACGGCTTCACGTTCAAGTCATCTTGGCAAGCATTCAGGGGGTTTGGAAAGGCAATCAAGGAAGTCCCTCTAAGTACGGCGCATAACTTATCCACGGGCAAGAAATATACAATTGCGATACGTGCTGTTGACATTTTCGGAAATGATGCCACAGCGACATGCTCAGCCGACTTGAGGTGAATAATATGCCTCGGGAGGTACTCCTTTTCGAGCAGCTTCTGTTGGCGGCTCGCCTTAACGGAGAAGACGGTGAAAGCGGAGAAGTGAAGGCTTGGAGTGACGAAGGATGGCATGGAGTGACACAGACAACATACAACTTGCTTCACTATTGGTTTGACAGACCAGAAGAAGCGTCTGAGAAATTCTTTGCTTGCCAACGTCGTGCTATTGAGACTATTATTTACTGTCATGAGATACTTCAGGCTCGCACGTTGAAAGAGCTGTATCAACGGGTGGCGCCAGATGCGCTGAACTGGAGCAAAGCATTCTCGGACGAAGTTGAAGCCTCGCCATTCATCAAAGACTGTCTCAAGATGGCAACTGGAACTGGAAAGACATGGGTGCTCATCGCACTAGTCGTTTGGCAATACTTCAACGTGCTAAGAAACGAGAAACCCCCGGCAGCGAGTGGGACTTCAGAAGACTGGTACTCGAACCGTTTCATGATCGTTACTCCTGGACATGAGGTTCTGAATCGCATTTTCGATGCTTTCGAGGGTTCGGTTGATCCGACTAGTGGTCTGCGAGACATACAGAAGGCGGATGTCAACCGAGGGCTGTTTGTACCACCCGAATGGAGAACAGACTTCAATTTCGAGCTACTCGAACCAATTGACGTGAGAGCCAACCGATTATCTCCGGACGGTGCCTTTGTTTTCATTACGAACTGGCAGCAGTTTCAACTGAAGACAGACAAGGAGTCTCTTTGGGAACAAATCACGGGGGAAGAGATTGAAGAACAACCAAGGGGAGAATTTCTTCTCGACTTCTTAACAGAACACCCTGATATTGTCATAATGAACGATGAGGCGCATCATGTCCACTCGGCATCCGTAACGGGGAAAGGGGACATAGAGCTTGTTTGGCGCAGATTTATCACTTTACTCAATAAACGAATGATAGAACGATACGGTGTGAAACGCAAGCTATTCATGCAAATCGACTACTCCGCCACGCCATTTTTCGGGTCAGGCACGCAGAAACGCTACTTCTCGCACATAGTTTACGACTACGATCTGAAATTGGCGAGCCGCCAGATGCTGGTTAAACAGCTCTTTCTCGTGGAAAAACAACCGATTGGCGGCGAAACAATCGAACTACGCATGTTGTCTGGGCAAGAATGGAAGGCGGCACGTAAACCGCCCGAATCAGGTAAGAGAGTTGGGGAGTTGATAGGTCTCTCGCCAGGTCAAAAGACTCTACTCCTGATTGGGAAAACAAAGCTTGAACAGATAGCGACCGAGTTCCATGAGAAACAAATTGAGAAGAAACCCGTGATGCTAATCCTCTGCGAAGAAACGGAGGTAGCTAACCTTGTTGCACGTCACATGGAGACCCTCTTTACTCCAGAAAACAAACCCTATGATCAAACAAAGGTTATGAGAATTCATACAGGGCTTGGCGACAAGGAGCTGGAGGAGGCACGTCTAAGGCTCAATAAAATAGACTACAACAACGACTCTCTAAACGTAGTTGTATCCGTCCTCATGCTTCGAGAGGGTTTCGACAGGAAGAACATCTGCGTCATAGTTGTTCTGCGTGCTGCAGAAGCTGACCTGCTACTGGAGCAAATCGTTGGCAGAGGGCTACGGCTCATGTTTCCGAAATATGAGAATGAAGCAATTTGGCAGGAGAAGGTCGAAGCGCTAGAGGCAATAAAGGGTAACAGGCAACCGAATTCATCATACGATTTTCTCTTCATTGTTGAACATCCGAGGTTCCGAGCCTTCTACGAACGTCTGAAAGAGCAGGGATATATCATCGGCACCGGAACTACGGGGTCAGTAACAGGTTCTGTAATCGCCGTTGATGCGATTCCGTCAAGAATTCCTGAACTTGACTTGTACTGGCCAATTCAGATATTTGAACAGGGGAAGTTCCCTGACATTGAGGAGATCGGGATTGAGACACTTCCCCCCTTCCCCTTATTGGATGACTTCGAGACCTTCCGTAGTTCAAGAAGCAAGCTGTTCGTTACGGAGACGCAGATGGATACAGGCAAACATGTGAAAACGTGGAAGCTGGAAAATCGGTATTTTGACTACAATTATTTCTTGGCAAACGCAACTAAGACTATTGCGCAGGAAGGAAAATCGGCACTGCTGACCGGGCATTTAGCCGAAATCACTGAAGTCTTAGACAGATACGTTTCCTACCAACTGTTTGGTAAAGACATTGATTTCAGCCTCGCAGAAAACTACCCGGTGCTTAACGATCCATTGGTGTTCGATCACATTGTGAAGGAAGTCCGGAATCGACTAATCAAATTGATGGGACAAATACGCTACACAAAGACCGGTCAATGGCAACCACTCTCTTCGGTCGCACAAATTCACATTAGAGAGAAAACAGCAGTAGACACATGGAAATGCATCTACCCGAAACAGGCTGTGGCAGCGAAAGGCGGAGGCTTCGAGAGAAACTTCATGACACGCACACTAGAGAATTCGGTTGACGTAATCGCCTATGCCAAGCTCGACAAGAAGCATGCACTCAAAATTCCCTATCGAGACGAATTCAGCATACTAAGGAACTACGAGATCGACTTCCTCGTGAAGACGAAAGAAGCGATGTACCTTATCGAAACGAAAGCAGAGAAAGACCTCGACAATGAAAACGTAGGCACGAAAGCCCTAGCAGCTTACACATGGGCGAAGAGCGCAAACAACCTTGAACTACCCCAAGGAGTCAAGCAACCCCTCAAATGGGAGTACCTCATGATTACCGACAAGGTTTACGAGCAAGGTAGCGGCTCATTCGAAGCACTAATTCCAACAATGAGAAGCCTAAGAGACAGAGTCATCGTTCGCCGGACAACCCAAACAATACTGCGAACACCACGTGAGGCACGAATTGAGGACGTAATCAAGAGAGGCGAAGGGGAATCTACAGAATTCAAATCTTCGCTAATGTGGGATTACAAACTCAACAAGGTCAATCAATCACTTGAGTTTGCCGTGGCAAAAGACCTCAGTGCATTTATGAACTCCAGAGGAGGCACCTTGATAATTGGAGTCGCAGATAACGGTGAAATCCTCGGTTTAGAGAAAGACTTTCCTTGTCTATCTAAGAGACCTGACAAGGACGGATACGAACAGAAACTCATGAGCTTATTTGGAAATCAGCGCCCGATGAATGCTCAAGACAGCATGAACATTCACCTGTCATGGGCTGAACTGAATGGAAAAACCGTTCTGGGAATAAAGGTCGATCCCAGCGGTCACGCTGTTTACTGTCGGAACGAACAAAAAACACCTGAATTCTACATCAGAGTGGGAAATACATGCAAACCACTGAACGTGCAAGAAGCTGCGGAATACATACGTGAACATTGGAAGTCCTGATAGCCTATCCCGACACCAGCCTGATTGTGCCACGAACGACGTATTCCATGAGAATGCTGAGGAGACTCAGCGCAACAAATGAGCGACCCAGCGAAGAATCGTATAGACCCTAAAGATCGACCGGTCGTAAAGTAGTGGGGAAGCCACCAACAGCATCGCCTCCACCGTAATTTCGGAAATGAATTTTCCTGCGGCAGTAAGAGCAATACCCACCGTTCTTGTCGTACACGTCGTTTACGACCTCGTCCGAATAACTCATTGTACCCCGCCCAGTAGACACAATGGTCTAACTATCGCATCTGTTGTCACATAAGCCTGCCAAACGAAAGAGAATATGAACCCTGCCATAACGCAAATCGAAAACCACACCGGTTTATGCTTCAAAATATCGCCTTGATGCCTCGTATTCGCTTTCTTGCTGCTCTTCGATTTCCACTTTTCAATGCACCTTGCGGCTCTCGTTTTTCCAGTCGCAGAGAAGAGATTTTCACATCTTCACACTAACAATCTACGTGAGTCATTGACAGGGCATCCCATTTTTCGGGTACGTGTATAACGAACCTTTCCTCTTTCGGCTTCGTGTTGTCCGAAAAGATTGTTATTTTCACTTTGTACTCACCGAGGCACATGGCGTCCTGCATCCTAATTTTCGGGTTCATGAATGCTTCCTTAGTGAAAATCCACGCTCTGACATTCTTATCGCAACCGCCCTCAAATGGGATAACTAGTCCTTTTCGTGAGTAAGCAACATTGAGCGGAAATTTCGCTTTCGGAGGAATGCTTGGAAACTGTGGGACTTCAGCCCAATAGAGAGTTTTCTCAACTTTGGATAAAGTGTGAGTTCCTTCTGATCTTTCAATCAGCTCAAGCTGTCCGAAGCATCTCTTTGCAGTTCGAGAGCCAGCATTATGAATCCTCACTCTCAGAAATCGGTTTTCCTGTTGACTAATTGTAATCTTGCCGTCGGTCGATTGTTCTTGAGAGAAAATTGTAAGTTGAGGTGTATAATGATCAGCGTCTGAGTCGAAGAGGATTTTCAATTCTGGTCTTTCCAGATACGAGTCCCAGAAACTGAACGCTACGGAAGCAATCAAGGCGCCTGCAGTGGCAAGAAAAACTCCCAAGTTAATGCGGTCAGCGCTAGTCTGAATTACAGCCAAAAATGCATAGGTCAACCAAGCAAAAAATAAAAGGATTAGTGCCACAAGGATACCAAAAACTAGACGGCGTATCATCAGCGACAAGAGGAGATACCCTCCGTCAAAGCTATTCTACCAAGAGAAATTCACTCTATTGCTGTAAACAGAGCATTCATCAGCGCTTGAGTTATTTCATTATGCCTCTTAACGAGTACACCTTGAGGGCTGAGATCGTGTGCTGCATAGTTCCTTAGGTGCCATGCAAGTAGCATCCACGACATTTCCTGCGAAAGATGCGCTCCACGATAGGTCATTGTCCTGTCGAGTAGTGTTGGTACAACCACATCTGGCCTTGGTGTCGGAGTAGGAGGAAATTCAGCCACCTTCGGGTTCAAATTCTGATTGAGCTGAGTAGAATTACTATCCAAAGTGACCCAGCCTTTGCTCCTGCACAAGTTGAAGACTCCTGCAGAAATGAATGTTGCAGGGGGGAATCTGACCCTCAGGATTTCGTCAACCACTATGCAGAGATCGAATAGCAAATCTCGATTTCTCATTTCCGAGAATTCATTTCGTACGGAGCCGGGTTCCCACGTCGCTTCATGTTTGATTGTTTCAAGCAATGAGTATACAAAGAAGAATTTTTGAATCTCGAACACTGAATTGCTCAGAAACTTACTCTCAAAATCTGCCATTTGCATGGTGGAACCTGAGCGAGAACGATATTCTTTCAGAAATCCGTCAATACGAATTCGTGCAGGCAGGACAAGTTCTGGATACAGATAGTTGTCAGGTTGATCGATGAGCGATGCAACCTTGTATGCAGGCATCGCTTTGTACAACGTTGGATCGCCCGAAGTTGCTCTTTTATCTTCCTCGAATGCGTCAAAGATGTATCGAAGACCACGATCGAAATCGTACCCGTAAAGGTATGTCGCTCCGAGAAAGTAATAGGGGGTTCCTTTGTGGATGAGATTACCGGAGCGATTTTCCCACGCCCGCACAGAACTCAAAACGTGAATCCACATTGAAGCGGCGTCACTGATCTTGCCTTCTCTAACTAGGGACTTCCAGGTGGGTGTGAATGCCTCGAAGAATCGGTTCAATGTGGCATGCCAATAGTGCTTGTCGGACTTGAGTAGAATACAAAGTAATTCACACACATCATGCACTAGCTCATCGGTAGGAACGGGTGTCCGCAGCGCATTGACCAAATCAAGTCCGTCCCACATGATCTGCGGTCGAGGAAGCGAACCGCCGTACCTTAAGGTCACACGTCCATAGCTGAATTTACGTATCGGACTTTCCAAGGATTATCGGCAGGACAGTGTTAATGCACGAATCCCTTAGCCTTTGCGAAGTAAAGCGTTTTGCGAATCACCAGCAATTTCGAGGAGAGCATGGATGACCAATCACGAAGCAGAAGGCATGCCAGAAGCGGACATCATTGTAAATGAAAAGGTCAACGGCTTTTCAGACTGACTTGCCCGAAATGTGGTCGAGTTATAACCGCCCAGTCCTACAGTGGGCTGTTGGTTGACATGGCAGAGCATCGTACTTGGCATGCTCTTTACTCAGAGGGTTAGATTCGGTTTTGAGGAAACCCGTCGTCTGTGGATTAGCAAAACGGCTCAAAATGTGTCGTTTCAGAATGGATTTGCTTGATGCAAACATGAAAATCCCTTCGGACTTGGAGTGAGTATATGCTAGAACTACCGCCCTGCAACAGAAATAAGAAACCAACAACGAATAACGGTTGTGTTAGCATTGTCAGAGGACAAGGTTTCCAAGACCGGAAAGGAAAGAGCGAACGAACTGTTGCGTTCGGGCAGACTTGTCTTCTTTGAAACGGCGGGCTACACGGCGGCGCAAATCGCTGGGCTGGGAGACTTGGCATTAGTGCCCTCAGAGAAGGTCAGTGAGCTTCTACGTAAGAAGGCGTTAGAGGCAATTGCAAGATCACAACTCAAACACAGAACTCGTGTGCAACCTCTCAGAAAGAAGCGACAGAAACGAAAGGTGCGACCTGTCGTGCGTGAGGAAACAACGAATCTCAAGAAGCTCCAAGAGTGGGCTAGGGATTGGATTCCCATTGATAACGAATTAAAGGATACAATTTCGTCAGACAAGCGTGAAACGGTTGCAACATGGGAGTATGATGTCATGCTCGATGCTTACGGCAGGATGCTCGATGCAAAGGCTAAGCGGATGGCGGAGACCGAATAATCACCTGCTTATCGGACACTTTCTGCACAAACTCCCAGCCGCTGTCAACCCACTTGGCAAGTGCCTTCATAGACACGACCTTCTGCTTTCTCACCTTGTCTGCATGCCTTTCACGACCCCGGGAGTGCTCCCGAGTCATCCTGAAAATCTCATCCATACTCTTGCCCTCAACATCATCTTGCGTAATCTCTCTTCCCGGAAACCTCTCAGAAAGTACCAGCTTCTTGAATTCCGTTTGTGCAACACGCATCATATCCTGTTTGCTTCTCGCCCTGTTAGGACTTGAGAGAATATTCAGCGTAGGTACGGCTCTCTGATACTCTTCTTCCATCTTTTTCGGAGTTGTCCAGGGCACTTCATTGTAGCGACTGGGTTTGTGACCGAGGAAGAAGTCAACCGCCCACTCGTCAACGCCGCTAGTCAGACAGAGTCCTTCGAAGACTTTGCGGAGCTTGTGCGGCGTTATGTGATAGCGGTGAATCTGCAATTCCTGCGGTCTCAACATGTTGAACCTCTTGGCAAGTGCCGTCATTGTATTCTCGATAAGTGGCGTAGTAACTGGAGCGTATGTCCCAGTCTTTCTTCTCCCTTTCTGCTTGATTATGAATAGGTGAGGTAGGTCGCAGACGGGGCGCATTCTAAGCCACTCACTGATCAATTTCTTCGCATCGTCAGTCAGATAGGTGTAGTACGTCTGGGCTTGCCTTCGGCTTGTCTTACTGCGTAGAATCTGCACCTTGGCGAGGGAACCTGGACGGAGTTCCTTCGGGAATTCCTTCGGGTTTGCAGTGTCTTTCACGATCTCACGCCAAGCGGTTTCATTGAATATCTGGAATTCAGCTCCACCGAATCCGGCTTGAAGCATAACCACAAAGACTGCTCGGTAGGGCATTGGGGCGTTTTCGATGATGAGGTTTGCCTCGTCCACATTCATAGAACCAATGAACTGCGCTCTCAGTTTGTCCCCTTCGCTTATCCTGAATAGCCGGTCTTCATCTTCCGGGTCTAGATCGGGCAGTGGCTGCTTGCCGATTTTCTTGTACTTGTGTTTGTGTCTGAAGAAGTTGCAGATTGCCGCCCAACAGTTCTGGCGGTCAACGTTGCCAGTTAACTTGCCATGCCTGTCACTCTTGTCACTAACGTAGTCATGTATTATTGAAAGAAAGTCGTTCTGGGCATCCTCATTCTTGCTCTTTCGCAGTCGTTTCCAGCGGGGAAGCAAATCATCGCTGGGCGATTTCCAATGCTTGTGAGCCTTGCCCCATTCGACAAAATCCAGAACGTATGGCACGTAGGTCTTTGAGCCCTCTCTAAGGCTCAATATCCATTCCTTGACACAAGGATCGTCAGTCTTGGTCAGGAAGCTCTCAAGACTCTTGTAAGGCAAGGGCTTTCGAATGGAAAGGGCAGGGCGTGGTTAAATATGGTTTGTCATAGTCCCATAAGTGGTGGGGCCGGTGGGATTTGAACCCACGAAGGCCCACGCCACGGGATCCCCTCACAGGTTCGCTGACAATCCTATTCTTATCGCCCAGAGACGCTGCGAACCATTAATGAGTTCAAACTTCCAGCTGTACGAGAGAGGAACGACTGCCTAGCCGTGTATTCGAAAAGTGCGAAACGGAAAGAACCATAATGACTCATAAGAAGTTCAGGCTATCGGCACGTATAAGCAGTGATAATCCATCCGGCATCCGGCCAATCCTTGAGAGGCTCATTAGTGGTAAGGGAGCAATCAAATCGATCGAGAACGGATTCGAAGTTGAAGCAGACCTCGAAGGAGAAAGCGCGCGAGCCCTCAATCGCATGCTATTGTCAGAGATGCGCAGAGTGGAGAAAAGAACCAGGATCCGCACAGAATGGACTTCGGGCAACACAGTCGAAAGATTCTTCGATTACGTGCCAAAGGGAACTCGCAAGCAAAACCAATAGTGCCGTTCCTAAGCCAGCATGTTGTTTGCCGGATATTCCTAACCTAGGCTTGCGACTAATTCCTTAACCTTCTTGGAGGCGTCCGTAAGAATGGGCGGGCCGTGGCCTGGAAGCAAGAGTTCGAATTCATAGGACGCAATCTTTCTTATGGAATTCTTCGCCTCGGCAATGTTGAGCGTCATGGTCGCTGAAGGAAGCTTGGGCCTTCTGTTTTTGTCGGTTCTAAGAGCGTCGCCTGCGAACATGGCCTTCAATCTTTCACCGTACAGGCATATGCTACCTTGCGTGTGGCCGGGAGTATGGATCACGCTTAGCCCGTCTACCTGTTCTCCATCTTTGAGTAGAACATCTGGCTTCACAGGCTTGAACTTCATGAACGGAGACATTGCCTTGAACAGCAGGCCGACGAGCCCTCGTACTTCTTTGAGGGGTTTTTCTCCGGTGAGGCGTGGAGCATCGGCTTCGTGAATTGCTACCTTCACGTTTCCTAGCTTCTCTTTGAGTTCTGCAACGCTTCCAGAATGGTCTATGTCTGGGTGGGTGAGAATAATGGTTAAACTGCCTATCTGCTCCTTGCCAAGCGACTTGAGAAACTCAATTATCCTGGGGGCGTTCCCTGGCATACCCGTATCAATCAATGTCAAATGACCTTCACCTCCGGCTTGAGTCTCTCCTAAGACCGCGTAGGTGTTTGCTCCCCTTATCTCAGGTATCAGGTGGATGTTTCGCCCAAGCTCCATGACTTAGACCTCAGTGGCTGATGCAACTTGCCTCGTCTCCTTGCCCCTAACTAATGAGAAGACTGTCGCCAATATCAACAGTATTGCGGACAGTTCGAACGCGAAGCTTTGGCCTGAAAGGTATGCGGCTGCGAAGTTCGGCGCCAATGTTCCAGAGAAGTTCCCTATGAAGAGCTGGTAGACTATGTACGCTGGAATGACGCCTGTGACAGCTGTGAGCGATAGCACGAAGCTCATCACCATGCCCGTGTTCCTGAAAGTGTTCATAATACCGGAAGTCACCCCGTACCTTGCCGGAGGCGAGGAAGCCATTATCGCACTCGTATTTGCAGGCCAGAATAAACCGCCACCTAGGCCGTAGAACCCTTCAATCATCCCAACCTGCAACAATGTGGTGGTAGCCGTTAGTCGACTCAACAGGAATAAGACCGCCATCTGGATAACCAACCCCATCGAAGCTATGACCCTCGCACCAAACCTGTCGGAAAGTAAACCAGCGAAAGGCCCCACAACGGAGGATACAATGGCCATCGGAATTATCAGGTAAGATGCGGTGAGTACGGAAAGCCCAGCTATGCCTTCAAGGTAGAAGATCAACAGAAAGTTGACGCTGAACAACGCCAGAGACTGAAGCATGGCCGTGACAATGGACAGTGCGAAAACTCTGTTCTTGAAGAGTGAGAAATCTATCACCGGATCCCTGCTGTGTCTTATCTCCCAGTAAACAAAGAATGAGAAGAAGAACGGCGAAGCGGTGATCGAAACGATCGTTATTGGGTCCGCCCACGAGTAGACAAGCCCCCAACTAACCCCAAGCAGCAGAGCAAGCAGCCCTACCGTGAATGCCGTGGTTGCTGGGAGGTCGAAAGACTGCTTCCCTGCACCATTTTTGGCTTCCCTCAACGTTCGGTACGCCCAAAGCGTCCCGAACGCTCCTATTGGGACATTGATCAGGAAAATGATACGCCAGCTTGTGTAGGTGATAATTAGACCACCGAGAACTATTCCCAGAATCGTCCCTGAACCCCACACAATAGAGCTCGCTCCGAACGCTCTTCCCCTCTCATCCCTAGGGAAGGCTTCGGACAGAATAGCGAAGGAGTTTGCCGCAAGTAGTGCGGCGCCTACGCCCTGCACCGCCCTAAACCCTACCAGTGTCAGCCCACTGGCTGCGAAACCGCAGAGCGCTGACCCCACTATGAAAACCACGAAACCAACATTGTACATTCGTTTTCTTCCATACATGTCCGCCAAACGGCCGAGACTTAGAACTAGAGCCGTGTTGGCCAGAATGTACGCAATCACGACCCAGACCATCGTTACATAATCCGAGCGGATCTCTTCAGCAATGGGAAGCAGCGCCAGAAGAACGATTGTGCTGTCAACCGCCGACATCAAGGAACCGACGGACGTTACCGAGAAAGCCTTCCACTTGTAATCCATTGAGGTACGCCAGCAGAAGAGCATTGTTACGCAGTATAGGTGACATTTCTACTTTCGGTTATCTTGAAGTGGCTGGGCAGGTTGAGGTTCACATGGTCTACCGCAGTGAAACTATTGAATCGCTTTGTTAGACCATGCGTCTCAATCGCATAGCCAAGCACCGGGGATATTGATTCGACTCCGATAGTGTTTCCTATGCTAGCCAAGATTACTGCTCCTCCTCACCTAACTAGGAATACTGAACAGTGGGCGTGGCCGACTACTCCTGACGAGACGCTTCCGATCAATAGTCTTCTAAAACCGGTCAGGCCTCGAGTCCCGATTACGATTAGATCGACATTCCTGTCCTCTGCAAGGTTCACTATAGCTTCCACGACCGAGAACACGTTGTCGCGTATTACACCGATCGCTTTCACACCCCCCATTTCTGCAAGCCTCACAGCTTCGTCAACCACCTTCTTTGCATCTTTGCGAGCAGCGGCGAAGTAATCACCTAGTATCGTTGCGGGGCCGACCATGCCAGCTTGCGCGAGCGGGTAGCTTGGTGTTGGAATAACATGACAAACGATCAACTCCGCTCCGAACTTCTCAGCCAAAGTCACAGCAACCTTTGCTGCTCGAGCCGCGTTATCTGAACCGTCAACAGCCACTAGTAGACGCTTGAATTCAGGTTCGACATGGGGTTCCAAATCTATTCCTCACAAAATCTAATCTAATGAACTAGGAAAGTATACACTGACAGAAACTCGATTGTCGCAAGACAAAACGCCGAGTTCGTCTTTGTAGATGAGTTGCATTGCTTCAGTCTCCTCCTTGAGTTAGGGCAGGGTCCGTATTGGCGCTGCAATCGCAACATCTGGGCATCGCCTGCAATAATCGCATAGGTAGTAGCAAGTTTTCATGCAAGATGGGCACCTGAAAAGTTGAACTGCACCAGGTTCGTTACTCATTACCTCCTGTCCTGTGTGGATTCCCTCGTCAACGACTGGAATTAACGCGCGGCCCAAATTACTGCAATGCGTACCTAGGGATGAGCATTAAATACTTAGCTTCCCTAATCATTCGAAAAGCGAAATATCATGGGTGCCAATACGATTCAAACGTCAATTGGCGCGTGTGGCCGCGAGGTTCTGGACGTTGTGCCGTTGGCAATGCGTGCAATTCGAGCCCAGCTGCGAAAGCATGGCGCTAAAGAAGTGTCTGTTCCTCAGTTTCGCACTCTCGCCTACTTGAACCGACATGAGGGAACGTCATTATCTGACGTCGCTGAACATATCGGTCTCACGTTGCCCTCGATGTCCGCACTAGTAGACAGTATTGTGATGAAGGGTTTAGTGATTCGCCAAACTCATCCAGAAGACCGCCGGCGTATGACGCTTACATTAACGGAACGCGGACGCGCAACGCTCCGGGTGGCGCATGAGGCCGCTGCGAGTTACCTAGAGGAGAAAATTGGACAGCTTTCAGCAACTGAACGTGCGACCGTGATTGAAGCTATGCAAGTGCTGAAACGGATTTTCAGGAAGGCGGTTGACTAGTGCCATCTCTTAAAGTCGAATCTATCAGCCGACAAGAAGGTCAGGCAGGATTCGTTCTCGAAACAAAGTTGCTAACCAGGCGGTTTAGTGCCTTAACCGCTGTGGATCAACTAACCATTTCCGTAGAGACTGGCGAGGTGTTCGGCTTGGTAGGGCCCAACGGAGCCGGAAAGACGACGGTAATCAAGATGTTAACGACCTTGCTGCCGCCAACTTCTGGAGACGCCTTCGTGGCTGGTTTCGACATAATTCATCAGGCATCGCAAGTCAGACGAGTGATCGGGTACGTGCCACAGCTACTTTCAGCCGACGGGGGGCTGACGGGCTATGAGAACCTGCTGATCTTTGCTAAACTGTATCATATTTCTAGAAGGGAGCGTGACAGCCGCATTCGCGATGCTTTGGATTTTATGGGTTTGTCCGCAGTGTCCGATAAGCTGGTTCGTAATTATTCTGGAGGCATGATTCGGCGGCTCGAAATTGCGCAGGCTATGTTGCATAGGCCCCGTATTCTCTTCCTAGATGAACCGACCATTGGATTGGATCCGGTAGCTAGGAAGGCGGTTTGGGAGCACGTTCAACGGCTTCGATCTGACTATGGAACTACCATATTCCTAACCACCCATTACATGGATGAGGCTGATCAATTTTGTAGCCGGGTAGGGATTATGCACTTGGGTAAGATGGCCGCGGTCGGAACGCCGGCTCAACTTAAGGAATCGGTTGGAAACGGCGCGACGCTTGATGACGTGTTCGCATACTATTCGGGCTACGAGGTCGAGTCTGGAGGAGGTTATCGAGAGGTTTCGAGGACGAGGCGCGTTGTAAGGAGGGTCGGTTGAATTGCAATACATGAGGTTTGGCAGCTATCTTACAATTCTAAACAACTTTGTCGGGGACACGCTTACAATCGCTGAACTTGAGGCGCGCAAACTTCATCACGATTTCACTGAGCTGATTACCCGCGCAGTTCAACCGGCGCTGTGGCTTCTGATATTTGGTGAAGTAATGACTACCGTAAGAGCAATACCTACTGGAAAATTGCCCTACATAGATTTCATGGCACCAGGGATACTTGCTCAAAGCGTTCTCTTCATCGCGATATTCTACGGCATCGCGGTGATTTGGGAGCGTGACTTAGGGATCATTCACAAGTTCTTGGCTAGCCCAGCGCCTCGTTCAGCTCTCGTGTTAGGCAAGGCGTTGTCAGCAGGTGAGCGAGGGTTGGCTCAAGCCGTCATTGTTTACTTGTTGGCTCTCGCGTTGGGCGTGCATCTGAATTGGGACATTCTCTCGCTCATCGGGGTTTTGGTGGTCGTCATTCTTGGTTCGGCCCTTTTCTCGACATTCTCGTTGATTATTGCATGTCTGGTGAAGACGAGGGAACGGTTCATGGGTATCGGTCAAATACTTACGATGCCGCTCTTCTTCGCGAGCAACGCAATCTATCCGATATCGATAATGCCTGGATGGCTACAATCGATATCGCAAATCAACCCTCTGACATATGAAGTGGACGCATTAAGAGCACTAATGATCATCGACGGCCCCAACGTCTATGGGCTGGCATTCGACTTCGCGTTCCTGTTGATTGCAGTAGCGGTAAATGTGGCCGTCGCAGCACGATTGTATCCAAGGGTCGCCGTGTAACTACTCGTTATCATAGAGTTCGAGGACGCCCTGCAAGAGGAAGGAAGAGGAAGGGTAGAAATAGATCTCAAGTTCCGAAGCTGCCATGAGCCCCGGCCGTATCGCCACATGTGGTGGGGCCGGTGGGATAGGAACCCACGATTTGTGGGACTAAAGACCTTTTCAACGGCCTTCGCAAACCACAGGATCATGAAGTGGTGCTTGACTCCGCGAACACAGGATCCTGATGGTTGAACGGGTTCTTCTCGTCGGGCAACTACACTCACGCTTCACTTAATGCATGTCTTACACTGAATGTTATGGTCGGTAGTAGTCAAACCTGTACCACCGACGTATGGTGTAGACCTATCTCGGATGCCGAAGCGATTCGCACGCACATTATGCAGGATTCAATCAAGGCCTCAAACAATAAGTGATGATTACGAGTCCTACGATGAAAGTTACTGCACCGGCTACTTCCCAGAATTGTGAACCGCTCATGACACTGCCAGGAAGAACACCGACTCCTTGTAGGAACCATACCAAACCAAACAGAGCGATTATTGCTCCAACTATTGAGAAGGCGCGCCGTTTCATGCTTTCACCAGACCCCCTATCATGACGGCTTTGCCAAGAGCTTTCCACGTTCCAACAGGTCGTGAAGCGATCTTCGTCCAAACACTTCCGCGTGCATCGCTAGTATGCCGAGCAACTTCTCCTCCCATTCCTTCTGCGACTTCTTCATTTGCTTGAAGACCCTTTCTTGAGCTGTTCGGCCTTTCGGAGTTAGTGCGTAGTATACTCTGCCCAACCTTTCCTTTCGAGTCGATTTGATTATTCCTCTCCGCTCCATGCGACGTAGAAAAGGGTAGATCGTACCAAAACTAAACCTAATGTGACCTCTAGTCATCTTCCTAAACCGTGTAGCTAGTTCATACCCGTAGGCTGGTCCATCCTTCAACGCCAGAAAGAACATTACCTCGTAAGGGCCCGTCTGGAATCCCTTCGCCATTGACCATCACTATCGGATCGATATACCAAGCGGATTATTTTAATATAACTCAATATCGATGAGATAGTATCGTATCGATATATGGAAGAGGACACAATGACTTCGCTCAGCTCTGAATCAATCTTGGTAATCCTCAACGCCACCTTGGCCGTCATCATGCCCGACGTGCTCATACTCAAGGTCTACACGTTCCTGACCATAACTGCCGCCCATAGCGTTGTTTGAAAAGGCAATGAGACGCTAGAAAATATGAAATGTGAGACCCCATGCGAGTAAATGATTTACTCAAATTAGCGGTTAAAGCTCTACTTGACCGAAAAGCCCGAAGCGCTATGACCGTTATTGGAATAATGATTGGTTCAGCCGTAATCATGGCTTTAATTGCAAGTTCAAGCGGATTAAGTGTTGGCATAAAAGCTCAAGTGGAAAAGATTGGCGCAAACGTTCTCATAGTTCGTGCTGGAGGCTCAAATTTCCTTTCAGGAAGTTCCTCGTCTTTTGCGCTTTCCATTCAAGATATTCCACGGTTAGGTAATCTTCCATATGTCACACAGGTCTACCCATACTACAGTAGACCAGCCACCGTGAGCGTGGGAGGTCAATCAGTTTCAGGAACACTCATTGGAATTGATTCAAGGGCGCTCCCAGTAATATTCAAAGGGTTAGCGCTTGAAGAGGGGCAGTTCCCAGACTCATACGAGTCTACTTCTGCCGCAATCGGATACAACATCGCTTATCCAACATCAGGTCAAGGATTGGTTGGGTTGAATCAAGTTGTTTCCATGAAAATAGGCTCAAGCAGCTCAAGCCTCAGTTTCCTAGTGAAAGGTATCCTCGCGGCATATGGCTCCGCCCTATTCAGTAACGTTGACAACAACATATTCGTGTCGCTACAAGCCGCACAAATATTGATGAAAATTCAAAATTTCAGCGCAATCTACGTGATCGTTGACTCAGCAGATAACGTTGCAACCGTTCAATCGGAAATTCAAGGCATGTACGGCACCGATATTTCAGTAATAAGTGCGGGCTCAATTGCAAGCAGCATATCAGCAATCACCGGACAATTAACGATATTTCTCGGAAGCATAGGAGCCGTGTCATTATTCGTTGCAGCAATAATGGTTGCTAACACAACTTACGTTGCAGTAATGGAGCGAACAAGAGAAATCGGAATCCTGAAAGCACTAGGTTTCAGACGAGACCAAATACTTGCCATGTTTCTTTCCGAAAACATCATCATCGGATTAATCGGCGGCTTACTCGGTACGGCGGCTGGTTACATATTATCGTTCGTGATAGGAGGTGGCCTCTTCGGCGGTGGCGGAGGTGGGTTCGGGGCTGGGGGTGGAGCCAGAGGTGCGAGTTCAACGTCATTTGCTTCTAGCCCCGTCTTTAGCCCAGAACTGATTCTGTTTAGCTTGTTCTTCCCAGTTGTTATCGCTATTGTGGCTGGTCTTTATCCTGCTTGGAGAGCATCAAAAATGAATGTGATAAACGCGTTGAAGTATGAGTGATGAAGAAATGTCAGTCTCTTCGTTGTCAGACCAAGCAATTGAGACGCATCGTCTAACAAAACGATTCAACAATTTCACTGCGGTCGACCACGTTGACCTCAGCATTCAAACTGGAGAAATCTACGGTCTCTTGGGGCCAAACGGTGCTGGTAAGAGCACAATCATCCGAATGCTCTGCACACTTCTCACTCCATCTGAAGGGACAGCTAGCATTGCAGGCTTCGATGTGGTTCACCAAGCGAACGAAGTTAGAGAAAGGATTGGGTTAGTTTCCGAGAAGATGATTATGTATCCTCGTTTGACTGCGCTGGAAAACCTGGAATTTTTCGGTAGCCTGTACGGGATGGAGAAGAGCGAACTTCGGCGCAAGTCGGAGGAGCTGCTTGAAATGGTTAAGCTAACGCCGTTCAAGGACAAGCTTGTGGGAGGTTTCTCAAGTGGTATGAGGCAGAGGGTGAACGTGATACGTGCAATCCTACACGATCCAGACATACTGTTTTTGGATGAACCTACGACCGCACTGGACCCGCAGAGCACACGTTTCGTCAGGGATTTGGTTAAGGACTTGAGACAACGCGGGCACACAATTCTCCTTACAACGCACATAATGGAAGAGGCTGACGAACTTTCCGACCGTGTCTGCATCATCGACAATGGTAAAATTATGGCGGTTGATTCACCTCAAGCACTTAAGACCAAATACACTTCAGAAAGCTTGCTTGACGTCTTTCTAACTCTTACCGGACGTGAGCTAAGAGATTCAGCGACCGCACGCATTGCACTCAGGTCTCCAATGGGGAGGGCGTAAACAATGCGAGGCCGACCTAAGCTGATACCAATCGCGCTTGGAATAGCGAAGCGCGACCTTCTGGACTTGTGGCGGTCCAAAATGTTGCTGTTCTTCTTCATTCTATTTCCCCTCCTATTGATGGGCATGTTCGGCAACATTTATCCGCCAGTACCAAAATCAAATCCAACCACAGGCAGCATAGGCACCGCATTCCCCAACCTCCCAGTATCATTAGTACAGATGGATGATGGTCAGACGGCTAGCCTAATTGCCGCCCAATTCATTCAAATCTCCACACAGCAACGTCTCTTCAAGATTTCTGATAGCGCCAGCTACCAGACAGCCCGCAACCAACTTGTGGAAGGAAACCTCAAAGGCATCATAGTCATACCGCAAGGCTTCAGCGACGCCCTAGCCGCAGGACAGCCCGCAACCGTCCAAGTGACCGTCGACGAAACGAACCCGACAACCGCCTCCGTCGTTCAATCCGAAATCTCAGCCGTCTTCAACATTATTGGGTCAAGCATGTCCACGCAAAACATCAACAACATGAGCGACGGCAAAATCAACCCTACATTCATCATGCAACCCATCTCCGTCACCAACATACCTCTCATCAGCGGCGTCTCATCCTCGTTCCAATTCCTAGCACCAGGTTTCATGGCACTGACTGTAATCACTGGCTCCCTCCAAGGAGTCGCAACCGCAATATCCCGCGAAAAAGAACAAGGAACAATGGACGGTTTACTTGCTTCACCCATTCCTCACATATCAATAATACTTGGCAAAGTGGGTGCGCAAACCGTACGCGGACTAATTCAAGGCTTCCTCATCCTTGGACTATCCATGCTGCTTTTCGGCGTGCAGATATACGGCAGCCCAATCATCATGTGCGTCGTTTTGTTGCTCGGAACAGCAAGTTTCGTTGGCGTAGGCATAATCATGACTGCTATAGCTCCCGACCAAGAAACCGCCCAAATGATGACAATGATTCTCCAATTTCCGATGATGTTCATCAGCGGAATTCTATTCCCAATCGACCAACTCCCGGGATGGCTGCAACTGATAGGAAAAGCTTTACCACTTTACTACGCAGCAGATGCCCTTCGCAAGGTGATAATCCTCAACGCGAGCTTAGCCGTCATCACGCCTGACCTGCTCATCCTCATAGTTTACACGTTCCTAACCATGACTGCCGCCATACCATTGTTCGAAAAAGCTATGAAACGTTGAGCTAGGAGTGACAGAGCGTGGAACCGCCGCAAGTATCTGGAATTGATCTAGGGAGTTATGGCCCAGTTTTAGTTGATTTTGTCCGAGACTTCGACGCATTAGTCTGCCTATATAGAGAGCTTGAGGCAGTCGAACGTACTTCATTGAGTGAGCATCTCTTCAAGGTCGGAACTCAAGTAAAAGAAGGCAAGAGGTTCTGGACCAAGACTGATGTGAATTCCATCATACGATGGAAGAAGCTTCAACCGTTGCGGAGAAGAATCGAACAGGGCTCAGTTGAAATAGAGAAGCAACTAGGCATCGCCTTGATGCAGCCCGATAATGAAGACCGCGTCGGCGCATTGTGCAGAATACCAGGATTTGGCCCTGTCCTCGCATGCGCAGTGCTAACGTTGACCTGGCCAGAAACTTACGGAATTCTCGACAATACTTCATGGCATGCTCTAGGAGTTCTCGGGTTTGATCTACCGCCTAAACCATACAGTGGAGGAGGTTTTACTGTAGCTGAGGCTCTGCAATATCAAGACATCATCAGAACCCTCGGAAGACTCACGAGCGCATTGCCTGTTCAAGTTGCTGACGCAGTACACGCTTTCTACAAGACAAGAAACGGAACTAGAAACTTGCACTCCTAGCTCGAACCCACGTGTTAGTGGGTACATTGAGATCGGGTCGAGACCTTAACCGCCATAACAAAGTGCCCAGCACATTGGTTTATGGTGAACTTGAGAGAAGCTAGCTGAGTTCCCTCATCCTCGCTTTGTCGGTCGAAATAGTTTGGAGAGAAGTTTTCTTATGCGTGTGCGCAGCACCAGACCTGCACAAAGAATCGCAGGCGTCTATGTTGTCAGGTTAGATGCGGTCAGCTTGATTGCAGCAATGGGGTTTTTTGATGCTTTATTGATTCACTGATTATGGCAGGTTTCTTGTTCCATCTAAGCACCCAGGCGGCGAGTTGGAGTAGAAGCACATGCAACTCCCGCCCTTTCTTGGTAAGTGAATACTCGACTCTTGGAGGAGATTCCGGGTACACTCTTCTCTGTACTATTCCTCGCTGTTCAAGCTCCTTCAGTCGTTCCGTCAGGCTTGTGGCGCTTATCGCCCCGAGCCTTTTCTTTAGCTCGTTAAACCTAGCGGGGTCTCCAAGTCCCAACGCATGAATCACCGGCAAAGTCCAAGCCTTCAGAAGATCATTCCACGCAGCATGGACATCAGAGTCTGCCTCGCTGCATTGAGGTGACTTAGTCAAGTGCTAGTTACCTAGTTAGTTGGCATTTACTACCAAGTATATATAGCTAACTGCTCTTGTCAGGGGGCGTGATAGAAATTGACAATGCATGAATCAGACTCCTCGGGTTGGCTAGAAGTTGCCAATGTTGATGAAATTCCCGTAGGCACAATGAAACATGTTGAGGTGAACGACGGGGAAATTGCCATCGCGAACGTTGACGGAAAGTTCTACGCGATCGATGACAGATGCGGCCACACGAGCGCCCGGCTCTCTAGTGGCGGCCTCAGAGGAAACATTGTCACGTGTCCACTGCATGGTGCACAGTTCGACGTGACCACTGGAAAAAAGCAGTCAGAACCAAGACTCGGCGGGAGCGTCCCGGACATGGACAAACTCCCTCAATCTTTCCTAAAACTGATCGAACATTCAGCGAAGATTCTGGCGGAGATCAAGACGTACGATCAGCGAAGCTACGAGGTTTCAGTCGACGGAAAAAGTATCAAACTTAAGGTGAGGAGCTGAAAGCGCCGGGGGTGGGATTTGAACTCCCCAATATCGTGGGTTCAATTGAGAGGAACAACTGTCGGTGTTATTCTGCATGGCATTCCTGGATGGCACTCACTGAATTACACGCTCGGAAGTTGTTTCAAGTTCTTGTCGCTTGTGATCAATCGAGCTGAGTAGGCTCCGGCGGTAGAGTAGACTATTGCGTCAGCCACGGCCGGTGGGATGTCACCCCTTCGTGAGAGGACATTACATTATTCCTTGGCGGTTGTGAATAATCTATATTCTATAATCGAACATGTTAAGTCATTACAAATCGTAGCGAATTCGTGATTCTGAATGACGGCTGTTGAGGAAGTAGGCGAGGTTACCTATACTCACACTTACATGTTGACGCTGAAAGCAATGACTTCGGCGACCACCCTCATCATCGTGGTGATGGCTGGGCTTTACGTCTTCTTGGGTCTCCCTGCTGGCCTGGACACCTATTACGGTGTACTCTATTTTCATTCGATAGGGATTGGAATCGCAGCTCTCGCAACATATCTGGTTATTTCGATCTTCAACCTCCAAAAGTATGAACCCCCGATTGACTTTCCAATGGCGTATAGAGCTTTCGCGGCTGTTCTCTTTGCTGCTGTTGGCGGCATCTTCTACCTGAGTCCCATTTTGGATGCGGCTGTAACGGACATCCCCTTGGGGTTGTTTGTTGTAGCATTCATATTGATCGGTGACGTGGGCGGGGCTCTCTTCGTCCAACTTGTAATTTTGCCGCGAAAGCAAGCTGGAACCTACAAGCCGAAAATGAAAGCGTTGCCACCTCGGATGTGGCCGCAATATGTTCTCAGGATGGTTCCGAATAGAAAAGAGCTCTCACTATATTCGAAGGCAGGTGCAGCATACTGGCTAGCGTTGATGTCTGTAGGTTCGGCTTTCGTTGCAGGTATGATTGGATTCGTTAATCTCTGGATAATGATTTTCGGAGCAGGCGTCTTTTCAGGTTTTGTGCCGTTGTTCGGGGATTTGGAGACTTTTCTTGGTGCGTTGGTTGGTTCTCATTCGCATGAGATGGGGATTGCAATCATGACGGGAGTTGTTGCTTTGGTCGCGCAGCGTTTCAAGGTTCTAGACTCGAAAGGCCTAAGCAAGAACGTGGCCAGGCTTGGCTTGTGGGTAACCTCAATCGGCATAATCGCGATATCGATTGTCCTCGTACTAGAAGCTGTCGTCGCGTTTTCTCCTCCTACGATTTTTCCGAGTGGACCTGACGGTGTGAATGGAATGGCGGGTGACGATACGGTCATGACGATCACGGCTCTCGGAGCCATGATCGCGCTGATTCCCTTGGCGTTGGCCAAGCTCAACGGAAGGAGGTCCTGGAAGGACAGTGTCAGGCTGACTCTGCTGGGCACATGGATAGTGGCCGTCATCAATAGCGTATTTGAAGGGTATTACATCGAGTTCCATGAGGATGTTTTCGGTTCAACAATGGCTGCGAACCACGACGTGTTCACAAACATCAATCCGATGTTCGGTATCTTTACGCTAGCTGCTTTTGCTTTGGTACTTCTAGCCGTTGACTGCTATACGGTCAGTGGTACGCTGAGACGTGTCTGCGGTTGGGTGGCTGGCGTTGGCCTTATCGTCGCGACCCTCGGTTCCTCTTTATGGGCCTTCATCGATCCTTCAACCGGTGGGTTAGCTTATTGGATTTACATCGTAGGCGTATTAGTCATGGGAGTTTCAGCGTTAACAGCAACAAATGCCGTGTACGCTGCTAAGGTCAAGAGAATCTCGCGATTGGAAACATAGGAACGCACCTGTTGCCTGGAGAGCTTGTCAACAGGATACCGAAGCGCGATAAGCGATTCAGCTCATCGTCAAGGCCAGCACAGCCATTTTGGTGTACATCCCGTTCTCAGCTTGTGGATAAATGACTGAATGCGGTCCGTCCATTACCTCGTCCGTTGCTTCTTCGCCCCGAAGAACCGGTAGTACGTGTGTGACAACTGATTTACCATCCGTCTTGTCCAAGAGCTCCTGGGTTAAGGTCCAGTTACGATATTTCTCGTGCAACTCGAGCTCCTTTTCTTTTCCAAACTTCCTTGCACCAACCCTCAGCAACTCGTTGGATGCCCAGTTTCTCGGGAACACCGCGTGCGCTCCTTCAAGGGCTGAGTCGAGGTCATTTGTGATTTCAAATTCGGACCCCGCTGCTTTGGCGTTCGACTTCGCAACCTCAACAATCTTGGGATCGATCTCGAAACCTGGTGGATGTGCAAGAACCACATGCATCCCGTAGCGTGGGAGGATAAGGGCTTCTTCTTGTATGCTGCACCGGCCGCGGAAGCTCGTAGAGTACCCCCACATTATCACGTACTTCTTTCCCTTCACTCTCCCCAAGGCTTCTTGAGTCGTCATCAGGTCGGCCAGGCCTTGGGTAGGGTGGTATGTGCAGCAGGCCATGTTTATGACAGGAATTTCGGAGTGCGCCGCGTACTCCCGCACAACGGAGATGCCTGCACCGTAAACGTAATCGATTGCTGAATCCAGAATTCGGACGCCTAGGCCGTGTCCATATTTCTCGTACATTTTCGCAACATCCTTCGCAGCCTCCCCGGATCCTAGACGAGTTGTTGAGACATCAATGTACTGGGCATGCCCCCCAAGGTATGTCATACCGGCCTCAAAGGCAGCCCGTGTTCTTGTTGAAGGGGCGTAGAAGAGCATGAAGAACGTCTTGTCACTGAGAAGGTGTGGAACTCGTCCTCGGTGATAATCGGCCTTCAGCTTTCGCGCCATTTTGAGGGTGGCGTCGAGTTCTTCGATCGACCAGTCTTGTGTGGTGATCAGATCCTTTCCTGACAAGTCAGCTTTGGGCAATCAGTTGAGCTCCAGTCTTTCCTGTTGGACGATTTTATGTTGTAAATAGGCGTTGCTAATCTAAATGTGACAAGTTCATAAGGCCTAGAACTGGCAACTGTCTGCACTTCGAGTTATTGGTGTGAGAGAGTTGGCAGAGAAGCTCGTCGTAATCGCACTGGGCGGCAACGCACTCCTTCAACGTGGTCAGAAGGGCACGTTCGAGGAACAATACCAAAACACAAAGGGTACTGTCCCAAAGATTGCTGACCTAATCGAGCAGGGCTACAAAGTAGTCCTAACTCATGGCAATGGGCCGCAGGTCGGCGCAACGCTTCTCAGGCATGAAGCAGCAAAAGCAATAGTGCCAGCCTTTCCTCTGGATGCTTGCGGGGCAGAGACACAAGGGTTCATTGGCTATATGATTGAGCAGGCGCTGAGGAACGAATTAAAAACCCGCGGAATCGACAAATATGTTGTGGCTGTAGTAACGCGAGTCATTGTCGACAAACATGACTCTGCGTTCCAGAACCCAACAAAACCAATTGGCCCATTCTACTCGAAAGATGAAGCTGCCAAGCTGAGGCAAGAAAAACCGAACTTGGTTATCAAGGAGGATGCCGGCCGCGGTTACCGGCGAGTAGTCCCATCACCCGACCCTAAAGTCATCGCAGAGCGATCGGCAATCAAGGCACTCGTCGATGCCGGGTTCGTAGTTATATCAACCGGTGGCGGAGGAATCCCAATAATAGAAGAGAACGACCTCGCTGTCGGCGTAGAAGCAGTCATTGACAAAGACTTGGGAGGGCAACGTTTGGCCACTTTGATTGGAGCCAACATTTTCGTGATTCTAACTGACATAGATGGAGCTTACATCAACTACGGAACTCCTCAACAAGAAATGATTCATGAAATCACCTCCGGGAAACTGAGGAACTACCTCAAAGAGGGCCATTTCAAAGAAGGCAGCATGGCACCGAAAATCGAGGCCGCCATCAGATTCGTTGAAAGCGGTGGAGAGAGAGCGATAATCGCCAAACTCGAAAGCCTCACGGAGGCCCTAGAAGGTAGAACTGGAACGCACGTCGTGGTGCTAAAAGCTTAATTCGAATAGTGACCGTGACAAACCGAGGGATTCATTTTGGCATCATTCGTTGGCGATCTGAAAGGAAAGCATTTCCTAGATACAAACGATTTCTCGCAAGAGGAGATCAAGAAGGTTCTGAACGCGGCTGACGTCTTAAGGAAAATGTTCCGGGCGCGTAAACCGCACCATTACCTTCCTGGTAAGACTCTGTTCATGTTCTTTTACAACCGGTCGCTGAGGACGCGCAACTCGTTCGAAGCTGGCATGTACCAGCTCGGGGGCCATGCGCACTTTCTCAGCCCACAAGACGTCTACACTCCGGCCCTCCCAGAAGATATGGTGGCATACCAGACTGAAGCCATATCCGACGTAAGCAGAGTGCTAAGTCGGTACGGTGATGCTATTGCAATCAGGATCTACGGCGACGCTGCCAAATGGAACATTGGCAGAGGCCACAAGGTCGTCAAAGAGTTCGCAAAGCACGCCACCATTCCGGTCCTAAACATGGAGGATGACATGTACCATCCATTCCAAGCCCTAGCCGATGCCCAGGCCATGAGGGCCGCGATACCAAAGCTGGCTGGAAAGAAACTTGTCGTTTCGTACGCATACTCAGGGGGCCTCAAACCACTCGCCGTTCCCCAAAGCGAGGTCCTGATTGGGACTCATTTGGGAATGGATGTTGTTCTCGCGCACCCTCAGGGGTTTGAACTTGAAGATGTTGTGCTCGACGCAGCGAAAGCGAACGCGGACAAATACGGTGGAGGATTCCGCGTCGTCAACGATATGAAAGAGGCCTTTGAAGGGGCAGACGTAGTCTACCCGAAAGCGTGGTCTCCGAAGAACTACTTCCCCCCGCACAGCGCAGAACTCGACAAGACCGGCGCTACCACGTACCAGGACAAATTCAAAGACTGGATTTGCACGCAAGAAATGATGGACTTGACCAGCAAAGGCAAGTACATGCATTGCGGCCCCGCAGACCGAGGCCAAGAAGTTACGGACGACGTGATAGACAACGCGGATTACTCCTTGTACTTCGAACAGGCAGAGGACAGATTGCACGTGCAAAAGGCCGTGATGGCTATGACCATGGGCGGTCGTCCCGCTCGTAGCAGAAAATGAACGCGGGAATGTTAGCTGTAGCAATCAGAATCTAGCGACGTGTTCGATTCGATTCTTACGTGCTATTCTACAGTGGTTGCGAAATGTAACGTTAGGACGAGCTGGGTTACACGGTTGATTCAGAAATGAAGAAAACCGCGCCGAACAAGATCGTCCTTGCGAATTGGGGTCGCCGAATCATCGCATGGTTCATCGATTACCTGATCATCAACATAATGCTGGCGTATTTCAGGCTCGAGGACCTAGAAACACAACTTCTTCCAGCAATATTGCTTCCGCGGCTGCCAGGTTTCGACATATCGATTTGGTCCCCTCTCTCCATTCTGATTTTCTTCCTTTACTGGACGCTCTCGGAATGGTACTTTGGAAGATCCATCGGTCAACTTCTACTCAACGTGAGACTGGCTAATCTCCAAGGCGGAAGTGTGAGCCTGAAGGCGTCTGCGATTCAGAGCATCGGCAAATCCCTCCTCGTTCCCCTTGACTGTCTGGTTGGGTGGCTTTGGAAACCCTGCCATGAAAGAAGGCAACGCCTGTTCAACAAACTCTCTAATACTATTGTCATATTCATCGGTGGCTCTGAAAGTGTCGTCAAGAAAGGGGAGTACGCGGGAGAACCTTGAGTATTAAGGTGGAAAACGAACACGAATGTTTACGTTCGATAGCTTAAGGGTTCGGCTTATAATCAATCGAGCAGGGCGAGTGCGCGAGAAGCATGGCTGACTACGATATCATAATCATTGGTTCTGGACCGGCGGGTTTGACTGCCGCCATCTATGCGGGCCGCGCATTGGTGAAGACGCTCGTAATCGCAGGTCGTCTATCGGGCGGGCAACTCATGCTCACGAGCGGTGTCGAAAACTTCCCCGGATTCTCTAACGGAATTCAAGGACCTGATCTAATGCAGGAAATGCGAAAACAGGCGGAACGGTTCGGTGCAGAAATTGTCGATGAAGATTTGGAGTCCGTAGATTTCAAGCGAAGACCCATGCATGTCTCAGCTGGAAAGCAGACGTATACCGCGAGTGCGGTAGTAATCGCCACAGGCTCCTCCGCAAAATGGCTTGACCTCCCAACTGAGAAGCGACTCAGGGGAAGGGGAGTCTCAAGTTGCGCAACGTGCGATGGATACTTCTTCAGAGAGAAACGGGTTGTTGTTATTGGGGGCGGTGACACCGCTCTAGAAGAAGCCCTCTTCCTCACAAAATACGCCGCGGAGGTAACTGTGATTCACAGGCGCGATACACTGCGCGCAAGCAAAATCATGCAAAGCAGAGCCTTCGCGAACAAGAAAATCAAATTCATCTGGGATTCAGCGATTGACGAAGTCCTAGGAAAGGAGAAGGTTGAAGGTATCAAGGTGAAGAACCTGAAAACCGGCGAACTGTCTGTGATTCCATGCGACGGAATCTTCGTTGCTATCGGTTTCCAACCGAACACAAAGGTCTTTGAAGGCCAAATTCAACTCGACGAGAAAGGCTACGTCCTCGTCAAGAACCATTCCCAGTCAAGCGCGGACGGAGTCTTCGTGGCCGGAGATGTGCACGATCACAGGTACCGCCAAGCCGTAACAGCCGCCGGAGAAGGCTGCAAGGCAGCAATGGACGCCCTCACGTTCTTGGATGAACAGAAAGAAATCACCATAGCTGCCCGAGAGAAGTAACCTTCAAACCGCTTTCGTCACGGTAACCCCCCAACAAGAGCAGCCTGAGTCGCCATAAGCCAAGTGATCTTCCGACGTCGAGGGTTACGAAGCTGAAAGCTGCGATGAACCTTAGAACCGACAGAAAACCACCAAACAACGGCGTCACCTCAACTGCCCCCACAAGCGACGGGGAACCAAACGACAGAACATCTCCAGTTACCGTAACTGGCACATTCGGCAACTGCTATCATGACCGAAGCAGAAGCGCAGTGCAACCGGACGTGTCTATCGTTCTGAGTGGTCTAAGCAGGGATTGTCGTTAAGATGGATTAGGCCCAGCTGGGACGGTTTATGGGCTGCGGCTGCTTCCCTCTTCTTCTCATTGCTGCACCGATTGGGCGTGTAGGAGTAGCTCATGTTGCACTACGCGTGGGCACATTTGAATCCGTTGGAGTTATGACGGGTGTTATAGTGTACGAGTCAGGCTTACGCAAACACAGATGCCCTAAACCGTACCCCACGTGTGCTCGCAGTTGCAATAGCTCTTGCCAAAGTCGTCATTGCTTGCGTTGCGAGTATTGCTTTTGAATTTGAAATTCCTGACCTTAGCGGGGTACTCGTTGTAGAATATCCCTGACCAGATCGGCCATATCAAGGGTTGCGATATGTTCCAGCAACATCTCGCGTATGTTTCCATCTCTATGCTGATCTCATTTTGACCAGAGGATGCGCTCACATTGAATATGGGCAGGTCATTCGCGTAGCGCTTGGTTATCTTAATGTCTTCCATGAAATGCTCCTTCCCCTCCTCGGGATCGTAGAAGTTGAGAGTCTTTGAAACCATTTTTTCACCCCAGTCCATCGAACTCTCGTGGGATCTTGACCGCCTAAGCATTGGTATCCCGATGTGCGGCAAGAAGTACTGCAAGTAAGCACCATTGTCCCACTGTACTGTGCCCCAGTACCAGCAGGGGGTTATCGAGGATATTCGCACTTTCTGGAAATACGATCTACCCGTAACGGAGGTCTCGGTTTCGCCGACTCGGATCCTTCCCGATGACGACAGGCCTCTGTATTTGAGCATTGAATATCCCATGTTTCCAATGAAGTTCCTTCCAGTGGCCACCAGTTCCGCCATAACGTCTTTCCACACCTTCATTGACAGCTCTATTACGACACTGTCCGTGTCCACGTTCAGCCAGAAATCCGCGCTGCTTCCACCGTATGAGTAGACTCCTTTGTTACCTACCATTCTGATTTTTCCAGAGTGGTCATCTCGTTCAGTTTCAGTCTTCCCATGATCGAGGACAAGAGGATCGTGCATTCTTTTTCCATCATAATACCAGGAGGCGACTATTGATTCAAACGCAGTGCGTTTCCCGTCGATCTGCATTGGGATTGTTGGTTCCCAACGATAATCGTTCACGCGAACTTTTCTGCAATTCCTGGATCCCCAAAGGATCATGAGCTGCCTAGGGAATTCGGGGGCGTCCGGATTCTCGAAAAAGTGAATCCACCACCACCAATGCCACGTGCGGTTCTTGAGCATATTTTCAGGATAGATTTTCCAGATGTCTTCGAAGACTTGGTGCATGTGTCCACGCAAATCAGATATGCTCAGCTTGCACCAGAAATAATAACATTAGGCGCATTTAGAGAATACACAAGGATTGTATGTTAAGTAATGACGATTCAGATCGCCGCGGATGGGTCTTCGTTTGACAGAATCTGAGATCGATTACCTATTCCTCACCAAGGACGTCGTTCGGATCCAAGCCGAAACGCATCCCAACAACAACGCTTCCCAAAGAGTGCTGGAAAAGTCGGTTTTCACCAAGGACTGCAATATTCGCAGAGGTACTCAGCGCGACAAGCAATGTGGAGCATACTTCGCGAAGAATGGATGGCGACGAGAATTCTGCCCATAGGTCTTGTTAGGAAGTAATCAAACCCTGAGCTGAAATGCCCCATTGAGGTTGTCGAGCTGAAGCCTCTTGTCAGATGGTCTAACGGAGTATTCGTCCGTTGGGATGAAACCAAACTGCTCTTCGATCCCAATGAAAGTGATACCATCGTAGACGACGTGTTCATTTCCCATGTACACTACGATCACGCGCTAGGATTCGCCTTTCCTATTCAGAAGAAATACTCCACGAAAGAAACTAAGGAGATCTATGAATCTGACAGCAAGAAAAAAGTCGGAAACTGGCAAGAAATTCGTGTCGGCAGACGCGCAAAGCTTGGAGCAGTTGAAGTCGAGGCGCACAATGCGGGACATGTGCTAGGGAGCGTACAATATGAGATAATCACTCCTGAGGGAACCGTCGTATATGCCAGCCACCTCAACTTCCAAGACACGCTACTCCTTCGTGCGGCCGATGTTGCTCCCTGTGACCTACTCGTCTTGGAAGCACCCTATGCTACAGCTCCTACCTCCACAGCCGACCGCCAATCAGTGGTCGCTGAGATTGTGAAGTGGGCTCTGGAATGTGTCGAGGACAACAGAGTTCCGTCCTTCGAAACAGATGCCATCGGCAATGCGCAGGAACTTGTGAGGATATTCAATACGTGGACAAAGATGCCCGTGATAGTCCATCCCCGAATAGCGCGAATCAACCGAGCATACGAAAGTAGCGGGGTTGGGCTTCAGTATCTGGACGCTTCAACTGAAGAGGCTGCGAAGATGATTGAGAAGTCAGGGTGCATTGTGATTGTCCCGAGGCGTTTCGACACCTCTCGTTATGGGAACTTCAGGACAGCCTACGTTTCAAGCTCGCGACCAAAGATTGCCAGCGAAGAGTCCGCGTTCTTCCGATTGAGCGATCAAGCAGACCTCAATCAGCTTCTCGAATTCGTGCAAGAAGCGAGACCAAAAGCCGTACTAACCTTCTATGGAGCTAGCGGCGTGTTCGCGCAGATGGTTTCCAAGCGGTTCAAGATTCCGGCCCGGTCACTTGAAGCTAAGAGGCCACCAAAAAAGCGTGAATCTCAAGAACTGGATGAGAGCAGACTTGCGCGCTGCCAAGAGCTGCTGCTCAAGTCCTTTCAGACCCCTGGTTACACTTACGACAAGCGTGATCTGGTGGCGTTGGCAGTGAAGGATGGTTACAGGATTGAAGAGGTCGATGAAACCCTAACGCGGATGACGAGAAAAGGCACGCTCAGATACATCAGCATCGTCGACGGTTTTGTCCTAGCTTAACAGTTTGCGCGAAAACACACTTACCAGGGTTATTACCGATTACAGCCCAAGTCCTTTCAACAGAAACTTGTGTTGACAATAAGGGCAGTAGGGTGACTCACGCGGTATCGTCTGCCCGCAATATGAACACCTGATGTAAGTCGATGCATATGCCAAGCGTCATCGAGCTGCATGACGAAGCGTCTGGATTTTGATATTTCGTTGATGTACTTGCAAACTCGCGCTGCATCCACATGGTCTTTATGACAGAGTCCTAGCAAGGTTAGGCGTCAGCAGAAAACCTGAAATTTCCAAGCTCGCAAACAAGCTATGGATGTTTCTTGAAGCCTTCTCTCGTTGAGTCGCAATACTCAAAGCGCACTCCAAGGTCTCGGGCAATGTTCCAGCGCGCTAGGAAAGTTGAGCCCGCAGGAGTTTCCTACAAGAACAGATATTTCGAGCCGTACCCGTTCTTCGTCAAAGAAGCCAAAGGCGCCAAACTGACCGACATTGATGGTAACTCGTACACGGATTACTGGTGTACTCATTTCGCAATGATTCTGGGTCATGCACACCCTGTAGTAATGCAAGCTGTGAAGACTCAAGCTGAGAGCGGCTGGCATTTCGGCCTCGTACATGAATTGGAGGTGACGCACGCTGAATCTCTCTGCAAGCATGTCCCCAGTGCAGAGCTTGTTCGTTACACTAGTTCCGGGAGTGAAGCGGATTTCTTCGCAATTCGTTTGGCAAGAACATTCACGAAGCGCTCTATGATCGCGAAGTTTGAAGGTTGCTGGCACGGCGCTTACGATCCATTGCATGTAGCGATGAAACCGCCATTTGACAAACCCCCTTCGGGGGGCATCACGTCATCGTCCCAGCAGGATACGACCGTCGTGCCCTACAATGACCTGACTGGTTTCCTTGAACGAGTAAAAGGGGAAAAGTTGGCATGCGTAATCCTGGAACCCGTTCTCGGAGCGGGTGGCATGATACCCGCACAAAAGGAGTTCCTCAAGGGATTGCGCGAATACTGCGACGATACAGGTGCCTTGCTGGTTTTCGATGAGGTGATCACAGGTTTCAGGCTTGGATTGGGTGGGGCGCAAGGATACTTTGGAGTCAAGCCGGATGTAACCGTCTTAGGAAAAATAATCGGCGGAGGTTTCCCAATCGGTGCCGTTTGCGGTCGTCGGGAAGTAGTGGAGCGAATGGACCACACCAAGTTCTCGGGATTAGACTACGCCTATCACGGTGGAACCTTCGCAGGCAATGCAATTACACTCGCGGCTGGGTTAGCCACAATCAACACTCTCGAGCACTCGCCGGTCTACGACCACATCGGCAAGCTAGGAGACAAATGCCGGAATGACTTGAACCGTATCTTCGAGGAGAACAAAGTCTCAGCTCAAGCAACCGGAATCAAATCACTCGTAGGCATTCATACAACAGCGAAAAAGCCAATCCTGGACACATCGTGCTATGCAACTAGCGATGAGAAACTATCCAAGAAACTGTTTGCCAGCCTGCTTGAAAACGGAATACTGATGATACTGCCCGACAACCTTCACGCCTCAATTAGTTATGCGCACACAGGCGCCGACATAGAGCACCTGACATCAACCATTGAACAATCTGTCAAAGGTTAGGGGCGGAGCACCTTCTCAAGCTGCAAGTAACATTCCGGTCCACCTAAGATTACCCACACTCAGTCACGCCGAAAATAGACGGAGGCAGCCAATCATCTAAGTGAGCGACTGCGCCCAGAGTCATCCAATTCAAGATAAAGCTTGAGAGACACTAGAATGTCTTGAGCATAACTGACCGGTCGCTTTCAGGGAAATTCAGGCAAGGTGCGATAGGTGGGAGGTCAACCATCGTTCGCAAGCCTGGTTCCAAACGCTCAATCTTCGGAAGCGAGTTGACGATGGTCGCAGGCGTTGCGATATCTCCATGAACTCCTCCCCGAATCGTCATATCGACAGGTGGAAGACCATCTATCAAAATCGAATCATGCGGATTCTGGGCGCCCAAGTACATTCTCAAATCAAGCACAACTAATTCGAAACCGGCTAGGATTCCTTTCGCGACCTGCCGTACACCTGCGACAGCGCCAGCTGGAACTTTCAAGAACTCACTGCTCACATCTTTCTCGGCAACTATTGGGGTGATTCTCTCTTGGATTTCGCCTACTTTCCATCCCATTGCTAGGGCAATGAGACCCACAGATTCTGGCAAGCCTACGTGTTTTATCGATCCTTCTGCGACCTTCTTTTCGAACTCTGCGGGGGTCAGTCCTGCTCCAATCTTCCTTTGAAGTGGCAGCCTTCGTCTAGACGCGTCTACTACTCGCTCAGCCCGAATCGAATTGACTTTCTGGCATACTCCGCTCATGACTACTACCAGAGTGTCAAGCAGAAAGCCAGGATTCACTCCCGTCCCAAGCACGACCACTTTCTTCTCCTTGGCGCGGTCGTCTAGTTCTTTGGCCAAATCTGGGTACTTGACAAAAGGATACGAGAGCTCTTCAGCTGTTGAAACAACATTCACGCCATAACGGACGAGTTCCGAAACTTGAGGGTGTACTGTCTTCATGTATGAGGAAGTGGCGTGTGTCACAACGTGGGGAGATGTACGTTTCAGTACGTCACTCGCCTTATCGCTAACGATCACTCCTGTGTTCTTAGGGTTCTCAAGGAGTTGGCCCACATCTTTTCCAACTTTTTTCTTGTCGATGTCTATTGCGCCGACCAACTGAACCCACGGTCTAGCTAGAAGGACGTCAACGATTCCGAGTCCGATCGGCCCCAAGCCATATTGGACTACCTTAATGTTCTTCAACATCACTCGGCCTGTTCGATTACAATTACTCTAATGCTTCAACGACTAACTCGGCTATATCTTTGATTGGCATGCTCTCCGATGTTCCTAGGGCCTTTGAGGCGTCCTCGAACATGGAGATGCAATACGGACATGCTGCTGCAAGGATGCTAGGGCCTACCTTACGCGCCTCCTCGATCCTTATCACGCTAGGTTTCTTCTCGGCTTCCACGGTATACCACGTGTTTCCACCTCCGCCGCCGCAACAGAAACTCTTCGCACGACATCTAGGCAATTCCACCAGTTTTCCGGCCGAGATGGTTCGAATTGTTTCGCGCGGAGCTTCGTACTCTTCGTTGTATCTGCCCAAGTAGCAAGGATCATGGAATGCAATGCTCTGCCCCTTTCCTTCCTTGAGCCTCAGCCTCCCATCGCGTATCAGTTTCGATATGAGTTGCGTGTGGTGCACGACTTCGAACTCTGCGCCGAATCTCGGATACTCGTTCTTGAAAGTGTTGAAGCAGTGTGGACATTGGGTGACAATCTTCTTCACACCGCGCTTGTTCATCAGCTCTATCAATTCCGTCGCTGCTTGCTGGAATCTTCCCTCCTCTCCGACTCGGCGGGCAACTTCACAGTTGCATTTTTCCTCGTTTCCTAGGACACCGAATCTCACGCCTGCTGTTCTCATGATTTTGACGAAGGCGCGTGAAACCATTTGGTTCCTCATGTCGTATGATCCTGCGCATCCAACCCAGTACAGGATTTCTTGGTCAGGTTCTTCGCCCCACAGCTTGACGTCCAGCCCGTCTGCCCATTTCATTCGGTCTGAGCTGGGGAGCCCGTATGGGTTGCCGGCGGTCGAGAGGTAAGTGATGAGGTCTCTTTTTTTTCGGTCCACCTTTCCTTCAGCCATTAGATGCCTACGCATATCATAGATGGCCTCGACGTGTTGAATGAGGACAGGGCATTCCTGCACGCACGCACGACAAGTAGTACACGCCCAAAGCTCTTCTGCATCTATTACATCTCCATGGAGATGTCGATCGGTGTCGAGAGCTAATTCATGATTCTTTAGTTTGAGTATGAGGTGCATGGGTGATAGTTTCGTTCCGGCGGTTGTTGCTGGGCAGGCGTCTGTGCAGCGTTTGCACAGGGTGCATGAGTCGAAGCTGAGCTTCTGGCGCCAAGTAAAGTCATCAATTTCGGTGGCTCCGATCTTGACATCGAAGTTTCCCGTCTCCATCATCTGCTTCAGATCGAAGGGCGTTGATAACTCGCCTTTCACGGCCGTTGGCGTGTAGTAGATGTTGAGGGGAGAAGTGATTAGGTGTATCAGGCGTGAGTTTGGTATGTAGGCAATGAGTGAGAAGACAAGCGCAGAGTGAAGCAACCATAGGCTCGGGTAGACTTCAACAAGCGCCTTCGGCCCCAGTGAACCAAAGAGTGGAGAGAGCAGGCTGCCTACCGGAGACCTCCAAGCCCAAGTATTGACACCCATCATGAGGAACCCTGAAACTGCCATCGCGACAATTACGCCGTATACGAACGAGTCCTCCCAGGCGGTCTCAAGCTTCGGCTCGGTGGTTTTGAGGCGCCTGAATTCCAGCAGTACCAATCCAACCCCAAAGAGTAAGGCGACGTAGCCTACGATTGTTTCGAGAACTGGGAAGAACATTCCGAGGAGCAACAGGAAGCCGATTATCGAGATCAACAAATGGTTGATTCCGTTGTACTTCTTGTTGAGAACCTTTGACTGCCCAAGACCAAGCGAGACGAATCTACCTAACCTAGAAAGCCGAGTACCCGAGACCTTCTCAGGTCTTCCTTTCATCCAAGCACGCACGTGTCTTCTGAGGCCGACAAAGAACAGGTAGACTGTGACTGCTGCAATTATCCACCAAGCAATAACGAAGGGCAGAGGAACAAACTGAAAGATATTTCTGATGAGATCCATTTCATTCCCTCCTATGAAGCCCCCTCGCCACATGTTGGTGGAGCATCAAGTAGACGGGTGCGGCTACGACGAGGGGTACAGTGATTACGATGGATCCGAGAATCAGATTCAGCGTATCGATTGGAATAGAAAGATCTACTGATAGAATCTCATTCAAGGCATAGAGCGTCAGGGTGGCCAGAAATCCGATCGCCCACACGCCTATGGCTGTCTTCAGTGGTCTCCGAAGCGCCCGGATTTCTTTGCCACGGTCAATTATGGGTAGGAGTAGAAGGACGAGGAACAATACCGCGGCGAATAGGATCCCAACCACCTTCGCGCTTAGGAGATCGACGCCGAAGACTGCGGATGGAGGTGCAAAATGTACCATGTCGTAGATCCATCCTACCCATTTGAGTAGTCCATATGCCCACAGGAAGTACCACTCTGGAACTATGAATTGCGGCGTCAGGAACTTGTTCGCCGGGTCGCCCGGAAATTGGACGGCGAATGCACTCAATAGCAGAACTATCCCTAGCGTAACCAGAGAGACTAACAAGACTGGAGCAATCTGTTGTGGAAACAATGGACCGAAGAGGGGAGCTGCTTGCTTTTCGCTTCTGGTCTTCCATGCTTCTTCAGGTTCCGACACTCCCTGAAGGATGACTAGTAGCATATGCGCCCCGACAAGAACAAGGGCGACAACAGGGAGGAGACTCACGTGGTAGAAGTAGATTCTTGTCAGTGTGGTCGCCGATAATCCTGTTCCGCCCAAGAGGATCTGAGCTAGGAAGTCCCCCAAGAGTGGGATTGCTCTTATTATCTGGATGCTTATAGTTGCGGCCCAGTAGCCCAACTGGTCCCACGGAAGGAGATAACCTGAGAACGAGTACGCAAGTGCCAAGCCCAGGCTGAAAACGCCTAGGAACCAAGTCAGTTCGCGGCCGACTCTGTACGGGCTGCGGAAAAACGCCCAGAACGCGTGGACGGTTACGGCGGCGACTAGAAGGTTGGCGCCCCACTGGTGCATTCCTCTGATCAAGGCTCCGAGCGGAACGGTTCTCATGATGTTTTGGACGCTCAAGTAGGCCTGTGTTGGTGTTCCTGGGGCGCCGACGGCGGATGGAACGTAGTTGAAGGCGAGAAGGAGTCCTGTGATTCCTTGCAGGATAGCGAGAAATGCTGTGATAGCTCCTGCATAATAGTAGGGATAAATGAACCAGAAGACTCGTGATCTATTCTGTCTTGTGAGCGTGCTCGGTAACGCAAAGTTGATTGTTCTTTGAGTTTTCGCAATGAGCGGAGAGATGAGAAGGCGCCTGTCGAGCCATTCGTAGACTCTCTTTCCGCGTGTGGTCATTGTGTGATTCACCCACAGTACGCATAGGTCTCTAGATTCGAGGGAACGCCGGCGACTTTTCCATCCTTTATTTCAACAGGGATGATCGGCGCAGCTCTCGGCGGTGGTCCACCGACTACTCTCGCTCCTTTATACTCGACACCATTCGGCATGATGTCTTTTACAATATCATACGGATCGAAGATGCCGTCATGGCATCTGCAGAAGAGGACGTCCTCGCTTGGTCGGTCTAGGTGCCACGTGGCTATGCAGCAGAGATGCGTGCAGGTGCTCGAAAAGGCAATCAATCCGCTGTTCGATGTTGCGCCCCGAAGCTTACTTTCATCAACGCGGATGAGAATCGCCGGGATATTACCGCGCCAAAGGACTCCCGCACCCTTTCCGACCTGATCGAAATCCTCCACCTTCACCTCAGTCCCTGACTTGTCGGAATACCAAGTTCCCTTTTCTGGACCGTACCGGAAGGTGTTGTCAACTTCGCCCTGTTGCTCACCAGTTCCTGAGCCTGGTAGGAGAGACGTAAGAAGTGTTAGAAAGGAGGCGACGGTTCCCAAGGAACCTACGGCAACCATCATCTGGATAAAGTGACGTCTGCTAACCGAATGCCGCGCTTTCTTTCCAGAATCGGGAGCGATCTTCTCACTCATGCTCATCACTCTGACGAGCTTTCTCGAGCTGGCGCGCGGCCACCGTCTCCAACCGAGGTTTTCTCGTGAACGCATCGCTCATGAAGGCGCTTCTGTAGACTGCCAAGATGGCTGCTGCAAGGAATGTTGCGACCGCGAGCATGGTCCCCATAGCAATCGATCCTATTCCTTGAAGGGCGCTGACAACTATCAATACTTCCAGTGCGACTTCCAGAGTTACCAGCGTAATGATCGCAACGAATGGAGCATCAACGGATGAAAGAGGATTCTCTAATCTCACCAAGTCAGTAGGTTCAAGAGTGTTCAACGACGGCATCGTCTTGTCTCTCTCCTCTCTGAGAACAAAGAACAACATCCCCATCAGCAGAAAGACGAAGAGGAAAGCGATGAGCCCAGCGATGAAAGATGGAATCTCGAACAAGAGGTGCCCAGCTCCACATCCTACGGTTCCTCAATTGCTGGTTGCATCTGAGGATCGAACGCGCATTAGAACCATACCGTATATTAGTCCACCTTCAATTTCTCATTTCTGCGTCTCAGCATTCATGTCAAAAAGAAAACCCGAGTTCAAAGGAAAAAAATGAAGTAAGGAGGTTATGTGATGCCATTAGAATTCACTTTCACGGAAGAGCAAGAACTCTTCCGAAGAAGTATTCGAGAACTGATGAGCAAAGCAGTTGCACCGAGAGCCAAGGAATTAACTCAGGCTAGGATTCTCACGCCGGAAGTGCACAAAGCCCTCACAGACGCCGGCTTCTTCGGTCTGCTACTTCCTTCGGAGTATGGTGGTGCGAATTCTGATTACGTTACCTTCATCATCGCAGTCGAGGAATTGACGCGCGGTGACGCCACCGGCTTCGCGGGCCTGGCCGCATGGTACGGTGCTTCATGCGCGCGCCTGCTCTCAGTCTATGGCAATGCAGAGTTGAAAGATGAGATTCTTCCAAGAATCGTGAAGGATGGTTGGGTGACGCCGTTACACTCCACTGAGCCAAGTTGCGGAACGGACTTCACGGCCATAACCACAACGGCGAAGAAAACCGACGGAGAGTACGTGGTCAATGGGGAGAAGATCTGTCTCAGCTGCGTCCCAGAGGTTGTGAAGTACGGAGGAGGATACATCACCTCAGTCAAGACGCGACCAGAGTTGGGAAGTAAAGGCATGAGCCTGCTCTACATTCCGTCCAGTTCAAACGGAATTACCACTTCCAACTACACCGGAATGGGAATAGACATCGGCGGAATCAGGTATGAGAACACACGGGTCCCAGAACGTTACCTCGTCGGGTTCGAGGGAGCCGGATACCAGATGACCTACGAATCATTTGTTCACGCGCGAGTTCCAACGACCATGAGCATCGTCGCAGCAGCCGAAGTTTCTCTTGAAAAAGGGATCGAATACATAAGACAAAGGAAAGCGTTCGGTCGACCCATCGGCGCCCATGAAGGCATTCAATTTGAACTTGCAGAAGACTACTCGAACGTTCAAGCGGCCAAGTGGCTCTGCTATCGGGCTGCATGGCTCATCGACCAGTACCACAAAGGGAAAGCCTCGTTCTTCGACGCGATGATGGGCGCGTCCACGGCGAAACTTGTGGCGTCCGAGCACTGCGTTAAGGCTGTAAGCGATGTCCTCGAATGGTATGGGGGGCTTGGAACAACCACGGAATACGATGTTCAACAAGTCTTCCGAGTAGTCAGGCAGGCGGTCATCGCCGAAGGCACTAGAAGTGCCCAGAAAATCGTCATAGCACTGCAATTGCTGGGTAGAGAATTCGTCCCTTGGGAAAAATGGGAATAGCCCCGCTCCAAACTTCGCATACTTCTTGCCGAGACCGAAGCCGAAAATTTAGGCGACTCAACATGACGGCCTTGTTAATCAGGTTGCTTCGCAATTCTTAAGTCCAGACGTTTTGTTGAGGGTGATTGGGCTGTGATGATCGATGCTACACGTCATAGTGCTCGCGAAGCATGTTCTTCAGACTGAAGGACTAAGGGTCGACAAGTCAACCAAGACCATAGTCACCCAAGGCGTTCCAAGGGTCATCAGCGAATCCGACAAGAACGCCATTGAAGAAGCAGTCAGGATAAAGGAGAAGCATGGCGGCAAAATCACCGTTATTACTATGGGTTCGCCTGACGCCAAGGAGGCGCTTAGAGAAGCTTTGGCCATGGGGGCTGACGAAGGGTACCTGCTAAGCGATCCGTTGTTCGAGGGCTCCGACGCGCACGCCGTGGCAAACGTCTTGGCGGCAGCAGTCACGAACATCTTGGATTACGACCTGATCCTGTGCGGCGCGTACTCTGAGGACTTGTTCGCCTTCCAGGTCGGCCCAAGGTTGGCGGAAATATGCAATCTGCCGCAGATCACTTACGCCTCCAAGATCACCGTGGAAGGAACAAAGATTACGGCTGAGAGGGACCTAGAGAACGAGCGGCAAGTAGTGGAGGGAAAGCTACCCTGCTTGGTTTCTGTTGTGAGGGAGATCAACGAACCACGCCTCCCAACGCTCATGGCGATCATGGCTGCTTCCAAGAAACCCATGAAAACATGGACTTCCGAAGACTTGCACCTAAGCGCGGAGGAGCTTGGATTCAATGGGGCTCTGGTGGAAGTCCTAAGGGGCACAGTTTCAGTTGGGGACAGAAAGCGAGTAATGTTTCAAGGTGAGGCGAGGGAGATTGCTCCTAAGCTCGTGAAGGCTCTCATTCAGGAAGGGGTTCTCAAGGCGAGTTAGGTATGTCACAAGAACACGGAGGGGTCTGGGTATTCTCGGAGGTATCACAGCTGGCTTTCGAGTTGCTCGGGAAGGGGAGAGCATTAGCAAATCAGTTAGGTACGCAACTGGTAGCGGTTTCCATTGGCTCAGGACAGGATCCTCAGGGCTACGTTCAGCATGGTGCTGACAAAGTGTTCGTGCTGAACAACCCGGCGCTGGATGTCTTCAACGTGGATACATACACTGACGCAATGGCGAATCTGGCGGCTGAACAGAAACCAGACATACTCCTCATAGGTGCCACCAGGAATGGGCTAGAGTTTGCCCCGCGCTTGTCTGAGCGGTTGAAGACTGGTTGCGTGACTGAAGTAACTCGCTTGGAAGTCGACGCTGAGAAGAAATTCCTATTGATGGACAGAATCACCTTGGGCGGTAATCTCGTTGAGACGCAGATCTGCAGGTCGACACCGCAAGTAGCTACGGTACCCAGGGGACTTTTCGTTCCACTCGCTGCAGACTCCACGCGAAAGGGGGAGGTCGTGAGAGTCGAGCCTAATGTGAAGCCATCAACCACAAAGTTGGTTGAGAGTAGGCCGAAAACTGCGAAGGGAGTTAAACTCGCTGACGCGCCAATCATTGTTTCATTTGGGCGGGGGGTCAGGAAGAAGGAGGATATGGCCATGTTGGAACAGTTTGCTCAGATGGTTGGGGGAGTAATTGGATGTTCTAGGCCCATAGCGGAGGATTTGCGTTGGTTGCCGGAGGAGCAATACGTAGGCCTTTCAGGCCAGAAGGTCAGCCCGAAATTGTACTTTGCCTTCGGAATCTCAGGCCAAATTCAGCATCTCACAGGAATCAGAAATAGTAGAATAATCGTAGCGGTCAACAATGACCCGAAGGCTCCAATCTTCGAGTTCAGCGATTACGGTGTAGTGGCAGACCTATACCAAATAATACCTGCTTTGAACGATGCGGTGAAACAGCTCAGCAAAACCTAGGTCCTTGATTCCATTAGCTACCACGGAACTTCCCGAGGGTATGCGCTGCGTCTCCTCGGTGGAATCAAACCAAGACATGTTCCTTTGTGGTAAGATATCATCGAGATGCTTTTTATGCGGAATTTGGACTTTATCTTCCTGTAAGGCACTCCAGACTTGATCATCTTGTCGATCTGCTTCCCGGCCTTGTGTCTACAAAGACTGCATGTCGTAGGTGTCACCGCACTCGGTATGCCTCACGCCAAAAAGCCCGAACAAATATCCCACGTACGAAAATAGTTCTGTTTAGTAATTAAATTATTGCGTCTCCAGTTCGGTATAATATAAGGTAATCATCTGGGCGCCTGTGCTTCCGTTCTAAGTAATGACGGGGCCGAGAGAATAGACGCCGATAGGAGGGTGATGAACAACCTCGGGTCACGCGCCAGAGAGGCCAGAGTTCTGCCTTGGAAATCAATGTCCGCGGTCCTGTTCAGGATTTCGTCAACCCTTAACTCGTTGGATACTTTGAAGATTCTGTCGAGGTGCTGGTCAGGCAACCTGTAGAGCAGGCGTCGAAGCCACGACATTGCCTTCAGATCGAACCCGATCAGCTGTCGCCAGGATTTCTCATATGTGCTAAGGGACAGAGCAGAGGTATTGTCGGTCATCACTGCGTTGGCAGCCGTAGCCCCGGCGATTCGGCCACAGGCAAGACCAAATACTATGCCTCCTCCGGTGGTTGGTTTCACTTGGGAGGCTGAATCTCCAACGGAGAGAATGCCCTCAGCGTACGTGCGACGGGTTGCTCCATCTACCGGTATGGGGTGGAACATGGTTTTCGTTAATCGGCGGGCGTGCTTCAGTTTCTTAGAAACGACTGGGTGTCTGCTAACGAATCTTTCGAAACATTGACGCGCGTTTGCTCGTGGTCCAGCGGCTATGCCTACTTTAGCAGATCCATCTCGTCGTGGAATTATCCAACCAAAGAATCCAGGAGCATACTGCTGGCCGAAGTAGAGTTCCACGAAGTCTTCGTCCACATCTGAAACGTTGTCAACACTAAACTGAGCTGAATTGACCAGCATTCGAGGCCCTGCCTGTGATAAACCAGCATACTTCGAGACAGACCCTCCGAATCCGCTTGCGTCAATGATTATTTTGCATGTAAGTTCTGCGGGTTTGGCACCTGTAATTCTGACTTGAAACCCTTTGTCCAGCCGCTTGAAAGTTTCGACGCGTGAATTCATACGGAGCCGAGCGCCTGCTTCGGTTGCCACGCGGGCGAGGTGCTTGTCGAGTTCGGCCCTGTTCAAGACCCATGTTACCGGAGTGGTTCTCTTGAGGGTGATGGGCTTTTCGTTTGGCGGGTACAGTACAGCGCCTTTGATTTCATTTTCAATGATTCTTCGCGGCATTTTGGGGGCGAATTGCTTGAAGGCCAAGATTCCAACGTGGCCAGAGCAGTGTGTGGGTTCCCCAACTTTCGAATGCTCTTCCAAAATCGACACCGAAATGCCCCGTTGCGCTGCTGCCAGTGCGGCAGCCGCTCCACTCACCCCACATCCAACAACGGCCAAGTCGACTTGTTCATGCGGCATAGTGCATGCTTCCTGCTGGGAAGCACTATAGTTTGGCTACTGTGGAGGACTGGTGTTCGATGTGTTAAGTACTGCGTTGCGGTTGCTCTACAAGTTCCACACGGCGCTTACCTTTCATTTGCCGTGAAACTCGTACGATGCCACTAACTTCCAGTTTGAGAAGAATGCCGTTCAGTTCTCTGAAACTCATGTCATCTTTTAGGTTCCGGATCTCTCGAAGCAGTTCGTCATCGGTGAGTGGGCCTTTTCGTTGTATGAGGTCTACGACGGAAAGTTGGAGTGGGCGGGGGCCCCATACCTTGTCCATTCAGCATTGCCTTCCAGTTAGAATTAGTTTCATGCTACGGGTGTGATGGCGGCAGCTCGCTCTCTTCTCAGCCGCTTTGAGAATTTCTGGTACGAAGCGTCGTCATCGGGTGTAACGCTCGGCCCAACCCTCTCCATAGCCACATCAAAGTCTCGCCGTGAAACCTCAGTGGCCTCTATGTTCTCTCTAAGTGCATTCATGGCGGCTTCGCGGACTATGGCTTCAATGTCGGCACCTGAATAGCCCGGGGCCTTCCTCGCAACGTCTTCCAGCACCACGTCTCTGGAAAGTGGCATGGAGCGTGTGTGAATCGAGAAGATTTCCTTGAGGGATTCAATGTCTGGCGACGGAACGTAAATCAACCTGTCAAATCTCCCAGGCCGCATAACCGCTGGGTCCAGCATATCGGGCCGGTTCGTTGCCGCTATGACGAGCACATTCTGAAGTGATTCGATTCCATCGATCTCTGTGAGTAGTTGGCTGATGACTCGTTCGCTTGCTCCTGAGTCCCCATAGCCTAGGCCACGTCTGGGTACTATTGCGTCCAGTTCATCGAAGAATATTATGGCTGGTGCGGCTGTTCGGCCTTTGCGGAATATTTCGCGTATTGCTTTCTCGGATTCCCCTACCCATTTCGAGAATATTTCGGGGCCTTTTATTGAAATGAAGTTTGCTTCGCTTTCTGTGGCTACAGCTCTGGCTAGTAGTGTCTTTCCGCATCCGGGCGGGCCGTATAGGAGGATTCCTCTGGGGGGCTTGATGCCCATTTTCTTGAAGATCTCGGGTTTCTTCAGTGGCCACTCAACAGATTCCATGAGCTGCTGTTTGACTTGCTTGAGGCCTCCAACTTCGTCCCATTTAACCTGCGGGATCTCGACGTATACTTCTCTCATGGCTGTGGGCGTGATTTCCCGGTAGGCGTAGAGGAAATCGTCCATCTTCACAACCATCTTCTCGAGCGTTTCGGGCGGGATGCGTTCTTCCTCAAGGTTGATTTCTGGAATGTACCGCCTGAGCGATTTCATTGCCGCTTCCCGGCATAGTGAGGCGGTGTCTGCTCCAGTGTAACCATGCGTTACATCCGACAATCGCTTCAGCTCCACGTCCTCTGCAAGCGGCATGTTCCTCGTGTGAATCTGCAGAACTTCGTACCGCCCCGCTTTGTCGGGAACTCCAATTTCGATTTCCCTGTCGAATCTTCCCGGCCTTCTCAGTGCGGGGTCGATTGCGTTTGGTCGGTTGGTCGCGCCGATTACGATAATGTTGCCGCGTGAACCCATTCCGTCCATTAGTGATAGGAGCTGGGCGACGACTCTTCGCTCGACTTCGCCCGTAACTTCCTCACGCTTGGGCGCTATGGCGTCCATTTCGTCGATGAATATGATGCTCGGTGATGTTTCCTGAGCCTTCTGGAATATCTCACGGAGCCTAGCTTCTGATTCGCCGTAGAACTTTGACATGATCTCGGGGCCTGAGATTACGTAGAAGTTCGCGTCGGACTCGTTCGCAACTGCTTTTGCAAGAAGAGTCTTACCGCAACCCGGCGGCCCGTACAAGAACACTCCCCTCGGTGGTTCGATTCCCAAGCGTTGGAAGAGCTCGGGGTGCCTTAGAGGCAATTCCACCATTTCTCGGATGCGCTGAATCTCCTCGTGCAGGCCACCAATGTCTTCGTAAGTTACTATCGGGATGCCTTTCTTTTCTGGGGTTGGCTCGCTTAGGACTTGAACATGTGCGGTTTCTGTGATCTTTACTGGGCCGTGAGGGCGTGTACGAGTGACCGTGAGTGGGACGGCGCTTCCGAAGATCGAGAGTAGAGTCATGTCGCCTTCGATGAAGGGCATGTCCATGAAGCGTCGCTTTACGAAACTGACAAACTCCTCATCCACACTAAGGCGAACATCAGTTGGCGCGAAAACGATCGCCTGCGCCTCCTTTACGTCAGCTTTCCTTACGCTGACGAATTCGTTCAGTGCTACGCCTGCGTTCCTCCTTATGAGCCCGTCCATTCTGATGATTTCTTGTCCTTGGTCTTCAGCGTAGGCGGGCCATGCAACGGCAACTGTCATCTTCTTGCCGTGAATTTCAACGAAATCTCCTGCTGTAATTGCGAGTTTCTGCATGGTTTCGTTGTCGATTCGGACTTTCCCGTGTCCGACATCTCGTTGCCTTGCATCAGCAACTCTTAGAGAAGATTCGTGACTGGACATGATTATACTCTCCCTAGTAATGAGGTGGCACGTTTTGTTCCGATGAGTCCTTGATGTGTGCCATTAAAATTCCTTTTGTCCATGCAAACCACGCGTTGCCCGACTGTTTGGATTGATGCGTAGCTTTCGGAATTGTTCATGATGTTTCCGGTCCACCACGATTGTTACCAACAGTAACAAATGGTGGATTTAAATGTTACTTCAGGTAACGACGGAACCGTTCAGAATCGTCCTACCCTCAGGACCTCAATCTGACTTACTCTCTCGACGCCCTTGAGGGCCTCTTCCAGCCGCTCCATTTGGCCTGCTGCATCCTCGGGTATGACGAAGAGTGCAATTAGCGCTACTAGGCCGAAGGCAACGGGTTCCTCCTCAAACTTCTGGGCGCTGAATCCGGCAGGTAGCGATTCCTGTATCCTTGCCTTCAAAGCGTTGAGGTCGATGTTTGCGTCGTCGGGGAATATCTTGATGGACGCGAGTACCTTCGCCAATAGTTCCCAACCGCTTGTTTGTTTTATGGGCCCATGTGTCCGCACTTGACGCATTTGTAGGGGCGGCCGAACATGCGGCATTTCTCGCATCGCCAAATGGTGACTTCTCCGCAGCTTGGGCAAGGGAATTTGACCGCGCCTTCGCCGGGTAGAATTGTGCGCGCGCACCACGAGCATGTAGGCATACGGATGACTTTCTCGCTACTCGTGGTTGTTGTTGCACTCAAGTTTGGGGCCTTCGGGTTCCACACCCACACTTCTGAAGGTTATAAATTGATTGCTGCCCATTGCCCGTCGGCGATGCTCTTTGTCGTACCGGCAAATTCAAACAGGAGCCTGCTAAGACTCAGGAACCATCAATCCTTCTTCTGGTGAGATGTAGTGGTGGCTATAGATTCAGTCTGCGACCTCGACAGGTTTCGGCGGTTTATGATCATGAGCACTTGTCAATCCTACATTCCGCTGGAATTGGATGAGGATGAGACAATTTACCCGGAACGGGCGTCCGATAAGGGGACTATGTACGTCGAGGCTGAGGATAAAGAAACTGTCAGCCAAATACGAGAAATCAGGTTCACCCGCGCATCGAATGTCCTCGGCATAATCTACAACTCCAAAAGCGGCAATACGCGAGTAAAATGGCGTCACCTGCAGGGAAGGGCCGGCCGCCTCAGCGGCGAAGCAAGCACCAACACTTTAGTGAACCTTTTCGCGTCCCAGGCACTACTAGAATCTTACGCGATAACCGGGCGCGAGCGTGAAACCAAAACAGAAGCCGAAGATACGGCAGAGGCCACGGAGGACGCGGAAAAAAGCACAGAAGGAACGGATTCGATCAACGAAGCTTTCGCTGATACTTGACTAAAACGCCACGGCAACGCGCTCTCCGAGACATGGACGCCGCTGGGTTTTGCGCTGTAGTAGCCTAAACAACTAATCTGCAATGGGGAAGGGATCAGCTACGAAAGGCGTAGATGTAGAATGCGGCTTGAATCGGAAGTCCGCGAATTTCCCAAATTAGAGCGACATTTTGTTCATGGGAAATGGCGAATTATCAAGGTCTACGTCCGCGGGTCGCTTCAGGAGATTATTGTTAGGCGTCGGGAAGATAAGTAACCGAGCCAGAGCCTCGAACCCCGTCGCTGACAAAGCAACGTTTGTAGCCTCGACAGAATACCTAGAAGACCGGTCTCAGAACTTGGGCGTCGACTTAGCCGACATAATCCCAGAGCAACCCACAACCCTCGACAACCTATCCAACAAAACGCTCGCCGTAGACGCATACAACACCCTCTACCAGTTCCTGGCGATAATTCGGCAACCGGACGGAACCCCGCTCAAGGATCGTCACGGAAGGGTAACGAGTCACCTGAGTGGGTTGCTGTACCGCACCGCAAACCTCGTAGAGAAGGGCATGCGCCTCGTTTTCGTTTTCGACGGTAAACCCCCGGAATTGAAGGAGATGGAGATTCGTAGGAGGCGGTTTGTGAAAGAGGAGGCTATAGTGCGGTACGAGCGGGCATTGAAGGAGGGCAAGTTGGAGGAGGCTAGAACGTACGCGCAGGCCACGTCTTCTTTGAAGGACATGATGGTGGAGGATTCGAAGAAGCTCTTGGACGCCCTTGGAATAGCGTGGATTCAAGCCCCGTCTGAAGGGGAAGCGCAAGCAGCGTTCGTTGCCTCCCGCGGCGATGTCTGGGGCGTCGCCTCCCAAGACCATGATTCGCTTCTTTTCGGCGCCCCGAGGATGGTGAAGAACCTTGCAATAACAGGGCGTAGAAAGTTGCCGCGAAGGGAAGCGTACGTTGAGGTTGAACCACTTCTCATCGAGCTAGCTAACACTCTGAAGCTTCTTTCGCTAACTAGGGAGCAGCTGGTTGACGTTGGCATCTTGATCGGGACCGATTTCAATCCAGACGGAGTGAAAGGGGTCGGCCCCAAAACCGCAGCGAAACTCATCCAAGAACACGGCAACCTAGAGAACCTCTTAGCCCACAACCCCGACATCAAAATCCAACCCAGCCCCGAAACGATAAGGAGGATTTTTCTTCAACCAAACGTCACGTCAGATTACTCTCTGAAATGGTCCAAACCAGACGAGGAGAAGGTCGTCTCATTTCTGTGCGGGGAGCGGGATTTCTCCGAGGACCGGGTGAGAAAGGCCGTTTCAAAAATGAGCGCGACCCCCAGATCAGCTGGCGCCAAGACAACGCTCGAATCTTACTTCGGGTAATCTTATTGGCTCCAGCCTCGTTTTCCCCTCATGGGCACGAATGCGACGCCGCCAAGGTTTTCCTGTGAGAGTCTCCCGTCCGTTTTCTTCTTGACCCGGATTAGTTGTTGGAAGAAGCTGCTGTCCCCGATGGGTATGAGCAGTGTGCCCCTTGGTTTGATTTGCTTCACAAGCCGGTCCGGTATTTCGGGCGCTGCGCTGGTTACGATGATCAAATCGAAGGGGTCTTCCCCCGGCAGCCCTTCCGACGCATCCTCCTGAAGGTAGGTTACTTTCTCCGCGTACCCTAGTCGTTCTACGTTGCTCTTGCCAAAATCCGCCAAGTCAGGGACAATTTCTGCGGACCAGACGTGCCCCCACTTTTCTTTCGGCAACTCCAACGGAGCAACCACCTCCGCGTACACGCAGCTCATGTAACCGCACCCGCCCCCCACCTCCAGAACCCGCATGCCGGCCTTCATTTCCCCGTACTCGCAGAACAAAGCGGTCATGTGCAGCGCGCTCGTCGTCTGCCCAAAACCGATGGGTAAGGGCGAATCAACGTACGCGTACGACCTTACGTCTTCTGGAAGAAATTCCTCCCTCGGCACCTTTCCCATGGCCTTGACGATGTTCAGGTCTTTTAGAATTCCCTGACTCCGCAACTCTTCCACGGCGTTCTTTCTTAATGCAGCGAAATCCTTCAAGGCCTTCAACACGTAAGGAATGCAATGCAAGTCAATAAAGGTTCAAGTTACGCTGTGAAACAGAAGAGAGTGGGTTTTTGGTTTGCGGGTTGTTGAGGAGTTCTACGCGAAAGGGCATAGGAACGTTTTGGGTTCGCATTCGATGACGTGGGAGATCACGAAGGATTTTGAGTTGTCGAGGCGTGGGGATTGCGTGGTCGCGGTCTGCGCGACGAAAGGGTTAGCGGATTTGTCCCAGGAATTCCGAGACTTATGCAGGAACGACAATGCCACAATCATTGCGGAGCTCTCCACCGAGAACCTGACTGAAACTATACGAGGCAAAGGCTCACACGATCTCTCATTGACGCATCCAACAGAGATTGTGGGGAGAAAGTCAACTTTCGCCTCTGATAGGACGATTATGGTGCTGGCGGACAAGGCCGCCTGCGACCTCAACCGGGAATTAGTTCACATGCTTACTTCTCCAAACACCAAGTTGAGAGTCCGGCTGATCGCTGAGACCCAGGCTTGCTCTAGCGGCTAGTCGTATCCCCTTCCTCTGTGGAAGAGATCTGTCACGTATACTACCTTGCCCTCGACTCCGTATATTGCTCGATAGTCGCCGATCCGCAAACGATACAAATCTTGCCTCCCCTTGGTGCCTGTCAACCTGACTATGTCTAGGCCTGACCTTGATTCATGCGGGTTCTCCTTCAGCTTCCGCAGGCCCATTATGATCCTTTCTCGCAGCTTAGGTTCCATTCTGGCAAGGGCCCTGGAAACTACTCTGTGAAGTTTGATTTCGTAGGGCAATCACAGTTCGTCCAAGGAGACATACTCTTTCTTGTCTTTGAGACGCTCATACTGTCTTTCCATGAATTCTTCATACTCGACCAAGGACATTAGTCGCTTGAGGATCTGATCGTATGTTTCCCCTTTCCTTCCGCGTGACCTCAAACGGTCTCTGGTTTCTTTTTCGAGAGGAATGGTGGTTGCTGTCATCGTTGCTCTGCAATTGCTTCCGATTATGAGCGTCTATTAAAGATAATTGTCATTATGAGCTGCTTATAATCACCTTTTCACTTGGGCGTCTATGGCTATTTGCACTCTGTTTGGGGCAACTTCCCTAATGGGCCTGCAGAATTTGAATTCAGGAACTTTCCTTCTCTGAGACTCCACGGCGGACCGGAATGTGTTCATCAAATCCTCTATCCGGTCCATCCGGGACGCGAACGTATAGTAGTGCAATACGCCGCCCTGTTCACTTAGGGCGTCGACCGCTACGTCCACAAACTTCCATGCTTCTGCCGGGAGGTTCATGATCACCCGCGTAGCCTTTCCACGTAGGTTCGTTTCCACTAAATCCCTCGCGTCCCCGAGCATCGGGATCACCCGGTCAGCAACCTTGTTCAGGAAAACGTTCTCGGTTAGGTACCTGTACGCGTCGGGGTTGACGTCGATTGAATGAACCTCGGCTTCGGGTTGTTTCTTGGCGATGAGGATTGAGTAGGGGCCGACGCCGGCAAACATGTCAAGCACGCGTTCCCCCGGCTGGACCTGCTGCGCAACGCGCATTCGCTCGTGCGACAAACGCGGGTTAAAGTAAACTTTCGCGACGTCGAGATGGTAACGGCAAGAGAACTCGGTGTAGAGGGTTTCTGTGGTTCCGGGTCCGGCTATTGCTTGAAATTGCCGGGTTCTGAATCTTCCCGAAGTCTCGCTCATCTTCTTCAGCACAAGCCGGATGCGTGGGTTTAGGCTCAGAATTCCAGCCCCAATCATGGACCCATACTGGCTCAGCCCTTCGGGGAGCTCAACGATGGCCACATCGCCAATGACGTCGAAAGATGTGGGTAGCATTGAAATCGATTCGGCTGGGATTTTGCTTTGCAGGGCCTCCTTAAGGTCTCGGGGGTTGCGTTTCGATTCTTCGAACCAGGTTCGTTGAGCGGTCAAATTCCCGCATTGCTCTCGGATTGCGGTTAGTTCTTCAGGAGCGGGTTCATGGATGAGAGGGATGATCAAGCCCTCACGGGTTCTTGTGAATTGAAGCGTTTCATCGATGAGCTTGAGCTTTCGCAGGGTTCGGATGGTTCTCTCCGCATTCTGCAACGGAACCAGAACGCCCGCCGCCTCCCTCATACCCCAACCTCCGTGTGAGACTGAATTACGTTGAGCAATGCTAAATACATAAGCAGCAAACTACACGTCAAATTAGGGTTGAGGTTTTAGGGTTGGTGCAATGGCGAAGACGTGAAGAAGTAGTCGGCAAAGAAGTAATCGACGGCGAGGCCAAGAAACTGGGCGTAACCAAAGACCTGGCATGGTCCAACAACGGCCAACTAGCATTGATTGTGGAAATTGGCGATGAAGAAGAATCATTCCTGTCCTTCGAAGAAATTGAAAGAATAGGAGACGTAGTGTTCGTCAAAGCCAAATCCGGCCTACAGAAAGTGCCCACAACCTCCTGCCCCATCTGCAAACACAGAAACCCCGTAGAAGCAAAGTTCTGCGCTAAATGCGGCCGGACCCTAGAAGCAAAAGAAGAGAAAGAGAAGAAAGACAAGAAAACCTGAACCTTAATCGCGGTAAGATCGTTACTCTCTACTTAGCGGAAGCCCTTGAAGCACTTATAGGAGTCATGGCCATTCCGCTGCTGTGTGGTCGTAGCTTGGCTTTGAAACTGAAAGACGTGAAGACGGAGATTATGGAAGAGGATAATGGAACCTACGCCGTGGCGTGTTCAGCTCTCGGCGTCTACTCGGTGGGAAAGACTCTGAAAGAGGCCAAGCGCAACTTCCAGCAGGCTCTCGATCTGCATTTGTAGTCAGCTTAGAGGGGGTACTATGAAAGTCGTTGTCACATCCGATCAGCACTTAGGTTACGCAAATGCTGACAAGACAGCGTTCAACGCATTCCTCGACAACCTTAGTCAAGAAAGCGATGTTACGCACATGGTTCTTCTTGGAGATGTGGTGGATATGTGGAGGAGGGATGCTGCAGGGGTATTCCTGGAACACCACGACACAGTTGCTAAGCTTCTTGCTCTCAAATCCAAAGGGGTCCAGGTATTTTACGTGGCGGGAAATCATGATTATCATGTCGTGGATCTTGTCAACCCAGCATATCCCCTTGAGTTCAGGAAGGAATTGAGCCTGACTGATGGACAGTTCAATTATCGTTTCGTTCACGGCTACCAGTTCGATCCTGAACAGAAGATGCCTTTGATGGCATTCTTGTGTCGAGTAATGTCCGACCAAGGCGGTGCCCTAGAGAGTAACTTATGGGTAGATTTCAATAGCGTGAACAATATTTTCTCGAAGATAGAACCCTCTTTCGTAAAAGCAGATCTAGCAGCGATGGCTGAGCGGCTTCACCGGCGCCCTGAGGATAGACTAAAGGAGTCTCTCAATAAAATCAATATGACTGCTTGTAATGAAGTCAAGCCTGGGGAAGTTCTCATATTTGGTCACACCCACGTTCCATTCGTCAACAAAGCGGAAAACGTAGTGAACACCGGTTCTTGGGTTAAAGACGCTGTCATCCACAACACCTACGTGGAGCTTAGTGGTGGAAAGCCCAGACTCTTCGTGTACGGTGGACATGAAATAACTGAACGGACAGAACCTTGACAAAGCGCGGCAACAACTGTGCACAGTGTATGTTCTGCGTCTAGAGTTTCGTCCCACATTACCTACAGAAGGCAATGATTCTTAGACAGTACTCTACATTATCTCTTTGCTCTCTTTGGATTTTCGGCGAGCTAACAGAATTTGAATCGTAAGTTTAATCATTTTTCGTGTGTGTGTAGATACTTCTTGCAAGCCACGAGCCATGGTTAAGCTGCGCACTCATGCAGTGGATGATTCGTCCACTCTGGTTATAAGTGGTGAACTACACTGCATAGTTCCAATGAGCTGAAGAAAATGCAGAAAACCATGAAGTATTCTCTCATAGCTGGAATCCTCCTAACGTTGACTGTTGCAGGGCTTTGGGTGACAACCAGCAATGCATCAGCGCAGGCAGCCTCGGGCTCTTTCAACCCACAGACAGAGTTCCCAGTGGGTTCCACGGTCACCATTACCTCAGTGTACGGAATAGCCACGGTTCCTTCGCATCCATTCAATGCCAGCAGCATGCCGGGTCCAGGAAACCGGAACTGGAACCAAACTAACAAGAATCATAACTGGAATCAGACAGGCGGATTTCACAACCTGAATCAAACCATCAGAAACCACAAGAACCTGAACCAGACCGCGATCGACCACAACCGGAATCAGACCTTCATCAATCCTAGCTGGAATGGCACCTTCATGCCCCCTGTCACAACGTACAGCACCTCGATAACGATAACCGCTCAAGTAGCAACCGACACGGCTAACGGCGGAATACAATGGACAATTCAAAGTGGCTCGATCGTTGTCAACGGAAACACGTTCACCATAACCGGTGGCAAAGGCCAAATGAGCAGCCTTGGTCGACTGGTCATAGGCGGCACAGCAACCGACTCTAACGGAAACACACTCAGATGGCAGTTACAAGGACTCGCAGCCATGTACAACGGCACAGTCATCGCAGACCTGAATGGCGGTAGCTTCACCGCAGCGAACGATGCGCTCGCACACGCAAACCTAACCTACCTTGCGACTATTAGTTAAGGAAACTCAGAACACACATTGCCGCCACATCCCTCTCTCCCATTGTTGACGAGTTGGATACGCTGGTGCGCGCACACACGCACAAAAAACTGCCTGAACTTACGGTTCGATTTCCAGTGCTCGCACCAATAGTGCCACACACACTGAAGCGATTATTCCATCGTAATGAACGCAATTCGCAGTTTCAGCATTGGTTCTTGCTTTCTGAGTCCTTCCTAACCGCTAGTAGGCTTTCGCTAAAGAATGGAGCAGAAAGGATGATTCATCCATTTCGTTTATACGTCAACTACAAGACATAGTTAAGTGCATGCAGTGCAAGAAGAATCGACGAATGAACAGGAGTCTGCTAGGGGTGCGTCCTAATCTGCGAGTTGCCGTATTCGTAATCATTTCCCTAGCTCTATTGGGCCTGGTCTTGAGCGGCCCGACGGCGAGCGCCGCCAGGGTCTTCCAGACAGGTAACTCTACTCTGACGGACTCTTCGTCGTCTACAGCGTCGCCGGACTCTTCCACAACGTCTCCGGACCCTACGGTTTCGACAGAATTTACCTCTGTAACATCAACGACATCTGTGGTTTCGACGGAATCTACGTCTGTAACGCCGACGACCTCTGTGGTTTCGTCCTCAACGGATTCTACCGTGATTTCGTCCTCATCGGTGTCTACTGACACGACGGACCAGTCGTCGTCTACAACATCCGGGTCGTCCACAATCTCTACGAGTTCAACATCTGAGTCATCTTCGGTGACAAGTGAAACATCTTCCAGCACCAGCGTAACCTCTTCGGCTACGTCGTCCGAGACGGCTACGATTCCTGTGACGTCTGCCGTGACAACATTAACTTCGTTAGCATCTTCAACTTCGGCTTCATCAACATCTACGACGTCTGCACCCCCTACAGCTACCACATCCACTGACCCCACTACATCGGCCGTAACCACGACTGTCGTGATCACAAGCTCGACAACGGTATCAACGGATCCCCCGTACAGCACATGTCACCACGGGTACAACTGCTATACAACCAACTGCAACTACTATGGTTGCTACTCGAACTGTAACTACTATGGGTGCAATTCGAACTGCGGCTACTCTGGTTGCTATTCGAACTGTAACTACTATGGGTGTTACAATCAGGTTCCCGCTCCTTGCTACCCAAACGACCCGAGTTATCCCTACTGCTCCCCAGGTAACGGCTATCAACAACAAACGACCACGACCGCTACTGCACTTTCACTTCTGACGCAAACGAGCTATACAACCCAAACAACAACCTCAACCCCTAACCCCATCATCATAACCGGCATAGTGACAAGCACAACAACCACAACAGACCCCACAACTGAAACAATGTTCGGCTCCCTAATGCTCATCTTCATAGCCCTGTTCCTGGCCACACTGTTTCTACTCTTGAGAGGTAGACCTTCACCAGCCAACCTGACCCCAACAACCGACGCAAACTCGATACAAACCACTTCACCAGCGCAAACCGCCCCCACCGGACCGACGCCAACTCCTCCATTTTGCATAAACTGCGGAGCGAAGCTTCTTCAGCGCGCTAAGTTTTGCGGTGACTGCGGTTCACAGCGCATACGACAAGCAGGTTCAATCCAGTAAGCTTCCGAAGAACTTGTTTCGGCTTGAAAGAATCAAGCGGCGCGGCATCGAGTACGTGGGCGTAATTAGGAAATAACAATCTGTGCTCGCACCAGCATACCCACACACACTTTCAAACGACGACGAACGACGACGGTTCAAATTTGGGTGCCCACACCATTGATACCACACACACGGAATGATGCTTGTCTTCTATCTTCTGCTTTAAGACAGGACAGATCGCTTTCTCAATCTGAAGAGCACAGCAACGGACAGAACCGACAGGATCAACGACACGCTAGTGAACGAAAATTCCGGTATTGGCGCTGACGCGAAATCCAATGTGCCCCAAGAGCTTGGGTCCTTCCAGCCCCAGCTAGATGGATAGTTTGCATGAACCTCTGTCCAGTAGTCAGAGAACTCGATTCCAATACCGATCTTGCCTGGAATTTGAGCCTTCAGAGTGGCAAAAGTTAGGGGAATTTTCAGTTCCAGTATCATGTGGGAAACCGAAGAGTGTGACGACGAGACATACTGAACACGATTGGAAATCCCGACGTTGGAAGAATCCCAATCGGCCCATCCGCCTGAATTTGTGCCCTTCGACACTCTGACGGTCCCTGTCGGCACACTGCCAGTAAAAACGTCGATACGGTACATGCTCGGATCAACTGAGTTAGAAGTTTGTTTGCTCAAGGGATCAAGGTACATTACGACTTGGTTTGGATAGTAGCCGTTCGATTGATTTCCTGGGAACATTTTTTGGCACTCCACGAAATCCCAGATTGAGTACATGGAAGCTGCATCGTATTTGACGCTGAAGTAAGCCACAACTCCCCTGACACCCACCTCAATGGGGAACTCGGAGGTGTCGGTCCATTCGGAGGCAGTAGTATACCTGCCATCTAGGGTGACTTGAGTTGTTAACGGAGAAGCTACCGGATGGTCTGTTTGTGCGGACGCAAGCGGGTAGGTGAAGAGTAGAAAAGCGAAAGCCAGAACCGCTTTTAGTAGTAGTCTTCTCATTTGACCTTCCTCGGAACATTATAGCTATCTCTAAACTTATTACAGTTCCCAAGCTACTTTATTTATTGTACTTACAAAGCTGAGAACGACTGGAAACTATGATGGTCTTAGGTTTGTGTGCGCACCATAGGCACCACACGAAATGAGAGTCTTCCGATTCTTCTCAGCAGGTTTGCGTGTAGACGTTTCTTCTCCTCAGAAAAGCAATGGAGCATAAGACGAATGCAATAACCACTGCAGTCAATGAGATATTGGTTGGTCCAAATTCTGGAATCGGGTATTGCGTTGCAAAGATCCCCGCGACATCTGGCTTCGTGCTTACTAGCTCCATGAGAGCCATCTGAACAGTTTTCTGATTCATGCCTATGACCTCGGCAATTTCGTTTGGCGTTTGTGGTTCTCCATTTACTAGTCCCTTAGATTTGCAGATATGAGTTTCTAATCGGTGATTCCCAACTAGTTCTAAAGTGGGCCTCAATGATCTAGCAGACGATTGGTAACAGCCCTTTCGGGCTGACGAAGACGTACCGTTACCTTGCAAGGGTAACGTCATTACCTTCTGTTACGGCTAGTAAGCGGTCGCTGGCGGGGGCTTATAGCCACGTTGTTGTTGGTTGGAGACACTTTCGGTGAAGTCTCAGTGTGCAACTTCTTACAGTTTGCGAGTGCTCTGGGTTGTTCAAGTGAGCAACTTCCGGGTTAAACACTAAATTCTTCACAACTGAACTCATGGAACAAGAAGCATTGGACCGGTTGCGGATTCTGATTGATTCGTCGCCGCGCTGCAGATGTGGCGGGAACTGTGAACTACTCCAAAGCCTAGCTGAACAGGTTTTGGATATTCAGGAAAATGAGGTTGGGTTCAAAGCGCAATATGGGCAATCCAATTCTATCCACGAATCTTGCCGCCTACAAATTGACCACTTAAGGCTCAAAGTGGCCTGCGACCACAGCCTCAGACGTCAAGAAAAGTGGAAACATGAATCAGCAGAGGTCAATGAAAATACCCATTAAATGACATCGGCTAGGTGTGCATGTCCTTAATGTGCACGTACGCCATTTTCACGAGGAGGAGTTGGGCAGGGTGTTTATCCTTTGCATGGAAGCCTAGACGGGTTCAAGAAGTATCGGGAGCAGATGAATGAGAAGATCCTTGCTTCGGGAAATTTGCAGATTCAACGGTTCTTCAACCTGGACACGCGAGCGTACGTGGAAGGTGCGCTGTCAACTAAGACAAAGGAGCTGATGGGTCTTGTCGCGTCGATGGTTCTCAGGTGTGACGATTGCGTCACCTACCATGTAACCCGATGTGTTGAGGAGGGAGTAACCGATCCAGAATTCTTTGAAGCATTCAATGTTGCACTCGTAGTAGGAGGTTCAATTACGATACTGCATCTACGCCGTGCAGTAGACCGCTTAGAAGAATGTAGAAAGGAACTCAAGTAATGTGGAACAATCGTACAAGTTGCCAAAAACGATTCAAAGCGGCGTAGACGGGCTGTATCGACGCGTAGTTTGTGGAGTTCCTGATTGGCGTGTTTTGGGGTTCTTTTGGTGTTTTGGGCGTCTGTGAGCGGAATTTCGTTCTGTAAGGCTCAAGTGGAGCCTGTTTGTGCTTTGGAATTAGACATGTTACTGTAAAGCAAGCTAAGAAACAATATATTAGCTTGGAAACGTCAATGCCCAAGCATTGGTATTGGAGTTAGGCTACCCTCTCACTGAGTGTCACATAGGTATTGGAGAATTCGTGAATTGACCAAGAGACGTAAGAAAGAATCACTCGTACTCATGCTTGTGTTGATGAGCGTCATAGTCATCACTCTTTCGAATGTTGAACCTCCGGCCTTCGCTGTTGCAGGAGGAACCGCCATTTTCTCGACAACTTCTGGCCCGGTAGGCACAGTCGTCACCGTGACCGGTTCAGGATGGGGCCCGTTAGAAACAGGTCTCACTTTTCCGAGCAACCCCACAGGCCTCGCTGTAAACGACACGTGCAACATCCCGGTCGGAACCGGAATCATTAGTCCGGGATGCCAATTCACTGTCGCCTACGGTATCAATCCAGTAACCTACACGATTACTGTAACCGGAACTATCACCGGAGCTACGACGCTGAAAACTTTCACGGTTACTTCGCCTACTGTTTCGGTCTCGCCTAACCAAGTGGGTCCAACGTTTTTCGTGACCGTGACAGGTTCAGGCTTCAGTCCTCTAGACCAATTTTGTAGTATATCAGTAAACACTCCCATCACTACACATGGGACCTGCTCAATTACGGGCCCGGGGAGCGGAGGGATTCAGGGGTCGTTCACCGTACCCTCGATTACACCTTCTGATTTTGGGACATACACTGTGACAGTTAATGGGAATAGAGGTAATCCCCCGGTCCCGATAGATATAGGGTTCACTAGCATCGTGATTGTTGGGGGGGTAACCTCAACATCCATTTCCACATCGTTCACTTCGACCACTACCGTTTCTACCACTACAATAACTTCCACCACCTTGATGGCAACTTCAACATCGTTCAGCACTACAACGTTCAGTTCCACTGGTCTCACAAGTGTAACATACACAATCTACTCGTCATCTACTGTTGTGGGGCCGACCACAACCTCAATCACAATTTCACCCCTAGGCACTTTTCAGTTTAACGTGACAACGACTGGTGGAACCGTGTTCATATCTATTACAGTTCCCACTACCGTTACTGTTTCCGGTTTCATTACGGGGGCTGTTGCGCAAGCCGCCAGCGCTGGGGCGCCTGATTATGTTGGCCTATTAGGAATGATGTTACTTCTAGGTTGGGTTATCGTAAGGAGGCTGGTGAGTTGATGTCGAAGCGCGACACTGCATTTTGCGTGTTCATACTTGGCTTCGCGCTTTTGGGTGCGTTGCCATTGAATGGTCAGGTGGCTGCGAGCCTGGGTCCACTGCAAACCTTTGTCTCAACAACCACCACGACAAGTACTTCAGCGGTCTCATCGATTTCAGCTACGTCGACCACAACTTCGATCTCCACGTCCACCACAAGCACAAGCACAACCAGCACGTCGTCCTTCATCACGTACACATCAACCCTGACCACTTCGACAACGATTCTTTCGACTTTCATACAGGCCACCACAACCTACACGTGGACGATTACAAGTGGCTTTCAATCGACGATTACCCAGACCATCGGAGCATCGTTAACGCAAGCCATCACATTCATCTCGGTCTTGACCACTACTGCAGGTGTTTTCCTTCCAATTGGGATACCGGGCTTTCCGATTGAAGCAATTCTGGTGGGCTTGCTCGTGGGCCTTATGGGCCTGATTGTACGTAGAAGGCAGGCTCGCAAAACAGAAACAGAGTAAGCCCCTACTCCGCGTCTGAGCCTCACTCTACAAAGCTTCTCGCTGGCATTCCTGCTTAGCACGGTCGGCTAGGTGATTCCGCACCTTCGATGTGCAGAGGAACGCATCGAAGAATGCCGACCCGAACCTAGACCTTATCCGGCCTTAGAATACAACGTGCTCTAATCCAGGCTCGGTTCGCGCTTGATCTTGTTGGCGAAAGTGAGCACCAAAACGAGCCCCACCGCGAATACCGCGAAAATGCCGGTGTCAAATTCCGGTATCACCCCGCTCAGTACGTTAATGGCAACGTGAGATTGGGCGAAGCAGCCACTAGAATCATGCACCTGAACAGCGGCGGTGTAATTCGCCGCGTTGAGATACGTATACGTTGCCATCGGGCCAGTCACGATCGATACGCTAGTAGTTTGGGCACCGTAATAGTCGCCATAGAACCAGTTGTACGAAACCGAGCTTCCGCTGGATATGGCGTACGCGGCAAACGTAACGGTCACTGGGACGGTGCCGGTAGCATTGGGGAGTAATATCACCGCCAGCGTGCAACTGTTTGGGGCAACGTAGCCAGTAGTCGTTGTGGTCGTGCTGCTTGTCGAGGTTGACGTTGTGGTTGAAGTCGAGGTGGAAGTTTGGGACGAAGTGGTTGTGGAAATGGATGAGGAAGTGGATGTCGTAGATGAGGTTAAAGTTGTTAGTTGCGATGAAATCACTGAAAACGTACTGGTCAAAATCGTCGTAATTCCCTTGGATAATGTGGTTATGACTGTGGTCGACGGGTTCCCAGTGAAAGATGTCCACGCAACGGAAGTCACGTACGCTAACACATAGATAATCTGCGTTTGCGTTGTGGTGCTTGTCACACTAAGTGTGCTCATGCTTGATACGAAACTCGTGGATGTTGACACGCTGGGCAGTGAGCTGGTTGTAGAAGAGGTAAGGGTGGTCGAGGTGTACGTGGTGGACGGTTGAGTTGACGTTGAGGTTGAGGTGGAAATGCCGGTAAAAGTCGTGCTGTACTCTGTTGATGGAACCGTCAAAGTAGCTGGAACAGTCGTCGTAGATGTCGTGGACGTGGTCGTAGGCGCTATTGACGACAGGGTCTGCGTGGTCGTTGACGTGGCGGGCGTTGTGAACAAACTCTTCAGGGTGAATGAGATTGTTTGAGTTAGCGTCGCAGACGTTCGAGTGACCGATGTCGTTGTGTAAGAGCTTAACCTAGTTGTAGTTGATCTCGACGCGCTTTGAGTATACGTTGTTGAAGTTGCTGTCGCCACAGTCGCTATCACAAGATTCGTCATTGTTTGCAAGTTTCGCGTTACTGCCGTGAAGACCAATGTGCTAATCCTAGTCGTTGAGGTGCTGACTAACGTTGAAGTCGACGTAAACGGAGTGATCACCGTGAAAGTCGACGTGATTAGAGGTGTTGTTGTAGTAATCTTAGTTAATGTTGTGGATGTGCTAGTTGTGTGCGTAGTAGAAACGGATATCGATGTAGACGTTGTTGTTGTAGCTTGCTGGACAGTTAGGCTGATGAAGACGGTCTGGGTGTTAGTTCCACCGCCGCTGCCCGACTGAGCTTGGACCGTGATTTGATAAGTACCCGGCGCTATTGAAGTCGAGCTAGCAATAGTCAATATTGTTTGAAATGTAGGGTTCGGTGTTCCGGATGTTTGGCCAAGGCTAGCGGTCAACCCTAATGGGACGTTGGTGACGGTGAGCTGAGTGAGCTGAGAAACACCGCTGAGCAGATTCACGGACACAATGCAAACTGCAGTTTGCCCTTGCATGATCGGCAGGGGCTGCGAAACTGATAACGTGTAGGAATATGTGTCGAAGATTATGGCTCTAGCGGCGATTCTTGCTGATGTACTGCCGTCGAGCAACCATTCACTAGTGTTCGCGCCCACGAAGACAGGTTGCGCCTCTGACCCGCTGAACGTGGCCAAGAGACTTGGAATAACAGTGGACATGACCGCTAGGCTGGACGCGATAACGAGGGCCACATAGAAGCAGAACAGAACCCTGCGCCCCCTCCCACGATTGGGACAGCCCGTTTGGTCCAAAGCTAGTCTACTCTGGTCAGGTGTAATCTTCTTCAAACGGCTTCTTTAGGTGTAGCGAATAGGACCCGAGTTGGAAGGGAAAGATCGAAGCGATTGAGTTTACATCGTGAATTTGGAGGTTGGCGCCACCTAGTTGCCAAGGGAATGTCACAGAAGCGAGTTAGTGTTCTCCAAGTGTGTTGGGTGTCCATATGCTCGATCGCAACGTCCACCTCCTGATCCACGACAACCACAACAACAACGAGCATATCCTCCTCCACCTACACGTCTGCCTAGGTGTAGATTACGAATCGCATCTTGACCTCGAAGAGGCCTCAGTCTTGGGGTGTTCGATGTTCATTTCATGCCAGCGCGTACGCCTTTCCAAATTGTGTCAGAATAGTATGGTTTCCATTCCCAAAACCGGCCTATTTGCCTCAAATCTGCTAGAGGACTTTTCTTAATAGGTCAAACCTTTACTATACACGCAAAACCAAGTCGGGTGTGTGCGGAGCATGTTCTCTAGGTCGTTCCTGAACTCGAAAAGGATTCTGCTAATCATAATCATGATTGCAATGTTTGCTTCCCCGATCGTTCCCTTGCCAGAAGCGAAGGCGACCAGTCCCACCCTAAGCCTCCAGGAATGGCAGGTGCCATCGAGCAATGCTGGCCCTTGGGGTATAGCTGTCGATTCCTACGGGAAGACTTGGTTCACTGAAAACGTAACAAACAGACTTGGAATGCTGGACCCAACTACAAACACATTTTATGAAATGAATACGCCTAGCTCAAGCCCTCGAGGTCTTGCCGTCAGAACTGTTGCCCTTACCGGTTACTCATCGAGTCGGGTCTTTTTCACCGAGGGCTCTTCGAATAAGGTTGCCTTTTTCGACAACAACACTGGTACGCCATATCGGTTCACGGAGTATCAGCTACACGGTGGGAGCAATCCGGTGAACATTGCTGTCGATGACCAAGGCGTAATGTACTTCCCCGAGTCAGGTCGTGACATAATCGGAGTCTTAGACCCAAGTTCGAACACTTTAACCGAATGGACACTCCCCGGCGCCACAACGAGCGCAGGCTCAAACAATAATCTTGGGAATCTGGGAGTCTGGGGAATTTCAGTTCAGGTGGTAAATTCACAGAGCGGCACCAACCGGCTCGTTTGGTTTACCGAACTCCTCGGGGATAAGATCGGACGATTGAACACAAGCACCGGTCAGCTGGTATTATACGACATTAGCACTCTTGGCGTCTCTGCGCATCATAGCCCTGCCGGCATCGTTGCGACGCCTGCCACATGCTCCAGCAGTGGTACCACATGTAACAGCAATCAGGTTTTCTTCTCATCCAGTAACACGAATCAAATCTCAGTCATAGGCCCCACGGACACGTTAAGTAGTTACAATCTTTTCGGGGGGATTGGTGGCGCGAAGCCTACAGCCGTAGCAATGGATTCTGCGAACAATAGGCTTTGGTTTCCGGAAAGCAATTCTGGAAACATAGGCTTCATTGACACAACGTTTTCGCAGCCTACTCAAATAGTCCCCACTAGTCTCTGCACACTCACCAGCGGCGGAGGAAATTGTCCGCAGCCAATAGGTACAACCGCTCCAACAGTCCTGACATGCAATCCGAGTAGCTCAAATGGGTCAGGAGCCAACCAATGCACTTTGAGTAGTCCAAGCACACCTGGCACTAGTCCAACCGTTAATGTACAAGGCCCTGGGCCAACGAACACTTTGACCCCAGGCAATGCTTTGAATGGAGCATACGAGTACCCACTAACAAGCACGGGTTCACAACCGCAATCCGTCACGTTGGATGCTTCAGGGAACGTCTGGGTGGCTGAGAACGCGAATTCCGCGAACAAGATTGGGCGAGTTCAAGTCATCCCTAACTCTTTTCAGGTTACGGTTACGTCTGCTTCCACGCAGACCGTAACCCAAGGGCAGTCAGCTACTTTCACTGTTAGTGTTAGTTTGGTTAGCGGTGCTGCGTCGTCGGTGCAGCTATCCGTCAATGCGCCCTCGGGTCTAACGGACAACTTCAACCCAGCTTCAGGCACCCCGACGTCAGGAACCCCCTTCACTTCAACCCTAACGATTTTCACAAGCAGCACGACTACTCCGCAAAGCTATCCAATGACAATTACGGGAACGGGTGGGGGGCAGACAAATACCGCCCAGATTACTCTCATCGTTAACCAGGTCACCACGTCCGTCTCTAGCAGTTCCACAAGCGGAGTCGCAAGCGACTTCCAAATCTCAGTTGTTGGTTCGGATACTGCGACCGTGCTTGAAGGCAGCTCTGCTACGTACGGCCTAGATGTTGCACAGGTCAGCGGAACCGCAGGTACGGTCACTCTGAGCCCTAGTGGGTTGCCGACTGGGGCAACCGCCTCGTTCAATCCGGCAAGCAATGCTCCTAATTTCGGTTCAACGCTAACTGTAAGCACAATACTGGGAGTGACAATTGGCACTTTTCCAATCACTATCACCGCCAGCGGTGAAAGTACAAGTCACACCGTCACCGTCACGCTTGTGACGCAGCCTCAACTGCGAGACTTTACTCTCTCGTTCACCAGGAACTCGGAACCCATAACCAGCGCGAGCTTTGTGCAGGGTGCGAGGGTGGATATTTTGGTAACGGTGAACGCGTACGGTGTATTCAATAGCCCAGTTACACTTGCTGGCGCATTCTCGCCATCGGACCCATCACTGACCGCTGCTTTTTCTCCTTCCTCGGTGACGCCTCCGCTCGGTGGATACGCGGTATCGACATTGGAGATTGTGGCCCAGAGAGGCACGCCAGGTAACACGTATCAGTTCACAGTAACCGCAACTGACACGACTGGGAAGGTGTCGCCGAAAACCTATCAAATAACGATAAGCATTTCCCCATGCCTAATAGCTACAGCCACTTACGGCTCCGAGCTGTCGCCTGAGGTTCAGTTCCTCCGCAACTTCCGCGACCAACAAATCCTACGCACTTTTGCGGGCTCAAGTTTCATGGACGTATTCAATGCCTGGTACTATTCCTTCAGCCCGGCTGTGGCTCAGTTTGAGTATTCGCACGAAACAACACGCACGGCCATGAAAGAGGTCCTCTATCCACTAATCGGCATCTTGCATGTCTCATCCGATTCTTATGCCACGCTTGCCTTTCAACCTGAGTTAGCAGCGCTCACAGCAGGCATCGTCGCCAGTTTCCTGATTGGGTTGGCATATGTCGGGTTGCCCGCATTCGGTATACTCTGTCTGGCGAAGGAAAAGATTAGTGCAAGAACCAAACGGAGGGTATTGAAATTGACAGTGACAGTTGCCATGGCATTGTTCGCAGTTTTCATCGTAGCTGAGCTGTTGGCATTGGCTAGTCTGATGATGATTGCAAGTGTTGGGCTTATTCTAACGGTTCTCTTTGTGGGGGGCATCGCGCCGGCTTTTGGATTAGTGCGATTGGCTAGGCGAGAGGCCTAGTTTCCCCTGTTTTTCTTTCGATTTGTTTCTGTGCTTCTTGGGTAACCAGCTCAGCCACTGTGCGCGCTGGTATTGCCAGTGTCTCAGCTATTGTGTGGATGTCGTCGAATTCGGGTTTGGTTTTGATCACTCTCCCTGAAGCGGTGGTGGCTGTTTTGATTCTCACGTCAAACGTCTTCTCGTGTATTCTCACCTTGATAGTTCGAATCTCCCTGTTTAGTGTGAAACGTGTGTATTCTTGATACCTCACGCCCAATGTGCCTGTTTCTTCAATGATTAGTTCTGCGATTCTTTCCGTATCTTGTGGGTCGCATATTGCGTGTAGGATGTGGCCGGGGCGGTTCTTTTTGAATTGCGCTGAGGTTACCCACACATCTTTCGCGCCCGAATCGAGAATGCGTTGGATGGCGTGGCCCAGCATTTCGCCTGGTAGGTCGTCCAAGTTGGTTTCGAGGACTTGAGCGCTGTCTCTGTTGAGGTTGGGTTCGAGGCTTTGGCCAATGACAACTCGGAGGATGTTCGGTGCGGTTGGCAGGTCTAGGTTTCCTGCGCCGTATCCTGTTCTTTCTGGGACGATTGGGGGGTACTGTTCGAGGAAAGCGTCGACTAGGTTGACGAGCATCGACACGCCGGTGGGGGTGGCGAGTTCTGTGGGCTCGGGTCCACCAATTACGGGTACCCTGTTCCGCGTGAGTATCTCCAGAACGGCTGGTGCCGGAACGGCCAATTTCCCATGTGAGAAGTTGACTGTGCCTCCGCCAACAGCAACAGGAGTGGAGTAAATTTCCCCGTCGAATATGCCTAGGCTGTCGCATGCTGACGCAACGCCCAGAATATCTGCTAACGTGTCCGTTGAGCCCACCTCATGTAGATGAGTCTGTTTCATGCTTACTCCGTGAAGCCCGCTTTCAACCTCAACGAGTGTTTTCACGGAGTTCCTGGCGAAAGCCACCGCCTCTGCACTCATCTGCGATGACGTCGCTATCTTCTCTGTTGCCTCAATCATGGATTCCGCATGAACTTCACTTGAATCTTCCGAAATCTTGGACACAGCTCTTCGGGCCCTGAACCCGTGCTTCAGGACTTCAGTGGTCTCCAGCTGAATTGACTTGCATTTCGGGTAATATTTGGGGATGAGTTGCCAGGTTTCCTGGATTGGTTTGTGGTTGGCTCCTGCGTCAATTAGGGCCCCGAGCAGCATGTCACCTGAGATGCCTGCTGTCTGGCAGTCGATGACGGTGACCTTTGTCAAGCCAATTGGGCCCAGCTTGTTTAGCGGCCGACTGGAATTAAGCCATTATGAGGAGAGATGAGGGGGAATCCGTAACTGTAAGGATCCGCAAGGAACCAACAAGGATTTCAAGAAGCGGGTCGGTCAAGTTGTCGGTTGACTGACATACTGGTTCCTGTTGTAAGAAATCGGTTGATTCTGCTGATTCTTCCTACGTCTGCTTCGCGTTAGTAGCGATCGTCTCGCTTCTTACTTGTTTGATCTCTATGTTGATGCTTTCCCGCGTTAATCCTGCCGACATGGCGCTTCTGAAAATTCCTTTTCTCAACTCTTTGCAAGCATCTCTCAGTGCAAGATAGCGCAGTGAGTTTTCGCCGTTGCCATTCTTAATTTCTTCGAACAGGCCGTCACACTCGTTTTCCCGTTCAGCCAAGTCGTGGATTCTGTTGTGGAACTCATCAAAACCTGTCGTCATCACAATCACAGCCTCATTGTGCTGGTCGGTATAAAGTGCTTAGACCAACTAGAATCGCATAAACAGGTGAATCATTGTTCCAGGTTGCCGTGAAAGCTGCTATCAGGTGTCATCGTATGAGCGGTTTTCCATCAACTGACTTTTGACAGTCGGCCAATTGACCGCTATCAACCGTCAACTTTACAGCGCCCAAGAAGACATCCGGTCTATGATAGCTGACACCGAATCGGAGAAGGCTGCAAACACATAGAATTTGCAACCTCACTTCTCAGCCCACTCGAGGAAGACCAAGTTTAGGCCCCGAAAGGCTCAATACGGAAATCACTGAACTGCGCGTGTCGAGTGAAACGAGATGGTTCTATTTCTTAGCAGAAACGACGTTGAATCTGTTCTCACGATGCGGGACGCAATCGAGGCCGTCGAGAAGGCGTTCGGAGAATACGGAAACGGAACCGTCAACATGCCACTCAGGCCAACCATCAAAGTCCCCAAACAGAAGGGGGCGGTTCTTTTCATGCCCGCATACTTGGAAGAAATGAATGCCCTCGGGATCAAAGTCGTGTCTGTCTATTTGGATAATCCAGTGAAGCTAGGTCTGCCAACGATACTGGGTGTTGTTCTCTTGACTGACCCGAAGAGCGGGGAATTGCTCGCGGTTATGGACGGCGCGTTTCTCACTGCCGTTCGCACAGGCGCAGCAAGCGGTGTGGCGACGAAATATCTCGCAAGAAAGGACGCTAACGAAATCGGAATAATCGGAGCTGGGGTGCAGGGGAAGAAGCAAGTGGCGGCTGTTTGCGAAGTAAGGCCGATAAAGAAAGTGAAGGCCTACGACGTTCTCCCAGACAAATGCAAATTGTTCTGCAACGAAGTCGCGAAGGAGCTTGGTGTTCAAGTTGTGCAAGTCGAGAGTGGAAGAGAGGCGGTTAGCGGGTCTGATATTGTGATGACAGCGAGCACCTCAAAGACGCCTGTGGTGGAAGGGGAATGGCTGGAAGCCGGGTCGCATGTAAATGCGATTGGCTCCCACACTCCTGATGCAAGGGAACTTGACGCGGCCGTTTTGAAACGAGCCAAATTAGTCGTTGATTCGAGGGAGGCGGCCCTCAAAGAAGCAGGCGACCTAATCATTCCAATCGCACAGGGTCTGCTTTCGCAGGATCACATCTACGCAGAGCTCGGTGAGATCGTGACTGGAAAGAAAGCTGGGCGTGAAAATGATTCAGAGATTACTGTCTTCAAATCTCAAGGCCTCGCCATTCAGGACATTTCGACAGCAAGAAAGGTCTATGACCTCGCAATTAAGAAGGGAGTTGGAAGGGCCGTCCAACTCTGATCAATTCACTGAACTGTTACAATACTTGAAAAACTGCACCCTCATGCGTGGGCAATGGCATCCATGGATACGAGCACGTCTGGAATCGGCATCCCAGCTTCAAGCGTGGTTCTAGCTGGGGGGCGCTCAGGGAAATATGTCTTATAGATTTCATTCATTTTCGGGAAGTCGCTTGAGTTCTTCAAAAAGAGTGAGACTTTCACAATGTTATGCATAGTGAGGCCTGCAGCCTCCAGAATGGCCTTCACGTTCTCCAGGGTTTGATGGGTTTGTGATTCAATACTGGTTCCGGAGATTTTTCCGGTCTTTGGGTCAAATGGGCCTTGGGCTGAAATGAACAGGAAGCCCTCTGCTACTACCCCTTGCGAGTATGGTCCTTTAGGTTGTGGTGCGTTTGGTGATGTGACAAATTGTGCGGGCGTTCTCGTTCACCTGTGGGCTCAGGCCCCAGGCTTGAGGTTGAAGGGCTTTCCTTCTTGCTTGGTCTTTTCGGGAATCTTGTCCTTCCACTTTTGGAGGAAGGATAGGTCTTCTGGTTGTTCTCTCAAATCATCTGGCAGCATGTGTGGAATCTCGTCGATGATTGGGTACCAGCGATTGCACTTCGGACAAGTGATCAGCCCTGAATTGATTTCTTCTTTTTCTTCGAACACAAGCAATTCGAGCGGGAAGAATTTGTCAATAGGGCAGGCCAATATGTCCATTAGTTTTCTCTTCAACGCGAAGCCGTCCAATGAGCATGACGAGGCGCTTACTCAAATATACCACTTTCGAGAGTCATGACCATGAAAGACGCGGGGCAGGCAGAGCGAGAATTCCGAGCCAAAATAGTGGCCACCATTGTTAATGGGCGCGCTGAGGCGGCACTCCAGTTACTCTCCGAACACTACGGAGTCGATCAACCTGACCTGCGAGTGGGAACTGTGAAGAGGCATAGGAGAGTGCTTGCTTGTTATGTAGAAAGAGAGAAACGGATCTACCTATCAAAAAGTGATTTCATTACGGAGCCTTTCATCATTCTTCACGAATTCTATCACCATTTGAGAGCCTCGGGCGTTACTCGGGGGCAAGTGGAGAAGCGCGCTGATGAGTTTGCCTTGGGTTTTATTCGTGTTTTCAACCGAGTCAGATTGTCAACTGGGCGATTGTGAGAGCGTCAGGGGTCGTCCTGCGGCGCCTGATTGCAGAACGCTTTCGCAGATCTCCACAGCTCTTAGGCCATCCAGCCCATTTACCGCGAATGGTTGGTCGTTGAGTATTGATTCTGCGAAGTGTGTTAGTTCGAGTGTGAGCGGTTCTTTCTTTTCGATGTTTGGTTTAACGGTTTTCTCGGAATCTTCGACCGCTATTTCCTGAGTGATGTAGTCGAGCTCGACGGTGGCCTCGCTTCCCGTCACAACCAACGTACGAGTTTTACGCGGCGTCAACCAGTTGGCGTCGATGAAGGCTGTTCCTCCGTTCTTGAATTGGAGCATTATCTCCGCATAGTCTTCCTTCGTATGCCTCATGCTGCCCGTGCGGGCGTAGACGGTGTTCACATCGTCCTTGAAGATGTACCTCGCCAGGTCGATGTCATGAATCGCCGAGTCCTTCACGACGCCCACGTCCCCAATACGCTCAGGCCATCTGCCCACACGCCTGGCGAGTAGGAGCATGACGCTTCCCAACTCGCCGTTATCCACGAGATGCTTCAGATGGCTAACTGCAGGATTGAAGCGTTCAATGTGGCCCGGCATTATTCGGAGGCCCTGCTGTTCGGCGAGGGAGAGCAGTTCTCGGGCTTCGGAGCCCGTGTTTGTCATCGGTTTCTCCACGAGCACATGCTTTCCAGCCTTCAATGCCTGTGTCGCAACTTCCCTGTGGGTAGTGGTCGGAGTGCAAACCGTCACAGCTTCCACATCCTTCTTGGAGAGGAGCTCATCGACGTTGCCCGTGTAGGGTACGTCAAATTGTGCCCCGATGGCCTTAGCAGCGGCCTCGTTCGCGTCGCACACGCACGCTAACTCAGTGCAGGCGAGTTGAGAAAGCACTCTTGTTTGATTTTTTCCCCAGAAACCGGTTCCTATGACTGCCACGCGGAGTTTTCTCACCGGGTCCACAATCCCCGCCCTGTGCCTCGGTAAACTAGGCCGCTCTTTTCAACGCTGGCTGGGTCGAGGATGCCGGTGCAGTCAATGATTAGCCCTTGCTTGGACATGTGTGCTGCCAGCTCGATGGTGTCCATTTTCTTGAAGTCATCATGCCCCACGCTCAAAACTACGCAGTCCGCTTTCTCGACGGCCCTGCGTAGTGAAGCGTCGGACGTTAGTCCTAACGATTCCATTTCGGATGCGCTGTAGAGTGGATCGTAGGTGGTCACTTTGGATCCGCGTTTCTTCAAAATGGAAATCAATTCCAAGGACGGAGAGTAGCGGAGCTCTTTCACGTTGGGTCTATAGCTAATTCCAAGCACTACTACTTTCGCGCGCTTCAGTGACTTGCCACATATCCTTAGTCCGTCTGAAGCGAGCTTTGCTACGTGGCGCGGCATGAAGTCGTTTATCTTGCGCGCGTCGAGAACCAATCTCAGTTTTGTGTCGAGCGCGTAGGCCTCCGTTGCGAGTAAGTATGGGTATACTGGGAGGCAATGGCCGCCCACGCCTACACCCGTTTGGTGAAGGTGGGAGTATGGTTGACTGTTTGCCGCTGTCATCGCCTCCGTATAATCAACCCCAATTTCTTCGCACAGTAGGGCGAACTCGTTGGCGAGAGCAATGTTCACGTCCCGGTAGATTGTCTCAAAGAGTTTTGACAACTCAGCCGTTCTTATGTCGCGGACACGGATCAGCTCGCCCTTTACGACTACGGAAAGTGCGGCACAGGCCGCTTCGAGGCTTTTCTTATCTGTTGCGCCCACGATTTTGCCGTAGCTCTGCATGTCTTGGAGTGCGCGTCCGCCCATTGCGCGGATGGGGCTGTAGGCGATTCCGAAACCTTGGCCAGCCACTAAGCCAGAATACTTCTCGATCGTTCCCTTGACCACACGTTCAGTAACCCCTGGACCACAGGTGCTTTCGAAGATGACTAGGCTGCCATTTCTGATGCCTTTCCCTATGCCCGTGCAAGCGTCCTCGACTGCGGAGTAATCTGCCCGCTTCTGCCGGTCAATCATCGTAGGGACAACAATGAAAATAATATCGGAATTGGCAGTCGCCTCTTCAGTTGAAGTCGTTGCAGTCAACTTGCCTGATTTTATCGACCTCTTCAACATGACTTCAAGGCCAGGTTCTTCCAAAGGAGGGTCTCCTTTGCTTACTCGTTCAACGACCTTCGGGTTCATGTCCACTCCGATTACGCGGGCCCCTGCATCGGCGTAAAGACATGCGGTTGGTAGGCCCATCCAGCCCAACCCAACAACGCCTATTGTTAAAGCGCCGTCTCGAATTCTTACCGCAATTTCGCCGGGTTCCAATGACAGTGGAGGCTGCGAAGACAAAATCCGTACCTTTGTTAGTGCGGCCCTGCGAAATATTTAACTGTTTTTAACTCTACATAGGTGAATTATGCGTTCTTTAAGCCGATTGATGGAGTCCCTGCGCAGCGCAGGCCTCACAGCGTACGAGTCAGAGGCATATCTAGCGCTATTGTCCAGAAAGGAATTGACGGCTGAGGAGATTTCGAAAACGACCTCTATCCCAATTACTAGAGTCTACGGAACACTCGAACAGCTCATGCAGAAAGGGTTCGCGAGAATCGTGCAGAGTCGACCGAAAAGATTTCACGCAATCGCCCCTGAACAGGCAAAGCGGGAATACTTGACACATCTTCGCGAGAACTTTGAGACGAACCTTCTCTCTGTTGAAGACACGATGAAACGGCTGCAGAAGGAAGTGGAGCCGATGTACGTGGAGAGCCATCTGCAAGTGAAAGCGGAGGAACTGCTGGAGCCATTGGAGGATTTGCGGATTATGGAGAAGAGAACTAGTGGTTACGTTCTCGGCGCATCCGATGAAATACTCGTTTCCACTGCCCTGTTCTCGTGGCTTCCAAAAGTGAAATCACCGCTCCGAACTGCTCTGGGAAGAGGTGTGAAGGTTAGAATTCTAATGCAAATTCCCAATAATCAGGTGGGGAAGCACCTAAGCGAATTGAGCGGCCTCGGTGCTCAGATTCGGGACACGAGAGAACCGTGGCATCCAGTCCGCGGTACGCTCGTCGACAACAAGGACCTGGCTTTTGTGATTTGGGCGGCTGAAGAGGCTGAGCGGCATTGGAACCCAATCGTCTACACGCCCCACCACACAAAGAACCCTGGGCTGATAAGGATCTTCCGGGAATCCTTCGACCTCCGGTGGGGAAACGCTAAGCGAATCGCGGCGGCGGAGTTGACTCCCAAATGAAAGTCTGGATCGACATACTCACGCCGAAACAGGCGAACTTCTTCGGTGAACTGCACCACAGGCTGAATGCTAAGGGCCACAAGACGGTCCTAACAACACGTGAGTACCGTGAAGTCAACGAACTACTGGAACTCAAAGGCCTCAAAGCCATTGAGGTTGGACACCATGGCGGAGTGAAGCTCAAAGACAAGCTAGTGGAAAGCGCCAAGCGCATCTGGAACTTGGCTGAGGTCATCGAGCAGCAAAAGCCAGACGTAGCAATTTCATTCGCGTCCCCCGAGGCGGCTAGAACCGCATTCGGCCTCAAGATACCCCACTACTGTGTCAGTGATTCGCCACATGCTGAAGCCGTTTCAAGGCTTACACTACCGTTGTCGGAGAAATTATTCACACCTTGGGTTATTCCGCTCTATGCTTGGAAACGATACGGAATGAACCCAAGGGACATAGTACGTTACCGCGCATTGGACCCCGCCGTTTGGCTGACCGGTTTCAAGGCCAACCCGAAGGTTATTGATGGATTGAAATTGGACCTTTCGAAGCCAATAATCGTGGTTAGAACACCTGAAGAATATGCTGCATACCTGTATGACTACTCCTCAGCAGCGTCGGGCAAAGCGGTAGACATTATCGCGAAAGTATTGGATTTGAACGACGGCACCGGGCAGGTAGTAGTTCTACCAAGATACACCACGCAGGGCGAACGGTTTAGGAAACGGTTTGGTAACAAGATTATTGTCCCTGAGCACGTGATCGACGCGATTTCTCTGATGCAGTTTTCGTCGGTGGTGGTTGGTGGCGGTGGAACGATGACCGCAGAGGCTGCATTACTCGGCGTGCCCGCCATATCCTATTACCCAGGCGAACCAACCTTCGTGGAAAGGTTCCTCATTAACTACGGCTTAGTGGAAAGAGTGTTGGATCCTACCCGGATCGCGCAGAGAACGGTTTCTATCTCAAAGAGCCATGACTTCCGAGAGTTCTACAAAAAGAAATCAGCTAGGCTCGTTAGTAGCATGGAGGATCCACTACGCGTAATGTTTCAGAGAATTTTCAAACGGTAACCTTCTTGCGTGAGGCGGTTCGCCAAAAATAGAGATCGGTAGCCTTCTTCCACACAAGAAGCCAACCGAGAATAACTATCCCGGACACTACAAGTCGAGCGGCCTGCGTGAGCAACCTCTCGAGAAAGGTCTCGGCTCCGAGGTTGATTCCGAAGGCCACGTGTGAAATCAGGAGAGTGCAAAGCAGAAGGAGTGACCACACGAAGATTTCGAACGTAGCGAGTCCCAATAGTCGCCTCAAACTCTGCCCACCACAGTAACCCAATACGTGAAGATTGCGAGGATTGACGAAATGAGAGTAAGTACCATCATGCCTCGAACAATATCCTGCTCACCCAACGGTCCAGCGGCGAGTATCATCCGCGTCAACGTGACCGGGGCCGCCTTCTCAACGCTCGCTTCCAGCTTTCCATCGTCACGCAGTCTTGTTGGCCTTTGTCGTATCTGCCGTCTCTCGTAGAGGCCACCAACGGATGCGAGCCCAGAGAATGCATTCATGATGTGTGGAATCAGTGCTACTATCATGGCGGCCTCAATGCTCCCTAGAATAGCTATCGCGCCTATTGCAGCGCCCACGGCGAGGCTGCCAGTGTCGCCGTCGAAAACCTTGGCCGGGAATCTGTTGAAGTAATAGAAAGCCAACATTGCACCGAGTAATCCTGCGGCAAGTGCCGCGATTTGGGTTTGGCCGGAGAGTAGGAGGATTACGACAGCTGCCGCGGAGATTATCCCGACCGTTCCCGGCATCGAGCCGTTCATGACGTCCATCATGTTCACGGAGTTTGCGGTGACTGCGAGAGCTACGGGTACGAGGAATGGATAGATCAATGTGAGCCTGATGGTGCCCACTAGAGGCACCTCAGCTAGGGGTTTGTAGGTTTTAAGAATCAGAATGGGCAGGCACGCAACAGCGATTAGAAGTGGCTTGGCTCTTGCGCCGAGGGGCCGCAAGTCATCGCGGATTCCGATTGCGCCAGCAATAAGGAACGTGCCAACAAACGCCACAACCTCTGATGCTGCGCTTGGGAACAAAACTACGTAACCAGCAGCTCCGACAGTCAACCCCAATAGAATTGCTAGCCCGCACATCTCTGGGACGGGGTCTTTGGTTGGTTTGTGAACATCCTTTCCAGTGATCCCGCGTTTCCTCATCTCGTGCGCTATGATTGGTGTTGCAATGAAAGTGACGATGAACGTAACAGCGAAAATGAGTAGTATGCCTGCGATTCCGAGGAGGTCAAGCATTTCTAAGGCACCTCTTGATTATTCGTGACAGTTTGATCTTGTAGTCGTTGACTATTTTCATGGCTAGGCCTTTTGTTGGTGCCTCGGCGAGGATTCTGAATAGTGGCTCTGTTCCGCTGGGGCGGATTAGAATCCAAGACCTAGGAGGAGCCCACACTTTGATGCCATCGATGTCCAGCACCTTGCCCTTTCTGGGGAGATTTCGAACTTCCTCGGTTACTTTTTCTTTGATTGTATCTGGGCAGGGCATCTTGTCCTTAACGAGGTAGTATTTCGGAAGTTCATCCACTAGTTTCGAGAGAGGCTTTCGAGTTTCAGCGAGGATTTTGTAAATCCACGCAGTTGTAATTCCCCCATCCCTTGCCGCGACGTGGGGTGAGTAGAAGATGCCGCCGTTCTCCTCGCCGCCGAGCTTGGCATCGATCTTCAGCATGAGATTCGAGACGTACACGCTGCCAACAGGGGTCCAAACGATTTCGCCCCCGTATTTCTCCGCGATTTCCTCAATCATCTGAGACGAGCTGATTGGGGTTACAATCTTGCGGCCAGAGTGTGTTTCTAAGAAGTCCTTTATGATGAGGGCGAAGGTTTGGTCTCCCCAGCACACCTTTCCGTGCTCGTCGAGAAAGACCGCCCTGTCTCCGTCACCGTCGTGTGCGACGCCGAAGTTGGCGTGAAGCGTGGGAAGGATTCTCGAAGTCTCCTTGAGGTGCTCTGGTGTGGGCTCGGGGAGCCTGCCCGGGAATGTTCCGTCAATCCTCCCGTTCACAATGGAGACTTCGCAACCGAGTTTTTCCAGTATTGGTGGAGTGGCAAGAACACTCACACCATTGCCGGCGTCTACGAGAACCTTGAAACCCCTTCCAGCGGGGACGCGCCCGATGTGTTCGATGACTGAATTCACGTATCTTGAGAATCTGTCGGCTACAGGAAGTGGCGGTTTGACTTTGTTCCATTGCGCGAGTTTCCATTTTGATTGGTAGTAAATCTTTTCGATTTCTGCCTCTTCCTCGTGTGGGAGTTCGACGCCACTATTCCCCATGACCTTCATGCCGTTGTAGTCGGGGGGGTTATGGCTGGCGGTGACCATCACGCTTCCCCTTAGCTTCCAGTCTTTTGTTAGAAATTGCAGGGCGGGTGTAGTTATCAGGCCCAGGTTCCAGACTCTGCATCCGACACTTGCGAGCCCCGAACAGACTGTTTCTAGGAAGATGGGACCTGAAACTCGACCATCACAGCCGACGGCCATGTCTTCACCTTTGAAGTATGTGCCCGTGGCCATCGATAGTTTCAGGGCAAGTTCTGCTGTGAGTTCTTTGTTTACGATGCCTCGAACACCATTAGTGCCGAACAGTTTTCTTTCTGCCAATGAACTCCACTTCTTCACATAGCGTGCGCGTTGGCGCGAATGTTTGAGGTGATCTCCTTGAAGGGGTGAACTATTGCGTTGCGGCCTATCCTGACTCCGTCATGAATTTGAACGTGTGGGGAAATAACCGCCCCTGCCTCTATTCTCACCATCTTTCCGATTGTTGTATTGGAGGCCACGATTGCCCCTTGAATGATGGAGCCTTCGCCAATCGTTACGTTGTCGAACAAAATTGAGTCTGCCACGCTCGCGCCCCTCATTATCTGAGACTTCTTACCTACCAATACGTAGGGGCCCGCTGACACTTTGCTTTCTACTTGAGAGGATTCACCCAAAAATGATGGGACTCTGACTTTTGCATCCGCAGCAATCTTCACGTCGCTTTCCTGCAGAAGGGACCCTAAGCTCCGTTGTTTGAGTAATTGGAAGTTGGCTTTCCGAAATTCCGCCATGTCGCCGATGTCGAACCAGTAGCCGGAAAATGTGAACCCACACAGCCTGCCCTCACTTGCTAGAACAGGGAATATTTCGCGCTCCAGCGAGACCTTTCTGTTTGGAGGAATCATTTCGAGGACTTCTGGCTGAATCATGTAAACGCCTGCGTTGATGAGGTGGCTGGGGGCTTCTTTCAGAATAGGTTTCTCAATAAACCGTCTGATATGTCCGTCCGAATCCAGTTGGACGACGCCGAATCTTCGGGGATCTTTCACTTCGTAGAGTGCGTCTGTAATTGAGGCTTGGTTTGTTTCATGTCGTTGTCGCATTTTTGCGAGGTCGATGTTCGTGATGATGTCGCCGTTCATGGCGACGAAGGTCTCGTTAATACTAACCATTTGGGATGCCAGCTTTATCGGCCCAGCAGTCCCCAACGGGAAATTTTCAAGGGAATAGTTGACCGTCATGTTACCATATTTCTCGCCAACAACAGCGCGAAGTAGATCAGATAGATAGTTCACTCCGAGGACAACTTCGTCTACGCCAAAATTCCTGAGAAGTTCGAGGGTCCAATAGATCATTGGTTTTCCAAGGACTGGGAAGAGGAGTTTGGGTAGGGCGTAGCTTATGGGCCTGAGGCGAGTTGCGTAGCCGCCCGCAAGAACTATCGCCTTCATCGCCACCACCTAGACCATTCAGCATAAGGCGGCCCATGGGCGCTATTTGTGCTTCGGAGCTCCCGTTCGTGAAAGGAACGTACACGTTAGTCATTGAATCCAAGAGGCCGATGCGGGTAAGGTTCGGTAAGCTGGGCTCCGCGAGGCTTACCACGGGGTACTACGTTTACACAGGTTCCGCCCTAGGACAGGGAGCGCTGTCTCTTGAGAGAAGGCTCGGTCGTCACATTCGCCGTTCCAAAAGAGCCCACTGGCATGTTGACTACCTCACAACGCGCGAGGAGTACGTGGTCAGGGCGGGTGTTTGCGTGAAATCTGGAAGGCGACTGGAGTGTTTGGTGAATAGACGTATTCACAGAGCGGTCGATGTCAGAGTTGTACTCCCGCACCTAGGTGCAACGGATTGCACTTGCCAAAGTCATCTGGTTAAAGTGGATTCATCACTAAGGACGATTCTGGCCAGCGTTAGCAAGATCTACTGCGAATTCGGTGACCCTTTCACATTCCATGTGAACCGCGGAGCTAGATTTTCTGGCCTTCTTCCCATCTTTTCAGGAACGCGTCCCTGAAAACCCGGATTAGGCCCTGGTTTTGTGTGTAGTGTGGGCGGTAGTAGATTGGCCGTGGAACGTCAAGCTTCTTGGTAGCCCAAACTAAGAAAACCAATTCCTGGTCGTCCACAAGGGTTCCGCGAACTGGGTACCATTCCTCGGCGCAGTGCCGCACCTGAATGCCCAAATCCCTGAGCTCCTTCGCCTTTTCCCGTGTGGACTCGTCGTTAACCATCATCAATATCCTCATGCCTACGCCGCGGTCGTGGGCTTGGAAGACTGATTCTCGGACCTTGCTGAACCAGCCAAAGGTTTGTGCGAAAATGAAAGCCTCCTTGCCAGCGTTGCCAAGGATTCGAGCGGTGCGGAGCTCCATCTCGGGAAGATCGCGGAGAGGCTCTATGATATCCTCCGGCCTAATTCCCAGCCGGTTCTCCCAGTAGACTGGCTCCAACAACTTCTCCAGCTGCAGCGCGACTGAGGTTTCCTGCGCCAATTGGCTATCCACATTCCGTTTCCTATGCTCCAATATTCTTTGAAGTACGATCCGAGGTTGCACCACCTCAACTCTGTTGCTTTGGATTTTGACAAGGCCTTTGTCCGCAAGGGCCTTCAACGCATCCTCAGCAATGTCCGCCGGGACCCCGAACGCCGTAACAACCCTGTCGAGCATTTCTCCCTCAGATTGGGAGAGGAGTTTGAGGTAAATTGCAGACTCGCCCCCTGACAATCCCAATGATTTCAGGAGCTGCGTTTCCTTACTATTTTCGTTGAACAATTCTCTCTGTTCTCGTGCCACAGATGACAGCGTGCAGCTTGTCTGAATATTCAGGCGGGCTTTGAACGTTTGGGCGACATTCGCTCCGAGTCTTCAAGCGTCCACGTCATGTTTGCTTGCTGACTCCAGGGTACTCTTTTGTCATTGCTCTTGCGAGGAGTTTCCATGCAATAGAATCATACCGCCTTTCGCGATTGGCGATTTGTCTGATCCTTTGCGGCGTAAGCCTGACCTTGCTGTATACTACTAGGAGTCCGGTGAAATTGAGTCTTGATTTATGCTTACCTTCAGGCACGATTTCGTAGAGGAACGCAGAATGTTTGTTGGGCCCGGAGATTTGGATATTGTACCAAGAGAGGCTTTTGGGGTTGAGTTTGACGAGCTTGATTTTCCTGATATTCTTCCCGTTTTGTTTGACGGTTTCCTTGAAGATTATTGTGTCGTTCGTTACTTTGCGGATTTCACGGTGGCCCTTCTCATGCATTAATGCTAGGTCACTGGGTTCGTAGTCAGTGCACCATTGGTAGGCCTTCTGGGCTGGGACAGGGAATCGCTGGCTAAACTTGTAGGTTACGGAAACAGTTAGCATTGCTGACACCGATTCATGTCGGCATGGTAATTCAAACTTTTTGAACCATTGACTGGCGTGGGCTGGGCGCTGCGTTGCGTACGGCAACCAGGAACCAGCCACCTGCGAGTTAACAGATAGCGTAAAATCCAGATACCTCATCCTACAATACCGGAACCACGCTTGGGTGCATATGGCAACGCTCGGACGAGATCGAATACTCAAATTGATTGAGGAAGGAGCGATTAGGATACAGCCCTTCAACAAGAATCAAGTCGGTCCGGCTTCTATTGATCTTCACCTCGGGGATACGTTTCGCGTCTTCGAGAAGACGAGAGATGTCTTCCATGTTCGTGAAGATGCCGACTACAAACAACTCACTCGAGTTGTCAAAGTCGATCGGGGTAATCATTTGCTCATGATGCCCAACGAGCTTGTTCAGGGAATAACAGAGGAGAACCTCACATTCCCGCCCACTTTGAGTGGGCGAATCGAGGGAAGGTCGCGTTTTGCGCGTGTGGGGCTTCTGATCCATCTAAGCAGTGGGTTCATCCAACCAGGGAGCACGGGCCGAGTCGTTCTGGAAATCCTCAACGTCTCCCCGCTCCCCTTGGCCTTGCATCCTGGAACCGCGATCTGCCAAGTCATAATCGAGGAAGCGACAGGAGCTGCTGCCTACAAAGGGGTCTTCGCCGGACAAGTAGCTCCCTGAAGGGATTCTGCGTTTCACTGTGGTCTACTGGTGCGCAAGCCTCGGTTTCTGCGGAGGACGTTTACTTTTTCATAAGGTCGTAGTCAAGACCTATCCATATCACGCTGGCTACTCCTATTATTACGCCCGCAGCTAGCCAAGGCAGATACGTGTAGCTTGTCCAAGTCCACCACAAATCCGCGAGGAGTATTATTATGCCCATTGATATTGCAAGATAGGATTTCGCATTACTCATTTGAAATCTGGTGGATGATGGTTGATTTTTGGTTAAAACTCTTTGGTCAAGAGGCTGATTAGATCAGGATAGTGTGGGTCAGCCGGTGCCCAAACATACACGAAAATCTTGTCTGATTTTATTGGGGTGCCCCCTAACTACTCCTCCCTCATCAAATTCACCACTAGCCAATTCTGAGACCGGTGCATCACTCACCTCCAGTCCGGGGGGTTTTGATTGAGGTGAGGGTAGGAGAATCGACAAAGTATTAGTGTATGCTTGGATAATTGATGGCGTTGTTTAACCATGATTCCTAGGTTCGAAAAGGAAGGACAACGATTCGTGTGCGATAAGTGTGGTTTCGAAACGAACAGTTCAGAAATTTTCCCTTTACACAAGAAGAATTGTCCCAAAGTTTAGGTTCCTCCGTCGCACCAATAGACCACTTGACGTAATGGTGGTGGACCGGGCGGGATTTGAACCCGCGACCTTGCGGGATTTCTTAGGGTCTTTCCGCATTGCGGGCTGTTATAGCATGCCAAGCGGACGATGTAGTCGCTTCGCCATGTCAGCGATGCTCATACCAGGCTGATCTACCGGCCCATCGTTCCGACTGGTTTCCACCATCCGCCTAAAAACCTTCGTTAAGCCCCAGTTGAAATTACGCGGACCCCACAACCACAACTGTGGATATCATGAAACTCGAATCTTGCGATGAAGCTGGGCTTCGCGCACTGTAACGTTGGGAAACTCTTAATTCCTTCTCGCCAGTCTGGCTCTTTCGGAGCCGAGGTAGCTCAGCCTGGGAGAGCACCCGACCACGTGGGTGAAGCTGAAGACCGGGTTGACTACGCAGAAAACGCGTAGGCCGAATCGCGGATTCAAAAGGAACTGCAAACAGTCCCGGAAATTCCCGCCCTCGGCACCACCTCCATTTCCTACTTGGCGTCTTCAACCCTCGATCGCTTGGGGGTGCTGTGATCTGATCGCAATACTGTATTTGTTGAGGATTGTCCGCACGCTTTTTCAGATGGTTCATTGTGCGCCAGTAGGTCGTTGACTTCGTCCCTCAACCATTTGGGCCATGCTCCCTGAAACCTTTTCGCCTTTCCTGGCTTCTCGGATAGTTCGAACTTGTGCGTTCTGGCGTACGGGCTAAAAACTGGTACCTCAAAGCCTCCTTTTGCGTTCATCAGCACCGTTGCCTGATTCTTTATCACAGCGGATCTGAAGCGTACACCGAGGTTCTCAAGTATTGTGCCTATCAGCACGAGTTTTCGGGCGCGTCGGTTTCTTCGCCGAGATAGAACCTACCTCAGCCGGCGACAGCTAGAGGCATTATCCTTCGTGACGCGAACGCGTGTTCGTTGTGAGTCTGGTATTTCTTGGGATTGTGCATTTGCGCGTGAGACAACTCGACCGTGAAGAGCGCTTAAATGTGAAGGGCGTCTTGACTCCTTAACGTTCATGTTGGAAGTTGAGGTTCACGCTTTATGCGGCTACATCTCCTTCTCTTGTGGTTTCTGGCACCCCTTTGGGCTTCGCCTTTCGCTGCCCACGTGATTGGTTGCCAGATCACAATAACTCGCATGGATTTTCCAGCCAACGTGAACCCCAACCAAACAGTTGCGGTCAAAACGCAACTCGAGGCGACTTGTTCCAAGTCTGCGATTGACATCGCGGGAAGAGTTGACCTAATTGACCCAGCCTCGAACAAATCCTTCTCCACGCAATCCATTCACGTAGGTTTCGTCAGCGTACTCAACCAGGCCTACAACTTCACCGTCATCAACAATGCCCAAGCACCACCTACCGCGGGAGTTTGGAAGCTTGATCTCGTCGCCATCTTGCTGGCGGGCGGGATAATTGTGGGTTCTACTCATAGTTCATTTCAAATCGCAGTAACTCAATTGCCTCAACAAACCGTGACAACCGTGACAACAACTTCGACCAGCTCACACACCACCCTCTCAACGACAACGACCACGAAAGCACCCCCTTCCGGTTCTTCGATTCCTCTGACCGGCCTTATGCTGGTTGTTATAGTGATCTCGGCAATTTCGCTGTTCCTTGTCAAAGCTAGGAAGAAGAGGCCCTCTCCAGAACGAGAAGCTGGCGTCGTGGGCGACGCACATCCGGTAGTAGCCTCAAAGCCGGAGGAGTCATGCATGCCCACCGGTTACCCGCCATTAGATTCTGCTCTCGATGGCGGCTTACCCCTTGGCTATTCCGTTCTGCTCTTGTCCCCCCAGTGCAATGAAACGGATTTGCTCCTAGAAAGAATCATAGCCTCAGGGATCTCGACCTCAAGAACAGTCTTCTTTGTATCACGCGACCTGGGCAGAACAAGGGACTTGGCTGATAGATACAAAAGGAATCTCCACGCCTTCAGCCCCCAAGCTGACAAGATAATCCCTGCCCGACCCAACATCCACAAAATCCCAGGAGTTCAAAGCCTGAACGAACTCAACATCTCCCTCGCCAACATCTTGGAGCCACTGATAGACCCATCCGCAAGCAAAATACTCATCATGGACATCCTATCCGACGCATTGCTCGAACACCAAGCAGCTAGGACCAGGAAATGGATGGACGACTTCCTAGCTAGGAAGAAAGCCGAAGGGTTCACGATCCTATGCGTGATGAATCCACTAATCACCACACAAGCCGAGACTCAAACAATTGCAGATCTTTTTGACGGAATCATCGAAATTTCTGAAAAACAAATCGGTGGTCGCTCAAGGATGTCTCTAGTCGTGAAAAGGATGTATGCAAGAAAATGCCCCGAGACGGAACTCGTTCTCGACAGGAACATGCTCTCTCCTCGATAGCTCAAGTCTGATTGTGTTTCATATTCGCGAGAGTCGAGTGCAACCATTTCTTAGCTGACCGCTGAAACCCATTGGCGCTCACGACGAGGTGTGCTAGTGGCGCTTGCCATAAAATGGACGAACACGAATTTGCTTTAAGTTTCCGAGCTTGGTAGTGCTTGTGAAGCCTTATTCAACAGCCAATGTCTATCGTCTACATAGTTTAGCATTAAGGTTGAAGTTATTTGAGCGGCAAGCGCCAGCTGGTTGCGTTTGGAATTTTTCACGCGGTGAATGATGGTTCGCTTGCAGTTTTCTCGGCGGCTTTGCCCGTTATGCGCGTTGGGCTTAGCCTTTCTCTGGTTGAAATTGGAACCGTCCTAAGCGCGGGTTTGCTCGCGACTGTGGTAATGCAATTTGTGTTCGGTTTCTTCTCGGATGCTGGGTTCACGAAACGTGTGTTATTCGTGGGCCTTGCTTCTCTCGCTGTTGCGAATTTGGTGTTCGTTGAAGCGACGAGCTTCTGGCAGATGCTGTTGTTCTATGTTCTTCTGCGAGGGGCTGCAGGTGCATACCATCCCGTGAGCTTTTCCGTGATCTTTCGCACGGCGAGCAATCGTGCTGCATCGTTGGGATTTCAAAGTGCGTTTGGTGATGCTAGTTTGGCATTCGCAATGGTTTCCACGGGGTTCATCGCGGAGAGTTTGGGTTGGCGCCTTCCGTTTGTTCTTTGGGGAGTCGGTTGCGTAATTGCTTTGTTTGCGTTCGCCTGGCTGATGGGGATTGGCGAGACTAAGGCTGCTACTCCTGACCTTGCTGAAAAGTTACTTGAAGCAGGCCATGGACGAAAGTTTAGCAGGTCGTTTCTAATTCCACAGTTCAGCACTGTTTTTCTCCAATGCTTGTACTTGGTTTTTTCAGGGTTCATGCCACTCTACTTGAATGTCAGCTTGGGGCTGAGCCCTGGTATTAGTGCACTCGCAGTTGCGCTCTGGCTTGCGTTTGGAGTCTGCTTTACATTCAACGCGGGACGGTTCGTAGCCTTCTTTGGCAGTGAGAAAACAACCCTCAAAGTATCTTTCGTATTAACCACAATCATTCTAGCAATGGCGACTGTACTCACCTTCTCCAAGGATTTGTGGATCGTCGCTGTCGTTCTCGAAATCTTGAGTGGCGTTCCATTCTTCCTTTCCTTTCCAGTGGTGTATGGTCTAGTTGGCGCAACTGTACCAGGAAAGAGGCTGGGCTTGGCATACGCCGGGAACCTTGGCCTCTCGTTGGTCGCAGGGTCTCTACTTTCGTACGGCGCGGGCTACCTCTCTTCTATCTACAGTTTGGCCGTCGTACTTCCCATATTAGTGACGGTTGCATTGGCCGCAACCGTGACTGCCTTCCTTCTCTGAAGATAGATGAAGCTCTCAGGGCCACCTGACTTGGTTAGCTACTCTGAATCAGATATGGCCAGTTTCATTTTGCACACACTCCGACACTGACCACGAAAACTGCCGACGTTTGAGAGCCTTCAGGCAGAGGTAAATATGCAAAATGCTCTGAGTTCTTCAGCAGGATTCCACACATCCAACCACTACAAAGAAGGCAAAAAGGATGCGAGTAGGGTTTGTGCAGAACAATGCGAATCTCCTTGATGTGGAGGGAAACGTTGACCGGGCGCTGCGGTTGATTGGCAACAAGAGAGCAGATCTGTTTGTTCTTCCAGAACTATTCAACACCGGCTACAATTTCCGGAACCGTCAGGACGCTGCACGCGTGGCAGAGCCGATACCGGAGGGTAACACCACGCGAACCCTGATGGGCCTATCCAAAGAACAGGGAAGTACGATTGTTGCTGGCATCGCAGAGCGAAAAGGCCAAAGCCTCTACAACTCAGCGGCCGTCGTCAAAGATGGCAAGTACTTAGGCACGTTTCGGAAGGTGCATTTGTTCTGGAATGAGAAGAAGTTCTTTAAACCCGGCAACGAGTTCAAAGTCTTCGGCAGAATCGGAGTAATGATTTGTTTCGACTGGTATTTCCCAGAATCCACTCGAACCCTCATGTTGAAAGGAGCGGAATTAATCGCCCACCCTTCGAATCTTGTCCTACCTCACTGCCCTGAGTCGATGAAGATTCGGGCACTGGAAAACAAGGTTTTCGCTGTCACGGCTGACCGCGTAGGCACGGAGCGCGGGCTGCGCTTTATCGGAATGTCCGAAATTGTGACCCCGAAGGGGGATATCCTCTACCGAGCGTCAAAAACGAAAGAGGAATGCATCGTACGAAGTGTAGACTTGAGGCTTGCCCGCGATAAATCAGTCACGCCTATGAACAATGTGCTGAAGGATCGGACGCCCCGCGCATATGCGCGGTGAGCAGGTTGATTAGCAGGTAATCCTTTAATGCGAATCTAACAGTTTACCGGTGTTGATTGAGCATGAGCGTTGAACCGACAGTTCGCCAGATTATGAGAACGATAATCTCCATCGACGCGAAGGCCAAGGCTAAGGAGGCCGCGCGTTTGATGGTGGAGCGGCACATAGGCTCCTTGATTGCGAACCGGGACGGCCTCCCTTTTGGAATAGTCACCGAGCGTGACATGTTGGAGAAGATTGTGGCCCAGAGTGCAGATCCCTCAAAACTGACTGTTCAAGAGATTATGACGGCGCCGTTGGCTACTATTGACGCTTCCGCAAGCCTCATCGACGCAGCTAGGAAGATGGTTGAGAAGCAACTCAAGCGGTTAGTCGTCACGGAGCACGATAAGATAATTGGGATTGTGAGCCAGACAGACCTTGTCCAGAGCATGACGGACTTTCAGAAACTCGCCAAGATGGGTATGACCTAAGGAGCCTTTCCGAGCTTCTGTTCCTCTTTCGCGACGACTTGCTTCATTCTCCCGATAACGTCCTGATTCAATGAGATACTGTCTATTTCGTTCTCTACTAGGAACTCAACGATCTCAGGGTAGTCGCTGGGCGCCTGCCCACAGATTCCAATCTTGATGCCATTCTTGTGAGCGGTTTTGATCAGGTGTTCGAGGGCCATCTTGACGGCTGGGTTTCGTTCATCGAAGGTGGTCTTCGCTAGTTTCGCGTTGTCCCTGTCGACGCCTAGAATCAGGGATGCTAGGTCATTGGAACCAATACTGAAGCCATCGAATAGTTTGGCGAATTCGTCTGCTAAGAAGACGTTTGAAGGAATCTCAGCCATCATGTACACTTGCAATCCGTTCTTGCCCTTTTCCAGGCCTTCGGCTTTCATCAATTCCAGTACGGCCTTTGCCTCGTCGACCGTTCTGACGAAGGGTATCATCGGTATGATGTTGTGAAGCCCGAGTTCCCTCGCTTCCCTTAGGGCGCGGCACTCTAACCTGAATGCTTCTGCGAAGTCTGCGTGTGGGTACCTTGAGGCGCCCCTCCACCCCAGCATAGGATTGTTCTCTCCTTTTTCGAAGATCTGCCCCCCAACCAAGGCGGCGTATTCGTTAGACTTGAAGTCAGAAAATCTCACTATGACAGGCTTGGGGTCTACGGCGGCGGCCACTATGGCTAGGCCCTCCCTCAACTTCTCAACCAAGAACTGTGGCTTGTCATCGTAACCGCGTGTCCTAATGTCAATTTCTGCGAGGGCGTGTTTGAGGTACTGTCGATCTCTGGCGGTGGGTCGTGCGCGGAAGAATTTGCGCGGGTTCTTCTTTAGCGTCTTGTAGTTGAGCAGGGCTCCTGGGTGAATTCCAACATTGCTTCCGTACACGAACTCAATCCTCAACAGTCCGACTCCGTCGGCTTTCTTGGCGTGTGCAAGCGCGCCCTCGGGCACGGCCATGTTCATCATGACTTTAGTTCGGGTTCTTGGCAGTGTGCGAAGGTCGAAGGTTTCAATCTCGAACGGTACCGCTCCTTCATAGATCCGGCCTACGCCTGCGCTGCAGTCGACGGTTATGGGGTTCTTGTGATTGTTGAGCAATTGCGTGACTCGCCTAGCGCCCACGACGCATGGTTTTCCTAGTTCCCTTGAAACTATGGCTGCGTGTGATGTAGTTCCCCCTTGCTCCGTGACGATGGCGGCGGACTTTTCCATTATTGGCGTCCAGGCAGGCGTCGTCTCCCTAGTGACCAGAACCTGTCCCGGCTGAAAGTTTTTCATCTCGCTTACGTCGGCCATGACTATGGGTTTGCCTTGGCCTATTTTTCCGCCAACCGCAATCCCTTCGACGAGAATCTTGCCCTCGCCTTTCAGGTGGTAGATTTCTTCCAAGTTACCCTTTGACGATTGTACAGTTTCGGGTCGGGCTTGGAGAATGTAGATGTTGTCTCCGTCAACGGCCCACTCTATGTCCATTGCTTTGCCGTAATGTTCCTCAATCTTCTTTCCCAGCTCAGCAATCGCTTTGACCTGGTCTCTGCTCAGAGAGAACTGAGCTCGCTTCTTCGGCGGTGTCTTTGCGAATACTGTTCCGCCGCTGTGGTATTTTGTGTAGGTCTCTTTCTGGCCCAATCTGGTTGAAACTATCTCTCCGTTTTTCTTGTAGATGAAGAACTGGTCCGGAATCACCTTCCCACTGACGACTGACTCGCCCAAGCCCCAGCTTGAATCAATAAGCATGACATTTTCATTACCGGAGTCGGGGTCGAGGGTGAACATCACGCCCGCCGCTTCGCTGTTAACCATTCTTTGGATTCCGACGCTCAAGCCAACGTCAAGGTGGTCGAACCCTCTCTTTTCCCTGTAGCTGATCGCCCTGTCGGTAAAGAGGGATGCGATGCACTTCTTTGCGCTGTCAAGCACTCTTTGCTCGCCTACGATGTTCAGGTAAGTATCCTGCTGGCCCGCGAATGATGCGTCGGCTAAGTCTTCAGCCGTGGCGCTGCTCCTCACAGCGACCGGAACGGCTTTGCCGTTGTCCAGATGAGCATAGTTTTTCCTGATTTCTTCCTTCAAATGTGATGGAAACTCTGACGACAATATCTTCGCGCGTATGTTCTTGCCAGTTTTCTGGAGGCGTGCCACGTGATTGATGTCCAGGCCTACCAGCTGGTCACTGATATAGTCCCTAAGTCCGTTCCCATTCAGGAATTCCCTGTAAAATTCCACAGTCAATGCAAAGCCTGATGGGACGGGCATTCCTATCCTGGTTAGTTCTCCCAGGGAGGCGTTCTTTCCCCCAACCGTTGGAAGGTCCTCTATGCCAATTTTGGCAAAGGATTTCACGTATGGCTCCATGTCACTCACAGTCTCCGTGCTGCTTGTTGGTTTGGTTCCTTCACTGTTTGATTTACCGGTACGCGGCCTTAAACTTCTGAGTTTTCGGCCTTAAAGCCCACTGTCAGTTAGGACGGCGTGAGCATAGGCCGCCCCATAACATACGTACTATATTTCAAACTGATGAAGTAATACAGCAACGCTCCCGGAGAGTGAATCCAATCATACGTAGGCTCTTTCTGGTCACTGCCGGTTGAGTAGCTACGCAGATTCGTTTTTGCGGCCTTGGGGTTTGGCGCCGGGGTCCTTAACTTTGGCCAAGAAGGCTGGAATTTCGTCTGCCGATAATTCATTATTTGTCCGCCGAAATTCCTTCAAGAACTATAGTCGTCATCTAGAAGAGGACCGGAGAAGGAAAAGGCGGGAGGATCCGGGGTGGCTGTCCGATGAGGGCGTCGTTGACGAGCCGACCGCATGACATTACGGTTTACGTGCCACCTAGAAAGGCTATTATTTCTGTCACAGCGTTTGTGTCGCTCGCGCGAAATTCGAACTTAGTTTCTTTAAATAGAGAAATAGGTTTGAGTTTAGCTCGAAGCGGCCGTAGTCTAGCCTGGTCTAGGACGGGAACAGCGACATTGGTCTGCTGACGTAAGCCTGCCACGCTTCTGATCGCCCCAAAAAGGCGAGGAGACGCCCGGGTTCAAATCCCGGCGGCCGCACCACTGGACCCACACACAAAATCGACCTCTGGCAATCGCTTCTTTTCGAAGTATTTCCGCGAATAACTAAAGCGCGTCACACGTGGATGAAAGGTAGGAAAAAGAAGTGAGAAGTGGGCGCCGTGTATTCTCGCCAAGGCATCGTTGCTTCTCGAGTATTAGTGGTTCTGGGGGGGTATCAATGGTGCGCACCTACACGAAAACTGCTTGAATGCGCGAGACATATCATAGGCGATGACAATCTTCAAGAATGTCTGAGAAACACTGTGGACCAGAATTTCAGATGAACGCTCACATACCTGAGAAGATATTCCTCACAAAAGGTGTGGGTACTCACAAAGAAAGATTGGCGAGTTTCGAATTAGCTCTTCGCGACGCGGGAATCGCCTCCTGCAACCTAGTTTACGTGTCAAGTATCTTGCCTCCAAACTGCACGGTGTTGTCCAAGAACGAGGGCTTGGCGCTATTGAAACCTGGTCAGATCCTGTTCTGCGTGATGAGTCGCATCGACACAAATGAACCCAATAGGTTGATCGCTACATCCGTAGGAATGGCAATGCCGAATGACCGGACCTTGTATGGTTACCTTTCTGAACACAAGTCGTACGGTCAGACTCAGGAGAGAGCTGGTGACTATGCGGAAGATCTGGCTGCATCAATGCTCGCGTCGACATACGGTGTGCCGTTTGACGTCGACAACGCCTGGGACATCAAGCAAGAGATATGGAACATATCTGGCAAGAGGGTTACTACCAGAAGCATTTGCCAATCGGTGGAAGGCAACAAAGACGGACTGTGGACGACAGCAATCGCGGCCGCCATAATGATTTAGTCCGCAATTTGATGTAGCTGTTGTTCAAGCGCGACCCAGGTGTTGGAAGTGGGTTCGTGGGTGCGCACCATTGGTACCCTCCCCAAGAGACTGGAAACCTAACGGTCTTGCTTCCTATAGGATTCGGACTTGTGGGGCTAGGATTCGTATGGATCGCAATTCCCCTCGTGCTTGTAAGCATTCTCAATCTGCCCATTGAGACATGGTTTGTTGCGTCGAATGTTCGGCAATTCCGGAAAGAACAAAGAACCCAACTTTCAGTCAATACGATGGAAAGGACTTCTTAGACTGTCCAAGGATGCGCGTCCTCTAATACAGGCTCTAGGTCTGCTAGGCTTCGGATCTCACTCGTTCGAAGGGACCTAGTTGTTATCTTTCTTCAGGTCTTCGATGAATCTCCTTAATGCTAGACTTGCATAGAATAAGTTCCAAGTCCAGTCTTCTCCTGACGTTGGCTCATGATCCACTCAATCAAGTTGGTGTGGTGGGCAATTGTGCTCTCATTCCATGTCTCGGTGCTTCCATCTCTGTCTTGTTGCCCTGATCCTCTACTCCCACACCTGATGGTCTGCTGCCATACTTGTCAATGTGGCAAATCTGCTCCAACCGCTTTCTTTGCTTCTCTACACTATATGCAGGCACACCCACGGGCAACAAAGAAATCAAGCGCATCCTTTCAGGTATGTTCAGGACCTCCTTGATTCTATGCTCGACTGATTTCCTATCGTTCGTAGAACTCAATATCCCGACCCAATAGGTCGCTAGCCCCAGGCTATGTGCTGCCAGAGCCATGTTCTGTGTTGCTACAGCACCGTCTTCAATGAAGTGGTATTGATCTTTCTCGGGATCCACACATGTTGCGATGATTGCGTGCGCTCCTTCTATTCCTGCATGCGCAGCCATAGTTTCCTTCGCTATCTCGACAACCTCCTCCTTCAATTTGCTATCAGTTACAGTAATGAATTCCCATGGCTGACTATTCGCATATGACGGAGCCCAACGACCCGCCTCCAAAATGGAAGTAATCTTCTCAATAGGGACTGCCTCAGGCTTGAACTGATAGATACTGCGTCGCTGCATAATGGCATCCAGTACTTCATTCCCCATTGCTCAAACACACAACTCCGAAAATGCATCACGATCGCACACAAATGTACTTTACGGTTCTGTTGGAATTTGGATACGCACAAAATTACATGAACGACGCCGGTTTTCGTGTATGTGCACTGATGGTGCGGGCATCGTAATTTGCTCCGTCAGTTCAAGCGTTTTCTTGTGTGTGTGCGCACCACTACACCCACACACACAAAAACTAAATCCGTTCCGATGACCTTTCACAATCTGACATAGCACATGATCGTCATCGAGAGACCATCTCCTACTGATCGAAGTGAGGTCGAGCAAATGATAGCAACCTACCACGCTTCTGAAGGACTGAGGCCTAACCATGAGAAGATCGCTTGGGCTGTAGACCAACTGTTGCAGAATGAATCATCGGGGCTGATCCTGGTGGCACGGGAGAAGACAGTGATCGTTGGCGTGGCGTTCGCATTCTATCTGCCTTCTGCGGAGTTCGGCAGAATGCTAATAATCCAAGACTTCTTTGTGAATCCGGATTCCCGCCGCAAGGGTGTAGGCCATGCCCTCGCCGCCCGCCTCATCGCAGAGGCAAAAGCAACGAAGACTGAGCAGGTCAGTCTAGAAGTATTGCCCACCAACGAGTTGGCCCCAGTATTCTGGCGTTCCATAGGCTTCCTTCAAAGCGACCGCCGCCTCTACAACTTGAATCTCCACCAACCGTTCCTGGGTGTGTAAGTCCATTGGTGCGCTCACACAAGAAACAAACGGCAATTTGTGTTCTGTTGTTTGTTGTTAGTGTGTGTGATGGCCTGTTGGGTCTGGCGGTGTGCACACCCCCCTGCAGGCGAAGACCGAGCGGAGTTTTTCGGCGTGGTTGTTGCCGTGTACAGGGGGCGTTGAGACTCAGAAAGGCGTAAACATCTGCGCGTTCACTGTGGGAAATCGAGAAGGAATATGCCTTGACTAGCAAGTTTCCGTTAGAATCCTTGCTGTCGGCTAGGCGTTTGCTTTCGCCACAATTGGTCGACGATTATTTGTACTTCTTGAGCGATTCAAGTGGTGCTATCAGCCTCTATCGCATGAGTAGGGACGGAAGCCTCCCGGAGCCTTTGTTGCCTTCAGGAATTGCGCTCCAGAACCCGCACTTGATGATTGGGGAATCTTTCGTCGTCTTCCCTAAGTTGGAAAGAATTCTGGTGATGATAGACAACAATGGAGACGAGAACTACCAACCCTGCTTCATACCCCTACAAGGAGGAATTCCTCAATCGATTTTCGGAGAGAAATATCAGAAGCAGCAACTTGCCTGCATACATTACGACAGAGATGCAAGCATTGCATACTTTTACCGCGACGACAGGAAGACCCCGGACATAGAATGCCTCAAAGTCGAGTTGGAAACCTTTGGGGAGACATCGCTCGGTACTAGTATCTATGGCAACTACTGCGCGGGAACCAACAAAGGTCACTCGCGGGTGATTCTGATTGATGGATATACGGCTGCTGACAATGTTCTATACCTTTGGAAGGAGGGCACAGAAAGACGAGAGCTGTTCTTCGGCGTACCCATTGACAAACGGCAGGAGAACAAGGAATACGCTCCATCTGGAATAGCCAGATGCAACTTCACTGAGAGCGGGCGGGGCATTCTATTCACGACCACTCTGCTCCACGATAATGGCTCACTAGCCTATCTTCGAATTGATGATCCTTCTCGACTCGTGCCCGTTCCTATAAGCGGAATCAAGCACAAGGGTGCCGGAGAACTCGTGGATGTACGCAAGGTCCAAGGGAATCAACATCTATTGCAATACAACATTGACGGCTGTTCTTGGATTTACGAGGGAACGTACCATGACGGCTCGAAGCCTCGGTTCACTATTGAAGAGACAATCGTCGGGAAACCACCAACATCGGATGGTGTCGTACTTGGAATCGAACCTTGGGTTATCGAACCTAGAAAGAGGGGAAAGGTTGGATACGCCTTCTCCTTCACGAAGGCCATAAGTCCATCCCAGCTCTACCTCTTCAACCCAGGGGCCACCAAGCAGAGGAAATACTCGGTCTTATCATCGGAACGAGTGCTAGGAATCGACGAAAAATACCTGTCCCATGGCGAGGATGCCAGCTTCAAGAGCTTCGATGGCCTACGGATAAGCGCACGCCTCTACCTACCCTCGAAGGCACTTGGCCTGAAAGAACCATACCCGCTCGTGCTCTACGTTCATGGAGGACCTCAGGGCCAAGAGAAACCTGACTTCACATGGTTCTCTATGCCTCTCATCCAATACCTAACACTGAACGGTTTCGCAGTCTTCGTACCCAATGTTCGAGGAAGCACCGGCTACGGGTTGAAGTTCATGAAGATGGTTGACCATGACTGGGGAGGAAATGACGCGTTGGACCAGGTCGAGGGATTGAAGATACTTGAAAAGGATAACCGCATCGACTCCACCAAGCGAGCTGTAATCGGCAGGTCCTACGGCGGATACATGACATTAACCTTAGTTTCAAGATTCCCGAACCTCTGGAGTGCTGGCGTTGATATGTTCGGACCATACAATCTGATTACTTTCATGGAACGGCTGCCTCCAACCTGGCGCACAAGCTTTGTCTTGAGTATTGGTGACCCCCAGAAGGACAAAGATTTCCTCCTAGAGCGCTCTCCCTTCGTGCACATTGATCATGTCAAGTGCCCGATGCTCATGATTCAAGGCCGCAATGACCCACGCGTCGTCGAAAGAGAGACCGCTGATGTCGTTGAACGGTTGCGGTCTCGAGGCATACCTGTGGATTACTTGGTCTTTGAAGATGAAGGCCACGACGTCATAAAATTCAACAACAGAGTAACGTGCTACAATCGAATCACGGAATTCTTTACGCAACATCTCAAAGTCTGAGCCAGCATCATTCTGGCCACATACGCGGGAGATGGTGGTTCAAGTTAGGGTCCCCCCCTGGGGGGGGGTGATTATCCATTTATCCCGCTCAGAGGAGTTCTTTCAACGTTCTCTGAAATTTTTCCACGTCAGGCACAACCTGATAACGCACCTCCAACTCCTTCAGCTTCGCCACGTAAAGGTCGGTCAGCTTCTGAACCGTGCCCTTGTTGAAACCATAGTATGATGACTCGAAAGAGAGCCGCTCACTCGCTGAGAGATATTTCAGTCCACGTTTGGATCCGTACACCTGCTGGTCTCTGCTTGCAGCCGCAGCAAAGAAGACTAGCTTTCGAATTTCATTTAGCAACATGTGGAATGGCGGTGAATCTCCTCTTTCATGCGCTTTGAGCGCGTCATGAACATAGAAGGGGCAACTGGTTAGGTGCAGTCGGATTTCCTTCTGGACTTCTTCCTTGGGTTTCCTACGGCTAAGCTTGGCCAGTGCCTGTCTTAGCATCCCAGACCTATCAAATACGATCTCATAATCCGCATACGGTATCTGCTCGGAGACATGACGGAGTTGACTGAAGATTACATCAACTTCGAGCCCAAGAGGGGGAAATTGCGTCCTGCCATAGAGTGCCGTCATCATCTTGCAGTTTTCCCAGCCGCGCTCCAAGGAGTCAATCGGCTTACCGACAGCTTCGATGATACCGTGCCGCAGTGAGTACGACTTCTCGAAGGCTTCCTGGCTGTTGACTGAGACGATTCCGAGGTCGATGTCTGAAAACTGATCCTTGCTCTCATTGATTAGGGAACCCGAGAGAAAGACGCCCTGCACACTTTCCTCATTCTCAATCGTCTTGACAATCGACTCGACGATTTTTCGATGGTCGATCAAAGTCATTCGAACTGGATAACAATCAGCAAATGAGATAATGCTTTGGTCGAAGGCGAAAACCAAATGGAACGAACTGAGGTCAGAAATAGGCATCAAACCCGACGAAACAGGGGACAAGTGAGATTTGAACCGTCGAGTTTCTTGTTCTCGTTTGCGTGCACACACAAGAACCACACAAAACCGCCTTCCTGTTAGGAAGTATCCAAAAATGACCCTCCACGGCGCTGGCTTCCGCAACCGCCGCGCTATGCAAGCTACGCGCGGAAGCTCTTGTCTCCTAGAAGCTTGGTTCGCGCGATACATGCGAAGAATATCACGGGTTATGCATCGGAAATGCACAGCTTGGACAGACGTATTCTCTTGGACTGGCGAGGCATTGGGTGGGGTCCACTCCCTCGCGGGTGGAGTACACCCACTCTCAGGTGTGGCCCACCTTTTCTATTATTGTTAGGTGTGGGGTGGGGGGCTGTAGGGCAGTTTTGTGGCCCATTACTAAACGAAAGCGTCAGGCATGCTCCACGAGCCTCCCGCACCCATGAACACGTGCCCCGCACCGTAACAAGGGGGGGTGGGCGGCAGCCACCCATGAGAGGGCGGCATACACGCTGACAAGGGCGGACACACTCAAAGCAAGATGGCAGTTACAGGAATCGCGAAAGGCTGGTTTCGGGCATGTCGAGGCTGAGTCCCATGGGCTCGAAGGTTTGGGACAGCGAAGAGATGAGGTTTCGAACATAGTCGTTCACATTGATCTCTCTCGGGTCTGTTTGTGTAGTCGGTTTTACGGTATACTGCCTTCCTTGAACCTTGAAAGGTCTAACCTTAACGAAACCCACAACCTCTCCCCTGGAGATTTTCTTTCCTTCCTTTGAAAGAAGCCAGGCCGCTTGGTACGGTTGCGGAAGTGTCTTCGATCGCGCTTTCTCTTGTGGGTCATCTCGCAGTTCGACTCGGTACTCAAGGTCCGACAAGTCGACACTCCCGTTTCGAAGTTCGTGAATCGCCCCCCCAACCACGTCGGGCAGTTGCTTCTTAGCTAACTCAAAGTCGCTGGCGGAGCGGCGCCCTTTGGAGAGTCTGTTGAGGCAGTTTTGGAATGTTCGTTGGAAGAATCTGGGGGAGTTGGATTTCGCAATCGACAACCCTTTGATTTCGGGCTCTCCGTTTGGTAGGATGCCGAAGTATGCTTTCTTGGCAGCACTTAGAACGCAAACCGAGTAAACGCGGTCAAACGCCAATTGCAGGTCGAACCGGTTCTTAACCGCCTGGATGAATTGTCTCACATCTTGCTCCAGCGGGTTGTCAAGAAAAACCGAGTCAGTGTCGCCGTACTTTGGTTTGAGGTCTGCGTCCTTGGCCATATCCCACGTCGACTGCAAAACGTAACGTCCGTACGCTGTGATCGCCTCACCTAGAAGAGGGCTTGCTAGACCTTTGATTCGAACGGTCACTCCGAAACATGAGACTAGGAACAGTTTGAGAATGCGAGAGGCTGCGGCCATGTTCTTGTCTGTACTTGACGGGTTCGCTTTGGTGAGAGGTTTGAAGACTCGTAAGCGAAGGTCGCGTAGGGCTCCTGTGAGGGCGGAGTAGATTCCACGTCGCCTAGTGCAGATATTGTAATCTAGACCCGGAACTAGGTTCCGTTGGCATTCAGAGTGGAGGCACCGTACAGTTTCGTAGGAAAGGTTGAAAGTGTCAATGCAGCCTGGGTAGAGGGACTCGAAGTCGAGCACGTACATGTTGAAATAGGTCCCTGACTCGGGGGCAATCGTGAGCGCGCCCGTTACGTATTTCCTTGTATCGCCAAGTTTCAGCTCTTCAGGGGTCGGAATGAGAATGTTGTGGGCTCGATAGTAGGTGTAGAGCATTGAGCGAATCCATTCGGAGACGGAGTAGTTTCTGTAGGTTTTGGATACTGGCAGGTTCGCGATACGGCTCAGTAGGAAAGCGTTGTAGTAATCCTCCTCAGAACCACCCGAAAGGCCAAGATTTTCCGGCTTGATTCGCGGAACCGGTTGCGCCGCATAAGCGTACGCCTCCTTCACCAAAGCGAACTTCAAAGGATCCTTAGCTTTGATTTCCCCGAAGAGCTCTTCAAATCGAGTAAGCTGCTCGTCGGCTATGGAAATTTGCGGCAACCAAGCACCGTTCTCAAAACAATGCGGAACGCCGAAGACAAGTCCTCTATCGTAAACGTAACTGAGCGCCGGGTCGATGTCCAACTCCCAGCCTTGGGTATTCTTTGGCGGTCTCTCATAGTAGGAGACCTTCTGAAGTTTCACTTCGTTGCCTGCAAAAAGGTTGAGTTTCTTGACAGGTTCACCGTACTGCTCATCATAAGTTAGGTAGTAAGGTTTGAAGTTGGAATCGCTCCACTGAATAGGTTCGAGATCAGTTGTCCGAATGAGCTTGAGATTCACTTGTCCTCCTCGATATGAGGCGTCTACAAGCCAGGCCATGTTCATGTCCGTTGTCAATTGCTTCTGTCCTCCTTCTCGCTGGAAGATTCGTAGGGGCATGTTGGTCTTCTTTAGGGTTAGGAGCTCAAACGAATCCCACTAAGGTTGCAGTAAACACATTTTCGATTTCTCTTCCGCAGTGAGGCATTTTGGCTGAGGGATTTACAGCTCATATCACTACTTCTGATTGCTTACTGGAATACCTTCGTGGCAGTGGGGTTCCTGAGGGGTTCAAAGATTAGTCATATCTGACGGTTAATCTTCTGAGTTCCACACATGGATCCGTTCTAATCTCTAGATTTATCGTCACAGTGCACTCTCTTTCCATGCTGGATGAGCTTTGAATAGGCGGACCGCGATTGTTTCCGTTCTTGTCGTCTTCTCGGGTTTGATTGCTGGTCTGTACTTCGCCTCCGCAGTCTCTTTCCTCAACAACGATTCGAATTCTATTACAGTAACAGGAACTTTAGAGTCAGGAGTCGAGGCTGGCTGCATGCTCCTTCGCACTGAGGGAGGAACGCAATATCTCCTGATTGGTTGGTCTAATTATCCTCCTGTTGGCACCAAAGTCACGGTGGTCGGCTACTTGGACAGTAAGGCAGCGAGCTATTGTATGCAGGGCAAGGCAGCAGTCCGAGTGGTTTCGATTTCCATCATGTCAGCATCCGTTAGTTACGGTAGTGGTACCGCGACTGAGACAAGCGCAACAGTAATCAGCGGTTCCACGCAGCAGTCAACCACAATCAGCGGCATGACGATTACAACTAGCGGGTACATCTATGAAGTAGTGGAAAACCCACAATGTTCCCCGCGGTGCGGTTCGCCTTCATTCCTTCTAACATACCTTTACGTTCCGCCCGGCGTCGGTTGCACCGGTTCAATGGCCTGCTATCCTCCACCGCGGTATTACAGGCTCCTCAACGCCGACGGCAGCCCGTTCTCGACAAACGCGCCGAACGGCACGTACGTATCGAACGTAACGGGGATGCTGGTGATCCCTTCATCTTGGTATTGCAACTCATTCTACACGCCCAAAATCTGCATGTTAGGCGATATCTACATCCAAAACCTAGCATACGCCTCACCGGCGGAGCCTGCTGCTTCAATCCCACAATGATGACTACGACCGGATCCAGTTGAGTTTCAATTGATGGATCGAAGCACATTTCAGAAGATAAAGGGAAGTAGCTTCCAAGGAGTCTTATGAGCATACGTTAGGTATGCTGGGTCTTCTTTCAGGAACCGTTCCTCCGCCATTAGCCTTAGTACTAGAAAAAGTGCAGCCGCCGCTAAAATGAGAACGTTGTAGAGCGAGAAATTACTGAGGACGAAACCGGTTTCCGTGAGAAGGTAGCCCGAATACATCGGGTGACGCACGATACGGTACACGCCCTTCGTTTTGATTCCCCGATTCTCAGGCGCAATACCGAAACTCCTATTCAGGGACAAAAACGCCCCCAGCACCAGAACTATCCCGATCAGTTCCAGAGAAAAACTGACAATCGAAGGAGCAAACCCAAGAACTGGCCGAAGGAGCATCGGCAAACCCAACGCTAGTAGAGTCCAAACATAATCACCAATCTTCGACGAGAAATTTACCGCACTCTTTCTTACCAGAAAGAGAGCCAGCGCCATAAGCTGAACAATCAAGAAGAAGGTCTGACGGACCAAGAAAAGCAACGTTTGCTGTTGCAGAGGTATCCACAGTGAACGCGTGTAAGTTACCACGAAATAAAGGGCGAGTACGATGAAGATCGAATCCGTAAGCAAAGGCAACAAACGATTTGCTTGCATCATACTCACTATATCTTCAATCCCGCTTCCTGATTCGCTCTTCGTGAACAGTTGCTCAACATGAGCGAGCCGCTGATTCGTTATCGCGATTGCACCTTATCTGTAATCGCTCTTCGAAAGCAATTCGTGCCTAGAACGAAAGTGTTGACGGAATCCGCTTGTCGAAGTCCGTTCCAATGACTGGCGTGGAAAAGGATCAGAGCCGATTTGATTCGTGTCTTCGAAATATGCCGAGGCTTATAAACCACCGTAGTATGTGGCGGCGAAACTTTGAAGGGAGATTTTGGTTTGAGAAAAAACGAATTTGTGTCAGTTGCATCGTTCCGGAATCTCGCAGTCGCCTACTTTGAGTTTCACAAACGAGAATCCAACCAAACGTTGGTCTGGTCGGTGAATCTTCTTCCTGATGCGTATTCATTTCATTGCTCGTAACAGTGCGACAGTCATTTGTCCGCGACTTTTCTTCCATCAGGGGTCTCGAAATCCATATGGAACAATGACGTTCTATGTGGAGAACATTGATATACCCCACTGTATGTCAATAGCGGCACAGAAAAAAGTGGAAACGATGAAAATCCAGACCAGACACTTGCTCCTAACAATCCTGCTCACCATGGTAATTCTAACGCTCCAACCAATCGCCAAAGCAGATCAATTCCAAACCGGCACAGTAACCATCACAGCAATTGGCCAAGCCAGCCTAATGGGCAACGAAACCAAACAAGGAAACCCCGCTTCGGTCAACATGAACCTCACTGGGATAGTGGTCTCGTACGGGGGCAGTCATATCCAGTTCCAAAACCTCACGGGCAGCTTGAATATTGGTTCCGAAAACTACACAATATCAAACGGCCTCGGAGAGGTCGGTGATCAAGGCGAGGTGCAAATTGATGCGAGCGCCAACACTAACAACACGGATTTCCAACTCGAACTTCACGGCACCATGCAAGGTAGCAACCTCATCTTCAACTCGCCCGACAACAAACTAGCCCCTCTCTACACCCTCCTCCTCACCGGACAAGTTACAACCACAACTCAGACAGCAATTGTTACCCAACCTCAGACAGAATCAGAGATCCAATCTCAGAACACGACCACAAACAGCTCTGATCCCTCAACTCAAGTTCAGACAATTAGCAGCGTTGAGAACGCAACAACGAGTGAAACCGTGTTAAGTACAACCAGCAGCCTGATTACCACCCCTTCAACCAACGTAGCGAACGAAACCACGAGCACCACGAGTAGTGACCTACTCTTCTCCTCAACCACGAACAGCACCATAACCACCAAAGCCACGTCAACAGTCACCGAAACACTCCAGTCGACAAACTCAACCCTTGTGACCGCGGCAACAACCACAATAACGAACACAGGAACAAACCAAACTTTGGCTACAACTACTCCATTGAATTCAACAAACATCCAGCCCACAGTAACAACAACGCAAGGACCCACAAACTTAACGCGATCTGAACATGACTCACCCGCCAGCTTACACGACTAAGACAAGGAAAAGGTTGAAGCATGATGGAGGGCGAGGGCCCTCCAACCATTTTTTCTAAGGAAATTGGATCTTCGAAAGGTTGGATGAATTCCTCAGCGTCGAAGGCAACTGACAAATGTCAATATCGCTCAATAATCGCCGCCAATTTCACCGTATCACGGTCGCGCGCTTATGATTCATGCTTCAACCAGTAAGAGATTTCAATGATGTATTGACATACTCTCGTGCCTAAAATCACAATCTAATAGAGATCTCAGGTAGCATCAAAGAGTTCATGCTCTCAGGTTCTCAGGGTGAATGAGATGAAGTGCCCGAATGCAAATTGCCCATGAATTTCATGGGCAGGTATATCGTAGAGGTTCGGTTGGAGAGCGCTGCTCCATCGCATTTGAAGGATTACGAGGCATGGAGTTGCGAAAAATGCGAAAAACTGTACGTGGACCCCGGCGATGGTCAACCGCACGAAACCGAGAGCTTGCCCAAAGGTGCTTTGCCTTAATTGCCGCGGAACTTATCCGCGACTGACTTCAACTCGCCGTGCTCCAGAACCTGAATCTTCGTTTCGAGCCTAACATCTAACCCGATTTGGCGAAGTAACCCATACAACTGCTCTCCTGTAATCGGCCCTCTGATACGTCCCGATTGAACGAGCTCAGCAAGTTCCCGGAAGATTTGGTCAGCAACCTGAGGGTACTGTTGTCTTGCCGCGTGGTAAACTTCCCAAGCCCGACCCACGAACACTTTCTGCAGAACCTTCGCCGGTTCAGTGGGCTTCGCGGTGTTTGTTTGCTCCTGCTGTTGTTTGGCAGCGATTTTTCTCTGCATCTCCACTAACCGCTGACGTTTGATTCTATCAAGTTCTACGTCGCTCATGTGCAATCACCTGTGCTGAGATTGTTTTATTCTATCCTCTGCGAGCCCTAAGGACCATTCAAAGTCATAAACAAAACGCCCGGCAACGACCCACGCGTCCAAGGATTGAGGGTCAACACTAACCAGGGCCTGAGATTGCTTGCGGGTTGATTCGGTAAAATGTCCGCGCGGGAAGCCGCCGATCATTGCCAACGGTTCTCTGAGTTTGCATACTGAATCTGCTACCTCGCGCATCAACGCGGGTTTACCCAAAATGCTGAACGCGATAATCTTTGAAGGATTGAGTTTCTTAAGCAAACCATGTAGCGGCATCTTTTCGACGCTCAGTAGAGCCTCGCCCGTTTTCGGAACTTGCCCTTCACTGAATAACTGCTCAATTAATCCTACGAACCGTGTGTAGTTCTTGGGAAGTCGGATCTCAGGATTGATGGAAATCACTTGGTCGTCCTGTGTATGAACAAAGACCCGAAGCTTGCCTTCCCAGTTCAGAGGTGTCTCGAGCACTTGAAGGAGACTTGTGTGGACGATGTCAGGCCTCCCCATTGTCTCCGGTGGGAAGGAACGATTGGACCGAGGTATACGCTGCATTGCTGCGTGGTGAAACGCTCTGTCCAACAGAACTTCAGGTGGGGTTTTCTGCCGTCGCTTCGCATACTGCACAATTTGAGGATGCGATTGGATCCCCTTGGGAATGAGTTGAAGCGCTGACTCGGCAAAAACCAAGGTGAGTACCAAACCGCAATAACCCTTCTTCTTCACGCTCCTAGTCTCATGTTACAAAAAAGGTTACAAGTGGAGCAGAGTGATACTGCCGCGGTCGGTTCTTTGGCTTGGAGAAGAAGCGGAAACACCAAAGAAATCGCCCGTGAGCGAATCCAAATTCTGCTCGGGCTTGCCAAAGATGCGTTCTCCAAGGACCGGCACTTGGCAAAGCGTTACGTTGAGATTGCGCGATACGTCGGCATGAAGGCTGGAGTTCGAATACCTAAAGAGGAGAAGATATTCCTGTGCAAGAGCTGCGGCAGCCTCCTCGTTCCAGGCGTTAATTGCCGCGTAAGAACAAGAACCGAGTTTGGGACAACGGTATTAATCACCTGCCTGGAATGTGGAACCAAGAAGCGATACCCAACAGTGAGGGAACGGCTTTCGAAAAGAAACGCATGAGATCACTTCAGGTACGGTCCCGCCATACCGACGCTACAATATGGATCGGGAAGGAAGGAACGACAGAGGACCTCTTGAACCACGTGCGAAGTCAGCTTAAGGCCCGAGAGCTAGTGAAGGTCAAAGTTCAAAGATCAGCGTTAGAAGAAACTCACACTGATGATTTGGCTAAGAATGTGGCTGCGTCGACTGGGGCAACACTTGTAGAAGTAATGGGTCACACCTTTTCGCTCTACAAGAAGCGAGAATTGGCCACAGTTAAGAAAAAGATTTCAAGCTTGACTGCGAATCGTGTTCGGCGCTAAACTAACCTTATATGGGCCTCTCCGATTCTAACCTGAAGACTCATCTACCGGATGGAAATTCGATGCCAACACCACTGGAAGTTCCCTCAGACACGCTAATCGACAGTCTGTCGAAATTCCTGAAGGAAAATGTTGGTGAAGTGGCGCCCCCCACTTGGGCAATGACCGCGAAGACAGGGTCTCATAAGGAACGCCCACCTTCGAACCCAGATTGGTGGTATACGCGCTGCGCTTCTCTGTTACGGAAACTGTACCTGCACGGCCCAGTAGGAATAGCCCGCCTAAGAGTCGAATACGGAGGCCGCCTACGCAAGGGCACACACATTGAACACTCACGGGCCGCTGGAGGCTCAGCCATCAGGGAGCCGCTCCAACAACTCCAGAAAGCGGGGTTCATCGGTGTTGAGGCGAAGAAAGGCAGGAAACTCACAGCTGAAGGAATCAGCCTTCTCAATCGTATGGCCGCCGACATTCTCAAGAATGCCAAGAAGGCGGAAGGCCAGTAGTGATGAGTGAAGAGGACGAGTACTCTGACGAGGAACTAAACACAATCAGGCAAAGGAGATACTCGGAACTTCAACGTGCCGCGATGGATGAACAGAGGCAGGCGGAGACTCGAAAGCAATATGACGCTCAAAAACAGGCTGCCCTCAAGCAGATACTCACCCCTGAGGCGAGGCAGAGATTGACGAACATAAGAATGGTAAAACCAGAATTCGCAGACCAAGTCGAACTTCAACTAATCCAGCTGGCCCAGTCAGGAAGAGTGAAATTACCCATTTCTGACGACCAGCTTAAGGATGCGCTAGCAAAACTTCAATCGTCACGCAAAGAAATCCGAATCAGGAGAGCATGACCAGTGGCAAGGAACAAACCCACCGCAAGAAAGCGCAGACTCGCTAGGGCGTCCAAGACTAGGAAAGCTGTACCCACTTGGGTCATCGCCAAAACCGAAGGACACACTCGAACTCACCCAAAGAAGAGGTCATGGCGCAGAACCACGATGAAAGCATAGAAGGCATGAAGCAATGAGTGAACCTGAAACGAAAAAAGAAGAAACCGTAGAGGAACCAGCAGAAGAGATCGACGAGACGGAGCTACCAGCAACCGAAGAAGTCTCCGCAGAAGAAGGAACGGCAGAGCCGGAGGAAGAAGCCGAAGAATCAGTAGAAACCCCACCAGCCGCAGAAGAAGTTGAGGCTGAAGAAGGGGAAGGAGAGGAAGAAATTGAAGTCGTTGAAGAGAAAGTCTACACAATCCCCCTCCGACACGTCTGGGTCGTAACGCCACGCGGCAGGAGAGCACCACGCGCCGTTAGGGACGTTAGGAACTTCGTGTCCCGTCACATGAAAGCAGAAGAGGTCTCCATCAGCAACGAGATTAACGAGGCCATTTGGGCCCGAAGCATCAACAAGCCCCCACGAAAGATTACTGTGCGCGCGGTCAAGGATAAGGAAGGTAAGGTCGTAGTCTACCCTACGAAGGCCTCGTAGGACTTAGCCTTCGTCGCAATGTGAATTGGTTTGGCGGTAATCCTCGCAGACGTCTTCGGTAGCCCGAACATTGGCGTCTATTGCTTCTGCAACGAGAACGTAGCCATCGTTCCACCGGGACTGCCGAACCGCAGAATTAACCAGTTCGCCGAAACCCTCGGTGTTGAGGTCTGCAAAACAACCATCGGAGGCTCTACCTTAGTAGGCGCCTTGGTTACAGGCAATTCGAACGCCGTCCTGGTCCCGCACATCATAAATGACTACGAGCTCGAAAGAATCCAGAAACTCACTAAAGTCGTCGTCGTAAATTCAAAGTGGACAGCCCTAGGGAATGTTGTTCTCACAAACGACCTCGGAGCCGTCGTCCACCCAGACGCGCCTTTGGAGATTCTGGAGAGTGTATTGAGTGACCTGGGCGTGGAGCCCGCATCAGGAAAGATTGGAACGCTCTCATTTGTCGGAGCCCTCGCCATCGCCACGAACAAAGGCGCACTGGTCAGCCCCAATGCCATCCAAGAGGAACGATCGGTGATTGAATCAGCCCTGCATGTTGAGGTCGATGCCAGTTCGACGAATGGCGGTGTGCCCTTTGTGAAGTCTGGGATCCTAGCTAACTCGAAGGGCGCGGTCGTCGGCCCGTTGACTCGCGGCGCAGAATTGATGCAGGTAACCCGAGCATTAGGCGTCTAGTTGGGGAAACCGAGACACACCGTACCGGTTCTTTGGTCAACCAGTTTTCTGGAACGCTTGGTCCCATTTGCCTTGGTCCAGTTCCTTCTGGGCTTCGCGGGGGTCCTTGCCCTCTATCGTTATGCCTAGGCTGACGCAGGTACCCATGACTTCCTTCGCTGAGGTCTTGGGTGATTTCGCGTAGCTGCTCGGCATTTTCATGTTAGCTATTTTGACGACTTGCTCCATCGTCAAATTGCCAACCTTCTCGGCTTTCGGGCTCCCCGAGCCTTTCTGGATTCCCAGCTCTTTGACTATGAGCGCGGATGTTGTGGGAGTCCCAATCTCAACTTCGAATTCTTTCGTATCAGTGTCAACGACGACGCGGACTGGAACTTTCATGCCCGCGTATGCTTTGGTTAATTCGTTGATGCGGTTGACGATTTGAAGAACATTCACACCAAGCGGACCAAGTGCTGGGCCTAGGGGTGGGCCAGCGTTAGCTTCGCCGCCGTTCAGTAACGCTTCAACTTGCTTCTTGTCGCCCAACTTCTGCACTACTTCCTGGACTGCCTCTGCTAGTGAGCTTCACGTAATCAGCATGCACCGTGATGGGGAGTGTTGCGAAACCTTCCTCCAAGAGTTCGATAGTCACCTCTTCCTTCAACTTGTCGATATTGATGATTCGTGCCTTCAAACCCCTGAACGGCCCGCTTACGACTTCGACTGAATCGCCAACTTGAAGGTCTTCAACGACTGGTTTTGTGACGATGAACCTGTCCAGTGCTTCTGGTGAAATGACGCCTTTGGTTCGGGCCCTTGCGTGCCTAACGCCCGCGATGAGGTCGTCCACGTAGTGCGGGCCAGCGGATTCCACGAAAATGTAACCTTTTACGACATCCGGTGCGAGTACGCTTGCGATTGGTAGCTTCTTCAGCGCAGTCCTTGAGGCGATTAGGTCCACGACGGTTCTTTCTTGGCCGCTGGTTGTGCGAACCGCATAGATGAGCATCTTGCGCTCGGTGCTCATTACGGTGTGGCTCCGGTCGTTCCAGTCTGTGTCTGGGGCAAGAGGTTGAGGAATAGGAATAGGACTCTTATGATGTATCCAAGCACGCCAATAATCGTAACGCCCAAGAAGCTGATCTTAACCATGAGGCTGAGTTCGTCGCGTGACGGTTTCGTTGTAACGTGAATCAGGCGTTTGGTTGAATCGAGAAACTCGCGAACATTCAATGTACAAACCCTCCCGAACTACAAAGCTGTGCTTGGATTCTTCGGCGGTTGAAATGAAAAGCCCGCTATTTTAACCTTTGAATCAATGTTGGGTTTTCTAGTTTGTTTTCTTCTGGTTTGTTGGGTGCGAATAATCGAGGAACGGGAGGTGGGTGGATTGTGATTTTGCGTTCCACTGGCGGCGTCTCGGATCGGATTCGATAGGCAAACAAAGGTTTTCTCTTCGGTTCTTGGTATTCTAGGGGGCTGTCTCCACTCTTGGTGAATTAGTTTTCAGTCCAGAACGATTTGATGCTGGTTGGTCTGTGTACCTGCAAATGTCATCTACCCCAGGTACTGGGTCGTTTGTTTTCGTTACCTAGTTGTTTCGTTACCCGTTATGGGTGTCGTTCATGATAGGGACCATAGGGATGCATCTATGCCCGATCTCGGATGGTCCATTGAGGAAGCTGTTCACGTCATTTCTCATGCGTCCGTTTGTTCTATGCCCTCGACTCCAACGGACCAGCGGACTGACTGGTTCAAATTCGGGTGCTCGCACCAGCATACCCACCCCCCCAAAAAAAAACACGTCCAAACCTAACGGTTCAAATTTGACCGGCCGCACCACGAGACCCCCCCCAGAAAACACTGACACAAGCGCTATTATCTCATACCGAGGTTGAAACAATATGGTCAAGAAAAAGCTGAGGCAATTAAGGAAGCCATTTCTGCGATCTTGTGAGGTTATCACTGGCAATATCAAGAGAGCGGGCTTCCTGTATTTCGAGAATAAGCATTCGGTAGTTTTGCTGAATACCGTAACTGATGAGGCTGATTTGGGCCCACTGAAGCGGTTTCGCCGCAGACATATTGAGCCTGAAGCTGATGTCTGGATCTTCCCGCGAAAGGAAGTTGATAAGATCATTCTCTACTAGAAGGTGCTTGTTTCGTGATATACACGTATTCGATTCCGGAATATCGTATCGTCGTACCGGGTCGTGCAATATCCTTCCGATCACCACTCGCAAAGGCCTACAAGAGAACCGTCCGGAAAATAGCTCGACGTGCCTTCTCACACCCCGCATCGAATCAGAAAGTCCACATCTTCGTTGACTACTTCCACACAAAACGACGGCGTGTCGATGTTGACAACGTAGCAAAATGCATCATGGACGCCCTGTCTGGCGTTGTTTATGTAGACGATCGCCAAGTGCGAATCGAAAAGACGAGTTCCCATTCGCTCCAGTCAATTGTTCACATTTCTGGAGGACCGGTAGACCTAGTAAAACCACTGAAGGCTCTATCCGAATATGTCTTCGTCAGGGTGCGCTTGTCCTAACCGATGAACCACATCTGTCCTACCTATGAATTCAAGAACCAATCAATAACACCTTTTCCCGTGCGCCTAGCGATGAGAGCAACCATAATGAAGTTCATGCGGTAATTGTGTGTGTGCGCACCAGCATACCTGTAACCGAATAGACTACAAGATGGAAGACATGGAGTACAAGGAATTCGAGGTAGTGGAGAAGCCATGAAGAACACTGACTGCGTGATTTACATCACAACCAAACGTGGCCGGACATGGAGCTACCTCAAAGAGAACAACGGCTGGACACAAACCGGTCCAACCGGTATAGTCCACCGGCTCAGCGCAGAGCAACTGTTGTCGCACCTCTTGCCGCCACTCGCAGCCGACAATCCGGGCCACCTCAACGTCAGGGTGGAACGGAGAGTGGAGAAACCATGATATGCCAATTTAGCAACGCACCAGCATACCCACACACACGAAATAACGCCTGAACTGACGGTTCAAATCACGATGCTCGCACCACTAGACTCACACACAAAACGAGTCATTTCGAACGTAGTTTGATCGAAATCTCGCCTGGGATTAATGCTGTCAAATCACTAAGACAGCATTTTGCGGTTCTAATGCTTTCCGAAGTTCTTCCAACTGTAGGCTGCGATTAAGACGCTCGTGAAAACGGCACCGGTGAAGCAAGTCATGAATATGTCGTACGCGACCGCGGGAATACCTAGAACTTGCAGCTGCGAAAGAAACTGCGTGAGTTGAGCCAACGTGAAGATTATGAATCCGATTGCGGCACAACGCAGGGGCATCTCAAAGGCGCCTCCGCGGAATAACTTCGCAAACCACAATGTGACACAAACGACCCCAATAGAGAACAGTATGCCGACTAGTTCCACGACCAGCCCTACGCTGTCCAACGCCGTCTTTCCTTACCGTGGGTTACCCCAAATTAACATCCTACACCGCCGTTACTTCCGCCAGCTCTGGGATCGTATCCTGCGAACCCAAGCAGGCTACCAGTGGCGGGATCGTACAGTTCAACCCTGACAAAGTAGTGTCCGTTCTTCTGAGTGCCGCCATTAGGAATCGTGGCTTGGACAAGTGTCGATGCGTAGCCATCTGCAGACTGGACAAGTGTACCGGAAAAGATGCTGACGAAACCATGCGTGCCTCGAGCATTATACCAGATGCTGACATTGAAAAGCACCGCCGGAGGCAGTTCACCCTGAGCCCAAGCTGTGACATAGACCGTCCCCGCGTGCCGTGCTACAGTGAAATTCACGTCAACCTTTGGCTGTGCCAGGACGAGTGGAGTTGCGCTGAGTAGTAGCACGAAAAGCACAATCAGCCATTCAAAGCGAAACAACCGACGTTTCATGGTCCCACAGGAAGACCAGTTATGCAGTTTCCATAAAAACCTCGTGCGATCAAGGAAAATTGCTTAGGTAAACCATAGGAATCCCTAAGCACAAATGCAACTAAAGCGCCAATTCTGGCTTCTGTACGAATGTTACTTGCATGAAAATACATTTAAGCACAATCTTATTAGCTGATATTGAATGATTATTGCATGAGGGTGTTGCCATTGAGCTCGGTCGGTCGTGGTGACTCGGCGGTCGTAGTTTCCGACGATATGGCCATTGAATTTGCAGTGTGGAGAAAGGTTGTCAAGAGTGTTCTAGGCGAGAAGGCATTCGTGGTGCTCGAACGCGCTGTCACTAAAGAATTGAGAGTGCGTGTATAGGGAAGGTCGCGGTTAGTTGCGGCGTGGTCGGGGCAAGACAGTTCTTGTGCCCGCCCAATTCAGTAGCCTAGATCTGTCCGTCCTCAGTGCTCTCTGTGCTGATCCTCTTGCGTCATATCTACGTTTACATGAGCTGACCGGAGTAGGAGTGCAGTCCTGCAAACGTCGAATGATTTCTCTTTCCGATGCTTCGATTCTTCTTAGAGTCGGTGCGCGCGTAGATCTCTCAGCTCTGGGTCTGCAAGTTTCTCCCGTTCTTGCGTCCGTTCCTTTCGCGAAAGTACGAATGGTTGAGAAAGCCTGTGATTTGCATCCTTACACTCGCCACAGGGTCCGCTGTCTTGGTTCCACGAATGGATTGTTCATGATATTCGGGATTCCGATTGGTACCGAGCTTCAGCTTACCGAGTTCTTTGACGCGCTCAAAGGCCTTGGACTTGTTGACAATTACAGAATCCTGCGAACCACGGCTGAGCCCGTTTACAGGAATGCGGATTTCAGCTTCTACGACCCACAATCTGATGACTGGCGTTTTAAGACGAGGAATTGGGATCGACGCCTGAATTCGGATCGTTCACGAGAGCTTCACCAATTCGCGCCTTCAGTTCTTAGTGAGGTAGACCTGCGCGATCTGAAACTTCTCAGGCTTCTGACCGAGGACGCGCGCAGACCACAAAAGCTTCTATCCAAAGAGCTGCGTGTTCCTGAGTATCATATTAGTCGCCGTATGAGGTTCATTTTGGAAAACGGCATCGTTCCAAGCTTCGAAGTGTTCTTGGGCAGGAAGCTCTTCAGATTCGCACCCGGAGCTCTATTTGAGGCCAACTGCAGCCTCGAGACAACTCGTGCCATTGCAGCGGGTCTCAGGAAATTACCCTTTCAGGCTTCTCTCTTCCCAACTGGGGATGGCTTTTTGTTCTATTGCGGATTGCCTACTGCGCTGTTCACTGAGATCGGAACCGTGATTCTAGAGAGAAGCAAAGCGGTGAACATGATGTGGACTGATTATGACAATAGTTGCAGATACTACTTCGATGAAACTCCATATGTTGAGAAAACGGGCCAGTGGAGGGCCGATCGACAATTTCTGGTCAATGAGCCGTTATCGAGTCTGAAGGAGAAATTGGTGAGGTAGAATGTTTGACACATGTCGGAGTGAATTGAGATTGGACGCTAATCCTTCTCGTAAGACCAAATTAGAGCCGAAAACAGGTGTGCCTTCATTTGATGATTTGCTTCTGGACTCTATAGAACAGTCTCTGACTGAGCTACTCGGGAGAAAGGTCCGCGAAGCTCTCTTTGACAATTTGGCTAGGGACTCCCTGCTGGCGAGAAGCGATGTTTCCAGGAATCCGGCGAAGTTGTCAACGCTGCTGAGGGGAGTATTCGGTCGAGGGGAGATCACGATCGAGAAGCACATTGTGAGAAGGCTCTATGCACATTTGCACTGGCAATATCACGATAGCCTGAACTTTGACTTCCAAACACAAGTCGAGGTAGCAAGGAAGTCATGGGAAGAAATCATTGAGACTTCTACCAAACCCGAAACGATGAATCAGCTACCCTAGGTTCAGGTTCACGAATGAATTCGTACCCGGTGTGTGTGGGTTGCCCGTTCTGTCATCACACCGTAACCACCAGTGCTACGTTCTGCCCGTTCTGCGACAAAGTAATGGCATGATTGGAGATCGGATTGAACAGCAAGCCTCACCAACGAGCCAAGCAGCATCAATCCGCAAACTGGAAAGAGTAGTTTCTACCTCACTGACAGATTACTGAACGAACTCAGATGGTCGTACTTTCGGAGGCGTCTCCGTCTGCCATCTGCTTCAGTTTTCGTTGGGTCTGCGTTGTTCAACGCAGCGACTCGGCAGTTAAGTGCCATATTCTTCATAGCAAAACTCATGCAGCAAGAAGCATTAGACCGACTGCGAGAACTGATTGATTCGTCGCCCCGTTGCAGATGTGGCGGGAACTGCGAACTACTCCAAAGCCTAGCTGAACAGGTTTTAGATATTCAGGAAAATGAGCTGGGGTTCCAGGCTCAATGCCCAACCTGCAACCAACCCCTCCAGTTCAACCCTGAAAGCATACATGGCCGCTACAGCTGCAAACAATGCAAGAAATCCTACCGTTACCACCCCAGCACTGGCCCCATCGAAACACTCAGCGAACCAAGAGCGTTCTTTGAATCAAACTCGAACAATCTCGACGCCCATTCCCTTCAACGTTTCAAGTAGCTTGCTTCGTTCTGAGCCGCGGACCCCCTTCCAGTCGAGAACCGCTGTCCGGCAGTCGCCCATAGTTCGTTCGAAGGCAAGCTGCACGGTGGCTTCATCGTATTCTTGAAAGAAGTACTTGGAGAATATGTGCCCAAACGCGTACCCTTCATTTCGTATTGCGATGCACTGTTTGTTGCAGTAGTGTCCTCCCCCAAACCCCACTGCGGTTTTTCCTTGGAGAGGTGCGGTTGCTGTCTTCCAAATTGCCTCAGCAACTACTTCAGCCGCCTTGTTATCGTTCCATTCTTTCTCCGTGCTCCCCAACTCAACGAACAAGGTTGGTACGCCCAGTTCCGTTGGGCCATGATGTGTGGCTTCGAGCGTCACAGCGTAATTCAACCCCCGAGCCTCACGAGCTTCATCCAACGCCAGCAAAGCTGTACGAAGTCTTGCAGGGTCCGTATAGGAAAGACTCTTGGGCTTTCCACCGAAATCAGCTCGCGAAGTCGTATTTCCAGTCCAGTGCGCGGTCAATGTGGGCTCGTTGCTTTCACTTCGGTGTCGGGAAGCAAAGATAACAGCGTCAGGTTTCACATCGACGCCCAAATTCTCAGTGTAAATCCCATCGGATTCAACGTGCTTCAGAAGAACATTCCCCGCCTGGAGAAGGCTTCCATCCGTGCCTTCCACGGTTTGAAAATTCTTCATTCTTGCCAATTCAGCGGCAATGTTTTGTGCAGCGGGATCGCGTCGCGACGCGATTACAAGCACAACCAAACAAACTCGACTCTAAGAGACGATCTTGGAAACCATGTCATTAGGTTCGAATGGGATGAGATCCTCGTAGTTCTGCCCTACAGCAGCGAAAAGAATCGGCTTCCCAATGATTGCAGCCATTGAGATTGCGCTGCCCCCTTTGACATCAGCGTCCAATTTAGTCAGAATAACGCCGTCAATGTTAACTGATTCTGAGAATTTCTTAGCCTGCTCAACAGCATCGTTCCCAGTCAAGGCGTCGACGACAAGAATCGTTAGGTCAGGTTTGGCGACTCGAGCGATCTTCTTCATCTCCTCCAGAAGATTCTTGTTGGTTTGCATTCTGCCGGCCGTGTCGATTAAGACAACGTTAGTGCCATGTGCATTGGCATAGTTGACGGCGTCGAAGGCCACCGCCGCCGCGTCTCCGCCATAATCATGTTTTATGGTCTTGATCCCAATCCGCCTTGCGTGCTCTTCAATCTGTTCTATGGAACCGGTCCTGTAGGTGTCGGCTGCCGCTATAACCATAGAGAAACCTCTTTTCAGAAGCAAGTGGCCGATCTTCGCTATCGAGCTTGTCTTGCCGGTGCCGTTGACTCCCACGAAAAGCACGACTGCAGCTTTGTGCTCGCTTCTGCGTTCGTCCAGAACCTTGAAGAACGATTCCTCGCCGCTTCCCTTAAGAATACTCAGAAGGACCTCTCGCAGAACCGCTTTAGCGGGCTCTGTGGAATCGGAAAAGCGTCGGACTTCAACGGTCCGAAGGTTTGCACGGAGGTCGTCGCAGATCTTCCTTGCGACATCATACGCCACATCATTTTCAGCTAAGACTATCAAGAATTCGTCGAGAATTTCCGAGACTTCCTTGTCCGATAGTTCCTTCTGAGAAATCTTCTGGACTAGGCCGCTAAATCCAGATTTCAGCTTCTCAAACACGGGCCTTCACTGAAGCCAAAACTATCTGCGTCGTCTAGAGGTAGCATTTGGGATCGAGGGGCTTCTACCTTGCGGGCTGCGCGGCTGCCCCTTGCCGGCCAAGAAGTTCTTCTAAAGCGTCGCGGTCCTGCTGATAGCGCGCTAAGGTTTGTTCAAGTTGCTGTTGAATCGAGTTTCTAGCCTTATCCAGCTCCTGCAATCTGCCTTTCAGTTCCTCGACAGAGCTATCGACGTCCTTCTCAATCGCGGCGCCTGCGCCTATTCCCATGACCAGTTTTTTCGAGTCAGCGATCTTCATTCGAACATACGAACCAGCCCCAATCGGAATCAGGGTGTCCTCGCCTTCCTGAAGTGACTTGAATCCGTCCAACGTATTGTGGGCAAGCGTGATTTCGTTAATCGCTGCCCTTACGATGTCCAGCCTTGATTGAAGAGCTCCGGCTGACCCTTCCAATATGCGGATTTCTGTGGCGAGTTGCCTTACAAGGTCCTCTTGTTTGGCCGGAGGGGCTGCCATAGTTTACGCCTTAGCTTCTTCTGGTTTGGGTGTTTCGTCGACTTTCTTGATTGTGATTTCGAATTGCCTAGCCCCGTGCCTGCTCCCCATCTCCGCATAGAGCCGCTGGATTGCATGTTCTTTCTTGAGCGCGCTGAATTCCACTGAGAACGGAATCAGGGTCTTTCCTTTCTTGATTTGGCCTGTTATTTTGTACTGTTTCACTTCCGACAATGAACTTACAACCTCGCCTAATGGCTGCAGCGCCTGCTATTAATCTGAAGGTGTTGAGCTAGGGAACACGGCTGAAAACGTTTTTATTAGGCAGGGGGAAACAGCCCTCAGAAAATTGACTAGATGTGCAAATACTTGCCACTTGCCAAGGAAGAAGTCGCTAGGGCACTTAGTGAGCTACGCAAGAACCTGACCAAGAGGAAATTCTCACAATCAATAGAGTTGGTTGTGAAGCTCCGCGAAGTGGACCTAAAGAAGCCTGAAAACCGAATCAATGAAACTATCCCGCTGCCCAACCCTCCGGAAACGTCCTTGAAGATATGCGTGATTGCTTCCGGAGACTTAGCCACCAGGGCAAAAACGGCAGGCGCAGACATGATTGTGAGTCGGCAGGATATGGAGAATCTCGGCAAGGATAAGAAGGCTGCCCGCAAATTAGCACAGGATTACGACTTTTTCATAGCCGAAGCTCCCCTAATGCCACTGGTAGGTAGGGCTTTGGGTTCTTTTCTAGGCCCAAGGGGCAAGATGCCGACCCCAGTTCCACCAAACGCGGCAATCGACCAAGTCGTCGCCGGCCACAGAAAGATGGTGCGCGTCCGCATGAGGGAGCAACCAGTTCTCCAATGCCGGGTGGGAACGGAGGGCATGGCGGACGATAAGCTCGCCGAGAACATTCTAGCCGTCACGTCCAGAATAGAGCAGAAGCTTGATCGTGGTATCAAGAACGTAGGTGAAATCCTGGTCAAGGCTACCATGAGCAAACCTGTGAAAATTGGCCTAACGAAGTGATAGAAAAATGCTAACTCAACAGGTAGCCGTATGGAAAAGGGAGATCTTCGACGACCTCACAAAGCTTCTGAAGAAATATCCGGTCATCGCCGTTGCCGACTTGCAAAAGGTTCGTTCCTCTCAAATTCAGGAGATCCGCAAGAAGCTGCGAGGGAAAGCGGACCTCGTTGTCACAAAGAACACTATTTTGCGAAAAGCCTCAGAAAAGATGTCTCCTGAGAAGCGGAACATCGAAAAGTTTTCTGAGCAATTGACAGGATCCAAAGTTCTAATTTTCACTCAGATGAACCCATTCGAGCTCATACTCTTCCTCAACAAGAACAAAGTCAGGGTGCCCGCGAAGGGCGGTGATGTCGCAAGCAGCGATATCATGATCCCTGCTGGCAACACTGGCATGCAACCTGGGCCTGTAATTAGTGAGTTCAACGAGGCTAAGGTGCAGACGCGCATCGAGGGCGGCAGTATCTTCATAGCCAAAGATACAGTCGTAGCGAGTAAGGGCGATGTCATCTCCACCAAAACCGCATCATTGCTTTCCAAGTTGGGCATGAAACCAATGGAAGCCGGACTCTCACTCTCTTACGCATACGACAATGGTTCCGTGCTAGGCCCAACAGACCTCGCATTCGACCTTGACCAAATGAAAGCTGACTTTTCATCTGCCGCTAGGCTCGCTCTCGGCATCGCAGTTGAGGCAAACATCATGGTTCCAGAGACAGCCCCCGTCATAATTGCAAAGGCATACCGACAAGCTGTCGCGGTTAGCGTGGAGTCTGGTTTCTTCACGAAGGAAACATCGGACCGCATTATTGGGAAGGCTTACGCTAACATGAAGGCTCTCTCAACGGCAATTTCATCAGTGAAACCTGAAGCGCTCGCACCCCCACAACCAGCAGCTAGCGAGGCACCAGCCGAAGGAAAAGGTTGAAAAGAGGGCTTTCGGGTAACCAGAGGAACCCTATCAAATTCGGTGTGAAAAAATGGAGTATGTCTACGCAGCGCTTCTGCTCCACTCAGCAGGTGGAAAGATTACTGAAGAAACCGTGAAGAAAGTCCTAACAGCCGCTGGAGTCAAGAGCGACGAACCAAGAGTCAAAGCGTTGGTTGCCGCGTTATCAGAGATCAAAATCGAAGATGCTCTGAAGGCCGCGCAGGCAATACCAGTAGCAGCCGCTGCTGCCCCAGCAGAAGCAAAGAAGGACGAGAAGAAACCTGGAGAAGAAAAGAAGAAAGACGAAGAGGCATTAGCAGGACTCGGCGCACTGTTCGGCTAGATTCCAAGACATCTTTTCTTCCTTACGCTTTTTCTTCACAAATTCCCGCATTGTCACTTCATTCCACAGCGTAAGCTCATAACCCAAACAAAAATGCGGAACTCCCGTCGCGCTCAACGATGGCTCAGTTTGATGAAAGACCAACAGGACGCATACGGGCATGAGGTGTACGACTACCTCAAAAGTGGCCGTCCCACTTCGGAAATTGTGGAAAGGGACGATGGATTCGTTGACATCTCCTCTGGGCCACCCGCCTATTTCTCGAGATACAGAGATTGGAGCCCTAGGGAGAAGAGAGCATTACGTTACGTGAAAGGTAGGGTTCTGGACATCGGCTGCGGAGCAGGCAGAATATCGCTCCACCTTCAAAGAAAGGGACACGATGTTTTGGGCATCGACGTTTCTCCACTAGCGGTACGGGTCTGCAAAGCTCGGGGATTGAAGAACGCACAAGTAATGTCGATTACCGAGATTGGGTCTGAACTTGGAAAGTTCGACACCATAATCATGTTCGGGAACAATTTTGGACTATTCGGCAGCCCCAAGAAAGCAAAGCAACTGTTGAAGCGGCTCCATAGAATAACCAGCGACGATGCTAGAATCATAGCCGAAAGCCGTAACCCGTACAAAACAACCAACCAAGACCACCTACAGTATCAGCAATTCAACAGGCGCCGGGGAAGAATGTCTGGTCAACTGAGAATACGAGTCAGATACCGGACATATGCCACGCCCTGGTTCGACTATCTTATCGTTTCCGAACAGGAGATGCGCAAATTACTGAAGGGCACCGGATGGAGAATTTCGAAAACGTTTGACGGCAAGAGTGGAGTATACATCGCCGTCATCCAAAAGAGCACGTGAGCAATCAGTGACCACCGTCTCACGTCGGCATAAAATCTATACGCCAAGCCCAGCGAGCGGGAGCCTATGAGATTTCGTTTCACGTACACCGGCATACGGGTCAAAGACATGCACGAATCTCTGCAGTTCTACACAAAGGTTTTCGGGATGAAAGTGACCAGCAGAGGACGAATGCCCCATGGTGGGAAGTACGTGCACCTGAGAAGCCTCGGGTCACCTCAGAGGCTGGAACTGAACTGGTACCCCCCAAGAACTAGATTCTACGCGAAGTACTCTAAAGGCGAGGAGCTTGACCACCTTGCGTTCCGAGTTGACGATGTGAAAGATGCTTTCAGGGAATTGGTTCGAAAAGGTGCCAGGGTTGCTGTTAGCCCGGCTGATTCTAAGGGAACTGAGGTCTACGTGAAAGATCCAAATGGAATTTGGATTGAGTTGCTCTGAATAGCGTGTTGCGTTGAAGTCGGTCAGTTTTTCTTCTCTTTCTTTGAGGGCATGAATAGGAGCCATTGGGCGCGGCCGCGCTCTTCTTTCCAATACAAGAGCTCGTAATCCCCTTTCAATTTGGCTCCGTGAAGCTCGAATTGGATTACCCGCGCGGTTCTTTCCTTTAGCGTGTAGTCTCCATGATCCCAGATTATGACCTTGCCCGCACCGTATCCTCCCTCGGGGATTGTCCCCTGGAACGAGCCATACTCGAGCGGATGGTCATCCACCGCCATAGCGAGTCGCTTGATGCCACTTGCTATAGGTGGGCCTTTCGGTACAGCCCACGATTTCAACACCCCATCCATCTCTAGTCGAAAATCGAAATGGTGAGCAGTAGCCCAATGTTCATGAACGATAAAAACCGCCAAGCTCTGTTCCCTCTATGAGCCGATCGTCCTTAGAGCTCTATGAGTCGTCCGTCTCAACATAACCGCCTCTCGCGGAAGCGCCGAACAAATTGCGTTCCTCCGCTTAGCCAAGGAGAATGTGAGCTTAATACAGCCTATTAGGGTTCTGACCCTTGACTGCTTTGTGAGGTGCTACCGACCTTGTCCGAGGAATATACTGTATGCCGATGTGGCGCGAAGTTCACTAACGACGCGGAGGGGAAACGGTTGTACGAGATGCATCAATCTTGGTGCGGAAAACAAGGGAGCTTCGCCGCGGAGTCTCCGGGACGTAAGCGCTCTGCCCGGACAGAGACATGATTCGAGGATGAACATTAGAAGGAAAAGGTTCTCCATTTCGTAATTCCTGAACGCGACCTTCATTAGGCAAGTTTCCTTAGTGGGTGTTGTGGAGTTCTTTGAGCGACGAGCTCGTCTGGGACAAAGAGAAAGGCGAGCTTCGCATTTTGGGCCGTCGCCAATTGGCCATCACCCCCCAGGACTTATGCAACTATCTTGATTCCCTAGTGGGCGTTCCAGTTTCAGATGTCATCATAAACAATCTTGAGTTTCGCGGAGGAAAACAGGAAACTGAGTTGTTTCGCAAGGAGCGGCCGAACTCCTCCGTCAGAGATCTTATCGACGTGCTGATCAAGTATGATTCATTGACGGGTGTGGGAATCACCACGGTAACGCTTCCCGAACAACAAGACCAGCCAATTCTGTTGGAAATATTCAACCCCTGCGTCAAAGGAACTATCGGCGCCGCGAAATCCTTTCTCTTCTCTTGGTGGTGCGGGGCGCTGAGCGCTTTGCTCGGTAGGGATTTTGAGGCTAGAAATGCGGCCTACGACGAAAAGAGTAATGCAATGAGATGTGAGATTCTTCCGAGGCCAAAGGATTGACAGAAATAACTCCGGAAGATATCTTCAAAATTCACTCAAAAATCAGGTGGGTTGGCCTTGCGTCCGAGCGCGGGGACGTTGTCTTTGCGAAGCAGCGAGATGGGTTGAAGAGCCTCTCGCCAGAGGACGCGGAATACTCATTCATGCAAATGGGCCCGTTGCTCGTTACGTCTATTTGTGAACGCATGAGCCCGTGGACTGGGGCGGTTGGAAGCGTCGTGGTCAACTACGAGAAGGTCACGAGCTTGATCATGCGGGTGAAAGATGGGTACCTCGCTTTAACAGTAGATAAAGAGCAGACTCCAGAGAATATCCTAGAGATCGCGAAGTCCATCAAGAAATGGGCACCTTGAAGAGCTGCAGCGGCAGCGAGCAACTGCAATCTTGGTTTCCTAAGCACAATGGAGATCAGGCCGGAAACCAAAGCAACTAGAAGCAGTAACGCTGAAAACGTGAAGTAAGGGACATCGAAGAGCCCCACAAAATACGGAGTGGAAACGAACGTTGAACCCGAGGCCGAGGGAGACAGGGTCGTAATTGAAACGCCGAGGATGGAATACTGCTGCGTTCCCCGCTCAATCTCAGATAGGTTCAGGGTCACAGTCAACCAAGGCAGGCAAACCGAGAGCGCCAAGACACCGATTGCCACGCAGGAGATTTTACGCAAGCGTTCCACTCTTTCACCTAGCTCGTTCGATCGAGGAATCCAACTTATGTCGAATAAGGGATAGGACTAAGACCTACTTCAACCATGTGAGATTTAGAGATGAATCAACAGGTCACTAAAACAGACGCGGAGTGGAAGCAACTACTCACCCCGGAACAGTATCGGGTCGCCCGGAAAAAGGGAACCGAAAGACCGTTCACTGGCACCTACTGGAACAATCACGAGAAGGGAATCTACCAATGCGTTTGTTGCGGCAACGGACTTTTTGGTTCCGAAAGTAAGTTTGAATCTGGAACTGGATGGCCCAGCTTCTGGACCCCAATAGCGCAGAATAGTGTGAAAACGGAGTCCGATAGGAGTTTCTTCATGAAACGCACAGAAGTCGCATGCAGTGTATGCAATGCACACCTAGGCCATGTCTTCGGCGACGGCCCCGAACCAACTGGACTGCGCTACTGCATCAACTCCGCTTCCTTGACTTTCTCGAAAACGCAATGAAACAAGACCCCGGGCAACCGGGCGGCATCGTTGGAAGTGAAACAAAAATCTTCTAAGGACGTCGACGATAGTTCTCCTTAGGAGTAATAGCGATTTGGTCAAGGTGGCAGATCATTTGTGGGTAGAGGAATTTCCCGGCGCAATTACCGTGTGCAATTCAGACGGCATCATTCTAGAGATGAACGCCAAGGCTGCGGAGGGCTTCAAGGACGATGGCGGTCGGGAACTAATCGGTACCAATTTGCTTGACTGCCACTCAGAAGCTGCACTGACTAAACTCAAGCAGCTTATGGAAAAACGACAGGCCAACGTATACACAATAGAGAAGAACGGTGTTCGAAAACTGATATTCCAAACACCCTGGTACAAGGCAGGGGAGTACTGCGGGTTTGTCGAACTCTCTCTAGTAATTCCGGATGAGATGCCTCATTTCGTTCGTGCCCCTTGACCACTCCGCGATGTGGTGTCAGAGGATGCACTGATGTGAGGGCGAGAATTTTGGTGGCAGTAGTAAACTAATGGGTGGGTTGAGCGTGCGGCTTCTTATGAGGGCTCGTCTTCAGTGGAGCTAATCGTTAACTTGACGAGTTTTTCTGCTCGGAGGATTTCTATCTCAACTGGTTTTCCGATGATGTCTTTTGTTAGTAATCGGTGCAGATCTTGATGGCTTCTGATCCGTGCTTTGTTGAATCCTACGACGATGTCTCCAACGACTAGGCCTGCTTTCTTGGCTGGGCTGTCTGGTTCTACTTCGAGTATCATGAGTCCTTCTTCTTGCTCTATCTTCGCCTGTTTAGCGATATCCTGCGAGAAGCTTAGGGTGTCCGTCATGATTCCTAGATGTGCCCTTCTGATTCTACCCTCACGGATGAGGCTGTCAATGATCATCTTGCTGGCGTTGATTGGAATTGCGATACCGCGAGAGTTAGCGTAGGCCACGTTGAGCCCTATCATTTTGCCCGATGCGTCAACCAGGGGGCCACCTGAATAGCCAGGGTTCAACGGCGCGTCTGTAATGATCATGTTTTCCATGAACCCTCGCCCCCATCCCAATGCGGCGTTTGCGGTTGTGACGATTCCTGATGTGGTGCTCGGGCGTCGGCCGAAAGGATTGGCGAAAGCAAAGACGAGTTGACCAACTTTGATTTGCTCGGAGTCTCCGAGCTCAATTGCCTTCAAGCCATTCTGCTCGACTTTTAAAAGGGCCATGTCTGAGTATGGATCATGCCCAGTCACTTTAGCCTGAACGTTCTCACCTTTTCCAAAACCGATCTCAACGGCGCTGGCCCTGCCCACGACGTGACTGCATGTGAGAACATATCCGTCTTCTCTCCAGACCACTCCAGTGCCGAAGCCTCTTCCGGACCTAATCCTGACAACGGAAGGACCGATTTTGTCTGCCAACTCAGTTATTGCGTCTGACAGCGATTGCAGTATTTCCAAGGAAACAACACGCTTACTCATCTTGCTATTCACACCTAACGTTAGGCTGTGGGCCTATTTGGTGACGAGGCAGCCCAGGAAACCAGTCACAGACATCGTCACCCGGAGCAGAAGTGGAGAAGACTCATCCCTCTCGCGATTTGGGTGTCTTTTGATTCTAGGGTGGCATTGGATGGCGGTTGGTTGCCAACGGAGAAATCTCTTATTATAAGCTCTATATTGTTACGGCTTGACCTTGCATGGAGAAACCAGACGATCTTGGGTACAACCCGTTAGAGGAGCTTGACCGTAGCGAAGCTCGTATCGTCATCAGACTGGAGTTCAGACGGTTTCGCAAACCGGTCACGATCATCCAAGGACTCCCTAGCGCGCGTCTGGAGGAGATTGGTCGTGAACTTAAACGACGATTCGGTACAGGGGGAACCACCAAAGGCGGAGAGCTTCTCCTTCAAGGAGACCACCGAGTTCGCGTCAAAGACGAACTGGTCAAGCTGGGATTTCCCGCAGATCACATCGACAGGATCTAATCGTATCTTCTTATCAACTACGTCCGGATTCGCTGCAGTGTTACTCTTCCACGGGAAACATAAGCAAGACTCCCCGACCGGAGTAGGAGCGATCAGAGTATGATCGCAAGCAGTTGTTGTTTTGGCTTGCTTTCATTGGGGCGCGAAGATCAGTGGGCCCTTTTGTTCGCGGAGGATCATTATTGCGGCTTGGGGTGGGATGACTCCGCGTTCTGTGATGATTAGGTCAATGTCTTGTGGAGAAGTTACGTCAAAGGCCGGATTCCTGATCCTCAAGTTCGGCAGCTTCTTCTTTTCGAGTTGGTCTGACACGAATGACGGTGACCTTTCTTCTATGGTGATAAGTTCTCCGAACATCGTTTCCGGGCTGAATTTGTAAGTGCTAGCGGCAACGAACACTCTCACACGGGCGCCGTGCGCTACTGCTGCGATGGTCGCCGTGCCAATCTTGTTTACAATCGCCCCGTTTGCTGCAACAGCCTCCGCCCCCACAATCACCTTGTCTGCGTCTTCAATGAAGTGCGAGACCGCAGAATCAATAATCAGGGTCGTATCGATCCCTTCGGCGGCGAGTTCACGAGCCACGTCTTGCCCTTCAAGCTCAGGCCTAGTTTCCGTGACGAACACTTTGAACCGCTTGCCCTGCTGATGCGCTTTCTTCAGGATCGCGATGACCGAGCTACTGTAGCTATGCGTCATTATGACGTCTCCATCCTTCAGCCTGCGTGCTCCGATTTCCGAAATCTGCTGAAGTGACTCCTCCAGCTTTCGATCAAACCGCATCGAAGAGTTGGAAACGACCTCCTTCAATTCTTGAATAGTTGCCCCGCGGCTTTTGGCTTGTTGAACTTCACTAACCACATAACGCAGCCCGTTGGTTAGGGGGATTGAGGCGGCGCGAATATTGGTGAGGTACTTTGCATTCTCCTCTAGCTCGGCGGTGAACTCTTCGGGCGATTTTGAGGTCGAGGCTAGTGCTGCGGTTCGAAGGGCGGTAAGGGCCTCGTGTGTGACAACGGTTCCGCCTCTCATCTGTCTGATTCGTACGTCCTCTACGACAGTCACCACGTCTTTGTGGATCATTGGGACATCTAGTAGAGGAATCGCAGAGTAGGAATTAAGGCTGCATAGGCCCGAATGCAGGCCGAAGGGAATAGAAGTGTGGATAAATTATGGGCAGAATCGCCTTTCAGAGGCATTGCTGCATCCAGCTCCACAATAACGTATATTTGGCTGAAACGCCGATTCTATGCTGATGAGTTGGGCCGGGTATGTTGAATCTGCTTCTGCTTCAGGCCCTTGCGCTCGCACCTCGCTGACAGAGGGAGCGGGCAAATAGCTTTCTAGTTAGTCTGCTTCGTTCTGCTCTGTCGGCTGGAGGAACAAGAGCTAATGGAAATTGATGAGAAGGAATTCGCGGTCCCGTTCTTCAAAGAGAACGGGTTCACTAGGAGGCAGTGTGAATGCTGCAAAGCATACTTCTGGTCACAACAGCCCGACGAAAGGTACTGTGGGGACAGCCCCTGCGTTGAGTATTCATTTATAGGCAAACCTCCAGCTCGACGGCCTTACTCCGTCCGGGAGATGCGGGAACTATTCCTTTCATTCTTTGAGCGAAATGGCCATCAGAGGATCAATCCATACCCTGTCGTTGCGCGTTGGCGAGACGACGTTTTCTTAGTTGGGGCGTCGATTTACGATTTCCAACCATGGGTTACCGAGGGCTCGGTTCCTCCACCCGCCAATCCACTTGTCGTCAGTCAACCATCGATAAGGTTCACGGACATCGACAACGTGGGTCCAACATTGGGACGGCATGACCTAATGTTCGAAATGGGTGGCGCCCACGCTTTCAACTATCCTGACAAGGAAATCTACTGGATGGACCAAACGATTCGCTACCATCACCAACTTGCGACGGAAGAGTTCGGACTGAGGTCTGAGAGCATGTCCTACAAAGAGCACTTCTGGTCAGGTGGAGGAAACGCAGGCCCAGACCTCGAGTGCCTATCCGCCGGCCTAGAGATCTCGACCTTAGTCTTCATGCAGTACAAGGTGGACGGCGACCGACTGGTCAAGCTGCCAATCCGGACCGTTGATACCGGTTATGGGATTGAGCGGTGGGCGTGGCTGAGCCAAGGTAAACCCAGCGCGTTCCAAGTCATCTATGGGCCAGTGTTGGACAATATCTTCAAGCTCTCCTCAGTCAAGTACGATGAGAAACTCGTGGCGAAAGTGGTTCCTTACTCAAGCTTCATGAACCTAGAGCGCGGCGGTGACAGAATTGACGCAAGGAAGAAGGTTGCTGAAAGAGTCGGGATGGATTGGCGAGACCTCGAAAAAGCCATGGTGCCGATTGAAAACGCGATGGCAGTCGCCGACCACACCAAAGTCATAGCGTTTCTGTTATCCGAAGGTATTGTTCCATCCAACGTCGAAGAAGGATACCTAGCGCGCCTACTAATCCGACGAACGTACAGAATGTTGCGGCAACTGGGAATTGAAGACAAGATGCTCGAGGTCTTGGATTCCCAGGTCGATTACTGGGGCGACGACTTCCCGCAACTGAAGGCGATGCGAAGTGAGATTGCTGAGGAGTTGAAGTCCGAGGAGTCCAAGTACCGAAGGACCTTGGAACGTGGATCAGAGTTAGTCAAGAAGATAGCCACCGACCTGAAAACTAAGGGATTGAGAGAGGTTCCATCGGAGACTCTGGTAGAGCTGTATGATTCGCAGGGCATGGTTCCCGATATAGTGAATGAAATCGCTGAACCGCTCGGCGTCACAGCGAACCCGCCTGGAAACTTCTACGGGATGGTCGCGCAGAAGCACCTGTCCGGAAAACGTGCCTCCGACGAAGAAGTGGAAACCGAAACCTCACAGAAGCTGAGAGACAAAGTGGCCGGGCTACCGGACACAGTGCCGTTGTACTACAAGGACCCGTTCCAGAAGGAGTTTCATGGAAAAGTGCTGGCTGTCATCGATGGCAAGTTCGTGGTTCTGGATCAAACGTGTTTCTATCCCGAGGGAGGAGGCCAACCAGGCGACATCGGAACCATAGAGACCAGCAACGGCCCCGTCAAAGTTGTTGACACACAAAAGGCGGGCCGCGTTGTGGTTCATCAGTTGGATGGAAGGGCGCCCAACGTGGGGGATACTGTCCGCGGTTCTATTGAGTGGGATAGGCGTGTGAGCCTGATGCGCCACCACACTGGAACACACTTGGTTCTAGGTGCGGCACGCCGAGTCCTAGGCCAGCATGCTTGGCAGGCAGGAGCGCAGAAGGGAGTCGAGTCGAGCCGAATCGACATATCCCACTACGAACGACTCACAGACGATCAAGTCAGGCAGATTGAGCGATTAGCAACAGAAGTCGCATTGCAAGATATACCCGTGGAATCGCAATGGCTGCCCAGGGAGAAAGCGGAGCAAGCGTATGGCTACAAGTTGTACCAAGGGGGCGTTGTTCCCGGCAGGGAGCTAAGGATCATCAAGATTGGAGACTGGGATGTGGAGGCCTGCGGGGGAACCCATTGCACCCGGACTGGTCAGATTGGCACAATCAAAATTCTCCACACCGAGCGCATTCAAGACGGCGTAGAGCGAATCATATTCGCTGCGGGAACGCAGGCTCTACGAGCGTTCCAAGAACAGGAAAAGACGCTCAAAGGAATCTCAACAACAGTGGAAGCACCAATTGACAAAGTGGGCAACTACGTGCAATCACTCGTCGAAGAAAAGACGAGGTTAACGAAGAGAGTGGAGGGATTAGCCGCGGAGTGGGCGGAGAACGAAGCTGGAAGATTACTTAGCTCTTCCAAGATGGTCGGAAAAGTGCGATTATGCGAAGCGAAGTACACTCGCGGTGAAGAAGATGAGCTCCTCTTAGTCTCCTTGAACAACAGAATCATCGAGAGGGATTCAAATGCTGTCACAGTTCTGCTGCTGTTGAAGAACTCAGCCAGAGTCTTCGTGGGTGCAGGTAAGAATGCGATTGCGCAGGGAGTACATGCTGGGAAACTAGCATCGAAGTTGGCTGCGGTTGTGGGCGGCGGTGGCGGTGGCAAGGAATACTTCGGCCAAGGTGGAGGAACGAACCTGAAGGCCGCGGATGAAGTGTTGAAGAGCGCTGAAGCCGCGTTGAAAGTGATGGTAACAAAGTGATCACACGTGCCCTTAGATTGGAAACAGATCGATGAGAAATGGCAGAATGAATGGGCCAAAGCCAAGATATTCGAATCCGACCCCGACCCCTCCCGGCCCAAATGCTTCGTAACTTTTCCTTTCGCGTACATGAGCGGCCCCCTGCATGTTGGCAGCGGTTTCACAGCCGCACGGATCGACGCCTACGCGCGTTACATGCGGATGCGCGGATTCAACGTACTCTACCCGTGGGCTTGGCATTGGACGGGCAAAACGGTCGCGGGCGCGGCGGAACGCATCAAGAATGGTGACGAGGACTTCATCCGTCCCATCAGGGAAGTGGACGGAGTTTCGGAGGAGGACCTGAAGAAGTTCGTTGACCCAGTCTACATGGCGAAGTACTACACAGACGCCAACCGAGACGCCATCAAACGGCTGGGAATGTCGATTGATTGGCGCAGGGAATTCCACACGAGCTCACTCAACCCGGCGTTCAACCAGTTCGTCACATGGCAGTACCTGAGGCTGCGGGAGAAAGGGTACGTAATCAAAGGAACACACCCAGTCGTCTGGTGCCCAAAGGACGAAAGCCCAACAGGTGACGCGGACAGGTTGCAGGGTGAAGGTGTTAGGCCTGAAGAATTCATCCTAATGAAGTTCAAGATGGGCAACACGTTCCTGCCATGCGCGACCTTCAGGCCCGAGACCATCTACGGGGTTACGAACCTCTGGGTGAATCCGGACGGCGATTATGTGGAAGCGCAGGTGAACGATGAACGGTGGATCATCAGCAAGACCGCGTCCGCGAAGCTCCAGAACCAAGTGAAACAAGTCACTGTAGTTCGGGAATTGAAGGGCGCTGAGTTAATCGGCAAACGCTGCACCGACGCCGTCCAAAGCAGACAACTCCTAATCCTACCCGGAAGCTTCGTAAACACTGAGAACGCAACCGGGTTGGTTTACAGTGTCCCAGCTCATGCGCCGTTCGATTGGCTAGCTTTGAGGGACGTGCAGAGAAGTCCGTCAACATTGGAGAAGTTCTCCATTAGCCCACAGGACATGGCGGGAATTCAGCCCATCTCAGTCATCTCAGTGGAGGGTTACGGCGACTTTCCTGCGTTAGAGATTGTTGACCGCATGCACATCAAGGACCAGAATGATCCCAAAGCTGACGAAGCCACCAAAGAAATCTACAGAGCAGAATTCCATGGTGGAATTCTGAAAGACAATTGTGGACCTTACTCCAAGCAGAAAGTTGCGGACGTTAAGCAATCCCTGGTCAGCGATTATCGAAAGAAAGGCATAGCCGACGTCATGTATGAACTCCCACAACGTGTGGTCTGCCGCTGCACAACCGAATGTGTTGCCAAGGTTGTGGAAGGCCAGTGGTTTCTGAAGTACTCCGACCCGGAGTGGAAGGGGCGAGCTCATGATGCGGTCTCGAAGATGTCCTTCTACCCTGAAGAAGCGAGGGGCTGGTTTGACGGAATAATCGATTGGTTGCACGACTGGCCTTGCGCCCGAAAGACCGGCTTGGGCACACCGCTGCCATGGAGCCCTGACTGGATCGTGGAAACTCTAAGCGATTCAACGATCTACATGGCCTACTACATGGTCAGCAAGTTCGTCAACGCAGGCCTAGTCAAGGCGCAGCAACTGATCCCCGAGATCTTCGATTTCATATTCTATGGAACGGGGAACCCCGGGCAACTGGAGAAACAAGCAGGGATTGGCACGGGGCTTCTGAAGAAAATCCGGGACGAGTTCCTCTACTGGTACCCAGTTGACCTAAGGAACTCTGGCAAGGACTTGGTTGGAAATCATTTGACTTTCTTCATTTTCCACCATGTGGCCCTCTTTGAGCGGAAGTTTTGGCCGAAGGCCATCGGGGTCAACGGGTTCATGTTGCTGGAAGGCAGGGCGATTCACAAGTCGCTGGGCAACTTCATCCCGCTCTGGAAAGCCTGCGAAGACAGTGGAGCGGATGCGGTGCGCTGCACAAGCCTACTCGCCGCGGAGGGTATGGATGACCCTGATTGGCGCTCTGAGAACGTTCGTGACATCAAAGGCCGGCTAGAAGCGTTCTTGCGCCTAGTTCAGGATGCTGCAGCGTCTGAGGGTGAATCCAAGAACGGCCACTTGGAAAGCTGGTTGGTTGGCAGAATCAACTCGAAAACCAAAGTCGTCTCCGAAGCAATGGAGCATCTGAAGACCCGAACAGCGCTCTCCGTTGCACTGTATGATCTATGGAATGATTTACGTTGGTATGAGCGGCGCGTAACAAAACCCGACTCCGCAACAGTCAAGGCGTTTGTCTCAGCTTGGACTAGGCTTCTGACACCATTTGGACCACACATCGCCGAAGAGGCTTGGCATGCGTTAGGGGAAAAAGGGTTCATCGCTCAGGCTGAATGGCCTCGCTTTAAGGAAGCCAAAGTCGACCCCCAACCTGACCAGCTGGAGGAGTTAGTTGAGGCAACGCTCGCGGACACTCAGGAAATCATCGCAACAACCAGGATTACGCCAAAGAAGGTTCACTACTACACAGCCGCGAAATGGAAGTGGCGCGTGTACACTGAAGCCCTAAGACGTGCTCAGTCCCATCCTGAAACATTGGATGGCCTGATTCGCGAGATGATCGCGGCAAAGTCTCCTACGCCAAAGGACTTGCCGAAGTTCGCCGCCAAAATCATCAAGCAAGTTAGGACTATGCCTGCAGACTTGCGAGCGCGAAGGATGGAAGGCGGCGAGCTCGATGAGCCGAAAGCCCTGCGGGAAGCTCAAGTTTTCTTCGAGAGGGAGCTGAAAATCGGAGTTGAAGCGCATGGAGAGGAGGATGCTGCGCTGTACGATCCGAAAGGTAGAGCGAAGATGGCTGAGCCGTACCGAGCCGCAATATTCGTCGAATAGATTGAGCCTAGCTAGGTGTGGTCTTGAGTATTCGCGCGGGCAGCAGCAGTGCCACAGCGCCACCCACGAGTGCGAATGCGTCGAAGAACACCAGGGCGTAGTGGAGGCCGAAGTGGTCGGCTACGGCCCCGAAACCAAGAGCGGCGATGCCTCCGACTCCTATTGAGAACCCAAGCATGAAACCTGACACGGTGCCAATGTGCCTGGGTGCTGCCTCAGATGACATTGCTACGATGACCGACCAGTTTGCGTAGATGAGTATGCCCGAGGCGATTAGAAGGATAGCTGACAACCAACTGCTGGTTGCTAGGAATCCGTAGAACGCGAGTGAGCCGAGCATGAGGGATGCAGCAATCACCGGGCGCCTTCCAATTCGGTCGGAGAGGAAGCCTCCCCCAAGTTGGCCTAAGATTCCTACGCCTAACCAGATCGAAGCGATTGTCGTGGCTAAGATGAGCGTGTCGCCTCTGGTGACGAAGTACATTGGGAGAAACGTGGAAACTGATGAGATGGTCGTGGTGCGGAAGGCTGTGATTGCTGCGAGCAAGGCCACTAAGCGAATGTTTGCCGGCCCACCAACTTCAGTTGCTTGGGTTTCAGGGGTTACTTTCGGCTTTCGGAATTTCAGGAGCAACACTGCAACCACTAACCCCACTGGGAGCAGCAGCATTGTTCCAGGCAGGCCGTAGTAGGATACTAGGATGCCTGCTGCAACGGGGCCTAGGAAGAAACCCAAGTTTCCACCTGATAGGAATATGCCCAATGCCCCGGCTTTCGAGCCGGCCCCAGATTTGATTACAGACGAGAATGCTGGGGGGTGAAAGGCCGCGGATCCTAAGCCGGCGGTTCCGATGAGGAAGAGGAGGATTACGTAGCTCGGGGATAATCCAACGAGGCTCATGCCGACGCAATTCACAACTAACCCCGCCTCTAGGAGCCAGGTGGTTTGTGTCCGGTCGAACCAACGGCCCAGCAGGGGTTGGAGAATTGATGACGTAATGTTGTAAACCATCGCCACCACACCCGCTAGAAGGTACGAGAGGGAGAAGACCACGGTGAGGACTGGTAAGAGACCTGACAGCATGTTCCCGTAAGTATCGTTCACAGCGTGCCCAATAGTCAGCAGTGGCGAGAAAGTTGCTTTCGATTTACCAATCTTCAAGGATAACCGCGGGCGCGAAGCTTGTTGTGGCTCGGTTGATTTGTGCGGGGGGCCGTTTTCACTCTTGGGAATTACCACTTTTCAAATCGAGGTTCTGTTTTTATGTGAGATGGGGGGCCGCACACGACGGAAGTTACCAAAATGAGAGCTAGTGAAGAAACGCTGGCACATCAGTCGCTGACGGATCGTACAGAAATCCTAGATTCGGTGCGCCGTCAGGTTCGAATTCCTAAGCGAGTCGATTATGACCATGTGGCTTATTGTTGCAGATGCGCTGAGACGTTCCAGAAGGATTTACTCAGGTGCCCCAACTGCGGCCTGCTACTTCGGCATAGCCCTCGAAGCTCCGCGAATAACAGAGACGTGTTCAGGTACTGATTTTGGATTAGCGCCTGTCGCTCGATAGTTTTAAGGAAGAATCGTTTGTACTGTTGGCGGTCGGGCCCGTAGCTCAGTCTGGATAGTGCCGGTACGGGTTAATGGGCGTCTATAGCACAGGCCCTCTAAACGCTCAAACCACAATGAGCGGGAGACGCCTGGGGTCCGGGGTTCGAATCCCCGCGGGCCCGCCACATTCCTGCAGCCTCAGCGCGTGTGGCGCTCTAGGAAAAATCACCACGGGACGCCTATTATGCAATGAACTCCGGCAAATCTACAACTGAAGATACTATCAATGATACTTGCTAGCCAGACGCAGCAAGCATTCCCGTTCCGATCACGATTAGGATTAACCCAAGAATTATGACGGCTAGGGGCACACCTCGTGCAACGCCTACAGTTTTTATCAACTCATTTAGTGCCTTCACTAGGTCTGCGGCATCACCTAGTACGCCCTTCTTTTCCACTCCTGCAGCTTGCGCGCGAAGGCTATTTTCGGCTGCCAAGATAGCCTGGACTAATAGAACGAGGCCAACAACGATCAGAAGGGCACCGATTCCAATGACCGATAATCCCGCAAGAACCACACCTGTGACCAATGCTCTTCAGCTATTATATGGTCGCACGTTTGGATTTTAGGTTTTGGGTAATGATTTACCAGAAACTAAAAAGGCACGCGAGAATCTCTAACGGAGATCATCGTAATAGTGACATTCGATCATTCACAAGGGGCAGAAACCGTTGCCGACTGCAGAAGGCCACACTATAGAGCTTGGATGAATCGTTTGGGGCACGCTACATTCGTTGAGTGGCCGCACCGGCTTCACTACTTATAGGGTCCAGTGAAGTGATGTCTGTCGTTGTTATTTCGTCAGTGATGATAATACTGAGCGTGCGGATTGTGACGAACGTGCACTGTTGCCATGTCAGACTCGATGAACGCAGCTAGGTTGCAGCGGATTGGTAGAAAGCTCATCATAGACCGTATCCCTGTCCCAGTTATCCTCCCGGTAGATGTTCTGGTACGAGTGAGAGCTGCGGGGATTTGTCACTCGGACATCAATTACCGAAAAGGTGTCGCCCCCGTTGGAAAGCTGCCACTCACTCTGGGGCATGAGATCGCTGGAACCGTGGCGAAAACGGGAAGAAAAGTCAAAGGCCTACGAGTAGGGGATCGGGTTCTGGTTCATTACATCGTAAGCTGTGGAAGATGCGCACATTGTAGCGCCAACCAAGAGAATTATTGCGTCAAGTATCAGATGGTTGGGAAGGACGTTGATGGCGGTTTCGCCGAATACGTCCGCGTACCTGCAAGAAGCATCGTGAAATTACCTGAGTCGATACCGTTCGACCAAGGCGCTGTAATGGGCTGCGCCGTTCCCACAGCCTACCATGCCCTAAGAAGAGCACGAGTACGGCCGGGAGACACCGTGGTAGTCTTCGGGGTTGGTGGTTTAGGAATACATGCTGTCCAACTGGCTGCAAAAATCTTCAAAGCCGGAACAGTAGTAGGCATCGACCTAGCTACTCGGAAACTAAAGGAAGCGAAACGGGTCGGAGCAAGGGAAACTGTAAACCCTTCAACTCAGGACGTTGTAAAAGCCGTCCATAGGATCACTGATGGAAAACTCGCTGACGTGGTCTTGGATTTCGTGGGCGTGAATCAAACAATAGGCCAAGGTATCGACTGCGTAGGGAAAGGAGGAAGATTCGCGCTGGTGGGTATAGGCGCAAAATCAATGCAAATCTCACCCTACAAAACGATAATCGGAAAAGAAATGGAAATCATAGGCGTAGACGACCACTTGAAAACAGAACTCGTTCAACTGGTTAAGCTAGTTCATTCCAGAAAGCTAGATCTTTCGCGGTCAGTCACACATAGAGTGAGGCTTGAAGACATCAACAGCGGTTTCAAGATACTAGAAGACAGCTCGGAAAATCCAATCAGAGTAGTGGCACTAACCTAACGTGGCACGCGGGCTACGTAACCAATAATCCTTTACTCAACCACATGACCGATCGCATCAAGTCATGGAGTTCTTGCGGCTGGCGAGTTGATTAGTTTAGGAAGCGCTACTGCTCCTAGAGTAAGAAGGAACACGTTCACAAACCCTGAAACCACAGCCTGGGGAAGAAAACGCCAGAAGAGCTGCGTTCTGGGATCCGCAGGGTCTTGTGGAATTAAGACGCCCAATTGAACGAGGTTCGAAACGAAGGGCGTTATGATGGCGGCGATGCCAGCAGCTATGGCCAATGAAATCACAATCAGTGAAATCTTCGCAACCAAAGCTCTGCTAAGCCAGTAGACGACCCCGAAGAGCAAAACCACGGATACGACGAGCCCTAAGACGAATAGTCCAAAGTTGGCGGCCGACCACCACAAAGGAATCTCAGAAGGCTGCCCGATTGGGTTGTTGATAGGAGGGATGGGGTTCCAAGCATTCAAAACGGTTGAGATGACTCTAAGGAAAATAGCCACCAAGACGATGCCGACCAATCTACGATCCATACTAACCAACAGCAACGCATGCCAGAGAGTCTAGCTTAATTTTCGCCTTTGGGATCCAAGCTGAGCGCCGTCGAAGCAGAACTATTGCCACCACACCAACGACAACTCCAATCAAGATAGCTTCGATTGGGAAGGCTGGAATTGCAGGCTTCTTGCTTGTGCTGCTAGTTGAGCTTTGCATCTCTTGCGTGGTGGTGCTTGTTAATAGGGTCGTGCCCGTTGCCAATGAGCCATAGAACCTGCCGGTCGTTGTGAAAGTGTCGGCCTGCAGGTTTTGGGCGGCGATCCTGTTGTCGAGCGTTGTCAAGTCGTTGTAGGACATGGTCGAGGTGTTTTGGTCGTAGTCGACGTATCCGAAGAAGTACGTGCTCCAGAATGGGGAGATGTACTGAATTCCTTCAAGCTGCGCTGTTTTCACTATGGTGCCCATAAACTCTTGGTCCAAGGGAGCCCAGAAACTGTACACGTCCTTTCTGAAATTCTCTGCATTATCCGCTATGCTGGTGGGTTGAAGGGTGTCCACCTTGCTCAACCATGCTTCGTCAAGGTTCAGCCATTTCCCGTGCTGTTTCGCGATATTGTTGATGGTGATTATTTGTTGGAGTGATGCCGTTCCAACAATCGGGTAGACGTGTGTGTCGATGAAATCGAGCGCGGTGGAGTTGGCTAGGGTTTGTGCGTATCCGAGGTTGCCCCATGTGCCCACTCCTGCCCCAATTTTCGTGTTGCCTCTAGGAAAGCCGTCGAGTATGAAGTTCACGTACGCCGCAAACTGAGTTGGCGATCTGAATTCCTGGAACCCGGTTAGTTTGGCCATAGTATCTGGCTCCGCTCCCAGGTTCAGGTAGTCAGGTTGCAGGTCCTGCAAAATCGCCGTAACCATCTGCCTCACCTGCGCCTCGAACTCGTCGAACGTGATACCCGCGTAATTGAACGTGATAGTGGAGAATTGGGTGTTCGCGAATGCCACTGCTGATTCAATGTCCAACTTCATACCTCGTTTTCTGACTTCCTGCGCGACCTGCTCATAGAACTGAACGTACTCATCATGATTTGGAAAGGTGGAAGTGTACAGCGGGAAACCTATCGCGATTGTCACGCCTTGAACACCAAGCTCCCGGAGCGCGTTGAGGTTCACGATGACTCCTTGCATGGTTGTTGGCGCAAGCAATTGCGTGCCCCTATTACCATTCGCGGGCAACAACTCAGCGCCGAAGATCACCGGATAACTTGCTTGCGAGCTAAGCGTAGCAAGGTATGCGTTGTATGAGTCCAACGTTCCCTTGAGAGTCGAGTAGAGTTGCTGATACTCCGCGGGAACTGGAGCCTGGGCTGAGGCAGACGGAAAAAACCTTGACATACCCACCGACAAGGTCAGGAGGAACGCTGCGAGTATGATTAGGCGTTTCATTGCAATCAGGCAGCAGTTGGTTCAAGCCAAATAAAGGGCATATGAAGGAATCATGTGAACGAATCATGTATCTCCTAGAAGCCCGATCGGGCTGTCCGCTCGGCGTGGGGAACAAGAAGGAAGATTAGTCTCCGCTGCTACGCGGTCGCGTAATCGGTGTTTGCGGTGAGAATGAATGGATGAAAGAGCTCTTCTAATGATACCCGGCCCAACCAATGTAAGTCCTCTGATTCTCGGTTCCCTGGCTAGGCCAACGCTCTCCCACGTTAGCGTAGACTTTGCAAATATACTCAAAGAAACCCTGAAGGACCTAGGTCAGCTCTTCGGAACGACCGGCCTTGTTTTGCCCTTGGCTGGAACGGGTACACTGGCTTCCGAGGTTGCGTTGGCAAACATCCTTGAGCCCGGAGATCGAGTCTTAGTGATTTGTGGCGGCTATTTCGGTGAAAGGCTGGCGGACGTCGCAACGACCCTAGGAGCCACCGTGGACAAACTCCAGGTTCCTTGGGGTTCTGCAGCGAATCCTGATGAGGTGCGGCAGAAGCTCTCAGGCGCAGGTTACAAGGCGCTGCTCGTTGTTCATGTTGATACATCCACTGGAGCAGCAAACCCAGTGAACGAACTCGCCGCCATCGCTCAAGAGAAGAAGGTCCTCTTCGTTGTTGATGCTGTCTGCTCGCTTGGCGGCATGGATCTTCAGATGGACGCGTGGGGGATTGATGTTTGTTTCACTGGTTCACAAAAGGCGTTAGCGATTCCACCGGGGTTGGCGATTGTTGCCTTTGGCCCCAACGCACTGAAAACGAGAGACCAACGGAAGGTTCCAATTGGAACTTACTATGGCGACCTGAAACGGTGGGCTCCAATCATGGAGGATCCCACGAAGTACTTCGCCACCCACCCCGTGAACATGATCTACGCACTCCATGACAGCTGCAAAATGATCCTCGCAGAAGGACTCACCAAGAGGTTCTTCAGGCATAGCGGATTGGCTTCGGCGTTTCGCGCCGCTATGCGCGCAATCGGCCTACGTCTCCTATGTGATGAGAGCGTGTCTTCCAACACTCTTACGGTATCGTACTATCCAGAAGGCGTGCGGGATTGGGACTTCCGAAAAGCCATGGCCGGAAAGTACGGGATTGTTGTAGCGGGCGGCCTTGGCCCAACGAGTCAAAAAGCCTTCAGGGTAGGCCACATGGGCAACGTCAACCGAAACGACATCCTAGCAACAATTTCCGCAATCGAGGGCAGCCTCGCAGAACAGGGATACAAATTCACGCACGGCGTGGGTGTTGCCGCCGCAAATGGTCGGCTCTCTGAGATAGGCGACTGAGTTCTTCACAACCTAACGCACGTGCTAGGTCGCGGGTGAGTCCTACTAGGTTTTTTATATTGAAAACCTCGATTATTGCTGTGATTCGTATGCAATCTTTCTGTGGTGCTTTTCCAGTTCTTCCCGGCAAGGAGCAGGCGGGGAGGGATTTCGCGAAGGCGTGCATGGACGTGCGTCAAAAGGAGTGTGCTGATTACTTGAAACGTGTTGGGATAACAAAAGAGTCATGGCACCTTCAGAAAACGCTCATGGGGTCCTTTATTCTGGTCTACTATGAAGCGGCGGACGTGGCGAAGTCGTTCGAAATCCTAGCGAAATCAAAGGAACCTTTCGAAGTCTGGTTCAAGGAACAGGTCCTACAAGTCACTGGTGTCGACCTCAACAAACCGATGGAAGGGCCGCCGCCAGAACAAGTCTTCAGCATGGCTACCTGAGCGTATCTTCGGCTTGTTCGAGGCCGTTCCACTCTTACTCGGACTTGCATCCGTTGTGTCGGGGGCCTACTTGGCTTGGAAGGTTGGCGCATACTACGATACGATGAGGAGAAAACTCTAGTGGATTCCAGATAGGATTTCGATTCCTCTTTTTTCTTACTCGTGTTTTCCATTTTGTGACGGTGATGTCTTGATTCATTCAGGTCAGCGTATGTGGGCAGTCGGGTGGCTGGGTCTTTCTTTTATGCTGCGTTTCCCAAGTGTCCTCGCTGTCTAAGGTAGCCGAGCCTGTTGCAGAGTCGGACACTTTGACTGATCTCGAAAAGGCCCCGCGGCCAAGCAGAAAATCCCCGGTGCAGATAAGATTCGAGATTCTTGAATATCTGTACTATAATGCAGGCGCGCATTCTAGGACGGCGCTCTGGCGGCATGCAACTCAACTATCCTACGATGACTTCCAAAAATACCTAGGATACTTGAAAGGCAAGGGGTTTGTTGAAGAATCAGACGGAGGAATTCGCATGTCCGCCGCGGGAAAGGATGTTTACGTTAAGCTCAGAGAAACGCTCCCTTCGATTCTCTGAACCTGAAAATGCACCTGTGGTGAACTAGACCTATAGCCCGCTTCTCCCACAACCTGGGAAGTAGTTAGCCATGTCAGAAAAGAGAGACGACTATCCTGTAAGTGGGCTTCACGCGTTCTTGGAGGAGGCTTCGAAAGAATTTAAGCGGTTCCGCTTCCAAGCAAAGGTGAACCTCATCGGCTCGATCGTATTGCTGATCTTTCTGTCACGTTTCCTCATCTTCGTGTTCGGGAATTTCGGGCCACCTCCATTCAATCCGCCCCCATTTGGCCATCCCCCTCCTCCATTCTTTGTACCAAATCTGTTTGATCTGTTAGGTCTACTCGCAGCGTTGGCTGCGGTCTTGTGGTCTCTCAACGTTTGGCACAAGCAACGAAAATTCGTTTCCCGGTGGGGCGACAGGTTCGAAAAGCTAGATACGCTAGAAAAGCAGCTTCTTCCCGACGAAAAGTCGTAGCCCAAGCTACATCGAACGAAGCTCCTGAATGAAGGCCGTTTCTAGGTGCTCTGAAAGTGATTAATCCAGTATTCTTGGTGATTCTCTCGTGGCTTCTAGTTGGCCCGCCCTTGCCGATCACAGTTGCGATTCTCTTCATAGTGCTCGGCTTGGTCTCTGTCATAACGCGCAACTTCCGCCGCAAAGCTCTCGCTCTGATGGGAATTATGGGAGTTCTGTTCGTCCAGTGTATTCTATTCGTGTTCGTCCTTTACTTTGTGCATCCAGACGCCAATGCGCCCGGCGTTTGGCTGTTTCAGATGCTTTTTGGTGTGGATTTGCATTTGGCCGAATTGGGGGCAATCGCAGCCATTCTTGGTGCGCTCTACATTGAGTTAGTGCGCTCGAGACTCGACTTATTCCGGGCGTTTCCCAACTTGACCTTCTCCAAACCTGCGAACGACTTGATACAGATGACCCACAGGCTCGCAGCGAGTGCAAGAATCAAGTGTCCCGGAATCGTTCTGCTGGACTCTGGGTTACCCTCAGCGTTCACAGTTCGCACGCGACGCGCATATACAATCGCCGTGTCCGTAGGACTCCTAGAGTCGTTCGAACCTGCTGAGGTTGAGGCGTGCCTCGCCCATGAAATCTGTCACATCAAGAATAGGGACTTCGCGTTGAGATCAATTGTAACAGTCGCCAAAATTGCGCTTTTCGCTAGAGTTCTAAGCTACCTAGTCGAAGCTGCTTTCTATAGAGCACGCGAGTTGACTGCGGATAGGGCAGCGGCAGCTCTGATTGGCGGACCTGGGCCGCTAATCTCTGCTCTGGCGAAGCTTCAGGAAGCCAATTCGTCCGGGAACATCGCTGGAACCTTCGCATGCTGCTTGGATGGTGAGAGACGCACGCTGGAGATTCTGAGCAAACACCCCAACCTCAAGAGGAGGATTGGTCTGTTGAGAGAAATGGAACCTGCAGAATCAAGTCGTGTTCAATGACGTGGATTCTCAGCCTAAAGCGCATAACTTAGCGCTTTCAAGATCTCACTATGATTAGTCCACAGGGTCGGGGGATAAGTGAGACGACGGGTGGATATTCTTGCCACCTTCATAGTCGGGTATGCATTCCCAATGCGCGCTGCAATAATGCAGCTTCAGTTCAACTTTCGTGCTGAAGCTTTCTTCGCATAGGAGACAAGTGTAGATCCCTACTAGGCCCAATTGATCTGCTTTCCTTCCATCGCCTTCTTGGGGGTGGAATGTCTGGGCCAAATTCTTTCACAGCGATCGCGTTGTGCAGTTAATTCGCTTATAATTGGAATTCATCTTCGGTGCACACCACGAGTGGCGCCCCCTTAAATCGCTCCAGCTGCGCCAAACGACGAATTGCGAAAGATGTGATTTGAAAATGGGTCTTGCTGGAGCAGTTCCGTCGGTTGAAACGACAGAAGTCACCAAAGTCTACAGAGTCGGTCACGTAGACTATCCTGCTCTTGGAGGAGTGAGTGTGAAGATAGAGCGCGGAGAATTAGTTTCGATCGTTGGGCCTTCCGGCAGTGGAAAATCCACGCTGCTAAACATCATCGGAACTCTTGACAGGCCAACTGCTGGTAGAGTGAGGATTGATGGCATTGACTTGCGCAAACTATCTGATGATCAATTGGCGAAAGTCCGCAACAGAAAAATCGGGTTCGTTTACCAATCCTTTAACCTCATTAGCCGATTGACTGCCATCGAAAACGTGGAAATGCCACTCATCACAAGAACGATGCCTAGGAAAATCCGACGTATCAAAGCAATCAAACTACTTAGTGCAGTGGGATTAGTTCAGAAGGCGCGTAAACGCCCAACCGAGCTGAGCGGAGGAGAACAGCAGCGCGTCGCCATTGCCAGAGCGTTGGTGACAGAGCCCGCGCTTGTGATAGCGGACGAGCCGACAGGAAACTTGGACTCCAAGACTACTCGTGAGGTGCTCAATTACATCACTGAAGTGAACAAGAGGATTGGCACCACCTTTGTCATAGTCACGCACAATCCTGAGGTTTCAGGCGCAACTCACCGTGTCATTGTTCTGAAAGATGGCATGGTTGAGAAGGACCAGCGGTTTCAGAGGATCGACGCATTCGCGAGCTGATTGGCATGTTCGTTTCTGATGTTTTCAGGTTGGCTATCAAAGCCCTTCTGGACAGAAAGATGAGGAGCGCACTGACCATTGTAGGTATCATGATTGGTGCCGCGGTGATCGTGGCGCTCATCGCAAGCTCAAACGGGCTAAGTGCAGGAATATCTGCATCAATGGGCAAAATCGGGGCGAACACGCTGGTTGTGAATTCCGCAAGCAGCTCCTTCAGCAGCGGAAGCCGGACACAATACCAGCTTTCCCAAAACGATGTCAGAATATTGACCGCAATCACCGGGGTGGCAGAAGTAATTCCTTACTACGACACGCGAGCGACGGTTACCGTTGGCGGAACTGCAATTGAAGGAGAAATCGAAGGCATTGATCTGAGCAAATTGTCCGACCTGTACAAGGGGATCGGACTGTCTGACGGTGCATATCCAACCCAAACCGACACGACTGCAGCAGCCATAGGTAGCGATCTAGCCGCTCCGACGGGTTCCAGTGTTCAGATAGAAGTCAATCAAATGGTTTCAGTGACCCTTTCAGGCGGCGGAAGCTTGGCCTTCATAGTCAAGGGAATATTATCTCCATACGGGCGTGTGCTCTTCTCAAACATTGACGATACCATATTCATCAGCATGCAGGCAGGACAACTATTCCTGAAAACGTCATACTACTCAGGATTCTACGTGATAACCACCACGGCTGACGAAGTCTCTTCCGTTCAAGCAGCAATAGAAAGTCAGTACGGAAGCAATGTGCGCGTGATGAACGCAGGCTCGATCGTATCAAGTATTCAATCAGTTTCATCACAGATGACTGTCTTTCTCGGAGCCATAGGCGGTATCTCATTGTTCGTTGCCGCCGTCGGTATCACTAACACGATGTTCGTCTCAGTCATGGAACGAACTCGCGAAATAGGCGTGCTAAAAGCTCTTGGATACCAAAGCGGGCAGATTCTCAGTATATTCCTCTCAGAGGCCGTTGTGACCGGAGCAATTGGAGGGCTTCTAGGAACCATCCTCGGCTATTTCCTTTCGTTCCTCATTGGCGGCATGATGCCGATGGGAGGCGGGGGAGGCGGGCCAATGAGCAGCGGAGCATCTACTACAGAACCCGTATTCACAGCTGACCTGATACTATTCGCGCTGCTTTTCCCAATCGCTATCTCAGTGCTCGCAGGATTGTACCCCGCACGACGGGCTTCAAGAATGAAAGCAGTAGTTGCTCTGAAATACGAATAGGCTCTCCCTTTTTCGGCTCGAGTGGTCGTCCTCCGATGAAGACGGTTACTCAGCCACTCACCGCTAGAGGTACTTTTGTTCCAAGTACTTTACCAAATGCTCTGGGTTGTAGGTTTCGCCGAGTTCACGTTGCTGCAGGTCTTTGGGTGAGTACGTTGCTCCCAACTTGTGTATGTGCTCTCGGAGCCACGCTTTGATGCGTCCTAGGTCGCCGGCGCCAACGGTCTTTTTGATGTCAATGTCTTTCTGGATTCGGTCGTAAATCATTCCGCCGATCACGTTTCCAAGGGAGTAGGTTGGGAAGTAGCCGAACATACCGCCGCTCCAATGCACATCTTGCAGAATCCCCACGCCGTCATTTTCGGGTCGAACGCCCACGAACTCTTCCATCATGTTGTTCCACAAGGCCGGCGCCTCCGAAACCTTCACCTCTCCACCGATCAGTTTCTTTTCAATCTCATAGCGGAGGACTATGTGGAAGTTGTAGGTCAGCTCGTCGGCTTCGACGCGGATTAGGCTTGGTTTCACGGTGTTGAAGTACTTGTACATGTCCTCCTCGCTATAGCTTGAAGTGAATGAGAGATTCTTCTTCAATGTCGGGTAGACGAGTTTTGTGAATTCTCTGCTTCTTCCCACGAAGTTCTCCCAGAACCTCGATTGCGATTCGTGAACGCCCAGCGATGATCCTCTGCCGAGTGGCGTGTAATCCAGATCAGGATTAACTTGCAACTCGTAAATCGCGTGCCCACATTCATGTATGACGGAGTACATGCTGTCTTTGAAGCTCTTCCCTTCGTACCGTGTTGTGATCCGCACATCCTCCGTCGCCATGCCCGCCGTGAAGGGGTGCGTGGAAACATCCATCCGGAACGTTCTCTCGGGCATGTTGAGGATTTTGAGAACTTCCTCATTCACCCGGCGCATCGGCGCTTCTTCATAAGTGGCCGACTCCAATGGGTGGCTGGTCGGGTATTTTCCCTCATCTAGGACTTTCTTGAGAATTCGTTTCAGATTGGGAACGAGTGCTGAGAAAACCTTGTCAACGTCGGTGGTTGTGAGTTCTTCCTCGAATCGGTCCATCAGCGCATTGTAAGGATGCCCTTGGTAGCCTAGCTTCTCTGCCTCCTGTCGCTTCAGGTCCACAATCTTCTCCAGGTACGGCTTGAACTTGCCGAAATCTGCCTTCTTCCTCGCGTCCCTCCAAACCACTGTCGCCTCCGTGGCCGTTCTCTGCAAATCTTCCAAAAGGCTCGGCGGCACTCGTGTGTAGTAATGTAAATCCCGCTTGATGATTCTGAGAACTCCTCTGTCATAATCTGTAAGGTCACTTTGCTTCTCAGCTTTCGCAACGAGGCTGGCGAAGTTCGTTACTCTTTCCTGTTTCATCAACGTCAACTGGGCTTGCGCGAAACCCCTAGGTTTCGAGGCGCCTACGGGCATGTAGGTTTCAATGTCCCACTCAAGCAATCCACTAGCATGGTCAAGTGCCCAGATGGGCTTGTACTTTTCGAGAACATCCTGAACGAACGCGTTCTTAGACATGAGTGCCAACGCACGTCCCCTGACTATTTAATGCATTTGCACACAGCGTACCGAGGAGCGCTGCAAAGTGGAAGATGTGCCGCAAATCTTAAAGATGCAGAGGGCTGATTATTGAAAATTCCAATTTAGGGTTGATGTACTTGGCAAACATGGCACTTCATCAAGCAGCGTATTACTTGGCTTTGATCGGCGGAATCGTGATGGTTCTGCTTAGTCTTCTTGGTCTGCTGGGTCATCAATACACCCTGCCCTTCGGGTCGCTCTTGCCTGGTATGATGTTTGGGTTAGGGCTTCTTGTGCCTTTGATCTTGGGTATCATCGCAATCGTGGGTGCCAAGCATGCGAGTGAGCTTGTGTGGGCCATAATTCTCATCATTATTGGCGTTGTTGGCGGCGGAATCGGTGGGCTTCTGGTTCTGCTAGGTGGGGTGCTGGGCCTAATCTCCAAATTCGCCTAAGCTAGGCCTACTTCTTGCCCCGCAAACTCCCCACATCCTACGTACGCAAACTGAACGAACAACAGAAACAAGCGACAGCTGTCGCCGCTAGACAGGCCACCAAGAGAATACCGCCCGTAGACCCAGATTCTGGAAAATTGAAGGGCTTCACGATGATCTGTCAGGCGTGTGGTACCAAGAGCAAGTTCACAGTAAACAAGTTGGGTTATGCGACTTGCACTAATTGCCGGGCCATAGCAAGCTTCAGGTTCGGTCACGTCGCCTGAGTTCCAGATCTAGAAAGCTGGCCGATTATCAGCGTGATAAATATCAGCTGAAGAAGTTAACTGCTTCTAGCTGAAGGATGAAAGTACTGACAGGTTGTATGGAAGCTTCGTATTTGGTTTTGAGGACTTGTTCTATGGGTTGCTATCGGGTTCACTCTAAATTAGGAGTGAGGCTATGATTCTTCGCAGGTCGAAGGGCTCATGCTTTTGGTATGCGCCTTCGTCGAACAGTTCCTCTAATCCGTCGAAGTCCATTTCGATCATCTGTAGTCGTGTAGTACATGACGACTACATAAAAGGATTGTTTCGAATTAGCAACGCCAAATCGTGTCGCGACGTGCTCATGGATTGACAGGGCTAAGATAGGTTTAGCTTTCGTCCATCAGTGTACAGGGCGTCCATGAAGTCGGGATGCGCTATCTTCACAAGCTCCTTTGCTCTCTCCCTGGTCGTCTTATCTTTCAGGGATGCAACGCCGAGCTCGGTGACCACATAGTCCGCATGGAACCTAGCAATTGTTGGAATGGCGGGAGCTTTTGGGTTTCCCGTCAAGGATGGATGTGACACTATACGTGACGCTTTCCCGTTCAAAGCGGTGGAGGGCAACACGATGATTGACTTCCCCTCCGGGCATAACTGGGCGCCGAGGATGAAGTCAGGTTGCCCGCCAGCTCCAGAATATTGGTCGAACCCCAACATGTCGGCGTAAACGTTCCCGTACAAATCAACCTGTAGGGCCGCGTTGATCGTGGTCATCTTATGGTTCATGGCGATGACCCTGCTGTCGTTCGTATAGTCGAGATGCTTCATCTGTATCATTGAGTTCTCGTTCAACCAATCATAAGTCTCCTTGCCACCTGCGGCGAACGCGCAAACGATTTTTCCTTTGTTGATTGCCATCCTTTGGCAGGTTAACGCCCCTTCCTCAACGAGAGTGACGGCGCTCGCTGGGAACATCTCACTGTGCATCCCCAGATTCCTTTTTTCCTTCAGGAATGGGGGAATTGATTCAGATACCGCGCCCCAACCTATTTGAATGGTCGCGCCATCATCCACCAAGCCGGCCACGTTTTCCGCCAGCTTCTCCTCCAAGCCCGTTTTCTCAGCTGGGGGTAGTTCGTAGATGGGTTCGTCAGATTCAACGAAATAGTCAATGTCAGAGACGTGAACGAGGGAATCGCCACCAGTCCTGGGCATATTTTCATTGACTTCCACGATCACGGTCTTCGCGGTTTCCATTGCTGCGTGTGCATAGTCAACTGACACGCCTAGGCTGCAGTAGCCTTGGTTGTCTGGGGGCGATACTGTTCCCATGAATACATCCGGCCGAAACGTTCCCGACCTGAAAAGCCAAGGTATCTTGCTTAGTGGGATAGGGTAGAAGTCTGCTCGCCCGTCCTTGATCAGCCTGTTGATCTGTCCCACTCCTCCAGTGAAGGCGGTTGCCCATTTCACATGCTCCTCCATCCCAGGCTCGGAGCATCTCTGAATGAAGGCGCCAAGAGGTCTCATTTGAAAGAGCCTCACGCCATGAATGTCAGGCGCCCGATCCATCAGCGAATCTGGTAGGAGGCGCGGCTCCGCGCACAGGTTGGCCAGGACAACACGATCCCCTGATTTGATTAGTTCAGCAGCTTCTTTGGCTGAGCGTAACTTTTGGCGGTGAGTAGTCTCCATTCGGCACCCAAGCCTTACGGGAAGTGGGTGAATGGTTCTATTGAAAGTGCTTCTCAACTATCAGCGAAGATTGCGTCCTAATCCTGTTCCCCAGTTTCGAGGGTTCCCAGTTCTTCGAGAACCTCCAGTGCTGTCTTTCCTTTGTCAGTAATTTCGTAGAAGGTTGCTGTTCCGCTCGTCATCGTTGTGTGGATTAGGCCCTTCTCTTCCAGGACTTGAACGTGTCTGTCTACGGCTTTCCAGTCTATGCCCAAGGTTGTTGCGAGTTGAAGTTTGTTTCTTGGCTCGTTCAGAGAATGCATGAGCTTTAGGCGTGTTTGGGCTCCTCGCATTCGGACTAGAAGCCTGAACGTGTCGTAACTGAAACGGCTTCTACTCCAGACTGTGCGAATATGTCCGCGCCAAATCAGCGCTCCGAAGAAAGCGGTCCATGAGAAGAGAGCCACGTAACCGTAGGCTTCTGGCAGAATCTGGACAATTGTTAGCGGCACGGGCCCGAGTCCTTGTTCTGACGACGTGTTAAGGGTCGTTTGGGTCTCGGTAGTTGATGCGGTTGTTGATTTAGAGCCCAATATGGTGTTTTCGGCAACGCCAAGGGGCGCCATAGTGGGCGAAGCCGCGAAGTACAGCGTTACGAGAGTGGCTCCTGCCCCGACAACGAGCGTTGCTAACAGGATCAGGTTGACTATTGCAAGGTGCCTTCTCAGTTTCGCAAGCTCGTTCTTAGTTTCCGACATTCACCTTTGCCTCGGCCGTTTTCTGTTTCTTTTTGGAGTATCGATGGTAGGGATAGTACGCAACACCGCCGACGATGGCGATAGGTAGCACTGAGGCGCCGAGTATCATCATACCTGTCACGACCGTGTAGAAGCTTAGGATTGCGGATTGAATGGCATTGTTGAAATCAAACGTTGGGCTCGCTGCCGGTTGAATGAGTTGAACATTCAATGTGGCAAAATCCACGAGACGGTCCATTACCAGAAGAGTGCCTTCAATTTGATCAATCTGCGCCTGTACATCGCGAATTGCGTTTTCTGTTGCCAGAGCATCCGTGACCGTGTTTGATGCGTTGAGGATGCGAAGCAAGGTTAGCTCTTCGGCTTTGTATGCGCCCAACTGAGCCTGCAAGTTCACATATTGCTCAGTGACGTCGTTGCTTGAGATTGACTGGGATTTTACTTTGCCAAGAGCGTCGAGTTGCTTCAACGCAAGCGTGAAGTTCTCTTGTGGGACGCGCAGAACTAGGTTCGAGCTTGACGAGCCTTCGTCAAAATATGATTCAGCCACATAACCGCCTAAGGATGATGCAAGTGTTATGATTATAGTGGAAGTGGATTTTGAATCTTCGACCTGCACAGTCAGTTGAGCTTGAAGCTCAACCATGCGTCACCATATGAAGACGTATACGTTCCAGGGAGGACTCCTTTGGCAGGAGAAGTCGTGGCCAAGAAAGTGACCGCGGACTGGGCAGAGCCGGGTATTTCATAACCGATGCCTAGGGGAGCGGGGCCTGCACTAGGAGTTTGGAGCTGATTCATGTATCCAACGATTGCACCCGCGACCACAAACAAGGTTACAAGTACGGCAACAATACGTTTAGAATTCATCCCACTAATCTCTGAGAGTTTCATGGAGAACGAGATGATCGGTCCGATGCGGTCTTCATATATAGATTAGTCCAAACGTGGTTGGCGTATATGATCGGTCACACTTGGCTCCCGCACCGGCATCATTCGACAATATCCGCTACTATTGCGTTGTTGAGCTTCACAACATCGTCCTTCTTCAATTCAAGAAGCAAATCTCGTGATCCTCCTCCGCAGAATATGGTTTCAAAACCCGTGAGGCTCTTGTCTAAGATTACTCTCATTGGCATTTTGTGGTAGACTGAGGGGGTTGCTCCGGGTGGGTAGCCGCTGACAGATTCGGCTTCACCGAAACCAAGAAGCTTTACGTTTCGTGCGTTGAGAATCTGAGCGGCTTTCTGAAGGTTCACTCTTCGGTTTCCTGGGATGATGAGCAGCGCGTAGCTTCCTTCAAAGGTTTTGCAGACAAGGTTTTTTGTTATTCTTTCAAGCTCAATTCCGGTAACCTTGGATGCGTCTGCGGTGTGAACGGTCTCCGGTTTGGGAACAAACCTGTACCAAACACCCATTGATTTCAGATATTCCTCAAGCGGCAGGGATCCCAACTCCTACCAAGCATTAAGGAAGGCTGTTAAATAAAACAACATAAACACCCTCAACTAAGTAGCGGTTCGAAGTCAGAACTGGTGGCGTTCTTTGAGTTCGGAAGTGTGTCCATGCGGTAGCGGCAAGAAGCCAATTGGTTTTTGCGTGGAGTGTGGGATGGGTTATTGCAGTGAGTGCAAATTCACTCATCTGTACACACCCCAACCAATGGTGGGCACCGATTCCTTATTCTCAGGCCTAACAAAAAAGCAGTGAGCTCTGCACGGACGCTTCGGAGGGGTCAGGGACGCGAAGTCATATCCCAATCAGATTCGCAGCTTCTAGGAAGCCTTCCATTTTGCCGAAACCGCGGCCGCGTCTCATTTATGATGGGGTCTGCAACCTATGCGCTGCTGTGGTGAAGCTGCTTAGTTGTTTGGACAGGTGCCGTCGATTCGAGTACGTGGCCTACCAACAACTCAACCGTGGGTTCCGGAACAAGTACGGCCTAACCTCAAGTGACCTCCAAGGGCGCATGTACCTAGTCGGCGATGGTGCCGTATACGCTGGGCCGAAAGCCATTGCTGATGTCTGCAGGCTTCTCACACCTTTCGCGTTTGTCTGCAACCTATTCAAAACCCCTCAAGCCCGGCGTCTATACGAGTGGGTTGCCCGAAGGCGTTACAGAATCTTCGGATGCCGGGAGAGCTGCTACACAGTCCAGAACTGATCCGAAACTCTCAGATAATTCCTAACAACTCAGCTGGGGGTTTTGATGGTGATTTCGATTCCATCCGGGTCTGAGATGAACAATTGGTCGGGTGTTTGGCCCTGAAGGAAGGGTGAGTCCGCCAATCCGTAGGACAAATGTCTCAAGTTTTCTTCCGGAATTGTGATAGTGAAGTACTCTAAGCCTGCATAATCCTGTCTCATAGGATCTCCGTCCAAGCTCTCCCATGTGTTCATTCCGACATGGTGGTGGTAGCCGCCGACGGAAAGGAATGCGGCGCTGCCCCAGAAACTCATCAGGTTTAAGCCCAGCATTCCTTGGTAGAATGCGATCGATCGTTCGAGGTTTGTGACTTTCAAGTGCACGTGGCCTATTCTCGTCCCTGCAGGCATTGATGGTGGACCATTGGTCAGTCCCCCAAGCCGCTCCTTTAGCAACGAATCAATATCCAACGGCTCAGTGGCCATTTTCACTTGGCCGCCTTCGTCGAACTTCCACTCGCTTCTCGGCCGGTCCGAATAGATTTCAATCCCGTTGCCTTCGGGGTCAGTAAGGTAGAGCGCCTCGCTCACTAGATGGTCGCCAAACCCATCAAAAATCACACCCGCATTCCCAACAGAAACGTACACGTCCGCCAAGCTTCTTCTGTCAGGCACCAGTAATGCGAAATGGAACAATCCCGCTGCATCACGCGGGGCCACTTCAGCCTTCGCATCATTCTTCAGAATTAGAATTGGCTGTGTCTCATCGCGCGGCGCAAGGGCGTATGTGTTGCCCTCGGAGCGGAGAACCTTGAAACCGAGGTCCTTCTCGTAAAATTCAAGCATGAGGTTAGGATTCCTGACTCTCAAAGAAACGGGTCCAATCTTCATTCCAGGGTCCAGTTTGAATTCGGTCTCAGACAATGAACCTTCAAATCTCCAGTATCATTGGTGAATTCTGGTTGTTGAAGGATTTAAGTGGCAACGGCACCTAGGCGCAATCAGCCGGATAGACCCTTCATAACTCTAGATCGTCACGCCGGTGAAGTACCGTATCGCTGTTCCCAGCAAATAGAGTGCAAGGGTCGCGGCGAGCATTATGCTAGTGATCTCAATGAAATCCTTCTTGAAGACCGTGTCCGCGATAACGGAGCCGTAGAAGCTGATGCAACCAATCAATATGATCGCGAAGACGAGGGACGCGAACAGGGCGTTCAACATCACTTTTGTGAGGAAATATGGGGTCGCTAGTATCACGGCCGTGCAGAAGTACGAAATTCCTGTGTAGGCTGCTGAAAGTGCCGCGGACCCTTTGAAGCCCGTTTTGGCTTGGGCGTATGCGGCTGAGGCCATGGCAATTGATGCGGCGGCGCCAGCAACTATGCCCGCCAATCCCGCCAGTTCAGTAGAATTGTAGATTCCCAATGATCCCGCGTGAATACCTGCAATCTCGACCAAAGCATCTGCTAGGCCGAGTACTATGAAGGAAATGTACCTGATGTGGGGGCTTTCGAATTGTTTGGCAAAATCCATCTCATGCTCTACTTCATCCGCCAACATCCGGTTGAACTCTTTCTTCCCTTTAGCGGGGATTAGGTGTGCAACTTCCTTGTACCTTCTGATTACTCGTTCCTCTCCTCTCTCGAGGTATCTGACGGCGAATGTGACGCCGAGGAAGAACCGCATCAGAATAACCGCGTAAACATGGAAACTACTGACCTTAACCTCTTTTCCGTCGCAATATTCCTTCCAGAATACGTAATGCCTTCGTTCCATGCCCGATAATCGCGCGAGCGTTTTCTTGAGCTTGACATTCCGCTCAATCTTCAGCGTTGAGAGCTTCTTGTACACCAAATAATCCGTAAGCTCATCCTTCGCGCCCTCAACCGCTACCTCTGACAGAATCTCTTGAGTAATCATGTAGGTTCGCCATTGCAGCGGTAGTTCAGCTGCAGGATGGAGCTCAGTAGTACGGTTCTGTGGCTTTAGCTTTTTACTGCGTTCTTTACACGTTTGATCTGAGCCATGCTCAGAACTTTTTGGATGGTCTTTCCGTCTGGCTTTAGTTCACGAAGTTCCAGGTACCCTTCCTTCGCTGCGTCCTTGAGGAGTTGCAAGCCCTTCTCAGTGCGGGCAATGATTGTGGAGTTTCCGTCAGCGCTTCCGATTGCGCCGACTGATATGTCAGCGAACTCGGCTGTGAAATCGTCGCATTCTTTGCAGCTTGTGCGGACGTACTCGTCGATCTCCTTGAGTGGAACGTGCAGGAGCTCTTTGTCCTCACTCCAGGCGATGAATGAACCCTTCTTAATGTCTACCTTGGTGATGGTGGAGGGGTCGATGCCTTTGGCAGCCAAATAAGCAACTAGCCTATCGTAGCCGTAGCTTTCCATGCAGAACAACCCAATTGTCAGGCTCATCGCCTGTGCCAGACGCCTGTTACCCATTGGGGAGGTCTGGATTCTTCGGGCAGCCCTGATCTGGCATGGGGTCCCAACCATTCCCACCTTGGACTTAGCATACTCATCAATCGCTGACCTAACACCAATCAATGTGGGGCTTGGCGTATATTTCGTGCCAGCGTATTTCACAAGGTCAGCGGATTTCGTAACCACGACCGGTTTTGCGATCCACTTGGAATCTCTTCCTGCTACCACTGCGGCGTCGATCAACTTCTTATCCAAAGCGTATGCAAGCAAGGCCGTCACTACGCCTCCGTCCTGAGCCTTACCCTGAATGTCCGTTCTTATTGCTCGCCCTGTGAAAACTCCCTGCGTGATTCCAATCGGCTCGTCAGCACGCCTAATGCGGCCGTACATGAACGATTCCACATCGTCCTTCGAGAACTCAATGTTCGGGCACTGGTAGTAGCAAATCTCGCACATTATACAAGTGCCAATCATCGTGGGCTTCTCATTTGCAGGCCATAGGACGTTAAGTGGACATGAAGCTATACATGCCCCACAGAAACTGCAAGCATCCGTGCGAATGACCTGAGTCATCAGATTTCCGAACTGACGTGGTTTCTCTAGCACTTTCAAGTTCCTCTTATTGGACGATTATTGTCGCGAGCCAACTGGAATGAATAACAAAAGGCGTTCCGGCTGTTTTCCAAGATTGGGGTACACATGTGCCAAGTCATTTATCCACAATCCGACTCATCATTGTTGAAGTGACACTGTCTGTTTGACCGTTCAGCGCAAATGCTGAAACTGAAACAGCTCAGGCTGATTCAGGAGAAGAAGATTCGCAAGATCGTGCGCTATGCCTACCAAAATGTTCCATTTTATCGTAAGCGTTTCGACCAAGTTGGATTGAAACCTGAATCCATCAGAAAACTCGAGGACGTCGCAAAGATTCCACTCACCGCAAAATCAGACCTAATTAACAACTATCCACTCGGAATGCTCGCTGTTCCAGCGGATCGCCTCTACTGCCTTCACGCGTCCTCAGGAACAACGGGGAAGCCAATCGTAGTTGCATACACGCGTGGAGACTTGGAGCGTTGGGCAAGGCTGATGGGAAGGACATACGATGTGGCTGGCGTGAGGAAGGGCGATGTCGTTCAGAACATGTTTGGTTACGGCTTGTTCACAGGGGGGTTAGGTTTTCATTATGGTGCAAGAGCGATAGGCGCAACCATTGTTCCAACGAGTTCTGGAAACACGAAACGGCAATTCCTGCTAATGAAAGACCTCCGAACCAGAGTGGTCACCGGCACGCCGTCATACATGGTTTACTTGTGCGAGGCAAGCCGCGCCGGCGGATACGACCCGAAGAGGGACTTCAACCTTAAAGTGGGAATTTTCGGAGCGGAGCCTTGGAGCGAGGAGGCACGAAGGAAGATAGAGGATGTGTTCGGCCTGCGAGCCTACGATATCTACGGGATGTCAGAGCTGTACGGCCCAGGAGTGGCGATTGAGTGTGGGCAGAAGAACGGTTTGCATGTTTGGGGCGACGAGTTCCTCGTCGAAACGGTGAACCCAGACACGGGCGAGGTGCTAGAACCCGGTGAGGAGGGCGAGCTTGTTTTCACCATGCTCTCACGCGAGGCCATGCCTCTGCTCAGATACAGGTCGAGGGATTTGTCTAGGGTCTTTGAGGAAGAGTGTGCTTGCGGTCGGTATCACCCTCGGATCCAACGGATCAAGGGTCGAAGCGACGACATGCTCATCATCGGCGGAGTCAATGTCTTTCCGAGTCAAATTGAACACGTTCTCATGAACATCCCCGACCTCGGCGACCAATACCAGATCATCGTTTCCCACAAGGAGCTTGACCGGTTGGCAGTGAAAGTTGAAACGTCAGCGGACAAGGTGAACGACCCTGCTCTGTTGAAGAAGGTTCAGGGCGACCTGCTGGCCGTTCTTGGAATAAGCGCTGACGTGGAGCTGGTTGCACTGGGCACCCTTCCACGTTCAGAGGTGGGCAAAGCCCAGCGCGTCTTCGACCTCAGGCAGAAGCAATGAACTTCAACTATCTCGGCTTCCCCTCTGGAACCCAGCGCAAATCATGCCATAGTAAGTTGGGACTTGGTATGAGTAAACATGGGAACGTAGCGGGATTTTGCTCGCAATTCCAGCAAGAATGGCCATCTGCCACAAGCTATCCGGCTTTGCGCCATCAATGACGCTCGGTCTAATCTTCAGTATGGATTGAATGTCGTTGTTCTTGATCGCGTCGAGGACGATGTTATCGTAGACCCTCGCTGCCCTGTTGAAACCGAAAGAACTTGATTTCCTGTGTGCATGTGCTTGGTCCGAGCTCGCAACGAACACGATGCGCTTTGACCGATTCTTCGTCGCAACGTCGGCGATCACGCGGCCCAGCGCATGGTTCTCTTTGAGGGGGATTTCCCGGGATGGGGTGACTATGACGATTCTTGGTTTGCGTTTGCATGCCTTGAAAATGAACCAGAGAGGGATGATTGTGCCCCAGTCCATCGGCAAGTCCGATGCCGTGCCTTCGCTAGATCCATAATTGGCGCCAACCACAGGCAAATTCCTTCTTTGGGCTCTCTCGAGAAGTTGCTTGGCGAGCTCGACATCGCATTTGGCCTTCACGGTGACTGATTTAGGGTTGCGAGGAGATGCTTGGAGGCGACCAGTCGAATTGGCAGCAGTGACAATGCCGATTCTGCCCCACAGTCTAAGGTTATGTGGGCTTGCAATGATTACGGTGTCTGGCCTGCTTCTGGCGACCTGTCGGGCTACTTCACGCATACCCTCACGAGTTTTTGAGAATTTTCTGACAGTGTACTTGGTGGCTAAGTCTGCAATCACTTCTCCGCCATGCGGCATAATGCAAACATAAACCAGCGGCATATTTCTCGTTGAAGCTGTGTGTCTCCTGCTTTATGAAGCGGTTGAATGCGGCGAAAAGTTTAGAGCGCACCTTCACACCATCATACATGAAGGCTCACAAAGTAAAATCGGCATCAAAGGAGGTGAGTTCTCGTGGGCTATAGCCAAAACGAGCTGGCTACTGCTACGCCTGAGACTCCAAGCTCGATTCTATTGAGTTTCCGTGGTGAAACTCAAGATTTCCGTTGCATTAACTGCTACAGTCACTGGAACAAAGTGTGCGCTCGCTGTTCGCGTTGTGGGGCATCAGAATACACGCCCTGTTTTCACTGCGATATTGGACTCAGATAATCTGACTGCAGTCCTTAGGTCGCAGAAGACATGACCCGGACTTGAGGCTTGTAGATGGCCTTACGCGTTATGTCAAGCGAGAAGGTTCCGTGCGTGTCACAGTATTCCTCGCATCGCTCAGCAGTTTCAATGTCGCCGTAACCAAAACCGCACAGCTCGCATTGGTACACGGCCAGGCCTTTCTTGACCAGTTCGTTAACCATCTTCGAACACATTGAAAGCTCGGCCGACGGCGCCCGATAAGGGTTGATTGCAACTCTTCAACGCCATGCCTTACAGCAACCACGGTGATGGATTTTGACTGATTCGCGGCAAATGCCGTCATGAGGTCGCTTGTGGAAGTGTGAAATTTTACAGGAGAATGGCTAACGGAAACTGATTGATTGCGGTTTTCCTGATTCAGCCATGGAGGCTGGGGATGGGGGGTTTTAGCGGAGCGTTTTCAGGAACTGCCTGAAGTCCTCTTGCGGGACGGGTGTGCCTTTGACGCGTTCTTCCAGGGTTGGACGGTTCTGTTTGAATATGACGCCTATTGGGATCTTTTCCTGCGGCGCGACCAGCTTCTTGGCGGCTTCGTAGTTGGTCGGGTCATGTTCCGGCCCTATTTCGACAACTTTGGGCATGTATTCCTTCCATGTGTCGTGGAATGTGGGGCACGGGTTCAGGACATGGATCAAAGCGAAACCCTTGTGCCTAATTCCCTCCGCAAGCAACCGCGCCAAGTGATCTGGCTTACCTGGAAAACCTCTCGCCAGAAACGACACGCCGTATGCAAGAGCCAACTGGCTGATATCGAGGGGGTCTTCTCGGTTGCCTGTGGGTGTAATCTTCGTCTTGAACCCGAGAGGCGTTGTGGGTGACGGTTGGCCTTTCGTCTGCCCGTAGATCGCGTTATCGATCACTATGTATGCTATGTCGGGGTTTCTCCTCGCAGCGTGTGGAACGTGTCCTCCCCCAATTGCGAACGCGTCGCCGTCGCCCGCGATACCGACCACGCAGAGTTCCGGCCGGGTGATGCTAATCCCTTGGGCGATTGGCAGGACTCTTCCGTGAAGTGTGTGGAATCCATAGGTCTTGAAGTTGTGGGGGAAGCGACCGTTGCACCCAATTCCAGAGACCATGACGATATCCTCGTGCCTGAGGCCGAGTTCTTGGAACGCCATACCTATCGATCGAAGAACTCCAAAATCCCCACAGCCAGGGCACCAGTTCGGGTTGTAACCGGTTCGATACTCACCTATCACAGTTGCTTCCATTCTTATGCTACCTCCTGAATCTTCCTCAAGATCTCACTAGGCGTGAATGGAAGCCCCTCCGTCTTGGTTAGGGGAACTGAGTCAATCTCAAAACGTGTACGCAGATAATTGGCGAATTGAGAAGTGTAATTCAACTCGGGAACGACTATTTTCTTGAGGCCGGCTAGGAACTTGGCGATTTGTGTCTCGGGAAGTGGGCTGAGCAACTTGCACTGTAGCCAGCGAATGTGAATCGAGTTTTCCTGCGCTTTCAGAATTGCCTCGTGAATAGCGCCTTGGGTTGAGCCCCAACCTATGACGCCGAGCTGCGCCTTCGGGTCCGGAAGCTCCATGACGTTCAGGGGGTCGTTGGCAAGTTCTTTCGCAGCCGTCTCAAGCTTTCGGAAGCGCTTGGCTGACATTTCAGAATGAGTATGCGGGGTGAAATTGGGGCGTCCGAGCTGATCATGCTCCACACTTTCCGCAACATATTCACCGTGAGCCTGGCCTGGCAACGACATTGGTGATATGCCGTCGTAGGTTACCGCGTACCGTCGGAACCCGTCCTCAGATGTAATCTCGGCCTTTTCCCTTGCCAAGACTTCCAACGCATCCAACTCAGGTAAGGGCATGCCCTCGGTAAGCTGGGCTAGTGATTGGTCTGTTAGGAGTAGGACTGGGAGTTGATATCGCTCTGCTAGGTTGAATGCTCTTACGGTTTGGTAGAAGCAATCCTCCACGTTTCCTGGGGCTATCACTATGCGAGGTGCGTCCCCGTGCCCTGCGTACAGAGCATGGTTCAGGTCCGACTGCTCCGTCTTTGTGGGCAGGCCGGTAGACGGTCCACCTCTTTGGGCGTCAACGATTACTATCGGTATCTCGGCCATCGACGCCATTCCTATCATCTCAGTCATCAGCGAGAAGCCCGGCCCGGATGTCGCGGTCATCGATTTGGTTCCGCCGTATGAGGCACCTATCGCTGCGCCGAGTGAAGCGATCTCGTCCTCGCCTTGGAAGAATGTCCCCCCGAAGGTTGGTAGCAGGGTAGCCATTCCTTCTAGGATGTCGCCTGCGGGTGTAATCGGATAGCCTGCGTAGAAGCGGCAGCCTGCCGCTATTGCCCCAAGAACTATTGCTTGGTTGCCAGAGATGACCATTTTGTGGCCGGGCGTCTTTGGCGTTTCCAGAGGCTTCTTTTCTCTGGGCGCAAGTTCGTAGCCCGAATTGATGGCAGCCAGGTTTTTCTGAAGAAGTTCATCGCCCCGGCCCCCTAGCTTTTCTGAGATGACTTCCTCCAACACCGTCTTTGAGAGTCCGACGTGGGCGGCTACGTATCCGGCTATGGCCATGTTTCTGCCTTTGGCGAAACGGAGTTGGTTCTTTGCGATCGACGTGAAAGGTGCGCCAAAGGAATGCTTCGGCAGTGATGAGTAAGTCTTCGGGGTCCGGTCTTCGTCGAAGATCATTTCGCCTTCGGGCTTGAGGTCCTTCGTGTGGGATGAGACGGCTTCCGTATCAAACGCTACAAGGAGGTCGAGCAGGTCGCCTTGGGAGTAGGCGTGCCAGTCGCTGGCGCGAAGTTGAAACATGCAGGGCCCGCCGCGGACTGATGAGGGATAGGTTCGGAATGTGAAGATTTTGAACCCAGACCTTGAGAAGGTATATGCCAATACCTCGCCGGCGAGGATGACGCCGTCGCCGGATTCCCCAGCCAAACGAATTGTCAAATCCAAGCAGTAATCATCTGCGAGTCCGCAGGCGTTTTGGAGGTTTTTAGGGGCACTGCTGGTTTTCAGTAGTGATTACATGTAGAGTAATTGCAGGAACACATCGCCCTAGCTTTTTCGAACGAAGACAATGGACGGGCTCATTCCAATTCTCGTTCCAATGTCGTCGAGTATCCTCTGAAACTTCTCATGGTTTAGCCTGAGCCCTTTCCGTCCCTTGGGAGGATACGGGTCGTTGAAAACCACCTTATCCTCATCCGCATCGGTCACGACTACCCAGTGAGGGATATTCAGTCGGTGTACCACTCCCATGTGCACCAAGGCTATGGGAACGAAACCCTTGTGGACGCGCTGCACGAGTTGTTGAACTGTTGGCCGTTTGTGCTCCACCGGCAAGTTGCGGCTTAACGCTCGCCTCTTGTTTTCATCGATTCCGAAGTAGCCCAATCTTGCCTCCTCGGAGGTGAAGTGATGCTTAACCAGCCTTCGGCTCCACGAAGCGGCCTCAATGACTTTTCTCCATTGAGTCACCAGACGAACGTCATAACCAGCGTCAATCAATGGAACGCTTAGACCGTACGGGTCAGCTCCCCTTATCCCTATCATGTTGCACTGGCGCCATACTTCGAACTCTAAGGCGCGGCTCAAGCGCAGACGGGGGTCGAAATGCTTCATGACCATCAGAATGCAGGCGGGCCCACAGCTGAAGTCTGAGCTTTGGGCATAGTATGGCACATTGAATCTCATAGGACACTCACTGAGGTTCAATTCTCGTTGTTACGATTTATGTTATGAGTTTCCCGCATGGCAGTTATCGTTTGAAGTGCTCCCAGCCCCTGCGTTCTATTCCGCGTTCTCGACCAATCTGTTTCAAACGGACTCCACGTGATTTGCTCGTGGTGACACCGATCAGTTTCAAGTTTCCTCGCGCAGCTCTTCGTGCAGCCATGAACTTTCCACGCTTGACTGTGACAACCAGGTGGTATTCTTCGCCTCCGTAGAGCGCCAAATCATTTCCATCGTAGCCGAACCGATCAGCAAATTCTGCTGCTGCCCTGCTGACTGGAACGTCATAGATCTCCATTCCCACCTTGCTGGCCTCTGAAAGTTGGTGGAGGCTCCACGCTAACCCGTCGCTGGAATCTATTGAAGCGCTAATTGTTCCCGAAACGGCTAATCTCACTCCTGTCTCCAACTCGGCTATTGGATTGAAGACTGCGTCATACAGCGACCGGGGCAGTTGTTTGGGGCGTTTTCTTCTTTCAAGCAGAGCCTTGAGTCCCGCCGGGGCTGATCCAAAATCTCCGGTGACTGCAACGAGGTCGCCAACCTTTGCACCCGACCTAAGCACAAGCTCATGTCTGTCCGCTACAGCGAACAGAGCAATTGCAATCGTTAGATCTCGAGATTCGTTGGTGTCCCCGCCAACAATCGGGAAGCCATATTTTCTAGCACTGTCTCGCAGCCCAGCACCAATCTCTGTGATGTCGCTTCTTTTTAGCCGAGGGGGCAAGCCCAAAGCCACGAGCCCTGCGAGGGGCCTCACTCCCTTGGCCGCCAAGTCGCTCACATTCGCCACGACAGCTTTCATTGCAGCCTGTCGCATCGTCATTCCTGGCGGAACATCAGTGCTTCCAACCAGCATGTCCGTCTTCAGAACCGCAACTTTTCCGGCAGGAAGCTTCACCGCCGATACGTCGTCACCGAAACCAACCGCCACTCGTGAGCTAGACCCAAAGAGCCGTTCCATGATTCGGATGACGCCGAGTTCACCGAGTTCGCTAAGCGGAGCCAATAAGCGTCCCACCATTCAACCTTAGTTCTCCTCTATGAACGGGTTATTTTGAATATGCCAACCTAGCCTACGGGCAACTACTCCTTGTCGAGTCAGTTTCAAATAGGTCGTGTGCCTCGCAGCCTCGTGAAGTTCATTGAAGATTGTTCGATTTGTGGTTGATGGCCGAGCACCGTGCTATGGGGTTTTGGAGTCCGCATCCATCATCCAGCCCATAGAAGGCGACATTTTCGGAAAGTGGGAGCGAGCCAATCGGCACGTAGACCTTAAGGCCGTTCAGCTACTCGCTCCAGTGGAGCCGCCCAACATCTTGGCGATTGGGCTCAACTACCGGGCCCACGCGATTGAGAGCCGCGAGCCTATTCCAAGAGCGCCCATATTATTCATCAAAGCAAACACCGCTCTCGCTGGGCCAAATCAACCTATTCTCCTCCCGAAGGTTGCGCCCAATGAGGTTGACTACGAAGCGGAATTGGTTATTGTGTTGGGTAAGCGGGCTCACAACGTCACTGAGGATGAGGCCTTGGATTATGTCTTTGGTTACACTTGCGGTAACGATGTGAGCGCTCGCGACTGCCAACTTCGAATTGACAAACAGTGGGCGAGGGGTAAATCCTTCGACACCTTTGCACCACTCGGCCCCTGGATTGAAACCGAACTTAACCCGGATTCATGCCCCATTCGCTGCAGGCTAAACGGCACGACGATGCAGGATTCCAACACCAAAGACCTCATCTTCAATACGCGACATCTCGTCAGCTACCTATCACGATGTATGACTCTGCAACCAGGCACCGTGATAATGACGGGGACCCCAGCCGGCGTTGGTTTCACTCGGAGGCCACCAGTTTTCTTGAAACTAGGGGATGTCGTAGAAGTGGAGGTTGAGGGGATAGGTACCTTGCGGAATCCAGTGGTACACGAGCAAACTGGAACAAACGGTACTTGAACAGGATGCCGCTGCAACGAACGCGAAGAAGGACAGGGGGCACTTTCAGGGGACTGCGGGGGGCGGCACTGGCACCGAACAGGTTGTCAGGTGTGCCTGATACTCGTCTAGCCTGATCAGTTTGTGGCAGCGAATGCATTCAACTGTCTTCATATCGAAACGTACGTTCTTGTTTCGGAATTGACGACGACGACCCATTTAGGCTACTCTCACAACTGCGGTTTGCTCGACGCATCTATTGAATGTTTGCAATATCTAATGACCCCATGGTCGCTGGGAGTCTGGGGGTTGGGTTCGTGGGAAGGAAGATGGGGCGAAATTCTCTCGCATTTCGTGCATCTTCACATTACTCATCCCTTGAATTCGCCTTAGGTCTCCCATCTCGCGGCGGGACACCAAAGTCACCGCTATTCCGCTAGCACCAGCCCGACCCGTTCGGCCGATCCGGTGGAAGTAGAGCAGGGGGTCCCTTGGCAAATCGTAGTTGACGACGTGTGAAATGCCCTCAATATCCAACCCGCGCGCTGCAACATCTGTAGCTACCAAGAATCTAACGCGGCCTCTTCGAAAGTTCTCTAGTGCCCTGTCGCGTTGAGGTTGCGTCAAGTCTCCATGTATGACCGCGACGTCTCTTCGTACACGGCTCAGTCTCCTCTCAAGCCTGTCCGCTCCGATCTTAGTGGAACAGAATATCAGGGCTCGTTGGACAGCCTCCTGGCCCATTATTCCGCAGAGGGCCTGGAACTTCCGTTCTGGATCGACGATGTGATAGAGTTGTTCTATTTCCTCGAGCGCTATCTCGTCCTTACTCACGAGTATTCTTTCAGGGTTGTACATGTGCCGTGAGGCCATGTCCATTATCTCGTTGGGCATGGTTGCGGAGAACATTGCAGTCTGCCGTTCTGAAGGTGTTCTTTGGAGTATGAAGTCAATGTCGTCCTTGAAGCCCATGTCAAGCATGCGGTCAGCTTCGTCGAGGACGACCATTCCTACTCTATCAAGAAGCAGCGTGCCTCTAGATAGATGGTCGATAATTCTTCCAGGCGTCCCAGCCACTATGTGGATTGTTCTCTGAAGCGCCTCCATTTGGCCGTATATTGGCTGGCCACCGTACACTGCCAGCGTTCGGATCGACATATACCGACCGAACTTGTTGAGGTCGGAGGCAACTTGTTGAGCCAATTCCCTGGTCGGAACCAGAATGAGACCTTGAACTGCATCTTCTGATGCGTTAATTCTTTGAACCATCGGAATACCGAAGGCCGCGGTCTTGCCTGTGCCAGTTTTGGCTTGGCCTATCACGTCCCTGCCTTCAAGCAGGGGGCCAATTGCCGCAGACTGAATTGGGAACATCTCTTGAAATCCGAGTTCCCTTGTGCTGCGGATTATTTCTCCCGATATGGGGAGGTCTTCGAATTTTTTCATTTGTGGTTTTCACTTGCTTACGTAAACCGCTTTTCGGAAAACAGAACGGCTAAGCTTCCTCGTTAACGGGTAAACCGCGTTCTAGTTTCGCAGTGCAGAACTTCTCAGTATCCGCACGCGGTCTTCGTTGAAGTCACGCAACGGTAGACTGTCATTTAAACCTTCATTATCGTGATTAAAGGCGTGCATTAGAAAAAGAAGCATGGAAAAAGGGAATTTTGGGTCAATCCACGGTCTTGTCTCTACTCCTTCTTGGCGACTTTGATTTCGATCGTGGAGACGTTTCTTGTTTGGCCCTCTTCACCTAGCACTTCTGTACCTATGTTGACGCCGGTGATCACAAGTTTGCCATCGAAGAAGCGTCTTCGGCAAACCTCAACTACGTCGACGGCCTTTGAGATGACGCGGCCTCGTGCCTTAACCGATAGTTCCTTAGTGCCACTGTTGATTTGCATTACGATGGCAGTACAGTAGGCCATGAGTTCTTTTTGGCCGATGAGGACAGTGTTGGCTGGGATGTTGCCTCTGGTGGAAGGGGGTCTCTCTGGTGGTTTTTCTGTCAAGCGTTGTTCACCTCCGAGTGGAAAGTATAGTGGTAGTGTTGCGAGAACCGCAGAGGCGCCCCAGTTAATAAAAGGGTTCCTACGCAGTCCGATTGATAGAAGAGAAACGGTTGACCGTGGAACTTTCCAAACTGAAACTTACGATTGCGAAGTTTTTCTCGACTGAAAACAAAGGTTCCTTATCTCAGAACTCAGGGAGAAAGTTCCGAAACGTGTCCTTTTAGGCGAATTAAATAAGGCCGTCCGAATATCCCGCGCGAGAGAGTATGTCATTCATGGCTGAAACCCCCGCGGAAAATCAACCACCCGTCAAGTTGGATATTGACAGGCCTCAGGATTTCAAGTTCCATCTTGCCTATGAAGTGTATTCGCGTGCGTGGGATGAAAACGCCTCAGATTCTGTGCGAACGAAACTCAACGATTTGATATCTGTGCTTTCGAAGGACGAGAATGGTTATCAAGACTTCTACGGACAAATACAGGGTTATCGTAGAGATGTTGATTCCTTTAGGTCTGGGCGAACTAGGATTGAGTCGAAGAGGAAAAGGGATTGGCAAAGAACCGAGACCAGGGACGGCAGGAACCGTCGCCACAAATGATGATTCGTTTCAGAATTTCGCTCATCAATGTTAGGTAGGATTATTAGGCTCGTCGACGACTAAACGCGCACAAGCTATGTCTGGGCTGAAGCCGACCGTCCTACCGTAATCATACGTGCCGACGTGCGAGTTTTCTGCCGACGAACTAGCTGAACCAAAAGACGAGGTGAAACGCATGAGCTCCGAAGGTTCCTTCCACAAGCCAGTAGAGGAAGGGAAAGAATACGAACTTGAAATCAAAGAGACTAGCCGTCGCGGTGACGGAGTCGCAAGGATTGAAGGCTTCGTAGTCTTTGTCCCCAACTCGAAACCTGGCGATAAGGTGAAGGTAAAGATCAACACCGTTGGTCCACGATTCGCAACCGGTGAAATCGTCCAGTAAGACTCTGGAAGACCCACCGGTAAACCCCTTTTTCTTCTCCTATTGTTTTGATTTTTTAATCACCGTTGCACTTGTCATCATTACTGACGTGCCATTGCGAGATTGGGGAAGGTCTTCATGACCAAAGTCGTCGTTTACACGAGGGAAGGCTGTCACCTCTGCGAGAAAGTAATCGAAGAACTACAGAAACTATCCGCCACTCGCCCTCTTGAGATCTCCACAGAGAATATTACGACCAACGCCGACCTGTTTCAACGCTACAAGGAGACTATTCCTGTCGTTGAAATTGACGGGAAGGTCCGGCTCGGTGGCGCAACACTTGCGAACCGCTCAACACTTCCAACAGTTTTGCTGAACGCCCTGATGCGGGGAGACGCAGAACGAAGTCAGTAGAGCCAGTCTTCAATGCGTGCCCGGCGGAAACACGATTTGTCTGGCGCCCCAGTACGCCGGAGTTAAGTATCGCAAATAATCAGGGTTGTACCCACGCCGCAGGCACATGTAGTACGCGAACAAGTACAACGGAATTATGCTAAGGAACGGTGACAGATACTCGTCGACCACGGGTAGTCTGAATGCGTTGCCGCAAATGGAAGCAATCTCATCATCATCCTGCCCAATTATTGGGATCACAGTAGATCCCAACTTGGTTGCCGCCCTAATCAAATCCAAGCTCCGCTGATGAGATGGCCCGTTTGGTGACAAAACAAACAAGACGCTCTCCTCATCCAAGGACACCCAGGGGCCATGCAGCAATTGTTCCGTTTCAAATCCCTGCGCTGGAACGTAGCTTGTTTTCATGATCTTCAGCGCAGCCTCCAAGGCATTCGGGTAGTTTGGCCCGGCGCCCGCAAAATTGAAGGACCTTTTCGCCGAATGCTTCTCAGCCAGTCCTTTTGCAAACTGATCTGTTGAAGTAAGGACCCGTTCAGCCATTTGGTGGAGTTCTGCCAGTTCCTTCCGAATCCTCTCCAGACGTTCCGAGTCACCTTCGTTGATTTGTGCTAGGATTTCAAGTCCAATTTTGGTTAAAGCCGCGGCGCCGGACACATAGCACTTTGTGTGGCAGCGCGATTGGTCTGGCCCATTGCCCACGATGAGCGTTTCGTCGGCAACTTGGGAGATGGGGCGGTCAGGGAAATGAGTTATTCCAACGCAGAAGCCGCCCTGCTTCTTTGATGATCGTAGAGCGTCCACTGTGGTTTTCGTGATGCCGCTATGTGAGACCGCTATAGTGGTGGTGTTCTTGTTGACTGGGTGGTGGTAGTTGGCCAGCTCAAGAGCTTGGACACACTCGTACCTTCTGCTATTCTGGAATGAGAGCACTTCAGCACCTAGCATCGCGGAGAAGAATGCGGTCCCGCAACCTGTGTAGCAGAATTCTTCCTTCACTTTCATCTTGCCTACTACCGAGTCGATGCTGCGGGAATTGTTCTCCAACGTATTCTTGATGGCTTCCGGGATCTCGTAGATCATATCGTAGGTTAGAAACGGGTGCGATTGGCGCTCTGGGGTCGGAGGGGGCAGGGGAGATGTCATTTCAAATCACCGGAAACATGATGAAAGGCTGTATTGATAGGTTTCGCATTCAACCGAGCAGGGCGCCAAATGTGACTCGCAGGAAAGAAGGCGATGAGGACGCCCAACACAGAGATATGCTCGTCTGACCTCTGGGATGATTCGTCCATATTCGTTATATATTGCTCCAAACGTTGTGGCAACTACAAGGTGTAGTTAGTTGGATGCTAAACAGCAGATGAAGTACTCGTACCTAGTCACTGCGGTCGGCGTTGTGCTCATGGCGATTTCCGCTATTTACGGGGCCATACGCGCCCTTTTTGTTCGGGAGATGTTTCGTCCTAATGGAAACTTCAACGGAAACTTCACTCGGAACTTCAACGGAACCTTTGTCGGAAGCCGCCAGTTCGCGGGCGGGAACCCATTCGGTTTGACGAATGCTCTAACAATAATCGCTGTGGTAATCGCACTCGTAGGTCTAGTGTGGCTGGGTCTGGTCCTCCGAAAATCGCCCAAGAGCGCCGCCAATTAGGCTCCTGCGTAGTGGGTATCGACAGAGCCCAATGTCCGACACGGCAATCATGCCGCGTAACTCTCTAGGGATTCCTAGAGCAGCTAAGTCTATGCTTACCCAAGCAGTCTTGACTGGAATTCGTTTAACCTGAGCGCCCTGCGTCCACTTTGAAGCAGCGCCAATAATCACTAAGTCAACGCTGCAAATCACGATCTTGGAGATGCTTGATGACCCTCAGCCCCACTGTAGGTAAGAGGACTACATTGTTGGCGAGCGCCGTTACCAGGCTCGGAATCCCGGTTATGATTGTTACAATAATTGAAACGTTGAAGAACACGGCAACCCATGTATTCTGCAGCAACTCGCTTGCCAACGTGAACACAACAGCGCAAGCAACCAACTTCTTAACCGTCGGCTCCGAGATCAAACGCCGAGTAATTCCAGCAAAGATTCCAACTGAGCCGATGATAGCCGCGATGTATGGAGTCCATGGACCGGGTAGCACGAACATGTCCGAAATCACTATGATCAGGAACCCAGTCAAGAAGCCGATTGCGGGCCCATAGACGAACCCATCAATGAAGGCCAGTGTCTCACTTAGACCAACCTTGACCAGAACCCCGTAGAGAGGTTGCGGGGAACTCATAGCAAACTCAGCAAGAACAATTCTTGCCACAGCACCGATAGCTGTAAGTGTCGACACTGAGGCGACTTGTTTGGAGTTGAGTTGCAGAACGTAGCCCTCGGATAGTTTAAATGGCTGGATAATCCAGCCATGCAATAACTCTGCCGGTGTTCAAATGCCTCGCCGTCGCACCGTGGGGAAATCCAAAGTTCCTCCGCTGCAATCATATCTAGAGCGTAAGGGTGTGGGATTGGAAGACATGATTGAGGCTGCCCTGCGACTCTTTGTTCCCCACCCAGGCGTAGAGAATAGGGCCAAAGCAAGATGCGTACTCAAGTTGGAATTCAAAGAGGCCCTTTCAGATGTCAACGTCTCAACGCTGGTGGTCGCCTGCTACCGAGCGGAAGAGGATGCGTATCGTGGCTTGATTCCCAACTTGACACGTGAGCGGTTCATGGGCCGACCCGGCCTCGTTACAGATGAATTGCTTGGAATGACAATTGCCAACTACATAGCTGGAGCCAAAGGGATTTTCGAATTCGTCAGGTTCGATCAGAATAAACCTGGAATACTGAGCAAGCTCGGACCGATTTCAAACGATGCAATTGGTGGGCTCATCGCAGGCTGCTCATCAAACATGTACTCCCACGCCCTTAGAAAACACGCCAGATGAACCCGTTGGAACTATTCAAAGGGCTCAGAAATTCACTGGCTTTCCTGACGGTGCTCCCGGTCGGAATGGATGAGAACGGAATCCAGCAAGCAGCCAATTACATGCCCCTGTACCCACTGCTCGGAGCGATGATTGGGTTCATGTGCGGAGCCCTGTCTTGGGCGCTCTTTACATTCCTCCCGTCCCTGCTAGTCGGAACGTTCACACTGGGATTCCTGCTGCTCATTACCGGTGTGCATCATACGGACGGCCTGCTCGATTTTGGAGACGCGGTGATGTTCCATGGCTCACGCGAAGGCAAGATCAGGATCATGCGCGACCCGGCTACTGGAGCTGGTGGGGTCAGCTTGGGATTGGTGGTGCTACTTGCGACAGCGCTTTCCATATCATCGTTGAATCAAGGTTCTGTTATCCTGAGTCTGGTTGCATCTGAGGCAGCAGCAAAGTTTGCCATGCTGCTTCTAGCGTGGGCTGGCCATTCCGCTCACATAGGTATGAATACGCCGTTCGTAGAGGCGATGCACAAGAAAAGAGGACGATGGTTCAAGCTTGGTGTCGGCTTAGTTCTCCTCCTCACAATCACACTTCTGACTCTACGAGGTGTCGGTTTACTCGTCGCCCTTGCTGCGGTTCTTTCAGCAGCGCTCCTTCTCTTGATTTCTGAAAGACAGTTCGGAGGGATAACCGGGGACGTAATCGGTGCAACGAACGACATTACTCGACTTCTGTCGTTAGTTGTGATTCTGGTGGCTTCGCGATGGGTTTGACAGCTCTTGTTATGGCTGGCGGAGCGGCCACACGAATGAAAACTGCAAAAGAGAAGCCACTGCTGGAGATAGAGAATAGGGCGATGTTACTGTGGGTTCTGGATGCGTTACGCAAATTGAAGTCAATCGATAGAATCGTAGTGGCAACGAGTGCCAGAACTACTCAGACTGCTCGCGTTGCCCAGGAGAACAGCGTGGAAGTTGTGGAAACACCGGGTGAGGGTTATGTGCCCGATATGCGATACGCTATCAGAAAGCTCGGGTTGAAAGACACGATAGTGGTCTCCGCCGACCTTCCGTTCCTAACCACGAAGCTAGTCGACCAAGCAATAACGAAATTCCTATCCTCTGGTAAACCCGCCTTAGCGGCAATGGCACCGGTCAACGCATTTCAAACGCTTGGTGTAAGACCGCAGCACATCTTTCAAATCGGCGGGAAGGATCTTGCGCCAATTGGCTTGAACATTATCCGTGGCTCCAGAATCAACGAACCGATGCTTGAGGAAGAAGTGCTCATAGTTGAGTCTCCCGAATTCATCCTCAATGTAAATACTCAGGCAGAGTATGGCCTTGCCAAGAAGATTTTCCAAGAGTCAAGAAGGCGCGTCGCGAACCCATAGTGGCGCCCCTAGAAGAGGGCCGGCGGCCTTGCGTTGGGCTCGTATCTCAGTGTTCTCAGCTCTCTCGGTGATTGGTTCATTCATGCATTTGCCTTCCCCGGTCCCGACGGTGGCTTTCGATTCCTCGCCTGGGTTTTTTGCCGCGTTGTATTTTGGGCCGTGGGACGGAGCTTTGGTGTGTGCGGTCGGCCATATTGCAACTTCTGTCGTTAATGGTTTTCCACTTGGAATACTTCACATCCCGATAGCGGTTGGGTTGGCGGCTGCTGGAGGAGCAATGGGCTTCGTGAACACGGTGAAGAGGAGGTGGAGCATGGTCGCTGGGCTCTTTGCTGGTGTGGCCATCAATACTCTTTCCGTTGTGATTGTCGTGCCAACGTTGGGTTGGCCGGTTGCGTTGAGTCTCTCTCCCTACATTTTCTTCGCGTCCCTCGTCAATGCAATTGTGGCTGGTGCCGCATTCGTGAGCGTTAGAGGGCGGTTGCGGTTTTGAGAGCGGCATTTTCGGGCGTCAAGAGTATCTTTACTCGGCGTGATGTTCGCATAATCAGACTAAGCTGGGGTCGGGTAATGGTGGTAGGTTGCGATTCAGCTGGTGGAATTGGACCCAAGTGGTTGGACAAGGTGAGGGTGAGTGGATATGCAGTGGGGAAGTTCACTGCAAGAGTAGCTCTCATGGAGGTGCTATCCGTGGGAGCCATGCCTGTTTGCGTTGCGAGCACGCTCACCGTTGAGCCTAACCCTACGGGACTAGGAATTTTGAGGGGCATTAGCCACGAGGTGAGACATGCCTCACTGAGTTTTCCAGTTTCGCAGATCCAAAGTACAGAGAAGAACTTTCGCGTGAACGAAACGGGGGTGGGTGTCACGGTCGTCGGCCTATCAACCATGAGCTCGTTGAGGGTAGGTCAGTGTAGACGCGGAGATATGCTCTACGCCGTAGGTACTCCACACATGGGAAATGAAGTGCTGAGCGCCGAAAGGGCTCACAAAATCGCAGACATCAAGGACATCCAATCTATGCTCAAGCTGCCATTTGTGCGTGAGCTTATGCCAGTTGGTTCACGTGGCATATTCGAAGAAGCCAAAACGATGGCGGAGGATTCTCACCTGCGCCTCAGTTTGAATTCCCTGTTGAACATAGACATCAAGAAATCCGCTGGACCCGCCACCGTTGTACTCTGTGCAATCCCGTCTCACAGCGCGAGGCAGCTTGCAAGGAATGTGAGTAAGCCCCTGAACTTCATTGGCAGTTTCAATTGAATTTGCAATCTCAGCATAATCAATCCGAATCCGCGATGACTGAAAGCGGGTCCGGCGAGAGACAGCGAAGTCTGTCTTTCTATCACGATTCGGACTTGACATATCTCCCTATAGTGTGAGTGAGGTGCTCGATATCCTTCTCCGTGTGGGCATAGCTGATTCCGCCGTGCATTATTTCAGGCAACAGGATCACTATGCCATTCTCGAGCAGGAAATTGAACATCCTCTTGTATTGGGCGTGGTCGTAATGCGCGTAACCGCTGATGTCTGTTAGCGGTTTTTTGTTTGTCATGTGTATGCAAAACATTGAACCGATGCCGACTGCCTGCGCTGGAAAACTCGCATCTTGGAAGATCCTGTTCATCTCTTCACGCGCAAGATGTCCCAGCTTGTCAATGTGCTCGTACACTGGGGAATGCTCGAGTACATTGATCGTCGCGAGCCCCGCAGCCAATGTAATTGCGTTCGCGGAAAAGGTATTTCCATGATAGGCATAATCGGGGCCTGAGTATTTCGTGTGATCCATACGTTCCATCACATCACGTCTACCACAAATGGCACCTATGGGCAGCCCACCGCCGATAATCTTCCCCAGGACAGTGAGATCCGGTGCAACGCCATAGTGCCCTTGTGCACCGCTTAAGCCGAGTCTAAAGCCTGTGATAATCTCATCAAAGATGAGGAGAGCGCCCGTATCGTCACAGTATTCCCTCATCGCCTTGACGAACTCTCTATCAGCTGGAATGCATCCGCCAGCGAACAGGACAGGTTCCAGGATAACTGCCCCTAGTCGCGCACCTTTCACGCGGTTCTTGAACCCCTCCAAGTCGTTGAACGGAACGACAATTGTGTCCTGTTGTGAGCCTTTGGTAATGCCCCCTGAAGGAAGCTTGTCGAATGGGGGCTTCATCGCGATGTGCAGGGGGTCGTATGCGCCGTGCCATGCTCCTTCAAACTTGGCAACTTTGGCGCGTTTTGTGAAAGTTCGCGCTAGACGCACGGCGAAGAAATTGGCTTCACTTCCAGAGCTCGCGTGACGAACCATCTCAGCGCTCGGCACATGTTTTACTATTGCCTCTGAATGAGTTACTTCTAGCTCATGGACAAAGCCATGATGCCACCCATTTTCCACCTGACGCTTGATGGCTTCCATTACAGTTGGATTCGTGTGTCCTAGAATCATCGCCATGTGCGTGCACCAGTAGTCAGTGTACGTATTGCCGTCTAGGTCAGTGATTGTGGCTCCTTTGGATTTCTTCACAAAGAATGGGTAGGGCTCGAAAAAGCGGTTCTTGTAAGATACACCCGCCGGCTCAACCTTACATGCACGTTCGAACATTGCACGCGATGCCCGAGTACGCTCCTCGTATACGCCCTTTCGTGGAAGCAACTCGCTAATTCCCTCTTCCCGCTGACTCCGTATGAATCGCATATTTCAGACGGTTCCATCAGTCCAGAAGATGAAAATGACCGCTGCGGATCCTAACGGTCCTGAGAGGCGCGGGTTTCGTGTTTGGGTAAAGAGAGAATCGGCTTAACGATATTACACTTCTCCGAGAGACAGAAATGTAGAGAATGAACGGAGAAATCCGCGACAGAGAAAGAGGTATGAGCTCTCTAGAAAGAGCAGACACACCGATTTTGAAAGGAATGCAAATCTACCACAACTACGTGCGCCCACACATGGCATTGAACGGAAAAACACCGAGCGAAGCCGCTGGAATCAAAGTTGAAGGTGAAAACAAGTGGCTCACGCTAATCCAGAATGCTTCAGTTCGACCGACTGACAGTCGCAAGAATTCGTAATTGTTAAAGAGGCAATGGCACTCCTACGTAACAAGAGCTGACGGCTGTGCCAATGACTGAAGAGTAGAGGACTCGATTTTTCGCGGCACTAAAAGAAAAAGGCGCAAGCCCGAATTGCCCGATTTGTCATCAGAATAAATGGCTAGTTACCGACGAAAATGTCATGCTGGGAATTCTTACCCCCCCGAAGGCAGTTCCGATACCCACGAGGATAGTGCCAGCACTCTGCCTAATCTGTGGGAATTGTGGCTATCTGGAAATGTTCGCCTCAAGTGTTGCCACTCCGGATCTGAAGATAGTGGAGGAGAGAAATCCATGAGCGGCGACTTTTCAGTTGCACCTGCACCTAGAATCATGTATGCAACTCCGCCCACCATCAAAATCTATCAAATCACGGGCGAAAAGCTAGAATCTCTTAGGCAGGCGTTTGGTTCCGTCTCACAAGACTTCGGGTTTATGACAACATCACTAGGTATCTTCTTCACCGCGCTAGCTGCTCTTGCGACATTGTATCACGCAAGCGAACCAATTAGTGTGACAGTGACGATTTTTGTTGTGGCATCATGTCTTTCTCTTATTGTAGCGCTATATACGGGGATAAGATGGCATCGCTTGCGAAACGAACCGACAAGAATCATCAATGACATATTAAGCTCCGAAGCTGCGGTAACATTGTAATCGTGTAGTCAGGTTTTTCTAGATAGGCATACCCGACCTCATGCACCGATGAAATGTGTTTATCAACCGATTCTTGATCGACACTTGACAGCCTAGATCATCCCCCTAGAATTTGATAGGACCCGCTCAAAAACAATCTGACAAAAAGGTACCGTTACCCCTTTTTACATCATAACACCATGTAAACCAAGAGGTCTGATTTTGCCTAAGAAGCGTCGAAAGAAGAGACGCAAGACCTTTTGGGAAAAAGCCCTTGAACGTTACGGGATTCTTGGACACTAGTGTCTTAGCGAACTGGGTGTTCATTGACGCTTCTCTTAGAACTGCTAAAGTTGATAGAGAAGCCTTGTTCCAGGTTCTAGCTAGGTATGTTCCATCATATCTCCTGTTGGAACGCGTAAGAACCGACAAGCAACTTCAAGGTATGCTGACTACTTCTCAATTGACATACGCAGAGATACTCTCTGTACTTGTTGATCAATTCGTTGAAGAGAAGATGCACTCGCAGGGAATTACTGCGAAATTGTTCCAACGTGAGGAGCACGCAATTCAACTAACTGCTGAAGATGTTGGAGACATTGTCAAGCAGTTGGCGCATCTTACTCAGGAATTCTTCAAACCACCGCACGAGTACATTTCGTTTGTCGGTGATGAATATGACTTTCGAGAGTTCGTAAAGCTGAGAACCATAGTGAGAACAGAGACTTATGATGCAATCTTGATTGCGACAGCGTCTTACCAGAAGTGCGCTTATTTTATCACTGAAGATGGAAGGCTAAGAGAGAAGATTAGCAACGCTAGTTGGGTACCGTTAGATGTGAAGGTCACATCGGTTCAGGGATACTTGTCCATTTTCAGTCAGCAGACGGAAAGTAACAGGCAGAGGGAACCGACGTTAAGGTAACGTTACCGCCGAAAGGGTAACGCGTCGTCTACGTTTGGTGGGTATGGCTGTGTAAATTCGTTTGGTGAAGGTTGGGACGGTGTTCAGCCATTCCTTTTCTTGCTGTTCGGTGTAAATGAAGTCGTCAATGACTTCGTTCCCTGTGATCTCATCGAGCATTTTCTGGATATTCGTTCCAATGTCTTGAATGCGCCTTAGTGAATCATCGAAGTTTTCGGTCATGAGGGCTACTTTCTCCCCAATGTTTTGTTTCTTATTGGTCGTTCATTCTCAAGTTCTTCAAGCAAAGGCTTGAAATGGGTCACGAAATCGTTGACTGTTGACAACGTTTTTGCAGTTGTCGCAATCTCAGCGTCTAAGTCGCTTCTAGTACCTCTTGCTGCTTCTTCCAACACTCTGACTTTCGTGTTCATGTTCGATTCAAGGCTTGACAATTGTTGCCACTGAAAATTCAAACCTTCAAGAATGATCTTCAAGTCATCATAGATGGTCATACTGTGCTTGAGAACATTCACGGTGCTTGCCATAAGAGCGGACGCGTAGATCGGTATATTCGTGGTCTGTGGTTCCACGCCTTCTAACAGGCCGATTTGAGTCTTGATTGACGCTTTAGTGGAGATCACGTTTTCTCTCGCTACGCGGTACCATGTATCCCATGTGACCTTGTCTTTGTCCGCAGGGTGCGCGTCAGTCACTTCTTTCGGTGCGCTTTCATCCATTCGGCTATCGCCTCCATGACCAGATCGGAAACTGTTTTGTTCTGTCTGATTGCCTCAATTTTGACCTCTTTCCATCGATCAGGGTCAACCTTGATTGAGGTCGTTTCTTTTTTCACGCTTTCAGTTTCGGGCATAGTCATCTCAAGCATTCCTAGTGTATTATGGTAGTATTAATGTGTTGTGCTGAAATGGTACTGCTTTAGCCACATGGGTAAAACTTTATATCAATAGTACGCATATGCGTAATACTCGTAGTGCAGTAGTATGGCTCAAGTTCTCTCTCGTGAAGAAAGAGGCCGAATGATTGCTGAGAAGTCCAATCAAATCATGAGATTAGAAGAACGGTTCTACCGTGTAACTTCTCAGTCAGGTAACGGCATGTATGATGTTACAAAGAAACGAACAGGCGGTTGGTTGTGTACTTGCCCCGATTTCGTCTATCGAAATGTCCGATGCAAGCACGTTTGGGCTGTCCAACTTAGCCTAGCCGTGAGGAAAGAGGTCGAGGCTAGGGTTATCGAGCCGATCACTGACATTCACGCTTGCTTATTCTGCAAATCTGAGAGCATAATCAAGTGGGGTGTTCGACACAACAAGTATGGTGACATTCAGAAATTCAGTTGTAAGTCATGTGGCAAATTCTTTACGGTGAATATTGGTTTCGAGAAGATGAAGCATAGCCCACAGGGCATAACCGCAGCCATGCAGTTGTACTTCTCCGGTGAATCTCTAAGGAACACGGCCCGATCATTACGCATGATTGGCGTTGAGGTTTCACCACGAACGATTCTCAGGTGGATTAACAAGTACACAACCCTGATGGAGAAGTATCTGTCGAAGATTCAGCCGCAACTTTCCGACACTTGGCGCGCGGATGAGATGTTTCTGAAGATGAAAGGGAACCTCAAGTACCTCTACGCCCTAATGGACGACCAAACACGATTCTGGATAGCACAAGAAGTCGCTAGCACGAAGTACACGGCAGATGTCCGACCACTTCTAGCACTTGGGAAAGCAGTTGCGGGTAAGAAACCGAAAACCTTCATCACAGATGGCGCGGCGAACTTCCATGAAGCTTACTCGTATGAGTTCTGGACGGGTAAGGTTGCAGATCGCACAGAACACATACGCCACATACGACTAGCAGGAGATCGCAACAACAACCGCATGGAACGCTTCAACGGAGAACTACGCCAGCGCGAAAAGGTAATGCGGACTCTAAAGAGAACGGATTCTCCGATTCTTTCAGGTATGCAAATCTACCACAACTACATACGACCACACGAAGCCCTGAACGGCAAAACGCCCTCGGAACTTGCAGGGATTCAGGTCAAAGGGAAAGACAAGTGGCTGACTATCATCCAGAACGCAAGTAGAAAGAATTAAACAAAGACCATGTCCATTCATGTTCTGAGTATCATTTGTCTGTGGAAGAGTGGCATAGAAGCCTACTCATCGAATACGGGGAAGCTAACCGTTATGCAATCCACTTGACTACATTAAACTGGCAACTCGGCTCAATTCTAATCGGAGGAAGTTTGGCGGCCGTAACGGGTAGCCTCGCTATCGCAAGCCAAGTGAAGATGCACCCCTAATACCTGTATTCGCGGATTTTGCCGCGACCGTCGCACTCATTTCTTGGCTTCTATTCATCAAGAGGAACGAACAGTTCTCTGAAATTGCTGTAAATAGGATGGTGGCAATTGAACAAGAACTGAGATTAGAGTTTCGACAAAGAATAGAGCAAGCTCGGCAATGTGGCTACACTGTAATCGCGGGAAGACCTCTCACATTATCTGGTCCAACGGGGTTCAAGATTGCTTCATTCTTGGTTCTAGGAATAATTGCCTTCCTATCCTTCATGATATTCTACACGTTTCTCATCAAGTGATTCAATGCCAAGGCGGTTTTACCAAACGGATTGCCGCGCCTTCCCACACCAAACGACAATGACGCGTTACCGCCGAAAGCGACCTTTATTGCTGGTTGTTACGCTGGGTAAATGCCGAATTGTTCGATGTCGATTTAAGCGCTAAAAACCGTTATCGATTTGAGCATAGCATGGATTTTGAATTGAACACGGCCTAAGGATTATTCACCAAGCTATGGGTTCTTAATGGAGCCTCGGGCTAGCTTCACACCGTCGTTTAGAACTGTCGACTTAGCAGGTTTTCGGCTCGTTTTGAGCTGTCTTTAGGCAGAATGGATGCTGACAAGGAGCCCTTAACGAGCTTTTTCCCTCTTGTCGGCCGCGATTAATCCTCCAAGACTGGCTGTTCAAACTGGAACCAATCGTGCTTCGCTTAAGCGATCACGTTTAGCTCAATAGACATGATTCACATTTAGAATTTGACCGGCCGCACCGCTAGTACCACACACAAAATCATTCTTCTTGTTCTCTGCTTTAATCTTGACCAAATCGCTTAGATGAGCATCGTCAAAACCATGCCGAAGAAGCTGACTGTAGAAGTACTTGTCAGCGTTGGTTGGGAATCTGCTGGTACTTGGGTTCAGGCCGATAAAGGCTATGTCTTGAGTCCCTAGGAAACCATTCACGCGTGCTAACCGAGAATAGCCATCAATCTTTTCTAAAAACCAAACATTTTCCGGTCCGTACTTCCTTTTAATTTGTCCTCTAAGAACCTCTAGTTTGGCAATCTTGTTTGCCTTTTCTTGGTGCCGAGTCGTAAGTTCGCGTTTTGAAAAGTGAGCCACTTTGTTCTCGCCTTCGATTTCGATGCCCGCTACTTCAGCAGGTGTTCTTCCTCTCGATGCTTCATGCGGCCTGACATAGTTATGAAGTTCTCAGTAGGTTCCATTTTCGTCAAATGTCAAAGATTTCAAAGTTCTCAGTTTTACTGTTCTCTCCAGGACAAAGTTACGTTACCGTTCAGTGGGTAACGTGACATTGTAGTTTGGTGCGTAAGAGCGGCAAACCGTTTGGTGGCTGCTTGGGCTAGGCTTCAATCGGTTCGGATGGTTTGGAGAGTTGTGGCTTCTATTCAGCTAGACCTCAGTCGCAGGATTAGGTACGCGAGATTTCACTCTCCCGAATCTGCTATACCACTACCTGCGTTTTCTGATCGCGACTTGTTCCTTGTGCCTAATCGACATTTCACGGTACGTGTACTGAACATACTTCCTCTGAGCATAGGTCATTGGTTTAAAGGCTTGGCCGCAGCGAGAAAGGGTTGATCCCGCGTACACCTCAAGCTACACACGTGTTTTTGTAGTCACAACACGTCATAAGTAATATAACTTAACGGAACCCAATGTTCTTCGGTTTCATGTTTTGACGCGAGCCTTACCATTCATATGTCTCGCGTGTTTGCTCCTTATTTTCGGAGTACCCATCTCGAATCCTTATCCAGGCCTTCCCATTGCACGAGCTGACGCCGGGGCTGGCCCGCCAATACCTCCGGGCAAAAGCAATGTCGTTGTCGCGCCTGCGGCCGTTGCGCCAATGCCTGAATTATCTTGGGCTTCAGGAGCCTTCCCTGTAATAAATGGGAAGACCATGTTCCCCCCACT